>CAVOXS010000001.1:0-100126 GCA_963700415.1 uncultured beta proteobacterium
CCCCCTGCACCTCTACGACAACTTCACGCGCACGCTGCGCCCGTTCGAGCCGCTCGACCCCGGCGGCGAAGTCGGGCTGTACACCTGCGGGCCGACGGTCTACGACTACCAGCACATCGGCAACTTCCGGACGTTCCTGTTCGAGGACGTGCTGAAGCGCGTGCTCGAGTGGAACGGCTACCGCGTGCGGCACGTGATGAACATCACCGACGTCGGCCATCTCGACGTCGGACGCCGACACCGGCGAGGACAAGATGGAGAAGGGCGCGCGGCGCACCGGCAAGACCGCGTGGGAGATCGCGCAGCTCTACACCGACGCGTTCCTCGCCGACATGAAGCTGCTCAACATCGAGGACCCGACGGTGCTGTGCCGGGCGACCGACCACATCCGCGAGCAGATCGACTTCATCGCCGACATCGAGAAGAAGGGCTTCGCCTACCGGACCTCCGACGGCATCTACTTCGACACGTCGAAGCAGCCCGACTACGGCCACCTCGCGCGGCTCGACGTCAAGGGCCAGGAGGCGGGCAAGCGCGTGGATCTCGGGCGAGAAGCGGAACCCGACCGACTTCGCGCTGTGGAAGTTCTCGCCGCCGGGCGAAACGCGGCAGATGGAGTGGGACAGCCCGTGGGGCAAGGGCTTTCCGGGCTGGCACATCGAGTGCTCGGCGATGGCGCAGAAGTACCTCGGCGACTACTTCGACATCCACTGCGGCGGCGAGGACCACATCCCGGTCCACCACACCAACGAGATCGCGCAGACCGAGGCGCGCGTGCGGCACGCGGCTCGCGAACTTCTGGCTGCACGGCTACTTCCTGCTGTCGAACGACGCCAAGATGGCGAAGTCGGCGGGCGAGTTCCTGCGCATCGCGTACCTCGTCGAGCGCGGCTACGATCCGCTCGCCTACCGCTACCTGTGCCTGACCGCGCACTACCGCGGCCAGCTCAACTTCACCTGGGACGCGCTCGACTCCGCGGCGATCGCGCTCGACCGGATGCGCAACGGCGTCTACGCGCTGCGCGAGGCGGGCGAGGCGCCGCGCCGACCCGGCGCTCGTCGAGCGCTTCACGAACGAGATCAACGACGATCTCAACCTGCCGCGCGCGCTGGCGGTCGCCTGGGAGGCGCTGCGCGGCGATCTGCCGCCCGCGGTCAAGCGCGCGACGCTGCTGCAGTTCGACCGCGTCTTCGGGTTGGGGCTGGCGGCGTGGGCGCCGAAGCAGGAAGCGGTGCCCGACGCAGTGACCGTGCTGGCCGAGGCGCGCCTAGCCGCCCGCGCGCGCGAAGAACTGGGCGGAGGCCGATCGTCTGCGCGCCGAGCTGCACGCGGCCGGCTGGGAGATGGAAGACCGTCCCGACGGTTATGCGCTGAGGAAGCGCTAGACGGATCGCCCGCATGCATTCCAGCACCGGGAACGCGCCGCATGAAACTCGCGACGCTCAAGAACGGCACCCGCGACGGCGAGCTCGTCGTCGTCGCGCGCGACCTCGCGCGCTGCGTGGCGGTGCCCGAGATCGCGCGCACGCTCCAGGCGGCGCTCGACGCCTGGAACATGCGCCGTCCCGTCGCTCGCAGGCGATCGCGGCCGAGCTCGACGCCGGTCGGATGCCCGATGCCGGTGCCGTTCGATCCGGCCGCCGCGATGGCGCCGTTGCCGCGCGCCTACCAGTGGGCCGACGGCTCGGCGTACGTGAATCACGTCGAGCTCGTGCGGAAGGCGCGCGGCGCGACGATGCCGCCCGAGTTCTGGACCGATCCGCTGATGTACCAGGGCGCCTCCGACAACATGCTCGGCGCGTGTGACGACATCGTGCTGGCCGACGAGGCCTGGGGCATCGACTTCGAGGCCGAGGTCGCGGTCGTCACCGGCGACGTGCCGATGGGCACGCCGGCTGCCGCCGCGCTGCGCCACGTCCGCCTGCTGATGCTCGTCAACGACGTCAGCCTGCGCAACCTGATTCCGGGCGAGCTCGCCAAGGGGTTCGGCTTTCTCCAGTCGAAGCCGGCGAGCGGATTTTCGCCCGTCGCGGTCACGCCGGACGAGCTCGGGGCGGCCTGGCACGACGGCAAGGTGCATCTGCCGCTCATCTCGCATCTCAACGGCCGGCTGTTCGGGCGGCCGAACGCGGGCGTCGACATGACGTTCGGTTTCGCGACGCTGATCGCCCACGTCGCGAAGACGCGCGAGCTCGAGGCGGGCAGCATCGTCGGCTCGGGGACCGTGTCCAACAAGGAGGACGGCGGCCCCGGTCGTCCCGCGGCGACGGGCGGCGTCGGCTATTCCTGCATCGCCGAGCAGCGCACCGTCGAGACCCTGCTGACCGGCAAGGCGACGACGCCTTTCATGCGCTTCGGCGACCGTGTGCGCATCGAGATGCTGGACGCCGAAGGTCGCTCGATCTTCGGCGCCATCGACCAGAAGGTTCGCGCGCCCGCTTGAGGGTCCGGCGGGTCTCCGCCTGCGTCCGCACGACCGGAACTGCGGGTGCCGACCCGCGCGACGCGCTCGTTTCGTCGGGCCTGAACCCCGTCTGCGCGCACTTTCCTCCGGTTTGTCGCATGCGCCTTGAGGGGGGCAGGGCGACTCCCTACGATGGGCCCTGCAGACAACGGTCGCGGCGGCGGTCCCCCGAAAACGGGGGTGAATCCGGAACCCCGGCTTGTCGCATCCAATGACCGAGCAGCAGGAAACCGAACCAGGAGCCCGACATGAACCGTTACGAACCTTCGTCGCCTCGCGCCATCATCGGTATCGCCGCCGTCGCCATGGCGGCGCTCACGCTGGGGCTCTCGGTGCTGCCGGCGACCCTGAGTTCCGTCGAAGCGACGGCCCGCATCGAGTCGGCGGCACGCGCCGTCGGCCCGGCGGCGACCGAGGTCACCCTGATCCCGGGCCGGATCACCGTGTACGGGGTTCGCGAGCAGAAGACGGCGTTCGAGCCGCCTCGCCAGAGCGTCCCGGTGCACAAAGACGCGGGCTGACCGCAGCGTTGCTTCCCTGCCGTCGCCTGCATCCCCAGGCGGGCGACGGCCGAAGGGCCGGGCGTCATGCGTCCGGCCCTTCGCTTTTCGCGCGTCGGACGAGCCGCGGCAGGGCGCCGCTCGCTCATGATTCATTCCCGGTGTCGTCGGAGGCCCGATCCTTCCGCCAGAGCACGTCGGTCCTGCCGCCGGCACGGTTCAGGGTCCGGGCGAGCACGAACAGCAGGTCCGAGAGCCGGTTGACGTAACGGCGCGTTGCGTCGCTCACGGGCTCGGTGGCCCCCATCTGGACCAGCGCGCGCTCGGCGCGGCGGCAGACCGTGCGAGCGACGTGGGCGATCGCCGCCGCGCGGGTTCCACCGGGCAGAATGAACTCCTTCAGGGGGCCCAGGTCGGCGTTGAAGCGCTCCACGGCCTCCTCGAGTCGCGCGACGTGCTCGTCGGTGACCGCGGCGTACCCCGGTATCGAAAGCTCGCCGCCCAGGTCGAAAAGATCGTGCTGGACGCTCGTGAGGCAGCGTTCGACGTCCTCGGGCAGCGGCTCGGCGAGGAGGAGCCCCAGCGTGGAGTTGAGCTCGTCGATGCCACCGATCGCGTCGATGCGCGCCGAGTCCTTGGCCACGCGCGTGCCGTCGCCCAGGCCGGTCGTGCCGGCGTCGCCGGTGCGCGTGACGATTTTCGAGAGACGGTGGCCCATGGACGGTCCGTGAGAGTTGCGGCGCAGCATACGAGATGCGGCGCGGCGCGGCAAGCGAGGCTCAGAGGCGACAGACCCCGTTTTCGCGCGCGAACGGGGTCTGCGCCCATTCCACGCACGGTCCCGCGCTCGCGGCGACCGCAGTATCATTGCGCACCGACCTGCCGCCGCTGCCCGCGCGGCGCCGCCTCGCCCACCGTACCGGACCCAGATGCCCAGCGCGCATCCCTACGAACGCGATCTCGACCGCAATCCCGCCAATTACACGCCGCTGTCGCCGCTGTCGCTGATCGCGCGCACGGCCTTCACGTATCCGCGGCACCTCGCCGTGGTCCACGGCGAGCGCCGCTACACGTGGGCGGAGACCTATGCGCGCAGCCGCCGGCTGGCCTCGGCGCTCGCGAAGGCCGGGGTCGGCGTCGGCGACACGGTCGCGCTGATGGCCGCCAACACGCCGGAGATGGTCGAGGCGCATTTCGGCGTGCCGATGACGGGCGGCGTGCTCAACACGCTCAACACCCGGCTCGACGCGGAGGCGCTCGCGTTCATGCTGGAGCACGGCGAGGCCAGGGTCCTCGTGACCGACACCGAATTTGCCCCGACGATCGAAAAGGCGCTGGCGCGGCTCGCGAAGAAGCCGCTGGTCATCGACATCGTCGACGCGCAGGGGCCCGGCGGCAAGCGCCTTTCCGCCGTCGACTACGAGGCGTTCATCGCCGACGGCGATCCCGAGTACGCGTGGCGGCATCCGGCGGACGAGTGGAACGCGATCTCGCTCAACTACACGTCCGGCACCACCGGCAACCCGAAGGGCGTGGTCTACCATCATCGCGGCGCGTACCTCAACGCGCTGTCGAACATCATCGACTGGGGCATGCCGCGCCATGCGGTGTATCTGTGGACGCTGCCGATGTTCCACTGCAACGGCTGGTGCTTCGTGTGGACGATGGCCGCCAACGCCGGCGTCAACGTCTGCCTGCGCAAGGTCGAGGCGAAGGCGATCTTCGACGCGATGCGCACGCACCGGGTCACGCACTACTGCGGCGCGCCGATCGTGCACCTGACGCTCATCAATGCGCCCGCGGAGATGAAGACCGGGATCGAGCAGCAGGTGCACTGCCTCGTCGCCGGCGCGGCGCCGCCGGCCGCCGTCATCGAGGGCATGGAGCGGATGGGCTTCGACATCACGCACGTCTACGGCCTGACGGAAACCTACGGTCCGGCGGCGGTGTGCGCCAAGCACGAGGCGTGGGACGCGCTCGCCATCGGCGCGCGCACCGAGCGCAACGGCCGGCAGGGCGTGCGTTACACGGTCGAGGAGGGGATGACCGTGATGGATCCGGACACGATGACCGAAGTCCCGTGGGACGGCGAGACGATGGGCGAGATCATGTTCCGCGGCAACATCACGATGAAAGGCTATCTCAAGAATCCGAAGGCGTCCGCCGAGGCGTTCGCCGGCGGCTGGTTTCATTCCGGCGATCTCGCCGTGATGCAGCCCGACGGCTACGTCAAGATCAAGGACCGCTCGAAGGACATCATCATCTCCGGCGGCGAGAACATCAGCTCGCTGGAAGTCGAGGACGCGCTCTATCGCCATCCGGCGGTGCTCGCGGCGGCGGTCGTCGCGCAGCCGGATCCGAAATGGGGCGAGACGCCCTGCGCGTTCGTCGAGCTGAAGCCCGGTGCCACGCCCACCGAGGACGAGATCATCGCGCATTGCCGCGAGGTCCTCGCGCGGTTCAAGGTGCCCAGGCGGGTGCTCTTCGGCGAGCTGCCGAAGACCTCGACCGGCAAGATCCAGAAGTTCGTGCTGCGCGAGAAGGCGAAGTCGGCGCAGGCGATCGAATGAACGAGCGTCCACGCGCGGGAACGCGAACGTGGATTGAAGCCGCCAGGGACCGCCCCCGGCTTCCCCGGAAGACTCAAGGAGGACGCATGAACGCTTCCATCGACACCACGCCGGACCCCCTGGTCCTGGCGGAAACGAACGACGGCGTCTGTACGCTGACGATGAACCGCGGCGAGCGCTTCAACCCGTTGTCGCGCGACATGATCGCCGCGCTCGAGGCCGAGCTCGACCGCCTTGCCGCCGACAAGGAGGCGCGCGTCGTCGTGCTGGCCGCGAACGGCCGGGGATTCTGCGCGGGTCATGACCTGAAGGAAATGCGCGCGCACCCCGACGTTGCCTGGCAGCGCGAGCTGTTCGACGGCTGCAGCCGGATGATGGTGAAGCTGACGCAGCTGCCGCAGCCGGTGATCGCGCGCGTGCACGGGATCGCCACGGCGGCCGGCTGCCAGCTCGTCTCGATGTGCGATCTGGCGGTCGCGACGGACAGCGCCCGATTCGCGCTGCCGGGCGTCAACGTCGGCGTGTTCTGCTCGACGCCCGCCGTGGGGGTCGCCCGCAACATCGCCCGCAAGCGCGTCATGGAGATGCTGCTCACCGGCGAGATGATCGACGCCGCGACGGCGCTGGCGTGGGGTCTCGTCAACCGCGTCGTGGCCGCCGCCGATCTCGACGCGGCGGTCGCGCGCTTCACCGGGATCATCAAGGCGAAGAGCCCGAGCATCGTGGCGCTGGGCAAGCGGGCGTTCTATCAGCAGATCGACCGCGGATTGCCCGCCGCCTACGAGCTCACCGGCGAAGTCATGGCCTGCAATCTGCTGGATCCCGACGCGGCCGAGGGCATCGATGCCTTCCTGGGCAAGCGACCTGCGGCGTGGCGTCCGGCGTGATGCCCTTCCGGGCCGGCTCGGCCCGCGTCCGGCGGTCCGGCGCGGCGGCGCCGGCCTGGCCGCCGGGGCAGCATTGCCTTCCCGCCCGGGGTTGACCATAATCGGCCACCAAGGTCGGGAGGGGGAGACGGTGCGCCGTGCGCGCGCCGGCGCGGCATGGCCGACGACACGATTCTCGAAACACGGCAGCTCACCAAGGAGTTCAAGGGCTTCGTCGCGGTCAAGGACGTGAGCCTTCGCGTCCGGCGCGGCACGATCCACGCGCTCATCGGCCCCAACGGCGCGGGCAAGACGACCTGCTTCAACCTGCTCACGCATTTTCTGACGCCCACGCGCGGCCGGATCCATTACAAGGGTCTCGACATCACCGGCTCGCGTCCGGCTTCGATCGCGCGGATGGGGCTCGTGCGCTCGTTCCAGATCTCGGCCGTGTTTCCCAATCTCACCGTGCACGAGAACGTGCGGATCGCGCTGCAGCGCCGGCACGGCCACTCGTTCGACTTCTGGCGCTCCGAGAGCAAGCTCGCCCGGCACGACGGGCGCGCGCTCGAGCTGATCGACGCGGTGGGTCTCACCGAATTCGCGCAAACGCAGGCCATCGAGCTGCCGTACGGTCGCAAGCGCGCGCTGGAAATCGCGACGACGCTCGCGCTCGATCCCGAGATGATGCTGCTGGACGAGCCGACGGCCGGCATGACGCACGAGGACGTCGCGCGCATCTCCGCGCTGATCCGCGAGGTCGCGGTGAATCGCACGGTGCTGATGGTCGAGCACAACCTGTCGGTGGTCGCCACGCTTTCCGACTACATCACCGTGCTCGCCCGTGGCGAGGTGCTGGCCGAGGGCGACTACGCGCACGTCTCGAAGCACCCCGACGTCGTGCAAGCCTACATGGGGACAGCGGATGCCTGACGAACGCGCGACGGCCGGCGCCCCCGCAGCCCCCCGGCGTTGTCGAGGGGCCGCTGCTGGCGGTGCGTGGGCTGAACGCCTGGTACGGCGAATCGCACGTGCTCCACGGCGTCACGTTCGATGTCCCGGCCGGAGAAGTCGTGACGCTGCTCGGCCGCAACGGCGCAGGCAAGACGACGACGCTGAAGTCGGTGATGGGCATCGTGCCGCGACGGGAAGGTTCCATCGCCTTCGAGGGGCGCGAGATCGGCCGGCTCGCGTCGAACCGGATAGCGCAGCTCGGCATCGCCTACTGTCCGGAGGAGCGCGGGATCTTCTCGAGTCTCGACGTCGAGGAGAATCTGCTGCTGCCGCCCGTGGTGCGCGACGGCGGGCTTTCCGTCGACCAGATCTTCGAGCTGTTTCCGAACCTGAAGGAGCGCCTGAGGAGCCAGGGGACGAAACTTTCGGGGGGCGAGCAGCAAATGCTGGCGATCGGCCGCATACTGCGCACCGGTGCGCGGCTGCTGCTGCTGGACGAGCCGACCGAAGGTCTTGCCCCCGTGATCGTCCAGCAGATCGGCCGCACGATCGGCAAGCTCAAGGCGCAGGGGTTCACGATTCTGCTGGTCGAGCAGAATTTCCGTTTCGCGGCGACGGTCGCGGATCGGCATTATGTGGTGGATCACGGTCGCATCGTGGACATGATCCCCAATGCGGAACTGCACGCAAACATGACGAAATTGCACGACTATCTGGGTGTCTAGGGTCCTTGGAATCACGAACCTGCGCGCCGCGTAAAGGCGCGCTATTGCAACACTGCGAAGGAGAAACGATGAAGGCATTCAAACGCACTTTGATCGGGCTTGCCGTTGTCGCGGCGCTCGGAGCGGGCGCCGCTCAGGCACAGGTCTCGGACGGCGTGATCAAGATCGGCGTTCTATCCGACATGTCCAGCCTCTATACCGACCTGGCGGGTGCCGGTTCCGTCGCGGCGGCGCGAATGGCCGTCGAGGATTCCGGCATCGAGAAACGCGGCTACAAGGTCGAATTTCTCTCGGCCGACCATCAGAACAAGCCGGACATCGGGTCCGGGATCGCGCGCCAGTGGTACGACGTCGACAAGGTCGACGTGATTGTCGACGTTCCTAATTCAGGCGTCGCGCTCGCCGTGAACCAGATCACCAAGGACAAGGGCAAGGCGTTTCTCGTCTCCGGCGCCGCATCCTCCGACCTCACCGGCAAGGCTTGCTCGCCGAACACGGTCCACTGGACCTACGACACCTGGATGCTGGCGAACGGCACCGGCAGCGCGATCGTGAAGACGGGCGGCGACTCGTGGTTCTTCCTGACGTCTGACTACGCGTTCGGCCTGGCGCTCGAGCGGGACACCGAGGCCGTCGTGCTGAAGAACGGCGGCAAGGTGCTGGGCAAGGTCCGCCACCCGCTCAACACGCAGGACTTCAGCTCGTTCCTGCTGCAGGCGCAGGCGTCGAAGGCGAAGATCGTCGGGCTGGCCAACGCCGGCGGCGACACGACGAACTCGATCAAGCAGGCTGCCGAATTCGGCATCGTCAAGGGTGGGCAAAATCTCGCCGGGCTGCTGGTCTTCCTGACCGACATCCACGCGCTCGGACTGCCGACCGCGCAGGGCCTGGTCGTGACGAACACGTTCTACTGGGACACCAATGACCAGACGCGCGCGTTCGCCAAGCGCTTCGCGGAACGCGACAAGGGCATCCATCCGACGATGGTGCATGCGGGCGTGTACTCGGCCGTGACGCACTACCTCAAGGCGGTGGAGGCGCTGAAGAGCGACGACGGCACCAAGGTGGTCGCGAAGATGAAGGAAATGCCGACCGACGATCCGCTGTTCGGCAAGGGCTCGATCCGCGTCGACGGCCGCAAGATCCACCCTGCCTATCTCGTCGAGGTGAAGAAGCCGGCCGAATCGAAGGGGCCGTGGGACTATTACAAGGTCCGCGCGACCATTCCCGCGGACCAGGCGTTCCGGCCGCTGGCGGACGGCGGTTGCTCCCTGGTGAAATGATGTTTACCGTCGCGCCGACGGCTGTTCGCATGGCGCGGAATGCCTCTCGGCGCGACGGTGATCGTGGCGAAACCAGCAGCGCGCCGCGCCGCTCCAATCCCCACTAGGCACCGCTGCACGTCGTGACTGAGATCTTCGGGGTGCCGACGCAGGCGCTGTTCGGGCAGCTCCTGATCGGCCTCATCAACGGCTCGTTCTACGCGATGCTCTCGCTGGGCCTCGCGGTGATCTTCGGCCTGCTCAACATCATCAACTTCACGCACGGCGCCCAGTACATGATGGGGGCGTTCTGCTCGTATTTCCTGCTGCAGTATGCCGATGTCGGATACTGGTGGTCGCTGCTGCTCGCGCCGATCGTCGTAGGCGCGACCGGTGTGGTCATCGAACGGGCGATGCTGGCGCGCCTGTACAAGCTCGACCACCTGTACGGCCTGCTGCTGACCTTCGGCCTCGCGCTGATCATCCAGGGACTGTTCACGAATTACTACGGCTCGTCGGGCCTGCCCTACCGGATCCCGGAAGAGCTCAATGGCGGCATCAACCTGGGGTTCATGTTTCTGCCCAAGTATCGGGCGTGGGTGATCGTCGCCTCGCTCGTCATCTGCGGCGCGACCTGGTACGTGATCGAGCGCACGAAACTGGGTTCGTACCTGCGCGCGGCGACCGAGAATCGGACGCTGGTGCAGGCCTTCGGGATCAACGTGCCGCGGATGATCACATTGACCTACGGCTTCGGCGTCGGCCTCGCGGCGTTCGCCGGCGTGATGGCGGCGCCGATCTACCAGGTCAATCCGCAGATGGGCGCGAACATGATCATCGTCGTGTTCGCGGTGGTCGTCATCGGCGGCATGGGCTCGATCCTCGGCGCGATCCTCACCGGCTTCGGCCTCGGCATCATGGAGGGGCTGACCAAGGTGTTCTATCCGGAGGCGTCCAACACGGTGATCTTCGTGATCATGGTGATCGTGCTGCTGATCAAGCCCGCCGGGCTGTTCGGGAAGGAGCGCTGAGGCCATGGCCCGACCGGCGTCCGGGGAGATCGTCGCGGCGGATACGGTGACCGTGACGGCGGCCGCGGCGGTCTCGGACGCGGGGTCGCGCGAGCGGCGGCGCTTCCTGCTCGCCACGGCGCTGATGGCGGCGGCGTTCGCGGTCGCGCCGCACGTCGGCATCTACCCGGTGTTCCTGATGAAGGCGCTCTGCTTCGCGCTCTTTGCCTGTGCGTTCAACCTGCTGATCGGTTTCGGCGGTCTGCTCTCGTTCGGTCACGCCATGTTCCTCGGCACCGCCGGCTACGTCTCCGCGCACGCGGCGAAGGTCTGGGGCGCTCCGCCGGAGCTCGCGATCCTCGCCGGAACCGCTGCCGCAGCGCTGCTGGGCCTCGTCTCCGGGGCCCTCGCGATCCGGCGCCAGGGCATCTATTTCGCGATGATCACGCTGGCGCTCGCGCAGATGATCTTCTTCTTCTGCCTGCAGGCGCCGTTCACGCACGGCGAGGATGGCATTCAGGCGGTGCCGCGCGGCAAGCTGTTCGGCGTGCTGGACCTGTCGCAACCGCTCGCGATGTATTACGTCGTGCTGGCGATCTTCCTCGGCGCGTTTCTGCTCATCTACCGCATCATCCACTCGCCGTTCGGGACCGTGCTCAAGGCCATCCGCGAGAACGAGCCGCGTGCGATTTCGCTGGGCTACGACGCGGAGCGCTACAAGCTGCTCGCGTTCGTGCTCTCCGCGACGCTGTCGGGACTCGCCGGGGCCACCAAGGCCATCGTGTTCCAGCTCGCCTCGCTCACCGACGTGCACTGGACGATGTCCGGCGAGGTCGTGCTGATGACGCTGCTGGGCGGAATGGGAACGATCTTCGGGCCGGTCGTCGGCGCGCTCACGATCGTCGGGCTCGAGAACTACCTGGCGGGATTCGGGCAATGGGTGACCGTGATCACCGGCGGGATCTTCGTCGTCTGCGTGCTGGCTTTCCGCCGCGGCATCGTCGGCGAGCTCGGGGCGTGGTGGGCAAAGCGGTCGCGTTGACGGGCCGGGTGACGGCGCGATCCGGCGGCGAGCTCCGCTGCGTTCTCGCGGCCACGCTCGCGGCCGTGCTGCCGTTGCAGGCGCATGGGAAGGACGGTTCAGCCGCCCGCGGCCGCCGCGCCTGCCGATCGGCTGGTCGCGAGCGGAGGCTGCCGCGACGGCCTGCCGAACGGGACTTACGAGCTCCGGAGCGCCGATGGCCGGATGCGCGTCGTCGGCGCGTTCGCGAAGGGCCGGCGTACGGGCACGTTCCTGTTCTGGACTTCCGCCGGGGATCGCGTCGCGTTGATTCCCTATGAGCACGACACGAAAACCGGCACCGTCGCGCTGTGGCATGAGGCCGGGCTCCAGCGGGGGGAGCCGCGCCGCAGGCTCGAGTCCGCGTATTCGGAGGGCGTGCGCAACGGGGCCACCCGGTCGTGGTACGCCAACGGGAAGCCGCGGGCGGAGTATCGTTACGAGCGCGGCGAACTCGCCGCGGCCGAAGCATGGAGCGAGTCCGGCGCGCCTCTGCCCGAATCCGCGGCGCGCCGCCTGGCCGAGCAGGATCGCGCGACCGACGCCGAGCTCTACGCCGCCTACGAGCAGACCATCGCGCAGCACCTGCCTCACTGCCGATGACGGCCGCCGCATTCGACCAGATGCAGGGCGCCGGATGACCGTGCCGCCGTTCCTCCGGCACGGGCCCGAGAGCGTCGCGCTGCCGCTCGTTCTCGATTCGCCGCACTCGGGCGAGCACTACCCCGAAGATTTCGATCACGCGCCGCCCAGGGCCGATCGTGCGCCAGGCGGAAGACACCCACGTCGCCCGGCTCTACCGCGCGGCCACCGGTGCGGGAGCCACGCTGATCGAGGCGACCTTTCCGCGCGCCTACATCGACGTCAACCGCAGCCTGGTCGATCTCGATGCATTGCTGCTCGCCGACGACTGGCCCGATCCGGTCACGCCCTCGCGCAAGACTGCGCAGGGCATCGGCCTCGTCTGGCGCATCGCGCGCGGAGGCGCGCCGATGTACGACCGGAAGCTCACGGCCGCCGAGGTGCGGGGTCGAATCGACCGCTGGTATCGTCCCTATCATGCGGCGCTGGCGACGGAATTGGACACGCTGCATCGCGCCTTCGGCGCGGTCTGGCACCTCAACTGCCATTCGATGCCGGCGGTCGGCGACGCGAACGCCGACGATCCGGGACGCGTGCGCGCCGACTTCGTGCTCGGCGACCGCGACGGTACGACCTGCGCGCCCGCCTTCACGAGCCTGGTCGCCGAGACCGTGCGCGGCATGGGCTATACGGTCGCCGTGAATGATCCCTACAAGGGCGTCGAGCTTGTCCGCAGGCACGGGCGACCGGCGGAGCGGCGGCACAGCCTGCAGATCGAGATCAAGCGCACGCTGTACATGGACGAGGATTCGCTCGAGCCGAATGCGGGCTACGCCCGCCTCGAGCGGGATCTCGCAAGGCTCATGGACGTCGTCGCCGGCTTCGTGGCCGATCGGGCGGCATCCTGATCTTCAGCTTCGCCGTGATCGCGGCGCGCGACGTCCGGACCTGACTGGTCAGACCACTTGACCGGTTTCCGGGGCGCTGCTACCTTCCAAGGCAATGCCGGACGGTCCGCTGCACGTCACGGCGCCGGGCGCCACTGGCGACCGGGCAGCGGTACGCAGCATCCTGGAGGAACCATGAATCGACTCTCGCACGTCTTTGCAGGTGCCATCGCTTTCGGTCTGCTGCTGTTCGCGACGGCCGGCCAGGCCGCGTATCCGGAGCGCCCGTTGACCGTGATTGTCCCGTGGGCAGCCGGGGGCGGGACCGATGCCACCGCCCGCATCATTGCCACGCTGCTCGAAAAGGAACTCGGTCAGCCCGTCAACGTCGTCAATCGCACCGGCGGCAGCGGCGTGGTCGGGCATGCCGCCATCGCGTCCGCGGCGCCGGACGGCTACACGATCGGCCTCATCACCGTCGAGATCGGGATGATGCACTGGCAGGGGCTGACCGACCTCACCGGCGCCTCGTACACGCCGCTCGGCCTTGTCAACTTCGATCCCGCCGGCGTTGCAGGTCGCGGCCGACGCGCCGTACAAGAGCGTCAACGAACTCGTCGCGGCGATCAAGGCGAATCCGGGCAAGCTCAAGGCCTCCGGCACCGGGCAGGGCGGAATCTGGCACCTGGCGATCGCCGGCATGCTCCGCGACATGAAGGTCGATCCGGCGAGCGTGCCGTGGGTGCCGTCGAACGGCGCGGCACCGGGACTGCAGGACCTCGTCGCCGGCGGCGTGCAGATCGCTCCGTGCTCGCTGCCGGAGGCGCGTTCGCTGATCGACGCCGGCAAGGTCAAGAGCCTGGCGGTGATGGCCGATGCGCCGGCGGCGCTCTACCCCAATGTTCCCACGCTGAAGGCCGCGACCGGCAGCAGCTGGACGATGGGCGCGTGGCGCGGCATGGCGGCACCGAAGAACATTCCGCCGGAAGCGCGCGACAAGCTCGTCGCCGCGATCAAGAAGATCGCCGCCAGCAAGGACTACACCGATTTCATGGCGCAGCGCGGGTACGGCGTCGTCTACCAGGGACCCGACGACTTCGCGAAGTACATGGCGAAGTCCGACGCCGACCTCGGCGCGACGATGAAGGCCGTCGGCATCGTCAAGTGAAACGGGTCGGCGGCCCGCCGCCGCGGCAGCGTGTGGCGGGCTGCGCGTAACCGATTTCCGGCCGCGCCGGTGCGCGGCCGGAACGCAGAATCCGTTTGCACGCCGCGCGCAGCGCATGAAGCTCAATGACAGCGTCTGGGGCGCGCTCGCCGTCCTGCTGGGCGCGGCGATCCTCATCCACATCCGCAACTTCCCGACGATTCCGGGGCAGGAATACGGGCCCGCACTGTTCCCCGGCGTGATCGCGGTAGGGCTGCTCGTCTGCGGCGTCGGCCTGATCGTCAAGGGCATCGCCGCGCGGCGGCAGCATGGCGCCGACGCCGCCTGGATCGCATGGGACGGATGGACCCGCTCGCACCGCCACTTGCTCGCATTCGGCGTCGTCATCGGCGTCAACGCGCTCTACATCCTCGCCGCCGATCGCCTGGGCTTCATCCTGACCGGCGTGCTCTACCTCGCCGCGCTGTTTGCCGTGTTCGGCGTGCGCACGCGATGGATCGTGCCTTTGGCGATCATTGCGACGCTCGTCGTCCATTCCGCGTTCTACAAGCTCCTGCACGTTCCGCTGCCGTGGGGCGTGCTGCGAGCGGGTGGCCTGGTAATGCGCGGCGGGACCCGGAGCATCGCATGAGCGACGCCTGGCTGCAGGCGTTCGGGCTGGCGTTCCAGCTGCCCAACATCGTCGGCCATGGTCGCGGCCGCGCTGTTCGGGCTGTTCGTCGGCGCGGTGCCCGGTCTGACCGCGACGATGGCGACGGCGCTGCTGGTTCCGGTCACGTTCTTCATGGAGCCGATTCCCGCGGTGTCGGTCATGGTGACCGCCACCGCCATGGCGATCTTCGCGGGCGACATTCCCGGATGCCTGATGCGCATGCCGGGCACGCCCGCGTCCGCCGCCTACACCGACGAAGCCTACGCGATGACGCGCAAGGGCCAGTCCGAGCTGGCGCTCGGCGCCGGGCTCGTGTTCTCGGCGCTCGGCGGGATGTTCGGCACCATGGTGCTGATCGTCGCCGCGCCGACGCTCGCCGAGTTCGCGCTCAACTTCAGCTCGTTCGAGTACTTCTGGCTGGTGCTGCTGGGCCTGACCTGCGCGGTGATGATCTCGTCGGACCGGCCGCTCAAGGGATGGGTGTCGCTGATGCTCGGCCTGCTCGTTTCGTCGATCGGGCTCAACAATCCGGCGGCGATCCCGCGCTTCACGTTCGGCAACATCGAGATGCTGGGCGGGATCGGGCTGATTCCGATGATGATCGGGATGTTCGCGATCTCGGAAATCATCCGTTTCGCGGTCAACACGAACCCCGAGCCGCACGACGCCGGGCAGGGTGGTCGGAAACGTCTTCAAGGGTCTCTGGGGACTGCTCAGGAAGTATCCGGGGAAGGGGTTGCGCGGCGCCGCGCTGGGGACCGTGGTTGGCGCGCTGCCCGGCGCCGGCGGCGACATCGCGGCGTGGATGGCGTACGCGGTCAGCAAGAAGACTTCGAAGGAGCCCGAGAAATTCGGCACGGGCCATGTCGAGGGCATCGTCGAGGCGAGTTCCGCCAACAACGCATCGCTGGCGGGCGCCTGGATTCCGGCGCTCGTATTCGGCATCCCGGGCGACTCGATCACCGCGATCGTGATCGGCGTGCTGTACATGAAAGGCATGAACCCGGGCCCGATGCTGTTCGTCAACAACCCGCAGAAGATCTACGCGGTCTACCTGCTGTTCATCATCGCGAACCTGTTGATGATCCCGCTCGGCTACCTGTGCATCAAGGCGGCCAAGAACGTCCTGCACGTGCCGCGCGACATGCTGATGCCGGTCATCATGCTCTTCTGCGTCGTCGGCGCCTTCGCGATCAACAATACGGCCTTCGACGTCACCGTGATGGTGATCGCGGGTTTCGCCGCATTCGTGCTCGAGCGCAACGGTTTCCCGATTGCCCCCGCCATTCTCGGCGTCGTGCTTGGCGGCATGCTGGAGCAGAACTTCGTGACGTCGATGATCAAGTCCGAAGGCAACCTGTGGGCCTTCTTCGAGCGACCGGTCGCCGCTACGCTCGGCGTGTTGGCGCTTCTGGTCTGGTTCCTGCCGGTCCTTCTGCGGCGGATCCGCCGGACGGCCGGGGCTGACGGCGCCCGGGCCGCGACGCCTTCCGCTGCCCTGGAAAGGGGCGCGTTGCACCGTTGATGCGGCACTGCGGTATAATTTCAAGGATTTGCAGCCTCGTCTTCGGGAGCATGGTCTTCCGGGGCGATCTTGCAGGCGGCAAGGGACTCCATCGCGATGCGCAGCAAACTTGTCGTCGGCAACTGGAAGATGAACGGCGGGCTCGCCGCCAATGCGGCGCTGCTCTCCGCGCTGGTGGCCGGCTGGAAGCCGGCGGCGGGCCGGCAGATTGCGGTGTGCGTGCCCTTCCCGTATCTGGCGCAGGTGAGCGCCGGGCTCGCGGCAACGGCAATCGCGTGGGGCGCGCAGGACGTCAGCGAGCACGAGAGCGGTGCGTTCACGGGCGAGGTTTCGGCGGGAATGCTGGTCGAGTTCGGCTGTCGCTACGTGATCGTCGGCCACTCGGAGCGGCGGCAGTTCTACGGCGACACCGACGCGGTCGTGGCGGCAAAGGCAGTGGCGGCGCTGGCGGCGGGTCTGACGCCGATTGCCTGCGTCGGCGAAACGCTGGCGGAGCGCGACGCCGGGGTGACGATGGACGTGGTGTCGCGGCAACTCGACGCGGTGTTGGCGGCGGTCGGGGCGAATGCGGCGAAGCTGGTGGTCGCCTACGAGCCGGTCTGGGCGATCGGCACGGGACGGACGGCCTCGCCGGAGGAGGCGCAGGCGGTGCACGCGGCGCTGCGCGCGCGGCTGGCGCAGGCTGGGGCGGCGGACGTTGCGCTGCTGTACGGCGGCAGTGTCAAGGCGGACAACGCGAAGGCCTTGTTCGCGATGACGGATATCGATGGCGGTCTGATCGGCGGTGCGTCGCTGAAGGCGGCCGAATTTTTGGCGATCGCGCGGGCCTAAGGCGCGGCGCTGGAGCGAAGAATGACTCATATTGCAAACGGTACTGTTGATCCTGCACATGCTGGTGGCCGTGTCCATCTGCGGCTTCGTCCTGCTGCAGCACGGGAAGGGCGCCGACATGGGCGCCGCCTTCGGCAGCGGCTCGTCGGGCAGCCTCTTCGGCGCCGCCGGGTCTGCCAACTTCCTGTCGCGCACGACGGCGATACTCGCCGCGCTGTTCTTCGCCTCGAGTCTCGGGCTCACCTGGTTCGCTGTCGAGCCAGGGCGCACCGTCGAGGGCGATACCGCAAGGGGTCATGGAACAGATGGCGCCGAAGGTTTCCGACGTTCCCGCGGCCCCCGGCGCGCTTCCCGCGCCGGCCCCGGTGGCGGACCCGGCGAAGGCGCCCGTAGCACCCGCGCCGGAGGGCTCGAAGTCGGGCGAAGTGCCGAAATGAACAAGCCGACGTGGTGAAATTGGTAGACACGCTGTCTTGAGGGGGCAGTGGCGTAAGCCGTGGGAGTTCGAGTCTCCCCGTCGGCACCATATCTCGGTAGAGGTTCGCGCGCGAACGACACTTCGCGGAAGGCGGCAAGGATGCTCGAACAGTATTTCCCGGTTCTGCTCTTCATCCTGTTCGGGATGACCGTCGGCGCCGTGCTGCTGACCGTCGGCTCGCTGCTCGCCCCGAGCCGTCCCGACGCCGAGAAATTGTCGCCGTACGAGTGCGGCTTCGAGGCCTTCGAGGACGCGCGGATGAAGTTCGACGTCCGCTATTACCTGGTCGCGATCCTGTTCATCCTGTTCGACCTCGAGATCGCGTTTCTCTTTCCCGTGGGCGGTCGTGCTTCCCGAAATCGGCTGGTTCGGCTTCGTCGCGATGATGCTGTTTCTGGCCGTGCTGGTCGTCGGGTTCGTCTACGAGTGGAAGAAGGGTGCGCTCGAGTGGGAGTAGCGACGTGAGCCCGGGAGCAGGGGCCCCGCGAAGCGGGGATGCGACCAAGGCGAATCGGCGCTGCCGCCGACGCGCTGGGCTTCGCATGGCAGGACGGTACAAGGAGGCGGCCGGCGTGAGGGGCGGAGGAGTGCGGTAATGGCCATTGAAGGCGTCCTCGAGAAGGGCTTCGTCACCACGTCGCTCGACAATGTCATCAACTGGTGCCGCAACGGGTCGATGTGGCCGATGTCGTTCGGCCTCGCCTGCTGTGCCGTGGAGATGATGCACGCCGGCGCCTCGCGCTACGACCTCGACCGCTTCGGCATCGTCTTCCGGCCGAGCCCCCGCCAGTCCGATGTGATGATCGTCGCCGGAACGCTCTGCAACAAGATGGCGCCGGCGCTGCGCAAGGTCTACGACCAGATGGCCGAGCCGCGGTGGGTGATCTCGATGGGTTCCTGCGCGAACGGCGGCGGCTACTACCACTATTCCTACTCGGTCGTGCGCGGCTGCGACCGCATCGTGCCGGTCGACATCTACGTTCCGGGCTGCCCGCCGACGGCCGAGGCGCTCCTGTACGGCATCCTGCAGCTCCAGAACAAGATCTGGCGCACCAACACGATCGCGCGCTGATGACATCGAGCACCGAAGCCCTGGTCGCGGCGCTGGCGGAAGTGCCGGGCGACGCGCTGCGCGACGTCACCGTCGCGTTCGGCGAAGTGACGGTGGTCGTCGCGCAGGATCGCGTGCACGACGCGCTGATCGCGTTGCGCGACCGGCCCGAGTTGCGCTTCGAGATGCTCGTCGACCTGTGCGGCGTCGACTATTCGACGTACGGCGGGCAGGCGCCGGCCGGGCCGCGCTTCGCCGTGGTCTACCACCTGCTCTCGCTCGCGCACAACTGGCGGCTGCGCGTGCGCTGCTTCGCCCCCGACGACGCGTTTCCAGTCGTGCCCAGTGCCGTCGATGTCTGGCCGTGCGCGAACTGGTTCGAGCGCGAGGCGTTCGACCTCTTCGGCGTCATGTTTCCGGGCCATCCGGACCTGCGGCGCATCCTCACCGACTACGGCTTCGTCGGGCACCCGTTCCGCAAGGATTTTCCGATCTCGGGCCACGTCGAGATGCGCTACGACCCGGAGCAGCGTCGCGTCGTCTACCAGCCGGTGACGATCGAGCCGCGGGAGATCACCCCGCGGATCATCCGCGAAGATACCTACGCGACGGGAAGGTGAGCCGCGTGAACTCCATTGCCACGGCAAGAATTCGCAGCGGGACCATTGAACTTGGCTTCCGGCCGGTCTTCGGGTTTGCCTTGCTCGCGCAAGTCAGCGTGCGCCGAATTTCATCGGCGCTGACGGCAAATGGCCGAGATCCGCAATTACACGATGAATTTCGGCCCGCAGCACCCGGCCGCGCACGGCGTGCTGCGGCTGGTGCTGGAACTCGACGGCGAGGTCATCGAGCGCGCCGATCCGCACATCGGCCTGCTGCATCGCGCCACGGAGAAGCTCGCCGAGCACAGGACCTACCTGCAGGCGCTGCCGTACATGGACCGGCTCGACTACGTGTCGATGATGTGCAACGAGCACGCGTACTGCATGGCCGTCGAGCGACTGCTCGGGATCGAGGTGCCGCTGCGCGCGCAGTACATCCGGGTGATGTTCGACGAGATCACGCGGATCCTGAACCATCTGCTGTGGATCGGCTCGCATTCGCTCGACGTCGGCGGCATGACGACGTTCCTCTACGCGTTCCGCGAGCGCGAGGACCTGTTCGACGTCTACGAGGCCGTGTCCGGAGCGCGGATGCACGCCGCGTACTATCGCCCCGGCGGCGTCTATCGCGACCTGCCGGACCGGATGCCGCAGTACGCGGCGCAGCACACCCGCAGCGCGCGGGTCATGGCGGAGATGAACGCGAACCGGCAGGGGACGCTGCTCGACTTCATCGGCGATTTCACGCGGCGCTTCCCCGGCTACGTCGACGATTACGAGACGCTGCTCACCGAGAACCGCATCTGGAAGCAGCGCACGGTGGGGATCGGCGTCGTGGCGCCGGAGCGGGCGATCGCGCTGGGCTTCACCGGGCCCATGCTGCGCGGCTCCGGAGTGCCGTGGGACCTGCGCAAGAAGCAGCCCTACGAAGTCTACGACCGGATGGACGTTCGACATTCCCGTCGGCACCAACGGCGATTGCTACGACCGCTACCTCGTCCGGGTCGAGGAGATGCGGCAGTCGAACCGGATCGTCAGCCAGTGCGTGGAGTGGCTGCGGGCGAACCCGGGCCCCGTGATCATCGACGACCACAAGGTCGCCGCGCCCTCCCGCGGGGGCATGAAGGCGACCATGGAAGAGCTGATCCATCACTTCAAGCTCTTCACCGAGGGCATGCACGTGCCGCCGGGCGAGGCGTACGCCGCGATCGAGCACCCGAAGGGCGAATTCGCCATCTACATCGTCTCCGACGGCGCGAACAAGCCCTACCGCGTGAAGATCCGCGCGCCGGGTTTCGCCCACCTGTCGGCGCTGCACGAGATGTCGCGCGGCCACATGATCGCCGACGCGGTCGCCATCATCGGCACGCTGGACATCGTCTTCGGGGAGATCGACCGGTGAGCGCGCGCCGGGCCGCCTGCAAGGCGCTCGCCCCCCGCGGGGAACGGCGCGCAGCGCCGATCGGGGGGATCACGCAAGCGACGGAGGGCTGACGTGCTGAGCGAAGCGGCGCTTTCCCGGATCGACCGCGAGATCGCCAAGTATCCGCCGGACCAGAAGCAGTCGGCGGTGATGTCGGCGCTCGCCATCGCGCAGGACGAGAAGGGCTGGCTCCCGCCGGAGGCCATGGATTTCGTCGCGAGTTACCTCGGCATGCCGCCCGTGGCCGTCTACGAGGTCGCGACGTTCTACGCGATGTACAACCGGCAGCCGGTCGGCAGGTACAAGATCACCCTCTGCACGAACCTGCCGTGCGCGCTGCAGGACGCCGTCAGGGCCGCGGACTATCTGAAGGCGAAGCTCGGCATCGGTTTCGGCGAGACGACGCCGGATGGTCTCGTGACGCTGCAGGAGGGCGAGTGCATGGGCGCCTGCGGCGACGCGCCGGTGCTCCTCGTCAACAACAAGCGCATGTGCAGTTTCATGCAGCCGGAAAAGATCGACGCGCTGCTCGCCGAGCTGACCGCGGCCGGCGGGAAAGGAAGCGGACGATGAGCGCCGCCGGGCCGTCCCGAGGCGCGAACCGCGCGGCGGCGCCGGCCGCATGACGTCGGGGCACGGCAATGACTGCGGGCGGCGCGCTTCTCGACTACGGCCCCGACGCGATCATCATGGCGGGGCTCACCGGCACGCAACTGGCGGCTCGCCGACTACGTCGCGCGCGGCGGCTACGAGGCGCTGAAGAAGATCCTCGCCGAGAAGATCCCGCCGGCGACGGTGATCGCGGAGGTCAAGCGATCGGCGCTGCGCGGACGCGGCGGCGCGGGCTTTCCGACCGGCCTCAAGTGGAGCTTCATGCCGCAGCAGTACCGGGGCGACAAGTATCTCGTCTGCAACTCGGACGAGGGCGAGCCCGGAACGTTCAAGGACCGCGACATCCTGCGCTACAACCCGCATGCGCTGATCGAGGGCATGGCGATCGCCGCGTACGCGATGGGCTGCGCGCGCGCCTACAACTACATCCACGGCGAGATCTGGGACACCTACGAGCGCTGCGAGGAGGCGCTGGCGCGAGGCCTACGACGCCGGGCTGCTCGGCGAGAACATCCTCGGCTCCGGCTTCAGCTTCCATCTCTTCAACCATCACGGCTACGGCGCCTACATCTGCGGCGAGGAAACGGCGCTGCTCGAGTCGCTGGAGGGCAAGAAGGGCCAGCCGCGGTTCAAGCCGCCGTTTCCCGGCGAGCTTCGGGCTCTACGGCAAGCCGACGACGATCAACAACACCGAGACGTTCGCGGCGGTGCCCTGGATCATCCGCCATGGCGGCGAAGCGTTCCTCAACCTCGGCCGCCCGAACAACGGCGGCACGAAGATCTTCTCGGTGTCGGGCGACGTCGCCCGTCCCGGCAACTACGAGGTGCGGCTGGGCACGCCTTTCGCGAAGCTGCTCGAGATGGCCGGCGGCATGCGCGACGGCCGGCCGCTGAAGGCCTGCATTCCCGGCGGCTCGTCGATGCCGGTGCTGCCCGGCGCGATCATGATGGCGACCGACATGGACTACGACTCGATCGCCAAGGCCGGCTCGATGCTGGGCTCCGGCGCGGTGATCGTGATGAACGACACGCGCTGCATGGTGAAATCGCTGCTGCGCCTGTCCTATTTCTACTACGAGGAGTCCTGCGGGCAGTGCACGCCGTGCCGCGAAGGCACCGGCTGGCTGTGGCGCGTGGTCGACCGGATCGAGCACGGCCGCGGAAAGAACGAGGATCTCGACCTGCTGCTGTCGGTGTCCGACAACATCGCCGGGCGCACGATCTGCGCGCTGGGCGACGCCGCGGCGCTGCCGGTGAAGAGCTTCGTCGGGCACTTCCGCGACGAGTTCCAGCACCACATCGACCACAAGCGGTGCCTCGTGCCGACCTACGTCTGAAGATGACCACTGACTGCTGAACCTCGAAATCGACGGCAGGAAGGTGGAAGTCGCGCCCGGCAGCACGGTGATGGACGCGGCGAGCGCGCTCGGCATCTACGTGCCGCATTTCTGCTACCACAAGAAGCTGTCGATCGCCGCCAACTGCCGGATGTGCCTCGTGCAGGTGGAGAAGGCGCCGAAGCCGCTGCCCGCGTGCGCGACGCCCGCGACCGAAGGCATGAAAGTCTGGACGCACTCCGAGCAGGCGAAGAAGGCGCAGGCCGGCGTGATGGAGTTCCTGCTCATCAACCATCCGCTCGACTGCCCGATCTGCGATCAGGGCGGGGAGTGCCAGCTGCAGGATCTCGCGGTCGGCTACGGCGGTTCGGGCGTCGCGCTACACCGAACCCAAGCGCGTCGTCTTCCACAAGAATCTGGGACCGCTGGTGGCGGCCGAGGAGATGGCGCGCTGCATCCAGTGCACGCGCTGCGTGCGCTTCGGCCAGGAGATCGCCGGCGTGATGGAGCTCGGCATGATCGGCCGCGGCGAGCACTCGGAAATCGTGGCCTTCGTCGGTCGCGGCGTGGACTCCGAGCTCTCCGGCAACATGATCGACATCTGCCCCGTGGGCGCGCTCACGTCGAAGCCGTTCCGCTACGCGGCGCGGACCTGGGAGCTCGCACGGAGGAGGTCGGTGTCGCCGCACGACTCCCTCGGCAGCAACCTGATCGTGCAGGCGAAGGGCGACCGCGTGCTGCGCGTCGTGCCGTTCGACAATCCCGCGGTGAACGAATGCTGGATTTCCGACAAGGATCGCTTCTCGTACGAGGCGCTCGCGAGCGACGAGCGGCTGACGTCGCCGATGATCAAGGACGGCGGGGAGTGGAGAAGCGTCGACTGGCCGGCCGCGCTGGAGGTCGTCGTGCAGGGCCTCAGGGGCGTCACGGACAAGCATGGCGGCGCCGCGCTGGGCACGCTGATCTCGCCGCACGCGACGCTGGAGGAGATGGCGCTCGCCGCGCGGCTCACCCGCGCGCTCGGCTCGGACAACGTCGATTTCCGGCTGCGCCAGTCGGATTTCCGCGGCGACGGGCAGGGTGCGGGCATCCCCTGGCTCGGCATGCCGGTCGCCGATCTCGACTCGCTGGAGCGAGTGCTCGTCGTGGGCAGCTTCCTGCGCCAAGGACCACCCGCTGGTCGCGCAGCGGTTGCGCCAGGCAGCGCGAAAGGGCGCGGAGATCTCGCTGCTGCATTCGGTCGCGGACGACTCGCGGATCCGCCTCGCGCATTCGTTCGTCGCGGTGCCCTCGCTGCTGCCGCGTGCGCTGGCCGAAATCGTCGTCGCGGCGGCGCAGGGGGCGGGCAAGCCGGTGCCGGCCGCGCTCGCCGGCATCGAGCCGGTCGCCGCTGCCGTGGCGATCGCCGCGAGCCTGCTGTCGGGCGAGCGCAAGGCGATCCTGCTCGGGAATTTCGCCGAGCAGCACGCGGAGGCGTCCCAGCTCCTGGCGCTGGCGCAGGCGCTGTCCGACATCGTCGGTGCGCGGCTCGGTTGCCTGACGGAGGCCGCGAACAGTGTCGGCGGGCATGCTGCGGGCGCGTTGCCGCAAGCGGGTTCCGGATTGAACGCGGCGGCGATGCTCGCGGATGCGCGCAACGCGCTATCTCGTCCTCGGGGCCGAGCCGGAGTTCGACTGCGCGAATCCGGTCGCGGCGCGTGGCGCGCTCGAGCAGGCCGAGTTCGTCGTCGTGATGTCGCCGTTCCGGCACGGCACGCAGTACGCCGACGTGCTGCTGCCGATCGGTCCGTTCACCGAAACCGCCGGCACGTTCGTCAATTGCGAGGGTCGCGCGCAGGCGTGGAACGGCGTCGTGAAGCCGCTGGGCGAGACCCGCCCGGCGTGGAAGGTGCTGCGCGTGCTCGGCTCGCTGCTCGGCCTGCCCGGGTTCGATTTCGACTCGATCGAGGACGTGCGCGCGTCGCTGCCCGCGGTCGCGAGCCATCGCGGAGCGACTCGGCAACGGCACGCGCGTGGCCATCGCGAAGCCCGCGGTCGCGCCGTCGCCGATGGAGCGCGTCGCCGATGTGCCGATTCATTTCGCCGACCCGCTGGTCCGCCGCGCGCCGTCGCTGCAGCAGGCCGCCGATGCGAAGCCGCCGCGGGCACGGCTGAACGCACTGTCCCTCGCCCGGCTCGGCGTGGCCGAGGGCGCGCAGGTCAGGATCCGGCAAGGCCGCGGCGAGGCGATCCTGACCGCGGTCGCCGACGCGAGCGTGCCCGCGGGCGCCGTGCGCATCGCGGCGGCGCATCCCTCGACCTGCGGGCTCGAGGGCCTGTCGGGACCCGTGACCGTGGAGCGGGCGTAACGTGGACGCGCTCAACGCTCTCGTCGCGCCCGCGCAGGAACTGCTCGGACCGGCGTGGCCCGTCGTCTGGACGCTCGTGAAGATCGTCGTCGATCAGCGTGCCGCTGATCCTGGGCGTGGCGTACCTGACGCTCGCCGAGCGCAAGATCATCGGCTGGATGCAGGTGCGCATCGGACCCAACCGCGTGGGGCCGCTCGGGCTGCTGCAGCCCTTCGCCGACGTCTTCAAGCTGATCTTCAAGGAGATCATCGTCCCGGCCGGGGCCGAACCGTTACCTGTTCTTCATCGCGCCGATGCTGGCGCTCGCGCCCGCGCTGGCCGCCTGGGCGGTCGTTCCGTTTGCCGATGGCATCGTGCTCGCCGACGTCGACGCGGGCCTGCTCTACCTCATCGCGATGACGTCGATCGGCGTCTACGGCATCATCCTCGCCGGCTGGGCGTCGAACTCCAAGTATGCGTTCCTCGGCTGCCTGCGCTCGGCCGCGCAGATCGTCTCGTACGAAATCGCGATGGGCTTCGCGCTGGTCGGCGTGCTGATGGCGGCGTCGAGCCTCAACCTGTCCGACATCGTCCGCGGCCAGGAAGGCGGCGCCGCGTACTGGTACATCTGGCCGCTGTTCCCGCTGTTCCTCGTCTACCTGATCTCCGGGATCGCCGAGACCAACCGCCATCCGTTCGACGTGGCGGAGGGCGAGTCCGAGATCGTTGCGGGCTTCCATGTCGAGTACTCGGGGGTCACGTTCGCGTTGTTCTTCCTCGCCGAGTACATGAACATCATCCTGATCGCGGTGCTGACGTCGACCATGTTCCTCGGCGGCTGGCTTTCGCCATGGCCCATGCTGAACGGAGTCGCGATCCTCGGCTTCCATCCGTTCGGCGACGGCCTGCCGTGGCTCCTCGCGAAGATGTGCGGGGTGCTCTTCATCTTCCTCTGGATCCGGGCGACGTGGCCGCGTTACCGCTACGATCAGATCATGCGGCTGGGCTGGAAGGTGTTCATCCCGGTGACCCTCATCTGGATCGTGTTCCTGGGCGCGATGATGCAGACGCCCTGGGCCGGGCTCTTCCATTGAAGGAGGACAGGGCCATGCTCGCGCGCGTCAGGCGAGTTCTTCGGCACCTGGCTCCTGCTCGAGCTCGTGCAGGGGTTGCTGCTGACCGGGCGGCACATGTTCGCGCGCAAGATCACCGTGCAGTTCCCCGAGGAGAAGACGCCGCAGAGCCCGCGCTTCCGCGGTCTGCACGCGCTGCGCCGCTACCCGAACGGCGAGGAGCGCTGCATCGCCTGCAAGCTGTGCGAAGCGGTCTGTCCCGCGCTCGCGATCACGATCGAATCCGAGCAGCGCGCCGACGGCACGCGGCGCACGACGCGCTACGACATCGATCTCGCCAAGTGCATCTTCTGCGGCTTCTGCGAGGAGAGCTGTCCGGTGGACTCGATCGTCGAGACGCGCGTGCTGGAGTACCACGGCGAGAAGCGCGGCGACCTGATCTACACCAAGGAAATGCTGCTGGCGGTCGGCGACCGGTACGAGGCGCAGATCGCCGCGGACCGCGAAGCGGATGCGAAATTCCGATGACGTTCCCGACGTTCCTCTTCTATGCATTCGCGGCGATCCTCGTGTTCGCGGCGCTGCGCGTCGTCACGGCCCGGAATCCCGTGCACGCGGTGCTCTGGCTCGTGCTGGCGTTCTTCACTGCGGCCGCGCACTGGCTGATGCTCAGGGCGGAATTCCTGGCGATCGTGCTGGTGCTGGTCTACGTCGGCGCGGTCATGGTGCTGTTCCTGTTCGTCGTGATGATGCTGGACATCAATTTCGACAACCTGCGCCAGCAGTTCCGCAGCTACCTGCCGGTCGCCGCCACCGTCGGCGCGCTGGTGCTGATCGAGATGGCGCTCACGCTGATGGGCAGCCGGCTGGAGGTCGCCGGCGGCGGGACGGCGGGTCCGGCAGCCGGCAGCAACACCCGGGCGCTGGGCGCGCTGGTCTACACCGAGTACGTCTATCCGTTCGAGATCGCGGCGGTCATCCTGCTGGTCGCGATCATCGCGGCGATCGCGCTCACGCATCGCAAGCGCCGGGAAACCAAGCATCAGAATCCGGCCGAGCAGGTGAAGACACGGCCGGAAGACCGGCTGCGCGTCCTCAACATTCCATCCGAGAAGAAACCCCACTGAAATCGACGACGGCGGCGCAGGGGCCGGCGCGCGCAGCGCGCGCCAGCCGGTGACGACCGGTCAAATCAACCTCCATCGGAAAAAAGCTCGTGGAACTTCTGTCGGCGCCGACACTGTCGCACTACCTCGTGCTGGGGGCGATCCTGTTCGCGATCAGCATGGGCGGGATCTTCCTCAACCGGAAGAACGTCATCATCCTGCTGATGGCGATCGAGCTGATGCTGCTCGCCGTCAACCTGAACTTCATCGCTTTCTCGAGCTACCTCGACGACATGGCGGGACAGGTGTTCGTGTTCTTCATCCTCACCGTCGCGGCCGCCGAGTCGGCGATCGGGCTCGCGATCCTCGTGCTGCTGTTCCGCAACGTCGGCTCGATCGACGTCGAGGACATGGGCAAGCTCAAGGGCTGAGAGGCGCGGAAGCCAACCGATGACGATGCAGCAACTCTATCTTCTGGTGCCGCTGGCGCCGCTGGCCGCCGCGATCGTGGTCGGGCTCTTCGGCGCGAGGCTCGGCCGCCGCGTCTCGCACTCCCTGTGCATCCTCGGCGTGGCCGTCGCCATGGCCGGGTCGTACGTGATCTTCCGGGACGTGCAGGCCGGTCACGAATTCAACGGCGACGTCTACACCTGGCTGCAGTCGGGGCCGCTCCGCTTCTCGATCGGCTTCCTGATCGACCCGCTGACGGTGACGATGATGCTGGTCGTCACGTTCGTCTCGCTGATGGTCCACGTCTACACCATCGGCTACATGGCGGACGATCCGGGGTACACGCGCTTCTTCTCCTACATCTCGCTCTTCACCTTCAGCATGCTGATGCTGGTGATGAGCAACAACTTCGTCCAGCTCTTCTTCGGCTGGGAGGCGGTCGGCGTGGTCTCCTACCTGCTGATCGGCTTCTGGTACACCCGGCCGACGGCGATCTACGCGAATCTCAAGGCGTTCCTCGTGAATCGCGTCGGCGACTTCGGCTTCGTGCTCGGGATCGGCATGATCCTCGCGCATTTCGGAACGCTCGACTACGCGGCGGTGTTCGCCAAGGCGCCGGCGCTGGCCGCGACGACCGTCGACCTCTGGGGGACGTCCCCGTGGTCGCTGCTGGCGGTGATCTCGATCTGTCTGTTCATCGGCGCGATGGGGAAGAGCGCGCAGGTGCCGCTCCACGTGTGGCTGCCCGACTCGATGGAAGGCCCCACGCCGATCTCCGCGCTGATCCACGCCGCGACGATGGTGACGGCCGGCATCTTCATGGTCGCGCGGATGAGCCCGCTGTTCGAGCTGTCGAGCACGGCACTGTCGTTGGTGACGATCGTCGGCGCCACCGGCGCGCTGTTCCTGGGTCTTCTCGGCATCGTCCAGCACGACATCAAGCGCGTCGTCGCCTACTCGACGCTGTCGCAGCTGGGTTACATGACGGTCGCGCTGGGCGTCTCGGCGTACTCGGCGGGGATGTTCCACCTGATGACGCACGCGTTCTTCAAGGCGCTGCTGTTCCTGGGCGCCGGATCGGTGATCATCGCGCTGCATCACGAGCAGGACCTGCGGCACATGGGCGGGCTGCGCAAGTACATGCCGATCACCTACGCCACGATGCTCATCGGCAGCCTCGCTCTTTGCGGCATTCCACCGTTCGCCGGCTTCTTCTCGAAGGACGCGATCATCGAGGCCGTGCATCTGTCGACGATCCCGGGCCACGGGTACGCGTATTTCGCGGTGACGGCCGGCGTGTACGTGACGGCGTTCTACACGTTCCGGATGCTGTTCCTCGCCTTCCACGGCAAGGAGCGGTTCAGGGCCGCAGCCCACGCGGCGGACGGCGCGCAGGCACACGACGCGGCCCACGAGCACGACGCCCACCACGGCGGACCGCCGCGGGAGAGCCCCTGGGTGGTGACCGTGCCGCTCGTCCTGCTGGCGATTCCCTCGGTGTACGCGGGCTGGGCCTACGTCGAGCCGATGCTGATCGGCGACTATTTCGCCGGCTCGATCGTCGTGCGCCCCGAGCATCCGTCGATGTGGGCGTTCAAGGCGGAATGGCACGGGGTAGCCGCGTTCGTCCAGCACGGCGTGCTGAGCCTCCCGTTCTGGCTGGCGCTCGCCGGGATCGTCTCGGCCTGGTACCTCTACCTCGTCAATCCCGGGCTGCCCGCCCGCATCGCGAAGGCGCTCGGACCGGTCTATGCGCTGCTCCTGAACCACTATTACTTCGACCGGTTCAACGCCTGGTTCTTCGCCGGCGGCGCCCGCGTCCTGGGCGGCTTCCTGTCGCAAGTCGGCGACCGGTCGATCATCGACGGCTTCTTCGTCAACGGCGCGGCCCGCGTCGTCGGCTGGACCGCCGCGCTCCTGCGCAACCTGCAGTCGGGCTACGTCTACCACTACGCGTTCACCATGATCCTCGGCGTCTTCGCGCTCCTGACCTGGTGGACGCGGTGAGAAAGCCATGATGCCGTACCTGTCGCTCGCCATCTGGGTCCCGATCGTCGCCGGTCTCGCCGTGCTGGCGGTCGGCCGCGACCGCGACGCGGCCGCCGCGCGCTGGATCGCGCTCGCCGGGGCGCTCGCGGGCTTCATCGTGACGTTGCCGCTCTGGCTGCTCTTCGACGGCGGCACCGCGAACATGCAGTTCGTCGAGCGCAGCGAGTGGATTCCGCGCTTCGACATCCATTACCTGCTCGGCGTGGACGGCATCTCGATGCTGTTCGTGCTGCTGAACAGCCTGATGACGCTGTTCGTCGTCTGGTCGGCGTGGGAGGTGATACAGACGCGGGTGGCGCAGTACATGGCGGCGTTCCTGATCCAGTCGGGCCTCATCAACGGCGCGTTCTGCGCGCTGGACGGGATCCTGTTCTACATGTTCTTCGAGGCCATGCTGATCCCGATGTACCTCATCATCGGCGCGTGGGGCGGCCCGAACCGGGTCTATGCGGCGCTGAAGTTCTTCCTCTACACGCTGCTGGGCTCGCTGCTGATGCTGGTGGCGCTGATCTATCTCTACAACGTGTCGGAGACGTTCTCCATCCTCGAGTGGTACCACGTGCCGCTGTCGCTCAAGGTGCAGCTGCTGCTGTTCGTCGCGTTCTTCCTGTCGTTCGCCGTCAAGGTGCCGATGTGGCCGGTGCACACCTGGCTGCCGGACGCCCACGTCGAGGCGCCGACCGGCGGCTCGGTGATCCTCGCGGCGATCACGCTGAAGATCGGCGCCTACGGCTTCGTCCGCTTCATCCTGCCCATCGTGCCGGACGCGGCCCGGTACCTGTCGGGATTCGTGATCGCGCTGTCGCTGATCGCCGTCGTCTACATCTCGTTCGTCGCGCTGGTGCAGACCGACATGAAGAAGCTGATCGCGTACTCGTCGATCTCGCACATGGGATTCGTGACGCTCGGCTTCTTCCTGTTCAGCGAGCTCGGCATGCAGGGCGGACTGGTCCAGATGATCTCGCACGGCTTCGTGTCGGCGGCGCTGTTCCTCTGCGTCGGCGTGATGTACGACCGCATGCACAGCCGGCAGATCGCCGATTATGGCGGCGTGGTCAACACGATGCCGAAGTTCGCCGCGTTCATGATGCTGTTCGCGATGGCCAACGCCGGGCTGCCGGCGACCTCCGGCTTCGTCGGCGAGTTCATGGTGATCCTGGCGTCGGTCAAGGTGAACTTCTGGCTGGGAGCCACGGCCGCGACGATCATGATCGTCGGTGCCGCCTACACGCTGTGGATGTACAAGCGCGTGATCTACGGCGCCGTCGCCAACGACCGCGTCAAGGCCCTGACCGACGTCAATCGCCGCGAGTTCTGGCTGCTTGCCGCGCTGGCGCTGCTGGTCCTCTGGATGGGCGTGTGGCCCAAGCCCTTCATCGACGTGATGCACGGCTCGGTCGTGGACCTGCTGGCGCACGTGGCGAGGAGCAAGCTGTGATGGGGCCGAGTCGATCATGACCACCGTGAATTTCGTCGCCGTCCTGCCCGAGATCCTGCTGCTCTGCGGGGCTTGCGCGGTCCTGCTGGGCGATCTGTTCCTCTCCGACGCGAGACGTCACCTCTCGTTCTGGACGACGCAGGTCGTGCTGGCCGCCGCCGCGTGGGGCGCGCTGGCGTCGATGCAGGTGGAGCCGGCCACGGCGTTCTCCGGCATGGTCGTCGACGACATGCTCTCCGGCACGCTCAAGTTCATCAGCTGCGTGGCTGTGTCGCTGATGCTGTTCTACTCGCGCGGCTATTGCGGGGCGCGCGGGCTCTTCCGCGGCGAGACCTTCGTGCTGACGCTGTTCGCGCTGCTCGGAATGATGGTGATGATCGCGGCGGGCAGCTTCGTCACCCTGTACCTCGGTCTCGAGTTGCTCGGGCTCTCGCTGTACGCGATGGTCGCGATGTACCGGACTTCGAACGCCGCGACCGAGGCGGCGATGAAGTATTTCGTGCTCGGAGCCCTTGCGTCGGGCATCCTGCTCTACGGGATGTCGATGATCTACGGCGCGACCGGTTCGCTCGACATCGCCGTCGTGGCGAAGGCGCTGGCGACGGGCCAGGGCAACCGGACGATCCTGCTCTTCGGTCTCGTGTTCGTGGTGTCGGGCGTGGCGTTCAAGCTGGGTGCCGTGCCGTACCACATGTGGGTGCCCGACGTGTACGACGGCGCACCGACGGCGGTGACGCTGCTGATCGGCACCGCGCCGAAGCTCGCCGCCTACGCGTTCATGCTGCGGCTGCTGGGCGTCGCGCTCGGCGGCCTCTGGTTCGACTGGCAGGGCATGCTGATCGTGCTCGCGGTCCTGTCGATGGTGCTCGGCAACGTGGTCGCGATCGCCCAGACCAGCATGAAGCGGATGCTCGCCTATTCGTCGATCGCGAACATGGGCTTCATGCTGCTGGGATTCCTGGCGGCGAACCCCAATGGCTACAGCGCGGCGATGTTCTACGCGGTCGCCTATGTCCTGACGAGCCTGGCTTCGTTCGGCATGATCATGCTGCTGTCGCGCGACGGCTTCGAGGCGGACCAGCTCGCCGACTTCAAGGGGCTCAACCAGCGCTCGCCGTGGTGGGCGTTCATGATGCTGCTCGTCATGTTCTCGCTGGCCGGGGTGCCGCCCACGGTCGGCTTCTACGCCAAGTTCTCGGTGATCCAGGCCGCGATCGACGCCGGATTCGTCTGGCTCGCCGTGATCGCGGTGATGACGTCGCTGGTCGGGGCGTTCTATTACCTCCGTGTCGTCAAATTGATGTACTTCGACGACGCGACGGACCAGTCGCCGATCGCCGCGCGCGCCGACAATCGCGCGCTGCTGTCGGCGAATGGCCTCGCGCTGCTGGCCTTCGGCATCATGCCGCAGCCGCTGCTGGGCCTGTGCGTGGTCGCGCTCGCGAATTCGGGGTTGCTGTAAGGGGTTTCGTGCTCGCCGCCCCGTCGTCTCCCCCGGTTTCCCCGGCGCGGATCGGGCCTTCCTGAGGTCCGCTGCCGATGTCCGAGTACCCGACCGACTGCTCCATTCGCCGCGGCTCGATCCGTCCGCATCCCCGGCAGGGCTACTGGGACACGTTTGCGCGCAACTACCTCCATCTCGCGCCGCCCCTGAAGCCCGGCCCCGAGGACGTCGCGGTCATCGAGGATGCCCTGGTGCGCTGGCAAGCAGACCACCCCGGTCGCCAACTCAACGCCCTCCTTTGCGGCGTGACGCCCGCCCTTGCGGCGTTGACGTTTCCGGCGCGTACCCGATTGCTGGCAGCGGAGCAATCGGCGCCGATGATACGGGCGATCTGGCCGGGCAACAACGCGAACAGAACGGTCGTGCGTGCCAACTGGCTCGACCTGCCGAGTGCGGACCGCTCCTGCGACGTCGTCCTCGGCGACGGGTGCTTCAACTGCATGGATTTCCCGGCCGGGTATCGCGCGCTCTTCGCGTCGCTGCACCGGGTGCTCGCGCGTGACGGGATTGTGCTGATGCGGTTCTTCGTCCGGCCAGACCAAGGCGAGGATGTCGAATCGATCTTCGCCGCTCTGCAAGAGGCGACGATACCCAGCTTCCATGTCTTCAAGTGGCGCCTGGCCATGGCCTTGCAGGCGAGCACGGCGACGGGGATCGTCGTGAACGATATCTACGAGGCATGGATCGCAAGGGGCATTCGGTCCGGAGACCTGGCGACAAGGCTCGGCTGGTCCGAGGTGTCCATCAACACGATCGCCGCCTACAAAGGCAAGGAGACGCGCCTGTCGTTCCCCACCCTGGAAGAGGTCCGGACAACTCTGCGGGAAAACTTCGAGGAGATTTTCGTTCGTCAGCCCGGGTACGACCTTGGGGAACGCTGTCCCATGTTCGCCCTCAGGCCTCGATAGCAGGATCGGCGCTTCGATGCGGTGCACCGAATCGCGCTATCCGCTGTCGCCCATGCAGCAAGGCATGGTCATTGCGTCGTCGCGCGACCCGGCGGCCGGCGTTTACGTGCAGCAGATCGTTTTTTCGCTGCAGGAGGAGCTCGACACCGGCTGTCTGCGCGAGGCCTGGGACCTGATGATCGAGCGCCACGCGATTCTTCGATCGACCGTCGACCTCGGGCCCGAAGGCCTGTTCCAGACGGTGCAGGAAAGCGTCGCGATTCCCTGGGTCGAAAAGGATTGGTCCTCGCTCGCGCCCGCAGCGTACGAGACGGAGCTGCAGGTCCTCCTGGCGGCCGACAGGGCGCGAGGCTTCAACTTCGTCGACGGCCCGCCCCATCGCGTCACGGTCATACGCAGGGCGCGAGCGCCCTACCGGTTCGTCTGGACCCACCATCACGTCCTGATGGACCGGCATGCCCAGGCATTGCTGTTCCGGGAGCTGTTTGCATGCTACGACGCGCGGCGTCACGGGAGCCGTTGTCGTCTGCCGCCGTCGCCGCCGCGTTTCGCCGACCACATCCGGTGGCTGAACGGGCAGGACTGGACCCGTGCCGAGCGCTACTGGCGAAGATGCCTGAGCGGCTTCCGCGAGCCGGTTCGCCTCGCGATCGAGGCGGACCGGCGCTCCGGGACCGGCGCGGAGAATGCGTACGACCGGCAGGTGTCGTCGCTGTCGGCGGAGCTGACCCGCGAGCTGGAGTCGCTGGCGCAGCGCAACGGGGTCACGCTCAATACCCTGGTGCAGCGCCAATACGAGGATCTACCTGCTCGATCCCGACATGAATCTCGTGCCCGTCGGCGTTCCCGGCGAAATCCATATCGGCGGTGACGGCGTCGCGCGCGGTTATCTGAACCAGCCCGAGCTGACGGCGGAGAAGTTCGTTGCGGATCCGTTCAGCGCCGATGCGCAGTCCAGGCTCTATCGAACCGGCGACCTGGGTGCGTGGCTACCCGATGGCAACATCGTCTTCCTGGGCCGGCGTGACGATCAGGTGAAGATCCGGGGGCATCGCGTCGAGCTGGGGGAGATCGAGGAAGTGCTTCGCCGGCACCCGGACGTTCGCCAATGCGCCGTTGCGGTCGATGGCGCAGGAGCGGAGCAGCGGCTGAATGCCTACGTCGTGCTCCATCCGGCACGCTCGTCGCCGGATGCCGGCCTGCGCCGCCTGCTCGTCGAGCACCTTCCTCCCCACATGGTGCCGGCGGCTGTGGTCGCGATCGAAAGCCTTCCGCTGACGCCCGCCGGCAAGGTCGATCGCAGCCGCCTGCCGGCGCCTTCGCGCGACCAGCTGCTGTTGCCCGAGACGCGGGTGGCGCCACGCAACGAAGACGAGCTGCGGGTCGCTGCGATATTGGAGGAAATCCTGCGCCAGAGCGCGCTTGGAGTGCATACCGATTTCTTCTCCACCGGCGGCGATTCGCTCCTTGCCATACGCGTTGCCTCACGGATCCAGTCCGTGTTCGGCATCCGGATCTCGGTGCGTGACGTGTTCGCGCATCCGACCGTGGCGGAACTGAGCCTGGCACTGCAGAGCATGCGAGCGTCTGCGTAGAGCCATCGTGCAGTGGCGCCGGCGGGGGCGATCTGGGGCTTGCCCACCGGAGGAGCGCCGAGTCCTGGCACCGCCGTTTCGCCGCCGGCGCCATGCTAAGATGCCCGCGTTTCCAGGCTCCGTGGTTCCCTCATTCCGATGCGTGTCGGCCTCTTCGTCACCTGCCTCGTCGACCTGATGCGCCCGTCGGTCGGCTTCGCGGCCCTCCGGCTGCTCGAAGCCGGTGGCGCCGAGGTGGTCGTTCCGCCGACCCAGACCTGCTGCGGCCAGCCGGCCTACAATTCCGGCGACCGCAAGGATGCCCGGGCGCTCGCCGCGAAGGTCGTCGCCGAATTCGAGGACTGCGATTTTCTGGTCGCGCCGTCAGGCTCCTGCAGCGGAATGATCCGCACGCACTACGCCGACCTCTTCGCCGACGATCCCGCGATGGCCAGACGCGTCGAGGCGCTCGCGGCGAAGACGCGCGAGCTGACCGATTTCCTCGTCAACGACCTGAAGCTCGATCGCGTCCCCGGCCGCTTCGACGGCACGGTCACCTACCACGACAGCTGCGCGGGGCTGCGCGAGATGGACGTCAAGGCGCAGCCGCGCGCGCTGCTCGCCAAGGTTCCCGGCCTCAAGCTCGAGGAAATGGCCGAGTGCGAAACCTGCTGCGGCTTCGGCGGCACGTTCTCGATCAAGTTCGGCGAGATCTCGGCGCGCCTGGCCGACAACAAGTGCGGGCACATCACGGCGAGCGGCGCGGACGCGGTCGTGCTCGGCGATCTCGGCTGCATGCTGAACATCGAAGGCCGGCTGCGCCGGACCGGCGACGGCAAGACGCAGGTGCTGCACGTGGCCGAGGTGCTCGCGGGGGAGCGCCCGGCCTGACCGCGCGAGCGGCAGACGGACATCCGGGACCGGCCCATGCAAGTCGCATCGATGCACTTCAAGGAGCGGGCCCACGTCAAGCTCCAGGACGACCGCCTGCAGGGCAACCTCAAGAAGCTGCAGACCAAGTTCGTCGCCAAGCGGCGGGCCTCGCTGGTCGAGGTCGACGACTTCGAGGCCACGCGCGAAGCCGGCAAGGCGATCCGCAACCGGGCGCTCGAGGATCTCGACGTCTGGCTGGAGATCTTCGAGGAGAACGCGACGGCGCGCGGCGCGACGGTGCTGTTCGCCGAGACGCCCGCGGACATCAATTCGCTGGTGCTGGAGATCGCGGCGAAACATCGCGTCGCGAAGATCATCAAGTCCAAATCGATGGTCTCGGAGGAGTCTGCGCTCGACCATGCGATCGAGGCCGCCGGATTGACCGTGGTCGAGACCGACCTCGGCGAGTACATCCTGCAGATCAACAACTACGAGCCGCCGTCGCACATCATCGGCCCCGCGCTGCACAAGTCCAAGGAGGAGGTGGCCGAGCTCTTCCACAGGGCGCACGGCACGCCGGTGAAGACGGTGATCGAGGACCTGTGCCTCGAGGCGCGCGGCGTGCTGCGCCAGCATTACCTGACGGCCGACATGGGCATCTCCGGCGGGAATTTCTTCGTCGCCGAGAGCGGTTCGGTGGTGCTGGTCACCAACGAGGGCAACGCCACGCTGACGACGACGCTGCCGAAGGTCCACGTCGCGATCTCGGGCATCGAGAAGATCGTGCCGACGCTGGAGGACGTTGCGACGCTGATGCGTCTGCTGCCGCGTTCGGCGACGGGGCAGTCGATCTCCAACTACGTCGATGTGCTGACCGGCCCGAAGGGCGAAGGCGAGTTTCACGGCGCCGAGCACATGTACTTCATCATTGTCGACTGCGGACGCACCACGGTCCTCGGCAGCGACGTCCGCGACGCGCTGCGCTGCATACGCTGCGGCGCCTGCATGAACCATTGCCCCGTGTACCAGAATGTCGGCGGGCACGCGTACGGCTGGGTGTATCCGGGGCCGATAGGCTCGATCCTGACGCCGATGTACGTCGGGCTGGACAAGGCGCAGGACCTGCCCGCCGCATCGACGCTCTGCAATCAGTGCGGCGTCGTGTGTCCGGTGAAGATTCCGCTGCCCGACCTGCAGCGAAAGCTGCGCGAGCACGCGTACGAAGGCGGGCTGCGCCCGTGGCACGAGCGGCTGGGCCTCGCGGTGTGGTCGTGGGTCGCCCAGCGCCCGGCGCTTTATGCGCTGGGAACGCGGGTCGCCGCGCGCATCCTGAAGGCGCTGGGCGGCCGCGACGGGCTTATCCATCGGCTGCCGTTCGCCGGCGGCTGGACCGACGGCCGCGACCTGCCGGCACCGGCAGGACGAACCTTTCGCGATCTCTACCGGGAACGCGCGGAGGCGCGCAGATGAACCCACCGAACGACATGATGCAGACCGCCGCCAGGCTCTCGCGCCGCGCCGAGTCGCTCGGCACCGAGAACGCCTTCGTCGTGCTGGCGGAAGTCAATGCGCTCCTCCGGCAGGGCAGGGACATCGTTTCGTTCTGCATCGGGCAACCCGACTTTCCGACGCCGGAGAATATCCGCAAGGCGGGAATCGCGGCGATCGAGAACGGCAGGCACGGCTACACGCCGTCCGCCGGCATCGACGAGCTGCGCGCGGCGGCGGCCCGGGACCTCGGCGTGCGGCGCGGCCTCGAATTCCTGCCGGAGGACGTGGTCGTCGGCGCCGGAGCCAAGCCGTTCATCGCGTACACGATCGCGTCGGTCACCGACTACGGCGCCGGCGACGAAGTGATCTACCCGGTGCCGGGATTTCCGATCTACGAGTCGCAGATCCTCGCCAACGGCGCCGTGCCGGTGCCGCTCTACCTGCGCGAGTCGCGCGACTTCGCTTTCGACCCGGCCGAGCTCGAAGCGAAGATCACGCCGCAAACCAAGCTCCTGATCATCAATACGCCGCACAATCCGACCGGCGGCATGCTCAGCGCCGCCGATCTCGACGGGATCGCGGCGATTCTCGAGCGGCATCCGCCGGTCTGGGTGTTCGCCGACGAGATCTACTCGCGTCTCGCCTATGCGGGCAGCTTCGATTCGCTGGCGAGCCGGCCGGGGATGCAGGCGCGCACGATCGTCTCCGACGGCGCGTCGAAGACGTGGGCGATGACCGGCTGGCGGATCGGTTACGTCGCCAACCGGGCATTGGCGCCGACGTTCACGCGCTGGATCACGAACACCGATTCCTGCGCGTCGCAGATCTCGCAGTGGGCGGCGCTCGAAGCGATCACGGGTCCGCAGGATGCCGCGGACGCGATGCGCGCGAGCTTTCTCGAGCGGCGCGACCTCATCGTCGGTCTCCTCAACAGGGTGCCCGGCGTCACCTGCCGGACGCCTGGCGGCGCGTTCTACGCGTGGCCGAACGTGACCGAAGCCTGCCGGATCACGGGCTGCGCCGATTCCGAAGCGTTTCGCAAGCGGCTGCTCGCCGAGGCGGGCGTCGCGGTGCTCGCGGACATCCATTTCGGGCGGCGCGTGCCCGGCGACGGCCAGCACATCCGTTTTTCCTACGCGGCGTCGGTCACGGCGATCAACGACGGCGTAGGGCGCCTCGATGCGTTCGTCCGCCGGCACATGAAGTAGCCAGCGCGATGCCGACGTCCGTGGCGAATAACCGGACTGCGCGCGATGCCGTGCTGGCGCGCGTCCGAAAGTCCCTCGACAAGGTCGAGCGACCGGCAGCGCGGTCCGCTGCGGATGCCTACATCGCCGCCCACGCGCACGGACCGCGACCCACGCTGCCTGCCGATCTCGTCGCTCACTTCGTTCGGCGCGCGACCGACATGCAGAGCACGGTCGAGCGGATCGCCGAGCGTCGCGACGTTCCGGCGGCGGTCGCACGCTATCTCGATGCGCTGGTCCTGCCGCCGGCGCTCGCCGCGCAGAAGTCGCATGCGGGAGTCTGCTGGCCCGAGTTCGCGGGCCTCGATTGGGCCGCGGCAGGGCTCGCGATCGAGGCGCGGCCGACCGCGGGCGCCGACCGCCTCGGCGTCACCGGCGCGTTCTGCGCCATCGCCGAGACCGGCACGCTGGTCGTGCTGGCCGGCGCGGACACGCCGACCGCGACCGCGCTGCTGCCGGACACCCACATCGCCGTCGTTCGCGCGGAACGAATCGTTTCGGGAATGGAAGAGGCGTTCGCGCTGATCCGGCGCGAGCGGGGCGCGCTGCCGCGCGCGATCAACATGATCTCGGGCCCGTCGCGCACCGGTGACATCGAGCAGACCATCGTCCTGGGCGCGCACGGTCCGTATCGTGTGCATGTTCTCGTGCTCGGCTAGACGCGTTCCCTCCGGGCATCGCCGGATGGCCGCGATCGCTGCCAGCCCATCATCCGGAACACCGCCACGTTGCGCAGGCCGGGCGCGTCGTCGCTGGCGAGGGGCGAAGCGTTCGCGAGGCGCGTCGGCGCGGCGGGATTCGGCGTCGGCGCGGTATAATTTGCGTTTTCCCGCTGCGAGCTCGTCATGAAAGTCCTCGTCGCCGTAAAGCGTGTCGTCGATTACAACGTGAAGGTCCGGGTGAAGCCGGACGGCAGCGGGGTCGACACCGCCAACGTCAAGATGTCGATGAATCCGTTCGACGAAATCGCCGTCGAGGAAGCCGTGCGGCTGAAGGAAAAGGGTATCGCGACCGAGATCGTCGCGGTTTCCTGCGGCCTGACCGGCTGCCAGGAGACGCTGCGCACGGCGCTGGCGCTGGGGGCCGACCGGGCGATCCTGGTGGAAACCGACGTCGAACTGCAGCCGCTGGCCGTGGCGAAGCTCCTGCAGGCGCTGGTCGCCAAGGAGGAGCCCCGGATCGTCCTGCTGGGCAAGCAGGCGATCGACGACGACGCCAACCAGACCGGCCAGATGCTCGCCGCGCTGCTGGGCTGGCCGCAGGGGTCCTTTGCGTCGAAGGTGGACATCAATGGCGACCGCGCGACGGTCAAGCGCGAGGTGGACGGCGGGCTCGAGACGATCGAGATCGGCCTGCCCGCCGTCATCACCGCCGACCTGCGCCTGAACGAGCCGCGCTACGCGACGCTGCCGAACATCATGAAGGCGAAGAAGAAGCCGATGGAAACGACCAGCCCGGTCGCGCTCGGCGTCGACGTCGACGCCGCGCCTGACGGTTCTGAAGGTGGTCGAGCCGGCGAAGCGGCAGGGCGGCGGCAAGGTCGCGGACGTGGCCGAGCTCGTGGCGAAGCTGCGCAACGAGGCCAAGGTCATCACCTGAGTGCCGGCACACGGTTGCCGCATTCCGCCGCTTCCAGCCGCCGCTGCCGCGCCGACGCGCGTGAAACCAGACAATCGAGGCACCTGTCATGACGACGCTCATCATCGCCGATCACAACAACACGTCGCTGCAGGCGGCGACGCTCAACACGGTCACCGCTGCGCAGCGGATCGGCGGCGACATCCACGTTCTGGTCGCCGGGTCGAACGCGGGTGCCGTCGCGAGCGCGGCGGCGGCGATTGCCGGTGTGGCCAAGGTGCTCCATGCCGACGCGCCGCACTTCGCGAGCCCCACCGCCGAGGATCTCGCCGCCGCGGTCGTCGCGCTCGTCGAGGCGGGGGGGTATTCGCACGTCCTCGCGCCGGCCACCGGCTTTGGCAAGAACGTCGCGCCCCGGGTCGCGGCGCTGCTCGACGTCGCGCAGATCTCCGACATCACGGTGGTGGAGAGCGCCGATACCTTCGTGCGGCCCATCTACGCGGGGAGCGTGCTGGCGACGGTGCGCTCGAACGATGCGATCAAGGTCGTCACCGTGCGCGCCACCGGTTTCGATGCGGCCGCCGCGACGGGCGGGAGTGCCGCCGTCGAGTCCGTGGCCGCGGCGCCGGACACCGGCCTGTCCAAAGTCACCGGGCAGGAGCTGTCGAAGTCCGAACGCCCCGAGCTCACCAGCGCCCGTATCGTCATCTCGGGCGGGCGCGGCGTGGGCAGCGCCGAGAATTTCAAGCTGCTGGAAGCGCTCGCGGCCAAGCTCAACGCGGCGCTCGGCGCGTCGCGGGCTGCGGTCGACGCCGGCTACGTTCCCAACGAATACCAGGTGGGCCAGACCGGCAAGATCGTCGCGCCCGATCTCTACATCGCGGTGGGCATTTCCGGCGCGATCCAGCACCTGGCCGGGATGAAGGACAGCAAGGTCATTGTCGCCATCAACAAGGATCCCGAAGCGCCGATCTTCCAGATCGCCGATTACGGCCTGGTGGGCGACCTGTTCCAGATCGTTCCCGCGTTCACCGCGGCGCTGGGGTGAACGCCCAAATTTTCGCAGGCGATCCTCCATGAGCATCTACCACGCCCCGCTCGCCGAGATGCGGTTCGTCCTGTACGAGCTCGCCGGTCTCGATCAGGTTGCCGGGTTGCCCGGGTTCGAGGAAGCCACTCCGGACGTCGTCACCGCGATCCTCGACGAAGCGGCGAAGTTCGCCACCAACGTGCTCGATCCGCTCAATGCCAATGGCGATCGCGAGGGTGCGCAGCGGCTGTCCGACGGAACGGTGAAGACGCCCGCCGGCTTCAAGGATGCCTACCGGCAGTTCTGCGAGAACGGCTGGAACGGTCTCATCAAGACGACCGAGTACGGGGGCCAGGGCCTGCCGCACCTGCTCGGCACCGCGGTCGAGGAGATGTGGCATTCGTCGAACCTCGCCTTCAATCTGTGCGCGATGCTCACGCAGGGCGCGATCGAGGCGATCGCGCTGCGGGGCTCGCAGGCGCTGAAGGACAGGTTCCTGCCGAACATGGTCGCCGGCACGTGGACCGGCACGATGAACCTGACGGAGCCCCAGGCGGGCTCCGATCTCGCTGCCGTGCGGACGCGGGCGATGCCGCAGGGTGACGGCACCTACAGGCTCTTCGGGCAGAAGATCTTCATCACCTACGGCGAGCACGACTACACCGAGAACATCGTTCATCTCGTGCTCGCGCGCACGCCCGACGCGCCCGAGGGCGTCAAGGGCATCTCGCTGTTCGTCGTGCCCAAATTTCTGGTCAACGCGGATGGCAGCCTCGGCGCTCGCAACGACGTCCACTGCGTCTCGCTCGAGCACAAGCTCGGCATCCACGCGAGCCCGACGGCGGTCATGGCCTACGGCGAGAACGGCGGTGCGATCGGCTATCTGGTCGGCGAGGAGAACCGGGGCCTCGAGTACATGTTCATCATGATGAACCTCGCGCGCTTCTCGGTCGGACTGGAGGGTGTCGGAATATCCGAGCGCGCCTATCAGCGCGCGGTCGCTTATGCGAAGGATCGCGTGCAGGGCAGGCCGGTGGGCGCCGAGAGGGGCGCTGCGGGTGCGGCGATCATCGAGCATCCGGACATCCGCCGGATGCTGATGACGATGCGCGCGCACACCGAGGCCATGCGCGCGGTCGCCTACGTGACGTCGGCCGCGATGGACAATGCGCACCGGCACCCCGATGCGGAGGCGCGCAGGCGCCACCAGGCGTTCGCCGATTTCATGATCCCGATCGTCAAGGGGTGCAGCACCGAGACCGCGCAGGAGGTCGCCTCGCTCGGCATCCAGGTCCACGGCGGCATGGGCTACATCGAGGAGACCGGCGCAGCGCAGCATTTCCGCGACGCGCGGATCACGACCATCTACGAGGGCACGACCGGCATCCAGGCGAACGATTTCATCGGCCGCAAGACGGCGCGCGACGGCGGCGCGATGGCGCGTTTCGTCGCGGACGAAATGGACAAGGTCGCGCAGGAACTCGCGCGTCACGACGAGCCGAACCTGAAGGCGATCGGCGCGCGGCTTGCCGAAGGCGTGGCCGCGGTGCGGACCGCCGCCGCCTGGATCGTCCCTGCCAGTGGCGCGAACCCGCGCGCGGCCCATGCAGTGGCCGTACCGTACCTCACGCTGTGGGGCCGCGTCACCGGAGGCTGGCAGCTCGGACGAGGCGCGCTTGCCGCCCAGAGGCACCTGTCCGCGGGCTACGGCGACGCGCGATTTCTGGTGGCCAAGATCCAGACTGCGCGCTTCTATGCCGAGGCGCTGCTGCCGCAGGCCGCGGGGCTGGCGCAGGCGGTCACCGCGAGCGGTGACGCGGCGGTGGCATTGCCGGCCGAGCAGTTCTGATCCATCCATCGCCGCGGCGGCGGCAGTGACGCTGGCGCCGGGTGCATTGCCCGACGCCGCACGATCGGCGGCGTAGAGGATGCGCAGCGCTCCGGGCGCGAGCAAGAACGTCGCCAGCGCGACGGATTGCCAGGTTGGCACTGATGGTGCAAGAGCGCATCGGCCGGTCCAGCGCATCGCGGATGGCCGCAACGGATTGATCCTGATCAATTTGCCGCAGAGTGCCTTGGGGTAGCGTGAGCCAACCGAGTCAGGGTTCGAGCAACGGACGCGGTGGGTTGCGCGGCACGGCGGTTCCATGCCCGATACGGGGCGTACCGGGCGCTGCATGCCTTCGCGCTTGCGGATGCAGGAGGTCCATGTACGACAAGCCCGTCAGTGAAGTGATGCAGCGAAGCAAGGTGCTCAAGGCGGCGCCGGCGACCCTCGTGAGCAAAGCCGCCAGGATGATGGCCACGAAGAATGCCGGCGCCGTCATGGTCGTCGCGGGCGGCCGGCTCGTCGGCATCTGCACCGAGCGCGACATCGTGTTTCGCGTCGTCGGAGCGGGGCTCGACGCGGCGGCTACGCGGCTTGCCGACGTGATGACCCCCGCACCGCATACCATCGAGCCGGACCGGCCGTTCGGTCATGCGCTGCTGGTGATGCAGGAGAATGGCTTTCGCCACCTGCCGGTCGTCCAGCACGGCAAGCTGGTCGGAATCGTCTCGTCGCGCAGCGCGATGGATCCCCAGCTCGAAGAGTTCGTCTTCGAGGTGCATCGGCGCAGGCACTTCGCGCGAAAGCGGTAGCCGGCAGCCCGACGCCGGGCGTCACGTGGCCGACCGCGATGCCGGGATGACCACGACGCCGTGATTCGCCAGCGCGACACCCACGGCAGCGCCGACCGCGAGTGGCCGGTCGACGGCGGTGGAGATGACGAAGAGGGCGCCGATCGGCGTGTCCAGCGTGTACTCCATCAGCTGGCCGAGGTAGGACGCCTTCTTCACCGTCGCGGACAGCGGCGCGTGGCCGTCATCGTGGAGCTCGATCGCTTCGGGGCGGATCGCCACTTCGCATTCGCCGTCGGGCGCGCCGCCATGCGGAAGCACCAGCGTCACCGGGCCGAGCGTCACATCCGCCCGCGTCGAATCGCGCCGGGCGATGACGCCGCGCACCCGGTTGGCATCGCCCATGAAGCCGGCCACAAAGGCATCGCGTGGCTGCTCGTAGAGCTCGCGCGGCGCGCCTTCCTGCGCGATGACCGCCCGGTCCATCACGATGATGCGGTCCGACACCGCCATCGCCTCCGCCTGGTCGTGCGTGACATAGACGACGGTGAGGTTCAGGCGCTGCTGCAGTTCGCGGATCTCCTCGCGCATCTGCCGGCGCAGGCGCGCGTCGAGATTCGACAGCGGCTCGTCGAACAGGAGCACCGAGGGCTCCAGCACCAGCGCCCGCGCGACCGCGACGCGCTGCTGCTGGCCGCCTGAGAGCTCCGAGGGCAGTCGCGCGTCGAGACCGGTCAGCCCGACCGTCGCCAGCGCGGTGCGGGCCTGCTCGTCGGCCTGCGGTTTGGGCTTTCCCGACACGACCAGACCGTAGCGCACGTTTTCCAGCACGGTCATGTGCGGAAAAAGCGCATAGCTCTGGAACACCATCGACACGTCGCGCCCGGCAGCGGCGCGCGTGGTCACGTCCTCGTCGCCGATCAGGATGGTTCCGGAGGAGGGCAGCTCGAGCCCGGCCAGCATCCGCAGGATCGTCGTCTTGCCGCATCCGGACGGGCCCAGCAGCGTCACCAGGGTGCCCGCCCCGATGGTGAACGAAACGTCGTTGACGGCGACGACGTCGCCGTAGCGCTTGGTCACCCGCCGAAAATCGATCGCTGCGGCTCTCATCCGAGGTCCCCGACCTGCTGCGGCATCAGGCGGCGCTGCCGCCGAGCTCGCCGATGCCCGCGGAGCCCACGCCTGGCCCGCGCCGGCCCAGCCGCCGCTCGCCGACGAGCCACTGGATCACGCCGATCACGGCCAGCATCAGCACGATCAGCACCGAACTGTAGGCGATCGCGACGCCGTAATCGCCGTTGACGACGCGGTTGATGATGTACGTCGTCGCCCACTCGTATTCGGCGGAGACGAGGAAGATCACGGCAGAGAGCGTTGTCATCGCGCGCACGAAGCTGTAGACGAGCGCGGCGATGACCGCGGGCTTCAGCAGCGGCAGCAGGATGGCGCGCAGCGTCGTGAAGCCACGCGCGCCCAGCACCGTCGACGCCTCGTCCAGGCTCCTGTCGATCTGGCTCATCGCCGCCATCCCGGCGCGCACGCCGACCGGCATGTTGCGGAAGACGTTGCAGACGATGAGGATCAACGCCGTGCCGGTGATCTCGATCGGCGGCACGTTGAACGCGAGGATGTACGCGACGCCGATCACGGTGCCGGGAATCGCGAACGACAGCATCGTGCCGAACTCGAACGCATCCTGGCCGATGAACTTCTGGCGCGTCAGCAGGTAGGCTGCGAGGATGCCGAGCGCGGCGGTGACCGGCGCCGCGATGGCCGAGAGCCTGACCGTGGTCCAGAACGAGTTCCACGCGGCGCCGGCCCACAGGATGCCGTGCCCGGTCCACTCGATGCCGAAGGCCTTCGTGTAGTGCCGCAGCGTCAGCGTGTAGTCGCGGCCCCAGGTCTCGACGAAACCGCCGGTCAGCGCCATCGCGTAGATGACGACGGTGAGCGCTGCCCACGGCAGGGCGACGCCGTAGCAGAGGCGGCGCGCGCCATCGGGCAGCTGCGTCGGCAGGCCCGAGTCCCCCTTGCCCGCGAGCGATGTGTACACCTTGCGCCCGAGCACGGCGCGCTGCAGGAAGAACGCGCCGAACGCGAAGACGAGCAGCAGGATCCCGAGCGCCGCTGCGCGCCCCTGGTCCAGCTGGGCGCCGACCACCGAGAAGAAGATCTCGGTCGACAGCACGCCGAAATTGCCGCCGAGCAGGATAGGGTTGCCGAAGTCGGCGATGGACTCGATGAAGCTGATCAGGAACGCGTTGGCGAGGCCGGGGCGCATCAGCGGCAGCGAGATGTCGGAGAAAACGCGCCAGCGGTCGGCGCGCAGCGTCTGCGCCGCTTCCTCCATGCTGGGTGAAACGCCTTCGACGACGCCGATCAGCACGAGGAACGCGATCGGCGTGAAGGCAAAGACCTGGGCGACCAGCACGCCCTGCAGCCCGTAGATCCAGCGCCCGAGCTCCCACCCGAACAGGTACTCGAGCAGCTGATTGATGAGGCCCGAGCGACCGAAGATCAGGATCAACCCGAGGCCGATCACGAAGGGCGGCGTGATGATCGGCAGCACCGTCAGGATGCGCAGCACCCGCTTGTGCCTGAACCCGGTGCGGGTCGCGATCAGCGCGAAGGCGAGGCCGAGCGCCGTGCAGCCGACCGCGCACAGGAAGGCGAGCGTGAGCGTGTTCCACGCCACGCCGCAGCGCGTGTTGCCGGCGATGCAGCCCAGGCCCCAGATCTTCTCGGCGAACAGGCGCCCGGGAAGCGCCATCAGCGAGAAGGCGCCGGCATTGTCCTGCAGCGCCGAGATCAGGATCCGGAAGACCGGGAAGAACGTGAACATGGCGACCAGCGCCGCGACGGTGATCACGCTGGCGGCGACGAACGGATCGCCTTTGAAGCAGCCGCGGCCGGCGAGCCCCAGCGCGAACAGCATGCCGAACGACGTGACGACGAGCGCGCCGCCCAGGCCGATGCCGAACTGGCCGCGCGGCAGCGCCGGCAAGGTGGCGGCAAGCGACTCGAAATACCATCCGGTCGGACCGATCGCGAAGCCCTGGAGCAGCAGGAAGAGGACACCGGCCGCGCCAACCGCGATCAACGCATTGGCGCGCGCACGAGCGGTCCACCGCCAGGATGCCGAGCGCGGCGGCGGCGACACCGAGCAGGCCGAGCGGGGCGAGCCACCACTTGCCGTGCAGGAAGATCTGCAGCAACGCCGGCGCCGCTTCCTTCGTCGCGACGTGAGGGGTCCAGCCCAGCGCGAACACGCTGTCCTGCAGCGCGTACCAGGGAACGAGCAGGAAGCCTGCCGCGCCGACGGCAAGCCAGAAGAGCACCGGCCGGCGCAGCCCGGTCATCGCGGCGCTTGCGCGATCTCCTTCTCCCAGCGCTCGAGCAGGCGCTTCCTGGTCGCGCTCGACCCGTACTTCGCGAAATCATAGCCGATGACCTTGAATTCGGTCAGGTTCGGCACCATCGCGGGCAGCGGCACGTTCTTGTTGGTCGGGATCGCGTACTCCTTGACGTCGAGTCCGATCTTCTGCGCCTCCACCGTCAATGCCCAGTCGACGAACTTCTTCGCATGGTCGAGGTTGCGGGCGCCCTTGATGATCGCCATCGATCCGATCTCGTAGCCCACACCCTCGCAGGGCAGCACCGGCTTGACCGCGTAGCCCGCGACGATCTCGTTGATCACGCCATGCAGCACGGTGCTGCCGACGTAGATCTCGCCCTGCTTCACCGCCGTCATCGGCCCGATGCCCGAACGGGCGTACGAGCTCACGTTGGCGTTGAGTGCCTTCATGTACGCGAACGCCTCGTCCTCGCCGAACACCTGCACCAGCGAGGCGAGCATCAGGTAGGCCGTGCCGGAGGAATTCGGGTTGCCCAGCATCACCTCGTTCTTGTAGACGGGGTCGAGCAGGTCCTTCCAGCATTTCGGGACCGGCAGCTTCTTCTTCTGCTGCAGCTCGGTGTTGTAGCCGAGCGCAAGAATGCCGCCGTAGACGCCGGAAACGCGGTTCTGCGAGACTTCGGAAATGCGCCGCGCCCAGTCCTGCAGCTCCCTGAGGTTCGGCGACTGATAGGTTTCGAGCAGTCCGTCCTCGGCGGCCTGCAGGTAGGCATCGCCGGGTCCGGCCCACCAGATGTCGCCTTTGGGGTTCGCGCGCTCGGCCTTGACCTGCGCGAGCATCTCGCCGGTGGCCTTCTGGATGACCGAGACCTTGGTGCCGGTGGCCTTTTCGAAGCCGTTGGCCATGCCCTGGCACCACGCCGTGTTCGGCGAGCTGCAGTAGAGGTTGAGCTGGCTCGCGGCGGGTGCAGCGGCGAGGACGGCAGTCGCGGCGGCGACGGCGAAGAGCGAGCGGCGGATCATGCGTGATCTCCGTTGGCGAAGGGCGCGCCGAGGCGCGGGCCGGGCGATTATCGCCCGAAATACGGACGGATATCGGGGTCGGATACGTAACATTCGAGGCACCGCTCGCAATTTCCGTTCGGCACCGGGAATGTTACGTATCCGACCCCGATGTTGGCAAAGCGGCGCGGAACGCTCCTATTTCGCGATCGAGCCGACTTCCTTGTCCCAGCGCTCCAGCAGCCGCTTGCGCTCGGCCGACGTGCCGTACTTGGCGAAATCGTAGTTGATGAGCTTGATGTCGGCGATCTTCGGCGACAGAGGCGAGATCGGCGCGTTGACGTTGGAGGGAATCTGGAACTGCTTTGCCTGCGCGCCGAGCGCCTGTGCCTTCGCCGTCAGCGCCCAGTCGACGAACTTCTTCGCGTTGTCGAGGTTGCGTGCGCCCTTGACGATCGACAGCGAGCCGATCTCGTAGCCGGTGCCCTCGCAGGGCGCCACGCCCTTCACCGGAAAGCCGGCCTGCGCCTCGGTGACCACGTCGTGGATGAACGAGACGCTGGCGAGCGTCTCGCCGCGTGCGGCCGCCTTGATGGGCGCCACGCCCGAGCGCGGATAGTTGTTGATGTTCTTGTGCAATGCCTTCAGATACTTGAACGCTTCTTCCTCGCCGAATACCTGCACCAGCGTAGCGATGGCGGTATAGGCGGTGCCGGACGCATTGGGATTCGCCATCTGCACCTCGCCGGCGAATTCGGGCTTGATCAGGTCCTTCCAGCACGCCGGCGCGGCGATCTTCTTCTTGGCCAGGAGCTCGGTGTTGTAGCCGATGCCCAGCGCGCCGAGGTACATGCCGACGGTGTGGTACTTCGACTGCTCGGCCTGCTTCTGCGCCCAGGGTTGAAGCTGCGGGAGCATCGGCGACTTGTACTCCTCGAGCAGCCCCAGCTCGGCCGCCTGCAGGTGCGGGTCGCCCGTGCCGCCGAACCAGACGTCGAGCTTCGGATTCGCCTTCTCGGCGGAGATCTGCGCGAACGATTCGCCGGAACCCTTGAGCGTCATCCCGACCTTGATGCCGGTCTCCTTCTCGAAGGCCACGGCGGCGGAATTGCACCATTCCGCCTGCACCGGGCAGATGACGTTGAGCGTGCTCTGGGCGAAGACGGGCACGGAGAATGCGGCCGCGGCGACGATGGCGGCCGCGGCAAGGCGTTTGCACTTCGGGAGCATGGGAGTTCCTTCCTTTCAGGTCATGCAACGGTGATGCCGGATGACAGATAGACGTCCTGGATGGCGTTGAGCAGCGTCACGCCGTCGGCCATCGGCTTCTGGAATGCCTTGCGGCCGGAGATGAGGCCCATGCCGCCGGCGCGCTTGTTGATCACCGCGGTGCGCACCGCGTCGGCGAGGTCGTTCGCGCCCGACGCGCCGCCGGAATTGATGAGACCGGACCGGCCCATGTAGCAGTTGGCGACCTGGTAGCGCGCGAGGTCGATCGGATGCCCGGTCGCGAGCTCCGAGTACATCCGCTTGTCGTGCTTGCCGTAGGGGTGTTCCTTGCTGTCGAGCGCGAGATAGCCGCCGTTGTTCTCGGGCAGCTTCTGCTTGATGATGTCGGCCTCGATCGTGACGCCCAGGTGGTTCGCCTGGCCCGTGAGGTCGGCCGAAACGTGGTAGTCCTTGTCGGTCTTGAAGGCGGGATTGCGCAGATAGCACCACAGCACCGTGGCCATCCCCATCTCGTGCGCGGCCGCGAACGCCTGGCTCACCTCGACGATCTGTCGGCCCGATTCGGCCGAGCCGAAGTAGATCGTCGCGCCGACCGCCACCGCGCCCAGGTCCTTCGCCTGCCGGACGCCGGCGAACATGATCTGGTCGTACTTGTTGGGGTAGGTGAGGAACTCGTTGTGGTTGATCTTCAGCAGGAACGGGATCCTGTGCGCGTAGCGGCGCGAGCACGCGCCGAGCACGCCCGAGCGTCGAGGCGACCGCGTTGCAGCCGCCCTCGATGGCCAGCCTGACGATGTTCGCGGGATCGAAGTAGAGCGGATTCTTCGCGAACGACGCGCCGGCGCTGTGCTCGATCCCCTGATCGACGGGGAGGATCGACAGGTAGCCCGTACCCGCGAGCCGGCCATGGTCGAAAAGCTGCTGGAGGCTGCGCATCACCGCCGGCGAGCGGTCACTCGGTGCAACGATCCGATCCACGAAATCGGGACCGGGCAGATGCAGCGATTCCCGGGGGATGCCCTTGCACACGTGCTGCAGCAGGCCACCCGCTTCGGCACCCAGGAGCCCCATGATGTCGGTCATTGTCGAATCTCCTTTTCGAGGACGTGCGTTTGCGGACGGGGAATCATTATCCTGCGGCGGCGGTGCGCGGACAACGCCCGTCCGGATCTGCGCTGCGCCCGGGTCTCACGCTGCGCGCCCCTGCAGGGCGGCCTGCGCGGCCGCGAGCCGCGCGATGGGCACGCGGGGCGCCGAGCACGAGACGTAGTCGAGCCCGGCGTCGTGGCAGAAGCGGATCGCCTCCGGCTGCCCGCCGTGCTCGCCACAGATGCCGACGGCGAGACCCGGCCGCGCGCCGCGCCCCCATTCGATGGCAAGCTGCATCAGGCGCCCGACACCGTCGACGTCGAGCATCTCGAACGGATTGTCCCGGAGGACACCGGACTCGATGTATTGCGGCAGGAACTTGTTCTCCGCATCCTCGCGCGAGAACGAGAAGGTCGCCTGCGTGAGGTCGTTGGTGCCGAACGAGAAGAACTCGGCGATTTGCGCAAGGTCCGCCGCGCGCATGCACGCGCGAACGACCTCGACCATCGAGCCGAACTTGCATGGAACACGCACGCCGTGGCTCGCTTCGACTTCCGCCTGCAGTGCGTCCACCATGGCCTTGACGCGCCGCAGCTCCTCGACGGCGCAGACCTGGGGCACCATGATCTCGGGGTGCACGGCGATGCCTTCCTTCGTGCATTCCGCGGCGGCCTCGAGGATGGCGCGGATCTGCATCTCGTATATCTCGGGGAAGGAAAGACCGAGGCGCACGCCGCGGTGCCCCAGCATCGGATTGACTTCCGACAGCAGGTGCACCTTCTTCAGCATCGCCTCGCGCCGCTCCAGCGCCGCGTCGCCGCGCCTGGCCTCGCGGTACTGCGCGAGATTGCTCTGCAGCTTGGAGAGGCTCTCGACGTAATCGCGCGGCAGCTCCGGATCGAGCAGCTTCAGCGTGTCCGGCAGCTCGGCGACGGAGCGCGCGGCGCGCTGCAGATTGCGCAGCTGCCCGATCTCGAATTCCAGCTGCGATGCCGTCGGCAGGAACTCGTGCATCGGCGGATCGAGCAGGCGCACGGTGACCGGCAGTCCCGCCAGGGCGGCGAAGATGCCCTTGAAGTCGCCGCGCTGGATCGGCAGCAGGCGGTCGAGCGCGGCGCGCCGCTCGGCCGGCGTGTCGGCCAGAATCATGTCCTGGACGATGGGCAGGCGCTGCGGATCGTTGAACATGCGCTCGGTCCGGCAGAGCCCGATGCCCTTGGCGCCGTATTCGCGGGCCCGCGCGGCATCGCGCGGCGTGTCGGCGTTGGCCATCACCTCGAGCCGCGCCACCTCGTCGGCCCAGGTGAGCAGCGTCGCCAGTTCGGCGAAGAACTGGGCCTCCACGGTCGGGATCCTCCCCGGATAGACGTTGCCCGTGGTGCCGTCGATCGTGATGATGTCACCCTCGTGCAGGATCGCGTCGCCGATCCTGGCGGTGCGCTCGCGCACGTCGATCGAGATGGCGTCGCACCCGGAAACGCAGGGCTTGCCCATGCCGCGCGCGACGACCGCGGCGTGCGAGGTCTTGCCGCCGCGACTGGTCAGGATGCCCTGCGCGGCAAAGAATCCGTGAATGTCCTCGGGCTTGGTTTCCTCGCGCACGAGGATCACGTTCTCGCCCGCCCGGCCACGCTGCTCCGCCGTGTCCGCGTCGAACACGATGCTGCCCGAAGCGGCGCCGGGCGAGGCGGCCAGGCCCTGGGCCAGCGAGCGCACCTTGTGCGTCGGGTCCAGTGTCGGCACGAGCAGCTGTTCGAGCAGAAGCGCGTTGATCCGGCTGAGCGCGCGGTCCTTGCCGATCAGGCCTTCCTCGAACATCCCGACCGATGTCGCCACCATGGCCCGCGCGTTCATCTTGCCGTTGCGGGTCTGCAGGCAATAGAGCCGACCGTGCTCGATCGTGAATTCGAAGTCCTGCACCTCCTTGTAGTGGGCCTCGAGCGTGTCGCGCAAGGCCACGAGCTCCCGGTAGAGCCCCGGCATTTCCTCCGCCATCGCCGCGATCGGCTTGGGCGTGCGGATGCCGGCGACGACGTCCTCGCCTTGCGCGTTCACCAGATACTCGCCATAGATGACGTTCTCGCCGGTCGCCGGATTGCGGGTGAAGCCCACGCCGGTAGCCGAGTCGTCGCCCATGTTGCCGAAGACCATCGTGCAGACATTGACTGCCGTGCCGTTGGCCATGTCCGGCGTGATCCTGAACTGGCGCCGGTAATCGACGGCGCGTTTGCCGTTCCACGACTGGAAGACGGCCTGGATCGAGCGTTCGAGCTGATCGAAGGGATCCGCGGGCAGCGGCTCTCCGGCGTGCTCGCGGTACACGGCGAGGAACGCTTCGGCGAGCTCCTGCAGCGCGTCGGCCGTCAGCTCGACGTCGTTCGCGGCGCGATGCTTGCGCTTGATCGCCGTCATGGCCGCGTCGAACGCCTCGTCGGGGACTCCCATGGCGATCTTGCCGAACAGCTGGATGAAGCGGCGGTAGGCGTCCCACGCGAAGCGCGGATTGCCGGTCTGGGCGGCGATGCCCTCCAGTGTCGCCGCATTGAGGCCGAGGTTCAGGATCGTGTCCATCATGCCGGGCATCGACATGGCCGAGCCCGAGCGCACCGAGACCAGGAGAGGGTTCCCCGGCGAGCCGAATCCCTTGCCCGACTTGCGCTCGAGGGTGGCGATGTGGGTCCGGACGCCGTCCATCAGTCCGTCCGGGAGCCGCTGGCTGTCCAGGAACGCGAGGCAGGCCGCCGTCGTGATGACGAATCCGGGCGGGACGTTGAGGCCGATCTGCGTCATGGCACACAGGTTCGCACCCTTGCCGCCGAGCAGCATCCGGTCGTTGCGGTCGCCTTCTTCGAAGGTGTAGATGAATCTGCTGTCACTCATGATTCTTCCTGAATGCGATGACTTCTCTGAGTTTTCCGCTGCGCCGGTCGGCGTGCGGCCTGCGCGGGTCGAGACGGACGCGCACGTTGGGCAACGATTGCTGGAACAGATAGGCGCGGAGGGCTTTCCCCGCCGCGCGCCATGCGGCCTGCCGGTCGGCCGGGTCACGGCAATCGAGGCGAAGGAGCAGCCGGTCCGGTGCCATCTGCACGATCTGGAAACGCGATGCGGGCGCGGCGTCTTCGACGACCGTCGTGAGCGCGAGCGGCAGCAGGCGCACGACGCGCCCGTCGGGTGCCGCCATCGACAGCACGTCGTCGTGCCTGCCCTCGACGACTATGGCAGGCAGCGGGCTCCCGCAGGCGCACGGCTCCGGGTTGACGATGACGCTGTCGCCGAGGTCGTAGCGGATGATCGGCTGCACGCGGTTGGCGAGGTTGGTGAGCAGCACCGTCCGCGACGGCTCGCCTGGCGGCGTCGGGTGGAAGTCGTCGTCGACCGGCTCGAGCAGCACCCAGTCCGCATTGACGTGCAGCCAGCCCTCGTCGCAGCCGAAGGCGATGTTCATGCATTCCGAACTGCCATAGTCGTTGACGACAGGGCACCCGAACGCGGCCACGATCTCGGCGCGCACGCTCGCCGGCAGGCATTCGCCACCCGACCACAGGATCGCCGGCTTGATCAGCAGCGGGCCGGCTTTCCGCTCTTCGGCCAGCAGCGACAGCATGGTCGGATAGCTGGCGACGAAATCCGGCCGGAACGCATTGAGTTCCGCGACCAGCCGCGGCAGCGGATCCATGATCGAAAAGTTCCGCGCCGATATCCACGGGCTGTTCCGGGTGAGACGTTGCCACGACGCGATGCTGGCGAAGTGGTCGCCCGTTGCGGCGATCAGCGCGACCCGCCCGCCGCGCGCGGCGATGCGCCAGGCGTTCGCGGCGGTGAATCGCGCGGGATCGAGGTGCGCGGCCATTATGGCGTCGGCGGTTTCCAGCGCGGCGTTGTCCTGCACGTAGATCCCCGGCTCGCCGGTGCTGCCCGAGCTCTTCCAGATCACGTAACGGTCGAGATAGCGCTCGCCGATCCGGTCCCGGTCGGCGAGGAACGCGCTGACGCCGGCGAGGTCGAGCGCAGGATCGGTCACCCAGTCGTCGAAGCGATCCATCAGCGCGTGCTTGGTGACGACGGGCAGCCGGGCAGGGCGAAGCGCATCGACGGGCAGAGCACGGTAGGCATCGCGGTAGAACCGCGAGCGAGCGCGCGCGAAACGCACCAGCGCTTCGAAGCGAGTGCGGCCCGCGGCGGCGATCGCCGTCGCCCCCGCTGCGCGCGTCCACCAGATGTCGCCGAGCCGGGAATACCACGACCAGCAGTCGATCGAGGCCCGGATCGGGTCCCAGGCGGCGCCGTGTTTCGCCGTCGGCAGGACGCCGGAAAAATTCGCCGCAGGGCGGCGCCCCACCGGCGAGGTGAACGACGCGGCGCGGGCGGAGTTCCGAACATGCTGCCGGAGGCGGCTGCCATGCGTCCAGTCTCCGACGGCGGCCTCCGGCACAGGTTGATATTGGTCATCGCCCGCTGCCGTTCGCCGAGCCGAGCCAACGCGCGAACCAATCGGCCGTCAGCTTCGCCACCTGCTCCAGAGCGCCGGCTTCCTCGAACAGGTGGGTCGCGCCGGGGACGATGTGCAGCGTCTTGACGCACTCGAGTCGACCATAGGCTTCGCGATTGAGCGCGATCACCACCGGGTCGTCGCCGCCCACGATCAGCAAGGTCGGGGCAACGACCTGCGGCAGCACAGCCGGTCCCGCGAGATCGGGCCGGCCGCCCCGCGAAACCACCGCGCCGATACCCGTTCCCATTTGCGCGGCCGCGGCCAGCGCGGCCGCCGCGCCGGTGCTGGCGCCGAAATATCCGATCGGCAGTGCCGCCACCTGGGCTTGACGCAGGACCCAGCGCGTCGCCGCGACGAGCCGCGACGTCAGCAGCGGGATGTCGAAGCGCGTCGCGTAATCGCGGTCTTCCGCCATGGTCAACAGGTCGAACAGCAGCGTCGCCAGGCCCGCCGCGTGGAGCACGCCGGCCACGTAGGCATTGCGCGGGCTGTGCCGCGAACTGCCGCTGCCGTGCGCGAAGAGCACGACGCCGCGTGCCTTTCCCGGCAGCGCGAGCTCGCCTTGGAGTTGCACCGCCTCCGCGTCGATCGTGACTGGCGACACGGCAATCTTCGGCGGCGTCGGTATCGGGGGCATTGCAATGGCGTCCCGCGCGGACAGCGACGAGATTGCCCAACGGTAATCGCAATCAGGCTCCCGCGCGTTGACCGGTGTCAACGTCCGGCCTGCGTCGCAACGCGCGCCCGCGTGCGCGCCGCCGCCAGCGGTCAGGTGCGGGCGTCGATCTCGGCGGCCAGCGCGTGAAGGGCCGGTGCGATCTCGACCGGGTAAGGCTCGGCATCGTCGAGCGAGCGCAGAGGCTCGGGCAGCTGCGCGAGCTCGGTGCGGGCGTGCTCGCGGATCGCGCAGAGCGCCGGGTGCGGCGCGAGGGGCCGCCCGGCGCGCATGAACGGCACGAGGAGCGGGGTCCCGTGCGGCGTTTCCGTGGCGAGCGTCAGGACGTCGCCCGCGATCCGGGCATCGGGAGAGTGGCGCCGGAACACCTGCTTGCAGCCGGGCCAGGTCGCCTTTCCCTCCGAGCGCTTGCGCCGGGCGCGACCGTCGTACTCCTCGAGCTTGTAGGCGCAGTCGAGGTACGGCGCATCGGCCGACGTGTTCATCCGCGTGCCGATCCCGAAGCTGTCGATCGGTGCGCTCTGGCCGACCAGTTCCCGCAGCCGGTACTCGTCGAGATTGCCGCTGGCGAGAATGGTGATCCCGGTGAGACCTGCCGCATCGAGGATCGCGCGCACCCGCCGTGCGTGCCGCCCAAGGTCGCCGCTGTCGATGCGCACGCCCTTGATCGCGATGCCGTCGGTGGCGAGCCTCGTCGCGAGCTCGACCACCTTGCGCGCGGCGCGCTCGGTGTCGTAGGTGTCGATCAGCAGCACGGCGTCGTCCGGCTGCGCCCGCGCGAAGCTCTCGAACGCCATCGCCTCGTCCGCGTGCGCCTGGACGTACGAGTGCGCCATCGTGCCGAACACCGGGATGCCGAACGTGCGTCCGGCTTCGACCGTCGCCGTGCCGGTGAATCCCGCGACATGGCAGGCGCGCGCCGACAGCAGCCCGGCCTCGCCGCCGTGGGCGCGGCGGAAACCAAAGTCGATGAGCGTGCGGTCGGGCGCGGCAAGCACCGATCGCGCCGCCTTGCTCGCCACGAGCGTCTCGTAGTGGACCAGGTTCATGACCCGGCTTTCGACGAGCTGCGCCTCGCGCAGCGGCGCGCTGACGCGCAGGATCGGCTCGTCGGCGAAGAACACCGTGCCTTCCGGCAGTGCGTCGACGTCGCCGGTGAAGCGAAGGTCCGCCAGCGAGTCGACGAACGCGCGCGTGAATCGGCGCGACGCCGCGAGCCACGCCAGGTCCTCGTCGGCAAACCGCAGGCCGGCGAGATAATCCAGCACCTGCGCCAATCCCGCCGCCATCAGGAAATTGCGGTGGGGCGGCAGCCTGCGCACGAAGAGCTCGAATACCGCCGGGCCGTTCATCCTTTGCTTGAAATAGGCCTGGAGCATCGTGAGCTCGTACAGGTCGGTGAGCAGAACGCCGGAAACCACGTTGTCCGCCTCCTTCGCGCGTTGCGGCATGCGCCCGCTTCCATCGTCCCGGACCGCCGCCGATCCATCATAGGCCGGGCATGCAGCCGGTTGTTGACAAGCGTCAAACGCCGGGACGCGACTCGGGAACAGACTGTGGCGAGGCGCTCGCGCTCCGGCAAAGGGGCGTAGTGGGCGATGCTTGCGGGGAGCGGAGTGCGCCGGCTGGAACGCGATGGCTTGGGAACATTTTCCGCACGGCGCGGACATCGGCGTGCGCGGCATTGGCGCCACGCGGGGCGAGGCATTCGAGCAGGCCGCGCTCGCGGTGACGGCGGTGATCACCGATCCCGGCAAGGTCGCCGCCGATACGGCCATCGAGATCCATTGCGCTGCGCCCGACGACGAGCTGCTGCTGGCCGACTGGCTCAACGCGCTGATTTTCGAAATGGCGACGCGCAGCATGCTGTTTCGCCGTTTCGCAGTGTCGTTGCGCGATCATGCGCTCGATGCCAGGGCATGGGGCGAGCCGGTCGATCGTGAACGGCATCGGCCCGCGGTCGAGGTCAAGGGGGCGACCTACACGGCGTTGTCCGTGGTCCCCCGCGAAGACGGCACGTGGGTGGCGCAGTGCGTCGTCGACGTGTGAGCCCTGAGCGCGATGGATCCGGGACGCTTGCAACGCGTCAACGACTGCGAGTGGATGCTGCCGCAGACCGGGGCGATGCGCGTTCCCGGCGTGATCTTCGCGGACGAGGCGCTGATCCGGGAGATGGACGACAAGGTGCCGGAGCAGGTGGCCAATGTCGCCACGCTCCCGGGCATCGTCAGGGCGTCCTTCGCGATGCCCGACGCGCACTGGGGCTACGGCTTTCCGATCGGCGGCGTTGCCGCGTTCGACCCCGATGACGGCGGCGTGGTATCCGCAGGCGGAGTCGGATTCGACATCTCCTGCGGCGTGCGGACACTGCTGTCGGGCTTGACTCGCGCGCAGATCGAGCCGGTCAGACGCGTGCTCGCCGACACGCTCGCCGAGCGCATTCCCGCGGGCGTGGGCAGCACCGGCGCGCTCTCTCTGTCGACGGAGGAGATGGACGCCATGCTGCGCGGCGGCGCGCGCTGGGCGATCGAGCGAGGCTACGGGCGCCTCGCGGATCTCGAACGGACGGAGGAGCGACGGCGCCTTGGCCGGCGCGGAGCCGCGCCATGTTTCCGTCGGGGCGAAACGGCGGCAGCGCGACGAGATGGGCACGCTCGGGTCCGGCAATCACTATCTCGAGGTGCAACACGTCGTCGAGCTGTACGACGAGGCCGCCGCCGCAGCGTTCGGGCTCGCGGCGGGCGATGTCGTCGTCAGCATCCACTGCGGCTCGCGCGGCCTCGGCCATCAGATCGGCACCGAGTTCCTGCGGGAGATGGCGGTGACGGCGAAGGCGGCCGGCATCGCACTGCCCGACCGCGAGCTGGCCTGCGCGCCGATACGCTCGCCGGTCGGCGAACGCTATCTGGGCGCGATGCGCGCGGCGGTCAACTGCGCGCTGGCGAATCGGCAGATCCTCACGCATCTGGTGCGCGACGTGTTCCAGGCCGTCCTGCCCGGAACGACGCTGACGCTGCTCTACGACGTTTCGCACAACACCTGCAAGGTCGAGCGGCACGCCGTCGACGGCAGGCTGCGCGAGGTGTACGTGCATCGCAAGGGCGCAACCCGGGCGTTCGGTCCGGAGCATCCGGATCTGCCGAGCGCGTTCAGGGCAACCGGCCAGCCGGTGCTGATCGGCGGCAGCATGGGCACGGCTTCCTACGTGCTCGTCGGCATGCGTCAGGGCATGCGGCAGGCGTTCGCATCCGCGTGCCACGGGGCGGGCCGCCGCATGAGCCGGCACGAGGCCACGCGGCGCTGGCACGGGCGCAGGGTCGTCGACGATCTCGCCGGGCGCGGCATCCTGATCCGCAGCCCTTCGCTGCGCGGCGTGGCCGAGGAGGCTCCCGGCGCGTACAAGGACGTTTCCGCCGTGGTCGACGCCGCCGAGCGCGCGCAGCTGGCGCGCAAGGTCGCCCGCCTGGAGCCGTTGGTCTGCATCAAGGGGTGATGACGAAATGAACGCAACGCCACTCCGGCTGTTCGCCCTCGACGCGAGCCGCGCATTCGGCGAGTCGGTCAGCGCGCGGCTGGCCATTCCGCTCGGTGCGCACGAGGAGCGCGAGTTCGAGGACGGGGAGCACAAGGCGCGGCCGCTCGTGAGCGTGCGGGACGCCGACGTGTTCGTGGTCCACTCGCTCTACGGCGAGGCCGGCCAGAGCGCGAACGACAAGCTCGTCAGGCTGCTGCTCTTCATCGGCGCGCTGCAGGGATTCCGCCGCGGGCCGGATAACGGCCGTCGTCCCCTATCTCGCCTATGCGCGCAAGGACCGCAAGACGAAGGCGCGGGACCCGGTCACGACACGCCACATCGCCTGCCTGTTCGAGGCGGTCGGCGCCGACGGCGTCGTCACGCTCGACGTGCACAACCTCGCCGCGTTCCAGAACGCCTTCCGCTGCCGCACCGAGAACCTCGAGGCGAATGCGCTGTTCGTCGGCCATCTTCGCGCCGCTGCTGCATGACACGCAGGTCGCCGTCGTGTCGCCGGATGCCGGCGGCATCAAGCGCGCGGAGCAGTTCCGCAACCGCCTCGCGGACGCGCTGGGGCGGCCCGTCGGCGCCGCGTTCGCCGAGAAGTACCGCAGCGCGGGCGTGGTCAGCGGGGAAGCGCTGGTGGGCGACGTCGGCGGCAAGGTCGCGATCATCGTCGACGACCTGATCAGCGCCGGCACGACGATCGCGCGGACGGCGCAGGCGTGCCGCGACCATGGCGCGACGCGGGTCATCGCCGCGGCTTCGCACGGCCTCTTCGCCGGCGCCGCCAACGAAGTGCTGGCGGCGAGCGTCGTCGAGCAGATCGTGGTCACCGACAGCGTGCCGCCGTTGCGCGTGAGCGCCCCCGGGCTGAAGGCGAAGCTCGTGCACGTCAGCACCGCAAGCCTGTTCGCCGAGGCAATCCGCAGGATCCACGACGGCGGGTCGATCGTCGGGCTGCTCGGCGCCTGAGCCTCGGCGCTCGCCCGCGGGTCACCCGCCGCACTGCGCGATGTGGCTGCCGGCGAGCCGGAGATACTCGCGCGCCTGCGTCGTCCATTTCGACGGCTCGGTCAGCGACGGTTCCTTCAGGTGCCAGATCGCGATCTTCGCGCGGAGGCATGCGCGATGGCTCTGGTAGAAGTGCACCAGCGCATCGGGCGGCGCGTCGCCGGACAGCTCGGCGCAGGTCTCGAAAATGGATCGTCGCATCCATGCCGCGCCGAGCCGCTCGCATTCGAGCGCGAGGAAGCCGAGTTCGTCGGCCGTGTCGAGAAGTCGCAGGTCGACGGAGAATTCCAGGCAATCGATGATCTGCGGTTCCGGCTCGAGGCAGATGTGCTCCGGCCGCAGGTCGCCGTGCGCCTCGACGATGCGCCCGTCGCGCACCCGCGCGTCGAGCAGCGCCCCCGCGCGCTCGAGAAAAGCCTGTTGCCGCGCGCAGATCGGCTCGATGATCGAGAGCGGGAGCGCGAACTCCTTCGTGCCGAGCTCCGCGAGGTTGTCGGCGATGCCCGCCGCAAGACGCTCCCGGTATTCGCCTTCGCCCATGGCCACGGGCGTGCAGTCACGGTAGAAGCGGCAGAGCGTGCCCACGATGCGCCGCACGTCGTCGGCGTGCACCGATCCTGCGACGGATCATCCGCTCGAGCATCCGCTCGGCGGGCAGGCGCCGCATCTTGATCAGCCAGTCGACCACGGCGCCGCCCGGTCCGAGCCGCAGCCGGCCATCCGCATCGATCGTCAGGGGCACGATCTCCGAGATAGACGTCCTGCGTCAGACGGCGGTTGAGCCGCAGCTCCTCGGCGCAGAGGTGGTGGCGCGCCGCCTCGGTGCTGAAATCGAGGTAGCTCTGGCGGACCGGCTTCTTGAGTTTCCACGCGTGCCGGTCCGTGAGGAACACCCACGACATGTGCGTTTCGACGGTGTCGACGCGGCCGGTCGGCTCGGCGTAACTCCGCGGCTCGGCGAGGAACAGCACCTTGGCTGCGAGATCGGGACCGAAGGCTCGCGGTCGCGGCGCGCTGCACGTGTCCGGGTTGTTCATGAGGCCGGGAAGGTTGCCCCCATTATGGCGCGCTTCGCCGATAGCCGATAGTCGCGGATCACTGCGCGTTGTCGCCGTTCGGCGTGGCGGCCCACGGCCGCGGAGGCAACGTTGACACTCGTCAAGGTCGGTAGCCGGGAGGCGGTTAGCATGGAAAGCACGGTCGCGCAAGAGAGAAGGGCGGATTGTTGCCGCCTTGTCGCGCCCCGGGTCCGGACGAGGGAGATTCGCAATGGCGGCCAGGGTGCTCAAGTTCCACCGTGAGGCAAGGGACAAGATCTGCACCGGTGTCGACATGCTGGCGCTGGGGATCATCGACCCGACCAAGGTGACGCGGCTCGGCCTGCAGAACGCCGCATCGATCGCCAGCCTCATCCTGACGACGGACTGCATCATCGTCGAGGCGCCGAGCCGGCGGCTGCCGCACGCCGAGGGAACGCCGACGGAGCGTGATGGCGGGTCGCGCCGCGCTGCGCCACGGACGGTGGCGCGATGACCGACTCTCGGCGGGGAGTGGATGCGCGTCTCGTGTTCTTCCGCGAGTTTCTGCGGCACCCCGACCAGGTCGGATCCGTGGTGCCGAGTTCGCGCTTCCTCGAGCGGCGGCTGGTCGAGATCGCCGCCATCGGGAAGGCGCTGCTGGTGGTCGAGCTCGGGCCTGGCACGGGTGGAACCACCGCGGCGATCCTGCGGGCCCTGCCGTCCGGCGGGCGACTGCTGGCCATCGAGATCAATCCGCAGTTCGCCGCGCGACTGCGTGCCGTCGGCGATCCCCGTCTGATCGTGCACGCCGGCAGCGCGGTCGACCTGGGCGATGCGCTGTCGTGCTGCGGGCTGTCCGATCCGGACGTCGTGCTGTCCGGGATTCCCTTCTCGACGATGTCCGCCACCGTGGGTCGCCGGATCCTGCTGGGCGCGTGGCGCGCGCTGGCGCCGGGCGGCCGCTTCGTCGCCTACCAGTTTCGCGGTTCGGTGGGCATTCTCGGCGGCGACATTCTCGGCACCCCCGAGGTCACGATCGAGATGCGCAACGCGCCGCCCGTGCGCGTCTACTGCTGGCGCAAGCCGGGCGGGGGCGAGACGGCGGCAATCTGACGCAGGGCGCCGCCCGCCGCCGCGTCTGACGGCCGTTTGGATCGTTGCTTGATCCTGGTCAATTCGCATCGGCGAAGCTGGGCTACGCTCACGCTGCGTGAGGCAGCGCGCAGCGCGATAGCCGAACCGGAGAGACGACACGCCACGGACCCGAGACGGGAGAATCCAGACATGACACGACTGACGACGCAGCAGACACAACGCCTGGAGCGCGATTTGCTGGCGCAGAGGAACGCCGTGCTGAACGAGGCTCACGAAGAACTGACGCGCGCGACGGAACGGTCGTATGAGGCAATTGCCGGGGAAGTGCCGGACTTCGGCGATCAGGCGACCGCCGCGTCGCTGGCCGACTACGACGATGCGATCGCGCGCCGGCACATCGAGGTGATCAAGGAAATCGACGATGCGCTGGACCGGATGACGACGCGTCGGTTCGGGCGTTGTGTCGAATGCGACTCCCCCGTCGGAGTACGCGCGGCTGAAGGCGTTTCCCACTGCCAGGCGCTGCGTGGCCTGCCAGAACCTGCACGAAAGAACGTTCGCCGACGGCGCGACGCCGTCGCTGTAGCGCGCACCGGCGCGCGTCACTCGCCGCTGCGCGCTCCCGTGCCGGGGCGCGGATTGAGCAGCAGATGGTCGATCGCGGCCTCGGCCTGCAGCCAATCGTCCATGTCGTACCCATCCGTGTAGCCGCGCTCGCGGTAATAGTGGTAGGCCGCCTCGCTGATCATCCGGTGCCGCAGGTCGGGGTCGATGCCGTCGAGCGCGCCTTCCGCGAACGGCTGGTCCGGCTCCAGCTCGTCTTCGAGCTCCGTGGCGGCGATCGGCAGGCTGCGCGGATGAGCGAGTCTCGGCGGCGCGGGCGCCGAAGCGCGCGCTTTCCGTGCGGCGGCGGGTGTGGATGCCTTGGGAGTGCGCTGGTAGTCATCGCCGACCTCCTTGCGAAGGGGGCGCGCCGAGTGCGCCGGGATGTCGGTCCGTGCTTCCGGTGCCGTCGTCAGCATCCCCGGCACGCTGAGGCCATTGTCGCGTGCCGGCGCCGGGCTCGCTTGACCAATGTCAACTTTCGGCGCCAGGCGCCGTCGGTCGCGCGCCGGGATCCGCCGCGAGGGAAGCCGCGATGGCCTCGATCTGCGCTTCCGACAGCGTTTCCTTCTGCAGCAGCAGCCGGGCGCCATCCTCCAGCACCTGCCGGTTCTCGGCGAGGATGCGCTTCGCACGGTCGAACGCGTTGCTTGCGATTTCGCGCACCGCGCGGTCGATCTCGCGCGCGGTGTCCTCGCTGTACCGGCGCTCGGTTCCGGCGACCGGGGCCGGCAGGAACAGCGGGCGTTCGTCCTCGAACGACAAGTTGCCCAGCTTCTCGTCCATGCCGTAGCGCATCACCATGCTGCGGGCGATGTCGGTGACCTTGGCCAGATCGTCGGCGGCACCGGTCGAAAGGTGACCGTAGACGACGTGCTCGGCCGCGCGGCCGCCCAGCAGCACGGCCATCTTGTTCTCCAGTTCCTGCCGGCTCATCAGGAAGCGATCCTCGGTCGGACGCTGGATCGTGTAGCCCAGGGCGCCGACGCCGCGCGGAATGATCGATACCTTGTGCACGGGATCGGTTCCGGGCAGCGCAAGGGCGACCAGCGCGTGCCCCATCTCGTGGTGCGCGACGATCTCCCGCTCCCTGGCGTTCAGGATGCGGGTCTTCTTCTCGAGGCCCGCGACGATGCGCTCGACCGCGTTGGTGAAATCGTCGAGCGCGACGGCATCGGCGCCGCGACGGGTCGCGATCAGCGCCGCCTCGTTCACGAGATTGGCGAGGTCGGCTCCGGTGAAGCCCGGCGTGAGTGCCGCGATCATGTCCGGATCGGCGTCCGCGGCGAGCTGCACCTTCTTCAGGTGGACATTGAGGATCTGGACCCGGCCCGCCTTGTCGGGACGGTCGACCAGCACCTGGCGATCGAAGCGCCCGGCCCGCAGCAGCGCCGGGTCGAGGATCTCCGGCCGGTTGGTCGCCGACAGCAGGATCAGGCCCTTCGACGGGTCGAAGCCGTCCATTTCGACCAGGAGCTGGTTCAGCGTCTGCTCCTTCTCGTCGTGCCCGCCCATGCCGTAGAGGCCGCGCGCGCGGCCCAGCGCGTCGAGCTCGTCGATGAAGATGATGGCCGGCGCGCGTTTCCTTGCCTGCTCGAAGAGGTCGCGCACGCGCGCCGCGCCGACGCCGACGAACATCTCGACGAACTCGGAGCCGTTGATCGAGAAGAACGGCACGCCGGCCTCCCCCGCGACGGCGCGGGCGAGCAGCGTCTTCCCGGTGCCGGGAGGACCGACGAGCAGCACGCCCTTCGGAATGTGTCCGCCCAGCCGGCTGTAGCGCTTCGGATCCCGGAGGAAGCCGACGACTTCGCGCAGCTCCTCCTTGGCCTCGTCGACGCCGGCGACGTCGTCGAACGTGACCTTGGTGTCGGTTTCCATGTAGACGCGCGCCTTGCTCTTGCCGATCGAGACGAACCCGCCGCCCAGCCCGCCTTGCTCGCCCATCCGTCGCGCGAGATAGATCCAGATGACGAAGAAGACGAGCGCGGGCGCGACCCACGACAGGACGTCGCGCAAGAACGTGCTCTCGACGGTGCCCGCGAACTCGACGCCGTACTGCGCGAGATCCTTCGCGAGCTCGGGGTCGACCCGCGTCGCGACGAACCGCGTGCGGCCGTCCGGCTTTGCCTCCTTGTACGAGCCCTGGACCGTGTTGGCCGCGACGGCGACGTCCTTGATCCGGCCTTCCCTGAGGTCCTGCTGGAACTGGCTGTACGGGATCGGCTCGACCTGCCTCACGTTGACCCAGATGTCACGCAGCCACAGCACGCCGAGGACCGCGGCGATCAGGTACCAGAGGTGGAAATAGGTTCGCTTCTCCATGGCGTGCTCCGGATGCGGCGCTTGCCATTCCGATCCTGGACATTATCCCCGCGCTCGCTGCCTGCGCAGCGGGACGGCTCTCGGAAACGGCCGGCCGCCGCATTCGGGGTTGATCCACGTCAACACCGATCCGGCGCGCGGCCACCGGAGCGGCGGCGGGCGCGGACTTGAATCGGCCCCGAAGTGCCCTCATGTCTGCGTTATGAAAATCCCGCGGAACCAGCGGAGCGTCACCTCGATCGCGGCCACCCCGGAGGCGCGCCCGTGAGCGATCACCTGCGCGTCGTCTGTGCGCACTGCGACGACGACCAACCGCGTGCTGCGCGAACGCCTGGACGCCGGCGCGAATTGCGGCGGCTGCAAGCAGCCGCTGTTGCCCGGTCGTCCGATCGAGCTCACCGCGGCGAATTTCGACCGCCATGTCGCCGGCAACGATCTGCCCCTGGTGGTGGATTTCTGGGCGCCCTGGTGCGGACCCTGCCGGATGATGGCGCCAGCGTACGAGCGGGCCGCCGCGCAGCTTGCGACGCAGGCGCGGATCGCGAAGCTCGACACCGAGAGCGAGCCCGGGATCGCCACCCGCTTCGGCATACGGAGCATACCGACGCTCATTGCGTTCCGGAACGGGCGCGAGGTGGCGCGACAGTCCGGCGCCATGGACCTGCCCGGGCTGCTGCGTTGGATCGGGGCGAGCGCCTGACGGACGGCCGCGGATGAGGACACGAGATCCGACCGACTGGATGTGGGGAGCAGGCCTGCGCGCTGATCGACGAGGCCGAACGCCTGCACCGGCAGTTCTTCCGCCTCTCCGCGTCCGGGCGCACCCACGCCACTTGGGAGCCGCCGGTCGACGTGTTCGAGGACGAGCACGAAGTCATCGTCGTTGTCGCACTCCCCGGCGTGCCCGCCCATCGGATCGAGGTGACCACCGAATCGGGCGATCTCGTGCTGCGCGCGGAGCGCAGCCTGCCGTTCGCGGGATCGCGGCGCGCGGTGCGGCGGTTGGAGATTCCCTACGGGTATTTCGAGCGGCGAATCCGGCTGCCCGGCACCAGGCTCGACGCGGGTAGCCCCGAAATGCGTGACGGCTGCCTGATGCTGCGGCTGCGCAAGGCGGCCGCGACGGGGGACACATGAAAGGACCGACCAACGCCGCCGACAGACCGCTCCGTGCCGATGCGGGCCCCGATGTCGAGGCCGCTCCCGTGGAAACGCGGACGGAGGATGCAGGCGCGACGCGTCCGCTCCCCGGCGACGCGCTCATCATCGTGCCGGTGCGCAATGTCGTGCTGTTCCCCGGGATGGTATTCCCGCTCACGGTTGGCCGCGAGCGCTCGCGGGCCGCGGTGCACGAGGCCGCGCGCCTGCAGCGTCCTCTCGGCATACTGCTGCAGACCAAGCCCGACGCCGACCTGCCGGGGCCGGACGATCTCCATCGGGTCGGCACCACGGCCAACGTGATTCGCTACATCACGGCGGCGGACGGCGCGCATCACGCCATCTGCCAGGGCGCGCAGCGCTTCCGTGTGCTCGAGTACCTCGAAGGCTATCCGTTCATGGCCGCACGGGTGGAGCTCATCGCCGAGACCGAGCAGGCCGGGCCGGACATCGAGGGTCGCGCCCGCGGTCTCAAGGAGCGGGCGACGGAGATACTGCAGCTCTTGCCGCAGGTGCCCGAGGAGGTGGTGTCCGCGCTGCAGGGCGTCGAAGGCGCGCCGCGGCTCGCGGACTTCATCGCGGGACTGATCGACATCGGCGCGGAGGAAAAACAGGCGCTGCTGGAGACCTTCGACCTCAGGACGCGCCTCGACAAGCTGCTGGACCTGCTCGCGCAACGCATCGAGGTGCTGAAGATCTCGCGCGAAATCGCCGAGCGCACGAAAGGCTCGATCGACGACAGCCAGCGCAAGCACCTGCTGCGCGAGCAGATGCGCACCATCCAGAAGGAGCTCGGCGAGGGCGACGAGGGCGCGGCGGAGATCGCCGAGCTCGATCGCGCGATCGCGGCGGCCGGGATGCCTCCCGAAGTGGAACAGCAGGCGCGCAAGGAGTTGAAGCGTCTCGAGCGGATGCCGGAGGGCGCCGGCGAATACTCGATGATCCGCACGTATCTCGACTGGCTGATCGAGCTGCCATGGGCCACCGGCGCCGAAGCGGCCATCGACATCGCGGAGGCGCGGCGCATCCTCGACGAGGATCACTACGGCCTCGACAAGATCAAGCGGCGCATTCTCGAATATCTGGCGGTGCGCAAGCTCAATCCGTCGGGCAGAAGCCCGATCCTGTGCTTTGCCGGCCCGCCCGGCGTGGGCAAGACGTCGCTCGGCCAGAGCATCGCCAAGGCCACCGGGCGGCAGTTCGTGCGCCTCAGCCTGGGCGGCGTGCACGACGAGGCGGAAATTCGCGGTCACCGGCGCACCTACATCGGTTCGCTGCCCGGCAACATCATCCAGAGCGTGCGCAAGGCGGGCACGCGCAACTGCGTGCTGATGCTGGACGAAGTCGACAAGCTCGGCGCCGGCGGCTTCCACGGCGACCCTGCGTCGGCGCTGCTCGAGGTGCTCGACCCCGAGCAGAATGCGGCCTTCCGCGACAACTATCTGGCGGTGCCGTTCGACCTCTCGGCGGTGATGTTCGTCTGCACCGCGAACGTGCTCGACACGATACCGGGCCCGCTGCGCGACCGGATGGAGGTCATCCAGCTGCCCGGCTATACCGCGCAGGAGAAGCTGCAGATCGCGCGGCGCTATCTCGTCGCGCGCCAGCTCGCGGCGACGGGCCTCACCGCGGAGCAGTGCTCGATCGGCGACGACGCGCTGGCGGCGATCATCGAGGATTACACGCGGGAGGCCGGCGTGCGCAATCTCGAGCGCGAGATCGGCAACGTCTTCCGCAATGTGGCGGTGCGCGTCGCCGAAGGCGGCGCGCAGCGGGTGGCGGTGGGTCGGGACGACCTCGCGGCCATCCTCGGCGCCCGCAAGTTCGAGGCCGAAGTCGCGATGCGAAGCGGCGTGTCCGGGGTCGCCACCGGCCTCGCGTGGACCCCGGTGGGCGGCGACATCCTGTTCATCGAAGCCACGCGCATGCCGGGCGCCGGGAAGCTGATCCTGACCGGACAGCTGGGCGACGTGATGAAGGAGAGCGCGCAGGCGGCGCTTTCTCTCGTCAAGGCACGCTCGCGCGATCTCGGCATCGCGCCGGAGGCGCTCGAGAAATCCGATATCCACGTCCACGTGCCGGCCGGGGCGACGCCCAAGGACGGTCCGAGCGCGGGGGTGGCGATATTCGTCGCGCTCGCTTCGCTGCTCACGGGGCGGCTCGTGCGCAACGATGTCGCGATGACGGGCGAGATCAGCCTGCGCGGCCTCGTGCTGCCGATCGGCGGCGTCAAGGAGAAGGTGCTGGCTGCGCTGCGTGCCGGGATCGGCACCGTGCTGCTCCCCGCGCGCAACCGCCGCGATCTCGAGGACATCCCGGCCGACGCGCGCGAGAAGCTAAGAATCGTGTGGGTCGAGCACGTGGACGAAGCGATCGCCGCGGCGCTTTCGCCGGCGGCGATGGAGACGGCGCCGGCCTGAGCGTTGATGCATTGCAGCACAGTTTTTCTCGCGGTAGATGATCGGTCATTGACGGGCGTCAATGCAGCGCTCGTGGCGACGCGTACCGTGTAGTGCACAAGAAGAAGAATCCGGTGCAGGGAAAACCGCACAGGAGGATTTGAAAATGTCTGCGCACCTCGATACTCAATCGCGGCGTTCGCGCGGCAAGTCCACGATCCCGCCGGTGGCCACGCCTGCGGCCACCCCCACGACCGGAGTCATTGCGGCGATGGCATCGCAGCCGGCGACGGAGCGTCCCGTCGATCCCGAAGCGAGGCGGCTGGCGATCGCGGCGGCCGCGTACTACTGCGCCGAGAGAAGAGGATTCGAGCCCGGCCACGAGCTGGAAGACTGGCTCGAGGCGGAAGCGCGCATCGACCTCCCGACCGGCAGGTAGTCGGCGCCGTGCCGACGGCTGCGCCATGCAGATCAACGCCACCGAAGTCGATGCGCTGGAGGCGCTCGCCCATCGTGGCCCGGCCCGGCCGCGGACCGCGGCGCTGACGAAGAATGCGCTCGCGCTGATCCTGGCCGGCGGCAGGGGCAGCCGCCTCGGCGAGCTGACCAACTGGCGCGCGAAGCCGTCGTTGCCGTTCGGCGGCAAGTTCCGGATCATCGATTTCGCGTTGTCGAACTGCGTGAACTCGGGCATCCGCCGCATCGGCATCTGCACGCAGTACAAGGCGCAGAGTCTGCTGCGACACGTGCAGCGCGGCTGGAGCTTTCTCGACGGGCGCTTCGACGAGTTCGTGGAGCTCCTGCCGGCGCAGCAGCGGATCGAGACGACCTGGTATCAGGGCACCGCGGATGCCGTCTACCAGAACCTCGACATCCTGCGCCGCCACGATCCGGACCACGTGCTGATCCTGGCGGGCGACCACGTCTACAAGATGGACTACGGGCGGATGCTCGAGGACCACGTCCGCGCGCAGGCGCCGATGACGATCGCCTGCATCGGAGTGCCGCTGGACGAAGCGTCCTCTCTCGGCGTGATGGCGGTCGACGCCGGGCGTCGCGTGGTGGCGTTCGCGGAGAAACCGGCGCAACCCGCGCCGGTGCCGGATCGACCGGACCAGGCGCTGGCCAGCATGGGCATCTACGTGTTCGACGCCGGCTTCCTGTACGACGAACTGGTGCGCGATGCCGGTGACGCCACCTCGAGCCACGATTTCGGCAAGGACATCATCCCGCGCCTGCTCGGAGCCGGGGTGCGCGTGCATGCCCATGATTTCGCCGACAGTTGCGTCAACATGCACGACGGCATCCCCTATTGGCGCGACGTCGGCACGATCGATGCTTTCTGGGAAGCCAATGTCGCGCTGACGCGCGTCGTGCCCGAGTTGAACCTGTACGACGCGGATTGGCCGATCTGGACGCACCAGGAGCAGCTGCCTCCCGCCAAGTTCGTGTTCGATGGCGACGACCGCCGCGGCACGGCGATCGACTCCATCGTCGCCAGCGGCTGCATCGTCAGCGGCTCCACCGTGCGCCGCTCGCTGCTGTTCTCCAATGTTCGCGTCCACGACTATTGCACGATCGAGGATTCGGTGATCCTTCCGTCCGTCGACGTGGGCCGCCATACGGTGCTCAAGCGCGCCGTGGTCGAGAAGCATTGCCGGTTGCCGGAGGGCCTGAAGGTGGGGCTCGACCCGGACGAGGACCGGCGACGTTTCCGCGTGACCGAGCGCGGCGTCACGCTGATCATTCCGGAGATGCTCGGACAGCGGGTCGACCCGCCGCGGTGAGCCCTTCGCCGTGCGCGCGCAGTGGCCGTCGCGCCCGTCGTCGAAACGCAGCGCGTGTCAGCCGGCCGCCGGGAAGGGACGGTCGACGGTTTCCGCCCGGGCCCCCGTCCTGTCGCCGCGGGGCGCGGCGTCGGTTTCTTCGGCGAGGACCCGCAACGACCGCGCCGCGATGGGCGTCGCATCGACGGCGAAGGGATCGACGGGGTCGGGGCTTGCGGCAGGCAATGCCGTGTCGATGACGCGCCGCCAGACATGGCCGTCGCGCGCCTCGGGCCAGCACACGTTGACGGGTCCCTCGCCGGCATTGAAGGCAACGGCGACCCGGTCGGCGGCCCGCGTCCCGGCGGGGCTCGCGTAGAGAGTCGCGACCAGAGCGTGGGCCGCGGGCAGCGTCCAGTCGCCGCCGGTCATCGCTCGGCCGTCCGGATGGCGCCATTCGATGTCGGGCAGGCCGTTCGCATCGACGGGCGCGCCGGCGAGCCAGCGCTCGCCGGAGAATGCCGGGTGGCGTCGGCGCAGGTCGGTCAGCTGCGCGACGAAAGCGATCAGCGCCATGTCGGCCGTTTCCCAGTCGATCCACGTCAGCGGACCGTCCTGCGCGTAGGCGTTGTTGTTGCCCCGCTGCGTACGTCCGAGCTCGTCTCCCATCGCCAGCATCGGCGTCCCGCGCGACAGGAGCAGCGTCGCCAGCAGGTTGCGCACGTCGCGTCCGCGCGCCGCCTGGATGCCGGGGTCGGTCGTCGGCCCTTCGGTGCCGTTGTTCCACGACCAGTTGGCGTCGCTGCCGTCGCGGTTGTCCTCGCCGTTCGCTTCGTTGTGCTTCGCGGCGTAGGCCACGAGGTCGGCGAGCGTGAAGCCGTCGTGCGCCGTGACGAAATTGACCGACCGTGACGGAGGGCGCGAGCGCGGCGCGAAGACGTCGGCCGAGCCCGCGAAGCGCGTCGCGAGCTCGCCGGTGCTTCCGGTATCGCCGCGCCAGTACCGACGCACGGCGTCGCGGTAGCGGTCGTTCCACTCTCCCCATCCCGGCGGGAAGGCGCCGAGACGGTGCCCGCCGGGTCCGACGTCCCACGGTTCCGCGATCAGCTTGAGTTCGCGCAGCACAGGATCCTGCGCGATCGGCCTGCAGGAGCGGTGCCGCGGGATCGAAGCCGTCGTCGCGGCGACCGAGGGTCGTGGCGAGGTCGAAGCGGAAACCGTCCACGCCCGCCGCTTCCGCGTAGTAGCGAAGCACGTCCAGCGCGAGGCGGAGCACCGGCGGCCGGTCCAGCGCGAGCGTGTTGCCGCAGCCCGTGTCGTCGATGTACCGCGCGCGATCCCGGGCGGGAGTCCGGTAGTAGGTCGCGTTGTCGAGACCGCGCAGCGACAACGTCGGCCCGAGCGCATCGCCTTCGCCGGTGTGGTTGAGGACGACGTCCACGATCGCTTCGATGCCGGCCGCGTGCAGCGCCGCCACGCAGGCGCGCACTTCGTCGATGCCGCCCGGCGCGAGCCGCGGGTCGGGGACGAACAGCGCTGCCGGGTTGTAGCCCCAGTAATTGGTGAGGCCCAGGCGCGCGAGATGACGCTCGTCGATCGCCGCCGCGATCGGCATCAGCTCGACGGTGGTGACGCCGAGCCGTGTCAGGTGCGCAAGCGCCGCAGGGTGGGCGAGGCCCGCGCAGGTGCCGCGGAGGGCTTCCGGCACGCCCGGGTGCGCCCGCGTGAAGCCGCGCAAGTGCAGCTCGTACAGGATCGTCTCGCGCCACGGCACCTGCGGTCGACCGTCCGTCACGTGGTGCGGATACGGCGTCACGACCCCCTTGGGCACGAACGGCTGCGCTATCGGTATCGTCCCGCGTGCCGAGATCGTCGCCGCCGCCGGTCAACGCCGCATCGTAGGCAAAGGCCCGGTCGAGCGCTCGCGCGTACGGATCGACGAGCAGCTTCGCGGCATTGAAGCGGTGACCCGCGCGCGGGTCGTACCGTCCGTGCGCCCGCAGGCCGTACCGATCCCCGGCGCCGACACCGCTGACGAATCCGTGAAACACGTCGCCGGTGCGTTCCGGCAATGCGACTCGTTCGATCTCGTGCTGGCCGCTGGCGTCGTAAAGACAGAGCTCGATGGCGCGTCGCGTGCGCGGAAAAGACGGCGACGTTCGCGCCGCCCAACCCCGGGGTGACACCAAGCGGCTCTGGGCTGCCGGGGCCGACGTCGCGCATCGTCAGGCGGTGTCGTGCGCCCCGAGCTCGCGAAAGAGCGCCGCATAGCGCCGCGCGGGACGGGTCCAGCCGACGTCGGTCGCCATCGCGCGCGCCTGCATCCGTCGCCACAGCGCGGAATCGCGCCGCAGCGCCATGGCGCGGCCGATCGCGAATTCGAGATTCTGGCGCGTCACCGGCGCGAACTGCAGGCCCGTCCCCGCGCCCGCGGCCAGCGCCATCTCGTTCGCGTCGACGACAGTGTCGGCGAGGCCGCCGACGCGCGCCACGATCGGAATGGCGCCATAGCGCAGCGCGCAGAGCTGGGTGAGTCCGCAGGGCTCGAAGCGCGAAGGAACCAGCAGCGCGTCGGCGCCGGCCTGCATGAGATGCGCGACCGACTCGTCGTAGCCCATCAGTGCGGCGATGCGACCGGGATAGCGGGTGGCCGCCGCGACGAAACCGTCCTCGAGCGCTTTGTCGCCCGAACCCAGCAGCGCGAGCTGCGCGCCGTGGCCGGCGAGGAACGGCAGCGCCTCGAGCAGCAGGTCCATCCCCTTCTGGTGCGTCAATCGGCTGACGACGCCGCAGAGCGAAGCCGCCGGATCGGCATCGAGGCCGAAACGCGCCTGCAGCGCGGCCTTGTTCGGCACGCGCCTTGCGTAGTGCATCCGGTCGAAGCGCGCGGCGAGATGAGGGTCGGTCGCGGGATTCCACACCGTTTCGTCGATCCCGTTGCGGATGCCCTCGAGCACGCCGGCGCGCTGGCGCAGGAGGCCGTCGAGCCCCATGCCGCCCTCGGGCGTGCGGATCTCCGCCGCATAGGTCGGCGAGACCGTGGTGATCCGGTCGGCCAGGGCGAGCCCCGCCTTGAGGTAGCCGATCGTGCCGTGGTATTCGACGCCGTCGATCGACCAGGCGTGCGGAGGCAATCCGATCGTCGCCAGGAGCTCGCGCGGAAACTGCCCCTGGAAGGACAGATTGTGCACGGTCATGACGGTGCGCGGCCGCGGCGCCCCGCCGTAGCGAAGCAGTGCGGGGACGAGCCCGGCTTGCCAGTCGTGGGCATGGACGATGTCGGCTGCGTAGCCGGCGACGTCTCCGCGCGCGATCGCGACCGCGCACTCGGCCAGCGCGGCGAAGCGCACCGCGTTGTCCGGCCAGTCCTTCCCGTCGGGGCCGAGATAGGGATTGCCGGGTCGCGCGAAGAGGCGGGGCGCGTCGAGCACGAGCAGATCGAGCCCGGCGGTGCGCGACGCGAGGAGCCGGGCCGGCCCGCCGTGCACGTGCGGGAACGTGTGGACGACCTCGGCATCGCGCAACGCGTCGATCACCGCGGGATATCCGGGGACCAGCGTGTGCATCGCGATGCCTTCGCTTTCCAGCGCCGGCGGCAGCGCGGCGACCACGTCGGCGAGGCCGCCGGTCTTGATCAGCGGGTAGACCTCCGACGCGACGGAAAGGATGCGCACGCGCGTCAGCCCTGCAACCTGTCGATCATCGGCTGGGTGATGAGGCAGATGCCGAGCGGCGGTACGGCGAAAGCGCGCCGCATCGACCTCCGGATCCTCGCCGACGACGAGCCCGGCGGGAATCCGGACGCCGGAATCGACGACCACGTTGGTGAGCCGCGCGCCCCGGCCGATGTCCACGTAGGGCAGGATGACGGCGTTCTCGACGTGCCCGTACGAATGCAGATGCACGCCGGTGAACAGCAGCGAGTGGCGCAGCGTCGAGCCGGAGACGATGCAGCCGCCGGACACCAGCGACGACGATGCCGATGCCGCGCCGGCCGTCGACGTCGTGGACGAACTTCGCCGGCGGCGTGATCTCCGCATAGGTCCAGATCGGCCAGCCGTGATCGTAGAGGTCGAGCCCCGGCACGACATCGGTGAGGTCGATGTTGGCCTTCCAGTACGCGTCCAGCGTTCCGACATCGCGCCAATAGGCCTCGGCTTCGTCGCGCGAGCGCACGCAGGAGCGGGCGAAACGGTGCGCCACGACCTTTCCGTGCCGGACGAGCCAGGGTATGACGTCGTGGCCGAAATCGCGGCTCGAATGCCGGATCTGCGGCGTCGCGCCGCAACTGCTCGTTCAGGAACTCGCGCCGGAACACGTAGATGCCCATGCTCGCGAGCGCCCAGCCGGGCCGATCCGGCATCTCGGGCGGGTGTTCGGGCTTCTCGAAGAAGGCCACGACGCGGTCCGCGTCGTCGACATGCATGATGCCGAACGCGCTCGCCTTCGGCGATCGGCACCTCGACGCAGCCGACGGTGACGTCGGCGCCGCTGTTGACGTGCTGGACGAGCATCCGCTCGTAGTCCATCTTGTAGATGTGGTCGCCCGCGAGGATCACCAGGTATTCCGGCGCGTAGGCGTCGATGATGTCGATGTTCTGGTATACGGCGTCCGCCGTGCCCGCATACCACTTGTCGTCGCCGATGCCCTGGCTCGCCGGCAGGATGTCGAAGCTCTCGTTGCGGACCGGCTGCAGGAAGTTCCAGCCGCGCTGCATGTGCCGGATCAGGCTGTGCCCCTTGTACTGCGTCGCAACCGCGATGCGCCGGATGCCCGAGTTGAGCGCGTTCGACAGCGCGAAATCGATGATGCGCGACTTGCCGCCGAAGTAGACGGCGGGCTTCGCGCGCCGCTCGGTGAGCTCCATCAGGCGGGTGCCGCGTCCGCCGGCGAGCACGTAGGCCATCGCCGAGCGGGCGAGCGGGGTCGAGTACGTTACGGTGTCCATCGCGTCCTCTCTCGACGCGCCCGGCGCCGGAACTCGCGCCGCCGCGTCAGTGATGGCTCCTGCGGACGAGCCGCGGCGCGGCACGCGGGAGCCGTGCGGTCGCGGAGCCGGGATCCGCGTGCGCGCGCCGGGCCGGCGCGCTCACTTCCCCCCAGCGCGATCCCGGTTTCGCCGCGCTCGGTGTCCCAGATTTCGCGCGCATACTCCATTATCGCCCGATCCGAGGAGAACCACCCCATCCGCGCCGTGTTGAGAATCGCCTTGCGCCACCACGCAGCCTGATCCTGCCAGAGCTCGGCAACCGCCCGCTGCGTCGACCGGTAGGCGTCGAAGTCCGCGGTCACCATGAAGTAATCGCGGTGGCGCAGGCCGTCGACCAGCCCCTGGTAGCGACTGCGGTCGTCGGGCGAGAACACGCCCGACGCGACGGCGTCGAGCACCTCGCGCCAGCACGCGCGACGCGGCGATGCTCTCGGTCGCGTCGAGCCCTGCACGGCGCTTCTCCGCGACCTCGTGCCGCCGTGAGGCCGAAGATCATGATGTTCTCCGCGCCCACGCGGTCCCGGATCTCGATGTTGGCGCCGTCCAGCGTGCCGATGGTGAGCGCGCCGTTGAGCGCGAGCTTCATGTTGCCGGTGCCGGACGCCTCCATCCCCGCCGTCGAGATCTGCTCGGAAAGGTCCGCCGCCGGGATGATCGCTTCGGCCAGGCTCACGTTGTAGTTGGGCAGGAACACGACCTTGAGCCGTCCGCGCACCACGGGGTCGCGGTTGACGATGTGCGCGACGTCGCTGGCGAGCTTGATGATGAGCTTCGCCTGCTGGTAGCCCGCGGCGGCCTTGCCGGCGAAGATCTTCACGCGCGGCACCCAGGGCAGCGTCGGCTGCGCCCGCATCGCGTTGAACAGCGCGATCGTGTCGAGCACGTTCAGCAGCTGGCGCTTGTATTCGTGGATGCGCTTGATGTGAACGTCGAACAGCGCGTCGGGGTCGAGGCCCACGCCCAGCTGCTCGGCGACGAGCCGGGCCAGCGCGATCTTGTTGCGGCGGCGCACCGCCGCGAAGCGCTCGCGGAACGCAGCGTCGTCGGCAAACGGCGCGAGCGCCTCGAGTCGCCCCGCGTCGTCGAGCACCTGCGGTCCGATCGCGTCGACGATGAGCTCGGTCAGGCCGGGGTTCGCCTGGTACAGCCAGCGGCGGAAGGTGATGCCGTTGGTCTTGTTGACGATGCGCTCCGGATGGATCGCGTTGAGGTCGCGGAACACGGTTTCCCGCATGAGGCTCGTGTGCAGCGCCGACACGCCGTTGACGCGGCGCGACCCGATGAACGCGAGATGCCCCATCCGGACCCGCCGGCTGTGGTTCTCCTCGATCAGCGAGATCGAGGCCAGGAACGCGTCGTCGGTCGCGACCCTCGGCGCGCTGGTGATCGAGGTGCAGCGCGTTGATCAGGTAGATGATCTGCATGTGCCGCGGGAGCAGGTTTTCCATCAGCCAGACCGGCCAGGTTTCCAGCGCCTCGGGCAGCAGCGTGTGGTTGGTGTAGTTGAAGACGGACGTCGTGACGTCCCACGCGAGCTCCCACGGCATGCTCGTGCACGTCGACCAGCAGCCGCATCAATTCGGCGACCGCGATCGCCGGATGCGTGTCGTTCAGCTGGATCGACACGTGGTCGGCGAGCGAGGAGAAGTCGCCGTGCTGCGCGTGGTGGCGGCGCAGCAGGTCCTGCAGCGACGCGGAGGCGAAGAAGTACTCCTGCCGCAGCCGCAGCTCGTGACCGGCGGCTGTTTCGTCGCTCGGATAGAGCACCCGCGAGATCGCCTCGAGCGCGCACGCGGTCGGCCAGCGCGCCGACGTGGTCGCCGCGATTGAAGTCCTCGAGCCGCAGCGGGTCGGTCGCCGCGCCGACCAGAGCCGCAGCGTGTTGACGTGCCGCCCGCGCCAGCCGACGAGCGGCGTGTCGAAGGCCACGGCGTTGACGCGTTCGGCCGGTTCCCATGCGTAGCGCGTGGTCTCGCCGTCGCGTCTCGACCGCCTGGACGCTGCCGCCGAAGCCGATCGCGGTAGCTGACCTCCGGGCGCTCGAACTCCCACGGGTTGCCGGAGGACAGCCAGTCCTCGGGAAGCTCGTGCTGCCAGCCGTCCTTCAGCACCTGCCGGAAGATGCCGTGGTCGTAGCGGATGCCGTAGCCGATGCGCCGGTATGCCCAGCGTGGCCATGCTTTCCATGAAGCACGCCGCGAGGCGTCCGAGGCCGCCGTTGCCGAGCGCGGCGTCGGGCTCGAGCCTGCGCAGCCGGTCGAGGTCCACGCCGAGCTCGCGCAGCGCCGCCCGCGCGGTGTCCGTGAGCCCGAGATTGCCGAGCGCGTCGAACAACAGCCGCCCGATCAGGAATTCCAGGGAGAAGTAGTAGACGCGCTTGCGCCCGTCCCGGTAGGTCCTGCGCGTCGCGTCCATCCAGCGATCGACGATGCGGTCGCGCACGGCGAGGGCCGTCGCGAGCAGCCAGTCATGCTCCTGCGCATGGGCCGGATCCTTGCCGACCATGTAGGTGAGCTTGGCGAGGACGGATTGCCCGAACGCGGCAACGGCCTCGCTCGTCGGCGGGTCGGCACGCGGGGCGCCGACGGGTTGCGTCATGGGGGTCGAGTTCGAGGTTGTCGTCATGGCTTCCGTCCGCATGGGCCGCGGCGGAGTTTGCAGCGGCGAAACCGGCCGCAATCCCGCGTATCAGGACAAAGTCTACATCGGGCACGCTCATTTCCGATGGAACTGCCTCGGGATCATGCATAAAGCATGCCGAAACCCGGTCCCTGTCGGGTTCCGGTGGCGCCGCGCTGTGGCATATTCTGCTTCCTGCGCGACGCGCAGGGGTCGTGTCCGGCTCCGGCGCCTCCGGATTGGAACCGCGATGGACGACAAGCGCATGCGGATGGGGATCGATCTTGGCGGGACGAAGATCGAGATCATCGCCCTCGATGCCCGGGGAACGGAACTCCTGCGCCGCCGGATTCCGACGCCGCACGGCGACTACCGGGGCACGCTCGCGGCGCTCGCGGGGCTGGTGCGCGACACCGAGCGCGAACTCGGCGGCCGGGGAACGGTGGGCATCGGCACGCCCGGCTCGATCTCGCGCGCGACGGGACTGTTGCGGGGCATGCAACTCGGTGTGCCTCAACGGCCGGCCGTTCAAGCGCGATCTGGAGGCCGAACTCGGGCGCGAGGTGCGAGTGACGAACGACGCCAACTGCTTCGCGCTTTCCGAGGCGACCGACGGGGCCGGCGCGGGCGCCGGCGTCGTCTTCGGCGCAATCCTCGGCACCGGCGTCGGCGCGGGCATCGTCGTGCAGGGCCGCGTGCTCGACGGTCCGAATGGCATCGCCGGCGAATGGGGCCACAACCCGTTGCCGTGGCCCGGAGACCACGAACGGCCCGGGCCGCGCGTGCTTCTGCGGGCACTCAGGGTGCATCGAGACCTGGCTGTCGGGTCCCGGCATCGAGCGCGATCACCTTGCGGCGACGGCCGAAGCGGCACCCGCGAAAGAAATCGTCGCGCGCGCGGCGGTCGGCGACGCGGCCTGTACGGCGACGCTGGCGCGATACGAAGACCGGCTGGCCCGGGCCATCGCGCACGTGATCAACGTGCTCGACCCCGACGTGATCGTGCTCGGCGGCGGGATGTCGAATATCGAACGGCTCTACGCCAACGTGCCGACCTTGTGGGGCGCCCGGGTGTTCTCCGACCGCGTCGACACGCGGCTGCTGCGCAACGCGCACGGCGATTCGAGCGGCGTGCGCGGTGCGGCCTGGCTGTGGGGCCAGCCATGACTCGGCGGCGGCGAGCGCTGCCGCAGGGAAAGCGGTTCGCGATGGCGGATCACGCATGCATCGCGGAGCCGGGTCGGCGGCGCGCGGAATTTTCCGGCGCAGAGTTGACCACCGTCAAGACCCCGGCTTGCAATCGTCCCGCGGTGGCGCAAAATCAAAATCGGGGAGGGCCCCGAGGGCTCGGGGCCCGAACCAAGGTCGCAACAGAAGGAGCGCAAGATGAACAACCTCGTATCGTATGATCCGTTCGTCGATACAGGGATGGACGAGCTCTTCCGCGGGTTCTTCAAGCCGGTCCGGATGGAGGGCGCTCGCACCCCGATGATGATCAAGATGGACGTCACGGAGACGAAGGACGGTTACATGGTTCACGCCGAAATGCCCGGCGTGAAGAAGGAGAACATCAACGTCGAGATCGAAGGCAACGAAGTCACGATCACCGCCGAAGTGAAGCGGGAGTGGGAAAAGAAGGACGACGACAAGATGCTGCGCAGCGAGCGGTATTTCGGCAACATCTATCGCAGCTTCACGCTTCCCTACGAGCTCGACGAGGCGAAGAGCGTGGCGAAGTACGACGGCGGCGTGCTCGAGCTGAAGCTGGTCAAGAAAGCAGGCGTCGCGGGCAGGAAGCTGCCGGTGCTGTAACCGCTGCGGCCGGCCGCGGAGGGACAGGAGGCTGGTCCCCTCGCTGGCGCGGTCCGGGCGACCAAGGGCCTCCTCGCGGAGGCCCTTTTTTCCGTGCCGCCGTCGCCGTTCCCGAATCCGGCGCCGGCCGCGGGCGGCAGCGGCTCCCGGCGCCGGGCGTGACGTACGTCGGATGCGCGTCAGGGATCGACGAACAGCAGCGCCGGGCACTCGAGGTAGCCGCGCAACGCCTGCACGAAGTCGGCGGCGTGCTGACCGTCGACGACGCGGTGATCGAACGACGACGACAGGTTCATGAGCAGCCGCGGCACGACCGCGCCGTCGCGGATCACGGGCCGCTCGACGATGCGGTTGACGCCGACGATCGCGACTTCCGGCGGGTTGATGATCGGCGTGGTGACGATGCCGCCGCGCGGGCCCAGGCTCGTGATCGTGATCGTCGAGCCGGACAGCTCCTCGCGCCGGGCCTTGCCCGCGCGCGCGGCGTCGGCCAGGCGCGCGACCTCGGCGGCGCTCGACCAGAGGTCGCGTGCTTCCGCATGGCGGACGACCGGCACCAGCAGCCCGCCGTCGGTCTGCGTCGCGATGCCGATGTGCACGGCGGCGAATCGCGTCACGACGCCCTGCGCGTCGTCGTACCGCGCGTTGAGCTGCGGAAACGACGGGACGGCGAGCACGATGGCGCGCATCAGGAACGGCAGCACGGTGAGGTGCCCGCGCGTGCGACCGCGCTCGGCGTTCAGCCGCGCGCGCAGGGCCTCGAGCTCGGTGACGTCGATTTCCTCGACGTAGGTGAAATGCGGGATGCGCAGCGCGTCCTGCATGCGCAGCGCGATCTGGCGGCGCAGGCCTATCACCGGCACCTGCTGTTCGCCGCCGCGTTCGGCATGGCGGCGCGCGCTCGCGGGCGCCGCCGCCTCCGCGCCGTCCTGCGCGGCAAAGCGGACCACGTCCTCGTGCAGGACGCGGCCGTCCGGCCCGCTCCCCGGCACCTGCGCCAGGTCGACGGCGAGCTCGCGCGCCTGACGACGCACCGACGGCGAGGCCAGCGGCTTGCCGGCGGTTGGCGACGCGACGGGCGCTCCCGCGGCGGAAGGTGCCGTCGCCGGCGCGCGCGCGTCGACGCTGACGTGGCCGGACGCCAGAGTCGCGGCGTCGTCGACGGCGAGCCGGATCAGTTCGCTGCCCACGGCGAGCTTGTCCCCGGCGTTGCCGGACAGCCCGAGCACGCGCCCGGCCACCGGCGACGGCACCTCGACGGTCGCCTTGTCGGTCATCACGTCGGCGAGCGTCTGGTCCGCGACGACGGCGTCGCCGGTCCGGACATGCCACTGGACGAGCTCGACCTCGGCGATGCCTTCGCCGATGTCGGGAACCTTGACGACATGGACATTCATGAATGCTCCTTCGGGGCTGCGCGCCTTCCTTCCGCACGGAGCGATTCGCGTCCCGGGACGCTCAGGCGACGCTCATGTCACGCCTCCATCACGCGCCGCAGCGCCGCGCCCACGCGCGCGGGGCCGGGGAAGTACGCCCACTCCTGCGCGTGCGGGTAGGGCGTGTCCCAGCCGGTCACCCGCTCGATCGGCGCCTCGAGCTGGAAGAAGCAGTGCTCCTGCATCAGCGCCGCGAGCTCGGCGCCGAAGCCGCTGGTGCGCGTCGCCTCGTGCACGATGACGCAACGGCCGGTCTTCGTGACGGAGTCGACGATCGTGTCGAGGTCGAGCGGCCAGAGGCTGCGCAGGTCGATGATCTCCGCGTCGACGCCGGTCTCGCGCGCCGCCGCCTCGGACACCCACACCATCGTGCCGTAGGTGAGGACGGTGACCGCCGCGCCGGGCCGCACGATGGCCGCCGACTCGAGCGGCACCGTGTAGTGACCCTCGGGCACGTCGGCCAGCGGGTGACCCGACCACGGCACGACCGGCCGGTCGTGGTGGCCGTCGAACGGGCCGTTGTAGATGCGCTTGGGCTCGAGGAAGATCACCGGGTCGTCGCATTCGATCGACGCGATCAGCAGTCCCTTCGCGTCGTGCGGGTTGGAAGGCATCACCGTGCGCAGGCCGCAGACGTGAGTGAACACCGCCTCGGGGCTCTGGCTGTGCGTCTGGCCGCCGTAGATGCCGCCGCCGCAGGGCATGCGGATCGTGATGGGCGCGGTGAAGTCGCCGGCCGAACGGTAGCGCAGCCGCGCCGCCTCGGACACGATCTGGTCGTAGGCCGGATAGATGTAGTCGGCGAACTGGATCTCGGCGACCGGGCGCAGGCCGTAGGCGCCCATGCCGATCGCGACGCCGACGATGCCGCCCTCGGCGATCGGCGTGTCGAACACGCGCCCTGCGCCGTATTTCGCCTGCAGCCCGTCGGTGCAGCGGAACACGCCGCCGAAATAGCCGACATCCTCGCCGAACACGACGACGTTGTCGTCGCGCCCGAGCATCACGTCCATCGCGGAACGGATCGCCTGGATCATCGTCATCGCGGCCATGGTCAAGCCCCCAGCTGCGCGCGCTGCCGCACGAGGTGCGCCGGCATGTCCTTGTAGACGTCCTCGAACATCGTCGAGGCGTCGTGCACGTGGCCGGAGGCGAGCGTGCCGTAGCTCTCGGCCTCCTTCTGCGCGGCGGCCACCTGCTGCTCCACCGCCGCCTGCGTGCGCGCGTGCTCGTCGTCCGACCATGCGCCGATCATGATCAGGTGCCTCCTGAGCCGCTCGACCGGGTCGCCCAGCGGAAAGCGCGCCCAGTCGTCGGCGGGCCGGTACTTGGACGGATCGTCCGAAGTCGAGTGCGCTCCCGCGCGGTAGGTGATCCATTCGATGAGGGTCGGCCCGTGCCCGCTGCGCGCGCGCTCGGCGGCCCAGCGCGAAGCCGCCAGCACGGCGAGGAAATCGTTGCCGTCGACGCGCAGCGACGCGATGCCGTTGCCGACGCCGCGCGCGGCGAAGGTGGCGGCCTCGCCGCCGGCGATGCCCTGGAACGAGGAGATCGCCCACTGGTTGTTGACGATGTTGAGGATGACCGGCGCGCGATAGACGGCGGCGAACGTCAGCGCGCTGTGGAAGTCGGCCTCCGCGGTGGAGCCGTCGCCGATCCAGGCCGAGGCGATCCGCGTGTCGCCCTTGATCGCGGAGGCCATGGCCCAGCCGACCGCCTGGATGTACTGCGTGCCGAGGTTGCCGGAAATCGAGAAGAAGCCGTGCCGGCGCGACGTGTACATGACCGGCATCTGCCGTCCCAGAACCGGATCGCGGTCGTTCGAGAAGAGCTGGCACATCATGTCGACGAGAGGGTACCCGCGGGCGATCAGGATCCCCTGCTGCCGGTAGGTGGGAAAGCACATGTCGGCCGGATCGAGCGCCATCGCCTGGCCGATGCCGACCGCCTCCTCGCCCAGGCACTGCATGTAGAACGACAGCTTCTTCTGCCGCTGCGCGGTCAGCATGCGTGCGTCGAAGGCGCGCGTGGTCAGCATCGCGCGCAGGCCCGCCTGCAGCAATGCGGGATCCGCGTGCGGATCCCAGGGCCCGACGGCCCGACCGTCGTCGTCGAGCACGCGCACGAGGGCTTCGGCGACGTCGACGGTCTCCGCCGGACGCGCGTCCACCGGCGGCCGGCGCACCGCGCCGGCGGGCGAGAGGTGCAGGTACGAGAAGTCCGATGCGTGCCCGGGACGCCCGAGCGGTTCGGGAACGTGCAGTTCAAGCGGCGTGTGCTGGCTCATTCGTCGTCCCATCGCGCGGTCTTGCGGGTCGAGCGCACGGTGCGGCTGCGCGGCGGCCCGTTGTCGTGGTGTCATCATGCCGCCATGGCGGCGATTGGCGCAATCGCTTCAGAGAATGCGGTACCTGGCGAAGACGTCCGCGAGCCGGGCGCCCGCGGCCAGCTCGTCGCGCGTGGCGTTCTCCCCGGTCACCTTGGCGAACGCCCGTCGCAGGGCCTCTTCCTCGACGGACCGCGGCACGACGACGACGCCGTCGGCATCGCCGACGACGAGGTCGCCCGGGACGACGGCGACGCCGCCGCATCGTATGGGGGTGTCGATCTCGGCGACCTTGCCGCGACCCTTCGAGTCGAGGGGCGCTATGCCGCCGTGAAAGACCGGAAAGCGCAGCGCCCGGATGGCGCGGATGTCGCGGACCATGCCGTCGGTCACGCAGCCGGCCGCACCGCGCGCCCGGGAGGCGGTGGACAGCAATTCGCCCCACGGCGCGATGCGGCGTGAGCCGCAACACCCGAAGACCGCGACCTCGTCGGACTTGAGATCGTCGACGAGGGCCATTTCGAGCTCGTACGGATTCTCGTCGGGCACGACGCAGAACACCTCGCGATACAGGCCGGTGCGGGCGAAGCCGGCGAGCACCAGGTCCTCGTCGAGCGGCCGGATCGAAGGCGTCATCGCCTGCTCGCGCAAACCCAGTTCGTCCAGCACGTCGGACAGTACCGCGCTGTAGAGGGATTGCCGGATCTCGGGCAGGAAGCGGAGGTCATTCCGTTTCAACATACGTCACTCCTGAAGGGGGCCTGCCCACGTTGTGCATGAAATCGGCCCAGATCCTGCAGGACCTCGGCGCGGAACGGCGTGCTCGCAGAGAGGATTCACAGCGCACACTGTATTCGATTTGGGCTCGATCGCGGTGGTCACGGTTACCGCGGCCATCGGCATCGCGGCGCTGGCCGGCGGGTTGCAGGGCTGGCTGTTCCGCAAGACGAGCCGCTGTGGCGCTGGATGCTGGTCGTCGCGGGCCTCATGCTTGCTTATCCGCGTGCGTTGTTCGACTATATCGGGGCCGACCATGGTCGTCGCCGTGATCGTCATGCAGAAGTCGCGGCCCGCCGGGGCGCGCGTGACGAATGGCCGGGCCGGAACAAAGCCGGGCGCGCAGGCTTCGGTAGCCCGCCCGCCTACCAGATCAGGCCAGCAAAAATGATGGATGTTCGGGCCACCAAGCGTCTGCAGCGTCTGCTGTCGCTGGACGACTTCGAAACGGCGGCGCGCAGCTACCTGCCGCGCCCCATTTTCGGCTACGTTGCCGGCGCAGCCGAGAACGACTGGTCGCTGGAAGACAATCGCGCGGCGTTCGCGGAGTTCGGCTTCCTGCCGCGCGTGCTCGTCGACGTGTCGAAGCGATCGCCAGCAGGCGACCGTGCTCGGGCGCACCTACGCGGCGCCCTTCGGCATCGCGCCGCTCGGCATCGCCGCGCTGTACGCGTACCGCGGCGACCTCGTTCTCGCCGCGGCGGCCGCGGCCGCGAATATCCCGATGATCATGAGCGGATCGTCGCTGATTCGCCTGGAGGACGTCGCGAAGCAGAGCAGGAACGTCTGGTTTCAGGCCTACCTCCCGGGGGACGTGCCGCAAATCACGGCGCTCATCGAGCGGGTCGCGCACGCCGGCTTCGAGACCCTGGTGATTACCGTCGATTCGCAGGTGGCGGGCAATCGCGAGAACAACATCCGGGCGGGGTTCACCGCGCCGCTCCGACCAAGCCTGCGCCTGGCATGGGATGGGATCACGCGTCCACGCTGGCTGTTCGGCACCTTCCTGCGCACGTTGCTGCGCCACGGCGTGCCGCACTTCGAGAACAACTACGCCACACGCGGCCCACCCATCATCTCGCCGAATATCCTGCGCGACTATTCCGATCGCGGACACCTGAACTGGGAGCATTTCGAGCTCATCCGCCGTCTGTGGACGGGGCCGCTGGTGATCAAGGGAGTTCTCGCCAAGGCGGATGCCGCAAGAGCGCGCGAAGCAGGCGCTGACGGGATCATCGTTTCCAACCACGGTGGACGTCAGCTGGATGGCGCCGTGGCGGCGCTGCGGGTCCTGCCGGGGATCGCGGCGGCGTGTCCGGACATTCCGGTCATGCTGGATGGGGGCGTGCGCCGCGGCACCGATGTGCTCAAGGCGCTGGCGCTCGGCGCGAAGTTCGTCTTCGTCGGGAGGCCCTTCGGTTACGCCGCAGCCATTGCCGGCGCAGCGGGGGTCGAGCACGCGATCGGCTTGCTGTCCGCCGAGATTCTCCGCGACATGGCGATACTGGGCGTGACGGGACTCGGGGAACTTGATCCCCGGCACATCGTCAGGGTCAGGGGCCATTCGCTCGAGTAATGGCAGACCGACTCGCCGCAGCGACTCTCCCGAGGACCGAAATGACCCGCGACAAGACCGTCAAACCCGCGGCGGCGCCGCCACAGGGCATGCAAAGGGGGTTGACCAGCTACGGCGATCCCGGCTTCTCGCTGTTCCTGCGCAAGGCCTTCATCAAGGGCGCCGGTTACTCGGATGAGGCACTGGACCGCCCCGTGATCGGAATCGCCAGCACCGGCAGTGCGTACAACCCGTGCCATGGCAATGCCGACCAGCTCGTCGAGGCGGTGAAGCGCGGCGTCATGTTTGCGGGCGCCTTGCCGATGGAATTTCCGACCATCTCGATCCACGAGAGCTTCGCTCATCCGACGAGCATGTATTTGCGCAACCTGATGTCGATGGACACCGAGGAGATGATACGTGCGCAGCCGATGGATGCGGTCGTTCTCATCGGCGGCTGCGACAAGACGGTGCCCGCTCAATTGATGGGTGCCGCTTCCGCCGGCGTGCCGGCGATCGCACTGGTGACCGGCTCGATGCTCACCGGATCGCACAGAGCGGAACGCGTCGGCGCCTGCACGGATTGCCGCCGCTACTGGGCCAGGTATCGCGCGGAGGAGATCGATGCCGATGAAATCGCGACCGTGAACGATCAGCTCGTCGCGAGCGTGGGAACGTGTTCGGTGATGGGAACGGCGAGCACGATGGCGTGCGTGGCGGAGGCGCTCGGCATGATGCTTCCGGGCGGAGCGTCGCCGCCGGCGGTTACCGCAGAGCGCATTCGCATCGCGGAACAGACGGGCGCGACCGCAGTGCAGATGGTCAAGCGCGGTCTGACGCCGGACCGGATCCTGACCGGCAGGGCGTTCGAGAACGCGTTGCGCGTGCTGCTTGCAATCGGCGGATCGACGAACGGAATCATTCACCTGACTGCGATTGCCGGTCGGCTCGGCATCGAGATCGATCTCGCCCGACTCGACGCCATGGGGGAGGAAACACCGGTGCTGGTCGACCTCAAGCCGAGCGGGCAGTTCTACATGGAAGACTTCGACAGGGCCGGGGGCATGCCTGCCCTGCTGCGCGAGTTGAAGCCGCTGCTGCATCTGGACGCGATGACGGTGACCGGACGCACGCTGGGCGAGGAGATCGAGCGCTCGGGGCCGGGCTTCGAGCAGGACGTGGTGCGGCCGCTTGCGTCGCCGGTCTATCCGCGCGGGAGCATCGCCGTATTGCACGGCAACCTCGCGCCGGGCGGGGCGATCATCAAGCAGTCGGCGGCGGACCCAAAGCTGATGGAACACGAAGGGCGCGCGGTCGTCTTCGAGAACGTCCGGGATATGGCCGAGCGCATCGATGACGATGCGCTCGACGTGAACGCCGACGACGTTCTCGTCCTGAAGAACATCGGACCGAAGGGTGCGCCCGGCATGCCCGAGGCAGGGTACCTGCCGATTCCGAAAAAACTCGGTCGTGCCGGCGTGAAGGACATGGTCCGCATCTCCGACGGGCGCATGAGCGGAACCGCCGGCGGCACGATCGTGCTGCACGTCGTGCCGGAAGCGGCGATCGGAGGAACGCTCGCTTACGTGCAGGATGGCGATCGCATCCGTCTGAGCGTCAGCCGGCGCGAATTGACGCTGCTCGTTTCCGATGAGGAGCTGGCACGGCGCGCGCAAGCGCACGAAGTCGATCTGCCCGCAGGCGAGCGTGGCTACCGGAAGCTCTTCCTGGAACGGGTCACGCAGGCCGATCAGGGCGTGGACTTCGATTTTCTGCGCGCGCCCCGGTTCGTGGAGAAGATACCGCGGGGGCGGTAGGTATCGCGGCCGGCGCCGTCGCGCCCGGCGCGCAGGCCGGACCGCCAGTCAGGTCCCGTCGTCCGCGATGGAGGGCAAGCCGTGAAGTGGCGCAAGCGCACGTCGCGCACGATGGTCATTCTCTATTTCGGTTGTTTTACGCTGCTGTGGGTCGGCCTCGTCGCGACCGCGATCACCGCCGGCGACGGGAACGCCGGTATGGTCGAATCGGCGAGAATACGGCAAGGCCGGCCTCGGCTACGGCGTTGGCGTCGCGGCGCTTGCCGTCCACGCCGCCGTGGTCGTGCTGCTCGCGTGGAAGGCGCACGGCTGGCTCTTCTCGCACGGGCCGGTCGCGGTCGTGCTCTGCGGAGCGCCGCTCGTCGCGCTGGTGAGGAAGCTCTGGCTGGTGCCGGCATTCCTCTACCTCATCGCCGTGCTCCACGTCTGGCTGGCGTCGCGCCACGAGTCGCCGGGTCGGCTCCAGAACGGCCGCCGGCGCGCCGCGGAAGAGGGCCGGGCTGAGGGTCTCGAGAAACGCGGGCTTGCGTGCTCGCGACGGTTGCCCCGAGCATCCCCGGGATTGCGTGCAATGGGCGGATGCAATCCGCTCGACCGCTTCACCTACATGTTCGGATAATTCGGCCCGCCGCCTCCTTCAGGCGTCACCCACCGGATGTTCTGGCGCGGGTCCTTGATGTCGCAGGTCTTGCAGTGCACGCAATTGGCGGCGTTGATCTGCAGCCGCCTGCCGGAGCCATCTTCGTTGTCGACGAACTCGTAGACGCCCGCCGGGCAGTAGCGTTGCTCGGGACCGGCGTAGCGGGCGAGGTTGACGTCGGTCGGCACCGCGGGGTCGCGCAGCTGCAGGTGCACCGGCTGGTTTTCCTCGTGGCTGGTGTTCGACAGGAACACCGACGACAGCTTGTCGAACGTCAGCACGTTGTCCGGCTTCGGGTATTCGATCGGGCTGCATTCGGCCGCGGGCTTCAGCTTCTCGTGGTCGGCGTGCGTCCGGCGCAGCGTCCACGGCACACGACCGCGAAAGACGAGCTGATCGATGCCCCAGAGCAGCGCACCGGCGACGAGCCCGCGGTCGAGATACGGCTTGAAATTGCGTGCGCGACGGAGCTCCTCGTGGAGCCACGACGCCTCGAACGCCGCCGGGTACGCGGCAAGCTCGTCGCGCGAACGTCCGGCCGCCAAGGCGTCGAACGCCGCCTCGCCCGCCAGCATCCCCGACTTGATCGCGGCGTGCGAGCCCTTGATGCGCGGCGCGTTCAGGAAACCCGCATCGCAGCCCACGAGCGCCCCGCCCGGGAACGCGAGCTTCGGCAGCGACTGCAGGCCGCTCGCGTTGATGGCGCGCGCGCCGTAGGCGATCCGCTTGCCGCCGTCGAGGAAGGCGCGCAGCAGCGGGTGCGTCTTGTAGCGCTGGAACTCCTGGAACGGCTCGAGCCAGGGGTTGGTGTAGCCCAGCCCGACGACCAGTCCCAGCGAGACGAGGCGGTCCTCCTGGTGATACATGAAGCCGCCGCCGTAGGTGGCGTTGTCGAGCGGCCAGCCGGCGCTGTGCACGACGAGGCCCGGCACGTGCTTCGCGGCATCGATCTCCCACAGTTCCTTGATGCCGATGCCCTAGGTCTGCGGGTCGCGACCGTCGTCGAGCCGATAGCGGGCAATGACCTCCTTGCCCAGGTGGCCGCGGCGCCTTCCGCGAACAGGGTGTACTTTCCCACGAGCTCGACGCCGGGCTGGAACAGGGCAGTGGGCTCGCCGTTCCTGCCGACGCCCATGTCGCCGGTTGCGACCCCGCGCACCGCACCCGCTTCGTCGTAGAGGACCTCGGCGGCCGCGAATCCGGCGAAGATCTCGATCCCGAGCGCCTCGGCCTCTCGCCCCAGCCAGCGGACGACGTTGGCGAGGCTCACGACGTAGCAGCCGTCGTTGATGAAGCAGTCCGGCAGCAGCCAGTGCGGGTTGTAGATCGCCTTCGACTTCGTGAGCAGGTAGAAGCGGTCCTCGGTGACCGGTGTGGCGAGCGGCGCGCCCCGCGCCTTCCAGTCGGGCAGCAGTTCGTTCAGCGCGCGCGGATCCATGACCGCGCCCGACAGGATGTGCGCGCCGAGCTCGGAACCCTTCTCCAGCACGCAGACCGAGACTTCGCGGCCCGTTTCCGCGGCGCGCTGCTTCAGGCGGATCGCCGCGGCGAGCCCGGACGGGCCGCCGCCGACGATCACGACGTCGTATTCCATGGCTTCGCGCTGCACGGTGGACACCTCTTGCGCGGACCTGGCCGCGCGGCTCGATCGGAAGAGTGGAATTGTATAATGCGCGAAGCACGGCGATCGTTGCGTGTTCGTGCCCGCGGGAATTGCCCGCGATGACCCGTGCCGCCGAAGACCAGCCATGACGCAAAAACCGAGACTGCTCGTTCACACGTCGCGCCAGTCCGATCCGGTGGGGCGACATGGACGCGATGGGCCACGTCAACAACACGGTGTACTTCCGGTACCTCGAGCAGGCGCGGATCGAGTGGGTCTACGGATCTGCATCCCGCCGGCGATGCCGACGAGAGCGCCGATCCGGTGATCGTCAACGCGAGCTGCACGTTCCTGGAGCCGCTCGTCTATCCGGGCGACATCGAGGTGCGGATGTATCTCGGCGACCCGGGCCGCACGAGCATCGGCAGCTATTACGAGATCTGGATGAACGGCAGGAAATACGCCGACGGCGCGGCGAAGATGGTCTGGATCGACCTTGCGACCGGCCGCAGCGTGCCGGTGCCCGATGCCGTGTGCGGCCCGCTGCGGGCACTGGAGGCGACGTGACCACCGACACGATGCTCTGGCAGCCGTCGCCCGAGCGCATCGCGCGGGCGAACATCACCGAATTTGCGCGCCGCGCCGCGGCGGCGTCCGGCCGCTCGTTTCCCGACTACGCGGCGCTCTGGCGCTGGTCGATCGACGAGCGCGAGGCGTTCTGGCGCGCGGTCTGGGATTACGCGGGCGTCGTCGGGACGCGCGGCGAGCGCACGCTCGTCGATGGCGGGCAGGATGCCGGGTGCCCGATGGTTTCCCGAGGCACGCCTGAACTTCGCCGAGAACCTGCTCACCCGGCGCCCGGCCGACGACGCCGGCGACGCGCTGGTGTTCCGCGGCGAGGACAAGGTCACGCGCCGCGTCGCGCACGCGGAGCTCGTGGCCGCAACGTCGCGGGTGGCCGCCGCGCTGCGGCGGCGGGCGTGGCAGCCGGCGACCGGGTGGCCGCCTACCTGCCCAACATGCCGGAGGCGATTCAGGCGATGCTCGGCGCCGACGAGCATCGGCGCGATCTGGTCGTCCTGCTCGCCGGATTTCGGCGTGCAGGGCGTGCTCGACCGCTTCGGCCAGATCGAGCCGCGGGTCCTCGTCACCGTCGACGGCTACTGGTACAACGGCAAGGCGCTGCCATCCTCGACAAGGTGGCGGCCATCGTCGCGCAGCTGCCGACGGTCGAGCGCGTGGTCGTGATTCCGTATCTGGAAGCCACCGGGCAGGGCCCCGGGGACACCTCGGGCATCCGGGGCGCCGTCGGCTGGGACGACTTCCTCGCGCCGCACGCGGCCGGTCCCGATCGACTATGTGCGGCTGCCGTTCGACCATCCGCTCTACATCCTGTTCTCGTCGGGGACGACCGGCGTGCCGAAGTGCATCGTGCATGGCGCCGGCGGCACGCTGCTGCAGCACCTGAAGGAGCATCGGCTGCACGGCGACCTCAAGGCCGGCGACCGCCTGTTCTATTTCACGACCTGCGGCTGGATGATGTGGAACTGGCTCGTCTCGGGGCTCGGCGCGGGCGCGACGCTGCTGCTCTACGACGGGTCGCCCTTCGTCGACCGCGGCAAGGTGCTGTGGGATTTCGCCGAAGCCGAACGGGTCACGCACTTCGGCACCTCGGCGAAGTACGTCGACCACGCGAAGAAGATCGGCGTCGTCCCCTGCAAGGATTTCGCGCTTGCGCATCTGCGGACACTGTTCTCGACCGGTAGCCCGCTTGCGCCCGAGAGCTTCGATTACGTCTACCAGTGCGTGAAGAGCGATCTCTGCCTGTCGTCGATTGCCGGCGGCACCGACATCGTTTCCTGCTTTGCGCTCGGATGCCCGACGCTGCCGGTGTGGCGCGGCGAGCTGCAGTGCCGTGGCCTCGGCATGCAGGTCGACGTCTACGACGACGACGGCCGGCCGATTCCGGCCGGCAGCCACCTCAAGGGCGAGCTCGTGTGCACGGCGCCGTTCCCGTCGATGCCGGTGCGTTTCTGGAACGACCCCGGCGATGCGAAATACATCGCCACCTACTTCGAGCGCTTTCCCGGCGTCTGGTGCCACGGCGACTACGTCGAGCTGACCGCGCACGGCGGCCTGGTCTTCCACGGGCGCTCCGATGCGACGCTGAACCCCGGCGGCGTGCGCATCGGCACGGCCGAAATCTATCGCCAGGTCGAGCAGCTGCCCGAGGTGCTGGAAAGTCTCGTCATCGGGCAGGACTGGCCGCCCGGCGAGGTCGGCGACAGCCGCGTCATCCTGTTCGTGCGGCTGCGGGACGGCGTCAATCTGGACCAGGCGCTCACCGAGCGGATCCGGCAGCACATCCGCGTCAACACCACGCCGCGGCACGTGCCCGCCAAGGTCGTGCAGGTCACCGACATCCCGCGCACGAAGAGCAACAAGATCGTGGAGCTCGCCGTGCGCAACGTCGTGCACGGCCTTCCGGTGAAGAACATGGAGGCGCTCGCGAATCCGGACGCGCTGGAGCAGTATCGCGACCGGGAAGAACTCAAGTCATGAGCCGGAGTCCCGGCGCGAAGAAGGCGCGCCAGGCGCGCGGCGGGCGCGCGAGCGGGAATCCCGCTCGGGAGGCAGGGCGCGCGACGCGACTGTGGCAGAATGGGCAACGGCGCCGGGACGCAACGTGCTGATCGACGCCCAGCGCTCGCTGTTGCTCGTCATCGACTTCCAGGAGCGGCTCCTGCCGGTCATCCACGAGCACGAGCGTCTGCTGGCCAACGTCACCTGGCTCATTCGGGCCGCGCGGAAGATCGGCGTTCCGGCGGCGGCGGTCGAGCAGTATCCGCAGGGGCTCGGGCGCACGGTCAAGGACGTGCGCGAGCTGATGGCGGACGGCGCCGTGGCGCCGAAGGTGCACTTTTCCGCCGTCGCGGCGCGGTGCCTCGGCAGGCTCCCCGGCGCCGATCGCGCGCAGATCGTGCTGGTCGGCACCGAAACGCACGTCTGCCTGCTGCAGACCGCGCTCGAACTGCTCGCGGAAGGCAAGGAGGTCTTCGTCGTCGCCGATGCCGTGGGATCGCGCCGGGAGGCCGACCGCGATCTCGCGCTGGCGCGGATGCGGCAGGAGGGCGCGCGCATCGTCACCCGCGAGATGGTGGTGTTCGAATGGCTGCGCGAGGCCGCCACGCCGCTGTTCCGCGACGTCAGCAAGGCGTTCCTCCGCGGATGAACATCATCGCGATTCTCGCCGCGCTGGGCCTCGAGCAATGGCGCGCGTTTCACTGGCGCGTGGCGGTCGAGGGCCTCTTCGTCCGCTACGCACGCGGAGTCGAGCGCAAGCTCAACGACGGCACCGCGCGGCACGGACTCGTCGCAACGCTGGTGACCGTGGCCCCGCCCGTGGTGCTCGCGGCCGGCGTGTTCTTTGCGCTGGATGCGGCGAATCCGCTGCTGGGGCTCGTCTGGAATGTCGCCGTGCTCTACCTGCTGATGGGCTTCCGGCGCTTCAGCCATTCCTACACCGTGGTCGAGAAAGCGTTGAAAGCGAACGACCTGAATGCGGCGCGGCGTGCGCTTGCCGCCTGGCGTGGCGGCGCCACGGCGCAGCTGTCGAGCGGCGAGATCGCGAAGCTCGCGATCGAGCGCGGCCTGATGGATTCGTACCGGCAGGTTTTCGCCACGCTGTTCTGGTTCGCGGTATTGCCGGGACCCGCGGGTGCCGTGCTCTACCGCGCAGCGATGCTCCTCGCCGATGAGTGGCGCTCGGGTGCCGGCGGCACGGACATCACGCCGATCGCCCAGGCGCGCGCGGCGTTCGGCGGCCCGGCCCGGGCGCTGCTGTGGCTGCTCGACTGGATGCCGGCACGACTCACCGCGCTGTCGTTTGCCATCGTCGGCGATTTCGAGGACGCCGCTTCCTGCTGGCGCACCCAGGCGAAGGCGTGGGCCGCCCAGGAGGGTGGCGAGCACGCGGGCATCGTGCTCGCGAGCGGCGGCGGCGCGTTGCGCGTGCGCCTTGGCGGTCCGCTGCCGGCGGTGGCCGGAGAGTCCGAATTCCGGCCGGAGCTCGGGCTGGGCGACGAGCCCGACGCAGACCTCCTGCCGAGCGCCGTGGGGCTCGTCTGGCGCTCGCTCGTGCTCTGGCTGCTGCTGATCCTGCTGCTCACGCTCGCGAACTGGGCGCCGTAAGCACGCCGCGCTACCGTCCCGGCCCTCGCAGGGCCTCGCTTTCGCTGACAAGCCGCTGCAGCAGTGCGACGCGGTAGGGCGCCACCTTGCCCGCCTCGACTGCCTGCCACACCGCGCATCCGGGCTCGCGGTCATGCCGGCAATCGCGAAATCGGCAATGCCCCAGCAGCGGACGTATCTCCACGAACGCGTCCGCAATCGTCTCCGGCGCGACGTGGCCGAGGCCGAACACCTTGAGCCCCGGAGAATCGACGACCCAGCCGCCTCCCTGCCCTGCTGGCAGCGGATAAAGCGTGGACTGCGACGTCGTGTGGCGCCCGGTGGCAAGGGCTTCCGAGACTTCCGCGGTCTTTGCCCGCGCGTGCGGCGCGATGGCGTTGAGGATCGTGGACTTGCCCATCCCCGACTGGCCGATGAGGACGGTGCGCTGCCCGTGCAGATAGGGGGCGAGCGGCGCAATGTCCCGCTTCGCGGACATCGGCACGACCGCATAGCCCAGAGTGGCAAAGGGCTTCATGCGCGCGACGAGCGCCGCGAAATCGGGCATGTCCGACTTGTTCGCCGCCAGCACGAAGCGGCAGCCCTGGGCTTCGGCGCCGATGATCCAGCGGTTGACCAGTTCCTCGTCAACGCCGAGGTCCGGCGCGACGACCCCGACGACCTGCGTCACGTTGGCCGCGATCAGCTTTTCCTTGAACGCGTCGGAGCGATGGAAGAGCGTGTCGCGGGGCAGGACGGTTTCGATCGATCCGCCGCCCGCCACGCGCGCGACGCGAACGCGGTCGCCACAAGCCAGCGTCGTGCTGCGGCCTTTCAGCACGCACTCGAGCGACGCCCCCGCTGTCCAGCAGCACCGCGTAGTGCCGGCGGCGGCTGGCGGTGACGAGGCCGTCTTCCAGCTCGGGAGCGCCGACCGCGACCGGCGCCGCGCCGCGCATCATGCCGCCAATGCCTCCACCTTGGCGGCGCAGATGCAATCGTTCAGCGTCACGCCGCCCGCACTGTGCGTCGTCCAGGCGACGGTGCAGCGATCGTAGTGCACGGCCAGGTCGGGATGATGATCCTCGGCATGGGCGATGCCGGCGACGGCGTTGACGAACGCAATCGTCCGGTGATAGTCGGCGAAGCGGAAGGTCTTGTCGATCCGGTTTCCGGCGCCCGCCATGGCAGCCGGGCACGGCGCGGAAGCGCGTCAGCGGCGGTTGCGGCGCTCCCGGGGGCACTGCGCGGCGAGCGCCGCACCCGTTGGGTCACGCGCGGCATTCCGTGGCCCCGGTCACGGGTCGAGCTTGCGGAAATGGGGCCGCGACGATCGAGCCGCGCGATGCGCACGGCCGCCGGTGGATGCGAGTCGTTGAACGCCGAATACAGGGGGTCCGGCGTGAGCGTCGCGGCATTGTCCTCGTACAGCTTCACCAGCGCGCGCACGAGCGATTGCGCCGACGCATTCTTCGCCGCGAAAAGATCGGCCTCGAACTCCTGCCGCCGCGAGTACAGCGACGAGAGCGGCGCCAGCACGAAAGTGAACACGGGCAGCGCGAGGAAGAACAGCAGCAGCGCGACGCCGGGGCGGTCCGGCGTCGGCGGCACGCCGAGACCCAGGTAGAACCACGGCGATGCGGCGAGCCAGGCGAGCAGCGCCAGGAAGGCGAGCGAGAGGGCCGCCATCCAGAGCATCCGCTTCAGCACGTGCCGCAGCTTGAAGTGGCCGAGTTCGTGCGCGAGCACGGCCTCGACCTCGTCCGGCGTCAGGCGCTCGAGCAGCGTGTCGAAGAAGACGATGCGCTTGGCCCGTCCGAAGCCCGTGAAGAAGGCGTTGCCGTGGCTCGAGCGGCGCGATCCGTCCATGACGTAGAGGCCGCGGTTGGCGAACCCGCAGCGCGCGAGCAGCGCCTCGATCGTGTCGCGCGCGGCACCGGGTGGCATCGGCGAGAACTTGTTGAACAGCGGCGCGATCACCGTGGGGTAGAGCGCCAGCAGCAGGAACTGAAATGCGATCCATGCCGCCCAGGCCCAGATCCACCACAGCGGGCCGGCCGCGCGCATCAGCCACAGCATCAGCGCCGCCAGCGGCAGGCCCAGCGCGGCGCCGACCAGGATCCCCTTCAGGAGGTCGGTCACCCAGAGCGCGCGCGTGGTCCGGTTGAAGCCGAACCTGACCTCGATGCCGAACGTCTGCGCATACGAGAACGGAAGGCCGACGATGCCCGAGATCACCGCGACCGCGGCGATCAGGACGAGATCGCGTGCCATCCCGCCCAACGGCAGGCCATCGGTCCACGCGACCAGCGCCGCGAGGCCGCCGCCCAGCGTCAGTGCGACGAGCACCACCGCTTCCGCGAGCGCTTCGGCGACGCCCAGGCGCGTGCGCGCGACCGTGTAGTCCGCCGCCTTTCGGTGCGCCGGCAGCGCAATGCGCTCGGCGAAGGCGGCCGGCACCGCGTCGCGGCGTGCCGCGACATGCCGCAGGTGACGACGCGCGAGCCACAGACGCAGCGCGAGCGAGACGGCGAGCGCGCCGACGAACAGGACGGCAAAGGCGCTAGCGGTCACGATTCGCTCCGCGGCGCCGGCACGTTCCGTATTGTGCGAGAATGCATCCCTCATTTTACGCGAATTCGCAATGCCCCAAGACGCCAGCCGCCTCATCTGGATCGACATGGAAATGACCGGTCTCAAACCCGACAGCGATCGCATCATCGAGGTGGCGCTGGTCGTGACCGACGGCGATCTCAACACGGTCGCCGAAGCGCCGGTGTGGGTCGTGCGCCAAAGCGACGCCGTCCTCGCCGGCATGGATGCGTGGAACCAGGGCGCGCACGGGCGCTCGGGTCTCATCGCCAAAGTGAAGGCGGCCGCGCAGGACGAGACTGCCGTGGAAGCGGAAGCGCTTGCATTCCTGCGCGAGCACGTTCCGGCCAAGGCGTCGCCGATGTGCGGCAACTCGATCTGTCAGGACCGGCGTTTCCTCGCGCGCTGGATGCCCGCGCTCGAAGACCATTTCCATTATCGCAACCTGGACGTGTCGACGCTGAAGGAACTCGCGCGCCGCTGGAAGCCCGACCTGATGAAGGGCGTGCCGAAGGAAGGCAAGCACGAGGCGCTGGCGGACGTCTACGAGTCGATCGCCGAGCTCAGGTACTACCGGCAGGAGTTCATTCGAACGTAGCGGGTAATGGGGTCAGGTTGTGTTGCGGGACGATGCCGGTCGTCCGGCGTAACCTGCGCCGGTGCTCGCCTGATGACGTAACCCGACTCCATCAGAGCTTGCGCGCGAGCAGCACGCCGTCGCCGATGCTGAGGAGGCAGGCGCTCCCTTTAATTGCTTTGCTTCCAATTTTTGCCAAAGAAATTCTCGGTGGTGGTTCTCATACCTTTGGTTATATGATGACAACTTCGGCAGTCGGGGCATTAATTGGTGCTGTTTATCTAAGTCTGCGTTCTGGTTTGGTTGGTTTAGAAAGATTGTTTGGCTTTTGTGCAGCAATGTTGGGAGCGGTACTGATTGTTTTTTCCCAATCAAAGGTAGTAATTATTCACTCCCCCCCCTTGCAAAATTGCTGAAACCCCTGATTTATCGTTGAGGAGTAGGGGGGGAGTGAACGGTTACTCAAAGGTAATGTGGTTATCGTTTATTGCAGTTGCTTTTATTGGCTTGTTTTTGATTATTGAGAATGCTGCTAGCAATACTGCAGTAAAACTCAATTGTAGTCATGACTTTGGACAGAATTCTCCAAAAAATAAAACGGTAGAACCTGACTGCCTGACAAAAGTATCTGAAAGCTAGATATAGTAATACGAATAGAAAAAGGGAAAGTTTTCATGGGAAGCTGAAAATAGTTGTTTTTTAGCTCATAGTCCATGTCAATCGCTACCCCTGTTTATAATCAACTGTTAATTCTGCTAAGTAAACACAGTCAATATCGAGATTTACGTCACTTGAAAACATTGGCTTGGATGATTAATGCCTTGCTCTGTAGCGGAACAATTAACCTGAGTGAATGGGAAGCTTATGTACCAAGTCGCGCGACTCAAGCCCAAAGTACGGAAAGAAGGTGGCAAAGGTTTATCCGCAATCATCGAATTCGAGTCAGAACTTTGTATGTACCGCTGGTGATGGCAGCAATAAATAATTGGCAAGGGCAGCGTCTGTATTTAGCATTAGATACAACAGTGCTGTGGAATCGGTTCTGCATCATTCATCTATCAGTTGTTTGCTGTAGTCGAGCTGTTCCCTTTTTGTGGAAGGTATTGGAACACAAAAGTTCAACGGTGGCTTTTAGGGAATACAAATTAATGCTGAGGCTGGCACATCGACTGTTATCTAATTATCCTGATATCATGCTTTTGGCAGAGCGGGGATTTGCCAACCATGAGCTGATGAGTTGGCTACAAGATATTACTTGGCATTATTGTTTACGCTTACCCTGTGATGTGACCCTTCATGGACCAAGACGTCATCCCATGGAGTTAAAGTACCAAGGCGCCAGCCAAAGGAGAAGCGGTTTTCTATCACAATGTAGGCTTGTGGTTGGATGGAGAATACCGTTGTAATATCGTGTTGGCCAATGTTAAGGGAGTCAAAGAACCTTGGGCGGTGATTACCGATGAAACACCCACCTTACAAACTCTCTGGCAATATGGCTTGCGGTTTCGGGTCGAGGAGTTATTTTTAGACTCCAAATCTGGTGCTTTTCAACTAGAAGAATCCCGAATTCGTTCGGCTAGAGCCTTAGAACGCTTGTATTTAGTTGTAGCATTAGCTCTTCTTTTTGCTACTTCTCAAGGTATGGCCGTGCAAATCAGTGGACTAAGAACTCAAGTTGATCCTCATTGGAAGCGTGGCTTGAGCTATCTTAAAATCGGCTTACGATGGCTCAAAGGAGTTCTTAATAAAGGTCGTGCTTTGCTCTCTCCTGCTCCTTTGCTGACTCGAATATCCTCAACCTTGTTTTGCCTCCAAGAAAGCTAAAAAACAATACTATGATGCCATCTGGTTCACTAGAATTCAAGAGTTGAAATGTCGTACCTGATTAGGCTTGACTGAAATGTGTCAGGCAGTCAGCGGTAGAACAGTCAACTTCTCCAATACATGGATCAAAACCTGAATCGTGGTTTACAAAAATTGGTAACGTTAACAAAAAGCTACTTGCAGGTGGTGCAATTCTTCTAATTGTGTTAGCAGTATATCCAGCTTATGAACATTTTAACCAGTCACCTCAATTAGTCGAGAATCATGCAGGCGTCGTTGACATCGCTCAATCCTAAGCCTCCTGCGATCGCAGATTTAAACAAACTCTCAACATCCAACAGAAGCTATGGAATTTAAACCCTTCCATTCTCCCTTGGGGTCAATTTCTTGGTTAATATTAGTCAGAATTTGACAATATCTGGTTTCTTCTCGTCCCCGCTCATCTTCAGACTGCCGATATTCACTTTTGATTAAGCCTTTAAAATTATTGAGTAGGGCTTGTTCAAATAGTTTTTCTACCCGCTCGTACAGACCCCCTTGGTTTTTCTTTAAGGCAATTACATAGTCTCCCTCCTGGGATGTAATTTGTTTGATTATCTTTTTTTGACAGCCGATTGCATCAATAGTAACAATACATCCTTTTAACGATAAAACTTTAAGCAGTTCGGGAATGGCAGTAATTTCATTGGATTTACTTCCGACTTTTTTTTGTCCTAAGACTAAGCCATTATTCTTGCACCAAGCACTAACCATATGAATAGCCGATTTATTTTTACTTTTATCGTAAGAATGTCGAAGAGTTTTTCCATCAATTGCTAC
>CAVOXS010000002.1:0-124488 GCA_963700415.1 uncultured beta proteobacterium
GCCTTCGGCTATCTGCTGGCGCATGGCATCAATTTTCCCTGCGGACAGGTCAGCAGCGTCGCTCCGTTCCCGCGGCACGCCGGTGCCGCGTCCGCGCTGTTCGGGTTCTCGGTCATGACCGTGGCGGCGCTGACCGGTGCCTGGGTCGGCGCGTCGTACAACGGCAGCGTCTATCCGCTCGCGCTCACGATGGCGGCCTTCGCCGCGGTGCTGTTCGGGATCGTGTACGGCTGGGTCGCGCGGCTCGAGGCCAGGGCGGCCGCGCGGGAGGCGCGTTATCCCGAAGGCGAGGACACCGCGCTGTGACGCTCCGGCGTCGGCCGGCGTATCATTGTCTTCAGGCGGCAGTGCGCGGTAATCATCCGGTCAGGACTGGCGTAATCCCTTCGTTCACACCCTCACTCAAGGAGAACCTCATGCGATCGCGTTTGCTCATCGTATTGACCGCGCTGGCCGTTGGCGCCACGCTCACCGCCTGCGGCAAGGAATCCAGCTCGGCCGCCGACGCCGCGAAGAAAGCCGCGATGGAAGCCGCCGACAAGGCCAAGGAAGCGGCCGTGAAAACCGGTGAGGCCGCCAAGGAAGCGACGAAGGAAGCCGCCACTGCAACGACGGACGCAGCCGGCAAGGCCGCCGACGCCACGAAGGATGCCGCCGAGAAGGCTGTCGAGGCGGCGAAGGCTGCCGCCGCGCCGAAGTGACGGCGCGCCGCACTCTCCCGCCTGGCAGGGCGCCGGGTCGCACCGTGCGCCCTTCCGCCGCATGCGCACGACCCGTTCGCCCACTGGCTGCGGCCGCGCAAGGCGGATGCTAGTGTACTGAGTCAGAAGTTCCGAAGATAAAGGAGCGGATGAAATCGGCTGTCAGGCAAGGCACGAGGCCGACAGCGTACCTCGTGGTACGGTGAGGCCGAGTAACGCCGCATGGCGGCCGATTTCGCCGCGAACTATCAAGCGAATTTCTGACTCAGTACACTAGGGCCTTTGCGGATCTCTGCCAGCCCGTCCCGACGCTTCGTGCCGCAGGCCGCAGGAGGCAGGTCGACCGACCTCGCGGCTCAACGCGCGCGACTTTTTGCAGGAAGACCGCCATGGCGCACATCGCATTTCTCGGCACCGGCTTGCTCGGCAGCGCGTTTGCTGAAGCCGCCGTCAGGCGTGGTGACACCGTCACCGCGTGGAATCGCTCACCCGACAAAGTTCTCGCCCTCGCGCAGTTCGGCGTCGAAGCCGCCCCGACGCCAGCGGCCGCGGTGCGAGGTGCGGCGAGGGTGCACCTCGTCCTGAAGGACGATTCGGTGGTCGAAGAAGTCATCGCCGCCGCGCGCTCCGGGCTTTCAGCTGACGCGATACTGATCGATCACACCACGACGCTGCCGAGACTCACCGCAGAACGCGCCGAGCGGCTGCAAGCGCAAGGCGTGAAGTACCTGCATTGCCCCGTCTTCATGGGACCGCCGGCAGCGCGCAACGCGCAGGGCCTGATGATGGCCGCGGGGCCGAGGGCGCTCTTCGAAGGTGTCAAGGCCGATCTGGCCAGGATGACCGGGCGACTCGATTACCTGGGCGAGCGCACCGATCTTGCCGCGGTCGACAAGCTGCTGGGCAACGCCATGATTATCGGCGCCTGGGCGGTGATGGCAGACGTTCTGACCCTGGCGAAGGCCTGCGGCGTCGACGGCAAGGATGCCGTCGGGTTGCTCGGGGCTATCGACATGAACGCGATGGTCGCACGGCGCGGGACGACCATGGCGGCCGGCGACTTCACCCCGAACTTCGAGCTGGCGATGGCGCGCAAGGACGTGCAGTTGATGCTGGAGGCATCCGGCGCGCTGCCGATGGCGGTGCTGCCCGCGATCGCCGAGCGGATGGACCGGCTGATTGCCGCGGGGCATGGCGCCAAGGACGCCGGCGTGCTGGCCATCGACGCGTTGCGCACGGCGTGAAATCCGGAGCCGCCGGGCGCGGGAATGCCGGAAACCGGCCTGTCGTCTTCGGTGGCCGTGGTTCAAGCAGTTGCCGCAACTTCCGGCGCCATTTCCTCATCCTGTCCAGCCGTGGCAGGATTCATCGGAATCCAGGATAATTAAGGGCTTGCTGCATTGCACTCGAATCGCGTTGTCGCGCCGCCGGCGCCCGGGCGGCGGCGGTCGCGAAGACCCTCTCAGGAGAACCCATGTCCCAGCACGTCAAGGTCCCGGCCGGCGGCCGGAAGATCACGGTCAATCAGGATTTCAGCCTCAACGTTCCCGACAATCCCATCATCCCCTACATCGAGGGCGATGGCACCGGCCTGGATATTACGCCGGTGATGATCGAGGTCGTGGACGCGGCGGTGGCCAAGGCCTACGGCGGCAAGCGCAGGATTCACTGGATGGAGGTCTACGCCGGCGAGAAGTCGACCCAGGTCTACGGTCCCGACGTGTGGCTGCCGGAGGAGACGCTGGCGCTGGTCAGGGAGTATGTGGTGTCGATCAAGGGCCCGTTGACCACGCCGGTGGGCGGGGGCATCCGGTCGCTGAACGTGGCGCTGCGCCAGCAGCTTGACCTGTACGTCTGCCTGCGCCCGGTGCGCTACTTCGCCGGGGTGCCCAGTCCGCTGAAGGCTCCGGAGAAGACCGACATGGTGATCTTCCGGGAGAATTCGGAGGACATCTATGCCGGCATCGAATGGGAGGCCGAATCCGAGGGGGCGAAGAAGGTCATCGACTTTCTGATCCGGGAGCTGGGGGTCAAGAAGATCCGCTTTCCGGCCACCTCCAGCATCGGCATCAAGCCGGTGTCGCGCGAAGGCACCGAGCGGCTGGTGCGCAAGGCGCTGCAGTACGCGATCGACAACGACCGCAAGTCGATGACGATCGTGCACAAGGGCAACATCATGAAGTTCACCGAAGGCGGCTTTCGCGACTGGAGCTACGCGCTGGCGCAGGCGGAGTTCGGCGCGCAGCCGATCGACGGCGGCCCCTGGTGCCAGCTCAAGAACCCGAAGACCGGCCGCAACATCGTCATCAAGGACGCGATCGCCGACGCCTTCCTGCAGCAGATCCTGCTGCGTCCGGAGGAGTACGACGTCATCGCCACGCTCAACCTCAACGGCGACTACATCTCCGACGCGCTCGCCGCGCAGGTGGGCGGGATCGGCATTGCGCCGGGCGCGAACATGTCCGATACGGTCGCCATGTTCGAGGCGACCCACGGCACGGCGCCGAAATACGCGGGCAAGGACTACGTGAACCCCGGCTCCGAGATCCTGTCGGCCGAGATGATGCTCGTCCACATGGGCTGGAAGGAGGCGGCGGCGCGCATCACGGCGAGCCTCGAGCAGGCGATCGCCGACAAGGTGGTGACCTACGACTTCGCGCGCCTGATGCCCGGCGCCACCCAGGTGTCCTGCTCGGGCTTCGGCAAGGCCATGATCGAGCGCATGTAATACCGCCCCGGGGCGCGCCGGCCCGCCGTCGCCCCGGGTCGCACGGCAGGTGCGCGCACCCGGTACCGCCCTGGTGCCGGGCCGACCAGCGGTCGCGCGCAGCGGCGACCCGACGAGCGCAGGCGTTCAGACGACCTTAGCGGATATCGTCCCGATCCCCTCGCAGAAGCCTTCCATGACGTCGCCGCGCTTGATGGGGCCCACCCCGGCGGGCGTCCCCGTCATGATCAGGTCACCGGCCTTGAGCTCGAATGTCTTTGACAAATGAGCAATGATCTCGGGAACATTCCAGATCAGTTGGTCGAGGTCGCTTTGCTGCTTGACCTCGCCGTTCACCTTCAGCCAGATGGCGCCTTTGGCCAGATGCCCGACGTCCTTGACCGCGACGATGTCCGTCATCGGTGCGGAATGCTCGAACGCCTTGCCGATCTCCCACGGCCGGCCGGTCTTCTTCGCTTCGCCTTGCAGATCGCGGCGCGTCATGTCCAGGCCCAGCGCGTACCCGTAGACGTGGTCCAAAGCCGATTCGACGCTGATGTCGGATCCGCCCTTGCCGATGGCAACCACCATTTCCACTTCGAAATGAACATTGTTTGACAATGGCGGGTAGGGGAAGTCGCCATTGTCCAGCACCAGGTTATCCGGATTCTTCTGAAAGAAGAACGGCAGTTCGCGGTCCGGGTCGTGCCCCATCTCGCGCGTGTGCTCCGCATAGTTGCGGCCGACGCAATACACCCGGCGCACCGGGAAGCGGGCCGAGGAACCCCTGACGGCAAGAGACACGCACCGGCGGTGCGGGGACGACGAAATCGGTTTGGGAAGTAGTCATGTTGGTTCTCCTTTTGAAATGACCGCTACCGCGAAGCGGCGTAGTAACGAACCGATCTCTCCGCCCAGGCCAGCAGCTCGTTGATCACGAATGCAAACGCAAAGATGACCAGCACCACAGCCCACAGGTGCTCCATCAGGAAGTGGGAAAGGTAGATCTCGAACAACGTGCCGAAACCGACCACGGAGATCAGCAGCTGACCGATGATCACGCCTTTGACGGCGCGAATGAGCCCGAGGCGCACCCCCGCGATGATCTCGGGCAACGCGGCCCACAGGTAGATATGGACGAAACTCTGGAAGACGGTGGCCCCGAATGAGCGGGACATCTCGACCAGGGACGGACTGATGCCGCGAACCCCTGCCCGCGCATTGAGCATGACGATCCAGACGGCAAACAGCACGACCGTGAGCACGATGGTGGCTTTGCCAATGCCCGCCAGCACCATGATGACCGGCACCAACGCGGACAGCGGTGCGGACAGGAACACGTTGACCCAGGGCAACAGCAGATCGTCGACGATCCGGGAGCGTCCCATCAGCACCCCCAGCGGGATTCCGACGACGAGGGCGATCAGGCTGCCGCTCAGGAATGCCTCGCCGGTGATCGCCAGGGCGTCCAGAAACGACTTGGTCGGCACGATCTCGAAAATGCGCAGGACGATGGCGCTCAGCGGCGGCACGATCAGCTCGGCCCCGGTGCGTCCTACGATCTCCCAGACGATGGCCCACAGAATGAGCGAGGAAAACAGGGGCAAGCGGTAGCCGGCGATATTCATCGGGGCCGCCTGTCAGTCGAGGTATTGCTTCAGGCTTTGCCAGATGTTCTCGACCGCATCGAGGTACCCGGGCTGGCGCCGGATCTGCTCGGGATCCACATCCCGGCTAATGTTGGGCTCGATGATGGCATGCACACGGCCGGGACGCCGGTGCAGCAGCACGATGCGGTCCGACACGTACACCGCTTCTTCGATGCTGTGCGTCACGAAGATGAAAGTCTTGCGCTCGTTGGCCACGAGCTCAAGCAGGTCTTCCTGGAACTTGCGCCGCGTCTGCTCGTCGACCGCCGAGAAAGGCTCGTCCATCAAGAGCACCTTCGCGTTCACCGCCAGGGCGCGCGCCAGACCCACGCGCTGCCGCATCCCGCCCGAGAGCTCGTGGGGGTACTTGTTCTCGAAGCCTTTGAGGCCCATCTGCTCGATGTAGCGTGCGGCCACCGCTTCGCGCTCGGAGCGCGCCATGCCGCGCAGCTCCAGCCCGAAGGCAACGTTGCGGACGACGGTGGCCCACGGCATCAAGGCGAAGTCCTGGAATACGAAGGCACGCTCCGGGCCGGGGCCGGTGACGGGCCGGCCTTCCACCAGGACCTCGCCGCTGGTGGCGGGCAGCAGCCCGGCGATGATCTTGAGCAGGGTCGTCTTGCCGCAGCCCGAGGGGCCGAGCAGCGTGGTCAGCCTGCCCTCCGGGAAATCGAGCGAGATGGCGCTGAGCGCTTCCACGCCCCCAGGATAGGTCTTGTGGACGTTGCGCACGCTCACGATTGGCGCGGCGTCGAGCGCCGGGGATGGCGTGGCAACGGCGGATGGCAATGTCATGTGCGTTTCTCGGGCCGGAACATCGTCTTTTCGACGAACTCGATGCCTTCGATGAACAGCACCGAGGCAACGATGATGGACAGGATGGCCGCATACATGCTGGGGTATTCGGCCACGGACTGGTTGTAGGAAATGAGGTCGCCGATTCCGGTGGGCGTGATAAGCAGTTCGGCGAGGATCACGCCGATGAAGCCGGACGCGCAGCCCAGGCGCAGTCCCACGAAAATCATCGGACTGGCCGACGGCACGATGATTCTCAGGATGACCTGTCGGCGGGTGCCGAGAAACGATTCACCCATCTCGATCAGCGAAACCGGCGTGTTGCGCACGGCACCCATCGCATTGATGACGATCACCGGCATGGCCATGATGCACACGGTCAGCACCTTGGCCGTCAAGCCGATGCCGTAGGCAAAGGTCAGCACCGGGATCAGCGCAGCCAGCGGGGCTGCCTGCGCGACGATGAAGATCGGGGCGAACAACCACTCGGCAAACTCCTTGAGTCCCATCCATATGCCCAACCCTACGCCCAGCGCCACGGAGATGACGAGCCCCACGAGCAGCGGCTCCAGCGTTTTCCCAAAGGCCTTGAGCAGCGAGCCGTCGGCCGCCATGCCCCACAAGGCCAGGGCGGTGTCGGAAAACGACGGGAAGGCGGCACTCAGTCCGATCGAGCCGACGTATTCCCAGGCACCCAGAACGACGCCGAAGGAGACGAGCCGCATGAACAGCGGATGGGTCAATTGCATGGATATCGCTCGTTGCAGGGTCTCGCCGGGGGGACGGACCCGGACCAGCCCGCACGCGGCGGGCTGGATCCACCGACTGGCGGCTTGGTTACTTGCCGACGACCTTGTGCGCGCGCTCCAGCGGCGCGAGGTACCAGAAGTCCTCGACTTTCAGCTCGGCTACCGGGCCCTTCATCTGACCGGCTTCCACGTAGAAATCGAAGTCGCTCTTGGCCACGTCGACGCTGCCGCCGCCCGGCGCGTAGATGCCTTCCTTGGTGGAGGTCGTGTAGAACGAGGTGACCTTGGCCAGCACTTCCTTGGGCTGGTCGGCCATCAGCTTGCGCTTGGCGCGCTCACGCTCGATCACCCCTGGATCGGCATTCATCTCCTTCCACAGGCGGGCGAACTCCGTGACGATGATGTCGACTTGCTTCTCGTTGGCCTTTATCCATTCGATGTTGCCGAACAGGGTTTCGTCGGACGCCGGGCTCGACACACCGGGCAGGACGATGAAGCGGTCACCGGCCTTTTCCATGAGCGTGTTCTTGTTGGCCAGGTCGACGATGGTGGCCTTGATCTGGCCGTTCATCATCGCAATGATCCGGTTCTCGGAACCGGGCACGTAGCTGCGCTCGCCGAACTGGATGCCTTCGCGCTTGGCGATGATGTTGCCGATCGCTTCCGTACCCGTGCCGCGGGCATGGAAGGTGAACGGCTGGCCGTTGAGGTCCTTCCAGGATTTGTACTGCTTGTCGACGACCGGGAAGAACACCAGACGCGTGCACTGAAAGAGGATGCGCAGCGGCGCCTTGCTCTTCTGGATCACCGAGTACGGCGTGCCGATGCCCAGGTCGGCCTGGCCGTTGATGACAGCCTGGATCGCCAGCTCTTCCTTCGCCAGATAGGTGACCTCGAAGTCGACACCCTTTTCCTTGGCTCGTTCGAGCGCGATCAGCATCGACACCGTTTCGGTGGACAGCACGTCGCCGAACGCGACCCGTATTTTCTTCTGCTGCGCCTGGGCCACGCCCAGGAACGCCATCAACGACAAACCGACAACCAACGAAAGAACCGACCGGCGAGACGCGAGAAAGGACTTGAGCATGGGTTTCCTCCAATAAAATCAGCCAGTAATCGTAACAGGAGTTCCGTGGGTCGCCAATCGATATTTGAGCACCGCGGACTCCGCTGCGGCGGGAGCGCAAGGCCGCGACGATGCAGGGCTGCCACGCCCCAGCAGGAATCGCGGCGTCAGGGCGCCAGCCGCTGCCGCAGCCAGGCGCCGTCCGCCTGCAGCGCGTAGCGCAGCCGGTCGTGAAGGCGACTCCTGCGGCCCTGCCAGAACTCGAACGTGTCCGGGACCAGCCGATAGCCGCCCCAGTGCGGAGGCCGCGGCGGATCGAGCAGGAACTTCGCGCCGATCCGCGCCGCCTCGGCCACGAGGACGGCACGCGATGCGATCACCCTGCTCTGCGGCGAGGCCCAGGCGCCGATCCGCGAGTCGAGTGGCCGCGTGCGGTAGTACGCATCGGAATCCTCGGCGCCCGTCTTGTCGACGCGACCCTCGATGCGCACGACCCGCTCCAGCTCGACCCAGTGAAACTGCAGCGCCGCCTGCGGGTTGGCCGCGAGCTCCCGCGCCTTGCGACTTTCGTAGTTCGTGTACCAGACGAATCCCCGCGCGTCGCAGCCCTTCAGCAGCACGACGCGCGTCGAAGGCCGTCCGTCCGCGCCGACCGTCGCCAGCGTCATCGCCGTCGGCTCGGGCAGCTTCGCCGCGATCGCCTCCTGCAGCCAATGCTCGAACTGCTGCAACGGCGCGCTCGACGAATGCGTTTCGTCGAGCTCGGCGCGCTCGTAGCTCTTGCGGAGGTGGGCGATGTCCGTCATCGGTGAATTCTGCGGGCCGGCAGCGAATGCCGCAACAGGCGCGGCCGCGCTGGATCGCGCGCCTCGGCCCCGGTCGTTTCAGCCGTTCGGCGCGGCGTGGCGCGCGATCCAGCGCGTCAGCGGCTTCCACTGGGCCCAGTCCTGCTCGCCGCGCGATCGCGGCAGATCGAACACCGATGCGCCGTCGCGCGCGCAGTGGACGTAGACCTGCGTATCGCGCAGATGCGCGACGACCGGGAAATCGAAATCGGCGAGGAAGGCGTCGAGCTCGCCCGCGCTCCGCGTGCGCGGATCGACGCGCATCGCGACGATGCCAAGCGGCGTGCCGCCCTTGCGATCGCCTTCTGCTCGGGATCGCGGCGAGGAAATGCCGCGTCGCCGCCATGTCGAACGCCGACGGCGTCAGCGGCACGAGCATCACGTCGGCGCGGCGCACCGCGTCGCGCGAGATCGTCGCCGGAAAGCCCGGCCGGCGTGTCGACGACACGCCATTCCGGATCGGACTCCGCGGCGCCGGGTTTGACTTCCTTCGCGTGTCGGGCAATGATCGGCGGAAACAATGCCGGACGCCGCTCGAGCCACTCCGTCGACGAGCGCTGCGGATCGAGATCGCGCAGGACGACGCGCTGCCGCTTGCCCGCGAGCCAGCCGGCGAGGTTGGTGGCGAGCGTCGTCTTGCCGCTGCCGCCTTTCGGGTTGGCGACGAGGATCGTGCGCATCGGGGGGCCTCCCTGAGCCTGATTTCCGGAAAAGGTCCAATGTTAGCGCCAATGGCGATGCGCGCCGGTAGAATGTGCGAAGCCCATGGACGACACTGCCGCCACCGACCATCGCCGCACGCTTCGGCCGCCGCAGGCGCGAGCCGACCCGGCGCGACTCGCCGCGACCCGCGCAAGGCCGAGTTCGAGGCCAACAAGCTCCGGAAGCGCCTGCGCCGGCAGGTCGGCCAGGCGATCGGCGACTACGGACTGATCGCGCCGGACGACCGGGTCATGGTCTGCGTGTCCGGCGGCAAGGACAGCTACGGCCTGCTCGACATCCTGCTGCTCGCTGCAAGGGGCGCGCGCCGTTCCCGCTTCGAGGTGATCGCGGTCAACCTCGACCAGAAGCAGCCCGGTTTTCCCGCCGACGTGCTGCCCCGCTATCTCGACGCGCGCGGCGTCGCCGTTCCGCATCGTCGAGCAGGACACCTACAGCGTCGTCAAGCGCGTCATTCCCGACGGCGGCACGATGTGCTCGCTGTGCTCGCGCCTGCGCCGCGGCGTGCTCTACCGCGTCGCGGCGGAGATCGGCGCGACCAAGATCGCGTTGGGTCACCATCGCGACGACCTCCTGGCGACGTTCTTCCTCAATCTCTTCTTCGGCGGCAAGCTCAAGACGATGCCGCCCAAGCTCGTCTCCGACGACGGCCGCCACGTCGTCATCCGGCCGCTCGCCTACGTGCGCGAGCGCGATCTCGCGCGCTATGCGGAGCTGAAGCGTCTTCCCGATCATCCCGTGCAACCTGTGCGGTTCGCAGGAGCATCTGCAGCGCAGGCAGGTCACCGCGATGCTGCGCGAGTGGGAGAAGAAGATTCCCGGGCCGGGTCGACTCCGATCTTCGGCGCGCTGGCCCGGTCGCCCCGTCGCATCTCATGGACCGCTCGCTGTTCGACTTCGGCGCGGTGCGCGCCACCGGCCGCGCGGAACCCGACGGCGACATCGCCTTCGACGTCGACCCGGCGCTCGAGCGCGCGACGGAGCTCGCCTCCGGCGCGCACGGTCCCGGTCCCGGGGTCATCGCCATCCGCCGCGCGGTCGAGGACCGCTGACGTCCGCATGGGGCCGCGTTGAACGCTCTCGCGAGCTGTTGCGCGCGGATTCGCGGCCGGGGGCTCCGGGTGGTGTTCCCCGAAGGCGCCGATGAACGGATCGCGGCCGCGGCCCAGCGCCTTCGCGACCTCGACCTCGCCGTGCCGGTCCTGCCGCCGCATCCGGAATCGAGTGACCGCCTCGACGCGTACGCCGCGGCCTACCTCGCCGGCCGGCCGGACGCGAACCCGAAGGTGGCGCGTCGCCTTGCCGCGAAGCCCCTGTTCCACGCCGGCCTGATGGTGAAGACGGGCGACGCCGATGCCATGGTGGCGGGTGCCGCGAACCCGACGGCACGCGTGCTGGAGGCAGCCATGCTGACGATCGGCCTCGCGTCCGGAATCACGACGCCGTCGAGCTTTTTCCTGATGACGTTCGGAGAACGCGTCCTGGTGTTCGCGGATTGCGCGGTGAACGCCGACCCGACGAGCGAGCAGCTGGCCGACATCGCGCTTGCGTCGGCGGCAAGCGCGCGGCGACTGCTCGGCGACGAGCCGCGCGTCGCGCTGCTGTCGTTCTCGACCAAGGGCAGCGCAAAGCACGCGCGCGTCGACAAGGTCGTGCGCGCTCTGGAGATCGCGCGACAGCGCTCGCCGACGCTCGCGATCGACGGCGAGCTGCAGGCCGATGCGGCGTTGAGCCCCGCCGTCGCGGCGAAGAAGCTGCACGACGCCGGTGCCGTCGCCGGGCGAGCGAACGTGCTCGTCTTCCCGGACCTCGACGCCGGCAACATCGCCTACAAGCTCGCCCAGCACCTCGGCGGCGCCACCGCCGTGGGTCCGATCCTGCAGGGGTTCGCGCGACCCGTGAGCGACCTCTCGCGCGGTGCCTGCGTCGACGACATCGTCGCGACCACGGCCGTCCTGCTCGCGCAGTGCGGCTAGCCGGGTCAGCGCGCGTCGACCGGCACGTACTCCCGCCGCGCGGGGCCGCTGTAGAGCGTCAGCGGCCGGATCAGGATGTTGTTCTCCATCTGCTCCTGCACCTGCACCGTCCAGCCGGGAATCCGGCCGACGGCGAACACCGGGACGAACAGGTCCTCGGCGATGCCGTTCAGGAAGTAGACGACGCCGGCGTAGAAATCCACGTTGACGTTCACGCCGTGGCGCGCGTAGGGCTTCATCACCTCGACCAGCGCCTCCAGGATCTGGTACCACTTCGGCTGTCCCATCTCGCGCGAGAGCTTCTCGACGCCGGCGCGCATGTGGCGCGCGCGCGGGTCCTCGGCGCGGTACACGCGATGCCCGAAGCCCATCACCGCCTCCTTGTTCGCGCGCTTCCTCCTGACGTAATCGGCGGCCAGCGCGGGATCGCCGATCTCCTGCGCCATCCGGATCACGTTCTCCGCCGCGCCGCCGTGGGACGGGCCGGACAGCGCGGCAATCGCCGCGGTGATCGCCGCGTGCAGGTTCGCCTGCGTCCCGGCGACGACCCGCGCCGTGAACGCCGAGGCGTTCGACCCGTGCTCGGCGTGCAGGATCATGTCGACATCCATGAGCCGCGCCGCATCGGCGCTTGGCGCCGTCCCCTTCAGCATGTAGAGGAAATTGGCGGCATGCCCCAGGCGCGGGTCGGGCGCCACGGGCTCGCGGCCGTTGCGGATGGCGTCGTGCGCCGCGACGAGCATCGGCACCTGCGAGGTGAGGCGGATGCCCTTGCGCAGCGTCGCCGCGGTGGAATTGTCCGCGGTCTCGGGATCGAACGCCGCGAGCGCCGACACCGCCGTGCGGAGCACGTCCATCGGGTGCGCATCCTTCACCGCGCGGATGATGTCGTGGACACCGGCCGGCAGCCAGCGCGCGGATTTGAGCTCCGCATCGAACGCCTCGAGCTCGGCGCGTGCGGGCAACTCGCCCTTCAGCAGCAGATAACAGGTTTCCTCGAAGGTCGAATGCTCGGCCAGGTCGTGGATCGAATAGCCGCGATAGAGGAGCTCGCCCGCCCGCCCGTCGATGAAGCAGACGCGCGAGCGGTCGAAATGGACGCCCTGGAGACCGCGGTGGACTTCGATCTTCGCAGCTTCTTCGGTCATCGTGCGTTCCTTGTTGGGCAGCGGCGTCAGACGCCGCGGGACGAGGAGAATCCGTGCGCTGCGACAGGAGCGCTCAGGGCCTGTATTTCGCGGCCAGGGCTTCGGCGCCGCGGGCGAGGATCCCCGCATCCGCGCCGACGGCGGTGAACAGGGAGCCCGCGGCCATGTAACGGCGGATGTCGGCCTCCGGGAAGGCGAGCACGCCGGGCGCCTTGCCGCATTTCGCGACGCGGCGAATCGCGTCCTCGATGACCGGCACGACCTTCGGGGTGGCTGGTTTCACCGGTATAGCCCATCGACGCGTGCAGGTCGGCCGGGCCGATGAAAACGCCATCGACGCCGTCGACGGCGCAAATGCCTTCCAGCTGATCGAGCGCGTCCCTGGTTTCGACCTGCACCAGCACGCAGAGCTCCTCGTGCGCGCGCCGGGCGTAATCCGCGACGCGGCCGAAGCGCGTCGCGCGCGTCGAGCCCGCGACGCCGCGCACGCCGGCCGGCGGATAGCGCGTGTAGGCGACCGCGTCCTTCGCCTCCTGCACGCGTGCACACGTACGGGATCAGCAGCGTCTGTATTCCGATGTCCAGAAACCGCTTGATCGTCACCATGTCGTTCCACGGCACCCGCGCGATCGTGCTGGTCGGGTAGGCCGCCGCGGCCTGCGCCTGCGTCAGCACCGACTCGAGATCGTTCGGCGAGTGCTCGGTGTCGAGCAGGATCCAGTCGAAGCCGGCCCCGGCGATCAGCTCCACCGTGTAGTTCGACGACAGGCTCGACCACAACCCGATCTGCTGCCGGCCTTCGCGGATGGCGTGCTTGAATGCGTTGTGCGGCAGTTCCATCGGCTTCCTCCGTGATGCCCGGCGGGCGGCGCCGGGCGAGCCTGCTAGATTGCGAAATCCTTGTGCTGCCCGAACAGTATCGCGCCGGATTCGATCGACGTGTGACCGCTGGACGTGATCCGGTAGGGTAGATCTGTCATGCCCGAGCGTCGGGTGGCCGCAGTCGTTCGTCAGAACGTGCCCGGGTAGGCGCCGCCGTCCTGCAGGATGTTCTGGCCGACGATGTAGCCGGCGTGGGTGCTGCAGAGGAACGCGCAGACGGCGCCGAACTCGTCCGGTTGGCCGAAACGCCCTGCCGGAACGGCAGCGGCTCCGGCGCGCATCACTTCGGCCAGCGACTTGCCGGTACCCGTCGCCCGCCCTTCCATCGTCGTGCGCAAGCGGTCGGTGTCGAAGGATCCCGGCAGCAGATTGTTGATCGTGACATTGTGGGACGCGACCTTGCGCGCGAGCCCGGCGACGAAACCGGTCAGACCCGAGCGGGCACCGTTCGACAGCCCGAGGATGTCGATGGGCGCCTTGACCGCGGACGACGTGATGTTCACGATGCGCCCGAATTTCCGCGCGATCATCGCGTCGATCGTCGCCTTGATGAGCTCGATGGGCGTCAGCATGTTGGCATCGAGCGCACGAATCCACGCCGCGCGATCCCAGTCGCGGAAATCGCCCGGCGGCGGCCCGCCGGCGTTGTTGATCAGGATGTCGGGCTCCGCACAGGCCGCGAGCGCCGCCGCCCTCCCCTCTGGCGTCGTGATGTCGCACGCGACCCAATGCACCGGCCGGCCGGCGCGGGCACCGATTTCCGCCGCCGTCCGCCGCAGCGCGTCCTCGGTGCGGGCGACGATCGTCACGTCGCAGCCGGCCTCCGCGAGCGCCTGCGCGCACCCCCGTCCGAGGCCGCGACTCGCCGCGCAGACCAGTGCGCGCTTCCCGGCGATTCCGAGGTCCATGCGCTCAGTGCCCGCCCGGCCGCCCGAAGGGCACTGACCGCGGGGGCAGCGAACGCAGTGAGCGTGGGGGTCGTCATCCGCCCGCCCGGCCGCCCGAAGGGCACTGACCGCCCCCACGGGGGGCAGCGAACGCAGTGAGCGTGGGGGTCGTTCATCCTAGGTCACCTGACGGGCGAGGTCGGTCGTTCCGGACGACGCGCGGCGCACCCGGAACACGGTGGCGATTCCGACCATGAAGCAGGCGGCGACGGCAAAGAACACCTCCCGCGGACGGCCGTGATCCAGCAGGACGCCCAATGCCACGGGCCCGATGATGCCGCCGAGGTCCAGTCCCGAGTAGACGAATCCGTAGACTCGACCCGCGGCACCCTTGGGCGTCGCGCTGCGGACGATCAGGTCGCGCGACGGGCCGGTGGCGCCGAGCGCAAATCCGATGAACGCGAAAACCGGCAGCAGCAAAGGCAGCGTTATCCCCGTGGCCGCGACGACGGCAAGTACTGCCGCACCGAACGCCATCCCGGTGGCCGCAACCCAGATCGTGACGCGCGGTCCGCGCGGCCAGGAATCCGCCGGCGAGTATTCCCGCGGTCCCGCCGAGCAGGTAGGCGGTCAGCGCGGAGGTCGCCAGCGCCAGGCCGACGTCGAAGCCCAGTTCGAGCACCGTCGGGATGAACGTCTGCAGCCCCAGGCCCCCGATCGTGTTGAAGACGAAGTAGAGGAAACAGAGAATGATGGGGAGCTGCAGGAACAGCGCGACGCTTCCTTTCAGCGTCTGCTGGTGCGCGTCCGCGGCCCGGTGCGAGACGAGCAGCGCGCGCTGGGTGAGCAATGACGCCGAGCGCCACGATGCCCAGCGCACCCATCGCCGCCAGCGCGAAGCGCCAGCCGAATGCGGAGCCGAGCGCGAAGCTCACGACGGGTGCCAGGGCATAGCCGAGGTTGCCGCCGATGCCGTGCGAGCTGTACGCATGGCCCAGGCGCCACGACGCGACGTTGGCATTGAGGATCGCGAAATCGGAGGGATGAAACGACGCCGTTGCCGATGCCCATCAGCACGACGACGGGAAAGAGCCAGCCGATGTCGGGGACGAGGCCCGCGAGCATCGTCCCGCCGGCAGCGAGCGCCACGCCCGCCAGCAGCACGGGGCGCGCGCCGAGACGATCGACCGCGAAGCCCGCCACGAACTGCGTGATGCCGCTCGCGGCGTAGTAGACGCCGACCAGCGTGCCGAGGACCGCGTAGCTCACGTCGAACTCCGCCCGCAGCAGCGGAAAGAGCGGCGGCAGCGCCAGCTGGAAGAAGTGCGAGACGAGATGCGCGAAGCCGACAATGCCGATCACTCTGGCGTCGTGGCGCAACGAGGCGGGGCGGGCGGGGTCCAACGCGGGCAGCCTTCGGCAAAGCCTCAACTATACTGGATACCAGGGCCGCGACGGGGCTGATGGACCGTAAGGCGCCGGACGCCAGGCGCGACTGTCGCGTGGGTCATCGCAGCGAGGAGGCAGCGGACATGGTCGACAAGGTCACGAAATCGGACGCCGAGTGGCGCGCGCAATTGACGCCGGAGCAGTTCAAGGTGACCCGCCGAGAAGGGCACCGAGCGCGCGTTCAGCGGCGAGTCACTGGGACAATCACGCCGCAGGCATCTACCACTGCGTCTGCTGCGGCATGCCGCTGTTCGACGCCGCAACGAAGTTCGATTCCGGCACCGGCTGGCCCAGCTTCTACGCGCCGATCGCCCCGGCCAACGTCGGCAGCGTCGACGACCGCAGCTGGTTCATGCGGCGCACCGAAGTGCGTGTGCGCCGCATGCGACGCGCATCTCGGCCACGTCTTCGACGACGGGCCGGCGCCCGACCGGCCAGCGCTACTGCATGAACTCGGCGTCGCTCCGGTTCGAGCCGAAAGGCTGACCCCCGGGCGGCCCGCCCGCCATCGGGCTCGCCACCCGCGCGACCACGCAGTCTGCACGTCGTCCCGCGCTTCGACGGGCGTCCCCCTGCCGCTCGGCCTGGACTGCCGAGCCCGACTGGGCACTGGCGCCGGTTCGCCCTGCTCGCACCTTGGCCCTGCCTTCGGACCGCGCGGCTCGCCGCCGGCAGCGAGCGCTTGACAGCACCTGATATTTTTATGATATCATTTTGCTATATGTCGACGACGCACCCCGCGTCGGACGCGTCCAACGGAGGGCAGCGGATGAACACGCTTGCGCGCAATGGCGGACTCTGGATCGTGGTGGGCACCGCCACGGGCACCGCGGTCGGCGTGGTGTTCGGGGTCGCTTCGGTGGGTCTGGCGCTAGGCTTCGCGGTCGGCCTCCTCGGTGGCTGCCTGGCACGGCGCTGATGGCGGCCGTGTCGGCCGGGCGCACCCACGCCCGCCGACCTCGCTTCCGCCGCTCCGCGATCGCACATGGCCGACAAGAAGGCGTTCCTGCTGCGCGTGGATCCCGGCGTATGGGCGGCCATCGAGCGGCTGGCGCAGGCCGAGCTGCGCAGCGTGAACGCGGAAATCGAGTTCCTGTTGCGCGACGCGCTCGAGCGCCGCGGCATCGCACCGAAGCGCGGGCTGCCAAAGCCGAAATCAGGTCGGTGACCGTCGGGAAAGAAAGCCGGGACGAGCCCCGTTGTCAGGGGGGCCGCCACGATTTGCGCCGGTGTGCGATTTGCTGCCTGCCGTCGCCGGCAGCGGCGAAAGCGGCAATGGTCCCTTTCAGGCGAGAACGCGCGCGAGGAACGCGCTGACGGCTTCGATCTCTTCCCACACGACCGAGTGCGGCATCGGGTAGGTGTGCCATTCGACGCGGTAGCCGGCTGCGACGAGCGCCCGGCGCCCGGCTTCGCCCCACTCGAGGCGCACCATCGGATCGGCCGTGCCGTGCGCCATGAAGATCGGCACGTCACGGTTCGCCGCGCTTGCCTCGGCTTCGAGCAGATCCGGCAGCACGACGTAGGTCGACAACGCCACGATGCCCGCCAGCCGCTCGGCGTGGCGCACGCCGGTGTGCAGGGCGATGACGCCGCCCTGCGAAAACCCGGCGAGCACGATCCGCCGCGCGGCGACGCCGCGGGCGACTTCTCGCGCGCGATCAGCGCCTCGACCTGCGCCTGCGATGCACGTACGCCGACCGAGTCCGCCCGGTCCGTGATGTCGCCCGGCGCGATGTCGTACCAGGCGCGCATGCGAAACCCGTTGTTGAGCGTCACCGGACGTACCGGCGCGTGCGGGAACACGAACCGGATCGACAGCGACGACGGCAGCCGCATCTCCTCGACGATCGGCACGAAGTCGTTGCCGTCGGCACCGAGGCCATGCAGCCAGATGACGGCAGCATCGGGGCGGGGCCCCACCTCGAGTTCCACGGCGGGCAGCAGTTCGGCGTTCATCAGGGTGCTTTCCACGAGGGCGGGCCGCGCATTTTACCCGCGCGGCGCGTTTTCCTCGCTGCCGACTGTGGGAGAATGCCGGCAATCGTGACCCCGCCTATCGCAGCCACGAAGGATTTCCGTTGCGCAAGACCACACGCCTGAAGCAGCTCATCGCCGCACCCGAGATCCTCGTGCTGCCCGGGGTCCACGACGCGCTCGGCGTCCGGCTGGCGGAGGCGGCCGGCTTCGAAGCGCTGACCGCGGGCGGCTACGGCGCGACCGCGACGCTGCTCGGACGCCCGGATTCGTCCCAGCTCTCGCTCACCGAGCTCGCCGACATGTATTCGCGCTTCTGCGACGCGACCGCGCTGCCGATGCTCGCCGACGCCGACACCGGCTTCGGCAACGTGACCAATGTCGCGCGCGCCGTCACGCCTGTACGAGAAGGCCGGCGTGGCCGGCCTGTTCATCGAGGACCAGGTGTTCCCCAAGCGCTGCGGCCACATGGCGGGCAAGGCGGTCGTGCCGCCCGCCGAGTGGCTGGCCAAGATCAAGGCGGCGCTCGATGCGCGCGAGGATCCCGACTTCGTGATCATGGCGCGCACCGACGCCCTGGCCGTGAACGGCGTCGACGACGCGATCGCGCGCGCGCAGCTCGCCTGCGACGCCGGCGCCGACCTGCTGTTCGTCGAGGCGCCCACGACCGTCGGGGAGATGCGCCGCATCTGCGCCGAGATCCCGGGCCCCTGCCTCGCCAACAACGTCGAAACCGGGCGCTCGCCGCTGCTGCCGGCGGCCGAGCTGCAGGCGATCGGCTATGCGGCGGTCGTGTTCCCGGTGGCCGCGACCTACGCGGTCGCGCACGCGCTCGCCGAACTGTTCGCGACGATCCGGCGCACCGGCACGACGGAGGACGTTCCTGCCGCGCCTCGTCGCCTTCGACGCGTTCAACGACCTCGTCGGGCTGCCGGCGCAGCGGGAGCGCGAAGCGGCGCTCCAGGAGTACGCCGAAGCACTGGTCGCGCGCCACAATCCCCGCTGAACATCGACCTTCCGCCATACCGACCTTCCATCGCCAGGAGAAACGCCATGCCGTCCTTGTCCATTCGCAATCTGCTCGCCACCGTCGCGCTCGCCGTCGGCGCGCAGGCCACGGCGCAGCAGCCGATCGTCATGCGCATCTCGCACCAGGTGCCGCCCGCGCATCACATGACCAAGCTGCTCGAGGGTTTCGCCGCCGACGTGAAGCAGCGCACGAACGGACAGGTCGAGGTGCAGCTCTACGGCTCCGAGCAGATCGCCAAGGCGGCCGAGAATTTCCCGCAGGTCGCGCGCGGGACCATCGAGGCGGCGATGAGCGTCAACTTCCAGTGGGGCACGACGATCCCCGAGATGAGCGCGACGCTCATTCCGTACGCGATGAGCGACCTCGAGCGGATCAAGCGCTTCCCGGCGCTCGGAGGCGCGCCGTTACCTCGACGAGAAGCTGGCGCAGCGCGGGGTCAAGAGCGTCGCGTGGCTCTACATCACGCGCGAGACGATCATCACGTCGAGCAAGAAGCCGATCGTCGCGCTCGACGACTTCAAGGGCGTCAAGATCCGCGGCCTCAACAAGCTGACCGACACCGCACTGCACGGCGGTCGGCGCCGCGCCGTCCGCGATGCCCGGCTCCGAGGTGTACCAGGCGCTGCAGTCGGGCGTGCTCGACGCCGGCCTCACCGACATGTCGGCCGCGTACAGCCGCAAGTACTACGAGGTCCAGAAATTCGGCACCGTCGGCCCGATCTTCACGATCTATTTCCACATGTACGCCAACCCGGCGTGGTGGGCCGAAGCTGTCGCCCGCGCACCAGAAGGCGATCGAGGCGGCGGCGGCCAAGGTCGAGCAGGACGCGATCGCCGTGACCGAGCAGACCGCGGCCGCCGCGCTCAAGGACCTCGCCGGCAAGGGCATGACGATGCACGTGCAGATCGGCGCAGGAACAGGCGACGTGGCGCGGCGCGATGGAGCCGCCGGTGGTCGACGCGTTCCTCAAGTCCGCGCCCGAGGGCGGGCCGAAGATCATCGAACTGCTGAAGAAGATCTGACGGCGCCTGCGTCCTGACTGAACGCGCGCGGCTCGCAGCACTGCCGGAGCGCCGATGAAGCACGTCGACCGCCTCGTCCGCGCGCTCGCGCGGCTCGGCATCGCCGCTCGCCGCGGTCGCGCTGCTCGCCTCGATGTTCGTGATCGGCTACTCGGTCGTGATGCGCTATCTCGTGAACCAGCCGGATGCCGTGGGTCGACGAACTTGCCGGCTACCTGCTGGTCGCGGCGGTCATGCTCGCCGCCGCCGATGCGCTGCTCAAGGGCGAGCACATCGCGGTCGACATCGTCACCGAGCGCCTGTCCGCGCGCGGGCAAGCGGCGGACGGCCCTGGTCGGGCTCGTCGCGGTCGCTCTCTCGGCGCTGTTGCTCGCCGTCGAGGGCGGCGGACATGGTGGCGCTTCTCGCAGGATGGTCGGCCTGATGTCCAACGGCTACCTCGCCGTGCCGATGTGGATGCCGCAGCTGCTCGTGCCCGTCGGCGCGGTGCTGCTGCTGGCCGCGCGGCGATCGTGGCGTTCGTCGCCGCGTGGCGCGCGCGGATCCCGCCGCCGCCATCGCCAATCCGCATCGCCCGCCGGCATCGAGTAGGTGCACGTGCTGTTCGCGCTGATCCTGGTCGGCCTCGTGCTCGTGCTGCTGACCGGCGTTCCGGTGTTCGCCGGCCTGACGCTGTTCTCCGCCGGCTCCTGCTCGCCGCCGAAGGCAGTCTCGGCGGGCATCGGCGATCTCGTGTTCGGCAAGCTCGACACCTATCTGCTGGTGTCGATACCGCTGTTCACGCTGATGGCGCACTTCATGATCCGCGGCAAGGTCGTCGACGACCTGTTCGGCGCCGCGCACACGCTGCTGCGCCACCTGCCCGGGGGAATGGGCATCGCCACGGTGGCTGCGTGCACCGTGTTCGCGGCGATCTCGGGGTCGAGCGTGGCGACCGCGCTGACCATCGGGTCGGCGGCTATCCCGCTGATGATCCGCTACGGCTACAGCCCGCGCGTCGCGTACGGCGTGGTCGGCGGCGGCGGCACGCTCGGCATCCTGATCCCGCCGTCCGGGCCCGATGGTGCTGTTCGGCGTCGTCTCCGACACCTCGATCGGGGCGCTGTTCATGGCCGGGCTCGTGCCCGGCCTGATGCTGGCGTTGCTGTTCGCCGTCTATTGCGCGACCGCGGCAAGTTCGCCCGGCAAGTCCAGGTCGCGACCGAACCGCGGGCGACGCGTCGGCGAGGTCCTCGCGCGCGCTGCGCCAGTCGTTCTGGTCGCTGACGCTGCCGGTGCTGGTGCTGGGCGGCATGTATTTCGGCGTGTTCACCGCGACCGAAGCCGCCGCCGCGGGCGCGCTCGGCGCGCTCGCGATCGCGGCGCCTCGTCTATCGCAACTTCGGCCTGCGCGACCTCTGGGACTCGGCGATCGACGCGGCGCGCAACTCGGCGATGCTGTTCCTGATCCTCGCCGCCGCCGCGCTGCTCGGCCACGCGCTCACCAAGCTGCGCATTCCCGAACGCAGATGGTCGAGCTCGTCACGCAGTACGGCGTCATCCCAGGTCGGTTTCCTGCTCGCGGTCATGGTGCTGATCTTCGTGCTCGGCATGTTCCTCGAGACGATCTCGATCATCCTCATCACGACGCCGGTCGTGCTACCGGTGCTGGCGGCGCTCAAGATCAACCCGGTCTGGTACGGGATCCTGCTGACGATCAATCTCGAGCTGGCGCTGATCACGCCGCCGGTCGGCATGAATCTGTTCGCCATCAAGGCGATCACACGCGCGCCGCTGCGCGACATCATCGTCGGCGTGCTGCCCTACGTCGGCCTGCTGGTCGCTCGGCCTGGCGCTGGTGCTGTTCTTCCCGCGATCGCGCTGTGGCTGCCGGGCACCATGCAATACAAGTGACCGGACACAGCGGTCGCGGTGGCCGCGCGGAGCCTTGCGACGACCCTGCTCCGGCGCACGGTAAATTGCCGGGAGCGATGTGCAGGCGTAAACTGCGCGCCCGAAGCAACCTGAGCGCGCCGAGGACACAATCCCCGTCGCGTGCGCCGCGTGCCCTACCGGGTCATCGCGCGTTCCCAAGACACGATTTTGTGGAGCATTGTTCATGGCCGCTGCAGCCCCCGCTCTGCGCGAAGTTTCCCTCGACGACAAGTACGCGCTCGAATCCGGGCGCGTCTACCTCACCGGCGCGCAGGCGCTCGTGCGCCTGCTGATCCTGCAGCGCCAGCGCGACGCGCTCGCCGGCCTCAACACCGCCGGCTTCGTCTCGGGCTACCGCGGCTCGCCGCTCGGCGCGCTCGACCAGTCGCTGTGGAAGGCGCAGAAGTTCCTCGACCGCGCGCACATCACGTTCCAGCCCGGCCTGAACGAGGACCTCGCGGCGACGGCGGTCTGGGGCACGCAGCAGGTCAACCTGTATCCGCGGCGCGAAGTACGACGGCGTGTTCGCGATGTGGTACGGCAAGGGCCCGGGCGTCGACCGCTGCGGCGACGTGTTCAAGCACGCGCAACCACGCCGGCACGTCGAAGCACGGCGGCGTGCTGGTGCTGGCCGGCGACGACCACGGCGCGAAGTCGTCGACGCTGCCGCACCAGTCCGACCACCAGTTCTCCGCGGCGATGATGCCGGTGCTCTACCCGTCGTCGGTGCAGGAGATCCTCGACCTCGGCCTGCACGGCTGGGCGATGTCGCGCTACTCGGGCTGCTGGGTCGGCTTCAAGTGCGTCGCCGACACCGTCGAGAGCTCGGCGTCGGTCGACGTCGACCCGGACCGCACGCCGATCATCGTCCCGGACGATTTTCCGCTGCCGCCGGACGGCCTGTCCATCCGCTGGCCCGACGCGTTCCTCGCCACCGAGGCGCGGATGCAGCACTACAAGGTCTACGCCGCGCTGCACTATTGCCGCGCCAACCGGCTCAACCGGATCGTCATCGACTCGCCGACGCCGCGGCTCGGCATCGTCACCAGCGGCAAGAGCTACCTCGACGTGCGCCAGGCGCTCGACGACCTCGGCATCGACGACGCCGACGCCGCCGAGATCGGCATCCGCGTCTACAAGGTCGGCATGACCTGGCCGCTCGAGCCGGAGGGCGTGCGCCAGTTCGCCGAGGGGCTGGAGGAGATCCTCGTCGTCGAGGAGAAGCGGCAGGTCGTCGAGTACCAGCTCAAGGAGCAGCTCTACAACTGGCGCGACGACGTGCGCCCGCGCGTCGTCGGCAAGTTCGACGAGAAGGGCGAGTGGGTGCGCCCGCACGGCGACTGGCTGCTGCCGGCGCCGTCGAGCTGACGCCGGCGATGATCGCGCGCGTGATCGCGCAGCGCATCCGGCGGCTCGATCTCCACCCGCGCGCCGTGGACAAGCTCAACGCGCGCGTCGACTGGATCAACGCCAAGGAGGCCGCCCTCGCGCGGCCCAGGATCGCCCTCGAGCGCATGCCGTACTTCTGCTCCGGCTGCCCGCACAACACGTCGACCAGCGTGCCCGAGGGCAGCCGCGCGACGGCCGGCATCGGCTGCCACTTCATGGCGATCTGGATGGACCGCAAGACCTCGACGCTTCACCCACATGGGCGGCGAAGGCGTGCCGTGGATCGGCCAGGCGCCGTTCACCGACGAGAAGCACGTCTTCGCGAACCTCGGCGACGGCACCTACTACCACTGCGGCTGCCTCGCCATCCGCGCCGCGGTCGCGGCCAGGGTCAACATCACCTACAAGATCCTCTACAACGACGCGGTGGCGATGACCGGCGGCCAGCCGGTCGACGGCCCGCTCACGCCGGCCGAGATCGCGCGCCAGCTCGCCGCCGAAGGGCGTCGCGCGGATCGTCGTCGTCAGCGACGACCCGGACAAGTACCCGGCCGGCTACTTCGCCGCCGGCATCGCGATCCACCACCGCGACGAGCTCGACGCGCGTGCAGCGCGAGCTGCGCGACACCGCCGGCTGCACGGTGCTGATCTACGACCAGACCTGCGCCGCCGAGAAGCGCCGCCGGCGCAAGCGCGGCAAGTTCCCGGATCCGGCGAAGCGCGTCGTCATCAACGAGCTCGTCTGCGAGGGCTGCGGCGACTGCGGCGTCAAGTCGAACTGCGTGTCGGTCGCGCCGGTCGAGACCGAGTTCGGCCGCAAGCGCACGATCGACCAGAGCTCCTGCAACAAGGACTATCTCCTGCGTCAAGGGCTTCTGCCCGAGCTTCGTCACCGTCGAGGGCGGCAGCCTGCGCAAGCCGGGGAAGGCGGAGGCCGGCGCGTTTCCGGCCCTGCCCGATCCGGCTGCCGGCGATCGACCGAGCCCTACGGCATCCTCGTCACCGGCATCGGCGGCACCGGCGTGGTCACCATCGGCGCGCTGCTCGGCATGGCCGCGCACCTCGAAGGCAAGGGCGTGACGGTGCTCGACATGACCGGCCTCGCGCAGAAGAACGGCGCCGTCGTGTCGCACGTGCGCATCGCGGACGACGCCGGAGCAGCTCCACGCGACGCGCATCGCCGCCGGCGACGCCGAAGCTCGTGCTCGCCTGCGACATCCTGACCGGCGTCGGCTACGAGCCGCTCGCCAAGATGCAGACGGGCGTCACCCGGGCGCTGGTCAACACCGCGCTGGTGATGCCGGCCGGGTTCACCCGCGATCCCGATCTCGCCTTCCCGCTGGGCTCGATGGAGCGCGAGATCGAGGACGCGGTCGCGCCGGGCGACGCCGAGTTCGTCGACGCGACGCGGCTCGCCACCGGCCTGATGGGCGACTCGATCGCGACCAACCTGTTCATGGTCGGCTTCGCCTTCCAGCGCGGCCTGCTGCCGGTCGGCGAGGCGGCGATCGTGCGCGCGATCGAGCTCAACGGCACGGCGGTCGAGTCGAACCAGCAGAGCTTCCGCTGGGGCCGGCGTCGCCGCCGTCGATCCGGCGCAGGTCGCCGCCGCGGCGATCCCGACGGCCAGGCCCGAGTCGCACCGACTGTCGCAGTCGCTCGACGAAATCGTCGCCCGCCGCGCGGACTTCCTGACCGCCTACCAGGACGCCGCGTACGCCAAGCGCTACGCCGATCTCGTCGCGCGCGTGCGCGCGCGCCGAGCAGACGAAGCTGCCCGGGGCGACGGCGCTGACGGAGGCCGTCGCGCGCTACTACTTCAAGCTGCTCGCGATCAAGGACGAGTACGAGGTCGCGCGCCTGTATGCCGAGACCGATTTCGCGGCGCGCGTCGCGGCGCAGTTCGAGGGCGACTACAAGCTGACGTTCCACCTCGCGCCGCCGCGTGTTCGCAAGCTCGACCCGACGACCGGCGAGGCGAAGAAGAGCGACTACGGCCCGTGGATGATGACGCGCGTTCGGCGTGCTCGCGAAGCTGCGCCGGCTGCGCGGCACGGCGCTCGACGTCTTCGGCCGGACCGCCGAGCGCAGGATGGAGCGCGCGCTGATCGGGGAGTACGAAACGCTCGTCGCCGAGCTGCTGGCCGCGCTCGCGCCGCACAACCACGCGCTCGCGGTCGAGCTGGCGCAGATCCCCGAGCACATCCGCGGCTACGGCCACGTCAAGGAGCGCCACCTCGCGGCGGCAAAGGCGAAGGAGGCCGAGCTCCTGGCCGCCTTCCGGGCGGAGCCGCACGCCGGCCGGGCCGAAAGCGATCGCGCTGGCGGCGGACTGATCCGCGTTACGCGGAGCTGTCCGGCGACCCTTTCGGGGGGCAGCGCCAGCCAGTCCGTCAGGCCGTCCTGGTTCGCGCCGTGCGACGGCGAAACGGCAGGCGGCCGGAGCGGCGTCGCGCCCTCCGCTGCGAGCGGCGGCGACGGCTGCGCGATCGGCCGCCGGCCGAGGACTTCGTAGGGCAGCCAGATGAAGTCGTCCTGTTCCTCGATCGGCTCCTTCAGGCGCACCGCGTATTCCGCCGTCGTCGACCGCAACGTCAGGGACCGTGCGCCCTTCGGCCCTGCTGGCGCGAGGATGAGCGACTTGAATGGCATCACCGGCTGTTTCGTGCTCTCGCGCAGATAGAGGGCCGTAAAGCGATCGCTCCGGTCCGCTCCCGGCGCCCCGGGCGACGCAGGATCGCCCCCGGCGATTGCCATCGTGACCCCCCGCGGACTTTGCCCGACGTACTCCGCGCCGATGTCGACCCGGTCGCCGATGCGGGTCTTGACCCGGCGCACGACCACCAGCGACCACCGCATCGTCTCGTCGTCGAGAATCGCCACCAGCGCACCCGGATGCACGCGGCCGACGTCCACGATCGGAGCACGCAGCCGGCACCCCGACGCGCTGCGGTCCTTGATCTGCCAGACCTGATGGGGCACCCCGAATTCGTACGTCGACTGACGCTCGCCCGGCCACGCGGCCGGGCGCGTGTCGCCGCCCGGCGATTCCGAGTATCCGCCCTGGACGGTGATCGTGATCTCCTCGACTTCGGGCGCCGCCCCGGGCCGGGCGGCGAACTTCTTCTTTTCCTCGTAGCGCAGCATGCGCATGATGGGTTCGAGGCCGACGATGACCTTCACGGTCGACGTCAATGGCTTCCGCTCGCCGCGGCGGCTCACGCGCTGCGGCTTGGGCGTGAAGCTCGCGGCCGCCTTGCGCAGCAACGTCATTTGCCGGGCGCGACCGAACGAAGACGGCACGCTCGCCTGGCGACGCGGATCGCGCAAGGTCTCGATTTCCGCCTCGATCAGCGCCAGCAGCGGCATGGGATCGAGTGCGAGCGCATTTTCCGGATTGGCCGCCGTTGCGCGCTTCAGTCCTTCGGCGCTGTCCAGGTCCACGACGAAATAGTTGCCGTCTCCCTCGCCGTCGGAAGCAGCGTCCGCGCGCAGCGACACGGCCTCGCACCATCGGGGCATGAAGCGGCTGAGCCAGAAGGCGTCGTACGGCGAGAACTGCCCGTCGTTCAACCTGTCGAGCAGCAGGACCCGGATGTACTGGCCCTCGAGCGTGCCCCCCGGGCCGGACTCTTCGCCGTTGCCCGGGACCGTCACCGGCTGGTGCAGAAAGCCCGCGACCTGCGCGTAGCGGTACGCTTCGTGGAGCTCCCCCCATCCCTCGGGATTCGACGAGCGGACTCATGAGCGGCCGCAGCAGGAATTCGACCTGCCGATGCTTGAACAGGCGCAGCGTCGCCCGCGGCGCGTACTCCCGCCATACGCGCGGATTCGGCTCGTTGCGGATCTGCCGCAGGAAATGCTCGAACGCCGTGGCGAAGGACTGGCTCAGGTCGACGGCGGATCGCCAGTACCTCTTCTCGAGCGGTCGCAACTGCGTGTTGCGCATCGCGTAATTGACCAGCAGGGCGTTGCGCAGCGGGCGCGACCGCTGGTCGAGTGCGAGCAACGCGCCCAACTGGTCGCGTCCGGGATCCCGCAGCACGACGAGGTCGGCGAGGGCTTCGCAGATCGATCGCTGCGCCGCAACCGGGTCGCTGCGCGGCAGCAATTGCCAATATTTGTCCGCCGCGGCGGCATTGGCCAGCGGACCCGGGTCACCCCGATGGGTAGGTGTCAGGAATCCAAACATTGGGAAGGGCACCTCGGCAAGGTTCAAGACCTGCGATGCACAAGTCGTGCCAAAGCGCCCGCTCGCCGCCACATCCGGGAGGGATCGCGCCACGGCCGCCGGGCGGGCGCGCGCCCCACCCCGTAGAATGCCCTCATGTCCCGATCGCCGGCCGTAGAAAAGCGCCGGACCCGCCGTTGTGCGTGCGCGGGCGAGTCCGACCGGCTCCAGGCCGGGGCGACCCGCTGGCCCGGGCACGCGAGTGGTTTGCCACCCAGGGGTGGACGCCGTTCGGCTTCCAGGAGGAGGTCTGGGCCGCGTACGCCCGCGGCATGTCCGGACTCGTCCACGCGCCCACCGGCATGGGCAAGACCTATGCCGCGGCGCTGCCGCCCATGCTGCTCGGCCCCGCCGGCGCGCCCGATGCCCCGCCGCCGCTCGCCCTCCTCTGGATCACGCCGCTGCGCGCGCTGGCCGCAGACACCGGTCTCGCGCTCACGCGCGCCGCCGCCGATCTCGCGCCCCATTGGACCGTCGACGTGCGCACCGGCGACACCGGACCCGCGGCGCGCGCGCGCCAGGGCAAGCGGCTGCCGACGGCGCTCGTCACCACGCCGGAGAGTCTCACGCTCTTTCTCGCCCGCGCCGACTGGCGCGAGCGCTTCGCGCATCTCGGGACGATCGTCGTCGACGAGTGGCACGAGCTGATGGGAACCAAGCGCGGCGTGCAGACCGAGCTGGCGCTCGCGCGGCTGCGCGGCCTCGACCCGCGACTGCGCGTCTGGGGGCTGTCGGCGACGCTCGCCAACCTCGACGACGCGCTCGCCTGTCTCGTCGGGCCCGCGCGCGATCGAGCGCGCCGCCATCGTCAAGGGGCTCGATGCGAAGGAGATCGTGATCGACAGCCTGCGTCCGCGCGGGATCGAGCGCTTTCCGTGGGCGGGCCACATCGGATTGAAACTGCTGCCGCAGGTGATCCGCGCGATCGAGCGCGCGCAAGTCGACGCTCGTCTTCACCAACGTCCGCTCGCAGACCGAAATCTGGTACCAGGCGCTCCTCGAGGCGCGGCCCGACTGGGCCGGCACGATCGCGCTGCACCACGGGTCGCTCGAGCGCGAGCGTGCGCGACTGGGTCGAGGACGGTCTGCGCAACGAACGGCTGCGCGCGGTGGTCTGCACGTCGAGCCTCGATCTCGGCGTCGATTTCGCGCCGGTCGACCAGGTGCTGCAGATCGGGAGCCCGAAGGGCGTGGCCCGCCTCATGCAGCGCGCCGGCCGCAGCGGGCACCGTCCCGGCGCGGCCTCGCGCGCCATCATCGTGCCGACACAGGCGCTCGAGCTCGTCGAGGCGGCCGCCGCGCGGCAGGCCGCCGCCGCCCGCGCGATCGAGGCGCGCACGCCCGTCGCGGCGCCGCAGGACACGCTGATCCAGCATCTCGTCACCTGCGCGCTGGGCGGGGGATTCAAGCCGGACGAGCTCCTGACCGAGGTCCGCGCGACGCAGGCGTATTCGAATCTCCCCGATGCGCAGTGGCAGTTCGCGCTGGATTTCGTCCTGCACGGCGGCGCGAGTCTCAACGCCTATCCGGAGTACCGGCGCGTCGTGATCGGCGACGACGGCGTGGCGCGCGTTCCCGATGCGCGGATCGCCCGCCGGCATCGGATCGGCATCGGTACGATCGTCTCGGAGGCGTCGATCACGGTTCGCTTCAAGACCGGCAAGGCGCTGGGCCATGTCGAGGAGGGATTCGTCGCGCGCCTCGCACCCGGCGATTGCTTCATCTTTGCCGGCCGGGCGCTCGAATTCATCCGCGTCCGCGAGCTGACCGCCTGGGTCAAGCCGGCCAGCGCGAAAGCGGCGCTCGTTCCGCGCTGGTCCGGCGGGCAGATGGCGCTGTCCACGCAGCTCGCCGACGCGACGCGGCAGCTCATTGCCGCGGCGAAGGCCGGCGTCTACGCCTCGCCCGAACTGCAGCTCGTGCGCCCGCTGCTCGAGCTGCAGGCCCGCTGGTCGGGACTGCCGGGCGCCGGCGAGTGGCTGATCGAGGAGATCGCGACGCGCGAGGGATACGCGCTCTTCTTCTACCCGTTCGAGGGCCGGCTCGCGCACCTGGGCCTGGCCACGCTGTTCTCGTACCGCCTGTCGCGCGCGACCGCGCGCACGTTCAGCCTCACCGCGAACGACTATGGCTTCGGGCTGCTGTCGCCGACACCGCTCACCCTCACGCTGGGCGAACTCGGCCGGTTGCTCGCGGCGCCCGGCGTCGATGCCGACATGCTGGCCGGGCTCAACGCCGCCGAGCTCGGGCGCCGGCAGTTTCGCGAAATCGCGCGCATCGCCGGTCTCGTCTTCCAGGGCTATCCCGGCGAGCCCAATCCGGCGCGGCATCTGCAGGCGTCCTCGGCGCTGCTCTACGAGGTCTTCGCCGAATACGACCCCGAAAATCTGCTGCTGGCGCAGTCGGTGCGCGAAGTGCTGGAGCGTCGGCTCGAGGCCCCGCGCATCGCCGCCGCGCTCGCCCGCCTGCGCCGCAGTCGCGCCTTGCTCACGCGCCCGGCGCGGCCGACGCCGTTCGCGTTCCCGCTGCTGGTCGAGATGTTTCGCGAGGAGCTCTCCACCGAGGCTCTCGATGCGCGCGTCGCGCGAATGGTCGCGGCGCTGGAGCGCGAGGCATCCGCGGCACCGGCATCGGATCCATGACCCGCGGCCCGGTCAGCATCACCGTCTACAATGAGTCCGAGAACCTCCCGCACCGGATGCAAGCGCCGCCGGGCCGCCCAAGGCGCTCGCCCCCGGGGGGAGCGGCGCGCAGCGCCGTGCGGGGGGAACATGACAAGCGTCCCCGGAGCCCGACCCGCGTGGCACGATCTTCCGCAGAATCGCTCTTCCCCGTCGACGCTGCCGGGCCGGCGGTTGCGCACGATGTCCCGATGTGCGCCGGCGCCGCGGTGGTCACGCTCGCCGGCGAGACCGTCGAGCTCCTCGCCGAGCGCGCGCTGTTCTGGCCGCGCGCGCGAACGTTGTTCGTCGCCGACGTCCACCTCGGCAAGGCCGCCGCCTTCCGCGCGGGCGGTGTCGCGATTCCCCGCGGGGCGACGGCGCACGATCTCGCCCGACTCGACGGCCTGCTCGCGCGCACGTCTGCGTCGCGGCTGGTCGTGCTCGGCGATTTCCTGCACGCGGCGGCGGGACGCGTCCCTGCGCTGCACGCTGCCTTCACGCGGTGGCGCGCGGCGCATGCCGCGCTGTCGATCACGCTGGTGCGCGGCAACCACGACGAGCGTGCCGGCGATCCGCCGCGGGCCTGGGACATCGACGTCGTTCCCCATCCGCATCCGCTCGCGCCGTTCCTGCTCTGCCACGAACCGTCAACGCCGCGCACTGGACATGCGCTGTGCGGGCACGTGCATCCGGGCGCGCGCATCGCCGGCGGCACGCGCGAAGCCGTCCGGCTGCCCTGCTTCGTCCTCGGGCGCCGCCGCACCCTCCTCCCGGCCTTCGGACGCCTGACCGGGCTCGCGATCGTCGCGCCCGCGCGCGGCGAAACCATCGTCGCCATCGCCGGATCCAGGCTGTTCACCCTGCCGGACTGCTCGTAATCGCGCGCTGTCCTGGACACGCGCGCCGCGTGCGGCAGGCTGGAGCCTCGAGCGCCGCACGTTGCCTGTGGCAAAACTGCAACGCCGAGGCCAACCGTTCGTCGGCCGGGCTTCCTGTGCACAACCCGGTGAATGGCCGGTGGAACACATCTGCATATCCGCGAAACGGCACCGCAATCGGCTGTTTTTGTTCCCGTTTTTTGACCCCTCGCCTGTGCATCAAAAAGCGCTTGCCAAGCATCGGGCTCCCTACTATGCTTGGTGCTCATCAGGCACTTCAACACAAGATGTAGTAGATTTTGATTCGCAACAAGAAACTGGGCTCCCCCGACGCGCGTCACGCCAGCCAGGGGCGGTGCCCTGAGGGGGAATCCAGGCGCGCAGTGCCGAAACCCGCAGCGCGCCTTGCCTTGCACGAAACAGCCCGCACCAGCGAAAACCCGCTGATGGCAATCACAACGACAAGAATTCGACAGGAGACCATTTCATGCAGCTCACGAGCGCTTCCGCCGCCACGACGCCCCAGCCCCGACGCGACCGCCTGGCCGGCGAACCCGGAAGCGCGATGACCCCGCCCGACGAGCGATTTGCGCAATACAAGGTGATTCGCCGCAACGGGGCGGTGGTCGGCTTCGAGCCGGCGAAGATCACCATCGCCGTGACCAAGGCCTTCCTCGCGGTCAACGGCGGCCACGGCGCGGCGAGCGCGCGCGTGCGCGACGAAGTCGTGAAGATCACCGATGCCGTCGTCAACGCGCTGATGAAGCGCAAGCCGGAAGGCGGCGCGATCCACATCGAGGAAATCCAGGATCAGGTCGAGCTCGCGCTGATGCGCGGCGGCGAGCATGAAGTCGCGCGCGCCTACGTGCTCTACCGCGAGCGCCGATCGCAGGAGCGGGCACAGGAGAAATCGCAGCAGCGGGGCAAACCGGAGAGCGTGACGATCACGGTGCTCGACAACGGCGTGTCGAAGCCCCTCGACCTCGAGCGACTGAGCGGTCTCGTCCGGGAGTCCTGCGACGGCCTCGCCGGCGTCGACCCGGAGCGCATCCTCAAGGCAACGCTGAAGGACCTCTACAACGGCGTGCCGATGGAGGAAGTGCGCAAATGCGTGGTGCTGGCCGCGCGCACGCTGATCGAGAAGGACCCTGCGTACAGCTTCGTCACGGCCCGCCTGCTCCTCGACGCGCTGCGCCACGAGGCCCTCGGCGAGGAAGCCGCGCAGCACGACATGGCGACCCGATACGCCGAGTACTTCCCGCAGTTCGTGCGGCACGGCATCAAGATCGGCCTCCTGAACGAGGCGCTGCAGCAGTACGACATGAAGGCGCTCGGCGCGGCGTTGAAGCCCGAGCGCGACCTGCAGTTCGGCTACCTCGGGCTGCAGACGCTCTACGACCGCTACTTCCTCGTCGACCAGTACGTCGGCGGCCGGCGCTTCGAGCTGCCGCAGTGCTTCTTCATGCGCGTCGCGATGGGGCTCGCGCTGAACGAGGTCGAGCGCGAGGCGCGCGCGATCGAGTTCTACAACGTGCTCTCGACGTTCGACTTCATGAGCTCGACGCCGACGCTGTTCAACTCGGGCACGCACCGCTCGCAGCTGTCGTCGTGCTACCTCACGACGGTGTCGGACGACCTCGACGGCATCTACGAGGCGATCAAGGAGAACGCGCTGCTGTCCAAGTTCGCCGGCGGCCTCGGCAACGACTGGACCAATGTCCGCGCGATGGGCTCGCACATCAAGGGCACCAACGGCAAGTCGCAGGGCGTCGTGCCGTTCCTCAAGGTCGTCAACGACACCGCCGTGGCCGTCAACCAGGGCGGCAAGCGCAAGGGCGCCGTCTGCACCTATCTCGAGACCTGGCACCTCGACATCGAGGAATTCCTGGAACTGCGCAAGAACACCGGCGACGACCGCCGCCGCACGCACGACATGAACACGGCGAACTGGATTCCCGACCTGTTCATGAAGCGCGTGATCGAAGGCGGCGACTGGACGCTGTTCTCGCCGTCGGACGTCCCCGACCTGCACGACAAGTGGGGACGCGCGTTCGAGGACGCCTACGTGCGCTACGAAGGCCTCGCCGACCAAGGGCGAGCTCAAGCTGTTCAAGAGGATCCCGGCGGTGCAGCTGTGGCGGAAGATGCTGTCGATGCTGTTCGAGACGGGCCACCCGTGGATCACGTTCAAGGACGCCTGCAACGTCCGCTCGCCGCAGCAGCACGTCGGCACCGTGCACAGCTCGAACCTGTGCACCGAGATCACGCTCAACACCAGCGCGACCGAAATCGCCGTCTGCAACCTCGGCTCGGTCAACCTGCTCGCGCACATGAAGCGGACGGGCGAAGGGGATGCGGCCACGTGGGAGCTCGACCACGCCAAGCTCCAGCAGACGGTCCGCACGGCGATGCGGATGCTCGACAACGTCATCGACATCAACTACTACGCGGTGCCCAAGGCGCGCAACTCGAACCTGAAGCACCGTCCGGTCGGGCTCGGCATCATGGGCTTCCAGGACTGCCTGCACCTCACGCACACGCCCTACGCGTCGGAAGCCGCGATGAAGATCGCCGACACGACGATGGAGGCCGTCTGCTACTACGCGTACTGGGCGTCGACCGAGCTCGCCGCCGAGCGCGGCCGGTACTCGTCGTACAAGGGCAGCCTCTGGGACCGCGGCATCCTGCCGCAGGACACGCTGAAGCTGCTGCGCGAGGAGCGCGGCGGCTACGTCGACATCGACGAGTCGGCGACGATGGACTGGGAGGCGCTGCGCTCGCGCATCCGCATTCACGGGATGCGCAACTCGAACTGCGTGGCGATCGCGCCGACGGCGACGATATCCAACATCATCGGCGTCAGCGCGTCGATCGAGCCCGAGTACCAGAACATCTACGTCAAGTCGAACCTGTCGGGCGAGTTCACGGTCGTCAACGAGCACCTCGTCGCCGAACTCAAGAAGCTCAACCTCTGGGACGAGGTGATGGTCGCCGACCTCAAGTACTTCGACGGCTCGCTCGCGACCATCGACCGCGTGCCCGCCGATCTGCGCAACCTGTACGCCACCGCGTTCGAAGTCGACGCCAGGTGGATCGTCGAGGCCGGGGCGCGGCGCCAGAAATGGATCGACCAGGCGCAGAGCCTCAACATCTACATGGCCGGCGCGTCGGGCAAGAAGCTCGACGAGACCTACAAGCTCGCGTGGCTGCGCGGCCTCAAGACCACCTACTACCTGCGCACGCTGGCGGCGACCCAGGCCGAGAAGTCCACCGGCGAAGGCGGCGAGCTCAACGCCGTGCCGACGTCGAGCGGGATGCTCGCCACCGGCGCCGCCAGCCGCAACGCGCCGGCGACCAGGGCCGCCGACACGGAGCCGAAGTTCTGCAAGATCGACGATCCGACCTGCGAAGCGTGCCAGTGACGCACCGCGGCAGGGAACAGTCAAGCAAGCAACGCACGCCGATCACCAGCACCAACTGCGACAGGTCCGCCGGGACAGCCATGGACGGGCCGCGCAGCCGAGGATCGAAACGCCGCAAACCCGGACAGGAGGGCACGCGATGAACGCAACAAAGGACCGGTGGGAGTCCTACACCGACAAGACCGGCCGCCGCCATTGGCGCTGGCCGGCCACCAGCGCGGCGGCCGAGCGCGGCGGCCGCGCTGCGGAGTCGGACTCCCGGCCGCGCGCCGGATTGCCTTCGCCGCAGCAGACGTCGTTCGCGCTGCTGCCGCTTCGGGGCAAATAGCGAGCACCAAGGCGCGGGCCGGGTCAGCGGTCCGGCCTGGCTCATGCCGCAGGATGCCCGGCGCTGCGTTGCGCCGGGCGGATCCGGCGACGCGTTCGTCAACCTGCCCGTGGAGGTCGAGTTGGCTCATTACGAGAATGTGCAGCGACATGTGACGGAAGCACGGTACCTCGGAGACTACAAGATCTGGCTGGAATTCAACGATGGACGCAAGGGTGTCGTGGATCTCGCGGACGACCTGTACGGCGAGAACTTCGAGGTGTTGCGCGATACCGCGGCGCTTCGCCGACTTCTATCTGGACTACGGTCTCGCGACGATCGCCTGGCACCACGGCGTGGATTTCGCGCCCGATTACCTTTACGACAAATTGAGCGCCATGCACTAGCCGCCCGCGTTTCCGGCGCACCACCGCAAACTGCAGCAGTTCTGGAGAGAATCGACATGTTGAGCTTCGACGAAGACATCGCCCCCGCCGCGCCGCCACGTTTCGCGCCGCCTGACGAGGCGAGCGGCGGCCGCGCGCCCGGCATCCTGGCGCAGGCCATGCTGTCGCCGCAACTCGCGCGCGAGCCCGTGCACGACCTCGACGTCGAGCGGCAGGCCATGGACAACGGCTTCCGCCGCGTCCGCGTCGAGGACAAGCGCGTCATCAACGGCTCGTCCGACGTCAACCAGCTCGTCCCGTTCAAGTACCGCTGGGCCTGGGACAAGTACCTCGCCGCCTGCGCCAACCACTGGATGCCGCAGGAAGTGAACATGCAGCGCGACATCGAGCTGTGGAAGAACCCCAGCGGCCTGACCGACGACGAACGCCTGATCGTCAAGCGCAATCTGGGCTTCTTCGTCACCGCCGACAGCCTCGCCGCCAACAACATCGTGCTCGGCACCTACCGCCACATCTCGGCGCCGGAGTGCCGCCAGTACCTGCTGCGCCAGGCGTTCGAGGAGGCCATCCACACGCACGCCTACCAGTACATCGTCGAGAGCCTGGGCCTCGACGAGGCGGAGATCTTCAACGCGTACCACGAGATCAAGTCGATCCGCGACAAGGACGAGTTCCTGATTCCGTTCATCGACGTGCTGACCAACCCGATGTTCAAGACCGGCACGCCGGAGGCCGACCAGGCGCTGCTGAAGAGCCTGATCGTGTTCGCCTGCATCATGGAGGGCCTCTTCTTCTACGTCGGCTTCGTGCAGATCCTCGCGATGGGCCGGCAGAACAAGATGACCGGATCGAGCGAGCAGTACCAGTACATCCTGCGCGACGAGTCGATGCACTGCAATTTCGGCATCGACCTCATCAACACCATCAAGCTGGAGAACCCGCACCTGTGGACGCCGGAGTTCCGCGAGGAGATCCGCGCGCTGATGAAGAAGGGCGTCGACCTCGAGTACGCCTACGCCGAGGACACGATGCCGCGCGGCGTGCTGGGCCTGAACGCCACGATGTTCAAGGAGTACCTGCGCTTCATCGCCAACCGCCGCTGCCAGCAGATCGGCGTCGACGCGCTGTTCGACAAGGCCGACAACCCGTTCCCGTGGATGGCCGAGATGATCGACCTCAAGAAGGAGAAGAACTTCTTCGAGACGCGGGTCACCGAGTACCAGACGGGCGGCGCGTTGAGCTGGGATTGAGCCCGGCGCCCCGTCGTCTTCCTGTATTTCGCCCCGGGCCCGCGGCGGGCCACGGAACGTCGACATGAGCGGGGCGGTGCCCGTGTACCGGCAAGGCAGCCGCCCACTCCGCGCAACGCCGGCGGATCCCATCCCGGCGCCCTCCGGCGGGCGCACCTGACACGTCGCTGATGAACGCCGGCACAGGCATCCGTCGGCCGGCAATCATCTTGATCGGAATAACTCTCATTTCGCTTGCGCTGACGAAGGGTCGCCGCTACTATCCTCGCCGATGAGCGGGTCGACTCCGGCCGCTCGAACGGGGGGAGATCAGCATGAAGACGGGACATGTCCTGAGGTGCTTCGCGTTCGCGCTCGTCGCGGCGCTGCCGTTTTCCGCCGCGAAGGCGGCGGACTGGAAGCCGACCGGCGACGTCGAGTTCGTGATTCCGTACGGGCTGGGCGGCGGCGCCGACCTGCTGGCGCGCGTCATCATCAAGGTCATGACCGACGAGAAGCTGGTCCCGGTCAACGTCACCGCGGTCAACAAGCCGGGTGGCGGCGCGTCGGTGGGCGTGGCCTACGTGCTCAGCACGAAGAACGCCAATCCGAACACGCTGGTGCTGTTCAATCCGCAGACCCAGATCACGCCGCTGACGGTGAAGGACGCGCGCGGCTGGCGCGACCTGACACCGGTGACCAACCTGATGCTCGACGACTACCTGATCTTCGTCGGCAAGGACTCGCCGTACAAGACGGCCGCTGACCTCGTCAAGGACGCCAAGGCCAAGCCGCCGAAGGCGGTTTCCATCGGCTCCGCCGGCACGGCCGACGACATGGCGATCGCCGTGTTCGAAGCGGCGTCGGTGCATCCAGCTCAACGTCGTGCGCTTCAACTCCGGCGGCGAGGTGCTGACCGCGCTGGCCGGCGGGCACATCAATCTCGCCGCCGGCAATCCGCTCGAATTCATGGGCTACCTCAGCGGCGGCCAGGTGCGCGCGCTCGGCGTCTTCCGGCCGACCCGCTTCGCCGATCTGCCCAACGTGCCGACGATGAAGGAACAGGGCATCGACGTCGTGCCGTTCCAGATGTGGCGCGGCGTGGCGATGCCCAAGAACGTTTCGCCGGACGCGCTGGCCTACTGGCAGGGGGTGATGCAGAAGGTCGCGGCATCCAAGGCGTTCACCGACTACATCAAGCAGAACGTCGCGACCATGCATGTGGTCAGCGGCGCGGACTACACGAAGTTCCTGGAAACGCAGGAAACGCTCTACCGGGACATGCTGAAGCGCCTCGGGAAGCTCTGACGTGGCGAATGCGCCGACGATCCGCGCGGTCGAGGCCGTACCCGTGCGGATCGAAGGGGCGCGCGAATTCCGCATTTCGGAAGGCGCCACCCGGGTCCATGTTTCGGTGGTGCTGCGCCTGCGCACCGACGTCGACGGGCTGGAAGGCAATGCCGAGGTCGTCTCCGCCCCGCCCGGCAAGCCGGAAGAGTTCCTGGAGGAAATCGTCGGCGCCATCGAGCGCTACGTCGCGCCGGCGCTCGTCGGCATCCCCGTGCGCGAGCGCGGGCGCGCGATCCAGGCGGTGGCGCGGGCACTCAAGGGCCGGGTCTGGACCAAGGCCGCGGTCACCAACGCGCTCTACGACCTGCATGCGAAGGCGATCGGTGTCCCGGTCGCCGATCTCCTCGGCGGACGACTGCTGCATCGGGTGCCGGTGATCGGCCCCGTGGTCGGCATCATGGACCCGGATGCGATGGCGGCCGAGGCGGCGGCGCAGGCGGCGACCGGCTACACCGCGATCAAGATCAAGGTCGGCGAGACCGTGGCGCGCGACATCGATCGCGTCGCCGCGGTGCGCGCGGCGATCGGCGAGACGATTGCGTTGCGGGTCGATGCCAACGACCACTACGTCGCGGCGGACGCGATCCGCCTCACGCGCGCGATCGAGCGCTATCGACCGGAGCACATGGAACAGCCGGTGGCGCGGCACGACATCCTCGGGCTCGCCGAAGTGCGCCGCAACGTCGGGATCCCGGTCATGACCGACGACATGGTGGCCACACCGGACGACGCGATGAACGTGATTCGCCTGGCCGCCGCCGACCGGGTCAAGGTCAAGGTCACGAAGCACGGATTCGACGGCGCGCGCGCCATCTGCGCGATGCTGGCGTCCGCGGGGCTGACGCCGGTGCTCGGCCACGTGTTCGAGATGGGACTCGCGGCCATCGCCGAGGCGCAGTTCGCGGCGTGCACGCCGGGACTCGCGATGCCGTGCGAGATCGGCTCGATGGCGCCGATGGGCACGGCCGCCGATATCGTCACCAACGACCTGCGCCCGGAGCCCGGCTACATCGCGGTGCCGGACGGACCCGGTCTGGGCGCGCACGTGGACTGGCCACGACTCGGGCGCGGGCGCGCAGAAGCAGCCGAGTGAAAGTGCGCGGCGAACTGGTGGGCGGCGTGCTGTGCCTCCTGTTCGGCGCGCTCTGGATCGTGACGGCGTCCGGTCTCCCCTACATGGGCGAGTTCGCGCCGGGCTCGGGGTTCCTTCCGCTCTGGCTCGGCGTATGCCTGGTCGCGTTGTCCGCCGTCCACGTGCTGTCGTGCCTGCGCACGCAGGCAGCGCACATGCCGGCCGGCCACTGGCGCAAGGTCCTGGCGGTCGCGCTCGGGCTCATCGTGTGCGTGACGGTCATCGAACCGCTGGGATTCGTCGTGGCGGTGGGCGCCTATCTGCTGTTCCTCTTGCGCGCCGTCGAGAAGGAACCCTGGGCGCACCTCGCTCGGGGTGACGGTCGGCGCGATCGGCGTGCTGTTCGCGCTGTTTCACGCCTGGCTGCAGGTGCCGCTGCCGAAGGGACCCTGGGGGTTCTGAGCCATGGAGGCGTTCGACCCATCTCGCCCACGGCTTCGCGGTGCTGCTGCAACTCAGGTACTTCGGCTTCTGCCTTGCCGGCGTGCTGGTGGGACAGATCATCGGCGCGCTGCCCGGCATCGGACCGAGCGCGGCCATCGCGATCCTGCTGCCGCTGACGTTCGGCGGCGATGCCACCGGCTCCATCATCATGTTCGCGGGCATCTACTACGGGGCGCAGTACGGCGGCACGCTGACGTCGATCCTGGTCAGCATTCCGGGCGAATCGTCGACGGTGATGACGAGCCTCGACGGTTACCAGATGGCCCGGAAGGGACGCGCCGGCGCCGCGCTCGGCATCGCCGCGATCGGCTCGTTCTTCGCCGGCACCGTAGGCACGCTCGGGCTTGATGCTGCTGGCGCCGCCGCTCGCGGCCGGCGGCGCTGTACTTCGGTCCGCCGGAGTATTTCTCTCTCGTGCTGGTGGGGCTGACCGCGCTGTCGCTGGTCGGCGGCGGACTGGTGAAAGGGTCTGATGATGGGACTGGTCGGCCTGATGATCGCCACCATCGGCGTCGATCCGCAGGTTGGCAACACCCGGTTCATGTTCGGTCAGCTGTGGCTGATCGACGGCATCGACTTCCTCGTGCTGGCGGTGGCGCTGTTCGGCATCGGCGAGGTGCTGGCGGGTGTCGAGCAGGGGCTCACGCCGCCCAAGGTCGAGCTCACCGTGCGCAATCTGATGCCGACGCGCATCGATTTCATCCGCAGCCGCTTCGCCGTGCTGCGCGGAACGGTGATCGGCTTTCTGATCGGCGTGCTTCCCGGTGCCGGCGCCACCATCGCATCGTTCATCGCGTACGCCGTCGAGAAGAAGGTGTCGAAGCACCCCGAGGAGTTCGGGACCGGCGCGATCGAAGGCGTCGCCGGACCGGAGGCGGCCAACAACGCGGCCGCGAGCGGCGCGATGGTGCCGATGTTCGCGCTCGGCATCCCGGGCTCGGGGACCACCGCGATCATGCTGGGCGCGCTGATCATGTTCGGCCTGCAGCCGGGGCCGCAGCTGTTCGAGAAGAACGCCGACCTCGTCTGGGGCGTCATCGCCAGCATGTACGTCGGCAACGCGATCCTGCTGGCGCTGAACCTGCCGCTGGCGGGCATGTTCGCGATGCTGCTGCGCGTGCGCTATGTCGTGCTCTATCCGGTCATCCTGGCGCTTTGCATCGCCGGCGTGTACAGCCAGGCCAACAGCGCCGACGATCTCTGGGTGATGAGCGCTTTCGGCGTCATCGGCTATTTCATGAAGAAGTACGGCTTTCCGATCGCGCCGCTGGTGCTGGGCGTGGTGCTCGGCCCCATGCTCGAAAACGCGTTGCGCCAGTCGATGACGCTGTCGCACGGCAGTCTCGTCCATCTTCGTCACGCGGCCGATCTCGGCAACGCTGATCGGCGTGACCCTGCTGATCGTCGCGGCGCCGCTCATCGCTCGCCTTTTCCGCCGGCCGATCGAGATTCACTGACCGCGCCCAACCGGGATCTTCCAATCATGGACCTCCGCGCACGGATCGGCATCGATTGCGGCCGCCAGCTGGCGATCGAGGATGCCGTCGCCTGGGCCGCACGCCACCGGATTTCGTACCTCGAGGTGGAGGCCGATCATGCTCCGAACGCGCTCGAGTCGTTCACCGACGAGCGCTGCCGCCCCCTGCGCGCCGCGTGCGAGAAGACACGGCATCCATCTCGGCCTGCACACGCTGTCGGCGGTCAACGTCGGCGAGACGTCGCCGTTCGTCCGCGACGCCGTGGATCGCTACCTGGAAGGCTACATCGAGGCTGCCGTGCGCCTCGGCGCGGAATGGATCGTCGTGCACGCCGGCTTTCACTTCGGTTCCGACAAGGCACGCCGCATGGAAGCGGGCTGCGAGCGCCTGCGCCGCGCCGCCGCCTTCGCCGAAGCGAGAGGGGCGCGCCTCCTGCTCGAGAACCTCAACAAGGAACCCGACACGGCCGAGGTCCACTATCTCGCCCACGACCTGGCCGAGTTCCGCTACTACTTCGACCGCCTGGACTCACCGGCACTGGGATTGTCCTTCACCGTCAACCATGCGCACCTCGTCCCCGAAGGCATCGACGGGTTCCTCGACGTCCTGCCGATCGCTCGCCTGGGCGAAGTGCGACTCGCCGACAATCTGGGCGACCGCGAGGTCCACCTGAAGCCCGGCGACGGCAACATCGATTTCGCCCGCCTCTTCCGCCGCCTCGAGGACGCCGGGTATCGAGGCCACTACATGAACAACTTCGGCACGCCCGACGACATGCTGGCGGGGCGCGATGCGCTCGCGGCCATCGCGGCCCGCGCGTAGCTCGCCGTCGCGCGACGCACCGGCGGCCAGTATCGTGCGCGGCCCTTGCGCGGCTGCTGCTTCCCGCCGGCGTCGACCCCGCCGTTCTGCCGCTCCTCGCCGGACGGGGCCTGCGCGCCTTTGCCGACGGCTATATCGCCGTGCTGTTGCCCGCCTACCTGCTTGCCCTCGGCTTTGGCAACTTCGACGTCGGGGTGCTCAGCACGGCGACGCTCGCCGGATCCGCGGTGGCGACACTGGCGGTGGGGGCCGTCGGTCACCGCTGGCCACCCCGCGCCCTGCTGCTCGGCGCGGCGTCGCTGATGGCGGCGACCGGAATCGGCTTCGCCGGCGTCTCGGCCTTCTGGCCGCTGCTCGTCGTCGCCTTCTTCGGCACGATCAACCCGGGCTCGGGCGACGTGAGCGTGTTCCTGCCGCTCGAGCACGCGCGCCTCGCGCACGCGGCGGAGGGCAACGCGCGCACCGCACTCTTCGCGCGCTATTCGCTCACCGGCTCGCTGTGCGCCGCCGTCGGCGCATTGGCGGCCGGATTGCCGCCCTGGCTGGCCCTGGTCGCCGACGTCCCGCTGCTCGCGGGACTGCGCGCGATGTTCGTCCTCTACGCGGTGATCGGCGCGGTGATCTGGGTGATGTACCGCCGGCTCCCCCACGCCAGGGACGCGTCGGCGCCCGCGGCGATGCCGCTGGGTCCTTCGCGCGGCATCGTCATCAAGCTGGCCGCGCTCTTCAGCGTCGACTCCTTCGCCGGCGGCCTCGTCGTGAACTCGCTGCTGACGCTGTGGCTGTTCGAGCGCTTCGGACTCTCGCTGGGAGAAGCCGGGCTGTTCTTCTTCTGGTCGGGACTGCTGGCGGCGTTCTCGCAGCTCGCGGCGCCGGTCGTCGCGCGCAGGATCGGGCTGCTCAACACCATGGTGTTCACGCACATTCCGGCCAACGTGTTCCTGATCCTCGCCGCGCTGTCGCCGAGCCTGCCCGTCGCGCTGGGCCTGCTGTTCGCGCGGAGCGCGCTGTCGCAGATGGACGTGCCCACCCGCTCCGCCTTCGTGATGGCGGCCGTCACTCCGGCCGAGCGTGCCGCGGCGGCCAGCTTCACCGCCGTCCCGCGCAGCCTCGCCTCGGCCGCCAGCCCGACGGTTTCCGGCGCGCTGCTCGCCGCCGGCCTGCTGAGCGTGCCGCTGGTGGCGTGCGGCGCATTGAAGATCGCCTACGACATTGCGCTGCTGGTGTCGTTCCGGCGCATGCGGCTGCCGACGGACTCGAAATAGCCGGTGGCGGCCCGAATCCCGCGCCGGTCCCGCCGCGGGCCGCGGCTGCACGGGACCCGTCAGGCCGGACACTCCACGATGTCGCCGATGCAGGCGTCGTCTTCCCACGTCTCGAGCCGCACCGCGAAGCCCCACAGCCGGCGCAGGTGAAGGACGACGTCGGACGCGGCGTCGGAGAGCGGCCGACCGCGGCGGCGTTGGTGCCGCAGCGTCAGCGACCGATCGCCGTCGCGGTCGTAGCGCACGACCTGCACGTCGGGGACCCGGACTTCCTGCGCATGCTGTCCGGCGAGCAGCTTGCGCACGCGCCGGTAGCCGTGCTCGTCGTGAATGCTGTCGACCTTCAGCGCGTCCTCGCCGACATGGTCCGCCACGGCGAAGAGGTGGAACTCGCGCATCAGCCGTGGTGACAGATACTGGGCGATGAACGATTCATCCTTGAAGTTGCGCATCGCGAAGTCGAGCGTGACCCGCCAGTCAGTGCCGACCAGCTGCGGGAACCACGCGCGATCCTCGGCGTCGGGCGCCTCGCAAATCCGGCGCAGATCCCGGAAGAGCGCGAATCCCAGCGCGTAAGGGTTGAGACCGCCGTAGGCGCCCGAATCGAACGCCGGCTGCGCGATGACGTTGGTGTGGCTCTTCAGGAATTCGAGCATGAAGCCGTCGTCGACCAGTCCCTGCTCGTGCAACCGGTTGACGATCGTGTAGTGCCAGAACGTCGCCCAACCCTCGTTCATCACCTTGGTCTGGGCCTGCGGGTAGAAATACTGGGCGAGCTTGCGCACGATGCGCACGAGCTCGCGCTGCCAGGGCTCGAGCTTCGGCGAGTACTTCTCGACGAAATACAGTATGTTTTCCTGCGGCTCGGCCGGGAAGCGCGGCTTCGTCGCCGTCCTGCCTTCGGCCGGGCACTCCGGCAGCGTGCGCCAGAGATCGTTGAACTGGCGTTCGCGGTGCGCCTCGCGCTCGGCCAGGCGCGCGGCCTCGGCCTTCAATGTCGGCGCCGCCGGACGCCGATAGCGATCAACCCCATGCGGCATCAGCGCGTGACAGGCGTCGAGCACTTCCTCGACCGCCGCCGCACCGTGCCGCTCCTCGCATTGCATCACGTAGCCACGGGCGAAGACGAGGTAATCCAGGATCGCATCGGCTGCGGTCCACTGCCGGAAGAGATGATTCCCCTTGAAGAAGGAATTGTGACCGTAGCACGCATGCGCAATGACCAGCGCCTGCGTCGCCATCGTGTTCTCCTCCATCAGGTAGGCGATGCACGGATTGGAATTGATGACGATTTCGTAGGCGAGGCCCTGCATGCCGCGCCGGTAGGCCTGCTCGTTGCGGATGAACTCCTTGCCGTACGACCAATGCGGATACCCCACCGGCAGCCCGCTCGACGCGTACGCGTCCAGCATCTGCTCGGACGTGATGATCTCGATCTGGTTCGGGTAGGTGTCGAGTCCGTATTCGGCGGCCACCTCCGCGATCGCCCCGTCGTAGCGTTCCAGCAGGCCGAAGTCCCAGTCGGCGCCGCGCGAAATCGGCGTCATTGGTGTGCCCCCACGCTTGCGGCTGATGCCGCTGCGCTGCCCCCGAGGGGGCGCAATGCGCGCCTTGGGACGGCCCGGCGGCGCTTGTATGGTCCCCCCGAACGGCGCTGCGCGCCGCTCCCCCAAGGGGCGAGCGCCTTGGGGCGGCCCGGCGGCGCTCATGACACATCCTTCCGGAACAGCTCGCGGAAGACCGGATAGATCTCGTCGCGCCGCGTCGCATGGCGCATGGCGAAATTGCCGCTCGCCTCGGCCACGCGCTGGTATTCGGCCCATAAGCTGGACGAGTGGTCCTGCGCGTCGGGGTCCGCCAGCTCGAGATAGGTGTAATAGCGCGTCGCCGGCAGCAGCCGCTCCCGCAGGAATCGCGCGCTGCGCGCGGGATCGGCACCGAACGCGTCACCGTCCGAGGCCTGTGCGGCGTAGACGTTCCAACCACTCGCATAGCGCTCACCGCGAATCCGGTCCGTAAGCTCCAGCGCCGAACAGACGACCGTGCCGCCGGAACGCGTGTCGTGGAAGAACGTCTCCTCGTCGACTTCCTCGGCATCATCGGTGTGGCGGATGAAGACCAGGTCCACCGCGCCGTACTTGCGGGTCAGGAAGAGGTACAGCAGCGTGAAGAAACGCTTGGCGAGGTCCTTCTTGTCCTCGTCCATCGACGCGGACACGTCCATCAGGCAGAACATCACCGCGCGCGCGATCGGCTCCGGCTTCCAGACCCGGTTGCGATAACGGAGGTCCGGCTCATCGAGGAACGGCAGCCTGCCGCGCCGCCGCTGCAGACGCTCGACCTCCGCGTGCAGTTCCGCCGCCCGCTCGGCATGACCGGCCGCGACTGCCATCGAGAATGCCGCTTCCAGCGCGTCCATCTCGCGGGCGAGCCCCCCGGAGAGCGCAATCCGGCGCGCGAGCGCCTGGCGCAGCGTGCGAATGACCGACAGATTGGCGGGCACGCCGGACTTCGTGTAGCCCGCGCGAATGCTCCTGCGCTGTTGCGTGTGCCCGATTTCCGTGCGCGCAAGATTGGGCAACTCCAGGTCGTCGAAGAAGATCTGCATGAACTCCTCGCGGGACAGCGAGAACGTGAAAGCGTCCTCGCTGTCGCCCTCACCGCCCTGGTTGCCGGTCCCGCCCGCGCCGCCGGAGCCGTCCGGCCGGGGAATGCGGTCCCCGGCCACGTATTCGTGGTTGCCGGGCAACACGAATTCGCGATCGCCGCCGCGGCCGAAACCGAACGACGGCTCGGAGATGTCCTTTCGCGGCACGCGCACTTCGCCGCCCTGTTCGATGTCGGCAAGGCGCCGCTCGCCGACCATCCTTTTCACGGCGTCCTGAATCTGCGCCTTGTACCGGCGCAGGAAGCGCTCGCGGTTGACCGCGCTCTTGCCGCGGCCATTGGGCCGGCGGTCGATGAGGTGGAGCATCAACGGACTCGAGGGTTACGCCGGGCCGTTCACGACGACTTGTGCACGCGCAGGTACCACTCCGCGAGCAGGCGCACCTGCTTCTCCGTGTACCCCTTGGCGACCATGCGCGCCACGAAGTTCTGGTGCTTTTCGCGCTCGTCGGCCGAGGCCTTGGCGTTGAACGAGATCACGGGCAGCAGGTCCTCGGTGTTCGAGAACATCTTCTTCTCGATCACCTCGCGGAGCTTCTCGTAGCTGCTCCACGCGGGATTGTGGCCGTTGTTGTTGGCGCGCGCGCGCAGCACGAAATTGACGATCTCGTTGCGGAAATCCTTGGGATTGGCGATGCCGGCCGGCTTCTCGACCTTTTCCAGCTCGGTGTTGAGCGCCCCGCGATCGAAGCTCTCCCCGGTCTCGGGGTCGCGATAATCCTCTTCCTGGATCCAGCAGTCGGCAAAGGTGACGTAGCGGTCGAAGATGTTCTGGCCGTACTCGGCATAGGACTCCAGATAGGCGGTCTGGATCTCCTTGCCGATGAGCTCGGCATAACGCGGCGCGAGATAGCCCTTCACGTGCTCGATGCAGCGGCGACGCACCTCGTCGGGCAGGTCCTCGCGCGCCAGCCTCTGCTCGAGCACATACATCAGGTGAACGGGATTGGCGGCAATCTCGGCCTGATCGTGGTTGAATACCGACGACAGGATCTTGTAGGCGAACCGTGTCGACATTCCCGTCATGCCCTCGTCCGTGCCGGCGTAATCGCGATATTCCTGCAGCGTCTTCGCCTTGGGATCGACGTCCTTCAGCGTTTCGCCGTCGTACACCCGCATCTTCGAGTAGATGCTCGAATTTTCCGGCTCCTTCAAGCGCGTCAGGACCGAGAACTGCGCCATCATCTCCAGCGTGCCCGGCGCGCAGGATGCAGCGGCGAGCGACGAATTGGCGAGCAGTTTCCGGTAGATCTTCACTTCCTCGGACACGCGCAGGCAATACGGAACCTTGACGATGTAGATGCGGTCGAGGAACGCCTCGTTGTTCTTGTTGTTGCGGAAGCTGTGCCACTCGGACTCGTTCGAGTGCGCCACGATGACGCCGTTGAAGGGGATCGCCGAGAAGCCTTCGGTGCCCTTGAAGTTGCCTTCCTGCGTCGCGGTCAGCAGCGGGTGCAGCATCTTGATCGGCGCCTTGAACATCTCCACGAACTCGAGCAGCCCCTGGTTGGCGAGGCACAGCCCGCCGGAGTAGCTGTAGGCATCCGGATCGTTCTGCGACAGATGCTCGAGCTGGCGGATGTCGACCTTGCCGACCAGCGACGAGATGTCCTGGTTGTTGTCGTCTCCAGGCTCGGTCTTGGTGATCGCCACCTGGCGCAGCACCGAAGGCTGGATGCGCACGACGCGGAAGCGCGACAGGTCGCCGCCGAATTCCTCCAGGCGTTTCACCGCCCATGGCGACATGATCCCGTTGAGATAGCGGCGCGGAATGCCATAGTCCGCCTCCAGCACCGAGCCAAAGCGCTCCGGCGCGAACAGGCCGAGCGGTGACTCGTTGACGGGCGATCCCTTGATCGCGTAGATCGGGTGCTTCTCCATCACTGCCTTCAGCCGCTCGGCAATGGACGACTTGCCGCCGCCCACCGGCCCCAGCAGATACAGGATCTGCTTGCGCTCCTCGAGTCCCTGCGCCGCATGCTTGAAGAAAGCGACGATCTGTTCGATCGCATCCTCCATGCCATAGAACTCACCGAACGCCGGATAGCGACGGATGACGCGATTGCCGAAGATGCGCCCGAGGTGCGGATCGGCGCGGGTGTCGACCGGCTCGGCTTCGCCGATGCCTGCCAGCATCCGCTCGGCCGCGGTCGCATACGCGGCCGGTTCCCGCTTGCACAACTCGAGGTAGTCCTCGAGACTCATTTCCTCGTTCTGCGTGGCCGAGTAATTCGACCGGAACTCTTCGAGCAGCGTCGTCATCGTCGTCATCCCAAAAGGCGGTTCAGCGAAATGCCGGATTGCCCGGGCTGTTCCAACCCGCCCCCGGCACACGGGGCGGGACACCTTCTTGGTCTTATTGCAGACTGCTCAAGCCAACGTCACAGGTCCGTCCGCCACGACAAAAGGGTGGCGATGACGGCCGAAATCGGCAGCGGACGCAGCGACGGATCGGACTCGGTCGCGCTCGTCGGATTGCCCATCCGGGAGATTGCTCGCGACTTGTACTGCATAAGGCGTGCCAGACATTGGCATCCGGTGCGCCGTCGGTGTCATCGCGGACCGCGGCGAGACGCGGAAGCTGCCGGCACCTCTGCGACGCGCTGCGGTGCAACATCCGGCGCGCTAGCGCGGCAATCCTCGAACGAAGGACCGCGTCAGAGGTCACTCCCAAACCGGCCGGCACGGGCGAACCCCCACGCGCAACGCAAACCCGGTTTGCTTCGACCTGCGCCTTGCAGGCACCAACCCGGCCGTCCAGGCAAATGGATGGACGGCCTGCCAATTTTCGTAACCGCGGGTGCCGCTCGCAGGTATCGAAGACCGGCCGCCGTCGTTAGCGGGACCCGCGCTCAGGCGGCCGGCCCCAAACGGTCGAGGCGGCCGGAGTCGGCGGCGAGGTCAAGAAACGTGTAGCGATCGCGCAGGTACCGCGCATTGCGCACGGCGGCGGCGTAGAAGTCCGCGGACAGTCCGATATCGGCTGGCGTGGCGGGACCGCCGGCGCGCGCCATGGCCGAGGCGAGCTTCGACGACGGAAGCGTCACGGCGCGTAGGTCGGCGACGACGGCATCCCACGAAATCGCCATGCGCCGCGAAAGCTTTGCCGCGGCGTCGGCGGACAGGCATTTCGGCGCGAATTCGCGCCAGCACGAGTCGCCGGCTGTCGCGCCGAAAAGCTGCCGCAGCGTATCGCGCGTGAGCGCGCCCGGGCGGATCTGCGGCGGCCCGCCGGCCAGGACAGCTTCCTGCAGCCGCGCCATCGTCAACGTCGCCACCGCGACCTGCTCGCCATGAAAGAAGGCGGCGCGGCCGGGAGGCGCGAACATGTCGACGTAGTGGCTGATCAGATGCTCGCCCTGGCTTGCGGGATGGCTGCCGCCGCAGATCGTCATCCCGAGACCGGAAAGCACGAGGGTGCGCGCCAGCGCGCGCATCGCTTCGGGATCCCCGGTGAAAAGCGCCTCGGGCGCGTCGAGCAACGTCGATTCGTCCTGCGCGAGCAGCGCGAAGGGGGCGCGCCGGTACGGCGTCCCGAGCAGTTGGTGCGACAGCAGCCAGTCGGCCTGCGCCGTCGACCGGCAAAGCGAGTCGCCCAGCCCGGCCCGGATCATTCGTGCCGGCGCCTGCGCCAGCACTTCGAGGTCGATGAAGACACCCGCCGGGGCCGCAGCCGCCAGAGAGAGCTTGTGGCCATCGACGGTGATCGCCGCGTTCGTCGAGGTGTAGCCGTTCATCGACGGCGCGGTCGCGAAGACCGCATAGGGCTTGCCGTCCGTCGCAGCCGCGTATTTGCAGAGATCGTTGATCGTCCCGGACCCGACCGCGACCAGCGCATCGGCGGATGCGCACGCGTGCCGCAGGTTCGCCGCCGTGCCGGCATCGGCGTGCGGCTGACCGGCGAGCACGATCGGGAGCACCGTGCCGAGTGCGGCAAGCGCGCGCTCGATACGGTCGCCCAGCACCGTACGGGTCACGGCATCGCTGACGACGGCCAGCCGGCGGCCCAGACCGAGCGACGCCACAAGCTCTACCTCCAGGCCGCGCAGACTGCGCTCGATCGCAATGGCTCGTACCGGCACACGAACGGGCAGGCCTCCGTCGGGATCGATCCACTCGCCGCGCATCAGCTGCCGCAGCACATCGGGCGTGTCCGTCGTCGGGCTCACCGGATCGCGACCCATCGATCGACTCCGGTCACATCGACCTCGCGGGGGCATGGGCGCAGGTCGCGAGAATGTCCTCGACTTGGCCGCGCAGGGATGGGTTTGCAGGCGAGAACGTGCCCTCGAAGACCGCCGAACCGATCGTGAACGCATCGACGCCGGCTCGGGCCAGCGCGTCGATCTGCCCTTTCGTGCTGATACTGCCGGCGACGATCAGATTGCCTCCCGGCAATGCCGCACGCGCGGCGCGCACCAGATCGAGCGGGTCGGCCTCGGTCGCGCGGTAGGCAAGCAGATCGACGCCGCCGCAGCCTCTCGCCCGTGCAGCACTGGAATGCTCGGCGACCAGTGCCGCCGATCCTTCCAGCCGCGTCGGGTGGCCGAGCGGCCGGCCCGGGAAGGGAAAGTAGCCGGAAAGATCGCCAAGGATTCGCGCCGCCGCATCGAGATCGGTCCCGCCCAGCACACGGTCGATCCCGAGATCGCGGGCCGCCTGGAGCGACCGGAGCACGGCTGCGGGTGTCGTGCTGACGACTTCAAGGTAGGCGACCGCTCCGCATGCCCTGATCTTGCGGACCAGCGCCTGCATCACGGCGGCCGGCACGCCTACATCCTTGAAGCCAATGTGCGTCACGCCCAGGTCGCACGCCTCTTCGATCATGGCGTCGGCGTCCGCGACCGTGCGGTCGTGACGGGTCAGCATGAAGATGAAGTCCATAGGCAACTCCCGGTGCCCCAGGCCGGCACCCACTGGCACGGATGCTGGACGCAATGGCGGGTCGTTGGCAAGTGCAACGCGCGGCCGCCCCGCGTCGGACAGCATGGATTTCGCGCCGCGTTCCCGAATTCACTGCATGCGAGCTCGATGTTCGCACCGGTCGGCTCGACTTCGTGAGCGACGCATGCGGCTCGATGCCCGCTGCGGACGGGCTCGGGTTATCATCCGCGGAATGGCGCGTCGCACTCCGAATCCGGCCACCGGGATGATTGCCGGAGCCACCACGCGATTCGCCGTCCGTCGATCGTCCGCGGTTTGCGCATTGGTCATCGGGCTGGCAGCATGTGCCACGCCGCGCGAGCCGGTACCCGCCGCGCCTGCGCCCGCAGCCTCGGCGTCGCCGGGCGCAACGCATCCGATTCCCAACACCGCCCCGCCCACCGGTGCCGGTTCACCGGCGGCGAGCGCCGTCGCGCCCGGTGCGGCCCCACGCCTGTCGGCGACGGGCATATTCGTCCCTCCCGGCGCGCTCTACGTCTGCGTGTCGGAGCCCGGGGGCGCGCCCAGGCAAACCGCGATCGCGTACGAAGGGAGAGTCGATGCGTTGTGCCGCAAACATCCCGAGATGGGACCGTGCCAATACGAGCGCAACGCTTGCCGACACCGCGGCGGACGCGTCTACGCCGCCGACGGCACCGAAATAACGTTGGCGACCGAGGCGGAGTACGACCGGAAAGTGCGGCGCGTACAGTTCAGGTCGAACTAGCGAGCCCGCGCGCGCCTCTTCCGCAAATGCGTCCGGGCGAGTCCGGTTCCATCGTCCACCCGCGGGTCGCGGCGGCAACGATTTCAGAACGGCGTAGATCGCGCCGATGTCGGTGTCGTGGAGGTTGCGCAGCGTCTCGAACGGCATGACCGCGGTCACCGGACGACCAGCGGCTGCCCGATCACGGCCGCCCTGCCCGCCGCGGGAGGCAAGCTCCGCACCCAGGTTGCGAGCGCGGCCAGCGGAACCACCGCGAGCGCCGGAACGACCGCGATCAACGGCGGACGGCGACCGCAACCGCCGCGAATTTCAGGGTCCTGCGTAACTGCCTCCGGATGGCGGCCAGGTCTCAGCCCGCCGGATTGGAGTAGCGGACCTGCAACGATGCGATTTCCGCGAGCGTCGCTCCATCGAGATCGAACTGCCCCGCGGCGATGTCTTCCTCCAGCTGGGCAATGCTCGTTGCACCGATGATCAGCGCGCCGAGATACCAGCGACTCCTGACGTAGCCCAGCGCGAGCTGCACGAGCGAGATGCCGCGTCGCTTCGCCAGGGCGGCGTAGGCTTCGCTCGCCTCGTGCACGATCGGCTTGCGGAAACGCGCGCCCACGCCGTCGAACAGCGTGTAGCGCGCGCCGGGAGGCTGCGCCCCGGCCAGGTACTTGCCCGCCAGGATGCCGCCGCCCAGCGGGCTGTAGGCGAGCAGCGACATCTTCTCGCGGAAGAGCGTTTCGGCCAGATCGTTGTCGACGCCCCGGGAGACCAGGCTGTAGCTGTTCTGGATCGTGACCGGGCCCGGCACACCCAGTTCCCGCGCGATGCGCCGGAATTCGCACACCCCCCACGCCGTCTCGTTCGACAGCCCGTAGTGGCGAATCTTGCCCGCCTTGATCAGCGCCGCCATCCCTTCGATCTGCTCGCGTATCGGCGGCCCTTCCGTTTCCTTCGCCGGGTCGAATTCGGTCGCACCGAACATCGGCACGTTGCGCTGCGGCCAGTGGATCTGATAGAGGTCGATGCAGTCGATGCGCAGGCGCGCAAGGCTCGTGTCGACCGCCTCGGCGATGATGTCGCGCGTCAGATCCATCCGGCCATTGCGAATCCATTCCCGCCGGCCCGGGCCGGCGACCTTGGTCGCGACGACGAGGCCGTCGTGGCCACGCCGCGCGAGCCAGCTGCCGAGGTACGCTTCCGTACGTCCCTGCGTGGCGGCGTTCGGCGGCACCGGGTACATTTCGGCGGTGTCGATGAAGTTGACGCCCTGCGCGACGGCACAGTCGAGCTGGGCGTGGGCTTCGGCTTCGCTGTTCTGCTCGCCCCAGGTCATCGTGCCGAGGCAGATTTCGGAAACATGAAGGTCGGTACCGGGCAATGTTCGAAATTTCATGACTTTTCCGTGGGTTGACCGACAGCGCGGAAGCCGCGGCCGGAGGCGCGGGCGGCGACATTGCCCGCACATTGTCGCATCGACCCGCTTTTCCGGCAGCAAGTTACACTTGAAACGTGTTGACCCGCGCTACCTCCCTCGCCTCCCGGTGGCTCCGCTCGTCTCCGCTGCGGGAAACCCCATACCGCAACTTCTACATCGGGACCGCGGGCGCGGCGATGGGCTACACGGCACAGATCACGATCGTCGCGTGGCTGATGGCGACGCTGACGCCGTCGGCGCTCATGGTGGCGCTGGTGCAGACGGCAAGCACGGCGCCGGCGCTGCTCCTCGGGCTGTTTGCCGGCGCACTGGCGGATCTCGTCGACCGGCGACGCATCATACTGATTGCGCAGATCGTCCTGCTCGCGGCGACCGCCATTCTCGGCGTGGCGACCCTGCTGGGTGCGATCGGACCCTGGGCACTGCTCGCCTTCACTTTCCTGATTGGCGTCGGCTTCGCCTTCTACATGCCCGCGCAACAGGCGAGCATCAATGATCTGGTGGCGCGCGACGAAGTGCCGCGAGCGATCGCGCTCAACGCCATCGCCTGGAATATCGCGCGCGCGGCCGGACCGGCGTTCGCCGGCGCCATCGCCGCATGGCTGAGCTCGGGCAGCGCGCTCGTGGCGAGCGCGTTGTTTTTCGTCGTGGTGATCGCCACCGCCCGTGGCTGGACCAGTCCGGCGCGGCCGGTCAGGAACATGCCGGAAACGCTCCTGTCCGGCGTCGAGAGCGGATTGCGCTACACCCGGCACTCGCCGCCGATGCGGGCGGTGATCATCCACAACGTGAGCTTTTCCGTCTGCGCGAGCGCGCTGCTGGCGCTGCTGCCCGTGATCGCGCGCGACCAGCTCGAACTTGGCGCGGGCGGGTTCGGCATGCTTTCCGCGTGCTTCGGCATCGGCGCCGTCGGCAGTGCGCTGGTGCTGCCGCGCATCCTGAAGCGGACCACGCTCAACGCGGTGATTGCGTCCTTCGTCCTGGTGTGGGCCATTTCCGCGTTGCTCGTGGCCTCCGCCAGCTACACGGTGGTCGCGATCGTCGGCGCGTTCGGAACCGGCACCGCCTGGACCGGCGTGCTGGCCAGCCTGTCGGCCGGCACGCAGACATCTGCGCCAGCCTGGGTACGCGCGCGATCGGTCTCGATGAACCTCATCGCGGTACAGGCGAGCGTCGCGCTGGGCAGCGCCGCCTGGGGCTCGCTGGCGTCGCTGGCCGGCACGCGCATCGCGCTCGCCGCGGCGGCGGTCGCCATGCTCGTGCTGCTCGCCGTCAATCGGCGTGTCCGGCTCCGGATGGGGGACGAAGCCGACGTGACGCCGAGCATGCCGCCACCGGACCTGGTGACCGCGTTCGAACCGTTGCCGGACGACGGTCCGGTGCTGATCCAGATCGAGTACCGGATCGATCGCGAGAACGTCGATCAATTCCTGCACGCCGTCGCAAAGGTCGAGGCGGTACGGCGACGCAACGGCGCCATCGACTGGCTCGTCTTCCGTGATCTCGGCCAGGACGGACAATTCGTCGAGCGTTTCATCATCCGGTCCTGGGCCGAATACGTGCGCCTGCGCACGCGGATGACGATGGCGGACCGCGAGAAACAGGATCGCGTCGAACGGTTGCAGCGCGCGGATGTGCCGATGCGCGTTTCGCGCCTGATCGCGACGTAGGCGATGCGGCGCCGCGCCTCCGCGGGGAGCAGCGAACGCAGTGAGCGTGGGGGTCGTTCAGTCCCGCTCGTCGCCCCGCTGCGCGAGGTCGACGCGGAGCTCGTAGAGATCGTCGTCGAGCGCGTCACGCGCGGACACGATGCCCAGGGGTCGGCCGTGCTCGACCACCGGCAGATGCCGGAAGCCGCGCTTGTGCATGATGCGCAGCGCTTTGACGAACGGCTCGTCCGGGTGCATCGTTTGCGGTTGCGGGGTCATGACGTCCGCGAGCGTCGTGGCGGCCGGATCGCGGCCGGCCGCGATCACGCGAAACAGGGCGTCGCGCTCGGTGAAGATGCCGGCGAGGCGCGAGCCCTCCACGACCAGCAGCGCCCCCTTGCCCTGCTGCTTCATCAGAACCGCGGCCTCGAGCACCGTCACTGACTTTTCCGCGATGGCCGGCGGCTGGCCTGCAACGATGGAACGTAGGGACCGAAGCGACATTTCCAGCTCCACGTGACGTGGCATGACCACATTGGGGATGTGCGTATGACCACATTGGGCGCCACGGGCCGGGCGAAAGTCAAGGGTGCCCGCAGCGCAACTCCTGGCGGCCGCGCCGATCCGGCATGACTGTCCCTTTGGCCACGCCGGCGGCATTGGCGCCGCCGGCCACCGGCGCCCGCGCCGCATCACAGCCGGTGTCCCCGGTATCGATTTTCCGTGGTACCGTTTAACCGGTGCCACGCAATCGCGACACTTCGGGGTGAGCGGAAGATGAAAAAGGTGACGCTCTACAGCAGATCCGGAAGCGCCGGCGGAGCGGCCGGGCCCCGAGTGCCGCGCCTCGCGGACGCCGCGGGCGGCTGCCGTTTCCACGGCGCAGCCTGCGCAAACGCCATCCGCCCCGCCGCGTCGCGTCCGCTGGCGCGCGTTCATGGCACGCCTCGATCGACCTCTGTTTGTGGTCGCATGCGGGATCTTCGCGTTGGGTCTGGTCTGGCTCCACGCCACGCTCAATCCTGCGCATCCCACATTGACGCAGAAGGACATCGATGCCGCGGTCCTGCACACGCTGGAGACCGTACCGATGCCGTCGCACGCCGCGAAAGCGTACGCCGCCGTGCAGCGCTCCGTCGTGCGTGTGCGCGGCAGGGCGAGCGACGATCGCGAGGACGGTCACCAGACCGAGGGAGTGGGTTCGGGGGTTGTCATCGTCGACAGCGGGATCATTCTCACGAACCTGCATGTGGTCAACGGCGCGGATCAGGTGCGCGTGGAGTTCTTCGACGGCCTCGAATCCGACGCGACCGTCATCGGCGCGCGGCCCGAGCACGACCTCGCCGTGCTGCAGGCGAAGAAACTGCCGGACGATCTGGTCGCCGCGACGATGCGCTCGACCAGCGACCTCGCGCCGGGCGACGAAGTCATCGCCGTGGGATTTCCGTTCGGCATCGGGCCATCGGTGTCCTCGGGCGTGGTGTCCGGGCTGCAGCGCGAGTACCGGTCGACCCAGGGAAAGCGGCAGCTGACCAACCTCATCCAGTTCGACGCCGCGGCCAACCCCGGCAATTCGGGTGGCCCCCTCGTCACCGCCGACGGCGAGGTGGTGGGAATCGTCACCGCCATCCTCAATCCGACGGACCAGCACGTCTTCATCGGCATCGGCTTCGCGGTCCCGATCGAGAACGCGGCGGCCGCCGTCGGCATTTCACCGTTCTGACGCGGCAGGACAGGAGGCAGTGACGCATGAACGACACGGCAAACGATCGCACCGATGTAACGCCGCTGATGGAGCGCATCCTCTACGAGGTGAAGAGGGTCGTCGTCGGCCAGGACCATTTCCTCGAGCGGGTTCTGGTGGCGATCCTGGCGCAGGGTCACCTGCTGGTCGAGGGTGTGCCCGGCCTCGCCAAGACGCTGACCGTCAAGACGCTGGCCCGCACCATTCGCGGCACCTTCAAGCGCATCCAGTTCACGCCCGATCTCGTGCCCGCGGACCTCGTCGGCACCCGAATCTACAATCAGAAGACGAGTGAATTCAACACCTCGCTGGGCCCGGTTTTCGCGAACCTGCTGCTCGCCGACGAGATCAATCGCGCGCCGGCGAAGGTCCAGAGCGCGCTGCTCGAAGTGATGCAGGAATACCAGGTCACGATCGCGGGGGATACGCACCGGGTTCCGGCGCCGTTCCTCGTGATGGCCACGCAGAATCCGATCGAAACCGAAGGCACCTACCCGCTGCCCGAGGCGCAGATCGACCGTTTCATGATGAAGGTGCTGGTCGGCTATCCGAACGAGGATGAGGAGTTCGTCATCGTCGAGCGGGTGACCGGCGCCGTCCAGGAAGTCGCCGCCGTTGCGACGACCGACGAGCTCGCGGCGTTGCAGCGCGAGTGCCGGACCAGCTACGTGGATCCTTCGCTGATCCGGTACGCGGTGCGCCTCGTCGCCGCGACGCGCGATCCGGACAAGTTCGGCATCAAGGACCTCGCGCGCTACCTGACCTACGGCGCGAGCCCGCGCGCGACCATCCACCTCGTCGAGGGCGCGCGGGCGCTCGCCTTCCTGCGCGGGCGCACCTACGTGCTGCCTGAGGACGTTTCCGATCTCGCGCCCGATGTCCTGCGCCACCGGCTTTCGCTGTCCTACGAGGCGCTCGCCGACGCGCAATCCGCCGATCAGCTCGTCCAGCGCGTCATGCAGCACGTGCCCAGGCCCGAGAAGCCGCTCGAGAGCCATGTCCGAATCGATCCGCAGCCCGGCGCCGACGTCTGAGGCGGTCCTGCGGCGCCTCGAGTGGACGGTGATCCGCCGCCTGGACGGCGCGCTGCACGGCGATTACCGGACGCTCTTCCGCGGCTATGGGCTCGACCTCGCCGACCTGCGCGAGTACATGTACGGTGACGACGTCCGGCATATCGACTGGAACGTCACCGCGCGGCTGCAGACGCCGTACGTGCGCGAGTACAACGAGGAACGCGAGGTCGCCGCGTGGTTCCTGCTCGACTTGAGCGCGTCGGTCGATTTCGGTTCGCGCGACACGAAGAAGCAGGCGGTGTCGGCCGAGTTCGTCGCCGTGCTCGCCCGGATCCTGACTCGGCACGGCAATCGCGTCGGCGCGATGTTCTACGGCGACCGCGTGGACTCGGTGATTCCGCCGCGGGGCGGCCGCAGGCACGTGCTGCACCTGATGCACCGGATGGTGAACCGGCCCGCGCGTGCCGAGACGGGCGCGACCGACCTGGGCGAACTGCTGCGGACGGCCTACACGATGGCGCCGCGGCGCTCGCTGGTGTTCGTCGTCTCCGATTTCATCAGCGCGCCGGGCTGGGCGGAGCCGCTCGCCCATCTCGCGCAGCGGCACGATGTGGTCGCCGTGCGCCTCTACGACCCGCTTGAAATGGAGCTCCCGGACCTGGGCATGCTCGTCGTCCAGGATGCCGAGACGGGTGAGCAGTTGTTTGTCGACACGCACGACCGGGGATTCCGCCGGCGCTTCGAGGCAGCGGCCAAGGCGCACGAGACCGAGTTGCGTGCGGCTTTCGGCAACGCCGGCGTGGATGCGCTCGAACTGTCGACGCACGACGATCTGGTGGACACGATCCTGCGCTTCGCCGACCTGCGCAAGCGGCGCACCCAGCTCGCCACCGGCGGCGGCCTGCCGCAGCACCTCGGGTTGCACGCATGAGTGCCCAGGGCCGCAACAGGCGCGAATGGCGCCCTCGCGGAGCGAGGACGCGTAGCGCCAGGGGTGCGCCAACGCGCGCGGCCGGGCCAGGTCGCGGGTGCTCCCTCTCGGGGGGAAGGCGTCCAGCGTCAGGAGTGCCTGAATGACGCTGCTCTGGCCGGAGATGCTGTGGCTGCTGCTGCTCCTTCCGGCGGTCGTGGCCGCCTACCTACTGCTGCTGCGGCGCCGCAAGAAGGCCGCGCTCCGCTACGCGAGCCTCGCCGTCATGAAGGGTGCGATGAGCGCGAGCCGGGGTCTGCGGCGCCACGTGCCGCCGCTGCTCTTCCTCGCGGCTCTTGCACTGATGCTCGCGGCAATCGCGCGTCCAGCGGCCATCGTCACGTTGCCGTCACAGCACGAGACGGTGATTCTGGCGATGGACGTATCCGGCAGCATGCGCGCGACCGACGTCAAGCCGAGCCGAATCGTGGCGGCGCAGGAGGCGGCGCGCGCGTTCGTCGCCGAGCAGCCGAAGAGCGCGCGCATCGGTGTCGTCTCGTTCGCCGCGACCGCTTCGGTCGTGCAATCGCCGACGCACAGCCGCGAGGATATTCTCGCCGCGATCGACCGGTTTCAGCTGCAGCGCGGCACGGCCGTGGGCAGCGGAATCCTGGTCGCTCTGAAGATGATCTTTCCCGATGCCGAGTTCGATCTGCGCGCATCCAATCCGCGGCGCGAGGCCGTGCGCGCGAGTCCGCTCGAGCCAACGCGTCCGACCGACAAGCCGGAAGCCAAGCCTGTGCCCCCCGGATCGTATTCGTCCGCCGCCATCATCATGCTCACCGACGGCCAGACGACGACCGGGCCCGACCCCATCGAGTCGGCGCGCATCGCCGCCGACCGCGGCGTTCGCGTCTACACGGTCGGAATCGGCACGCAGGGCGGCGAGACAATCGGTGCCGAAGGCTGGTCGATGCGCGTTCGCCTCGACGAACAATCGCTCAAGACCATCGCCAGCCTGACGCAGGGCGAGTACTTCTACGCCGGCACGGCGCCCGATCTGCAGAAGATCTACGAAAACCTCAACACCAAGCTCTTCTTCGAGCAGAAGGAAACCGAGATCTCGGCCCTGTTCGCCGCCGCCGCAGCGGTGCTGGCGCTCGTCTCCGCGCTGCTCTCGCTGCTCTGGTTCAACCGGATTCTTTGACGGGCGGCGGTGCCGCGCGTCTCTTCGCGCCCGTCAATGCCGGCTGGCTGCCGACTGACCGGTCAGCGCGAGGCTGACCGCCTTGTTCCATTGTCGCTTCGTCGTCGCGTCGACACGAGGCTCGTCGCGCAGGCACGCAAGCCGGCCCAGCAACGGGCCGACATCGTTCGAAAGAGCGTGCGTGTAATGCACGTCCAGAAATGCCGCGATCGTCTTGTCCGTCGTGTCCGGCGATATCGACTTGTGTCGCATGGACTCAACCCTTCGCTCGGTGAAGGTCATCTGGCGTTGCCGAAACAGCCAACCCAAAAGCTTTCCGGCCGCCGATCCCAGTAGATACCCGTCAGGGGCGGCGGTCAATGCGCGGTGCAACATTCGTCATCGGGAATGCGCCGTCCTTGCACCGCGTCACAGGCGGTTTGCAGAGCGAAGCGGCGCACGCTGGCGCAACGCGATTGCGCAGTGCATCATTGCGACCGGGCGGCCGCTTTCCACGCGATGGAACTTTGTCGCACACGGCGGGTCGCACAGTAGTTGCCGCGCCGGCATCGCGGGTTGACTCGACCCGGCGCGGCAAACATCGGTCCGACTCCGCACTCTTCGCTTCTTGCGGTTCGCTGCCTTGCACTCACGGATGGATGACGCCTGACCAAGGAGATCGTGGATGAAAAGAAGGTTCTCACGCTCCCCCTCCCCACCACTCGCCGCCGACGCCGCGGGCGCTGACGCTTCCACCGGCGCCGGCATGTCGCCGTCGCTCCCGGCCATCGTGGCCGCCTCGTTCGACCGCCTCGACATTCGTCAGCGCGCCCGCTTGCTCGGCCGATTGCTCGCGCCGGTCGGACCGCTCGCGCTTGCCGTCGTGGGCGGCGGCATGTTCGCCAAATACGCCACACACGCACGCTGGCAGGAAATCCCGGTGTCGATCGAAGACGCCGCGCGCGCCACGTCGGGCCAGATCCACGAGCTCGTGCGCTACATCGAGCAGACCAACCCGCAGCTTTTCAATCACTTGCTGGAGTCGCTCGCACGCGATTCGGCGACGATCGCGGCGTTGGGCGCCTCGATCGCCGCACTCACCATCAATCGCCTCGGCCACCGCAATGAATCGAGGGTCGAGGCGCGGTCGGGTGCGACGGCCACAGGCGGCGGGGGAAAGGCGGAACGCCAGTTCTAACCCCCTGGCTGTTCAGCCAGCCGGACCGGTCGGCCACTCCGCTCGACGCGCCACGATGGCGGACGCAATTTCCCCGATGCCCGCGTGACGCAGGTCGCTGATTGGCCGATGCCCGGCAACCCGGCTGAGATCACGGCCCCGACGCCGGGTGCGGCAGAGCCGCATCCCGTTTCGCGGGACCGGCCTTCGGCCCGACCGTCGGTGCCGTTCGCGCGGCCGGAAAGGCGCGGAGGCCGCGGTCGCGCGCAGCACCACCATCAAAGCTCGAACCGGTCTGAAATCCCCCCCTGCAGGCGGGCTATGCGGGCGACCGTAGGCAGCAGATTGAGTCCGGTGTCGCGCTTGAGCCGCAAGGCGCCGGATTTGACGTCGTCCAGCGCACGATCAACCGGCACTCCGGTGGCCGCCAGCGCGATGATGTTGCCGGACGAGCAGGCCGGCAGCGCGCAGGCGCGCGCGTCGAACGCGTCGTCCATCCGCTTCAGGCTGGCCGCGAGACCGCGATGACGATTCAGGAAATTCGTCACCAGCATCCCCTCCCCGGTCAATCGGGCGCGGCAGTTGCAATAGAACGGCAGCGTGTCGAGCATGCCGACACGGCATTTGGCGTCGTAGCCGTCGACCAGAATGAGATCGAATTGCCGATCGGTCGCAGCGACATAATCGTGCCCATCGGCGATTTCGATCGCGAGGCGCTTCGGATCGTCCGGCAGGCGGAACGATTGTGCCGCCACGCGGACGACGGCCGGTTCGATTTCCACCACCGTCAGCGCTGCGCACGGCCGATGCCGGTACAGGAACTTGGGCAGCGACGCGGCACCCAATCCGATCAGCAGCACGCTGCGCGGCCACCGCGGTGCCGGGCGCAGCAGCAAAGCCAGCATCATGTCCCGGGTGTATTCGAGTTCGAGCGCCCACGGGCGCGCGATGCGCATCGCGCCCTGGATCCACCGCGAACCGAAGTGCAGGTACCGGACGCCGCCTTCTTCGCTGGTCGTGATGGAATTCGCCATTCATTGATCCGCGCCACCCGCGAAGTAACTGCGGCTGTCGGCGAGGAAATGCGGGCCGGCGTCCGAGCGCATGGCGGTGCCGACCCCCGAATTGGTCAGGACCTCGAGCAGCAGCGCGCTGCCCACGCCGCCGTCGATGATGTGGACCGAGCGCACGCCCTCGCGCACCGCCGCGAGCGCCGCGATCACGCGCGGCTGCATTTCTGCCGGAACGACGCCATCCCGCAGCAGCGCTTCGGCCTCGCTCGCGGTCAGGACGAAAGCCAGCCTGCCGTCGCGATTGAGGATGCCGGGCACGTTGGTCATCAGGATCAGCTTTTCCGCATGCAGCGTCCGTGCGAGCTGTCCGGCGAAGCTGTCGGAGTTGATGTGATAGGCCGTCCCGTCCGCGCCCACACCGATGGGCATGATGACCGGAATGAAGCCGCGCGAAACGAGCAGATGGATGACGTCCGGGTCGATGCTCTCGACTTCGCCCACGAGACCGAGGTCGGGGGTCTCCCCCGACCCGCCGTCGGGCGCCAGCGTCATCGCGCCGCGCATGGATGAAGCGGCCGTCCTGCCCGCTCAGGCCCACGGCCTTGGCGCCGAACCGGTTGATGAGGCCCACCAGTTCCTGATTGATCTCGCCCAGCACCATTTCGATGACGTTCAGCGTCGCCTCGTCGGTCACCCGGACCCCCGATTGCCGGCGGATCCCGATGCCCATCGTCTGCAGCAGCTCGTCGATTCGCCACCCGCCGCCGTGCACGATGATCGGATTCATGCCGACGAGCCGGAGCAGCGCGACATCGCGCGCAAAGCCTTCCCTGAGCACCGGATCCGCCATCGCGCCGCCGCCGAAGCGGATGATGAGCGTGGAGGCATGGAACGCCCTTATGAACGGCAGCGCTTCGGCAAGGATCCTGGCCTTCTGGGGCGGCGTGATCGGAACGGATGGCATGGGCGTTCGGATGATTGGATCGGCGGGTTTCGTGCGGTTGCGTGCCGGCGCCGACCTGGTCAATGTCTCGGCGCCAGTCGTTGCGTCACGAGCACCAGCGCCAGCAGCCCGAGGCCGACGGCGTCGGTGACGTAGCCCGGCTTGATCAGCAGGATCGCCGCCGCAATCAGCGCGACGCGCTGCCACCACGTCGCTTCGCGCAACAGATAGCCCTGCAACCCGGCGGCGAGACAGACCACTCCGACCACTGCGGAGGCCGTGGCGGTGAGGCTGGTGACCCAGTCCCCGATCAGCAACAGCGACGGCTCGTAGATGAACATGAAGGGGATGATGTACGCCGGCGCCGCCAGCCGCACCGCCTCCCAGCCGGTGCTCCAGATGTTGGTCCGGGCGAGCCCCGCCGCAGCGAACACGGCCAGCGCCACCGGCGGTGTGATGGCCGAGAGAATCGCGAAGTAGAACGCGAACATGTGCGCCGCTGGCGGGATCGCGCCGAGCTTGATGATGGCGGGCACCAGCAGCGACACCATCACGATGTACGACGGCGTCGTGGGCATGCCCATGCCGAGGACGATGCCGGCGATGGCGGTCAGCAGCGAGCGCGGCCGGCGAGCGAGCTCTGCGACAGCGCGAGGACGACCTGCGTGAACGTGATGCCGAGCCCGGTGATCGTGACGCAGCCGATGACGATGCCGGCGCAGGCGCACGCCATCGCGACCGCCAGCGTGTTGCGGGCGCCGTCGACGAGGGCATCGAGCACGTTGCGCCAGCCGATTCCCTGCGCGGGTGGTGGCACGCAGCAGGGCCATCGGGATGCAGGCCAGCGCACCGGCCAGCGCGCAGCGCGGCGCCGAATAGCCGAGAATCAGCCCGAACAGAACCACGAACACCGGCACGAACAGGTGCCCCCGCTGCGCCATCACCGTCAGGAAACGCGGCAGCTCCGATCTTGGCACCCCGGCCAGGCGATAGCGCTTCGCCTCGAGATGCACGGCGACGAACACGGCGGCGTAGTACAGGAACGCCGGGACGACCGCCCACAGCGCGACCTGCGCGTACGGCACGGCCAGGAATTCGGCCATCACGAACGCCGCGGCTCCCATCACCGGCGGCATGATCTGTCCGCCGGTCGAGGCGACCGCCTCGACCGCGGCGGCGAACGGCGGCCGGAATCCGGTGCGCTTCATCAGCGGAATCGTGATCGGCCCGTCGACCATCACGTTGGCGACGGCGCTGCCGGAGACAGTGCCGAACAGGCTCGACGACACGATCGCGACCTTGCCGGGCCCGCCCGCCGTGTGCCCGGTGATCGACATCGCGAAATCCATGAACAACTGGCCGGTGCCGCTCCTTTCCATGAACGAGCCGAACAGCACGAACAGCATCACGTAGGTCGCCGACACGCCGAGCGTCGAGCCGAAGATGCCTTCGGTGGACAGGTACAGCTGCTCCATCAGCACGTCGGGCGTCACCCGCGTGAAGCCGGCCGCGAAGACCAGGAACGCAACCGCGGTCAGCGGCAGCGCGAGGCCGATCACCCGCCGCGTCGCCTCGAGCACGATCGCCACGGCCGCCACCGCGTAGAACCGGTCCCACGCGCGTCAGGTCGTCGATGTAGATGATGCGGTTGATGAAGTAGTCGTAGTCGAAGAAGATGTGCAGCACGAAGCCGGCGCCCAGCGCCAGCAGCGCGAGGTCGACCGCGCGCCAGGCCGCACGTCCGCGGCGGGTCGGATAGAGGAGGAGGACGAGCGTCAGCGCGAACAGCAGGTGCGTGCCGCGGAAGATGATCGCTTCCGGCGGGCCGAACGCGGCCACGTACATGTGGTAGAGGGACATCGCCACCGCGACCGCCACGATCAGCCAGCCGAGATACCGGTTGGTCGGCGTCGTCGGCTGCGCCTCCTCGGAGACGACGGCGGGCATCGGTCAGCGTGGTCACGGCTCAGTCCTTCGCGGGCGAGACGTCGCGGCTCGCGCCGCGCGCGATGCCGGAAGCGAAACGGGGCAGCCTTGCGCCGCCCCGCCGTCGCCTCGGGCGCACGCCCACGGGCTACATCGCGCCCGCTTCCTTGTAATACTTGACGGCGCCCTTGTGGAACGGCACGCCGATGTCCACCGCCATGTCCTTCGCGCGTCAGGCCGGCGATCGGCTTCACGACCGCGGCCATGTCGCTGACGTCCGTGGCCATCGCCTTGGTCATCCGGTAGACGACGTCCTCGGGCAGGTCGCAGGCGGCGATGATGTGCGTCGAGTAGCCGATCACGGGCACGTCCTTGTCCTGCTTCGGATAGGTACCGGCCTTGATCACGAGCTTGTTGTAGCCGGCGATTCATCTTCTTCGAATTCGCTCATCGTCTTGTCGTCGACCGGCACGAGGTGATGTCGCGCGCGCTGGCGAGGTCCATGACCGCCGAGGCGGGCGCGGTGGTGCCGAGCGTGAACACCTGCGCGTGCCCGTCCTTCATCATGCCCACGGCATCGGTGTACGCCGCCTGGAAATTCGCCTTGGCGAGCGAATCGTAGGTCATGCCGTTGAGCTTGAGCACGTTCGGCGGTCAGGATCTCGCGCGGTGTTGCCCTTCGATTGCGTGACCAGCGTCTTGCCCTTGAGATCGGCGTACGAATTCGACCTTGGCGTCGGCCAGCGCGACCACCTGGAAGTACTGCGGATAGAGGTTCGCCACCTGGCAGACCTTGGTCGTCTTCTTCTGGAAGGGTGCCCGGCCCTCGACGCCGTCGACGGTGGTGGCCGAGTTGCGCGAAGCCGATCTGCGCCTTGCCTTCGTCGACGCCGCGCACGTTGGCGATGCCCGGCGCCCGGCTGCTGCTGGATCTGCAATCCCGGGATCGACTTCTCCCACATGTTCTTGAGCGCGCCGCCCAGCGGGACCCAGGACCCGCCCTGCGGGCCGGTCATCATCGTGACCTGCTGCGCGGCGGCAGGCGCCGCAAGGGCCACCGCGGCCAACACCGCGCCAAATCGCACGTATCGAATTGCCTTCATGTTTCCTCCCGGGACTGGCGGCGCATTCCATCGGGACGACGGCGCGCCGATTGCTGTTCCGGCGGATTCTGGAACCTCGACCGGACGAGGTCAAGTCCGATGGGCAGCGCCCCGGCGGCGGACTCTACCCCGTCTGCGGAATCGCCCGGACCGACAGCACGCCGCTCGATTGCCGCGACGGCCGTGACGGCGGCTTCCGGCACGGGACTGTCGACATCGACCAGCGTGTAGGCCATCTCGCCGCGGGACTTGTTCACCATGTTGTGGATGTTGAGTCCCGCGTGCGCCATCGCCGTCGAGATCTGCCCCAGCATGTTGGGAACGTTCGCGTTGGCGATCGCCACGCGGTAGGGGGATTCGCGCGGCATGTCGACGTTGGGGAAATTGACCGCATTGGCGATCACGCCGTGTTCCAGATATTCGCGCACCTGATCGACGACCATCACCGCGCAGTTCTCCTCCGCTTCCTCCGTGGAAGCGCCGAGGTGCGGCAGCGCCACGACGCCGGGCTCGCCCAGGAGGCCCGCACTCGGAAAATCGCAGACGTAGCACTTGAGCCGCCGCGAGTGCAGCGCCGCGCGGACCGCGGCTTCGTCGACGAGACCGTCGCGGGCGAAGTTGAGCAGCACCGCGCCCGACTTCATGGCCGCGAGGCGCGGCGCGTCGATCAGATGTCGCGTCGCCGCCACGAGCGGCACGTGCAGCGTGACGAAGTCGGACTGCTTCAGCAGTTCCTCGACGCCGTGGGCCTTGCGCACGCTCGACGGCAGGCGCCAGGCGGCCTCGACGGTGATCTCCGGGTCGAAGCCGATGACCTTCATGCCGAGCTTGAGCGCGATGTCGGCGACCAGACCCCCGATGGCGCCGAGACCGACGATGCCGAGCGTGCGGTGCGGCAGCTCGACGCCGGCGAATTGCCTCTTCCCGTCCTCGACCTGCTTTTCGAGATCCGGCGCATCGGAATTGAGCCCGGCGACGTAGCGCAGCGCCGGCACCACATTGCGCGCCCCGAGCAGCAGCGCGGCGAGCACCAGCTCCTTCACCGCGTTGGCGTTCGCGCCGGGCGCGTTGAACACCGGCACCCCGCGGTTGGTCAGCTCCGGCACCGGAATGTTGTTGGTGCCGGCGCCCGCCCGGCCGACGGCCTTCACGCTGGCCGGGATGGCCATCGCGTGCATGTCGTGCGAACGCACCAGGATGGCGTCCGGGCGCTCGACGGACTTGCCGACCGTGTACCGCGTCTCGGGAAAGCGCTTCAGACCGTGGCTGGATAGCGGGTTGAGCGTGAGAATCTGGTAGCGGGAGGTCATCAGCCGTGCCGCCGCTCGAATTCCGCCATGTAGTCGACGAGCGCGCGCACGCCTTCGATCGGCATCGCGTTGTAGATCGACGCGCGCATCCCGCCGACGGCACGATGTCCCTTCAACTGATCCATGCCTGCCGCTTTCGCGCCCTTGAGGAACGCTTCGTCGAGCTTCTCGTCGCACAGGTGAAAGCGCACGTTCATCCGCGACCGGTCCGCCTTCCGGGCGGGACTGCGATAGAACTGGGTCGTGTCCAGGTAGTCGTACAGCAGCGCCGCCTTGGCGATGTTCTTCCGCTCGATCGCCGGCACGCCGCCCTGCGCGAGCAGCCACTCGAACACGAGCCCCGCGATGTAGATCGCATAGGTCGGCGGGGTGTTGACCATCGAATCGGCCGCCGCCTGCTCCTGCCAGTGGAACGCGGACGGGGTGATCGGCAGAGCGCGATCGAGCAGGTCGCGGCGCACGATCACGAGCGTCAGCCCGGCCGGACCGACGTTCTTCTGGGCGCCGCCGTAGATCACGCCGTACTTGGTCACGTCGATCACGCGCGACAGGATGTGCGACGACATGTCCGCCACCAGCGGCACGTCGCCGGTCTCCGGCGTCCACTGGTACTCGACGCCGCCGATCGTCTCGTTGGTGCATACGTGCACGTAGGCCGCGTCGCGGTCGAGACGCCACGTTTCGCGCGCCGGCACGTACGTGAAATCCGCATCCTCGGAGGACGCCGCGATGTTCACCGTGCAGTATTTCCCGCGCTTCCTTGATGGACTTCTTCGACCACTCGCCGGTGTTGACGTAGTCGGCGGCGGTCTTCCGGCCCGAGCAGGTTCATCGGGACGATGGCATTTTCGGCGATCGCCCCGCCCTGCAGGAACAGCACGCAGTAGTCGGCGGGAATCGCGAGCAGCGCGCGCAGATCGGCCTCCGCCTTGGCCGCGATGCCGATGAATTCCTTGCCGCGATGGCTCATCTCCATCACCGACATGCCGCTGCCGCGCCAGTCGAGCATTTCGGCGGCCGCCTGGGCCAGGACTGCTTCGGGCAGCACCGCGGGACCGGCGCTGAAATTGAAGACTCGCATGGGGTTGGGGCGAATTTGCATTCGCGCGTCGTTCGTCGAACCTGTGATTCTAGCAGGCCGCCTGCCAGTCCCTCCGCCCGGATCGCCACCGGCGAACGGACTCGCCGGAGGCGCCACCATGTTCGCGATCACGGCGCTGGTTCTCGTCGGGCCGCCGATATGGCGCCGGATCGCGCGGCAGCGCGCTAGTCCTTGAAGCCCTTCATCCCCTGCAGCAGGCGGAAGAATTCCGCCCTCGTGTCCGAATTCTCGCGCAGGGTCGCCGCGCAGCACCGAGGTCGTCATGTCCGACGCGTGCTCGCGGACACCGCGATGCGTCACGCACATGTGCTCGGCCTTGACCACCACGGCCAGGCCCTCGGCGGCTGTCTCGGCCTCCACGAGGTCGGCGATCTGGATCGTCATTTCTTCCTGGATCTGCGGCCGGGAGGTGATCCATTCGGCGAGCCGGTAGAATTTGGACAGCCCGAGGACGTTCTTGCCGGGGTAGATGCCGATCCAGCAGTTGCCACGGATGTTCTGCAGGTGGTGCGCGCAGGTGGAGCGGACCGTGATCGGGCCGACGAGGTAGAGCTCGTCGTAGGACGTGACGTTCGGAAAGGCGGTAAGGTCCGGTGATGGCGTGTAGCGGCCGGCGAACACCTCGCTCACGTACATGCGCGCGACGCGCGCGCCGGTTTCCCGGGTGTTGTGATCGTTTTGCGTGTCGATGACGAGACTTTGCAGCAGCGCGTCGACGCGATCGGCGATTTCATCGGTGAGCGACTCCAGCTCGCCCGGCTCGATGAACGCGGCGATGTTGTCATTGGCGCGAAACTGCTGCCCGGCCGCCTTCAGACGAGCACGGATTCGGTCAGAAGGTCTGGTCATGAACGATTCTCCGCGCGTGGCGTTTTCATGATGCGATTCTAACCGTTATTGCCACGAGCCAATCCCGTATCGAGGAAATGGTATCTTCGTGCCGACGGTGCTTCCAGCCGCGCGATGCTGCCTTTCGGTTGCGACCACAGAGGAGTACCCGATGCGGCTTCTGATCGCCGGCCTCGCGCTGTTCCTGGGCATTCACGCACTGCCCATGATTCCCTCGCTGCGCGCCGCACTGTCTGGCGCGCTGGGGCGAGTCGCGCTACAGGGGCGTGTTCTCGCTGCATCTCCGCGGTCGGACTCGTGCTGATCGTGGCCGGGTATGCGGTCGCCGACGATCGCACGCGAGCTCTTCGCGCCGTTCCCCGCCGCCCGGACCATCGCGCCTTTCGCGATGGTGGTGTCGTTCATCCTCTTCGCCGCCGCGAACATGCGGGGCCACCTGCGGCGAATGGTCAGGCATCCGATGCTGCTGGGCCTGTTGCTGTGGGCGTCGGTACACCTGCTCGCCAACGGCGATCGCACCGGCACGGTTCTCTTCGGCGCCTTTCTCGCCTATGCGATCGTCGATCTCGCTTCGGCCGTCCGGCGCGGCGCGGTCAAGTCTTTCGTTCCGGTACCGAGGCACGACCTGATCGCCGTTGTCGGCGGCGTCGCCGTTGCACTCGCCGTCATGACACTCCATCGGATCCTGTTCGGCGTTCCCGTAGTTCCCTTCGGTGCCTGAGCAATCGCCGCCCACGCTCACCGGACGCCGGCGGTGATACGATCCGGTCAGCGGCGGCGACACCGGACGGTGAAGATCGATTGATGATCGGCCCCACGCTCACGGTGTGCGGCTTCGCCGCATCCCGCTGCGCGGGACCAGCCTTCGACTGTCCTGCGGCCTGCGGCCCGGTGTTCGCTGCCCCCCGCGGGGGCGGTCAGCGCCCCTCGGGCGGCCGGGCGGGCTCCGATCACCAATGAAAGATGAAAGGGACATCATGACCGAGCAAGCCACGCGCGAATGTCGATGCCGGGACGCCGGTCACCGGCGTCGAGCACTGGACCGCGAAAGCCACGCCCGACGGCGACATCCGACTGTTCCTCTGGGAAAAGTACGTCGGCTCCCCTGCGGGCAAGCCGGCGGTGCTGTTCGTCCACGGCTCGTCGATGGCCTCGCAGCCGACGTTCGACCTGACGGTTCCCGGACGCCCGGATTCCTCGGTCATGGACTGGTTCGCGCGGCGCGGGTTCGCCTGCTGGTGCGTCGACATGGAGGGCTACGGGCGTTCGGCCAAGTCGCGCGACATCTTCTGCGACATCGCCAACGGCGCCGACGATCTGGCGGCCGCGACCGACTACATCGCGCAGGCGCGCGGCGTGCGCACGTTCATGGCCTACGGGATCTCGTCGGGCGCGCTGCGGGCCGCGCTGTTCGCGCAGCGCCATCCGGATCGCGTCTCGCGGCTCGCGCTCGACGCGTTCGTCTGGACCGGCGAGGGGGCGCCGACGCTCGTGCAGCGGCGCAAGAAGCTGCCCGAGTTCCTCGCCAGCAAGCGGCGGCCGATCGACCGCGCGTTCGTCTATTCGATCTTCGAGCGCGATCATCCCGATTGCGCCGAGAAGCGCGTCGTCGACGCCTTCGCGGACGCGATCCTGGCGCTCGACGATTCGATGCCGAACGGCACCTACATCGACATGTGCTCGAAGCTGCCCGTCGTCGACCCGGCGCTGATCGCCGCGCCCACGCTCGTCCTGCGCGGGCAGTACGACGGCATCGCCGGCTTCGACGACCTGATCGAGTTCTTCAAGCGGCTGCCCAATCCCGACAAGCAGTTCTCCGTGCTGGCCGGCATTTCGCACGCGAGCTTCCAGCAGAAGAACTACCTGCTCGTCTATCACATCCTGCACGCGTACTTCACGCAGCCGGCTCCGGCCTACGTCGGGCCGCTGCACGCGGCGCCCGCCGTGGCGGCGCCGCCCGGCGGCAGCGCCTGACATCCGGTCGAGTCGCGGCCTCCGTTGCCCTGGTCGCTTTCCCCGCTCGAAACGCTGTGGTGCGCCACCGCGCTGATCGTGGGTTACGCCGTGCGCGGCGTCGCCGGATTCGGTTCCGGCGTGGTCGCGACCCCGCTCCTGGCGTTCGTGCTGCCGATGACGACGACGGCGCCGCTCATCACCCTGGTCGGACTCCTGGTCTCGGTGCGGCAGGCGTTCCGCGACTGGCACGAGATCCGGTGGGATGCGGTGCTGCGTTTCGTCCCGGGGGCGCTCGTCGGCGTCCCCGCCGGACTCTGGATGGTCAAGACGGCCGACCAGGACTTGCTCGCTCGCTGACTCGGCGCCTACGTCGTCGACCTATGCGCTCTACAGCCTCTTCGGCGAGCGCATGTTCGGCCGTGCCACGGCGATGCCCCGCTGGGTCGTGCACCCGATAGGCGTGATCGGTGCGTTGATCTCCACGCTCTTCGGCGGGCTCGCAGGCCCGCTGTACGTCACCTACTTCGATTCGCTGCGGCTCGCGAAAGGCGCGTTCCGCGTCACGGTTTCGACGACATTGCTGACGCTTTCCATCGCCCGCTCCATCGGCTATTTCGTCACCGGGGTCTTCCGCGCCGAAGACCTGATCCTGGTCGGTGCCGCGCTGCTGCCCGGAGCGCTGGGAACACTGGCCGGCGAATGGGTGCACGATCGCGTGGAGCAGCGCCAATTCCGCCGCAGCGTCGGCGCACTGCTGCTGCTGAGCGGTGCCGGGCTTCTCTTGCGCTAAGGAACCGGACGATGACGTGGCCCATTGTCGTCCGCAATGCGAGCGGCGCCTTCGGCGTCGCGGTCGCCAGTCGGTTCTTTGCCGTCGGCAATCCTTGCCCGCGCGCGGCGAGCGAAGACGGCGACGTCAGGAACCGATGCAGGAGAACGTCAGCACTTCGTCCGCGGCACCCTTCCGCGCATGACCGAAGGTGACGCAGCCGCGGCCGCGCAGCGTCAGCTCCTCGCGGCGCAGCTGGATTTCGGGCTCGCCCTCGACGGTGACGAAGGTGCCGTTCGAACTCTGGTCGACGAGCACGAACTTGTCCCTGCGGCGCTCGACCCGGGCGTGCAGCCGCGACGCCATCCGGTCGGCGATGACCACGTCGTTCTGGGGATCGCGGCCCAGCGTCAGGTTCGGGCGCGCCTCGTTCAGCTCGATCTCGCGCGTGCCGTGACAAAGCAGAATGCGGGCCGGCGCGAGCAGCGGCCGCGTCGCCAGGGCTGTCAGGTCCGCGTCGGGCCCCTGCCAGATCAACTCGAAAATGCCGATGTCCTTGTGCTTGCCTTTGACGGTCAGCGAATCGATCTGCCGGACCCGGGTTCGCAACAGCGGCGACAGCAGGTCGGCCGTCTGCCCGGACAGAATCACCTGCTCGCTCTTGGCGAGCGCCGTCATTCGCGCCGCGGTGTTGACCGAATCGCCGAACACGTCGCCCTCGACCTCGATGGCCGGGCCGAAGTGGAATCCGACGCGGATGGCAAGCCGGACCGGCCCCACGGCAGGCTGCTCCGAGATTCGCGCCTGCATTTCGGCCGCTGCTTCGGCGGCATGATCGGCTCCCGGGAAGACGGCCATCACCTCGTCGCCGATCGTCTTCACCACGCGGCCGCCGTGGCCCTCGCACGCGGACCGTATGGTCGCCACACAGCGGCCGATCGTGTCGAGCGCCGCAGCGTCACCCACGGCTTCGTAGAGCCGGGTGCTGCCGCTGACGTCGGCAAAAAGCACCGCGAATTCGGAGGCGGAATCAGTCACGGTTGGGACGAAGAGTGCCGCTCATCCCGCAAGTATAGTTGCTTTCGCCGACCCTATCGCCCGCGCGGCGGGGGATACTGGATTTCCGGGTTCGGTTGGGCTACGCTTCCCGGGCGCCCGGGACGTCGTCCCCTGCTCCAACTGCCGGAACCGCCATGCGACCAGGATCCGCGATTGCCTTGCTCGCTACGCTTGTCCTGTTGCCTGCCGGACTCGCGAGCGCACAGGGTTTCAAGTTCTCGCAGCCCGACACCACGGCGGCGGCCGAGGAGACCGCGCGGCAGCAGCGAATCGCGGAGCAGCTCTCGACGCCCTGCCGCGCCGGGATCAAGGGCAAGAAGATCGCGGTGATCATCGGTGAAGTGCAATCGAACGGCTTCATCGCCGCGCAGCAGCAGAACTACGGGCCGCATTTCCAGGCGATCAACGCGCGCCTGCGTGCCCTCGGACTGACGACCTACACGCCCGAAGAAATCCGCAAGCAGATCGCGCAGGCCGAGATCGACGCCTACTTCCGCAACGATCCGGACGCCGCGCTGTCCGCGGCGCGGCGTCTGGGCGCGAGTTTCGTTCTGCGCGGGCTGATCTCCTCGCAGGCCGTGATGAACCCGATCATGCGGGTCAATCAGGTCTCGGTTAACATGGGGTTCACGCTCACCGGTGCGAACGGCCGGGTCGTCTCGGACACCCAGGCGAACTCGAGCTCGTATGCGGGCGCCGACGTGTCGAGCATGGCACTCACGCTGGTGAACGAGCAGGCCGACGAGGTCGTGGCCAGGCTCTACGGCGACTATTGCCGCAATGCAGCGCCCGCCGGCGGGAGCAAGGCGGCGCCGAAGTAGGCCGTTGCAGCACAACAACCGCAACCGGATCTCTGGAGAAATTTCATGCGCAATCGCACCTGGACGACCTGCATCGGGCTGACCCTCGGAGCTTCGCTGTACGCTCTGGCACCGCTCGCCGCAGCCCAGCCGACGTTCGGCAATCCGTCACCGACGGCGGGGAGCCAGACGTCGCAGAAAGCCAATGCCGCCGCCGACCAGGCCGTCTACCAGCCGGTCGCCTACACGAACGCCGGCAAGAAGGGCCCGGCGCTGATCGTGCTCCCGGGCGAGATCAAGAGCAACAACGCGACATTCCTGCAGAAGTTCACCGCGAACAACATCGCCGACTTCGGCGAGATCGAGCTTGCCGCCGCCAATTTCCAGGTGCTCGAGCGCTCGAACCTCGGCCCGATCCTCAACGAATTCTCGCTCGCCTACAACCTCGGCGATCCCAACGCGGCGCGCAAGTTCCTGGGCATGGGCAAGCTGAAGAGCACCAAGTACATCGTGAAGTTCGACGTGCTGAAGACCGAGCAGGTGGCGGCGGCGCAGTCGGGTTTCGACGGACGCACGATCGGGGCGATGGCCGGGCTGCTCGGGGCCTGGGGGTCGCGCGGCGGCAGCGCGGCCACCGTCGGCGTCGGCTCGGTGCAGACGAGCGAATCGTCCGGCGTGTGGATCATCGGCATGCGCTACAAGATCATCAATGCCGAGACCACCGAGCAGGTCGCCACCGGCTACACCGAGGAGAAGATGGAGGTCGGCGCGACGTCGACGTCGGTGATGGGCGTGTCGCAGTCGCAGCAGGGCGGCGTTTCGCTCGACACGATGGTCCAGCGGCTGATCCAGAAGAACGTGTGGGAAATCGACAACAAGTACAAATGAGGCGGCGCGCGGCCCCACCGGCGCGGCGCCGGAGCGCCACCGGCGTTCGCGTTTGCGATCGGCCCCCGACGAACGATCGGCACTCTCCCGGGAGCGACGCATGGCCGAGATGAGCAGGATCGGCAAGTACGAGATCCGCCGCGAGCTCGGCCGCGGTGCCATGGGCGTCGTCTACGAGGGGTTCGACCCCATGATCAAGCGCATCGTCGCGCTCAAGACGATTCGCGCGGACCAGCTCGCCGGCGAGCATGCCGAGACGATGGTTGCCCGCTTTCGCCGCGAGGCGCAGGCTGCCGGGCGGCTGTCGCACCCCAACATCGTCTCGATCTACGAAATCGGCGAGGACGAGGGCGTCTGGTACATCGCGATGGAATTCATCCGCGGTCGCGAGCTCAAGAGCTACTTCGAAGCCAACGAGCGGTTCACGACCGCCGACATCGTGCGGGTGATGACCAGGATCCTCGACGCGCTCGGCTACTCGCACCGGCTCGGCGTCGTTCACCGCGACATCAAGCCGGCCAACGTCATCCTGCTCGAGGACGGCGGCGTCAAGGTCGCCGATTTCGGCATCGCGCACATCGAATCGTCGAACATGACGCAGGTGGGCACGGTGCTCGGCACGCCGAGCTACATGTCGCCCGAGCAGATCATGGGACTCCCCGTCGACGGTCGCTCCGACCTGTTCTCGGCCGGCGTCATCCTCTACCAGTTCCTGACGGGCGAGCGCCCCTTCAGCGGCTCGGCCACGGCCACCATGCACAAGGTGCTGGAGGAGGACCCGCTGCCGCCGTCGCGGTTCAACGTGCAGGTGCCCGGGGCGATGGATGCCGTGGTGCGCAAGGCGCTGGCCAAGCGCCCGGACGAGCGCTTTCAGACGGCGGACGAGTTCGCGGCGGCGCTCAACGAGGCAGCGCTCAACACGGCGGCGCGGCAGGCGAGCCCGGCGGCCGAAGCGACGCTGCTGGGCACGCCCGAGCAAACGCTGCTCGCGCCGGCCGATCTCGCACCCGCCGGCAACGACCGCGACCGGCAGGCAAGGCCATGCCGCCGCATCGGCGCCCGCGGCGGCCGATGCCGCCGCCGCAGCGCCCCCCAGGAAATCGCAGACGCCCGCCATCGTCATCGTCGCCGCATTGGCCGTCGTCGCCATCGGTGCCGTGGCATGGTCCCTGTTCCTGCGGACCCCGGGCGATGCCGCAAAGCTCGCGCAGGCTCCGGCGACGAGCGCGACGGCTCCGGCGACGAACGCGACGGCTCCGGCGACGAGCGCGACGGCTCCGACAATGCCTCCGGCCGGCGCGCCGCCGATGGCCGGCATGATGGCGCCGGCCTCGCCCGCGACCGGCACGGCGCCGGTCGCTTCCGCGCCGAAGAGCGAACCCGGCAGGGTGACGATCGCCGCGGAAGGATTGGTCAATCCCGGAGATCCCCGATACAGCGCCGACAAGGCATTGATGCAGTCCGATCTGCGGGCCGACGCCAAGCGTCAGCTCGTCGTCAAAGCACTCGGACTCATGGTCGACGCGAATTCCTTCGCCAAGAACTACGACCTCCTCCGGGACAAGCTGCTGCCCCAGAGCGGCTCCTACATTTCGACCGTGGTTCAGGAAAGCCCGCCCCGGCTCGGCAAGGATGGCCTGATGTCGATGACCACCCAGGCGGTGGTCGATGTCCGGGCACTGCAGAAGTCGCTGAACCAGATGTCGCGCGACGAGCGCGTCGATTTCATCCGCGCTTCCGGCGATCCCCGCATCTCGGTGCAGATCACGCTGCGCGACGCCGACCAGCCGAACGCACCGCCGCAGCCGTCGCCGGTCGCCGAGAATCTGCTGAAGGAGCGGATCAAGGCGTTCGGTTTCCGCACCTGGTCGGACGAAAACTCCGTCGACGCGAGGCAGGGCGCGGACTTCGCGGTGCAGGGGGAGGTCCAGGTCAAGAAGCTGTCGGCTCGGCTCGAGGCCTCCGGCGTCGTCATCACCAAGTACACCCTCGTTTCCTGGACGGTGAAGTGCCTCGATCGCGCCACCGGCGAGGAGATCTACTTCAATACCGCGTTGCCGAAAGGCATCGGCAGCTGGGCCAGCGAAGGCGACGCGATGAAGGCGATCGGCATGAAGATCGCCGACGAGTTCTCCCGCAATTTCTTCCTGCAGCACGTCACGGTGACCGGCCGCAAGGTCACGCTCGATCGTTGCCGGCGTGCCGGACGCCGCGGGCGACGACGTGCTCGGTCGCGAGCTGATCGGCCTTCCCGCCGTGCTCGCGATGATCCCGCGGGCAAAGGGGGAGCCGCGGGTCTACGACCTGCAGCTTGCCGGCAGCGGTGCAGAAGGCGATCTCGTCGCATCCGGCGTGTTGAAGGCGCTCAACGCCAAGCTTGGGCCAGGCCTGTTTCGGCCTTGGCAGCATCGCCGGCGCTGAAGTCAACGTGACTTTCGACAAGAGCTGCAGCAGCCCGCAGATCCTCTCCCGGTTCGAGACGAATCCTCCGGCAGGATTGTATGGCGCGCCGCCGGGCCGGCAGAAGGCGCTGATCTCGGATCCCGAGACATTGCGCCGGATGACGATCTGATCGGATGCCGCATGCGCCGAAACGTACTCGATGAAGCGCGAATTCATCCGGCGATCCGCGCGAAGATCGCCGGCAACCATGCCGATATCGTGCGCGAGGTGGACGCCGCCGCCAGCGCGAACGACGTCGTCGTGGTCGGGATGAGGCAGAATCCGATGCCCAGGAGGGCGCGCAAGGCGCTCGACGCCGAGGGCATCCGGTACACCTACCTCGAATACGGGAGCTATTTCAACACCTGGCGGCGCCGTAACGCGCTCAAGATGTGGACCGGGTGGGCGACCTTCCCGATGATCTTCGTCAAGGGCGTGCTGATCGGCGGCGCGACCGATCTGGAGCGGCTGATCGAAAGCGGCGAACTCGCACGCATGCTGGCCGCCTGACGATGGCGTGTCGACGGCGGCGATGATCCGGATCCCGACAACCGAGATCGAATGGACGGCCATCCGCGCGCAGGGCGCGGGCGGCCAGAACGTGAACAAGGTGTCGACGGCGGTGCATCTGCGCTTCGACATCGCGGCGTCGTCGCTGCCGGACACCGTCAAGGCGCGCCTCCTTGCGCACCGCGATCAGCGGATCAGCGCCGAGGGCATCGTCGTCATCAAGGCGCAGCGCTACCGGAGCCAGGACAAGAATCGCGCCGACGCGCTGGCGCGGCTGCACGACCTCGTGGCCGGCGCCGCGAGCGTGCCGCGCACGCGGAAGGCGACGAAGCCAACCCGGAGCTCGCAGCGCCGGCGCGTGGACAGCAAGGTCAGGCGCGGCGAGCTGAAGGCCTCTCGCTCGAAAATCGTCGACTAGGGCCCGCGCGCACGCCGCCGGGAATCGTGCACGGAAACACGACGCGCACCATTCGGCGAGGCGCTCAGCGCGCCGGCACCATCACCAGCCGGGCATTGCCCGATTCGGCGCCCCAGGCCTCGGCGCTCCGACCGAGCATCTGCCGCACGTTGGCGCCGGCCCGATTCGACGGGAAGCTCTCGAACGTCTGGCTGACCGGGTCAAACCTGACGATCGCGTTGGACGTCCATTCGGTGAGCCATACCTTGTCCTTCGCGTCGACCCATACCGAGTATGCGCGCGGGCGCTCGCCCGGCAGCCTCCACTCGCGCCATGCTTTCGCAATCGGGTCGTACATGCCGACCTGCCCGGTGTTCCAGTAACTCACCCAGATCCGGCCTTTCGAGTCCGGCCACACGCGGCGCGCGCCCTGGTCCCGGGTCGGCGGCTCGATGACGGTCGCCTCCCCGGTTTCGGTGTCGATGCGCGCGATATGACTGCCGGCGAGCGATGCGTAGTAGACGTCGCCGCCCGGGGTCGTCGCGATGCCGTAGGGGCCGCGCCCGCGCGGCGCCTTCCACACCTTGATGTCGTTCGTCGCAGGAACGAGCCTCCCGTAGTAGCCGGTCTGGCCCGTGAACCAGAGGCGACCCTTCGCATCGAACGCGAGCGTGTTCATGTTGACGTATTCGACATCCTTCCCGAGCGCCCAGACGCGCACGGCGCGGGTCTGCGGGTCGACGCGCACGATCGCGTTCTGGCCGCTGTCGGTGATCCACGGGGCGCCGTCCGGACCGACGATCACGCCATGGGGCGCCGAATTGGGACCCAGCGGAATTTCCTCGACCTTCCCGGTTCCGGGATCAAGGATGCCCAGCTTGCCGGTTGCCTGCGCGGTGTAATAGACCGGACCGCCGGGCACCGGCGCCGGCGCCACATCGTGCGGATGCGCGTCGCCCGGCACGTCGAAGTACGCCGGCTCGACTGCCGCCGCCGCGGCCAGGCGGCACGTGCGAGCACGCCAGGACGGCGACCATGGCGAGCAGCGGAATGCAGCGGCGGATGAAGTTCGTCATCGGGCCCTCCTCGAAGCCAGGTCGCCGGTGATGCCGGCGGGCGAGCGCCGGAGCGGTCGGACAGTCTACAACGGCTGCGCATCGTGCATCGTGGAAGCCATGTTCGACGATGCGTCGCCGCCGCGCCGCTCGCCAGCCTTCGGGCGCGCGAGTATCATGGATTTGTCCCTGGCATTGTCGAAATGCCGGACTCATCCCGAGGAGGAGACATCATGGCAAAGAAGAGTTCCAGCGACGGCGTGTATCGCGTGACCGAAGTGATCGGCACGAGCGGGGTTTCGTGGGAAGACGCGGCCAAGAACGCGGTGACCGCCGCGAGCAAGACGCTGCGCGATCTGCGCATCGCCGAAGTGTCGAAACTCGACATGAAGGTCGAAGGCGGCAAGGTCGTTGCCTACCGGGCCCGCGTCCAGCTGTCGTTCAAGTACGACGGCTGAGCGCACCGGGGGCAAGCGGTCGCTAGTGCGCGTTCCTGCCCGTGCGGCGCGCTCGGACACTGCGGCACCTCGCCCCATTGGCCGTCGCAGAACTGCAGCCATGCCCGCTCCTTGCAGGCGAAGCCGGCGAGAAAATTCTCGCGTTCGCAGCGCGCAACGGCGGCGGCCATCAGCTGCTGGCGATCGTAGGTCGAGGTCGCCTGCGCTTCGTGGCGCAGGCGCGGTCCGGGTCACGTCGACGATCTCGCCGGTGGCGATCTGCGCGGGCTGCGTCGCCGCTGTCCGGGCTGCGCGTTTCGACCGGGGGCGGCAATTCGTTGCTTGCGCGTCGGGCATCGCGCGGCGATTTTCTGCCTGGTGCGGTGCCCTGGGAGCGCGCCGGTGGCGTCGGTTGCGGCGTCCATTCGATTTGCGCAATCGCCTCGTTCCCCGAGGCGCTTTCCACCGCCGCCGATGACGGCATCGGCGGTTGCGCCGGCGCCCCGCTGTCGTCGCGCGTCGGCGCAACGGGTACCGTGAGCGCCGACTGCGAACCGCGCTCGCGGCCCGACACCTCGTCCTGCGGGTCGATCGCGAGATACCCGGTGACGGATACGGCCGCGCCGAATGCGACGAGCGTCGCGTAGATGCCCCAACCCGTGAAAACTGCGGGCGATGGGGAGCGCATCGCGCGCCGGGCCTGTACGGCCCGCGCTTCGCGGCCGCCGGGCGGTCCGCCGGCAACGGCGCCCGCGCCGGCCCGCGGCAGCAACGCCGCCTGGAGGCTCGGCACGTGGCGCGCTCGCTGCACCGCCGTCTTGCACTGGGCGCACAGGCGCTCGCCGCGCTGCGCGGGCCGCACGCATATTGCGCAGCGGGTGGAAGAAGATGATTGCGCCACCATCTAAGCGACCGCCATGTCCGTCATTCCCTCGTTGCCGGCATACGGAGCGTCTATGACAATGGCATAGTAGCAGACGCGGCGCGAAACGCAAGCCCCGTTTCCGCGCCGAGGCGCCCGAGCCCTTCTTCCGCGGCGCCGCAACCGGCCGGTGCCGCGATTGTTCGCTTGCCTCGCGCGCAATTTCGCGCGGACAATGGCACGGATCCATCACTTTTCCGAGGGTTACCGCAACCATGACTGCATCCCCCAAAGTCGCCATCGTCACCGGCGCCGGCACCGGCATCGGCAAGGCCGCCGCCACCGCCCTGTTGCACGACGGCTATCGCGTGGTCCTCGCCGGACGCCGGAGTGAACTCCTGCAACAGGCGATCGCCGAAGCCGCGGCACCGCCGGGCGCTGCCTGGCGGTGCCCACCGACGTCAGCGACCCGGCGTCGGTGCAGGCCCTGTTCGCGCGCACCCGGGACGCCTTCGGCCGCCTCGACGTGCTGTTCAACAATGCCGGCACCGGCGCGCCGGGCGTCAACCTCGAAGACCTCACCGTCGACCAGTGGAAGAGCGTCGTGGACATCAACCTCACGGGGGTGTTCCTTTGCATCCAGGAGGCGTTCCGCCTGATGAAGAGCCAGGACCCGCGCGGCGGCCGCATCATCAACAACGGATCGATCTCGGCGCATGCGCCGCGGCCGAATTCGGCGCCCTACACCGCGACCAAGCACGCGATCACGGGCCTTACGAAATCGGTGTCCCTCGACGGCCGGAAGTACGACATCGCCTGCGGCCAGATCGACATCGGCAACGCCCACACCGAAATGGCGGCGCGGATGGCCAAGGGCGTGCCGCAGGCGAACGGCCAGATCGCACCCGAGCCGCTGATGGACGTCGCGCACGTCGCGAGCGCGATCGTCTACATGGCCAGCCTGCCGCTCGACGCCAACGTCCAGTTCCTGACGGTGATGGCGACCAAGATGCCGTTCGTGGGGCGCGGGTAACACCAGCGCGCGCTGCGAAGTCGACGCGCCCGACGGCGCGCCGATGCTACTTCCACAGATCGACGGTGGTCCCGCTTGCCCGCAGCCGGTCCGCGCGGCCCTGGATGTAGCGCTGGAACGACGGTTCGTCGCGGTACGCGCCGCTCGCCACGTAGTCGAGTGACGACTCGACGTGGAACGGCCGCAGGTACGCGTCGATGCGGAAAACCTCGCGGCCATCCGGAGCGAAGAAGACGATCGTCGGCGCGAACGCCACGCCGAGTTCGGTCGCCCACTCCTGGGCGGTGGTGGCCCGGCCGTCGGGTGCGGTCAGCGCCGTGCGGGCACCCAGTGCGAACCGGACGACATCGAACCGATCGAACAACGCACGCACGCTCGGGCGCTGAAAGCCGTCGCGATGGAGTTCGTCGCAAGGGCCGCAGTGGGTCGTCTCGAACACTACCGCGAGCGGCTTGCCGCCGGGGGCGCGCCGCAGATCATGGGGCGGCGGCAGGAAGAACGGCTCGTCGGCAAGGCGCGGGCTCGCCGGATCCTTTGCCTGGCGCGCGAGGTAGGCGGCGAGCGTTTCCTTCCGCTCGGTCTTTCCCGACACGTAGTCGAGCACCGCTTCGAACCGGTGCGGCGGATAGTAGCCGTTGAGCCGCGCGACCACGGTGCCGCGCTCGTCGAAAAAAAGGAGCGTCGGCGTGAACTGGACCTCGAGAAACCGGGCGAGCGCCTTCTCGCTGCGCGTGCGCCCGTCGAGCCACTTGGTCTCGCGGTCGCCCCAGAGGTTCAGGGCAATCGCGACGAAATTCCTCCGCGTCTTCTCGACGATGCTGCGCTGGGAGAAGTTGGTCACCATCAGCGCCTTGCAGTACGGGCAGCCGTCCTGCCCGAAATAGACCATGAGCCGGCGCCCGTCCGCCGCCGCGTCGCGGATGTCCTCGCGAAAATCGAGGAATGTCTCGGTGAACCAGGGGGGGATGTCGATGGCGTGGGGGGCGACCTCCTGCGCCGACACCACGCTTCCGGCGATGGCCAGCGCGAAACCGGCGGCCGCGAACCGAATCCTTGCGGCACCGATGAGAACTGCGATCGCCGCGCCCAAGGTCTCGCGCAATCGCCTGGAGGCTGTCATCATGGCTGCGGGGCTGGCCGCCCACCGGCCGGCCCGCGACGTTGCAGTTGCGGAGTTTGACGGGCCGCGGAGGGTTCATGCGCCGTATTGTGGACACAATGGCGTCGCTGTCGCAAGGGTGCGCGGCAATGGCCCTTGCCGTCGCATGACCAGCGTCAGCGCCGCCATCGGCGCGCGCGGCTTCCGCCGCTGGTACGAGCGGCAGCTGGTCGAGGGTTTTGCCCACATGATCACCGGCGTACTGAGCCTGATCATGATGGCGATCGCCCTGGAGATGCTGGAGTTCCGGTCGACGGTGGGCGGATTGATGGCACTGGTGGCGATCGCGACGGCCGGCGGCGGCCTGTGCGTCTTCGCCTGGCGCCGGTTCCATCGCCTGCTCTCGCGCGCCGAATATCTCGCCGAGCAGGCGACCTGCGGCCAATGCCGCACCTATGGCCGATTCACCGTCGTGTCGTCGCAGGAACTCCCGGACGCTCCTGCCGGCTGCTCCATCAACGTACGCTGCCGCGCCTGTGGCAACGCCTGGACGATCGGTTGAGGCCGGCGGAGGCGCTCAACCGATATGCTGGCGCAGGAACCCGAGCGTGCGTTCGCGCGCGAGTTTCGCGGCCGTCGCCTCGTACGAGGGCCGCTGATCGCAGTTGAAGCCATGATCGGCGTCGTAGATGAAGACTTGCGCCTGCGGATGCGCGGCGGCGAGCTTGCGCACGCCCGCGACGGGAATCATCGCGTCGCGCTCGCCGAAATGCGCCATCACGGGGCATCGCGGCCGCTCGTCGGCGGCATCGAGCATTCCGCCGCCATAGTAGGGAACCGCGCACGCGAAGCCGGTCAGCCGTGACGCGGCCATCCACGCGACGAAGCCACCCCAGCAGTAGCCGATCACGCCGACCTTGCCGGCATCCGCCACCGCATCGCGCGCCGCCGCGATGTCCTGCAATGCGGCGTCGATCTGCGCGAGCGCCTTCAGCTCGCGGCCCTTGGCAATGTCGGCGGGCGTGTAGCCGATGTCGACGCCGCGCTCGTAGCGGTCGAACAGCGCCGGCGCGATTGCGACGTAGCCGTCCGCGGCGAAACCGTCGCAGACGCTGCGGATGTGGCTGTTGACACCGAAGATTTCCTGCGCCACGACGAGTCCGCCGCGTGGCGTGCCGGAGGGCTCGGCGCGGTACGCCGCAAGCTCGAAGCCGTCGCCGGCGGTGAGCTCGAGCATCTTTGGCATGCTGCATATCTCCTGGCAGGCGGCCTGGGTGAATCGGGGCCTTTGCGGCCGGTCGATGGCTAAGTGTAATAGGCGATGAGGTAGGCGGCGAGCATCGCCGCGACCCACAGCACCATTCCGCCGCTGGTGCGCGGGCGCGAAGGATCACGGTTGCCGCTGGCGCCGCGCCGGCACGCCGGAGCGCCGCAGCCGTTCCCGCCCGGACGGACCTGCGCATCGCCCGGTCCGCCGAGGCCACGGCGACGCTCGCCGCTCGCGCGAGCGCCGGGCCGAGCCGCCGGTAGAGCCAGTCGGCGTCGAGCGTGATGGTGAGCGTGCACCGCAGCGCGGGCAGCAGCACGAAGAACGCGAGTCCGGCGAACAGCAGCAACTGGAGCCGGCCGACGACATGGGCTCCGGTGTACGGGACGTAGTCGGCGGGGAACGGCAGCAGCGCATAGAGCGGCGCGTACCAGACCCCGAGTCCGACGCAGAGCGCCGCGAAGAGCAGCATTGCCAGCCGCATGTTGAGCGGAGGATCGGGCGGTCGCAGCCCCGAGTCCTTCTGGAAGAAGACGAACCACGGGTACTTGATGCCGGCGTAGAGGGGCGCGCCCGCCGAGGCCGCGGCGAGCAGATACCAGACCACCATCAGGTGCTCGGCCATCGCGGCGTCGCCGATCATCGACTTGCTGACGAACCCCGACGTGAGCGGGAAGCCCGAGATCGCCAGCGCGCCGATCGTCCCGCAGAGCGTCGTCAGCGGCATCGTGCGGAACAGCCCTCCGAGGTCGGTGCATTTGCGCCGCCCGGTCGCGTGCAGCACCGCGCCCGCCGACATCAGCAGCAGCGCCTTGTAGAGGATGTGGGCGAACGCATGCGATGCCGCGCCGTTGAGTGCCGTCGCCGTGCCGATGCCGATGCCGGTGACCATGAACCCGACCTGGTTGACGATGCTGTAGGCCAGGATGCGCCGCATGTCGTTCTCCAGCAGCGCATAGACGATGCCGTAGAACACCATGACGAGACCGATGTAGATCAGGATCTCGGCGCCGGGAAACGCGCGCAGGAGCACGTAGACCGCGGCCTTGGTCGTGAACGCCGAAAGGAACACGGTGCCGCTCCACGACGCCTCGGGATAGGCATCGGGAACCCAGGCGGACAGCGGCCATGCGCCGGCGTTCACGAGAAATCCGGCGAGGATCAGCCAATGCGCGGGCGAGTCCAGCGCAAGACGCTCGAAGGCGATCGAGCCCGTTTCGGCGACGTGCCCCGCGATCCCCGCCATCAGCAGCACGCCTCCGCCCAGGTGCACCGCCGCATAGCGCAGGCTCGCGCGGTACGCGGCCGCAGTTCCCGCACTCCAGATGACGGCGGTCGACCCGATCGCCATGACTTCCCAGAAAGCGAAGGCCGTCATCAGGTCGCCGGCGAGCGCGACGCCGATCGCCGCACCCGCGTAGATCATCGCCGCGGGCACCTCGAACCGGTGCTTCTGGTTGAGCGCGAACAGCCCGCCGCCGAGCGCCGCGATCGCGAAAACCAGGGCGAACAGGCGCGAAAGGCGATCCACGGCGAACGGGACGAGGTCGAAGCCGAGAAAGCGCGCCCGCCACAGCACGCCTTCCGGAAGCGCGAGCGTGATGGCGACCGCCGCCGCCGCGGCGCCGAGCACGACCGCGCCGCGCGCCCTGCCGCGCAACGGCCCGGCGGCGAAGCCGGCAGCGATGAGCAGCAGACCGGGGTGCAGAAGGTCAATCATCGCTGCGCTCGACATCGTAGTAGCTGTCCGGCCGCTTGAGGAACACGGCCAGCAGCTTGGCCACGGCAATGAGCGCGGCGCAGGCGCCAAGGCCGTACCACGCACCGAAGGCAAGAATCGAGTCCGGCCCGGCGTGATCGCCGTGGCTCACGAAAAAGCCGGCGATCACCGTCAGCGCCAGCACCGCGATGAAGGCGCGCCACAGCAGGCGGATGGTCGCGGGACGGACGAGCCAATGGGGTTCCATGATCAGTCCTGGACGAGCTGACGCGCCAGCGCGAGCGGTGCGTCGGCAAAGAAGAACATCAGTATCGTCAGCGCGGCGGTGATCGCCGAGCGCGGCGACCATCGGCAGCGGCGCCTCGCCGTGCGTCCCCGCTCCGCTGCGGAAGAAGGCACGATAGACGATCGGCAGAAAGTAGCCGGCGTTGAGCAGCGTGCTGACGGCGATCACGCCGACGGCGATCCAGTGGCCGGCGGCCATCGCGCCCGACAGGATGAACCACTTGCTCACGAAACCGGCCGAGGGGGGAAGGCCGATCATGCTGATCGCGCCGATCGCGAACGCGCCCATCGTCCATGGCATGCGGCGGCCGATGCCGTCGAGCTGACTCACCTCCGTCTTGTGCGCCGCCGTGTAGATCGCGCCGGCGGCGAAGAACAGCGTGATCTTGGCCACCGCGTGCGCCGCGATGTGCAGCGCGGCACCGATGATCGAAAGCGGCGTCAGCAGCGAGGCCGCCAGGACGACGTAGGACAACTGGCTCACGGTCGAGTAAGCGAGGCGGCGCTTCAGATTGTCGGCTCGCAGCGCCACGATCGACGCCGCGAGAATCGTGAAACCGGCCACGGTCGGCAGCCAGTCGACGCTCGTCATCCCGGTCAGCGTGTCGACGCCGAAGATGTAGACGATCACCTTCACGACCGAGAACACGCCCGCCTTGACCACGGCCACGGCGTGCAGCAGCGCGCTGACCGGCGTCGGCGCGACCATCGCCGCAGGCAGCCAGCGATGCACCGGCATCAGCGCCGCTTTGCCGATCCCGAACATGTAGGCGGCGAGCAGCGCGCCGAGCGCCGCGTTGCCGAACTTGCCGCCGAGGACGCCGCCGACGCGGAAGTCGAGCGTGCCCGCGACATGCCAGGTCGCGACCATCGCGACAAACAGCAGCAGCATCGAAGTGCCGAGCAGCACGCCGAGATAGACGCGTCCGGCGCGCACGGCCTCGGGCGTCCCGTGGTGCGTGACCAGCGGATAGGTGACGAGCGTGAGCAGCTCGTAGGCGAGGAACAGCGTCAGCAGGTTGGCCGCGAACGCGACCGCGATCGTCGCGGCGAGCGCGAGCGCGAACAGCACGTAGAAGCGCGTCTGGTGCGCTTCGCCGTTGCCGCGCATGTAGCCGATCGAGTACAGCGAGTTGACGATCCACAGCCCCGAAGCCAGGAGCCCGAACAGCATGCCCAGCGGCTCGACCTCGAAGGCGAGCGGAATGCCCGGCAGCAGGTCCAGAACGCGCAGCGCGGGGCGCGCGCCCGCGAGCACGTCCGGCACCAGCGACAGCACCGCCAGGAACAGCATCGAGGCGGTCGCGAGCGTCACCCCTTCGCGCACGTTCGGAGCGCGCCGGGCGACGGCGATCAGCAGCGCGCCGACCAGCGGGATGACGAGCGCAGCCAGAATGGCGGTCTCGCCCGTCATCGGAATCCGCCGAACAGCGCCGCGGCGGCATGCGTCGCGCCGGCGACGGGCCACGCGCTGTCCAGGCCGAACCAGACGACGGCCACGACCAGCACCCACGCCGGCGCCAGCAGGGCCAGGGCGCCTCGCGCAGCGCGCGGACCTCTTCGGTCGGTTCGCGAAAATAGGCGATTTCGACGAAGCGCCACACGTAGGCGACCGCCAGCAGCGAGCTGGCCACCGGCAGCAGCGCGATCCACCGCGGCGCCGTCTCGATGGCCGCGAGGACCAGATACCATTTGCTCACGAAGCCGGCCGTCGCCGGCACGCCGATCAGGCTCATGCCGCCCACGACGATTCCCGCGCAGGTCCACGGCATCGTCCTGCCGATGCCGGCCATGCGGTCGAACCGCACGCTGCCCAGGCGCATCGCGATGCAGCCGGCAAGCAGGAACAATGCACCCTTGGTGATGCCGTGGTTGAACAGGTGCAGCGACGCCGGCCGTGAGGCCCGCGGGCGACACCAGACCGATGCCCAGGGTGATGTAGCCGATCTGGCTGATGCTGGAATACGCCAGCATGTGCTTGAGATTGTCCTGCCAGATTGCCGCGGCGGCGGCGACGAACATGGCGGCGACGGCGAGCAGGACCAGGAGGTCGGCCATCGGCAGCTCGCCGAAGACCGCGCCGACGCCGAACACCGAGAAGTAGAAGCGCATCAGCACGTAGACCGAGACCTTGGTCGCCACGGCGGAGAGCATCGAGGAAACCGCGGACGGGGCGTAGGCGTAGGCGTTCGGCAGCCACATGTGCAGCGGGAACAGCGCGAGCTTGAGCGACATCCCGACCGTGATGAACGCGAGCGCCGCCAGCACCGAGTGCTTGCCGCGAATCGCCACGAGTCGCACCGCGAGGTCGGACAGGTTGAGCGTGCCCGTCTCGAGGTAGAGCAGGCCGACGCCGATCACGAAGAACGTCGCGCCGATGGTGCCGAGGATCAGGTACTGGTAGGACGCCATCAGCGCGCGCCGGTCGCGCCCCAGCGCGATCAGCACGTACGTCGACAGCGAGGAGATCTCGAGGAAGACGAAGATGTTGAACGCGTCCCCGGTGACCGTGATGCCGGCCAGGCCGGCCAGGCACAGGCAGTACAGCGCGTAGAACAGATAGCGCTGCTCGCGCGGCACCTCGGCGGCGACGCTCTTCCACGCGAACGGGGCCACGACCGCGGCGACGATGCCCAGCAGGACCAGCAGGAAGGCGTTGGCGGCGTCCAGCCGGTACTCGATGCCCCAGGGCGGCGGCCAGCTGCCCATGGCATAGGTCACGACACCGTGGTGCCGGACCTCGGCGTACAGCAGCAGGGCGCCGACGAGCATGAACGCGCTGACCGCGGTCATGATCATCCATGCCACCGTCTCGCGCCGCAGCACGACGATGAGCGGCGCCGCGATCAGCGGCACGACGACCACGAGCACGAGCCAATGAGGGCTCGTCACGTCGCTGCGTCTTCCGGCGAGGCGGCCTCGTCGAGCGCGACGATCTCGTCCTCCTCGATGCTGCCGTACGCCTCGCGGATGCGCACGACCAGCGCCAGTCCGAGCGCCAGCGTGGCGATGCCCACGACGATTGCCGTGAGAATCAGCACATGGGGCAACGGGTTGGAATACACGGTGAATTTCTCGCTGACGATCGGAGCGGTGCCGCCGATCAGCTTGCCCGGCGCGATGTAGAGCAGATACACCGACGTCTGGAAGATCGAGAGCCCGATCAGCTTCTTGATCAGGTTGCCGCGCGCGATGACGATGTAGAGCCCGGCGATCAGCAGGAAGATCGTCACCCAATAGCTGAAGTGGGTGAAGAAGCTCACTCGCCGGGATCGCGGCGGCGGCCCGCGAACATGTAGAAGATCTTGAGCATGACACCCGAGACGGTGATGGCGACGCCGGCCTCGACCCAGAAGATGCCGCGCTCCTGGCCGTGGACGGGGTCGTGATCGAGCACGAAGTAGTCGAGGTAGTTGCCGCCGAGCAGCAGCCCCGCCACGCCCACGCCCGCGTAGAGGAGAACGCCGGCGGCCATCATGGTCTCGAGCACCGCCTCCGGCACGACCCTGCGCGCCGTCGGCAGCCCGAAGATGACGGCATAGAAGATGATTGCGGCGGCGATGATCACGCCGGCCTGGAATCCGCCGCCCGGGCCGTAGTCGCCGTGAAACTGCACGTACAGCGCGAACAGGAGCATGAAGGGAATCAGGAGCTTGGCGATGACGCGCAGGACGAGATAGTGCTTCAACGCGGGGCCTCCTCTTCGTCCGTTCGCTTCCGGCGCCGGCGCAGCAGCGCCAGCACTCCGACGCCCGCCGTGAAGACGACGGTCGTCTCCCCCAGCGTGTCGTAGCCGCGATAGCTCGCCAGCACCGCGGTCACGACGTTCGGCACGCCGGTCTCGCGCATCGCGTCGTTGACGTAGCGCGGCACGACGTGTCGATGGATCGGCGCGTCGGGGTCGGAAAACGCCGGCAGGCCGAATGTCCCGTACACCAGCAGTCCGCCGATGATCACCGCCGTGACCAGCGGCGGCCCGGGGTGCTGGAAGCGCTTCGCCTCGTCGGCGCCGCAGAGGTGAAGGGCGGCGAGCAGCAGGACCGTGGAGATGCCCGCTCCGACCGAAGCTTCGGTCATGGCGACGTCGACGGCGTCGAGGGCGACCAGCACGGTGGCCATCAGAAAGCTGTAAGCGCCGCTGAGCACGACGACCGCGAACAGGTTGCGCTGCGTGACGATGGCGATCACGACCACCGCCATCAGTGCGAGCAGCACGTTGACGATCAGCGCTTCGATGGCACCCTCCGGTGCGGGCCGAGCAGCGGCTTCACGCCACGCGTCATGGCTGCCTTGACCAGCGCGTGCGTCGCCGTCGGACTGACGAAGAAGATCAGCAGACCGATGATCCCGAGCTTCACCGTGACGAGCGACAGGCCCGCCTGCAGCATCATGCCGGCCAGGAGCAGACCCACACCGATCGTGTCCGTGATGCTCGCCGCGTGCACCCTCGTGTAGAAGTCCGGCATGCGCAGCAGGCCGATGGCCCCGATGACGCAGAACCCGCCGCCCCCGACGAGCAGCACCCAGCTCGCGACCGAGACCGCCACGTTCATGGCGTGCTCCGGCTCGTCGTCGCCCGGGTCGCCGAGGTCGCCGTAGCGGAAGAACTTGAGCACGGCGATCGTGCCCACGAGATTCAGCAGCCCGTAGGTGATCGCGAGGTCGAGAAAATCCGGGCGCCCGGTGAGAAAGCCCATCACCGCGAGCAGCAGAACGGCTCCGGTGCCCACGGTGTTCACGGCCTGCGCGCGATCGAAGACGGTCGGGCCGAGAACCGCTCGCGTGACCGCAAGCGCTATCGTGACCAGCAGCGCGACGGCGGCCACGGCGAACATCAGCCCGGACCCTCGAAGCGCGTAACCTGCCGATCCATGACACCGCTCAGCACGCCTTCGGCTCCCTCGGCCGTCAGCGCATGCACGAGCATCTCGGTCGCGCTCACGTCCACGGTAATCGTGCCGGGCGTCAGCGTGATCGAGTTCGCGTGCGTGCACAGGCCGACATGCGTGCGTTGACCCGGCCGGAAGCGCACCAGCGAGGGCTCGATCGGAATGCCCGGATTGACGATGAGCTTGGCGACATCCCACGCCGCCTTGGCGATTTCCTTGAACAGCCAGGGCCAGTACCAGACGGCACGGGAAACCAGGTGCAGGGGAACGCTTTCCTGGTCGACGACGTTCATCCGGCGCGCAAACCACACGACCGCGATCGCCGAACCGATCCCGGAGGCGAGCAGAAAAGGCGTGAGGAAGCCGGACAGCACCACCCAGAAGGCGAACAGCAGCAGGACTGAAGCGACGGCGCGCAGCAAATTGCACCTCCCCTTGGCGCTGGCATCGAGCCATGACCCAGTCGGCCGCCACGCTCCGCGGCACTCGGCTCCTGGGCGATTGTAATCATTGCACCGGCACCGGACAAGCGGACATGCGCCGACTTGGCAGAGTCGGGCGAGCCGGCGGCGCCTGCGGACACACGAACCGCGATCCCCTCGCCTTCGTTCCGGCATCGTCGTCTTGCACACGACGCCACGAACGTCGCGCGCGCGGATCATTTTTCCGTGAAGCGCGACGACAAGCCGCGATCTTGGTAATCTTGCCATTCGGTCGGGCACCGCTGGCTCCGCGATGATAGCAAAGTGGCGATGCCGCGGTCGCCACCGCTGAGACCGCTCGCGTCGACCATGCTCCCAATCGAGTTTCGACTCACCAGCGCGTTCATCGCGCTCAACGACCTGCTGAAGGTGACGGGCGTCTGCGCGAGCGGCGGCGCCGGCAAGGCGCTGGTCGCGGCGGGCCAGGTGCGCGTCGACGGCACCGTCGAGACGCGCAAGACGCGCAAGATCCGCGCGGGCCAGGCCGTCCGCGCCGGCGACGTCGAGATCCGCGTGCTCGGGAGCGATCCCGCAGAGTGACGCGATGGCGCTGAAGGCAACGATATTCAAGGCGACGCTGCAGATCGCCGACATGGACCGCGGCTACTATGCGGATCATGCGCTGACGATCGCGCGACATCCGTCCGAGACCGACGAGCGGATGATGCTGCGCGTGCTGGCGTTCGCGCTGCACGCCGGCCCCGGTCTGGCATTCGGAAGAGGACTTTCCACTGACGACGAGCCCGATCTGTGGCAGCGCGACCTGACCGGCGCAATCCGGCTCTGGGTCGACGTCGGTCTGCCCGACGAGAAGCTCGTGCGCCGGGCATGCGGGCGCTCGGACGAGGTCGTCGTCTACACGTACGGCCGCGGCGCGGAGTTGTGGTGGGAGCGCAGCAGGGGCGCGCTCGAGCGGGCAAGGAACCTCCGCGTGATGAGCGTGCCGGCGGCGGCCAGCCAGGAACTCGCGAAGCTCACGCAGCGTTCGATGCAGCTGCAAGGCACGATCCAGGACGGTCATGTCTGGCTGGGCGACAAGGACGGTGCGGTGGAAGTCGCGATGACGACCATCGCCGGCCCTCCTGCCGCTTTGCGCTGAACGGGAGCCCGTCTGCTATAATCCGCGCACGCGGCAACCCGTCCAGTCCCCCTGCCGCTGTCAGTTCCGACGCTCTGCCCCCACACGTGCCTGCGACTGGCGCCCTCCAGCGGCGACAGGCCGATCGTTTTTGCGAAAGCCATCATGTCCTTTGCCTCGCTCGGCCTGTCCGACGCGCTTGTCCGCGCCGTGACCGAACACGGCTACACCCAGCCCACTCCGATTCAGCTGCAGGCCATCCCCGCGGTGCTCGCCGGCGGCGATCTGCTCGCCGGCGCGCAGACCGGCACCGGCAAGACCGCCGGGTTCGTGCTGCCGATGCTGCAGCGGCTGTCGTCGGCACCCGCCGCGGCGCAGGCGCCGCGGACCGGGAAAAAGCCGGTCCGTGCGCTGATTCTCGCTCCCACGCGCGAGCTCGCCGCGCAGATCGAGGAAAGCATCCGCGTCTACGGCAAGTACGCGAAGCAGACGTCGATGGTGGTTTTCGGCGGCGTCGGCATCGGCGCGCAGACCGCGCAGCTGAAGCGCGGCGTCGACATCCTCGTCGCCACGCCCGGTCGCCTGCTCGACCACCAGGGTCAGGGCAACCTCGATCTGTCGCGGGTCGAGATCCTCGTCCTCGACGAGGCCGACCGGATGCTCGACATGGGCTTCATCCGCGACATCAGGCGGATTCTCTCGCTGCTGCCGAAGAAGCGGCAGAACCTGCTGTTCTCGGCGACGTTCTCCGAGGAGATCAAGGATCTCGCCGACAGCCTTCTCGACGCTCCGGCGCTGATCGAAGTCGCGCGCCGCAACTCGACGGTCGAGATCATCACGCAGACGGTGCATCCGGTGGACCGGGACCGCAAGCGCGAACTGCTGTCGCACCTCATCAGGACGCAGAACTGGTTCCAGGTGCTGGTCTTCACGCGCACCAAGCACGGCGCCAACAAGCTGGCCGAGCAGCTCAACGACGACGGGATCACCGCGCTCGCCATCCACGGCAACAAGAGCCAGGGCGCGCGCACGCGGGCGCTGGCCGAATTCAAGGACGCGAGCCTGCAGGTGCTCGTCGCCACCGACATCGCCGCGCGCGGCATCGACATCGACCAGCTGCCGCACGTCGTCAACTACGATCTGCCCAACGTGCCGCACGATTACGTGCACCGCATCGGGCGCACGGGACGCGCCGGTGCCACCGGGGAGGCGATCTCGCTCGTCTGCGTCGACGAGCACGAATTCCTGCGCGACATCGAAAAGCTGATCAAGCGCACGCTGCCGCGCACCGTCATCGCCGGGTTCGAGCCCGATCCCCGGGCGCGGGCCCAGCCGATCCTGCAGCGGCAGGGCCGCGGCCAGCCGCGAGGTCACGCGCCGCAAGGCGCCGCGCGAGGCAAGCCGCACGGACAAGCCGCGACAGGGTCAGGGCCGGGGCCATGGAACACCGGCCGCCCAGCCGCACGGCGGCGCGCGCGGCATCACGGCCGCCGCGCGCGGCGCCGCCGGCGACACGCGGCAGGCCGCGAAGCCATGGGACGGCCGCCGCGACAGCGCCGGCGAAGCCGCGCGTCATCCACCGCTTCGGCGGACGCGGCCGATAACTCGCGCGGGTCCGTCGAGCGCGCTTCGTTCCGCCCAGCCCGCGAAGCATCGCGATGCAGGCCGATCGCGCACGTCGTGGCCCTCACGTCGCCGCTGTTCCTGCTGGCGGGCCTGGGCTACGCGCTCGTGCGGTGGCTCGGCTGGCCGAAGAGCGTTTCGGACGCGCTCACCCGGTTCGTATTCGCCGTGGCAGTACCGGCGGTGCTGTTCCGGCTGATGAGCGATTTCTCGCGCCTGCCCCCGGTCGACGCGCGGTTGCTCATCGCGTACTTCGGCGGCTGCCTCGTCGTGTTCGCGGCCGGCCGCGCGATCGCATTCCGCGTGTTCCGGATGAATGGCGTGGAGCAGTCCGTCTTCGGCGTGGGCGGCATCTTCGCGAACAACCTGCTGCTCGGCCTCCCGCTAACGGTCATCCTGCTGGGCGAGGCGGCGCTGCCCGTCGTATCGCTCGTGCTGGTGTTCAACTCGCTGCTGCTATGGACCCTGGTGACCGTTTCGGTCGAATGGGCGCGCACCCGGCACGTCTCGGTCGCGGGTTTCGCGACGACGGTGAAGAACGTGGCGCTGAACCCGGTCGTCGGCAGCATCCTGGTCGGCGCGCTGTGGGGCTGGATCGGCATTCCACTGCCGGGGATGGCGGACCGCACGCTGGAATTGATCGGCCAGGCGGCTATCCCGCTGTCGCTGATCGCGCTGGGAATGGGCCTCGCCGAGTATGGCGTTCGGGAGGGTTGGCGGGAAAGCTCGGCCATCTGTGCCGTCAAGCTCTTGCTGCATCCGCTCGCGGTCTACGTGCTCGCCCGCCTGCTCGAACTGCCTCCGCTGGAGATGCGCGCGGTCGTGCTGCTGGCCGCGTTGCCGGTCGGCGCCAATGTCTACCTGATGGCGCGGGAATTCGGCGCGCTGGCCGGGCCGGTCGCGGCGAGCCTTGTCGTATCCACGGTGGCTCGCCGCGCTGACCACGCCGGTCGTGCTGGTGCTGATCGGCGGCGGCTGAGCGCGCCGGGCCGCCCCAAGCGCGAATGGCTGCGGCCTCCGCAATGTCGTTCCGGACCGTTACCTCCCGACGTCGGCCGCCGCCCGCGCTCGCAGACGCGCCCTTCGGACCTGGGCTTCGCCCTGCTCGCGCGTGCGTCCCGCGGAGGGACGGCGCGCAGCGCCAAGGGTGCACTCGAGAGACGCGGCACCCTGCCGCCCGGAAGCGGAAACGGGTAGGATTGACTGCGGCGGATCGAACCGCAGACGAGGGAGAGACGACGATGGCGAAAGGCAAGAGCGGCGGCAGTTATCCCAACCCCAAGGGGCACACCGGGCCGAAGACGCAGTTCCCGCAGGCGCGACGGCCACCGTCGGCCGTCGTGCCGCGCGTGGTGGCACGGACCAAGGCGAGCCCCAAGGGGCGCTAGCAGACCGGAACGACGATTCCCGCACGCGTTGCCGTCGGATGCCGTCGCCGATGCCGCCCCGCCTGCTCGACCTCGACGGCGTCAAGGAACTGCGGGCACTCGCGTTGCGCTTCGGCGGCACGCACGGGGCCGACAAGCTGCGCGCCCTCGATGCAGCGACGTCCTGCGCGATCGCCGATCCCGCCGTTCTGATCGCCTACCACGATTGCCTGCTGTGCCTGCTCGCCTATCCGGAGTCGCGTTCGCTCCGCGACCGGACCCGCGCCGAGCTCAAGCGCGTTGCGACCGCTGCGCGACAGCTGATGGCCTCCGGGCCGGCGCGAGCGAGGGCGAAACTCGCGAACAGCGGCATCGCCTGGACCGACGTGACGATCGGCTTCGGCTGGGATATCGCCCGCTGGCTCGTCGAGCGCTTTCCCGCGCGGGCGGATCTCGATTCGTTCGCCGAGAACGGCATTGCGCCGCAGTCGGTGCTCGGCGAAGCGCTGGCGCCGATGGAATTCGAGCTCGCGGCCGCCGATGCGACGCCACTCGATTTCGTCGCCGAAGCCTGCGCCGCCAGGCGTGGCACGCTGCTCGCGGGACTCGTCCGCGCCTTCACGCGCCTGCCGTGCAGCGATGCGTTGCGCGCTCAGCTGTTCGAGGCGCTGCAACCGTTCATCGTCATCCGGCCGGGAGCCTCGATGCTGTCGCGGACCTTCGTCCGCGGTCTTCCGGCCGCCACCTTCTTCCATCGCGGCGAACTCGAGCGCGACGTCGACCTGCGGTCGCTCCTCGACCGTCCGCTGCCCGCGCCGCGGCGCCTTTCCGCAGCCGAACGGCTGCACGTCGTCGATGCCGGTCGCGCCACACTCGCGGCGCTCGGTCGCGAAACGGACGCGATCGCGCTCGCCTGCCCCGATGGCTTGCGCTATTACGAATTGGAGCGCGGCGTCGCGCTCGCGCTCTACACGATGCGGCCGGACCGGCGCAGCCCGCTCGACTCCCATATCGGCATGATGGTGTTCAAGAACGGCATCCCGGTCGGCTACGGCGGCGGCTGGCCGCTCCTCGGCACGTGCAAGATCGGCGTCAACGTGTTCGCGCCGTTTCGGGGCGGCGAATCGGCGCTGCTGTTCGGGCAGGTGCTGCGGGTGTACCGGCAGTGCTTCGGCGTGCAGCGCTTCGTCGCCGAGCCCTCGCAGTTCGGCGGCACCAACAAGGAGGGGTTGCGGTCGGGTGCGTTCTGGTTCTACTACCGGCTCGGCTTTCGTCCGATCGAACCCCGATCCGCGCAGAGGGCGGAGGCGGCATGGGCGCGCATGCGAGCCGAGCCCGGACACCGGACGCCCGTCGCCGAGCTGCGGCGTTGCGCCGACTCCGACATCGAGCTGCGGCTGGGCGCGCTGCCGGAATGCGAGCCTGGCGTGCTGAGCGACGCCGTGACCCGCTGGATCCGCCGGACCTTCGGCGGAGATCGCGCGGCGGCGGAGCAGCGCGGCAACCCGCCTCGCCGTCCGCGCGCTGGGCGTGCGGGGCATGGAGCGCTGGCCCGCCGCCGAGCGCGACGCGTTTCGCGCGCTGGCTCCGCTCGTCGCGCTCGTGCCCGGGCTCCCGCGCTGGCCCGCGACCGCCAAACGGAGCCTCGTCGCGCTGCTGCGGGCCAAGGGCGGCGACGAATTCCGCTTCCACGAGCGCCTGGCGCGGCACCGACGGTTCGGCGACGCGCTGCGACGCCTGCACGACGAATTCGCGCGGGCATGAACGCGGCTTCGCGTACAATCGCAAGCGCGCACTCGCGCCGTCACCGTCGCAATCTTTCTCTCTCGCAGCGCCGATGAAGCCAAGAACTCCGATCCGGGCATACCGCGTACGCAACTCCGCCATCCACGGCCGAGGCGTGTTCGCCGCGACGACCATCCGCAAGGGCGCCCTCGTCATCGAATACCGGGGCGAGCGCACGACCTGGGACATCGCCAGCGCGCGCCCCGACAGCGATCCGGACAATCCGCATCACACGTTCATCTTCGAGACGAGCGACGGCCTCGTCATCGACGGCGGCCGCCGCGGCAACGCCGCGCGCTGGATAAACCATTCGTGCGCGCCGAACTGCAAGTCGTTCGAGGACGACGACGGCCGGGTGTACATCGAGGCCCGCCGCACGATCGCGGCGGGCGAGGAACTGACCTACGACTACCGGCTGTCGCTCGACGGCCGCATCACCCGCAAGATCCGCGACGCCTACGCCTGCCGCTGCGGCGCTGCGCGCTGCCGCGGCTCGATGCTGCTCGAGACCTAGGGGAGACTGCCGCCGATGGCCCGCAAGCGCACCGCCACCGCCTCGGGCACGCTCGTCGTGCTGGAGCACGATTCCCGGATCCTCGCGGGCAATCCGCTGGGCGATCCGCACGTCCGCAAGGTCGCGCGTCTGGTTGCCGCCGCAATACGACGAGGGAGCGACCCGGGGGCGCGGCCGCCGCCTGCCGGTGCTCTACGACCTGGTCGGATTCACGGGCTCGGGCCTCGCGCACACCGGCTGGAAGCCCTTCGGCGACAACGTGCCGGAGCGCGTCGCGCGGCTCATCCGCCAGAAGAAGATGGGGCCGGCGATCGTCGTGTTTCCGGACTGCTTCACGGCGCTCGGCGGCAATCAGTACGTCAATTCGTCCGCGATCGGCGCGTATGCCGATTATCTGACCCGGGAGATCATCCCGTTCGTCGACCGGGAATTCCGGACGCTCGCCTCGCGCGAGCATCGTGGCTGCTTCGGCAAGTCCTCCGGCGGCTACGGCGCGATCATTCATGGCATGAAGTACGCGAAGCACTGGGGCGCCATCGCGGACCACTCGGGCGACGCCTACTTCGACTTCGTCTACCACCACGACTGGCCGAACACGCTGAACGAGCTCGCGAAGTACCGGGAGCCCAAGCGTGTGCCGGGCGCGTACGACGTGCTCGCGGAAACGCGTACGCGCAAGGGGCTTGCCGCAGGCTGCGACGACGGACGGGTCAAGCGTTTCCTCGAAGCCGTCTGGAAGAAGGAGAAACTGTCGCATGCCGAGGTCCACGTGATCATGAACGTGTGCATGGCCGCGACCTACGACCCGGACCCCGGAGCACCGCTGGGGTTCCGTTTGCCGTTCAACCTGGAGACCGGGGAGAAGCTCGACGCGCGGTGGCGCGCCTGGCTCAGGCACGACCCGATCCGACTGGTCGGCAAGCACGCGGCGAGCCTGCGCCAGCTGAAGGGGATCTACATCGACTGCGGCTGGCGCGACCAGTATCACATCCACTACGGCACCCGGCTGCTCTCGCTGCGGCTGGCCGAGGCCGGCATCCGGCACGTGTACGAGGAATTCGACGACAATCACTCGGACATCGACTACCGGATGGACGTCAGCCTGCCGTTTCTCTACCGGGCGCTGAAGCCGTAGCGCGGTCGACCGGGGAGCGCCGAACATGCGCTGGGGCGATTTTCGTCGGAGCGACAACGTCGAGGACCGGACCGGCGTGGATCCCGGCGTCCGCGCACCCCGCGGCGGCGGCGTGCGGCTCGGGGGCGGGGCCCTGGTCGTGATCGTGATCGCGAGCCTCGTTTTCGGCGTGAACCCGCTCGAAATGATAGGGGCGCTCGAGAGCGGCGGGCCGGCAGCGCCGCCGGAATCCCGGCCGCCTGCGGCTCCCGGCTCCGGTCCCCGGAGCGGCCCCGCCCCGGGGACTTCGCGCCCGGCGCCTGCGGCACAGGATCCGGCGAAGGACTTCGCCGCGGCGGTGCTCGGCGACACCGAAGACGTGTGGACGGCGGTGTTCCAGGCAATGGGGTCGCGCTACGAGCCGCCGCGACTCGTGCTCTTTCGCCGCGCGACGCAGTCGGCATGCGGCCACGCATCGGCGGCCACCGGGCCGTTCTACTGCTCCGCGGACCGCGAGCTCTACCTCGACACCGCGTTCTTCGGCGAGCTGTCGCGACGTTTCGGCGCACCCGGCGATTTCGCGCAGGCCTACGTGATCGCGCACGAAGTCGGCCATCATGTGCAGAACCTGACCGGGACGATGGACAAGGTCGACCGGCGGATGCAGCGACTCGACGCGCGCGGACGCAATGCGCTGTCCGTGCGCCTGGAACTGCAGGCCGACTGCTATGCCGGCATCTGGGGATATTTCGCGCAGCGCCGCGACAAGCTCGAGGTCGGCGACCTCGAGGAGGGGTTTCGCGCCGCCGCGGCGGTGGGCGACGACGAGATCCAGAAACGGGCGCAGGGCTATGTCGTGCCCGAGTCGTTCACGCACGGCACCGCGGCGCAGCGCCTGAAGTGGTTCAGGGTGGGACTCGAATCGGGCGACCTGCGACGCTGCAACACGTTCGACTGACGAATTCAGCCCGTACCGGCCATGGCCTCACCGATCGTCTCCGCCGCCGCGACGGCTCCGAACGCCGTGCTGTCGCCGACCAGGCCCGCGGCATCGCCCGCATGCTGCGCGAGGGGTTCGACCACCACTACGCCCTGTTCCGCGAATGCGCCCGCGCGGCCAAGCGGCACTTCGAGGCCGGCAACTGGCTCGCCATCCAGCACGTCGCGCGCGACCGCATCGACTTCTACGACCGCCGCGTCCAGGAGACCGCGGAGAACATCGAGCGCAAGTACGGCTTTGGCGGACTGGACGGCGACGGCGACGAGGCGCTGTGGGAACAGGTGAAGCTGCACTTCATCGGTCTGCTCATCGACCACCGGCAGCCGGAGTGCGCGGAGACGTTCTTCAACTCCGTCTCGGTGAAGATGCTGCGCCGCGGCTACTTCCACAACCGCTTCATCTTCGTGCGCCCGACGCTCTCCACCGAGCACATCGATGCCGATCCGCCGTCCTATCGCAGCTACTACCCGCTGCAGCAGGGCCTGCGCCACGCGCTGATCGACATCGTGCTCGACTTCCGGTTCGAGCGCCGGTTCGGCGACTTCGGCGCCGATCTGCGCCACGTGCTCGCGGCGTTTCGCCGGCGCCATCCCCGCCCGTTCCGCCTCGAATCCAACCACCAGATCCAGGTGCTGTCGTCGCCGTTCTTCCGCAATCAGACCGCGTACATCGTCGGGCGCGTCGTCAACGGCGTCCACGCCTATCCGTTCGTCGTGCCGATCAAGCACGATGCGTCGGGGCAGCTCTACTTCGACGCGCTCATCATGGACGAAGTGGACCTCGCGATCCTGTTCTCGGCGAATCGCGCCTATTTCCTGGTCGACATGGAAGTGCCTTCGGCGTACGTCGACTTCCTGCGCGCGATCCTGCCGGACAAGACGGCCGCGGAGCTCTACACGATGGTCGGGCTGCAGAAGGCGGGCAAGAATCTCTTCTTCCGCGACTTCCTGCACCACCTGCGGCACTCGCGCGACAAGTTCGTCATCGCGCCCGGCATCAAGGGACTCGTGATGACCGTGTTCACGCTGCCGTCGTATCCGTACGTGTTCAAGGTGATCCGCGACAAGATCGCCGCGTCGAAGGAGACGGACCGCCAGAAGGTGAAGCAGCAGTACTGGCTCGTCAAGCACCACGACCGTGTCGGGCGCATGACCGACATTCTCGAGTACTCGGATGTCGCGTTCCCGCGCGAGCCGCTTCTCGGACGAGCTGATCGCAGAGCTCGCCGCCGTGGCGCCCTCCGTCATCGAGTTCGAGCGTGACCACGTCGTCGTCAAGCACCTGTACATCGAACGGCGGATGATTCCGCTCAACATCTATCTCGAGCACGCGGACGACGCGCAGCGGGCGCACGCGATGCGCGAATACGGCGATGCGCTGAAGGAGCTTGCCGCGGTCAACATCTTCGCCGGCGACCTCTTGTTCAAGAACTTCGGCGTGACGCGGTTCGGGCGCGTCGTCTTCTACGATTACGACGAGATCGAGTACCTCGTTGCCTGCAATTTCCGCAGGATCCCGCCGCCGCCGCCCGGGTGGGACGACATGGCGGACGACGTCTGGTACCCCGTGGGACCGCACGACGTGTTCCCCGAGGAGTTCGAGACGTTCCTGCTGACCGACCCGAAGACCCGCGCCTGCTTCCTGTCCATGCACGCCGACCTGCTCGACGCCGGCTGGTGGCAGGCCATGCAGGCGAAGATCCGGACCGGCCAGCTCGCGGAGGTGCTGTCCTACCCGGCCACCGTGCGCTTCCCCCCGCCGGCGGCGCCGCGATCCTCGGCCAGCGCCGTCGATTGATGCCGTGCAGGATGTCGTCGCGCCATGGCAGCCACGCGCCCGCTGGCGCCGCCGCCAACGACTGCGAGCGGCCGTGAGTGTTCCTTTTCTCCCCCGCGCAGCCGGGCGTGCGGCCGGATGGCAGGCTCCATCGGTGCGCCTGACGCGTGCTATCCTCGATTCGAGCGCTTGCCGGAGTCGATTCATGCCTGCAACTTCCGCACCCTCGCATGCACTGCGCGCCGCAGCGATCGCCCTGCTGTGCACGTCGTGCGCCATGCCGCCATCGCAGAGCGAGCTCGACGCCGCGAAGAACACGTTCAGCTGCCAGTCGGGCAGCGAGCGCATCGTGATCCGCTTCGATGTCGACGAGGCGCGCCTGCTCATGCCCGACGGCAATCGCGTTTCGCTCTACCAGATCCCGGTCGCCTCGGGCGTCCGCTATGCCAACAGCGACATGGAGTTGCGTGGCAAGGGGACCGACCTGCAGCTCGCCCGCCACGGCGCGGCGATACCGCTCGCCGACTGCCAGCCCTACCAGCCGCCGAAGTAGCCGGCGCCGGGAACGCACGCGGGCGTCGCGGCGGCGCGTTGCACGATGGCGCCTCGCCCGCACCCCCTTTATAATGAGCCCCCGGGGCGTAAGAAAGCGAACGTCCGCGACGACCAACCATTCCGGCGCTGCGCCATGGCGCATTCGACCCGACGAGGAACCCGATGACTCGCCCATTCTCCACGCTCTCTCGCAGCTTCCGACTGTGGATGCCGATTCTCGCGGCGCTCGTTGCCTGGCCGGCGCTGGCGCAGATGGCGAAGGTGCCCGTGGCCCCGCCGGGAAGCGCGGTCGCGACGTTTGCCGGCGGCTGCTTCTGGTGCATGGAAGAGCCTTTCGACAAGCTTCCCGGCGTCCTCGCGACGACTTCGGGTTACGCGGGGGGACCGAAGAAGTACCCGACGTACGAGGAGGTCTCGGCGGGGATCACCGGGCACACCGAAGTCGTGCAGGTGCTCTACGACCCGACCAAGGTGACCTACGAAAAGCTGCTCGACGTGTTCTGGCGCAACATCGACCCGACGGTGAAGGACCGGCAGTTCTGCGATGCCGGCACCCAGTACCGGACGGCAATCTTCGTGCACACCGACGACCAGCGGCGCGCGGCGGAAGCGTCGAAGGCGGCGCTCGAGAAGTCCAAGCCCTTCAAGGGCGCCATCGTCACGCCGGTGGTCACGGCGGATGCGTTCTGGCCCGCCGAGGAGTACCACCAGGACTACTACCAGAAGAATCCCGTCCGGTACAACTACTATCGGACCGGTTGCGGCCGCGACGCCAGGCTGAAGCAGCTTTGGGGCACCGCGCCGCACTGAATGTCGCGGACGCCGCGCACCCTGCCCTTCGGGCAACAGGGCGGATGCCGAAGGATGGAAATGAATCGATGGAAATGAAACGGCTCTCCGGCGGCAGTCTGCGTGCTGCGGGTTTCGACCCCGCGCGGCGCGTGCTCGTGGTCGAACTCACCTCCGGCACGTTCGAGTACAGCGGTGTCTCCGCCGACACCTTCCGGCGCCTCGCGTCGGCATCTTCGCCGTGGAGTTTCTTCCGCGACAACATACAAGAAGAGTACATGGAGCGGCGAATCCGCTAGCCGCTTCGCCCGGCGTCGCTTCGAAACTCCGGCTCGCCTCCGAGCCCGATAGCCCCGGCGCCCGCTTTGCTCCCCCGAAAGGGGGACCGGGCAATCGCCGTTGCCTTCCCCCGTGAGTCGGCGGTTCCGCCGGCGGCCGCGCTTCTCTTTCAATCATCGCGCCGGGATTTCCGTCGGCAGGGGGCCTCGCCTGCCGACGGCGCTCGGCAGCGGCTTGACAACGCTGGTCGTCCATGACATTGTCATAGCTAGCTATGACAACATCATATCTTGCCCATTGCGTGAGGGGGCGCCCCAGCAACGACGCGGCGCACCCGACCGCATCGCCACCGCATTGTCCTTGCCGAGAGGCCTACCGAAGAAAGGATGGAACGCTCATGAGCAATCCCGTGATCCTGCGCACGCTGAGCCGGTGCCTGCTGCTGGCGGTCTCGCTGATGCTGGTGTCGCCCGCGGCGCGCAGCCAGGCCTGGGGCGCGGTCGGCTTCTTCAAATACAACATCGAGAATGTAACGGTTGTTCCAGGCGCTCCGGGGACCTGGACCGTCAAGGCCATCTTTTCGGTCACCAGGGGCGACACCGACGAAACCTGGGACATCCAGAACGCCCTGCCGTTCAAGAGCCAGGGCGCCAGCCTGACGCTGGATATCGGATGGGACCCCGCGGAGTTCACCAACACCGGCAGCGCGAATCCGCTGCTGTCCCCGATCGTCACGACAGGCCTGGGGACCGGCGCGGCAGTGCCGCTGCAAATCCGCAACCTGCAAACCACCGGCGCCACGCGCTGCGGGAGCGACGCCGAATGTCCGGGCGTGTCGTCGCTCGCCAATCGGTTCTGGGTCGCGAGGACTGTCACGCCGGTCGGGTTCATGAGCCCGGTGAAAGCCGGGCGCGTCGCCCTCGAAGGGAAGCCGGTGTGCAACGGCATCCCCGGTTACGCCTGTCCCGCCGCCGCCCCGCCGCCGGCACCGCCCTATCTGAACGTTCCCGTCCCCAGCGCGGTCGCGAGCTTCGCGTTCACGGCCACCGAATCGCTGGCGGCGATCATCCCCGATCCGCGCCGACCGATCGTCGACATCAGCAAGTGCCACCAATGCCATGACGGCAACCGGCACGGCGACACGGTCGTTCCCAGGCTCAGCCTGCACGGCAACAACCGGACCGAAAACCTCGGCCTCTGCGTCGTCTGCCACAACGCGAACCAGACCGACGTGCCCTACCGCTACCTTACCTCCGGCACCACTGCGGATCCCAGGATTTCGGGGCCCGAGGTGCCGATCGACTTCAAGGTGATGGTGCACTCGATCCACGCCGGCGGGTTCCGGGAGTCGCCCTACGTCGTGGTCGGCTTCAACAGCTCGGTCAACGACTTCAGCGATGTTCGCTTCCCGAGGGCCCTCAGGGACTGCACTTCCTGTCATATCGACGCCGGCGGCAAGGGCACGTTCGAGCTGCCGCTCGGTTCGACCGTGCTGGGCACGACGGTGAAGACCAATAGCGTGTATCAGGTGCCCCTGTCCACGCCGGTCGCCCCTTCTTACCGCAGCATCAACGTCAACCCCTTCGACGATGTGAAGATCAGCCCGATTGCAGCCGTCTGCTCATCGTGCCACGACAAAAGGGAAGTGAAGTCGCACATGATCCGCACCGGCGGCGCATCGTTCGCCACGACGCAAGCGGCAATCGGAAAGACCGTCACCGAGCGCTGCGCCAACTGCCACGGTCCCGGCAGGGAAAAGGACGTCCGCAAGGCCCACGAAATCCGTGGCGACTCCGGCGACGGGGACCACCGCCACGACGATTGAGGTCGAGCGTCGACCGCGGAGGCCAGCGAAAGACGCCGGCTGCGGAGACGTTGCGACGTCCTTCGCAGCCGGCGTCAAGCGCCGCGCCGCTATTGAATGGCCAGCTTGCGGCCGGCGACGGCGGCCTTCCTGGCGAGCGTGAGCTCGAGCACGCCGTTCTCGTACTTCGCGTGGCTGGCCGCCTCGTCGATCTCGACCGGCAGCGTGAAGACGCGGCGGACGCTTCCCCGGTAGCGCTCGCTGCGCAGCAGGCGTTCGCCGGCCCGGGCTTCCGGTTCGCGCTTCACTTCGACGCTGATCGTGACCTGGTCGCCTTCGATCGAGACCTGAATGTCGTCCTTGGCCACGCCCGGAATCTCCGGCGCTCACGACGTAGGCATGGTCGCGTTCCACGACGTCCATCCTGAACGTTGCGGGCGCCTTGTCGACGCGCAGGGGCGGGAAGCAGCCGCGAACGAGCTCGTCGAATCCGCGGTCGGCGAACGGGGCATACGCTGCGAGGTTGTGCATGAGATCTCCTTCGAATGTTGACGGACCGGCGGTCTCGGGGCCCATGCCGTAAGCGGGCCACCCGCCATCTGCTTCCCGATCTGCGTCCGGCGACGCCAAATTCAAGCCCGGCTCGCGGCAACATGCGGTAACGGGGCGCGATCTGCGTCCGACCCCGGCAATTTCAAGTCCTGGTGCAGCGGCGCCGCGGGTTGATCCTGGTCAATCCCCCTGCGCTTCGGTTCCGCCACGCCGCGAAAATGGGATAATGGATCCGTTCGTGGAGCATTGTCCCTTTGCCGCGGAAGCCTGCCCTCATGCCGAAGAACGAGTTGACGACCGAGCAGCGCGCGCGCCTGAAAGCCGAGCTCGAGGCCCGGCGCACCGCGTTGCGCGTCGAAGTGAAAGCGCAGCTCGCCGGCAGCGGTGACGACCGGGTCGTGGGGCTGCGCAACCGGATTCAGGAGAGCGGCGACGAATGGGGCGTCGCGGACGGCCTGGCGGAACTCGATCTCGCGGAAGTCCGTCACGTGCTGGCGGACCTCACCGCAGTCGATGCCGCGCTCGCCCGAATGCGCGACGGCTCGTACGGCGAGTGCATCGACTGCGAGGTTGCGATCGCGCCGGCCCGGCTCGAAGCGCACCCGACCGCGCGACGCTGCGTCAAATGCCAGGACGCTTTCGAGAAGAAGGAGAGCGGCCCGCCGATGACCGCCGTGTAGCCACTGGCGCGGGGAGCCCGTCCCGAACGCGCCCGGCCGGCGTGCAGATGCGTCAGCCGGACTTGCGGCGGGCAGGTCCGCCGGGCGCGTGGCGGGCCAGCCAGTCGAAGAACTCGCGATACCAGAGCCGCGAGTTCTGCGGCTTCAGGATCCAGTGGTTCTCGTCGGGAAACCAGACGAGCCGCGCGTCGATCCGCCTCGCCTTCAGCGTGTCGTAGTACTGCAGCGCCTGCGTCGCCGGAACGCGGTAGTCCTGCTCGCCATGGATCACCAGCGTCGGCGTCCGCGCCCGCTTGACGTAATGGTGCGGCGACTGCTTCATCACGCGCGCGGGATTGTCCCAGTGAAACGCGCCCAGCTCGTCGGCAAAGTAATGGTAGCCGTCGGTGGCCATCATGCTGACCCAGTCGTAGCAACCGGCGTGGCAGACGAACGACCGGTAGCGGTCGGTATGCCCGTTCATGTAGGCGACCATGAAGCCGCCGTAGCTGCCGCCGGACGCGGCGAGACGCGCCCGGTCGATGCAGCCCTGCCGCAGCAGCCAGTCCGTGCCGGCCTCGACGTCGGCGAACTCCTTCTCGCCGTAACGTCCGGTGATCGTCTCCAGCCACTTCTGCCCGAACCCGGACGAGCCGTGGTAGTTCACCGCCGCAACGACATAGCCGTGCCCTGCGAACACCTGCGTGTTCCAGCGGAAGTGCCAGGTGTCGAGATGGGCCGCGTGCGGCCCGCCATGGATCGAATGCAGCAGCGGCCACTTCTTCTGCGGATCGAAATCCGGCGGATAGGTGATCCACATCTGCACGGGAGCCCCACCCCAGCCCTTGACGCTCACCTCGCGCACCTCGCCCAGCGCATGGCGCGCCAGCAGGGCCCGATTGAGCGTCTCGATTCCGCGCTCGCCGGAACCGTCGCCGCTGCACGCGAACAATGCCGGCGGATGCATCACCGTCGCGCGGTCGAACGCGAGCACCGCACCGTCGCGCGACTGCGCGAAGCCGCCGATCGTGCCGCCGGCGGCAACGAGCGAGGGCATCGCAGCGTCGTCCGCGGCGTGAGCGGGAAGCCGCCACAAGCCGACACGGCCGCGATCCTCGATCGTGCACAGCAGCGAGCGCGAGTCGGGCGCCCACAGGACGCGCAGGATCTGCCGGTCGAGCTTCGGGGCGAGCGGCTGCATGCGCCCGGTGCGACGCTGGAGCAGGGTGAGGTGCCCCTGGTCGTTGAAGGAACGCTTCGTGTCGCAGGAGTGGAAGACCAATGCCCGGCCGTCCGGAGAATACGACGGCGCCGCGTCGTCGGTTGCCGGAATCCGCGGTGAGGATCCGCTTGCGCTTCGTGGCGAGATCGACCGTGACGATGTCCCGCTGATTCATCATGCGCGGCTCGGGTCCGAGATCAGCGGTCAGCGCGAGCTCGCGGCCATCCGGCGCGATGTCGAAGTCGGCGGGCGTCGGATCCCATGGCGGCAGCGCGAGGCCGGTCCCGGCGAGCGCATCGCGGCAGCGGCCGGTCCCGACGTCGCAAATGAACACGTGGGGCTCGCGACCGTCGGTGAGCCAATGGTCCCAGAAACGAAATTCCGCGCGCTCGGTGACGTGCGCCTTGACCTTGGCGTCCTTGCGCTCCTTCTTCCGCTTCGCCTGCGCCGCCCCGGACCCGAGATCGGGCCACACCCAGCTGACGAACGCGATCCGCTTGCCATCGGGAAACCACTTGATCGCGGCACAGCCGGTGGCCAGCGTGGTCAACCGGCGCGCCTCGCCACCGTCGGGCGCGATCAGATAGATCTGCGGCTCGTCGTCATCCTTGCGTTTCGCGGTGAACGCGATCCAGTCGCCGACGGGCGACCATTTCGGATCGCTGTCCTTGTCGCCGCCGGTGAGCCGGCGCGGCTTCGCGGCAGGCTTGCCTTTGCCGTCGGTCGGAAACAGCCACAGCTCCGTTCTGCTGTCGTTCTTCGCCATGTCGAAGCTCGTCACCGCCGCGCAGGCCAGCGCGCCATCCGGCGACAGCGTCGGCGCCGCCACGCGCCTCATCGCCCACAGGGCCTCGACGGTGAGCGGGGGCTTGCGGTCCCTGCCGCGAGCGCCGCGGCGGCTCCTGGCACGGGAGAACGAAGGCATCGGCGTATCCTTGTGGGTAGAATGGAGCGTTGCGATTCTACCGTCCGCGCCCGTTTCAGCGTGCACCTCCACCCGACATATTTCCGCGAAGATTGACGATGCCAACGATGCAATACCGCCGGCTCGGCGCCTCCGGCCTCAAGGTGAGCGAGCTCTCGTTCGGCTCCTGGGTCACCTACGGCAACCAGATGGACACCGATCTCGCGCGCGAGTGCATGGCCGCCGCGTACGACGCCGGCGTCAATTTCTTCGACAACGCCGAGGTCTACGCGAAGGGCAAGGCGGAGACGATCATGGGCGCCGCGCTGAAGAAGATGGGCTGGCGGCGAGCGTCGTACATCGTGTCGACGAAGTTCTACTGGGGCCTCAATGACGGCCCGAACGAAAAGGCCACGCTGAACCGGAAGTATCTGATGCAGGCGATCGACGCGTCGCTCACGCGGTTCGGCCTCGACCACGTCGACCTCGTGTTCTGCCACCGCGCCGATCCGGACACACCGATCGAGGAGACGGTGTTCGCGATGCACGACATGATCGCTGCGGGCAAGGCGCTGTACTGGGGAACGTCGGAATGGAGCGCAGCCGAGATCATGACGGCGTGGCAGATTGCCGAACGGCATCACCTGCACAAGCCGGTGATGGAGCAGCCGCAGTACAACCTGCTGCATCGCGAGCGCGTCGAGAAGGAATATGCGCGGCTGTACTCCGACATCGGTCTCGGCACCACCGTCTGGAGCCCGCTGGCGTCGGGACTCCTGACCGGGAAGTACAACGACGGCATGCCGCAAGGCTCGCGCGGCACGCTCAAGGGCTACGAATGGCTGGCCGAGCGACTGTCCGACCCCGCGAAGCTCGCGGTGGCCAGGCGCCTCGCGCCGATCGCGGCCGACCTCGACTGCACGCTGGCGCAGATGTCCCTCGCCTGGTGCCTCAGGAATCCGCGCGTCTCGACGGTGATCACCGGCGCGAGCCGCCCGGCGCAGGTCATCGAGAACATGAAGGCGCTCGATGTCGTGGGCAGGCTGGCGCCGGACGTGCTGGCGCGCATCGACGCTGCACTGGGAGGCGGTTGATCTGACGACGTCGCCGGAACGCCGCTTGCGCCAACGCGCAATGCGTCGCGCTCGTCGCCCTCGGACCCGCATATTGCGCCTTGTCGAATCCGCTCGAAAACTGGACCGAGGAGAAGCGTTCGGCGCTGCTCTACCGCGCGTGCTCGGAAGCCGAAGCGGGCAACCCGCGGGCGGAGCTCTTCCGCCGCCTGGCCGGCGAAGCCGAGGCGCAGGCGGCCATCTGGTGCGCGCAGGTCACTGCGCGAGGAAATCCGGCCCCCGGGCCCTATGTGCCGGACGGGCGCACGCGACTCGTCATGGCGCTCGTGCGCCGCCTGGGGCCGCGGCGCCTGAAGACCATGCTCGCCGCGATGAAGGTCCGCGGAATGGGCATCTATGGCGCGCCATCGTCGCCCGACTCCGGCCACGCGGTTCCGCGCGCGGGTAGCGGCACCGAGCACCGGCACCGCGGCCTGCACGGCGGCGGCAATCTGCGCGCCGCCGTGTTCGGCGTCAACGACGGGCTCGTGTCGAACGCGAGTCTCATCCTCGGCGTCGCCGGCGCCAGTGCCGACGCCCACGTCGTGCTGCTGACGGGCGTGGCCGGCATGTGCGCCGGCGCGTTCGCGATGGCCACCGGCGAATATGTCTCGGTGCGCTCCCAGCGCGAGCTCTTCGAGTACCAGATCGGACTGGAGCGCGAGGAGCTCGCGCAGTATCCGGAAGCCGAGGCGCAGGAACTGGCGCTCATCTACGCCGCCAAGGGTCTGCCCTTCGAGGAAGCCTCGCGGCTCGCGACGCAGATCATCGCCGACCCGGAGCACGCGCTCGACACGCTGGCCCGCGAGGAGCTCGGACTCAATCCGGACGAGCTTGGCTCGCCGTGGGGAGCGGCGATCTCGTCGTTCCTGTCGTTCGCCATCGGCGCGCTGCTGCCGCTGGCGCCGTTCGTGCTGATGTCCGGACCACGCACGCTGCCGGTCGCAGTCGGCGTCACGGCGATCGCGCTGTTCGCCGTCGGAGCGCTGCTGTCGCTGTTCACCGGGCGTGGCGCGCTGCGCTCCGGGGCGCGGATGCTGGCGCTGGGCGGACTCGCCGGCGCCGTCACGTTCGCTGTCGGCCGCCTCGCCGGTGTCGCGCTTGGCTGACCGGATAGCCGTGCTGCGGCTGAAGCCGGGGCGCGAAAAGTCGCTGCGGCACCGTCACCCGTGGATCTTTTCCGGCGCCATCGCGACCGCGGAAGTGCCGGAGGAATCCGGAGACACCGTCGACGTCCTGACGGCCGACGGCGCGTTCGTGGCGCGCGCCGCATATTCGCCCGCTTCGCAGATCCGCGCGCGCGTCTGGACCTTCGATTCGCGCGAGCCGATCGACACCGGGTTTTTCCTGCGGCGCGTCGCGCGGGCCGTGGCCGCGCGGGCCTCGATGCTCGACCGGCGTCACACCGGATGCCGGCTGATCCACGGCGAATCGGACGGCTTGCCGGGAGTCGTGGCGGACCGCTACGCCGACACCGTCGTGCTCCAGCTGTCATCGGCGGGCGCGGAGCGCTGGCGCGACGCGATCGTCGCGGCGCTGGTCGAGGTGACGGGCGCGGCATGCGTCTTCGAGCGCTCCGACGCCGACGTACGCAAGCTCGAGGGACTTTCGCCGCGCAGTCGGCGTCGCGCACGGCGCGCTGCCCGACCCCGTGACGTTCGTCGAGGCCGGCATCGCGTACCGCGCCGACGTGGTCGCCGGCCAGAAGACCGGTTTCTATCTCGACCAGCGCGCGAACCGGGACGCCGTGCGCGCGCTCGCCGCCGGCCGCGAGGTGCTCAATGCCTTCTGCTACACAGGAGGCTTCACGCTGGCGGCGCTTGCCGGCGGCGCGACCCGTGTCCTCTCCATCGACAGCTCGGCCGACGCGATCGCGCTCGCCCGCGAAAACCTCGCGCTCAATCCGGGGCTGCCGGCCGACCGCGCGACGTGGTGCGAAGCGGACCTATTCGCCGAGCTGCGCAAGCTGCGCGACCGGGCGGCGAACTTCGACCTCATCGTTGCTCGACCCGCCGAAGTTCGCGCCGACCGCCGCGCACGCCGAGCGCGCCGCCCGCGCCTACAAGGACGTCAATTTGCTGGCGCTGAAGCTGTTGCGGCCGGGAGGGCTCCTGGCGACTTTCTCGTGCTCCGGCGGCGTCGACGCGGAGCTCTTTCGCAAGATCGTCGCCGGCGCGGCGCTCGACGCCGGCGTCGACGCCTCGATCATCGGCCGGTTCGGGGCCGGGGCCGATCATCCCGTGGCCCTCGCGTTTCCGGAAGGCGAATATCTGAAGGGACTGCTGATACGCAAGTCTTCGTAGCCACGCGCCGGCGCCGGCGTCGCAGCCGAAGGATCGCGGCCGCGCCGATCGGGGCGCCGCGGCGGCGGCTCAGGCAGACAAAACAAGGCCCCAGCCGGTTGCCCGGTGGGGCCTTGTAGTCGCGGCCGGATGGACAGGAAGTCAGCCGACCGTGTGCACCAACAGCGTTGGGGCTACCCTTTCAGGCAATTCGACATGAACGCCTTGCGCTCGTCGCCCTTCTTGCCTTCGGCCTTGACGTTGCAGGCCTTCATCTTGTCTTGCTGGGTCATCTTGACCGGCGCAGTGTCCTTGCCCGACAGGCAGGCGCTCATGAACGCCTTGCGCTCGTCGCCCTTCTTTCCTTCGGCCTTGGCATTGCACGCCTTCATCCGTTCCTGCTGCGAATTCGCAGCCGGCGCGGCGGCGGTGGCCGCTGGGGCCGCGGCCGCCGGCATGGCGGCGGCGGGCGCGGCAGCGGCCGCGGGTGCCTTGGCGGCGGGCGCATCGGCGGCGAAGGCCGGACTCCCGGCAATGGCGAACGCGCCGACAACGGCTGACGGCTAACAGTCTGTTCATTCGGATCTCCTGGGCAATGGCAAGGGGTTTCGGTTTTTTTGGTGCCTCGGCAGCCATGCGGCCGCCGGGTAGTCTGATCGAGTTCGGCCGGGCGAGAGCCCGCCGGGTCGAAGGCAGTCTACGGCATCCTAAACGCGCGAAGCAACGATTTCGACGACCGCCCCGCGGCCGATGTCTCAATTTGGGCTGATGCATTGCAACATCGGGCATGGCACAATGCCGTCTGAACTCGCGCCAAGTTCGTAAAATCATGTTTTTGCTCAGAAAACCCTGACGGAGTCGCATCGTGCCTACGTCCACCGCCCACCGTAACCGCGCTGCCGCGCTGTCCCATCCGGCGGCCCGGCTGCCGATCGACGACACCCGGATTCGCGAGATCATGGAGCTCGCACCGCCGGCACACCTGCTGCGCGAGTTCCCGGCGTCCGAACGAGCCGCCACCACCACGTTCGAAGCGCGGCAAGCGATCCACCGCGTCCTGCACGGCGCGGACGACCGGCTGCTCGTCGTGGTCGGCCCGTGCTCCATTCACGACTACGACGCGGCGATCGACTATGCGGCGCGGCTCGCGGCGCAGAAGCGCGAGCTCGCAGCGGATCTCATCGTCGTGATGCGTGTCTATTTCGAGAAGCCGCGCACGACCGTGGGCTGGAAGGGCCTCATCAACGATCCGCATCTGGACGACAGCTACCGGATCAACGAAGGGCTGCGCCTCGCCCGCCGGATTCTGGTGGAAGTCAACGAGCTCGAACTGCCTGCGGGAACCGAATACCTCGACATGATCACGCCGCAGTATTTCGCGGACATGATCGCGTGGGGTGCGATCGGCGCGCGGACGACGGAGAGCCAGGTGCACCGGGAGCTCGCGTCCGGGCTGTCGTGCCCCGTCGGCTTCAAGAACGGCACCAACGGCGACGTCAGGGTCGCCGTCGATGCGATCAAGGCCGCGTCGGCGCCGCACCATTTCCTGTCGGTCACCAAGGGAGGGCACTCCGCGATCGTGCACACGGGCGGCAACGAGGACTGCCACATCATCCTGCGCGGCGGCAAGGCGCCGAATTACAGCGCGTCCGACGTCGACGCGACGTGCAGGGAGCTTGCCGGCGCCGGGCTAGCCGCCAAGCTGATGATCGACTGCTCGCACGCGAACAGTCAGCGCCGGCACGAGCGCCAGCCGGAGGTCGCGCGCGAGGTCGCCGCGCAGATCGCCGGCGGCGACGACCGCATCATCGGCATGATGATCGAGAGCCACATCAATCCGGGTCGGCAGGACCTCGTTCCCGGCCAGCCGCTGCAGTACGGAGTCTCGATCACCGACGCCTGCATCGGCTGGGATGTGACCGTCGAGGTTCTGCGGGACCTGGCGGAGGCCGTGCGTGCGCGCCGGGTGAAGCACGCGGACGAGTCCTGACCGTCGGGCCATGGCGCGCCTCCCGCCGCCGCGCGAGCGCGAGCCACCTGTCGCGCAGACTCCCATGCCGACCGAAGTGGAGCTGAAGCTCGCCCTCGATGCCGCGGCCGTTCCCGCGCTGCTGCGACACCCGGCGTTGCGTCCGCTGCGTCGCGGCCGCACGCGCACCGCGCGGGTCGTCAGCACGTATTTCGACTCGCGCGACTTCCGCCTCCAGCGCGCGGAGGTCGCGCTGCGCGTGCGCCGCATCGGCCGGCGCTGGATCCAGACGGTCAAGGGACCGCCGCAGGCCGGTGCGGGCGCCGGCCTTCACGTGCGTCCCGAGCACGAATGGCCCCTGCCAGGCCCGAGGGTCGAGCCCGGGCGCCTGGCAGCCACGCCGTGGAAGAAGCTGACCACGAAGATCGCGAAAGACGGCGGGCTCGTCCCCTGCTTCACCACCGATTTCACGCGGCGCACGATCCCGCTCGAGTTCCCGGACGGATCGACTGCGGAATTCTGCGTCGACCTGGGCGAGATCCGTGCGACGCGCGACGGACGCACGCGGCGCGAACCCATCGCCGAAATCGAGATCGAGCTCGGGAGCGGAGATGCCGCCAACCTGTTTCGGCTGGCGCTCGCGCTGTCCGCCGACCTGCCACTTGCCGCGATGACCGAGTACCAAGGCCGCGCGCGGCTACGCGCTGCGCCACGGGTTGCCGCGCGCCGTGGCCTCGCCGGTGCGCGCGCAGGATGTGCCGCTGGCGACCGACGTGACGAGCGCAGCTGCGCTGGCGGCGATCGCGCGCGCGTGCCTGCACCAGATCGCCGCCAACGCAGCGGGACTCGTCGCCGACGACGATCCCGAATGGATTCACCAGATGCGCGTCGGAACGAGACGATTGCGGTCGTGCCTCGCGCTGCTCGCGCCCTTCGCGCCCGCTGCCGCGCTCGACCCGGTGGTGGCCGAGGTCAAGTGGCTCGCAGCGACTCTGGGCAGGGCGCGCGACTGGGACGTGTTCGTGACGGAAACGCTGCCGCCGCTCGCGGCGTGGTTCGCCCGTGATGCGGGCGCGACTCCGGGCCTCAAGCGGCTTCGCGTGCGCGCGGCGGCCCGTCGGCGCGCCGCGCGGGACGAAGCCCGTGCGGCGGTTGCCTCGCCCCGGTTCCAGCGTCTGTTGCTGACCGCGGATCTGCTGTGCACGACGTCGTCCATCGCTGCCCCGTTGCGCTGCGTCGGTCGGGGACGCCGACGTCGCCGGAGCGTCCGACGAACGTGCCGCGACCTTCGCCGCGCCGCTGCTCGCGCGCCGCCATCGAAAATTCGCTCGCAGTCGCCGCCCATCTGGTGCACGCGTCCAACGAGGAGCGGCATGCGGCGCGCATCGCCGCCAAGCGGCTGCGCTACGTCGCCGAGTTCTTCGCACCGCTGTTCCCGGGCAAGCGCGGCCGAACCTACCTCAAGCGGCTCGCCGCCATGCAGGACGCTCTCGGGCGCATCAACGACGCCGTGACCGCCGTGTCCCTGGCCGCCGAACTCGCCGGCCCCGCGGACGACGCGGCCGGGGCCGTCCGCGGCTGGGTTGCGGCGCAGGCGGCAGCGGTCGAACCCATGCTCGCCAAAGCCTGGCGCCGGTTCGACCGGGCACGGCCGTTCTGGCCGTCGCCATAGGAGCAACGAGGGTGCCCGAGCCGCCCTACCGGGGCCCGGCATGGCTCGCGGGCGGTCACCTGCAGACCATCTGGCCCTACCTGCTGCGTCGCCCCGAGGTGTCCGTCCGCCGGGAACGCGTCACTGCGCCGGACGGCGACTTCTGGGATTTCGACTGGATCGCGCCGACGCCTCCCTCTGCGGGCGCGCCGCTGGTCGTGCTGTTCCACGGTCTCGAGGGCAGCTCGGGCTCGCATTACGCGAGGGCGCTGCTCGTTGCGCTCGCCGCGCGCGGATGGCAGGGCGTGGTGCCCCATTTTCGGGGCTGCAGCGGGGAGCCCAACCGGATGCCACGCGCCTATCACTCCGGCGACCACGAAGAAGCCCACGCGATGCTGGCCGCCATCCGTGCCCGCGTCGCGCCGGAAACCGTCGTGTATGCGGTCGGCGTATCGGTCGGCGGAAGCGTGCTGCTCAACTGGCTGGGGCGCATGGGTCGCGACGCGGCGCGCGTCGTCGACGCGGCGGCCGCGGTGTCCACGCCGCTCGATCTCTCCGCCGCCGGGGTCGCGATCGGACAGGGTCTGAACCGGATCTACACGCTCAACTTCCTGAGCACGCTGAAGCCGAAGAGTCTCGCGCTGGCAAGCCGCTTTCCGGGGCTGCTCGATGCGGCGCGGATCCGGCGCGTGCGCACGATGTACGATTTCGACGACGCGGTGACCGCGGTGCTGCACGGCTTCGCGGGCGCAACTGACTACTGGCGACGCGCGTCCAGCAGGCCGTGGCTCGCCGGCGTCGCGGTGCCGACGCTGGTGCTTAACGCCAGGAACGATCCGTTCGTGCCGCCTGAATCGTTGCCGGGTCCCGATGAAGTCGGCCCTCATGTCCGGCTGGATCAACCCGACAGGGGCGGACACGCCGGGTTCCTGTCGGGGCCGTTTCCCGGCCATCTCGAATGGCTGCCGCGCCGCCTGTTAGACTTCTTCATTGACGGCCGGTAGTCACCCCGGAATGACATTTCCCCCATCCATGATAGAGCGCGCAGCGATGACACTCCCACCCGAAATCTTCAAGGCCTACGACATCCGCGGCGTCGTCGGCAGGACGCTCACGCCGGCGATCGTCCGCGCGGTCGGCCAGGCGCTGGGCTCGCTCGCCCTCGAGCGGGGCCGCGACACATTCGTCGTCGGCCGCGACGGCCGCCTTTCCGGGCCGGAGCTCGCCGCTGCGGTCGCCGACGGCATCCGCGCAGCGGGCGCAAACGTCGTCGACGTCGGCATGGTCGCCACGCCGATGACCTACTTCGCCGCCCAGCATCTCGGCACGCAGACGAGCGTGATGGTGACGGGAAGCCACAATCCGCCCGACTACAACGGGCTGAAGATGGTCGTGGACGGCACCACGCTTTCGGGCGACGACATCCAGAAGCTGCGCGCGCGCATCGAGGCCGGCCAGCTCGCCTCCGGCACGGGAACGTTCCGCACCGCCGACATCGCGCCGGCGTATCTCGACCGCATCACCGGCCATATTCGCCTCGCGCGCCCGCTGAAGATCGCGGTCGATTGCGGCAATGGCGTGGCCGGCGCCTTCGCTCCGACGCTGTTCCGGCGGCTGGGCTGCGCAGTCACCGAGATGTTCTGCGCGGTGGACGGGACTTTCCCGAACCACCACCCGGATCCGTCCAAGCCCGAGAACCTGCAGGATCTGATCGCGCTGCTCGCGGCCGGCCAGCACGACCTCGGTCTCGCCTTCGACGGCGATGGCGATCGCCTCGGGGTCGTGACGCGCGACGGTCACGTGATCTACCCGGACCGGCAGCTGATGCTGTTCGCGGCCGACGTGCTCGCGCGCGAGCCCGGCGCGACCGTGATCTACGACGTCAAGTCGACGCGCAATCTCAAGCCGTGGATACTCCGCCACGGCGGCGTGCCGCTGCTGTGGAAGACGGGCCATTCGCTGATCAAGGGCAAGATGAAGGAAGTCGGCGCCGCGCTTGCCGGCGAGATGAGCGGACACACGTTTTTCAAGGAGCGCTGGTACGGCTTCGACGACGGGCTGTACGCCGGAGCGCGGCTGCTCGAGATACTGTCGCGGCATGAAAACCCCTCGGCCGTGCTCGATGCGCTGCCCGACGCCGTGTCGACGCCCGAGCTCAACGTCGCGTGCGCCGAAGGCGAGCATCACGCACTGGTGGCGAAATTGGGCGAGACCGCGGAATTCCCCGGCGCGACGGATGTCATCCGCATCGACGGCCTGCGCGTCGAGTATCCGGACGGCTTCGGCCTCGCGCGGGGCTCGAACACCACGCCGGTGGTCGTGCTGCGCTTCGAGGCGGACGACGCGGCGGCGCTGGAGCGCATCAAGGCCGAGTTCCGCCGCGTGCTCGAGGCGGCCAAGCCCGGCATCGCGCTGCCGTTCTGAGCGCCTCGGCCTTGGCATCCGTCACGCTTGCCGACATCGAAGCCGCGCGCGACCGCATTGCCGGAGGCGTCTACTACTCGCCCTGCGTCGAATCGATCACGCTGTCGCAGCTCACGGGCGCGCGCATCTTCTGCAAGCTCGACTACCTGCAGCGCACCGGAAGCTTCAAGGAGCGCGGCGCGCGCAACGCGCTGCTCAGGCTCTCGCCAGAACAACGGCAGCGCGGCGTGATCGCCGCGTCCGCCGGCAACCACGCGCAGGGGATCGCCTATCACGCGAAGCTGCTCGGCATCCCCGCAACGGTCGTGATGCCCGTGTTCGCGGCGCTGATCAAGGTGACCAACTGTCGCCAGTTCGGCGCCAACATCGTCCTGCACGGCGCCGACCTGACCGAGGCGCGCGCCCACGCCGGCGACATCGCGGCGCGCGACGGGCTCACGTTCATCCACCCGTTCGACAACGTCGACGTGATCGCCGGCCAGGGCACGATGGGACTCGAGATCCTCGAGCAGACACCCGGCGTCGAAGCCATCGTCATTCCCGTCGGCGGCGGCGGACTCATCGCCGGAATCGGCACCGCGGTCAAGGCGAAAGCGCCGGGCGTGCAGATCGTCGGCGTCGAGCCGGAGCGTGCCGCGTGCCTGACCGCGGCGCTGGCGCAGGACGCGCCGACGACGATCGAGCTGTCGCACACGCTGGCCGACGGGCTCGCCGTCGGCAAGCTGGGCGATGCGCCCTTTCCCATCGTCAAGCGCGTCGTCGACCGCGTCGTGACGGTGGACGAGGCTTCGATCGCGCTCGCGATCCTGCGCCTGATCGAGCTCGAGAAGAGCGTGGTCGAGGGCGCCGGGGCGGCGCCGCTCGCGGCCTTCCTCGCCGGCCGGCTGGACGCGCTCAAGGGCAGGAAGGTGGTGCTCGCGCTTTGCGGCGGCAATATCGACTCTGCGGCGCTGGGACGCATCATCGAAATCGGCCTCGTCGCCGACGGCCGGCTTTGCCGCTTCACGTTGACGATCAGCGATCGGCCCGGCGGGCTTGCGCGCCTCGCCGAAATCATCGCGTCGGCCGGCGCCTCGATCAAGGAGATCGTCCACGACCGCGCGTTCTCGGGTCCCGATCTGTCCGCGGTGCGCGTCATCTGCGTCGCCGAGACGACGGGGCACGCGCACGTCGAGCGGCTGCATGCAGCGCTTGCGGCCGCGGGGCTGCCGGTCGATTCGGCGTACGCGCGATAATCGCCGAGCACCCACTGCGGTCGCGCAGACGCCCGGTCGAGGTTCCGGGCGTCGTTCATCAGCTGCAGGCCATGTAACCGACGCTGCACGCAATCAAAGGTGCGGCGCCCCCTTCCGCTGCGCGGCTTTCACTGCGGAGACTTGCGATCGTCGTCCGTCGGCGAGGCGGCAACGCGGCGCCGCCCGAACCACTGCAGCGTCATGATCATGGCGACTCCTACGAGACCGACCGCATCGGCCGCCGGTGCCGGATAGACGAGCAGCAGTCCGCAGGCGATGAGCACCCAGCGCTCGACCTGGCCGCAGGCCCGCAGCAGCCACTTCTGCGTGCCCGCGGCGAGCGCGCCGATCCCGACGCAGGCCGTCGCCGCGATCCACGCGACGTGCAGCCACGAGCCATCGGGCGGCATCTTGAGCAGCAGTCCGACACCGGCCGGATCGAGGACGAACACGAACGGCACGACGAAAGCCGGCAGCGTGTACTTCCACGACTGCAGCGTCGTCCTGTACGGGTCGCCGCCGGTGATGGCCGCGGCCGCGAACGGTGACAGTGCGGTCGGCGGCGACACCTCGGAGAGCACCGCGTAGTAGAAGATGAACATGTGCGCGGCGAAATCGGGCACGCCGAGCTTGGTCAGCGCCGGCGCGGCGATCACCGCGCAGATGATGTAGCTCGCCGTCACCGGCACGGCGAGGCCGATGACCCAGACGATCAGCGCCGTGTAGACCGCGGTCAGCAGCAGGCTGCCGCCGGCGTAGGCGATGACGATCGCGCTGAACTTCAGGCCGAGGCCGGTCTTGACGACGACGCCGACGATGATCCCGGCGGCCGCGCAGGTGGCCGCGACGTTCAACATCTGGCCGGAGCCGTCGCGCAGCGCCGCGACGACCTTGCGCCACCCCATCGCCGTGTCGCGGCGCAGGAACGACACCGCAAAAGTGACCACCGTCGCCCAGAACACCGCGAGCACCGGCGAGAAGCCCCAGACCATGAACGCGACGATCGCGATCAGCGAGACGAAATGGTACCAGTAGCGCTTCGTCAGCACCGCGAGCTGCCCTTCGACGGCGACGGCCATCTCCGGCAGTCCGAATTTGCGGGTGTCGAGCTCGACCATCAGGAACAGCGACAGGTAATAGAGCAGCGTGGGCACCGCCGCCATCAGCAGCACGTCGAGATAGCTGATCTTCAGGAACTCGGCGATGAGGAACGCCGCCGCGCCGAGCACCGGCGGAGAGATGATCGCGCCCAGGCCTCCTGCCGCGAGCAGGCCGCCCGCCGTTTCCGCGCCGTAGCCGGCGCGCTTGAGCATCGGGTAGGCGACCGAGCCGATGGTCACGGTCGTCGCCACCCCGGATCCCGACGGTCCGCCGAGCAGGAACGACGCCAGCACGACGGTGCGTCCGGCGCCGCTGTGCCGGCTCCCCATCGCCGCGAAGCTCCAGTCGAGATAGAACTTGCCGGCGCCCGACTGCTGCAGGAAGGCGCCGTAGATCGTGAACAGGATGATCAGTGTCGACGACACGTCGACGGCGGTGCCGAAGATGCCCTCGAGCGTCTGGTACATGAAGCCCGACAGGCTGGCGATGTCGTAGCCGCGGTGCGCCCACTGGCCGGGCAGCCACGGTCCGAGGAAACCGTACGCGAGGAACAGTCCGATCACGAACAGCAGGATCCAGCCCGACGTGCGCCGCACCGCCTCGAGCACGAGCAGCACGAAGGACGCGCCGAAGAAGATGTCGGCGTTGCTCGGCAGCGTGTTGCGGTCCCAGATGTCGTCGCCGCCGGCGAGCAGGTAGACGATCGTCGCCACGCCGAGCGCGGCGCAGACGACGTCCCACCACATCAGCCGGTTGCGGTAACGGGCGGCGATCGGGAAGAGCAGGAAGACGAGCAGCAGCATCCACCCGACGTGGACCGGGCGCAGGACCTGCGCCGGGACGATCTCGACCGCCGCGTAGAGGTGGAACAGCGACATGCCCACGAGCAGGACGGTCGCGAGTTGCGCGAGCCTGCCGCGATAGCGGTTGGTCGCACCCTCCTCCTCCTCGATGTAATGCTCGGCCTGCCGGAGCCGCTCCTCGCTGATGAGCGGCTCGCCGGACGGCGTCTCGGTCGGACGTTCGGGCTCGACGATCACAATTCCTCCTGCCACTCTCCGCGCGCGCCAAGCGTAGCACGGACGCAATGCCTCGCGCGCCGTGTGACGCAGGTCACGGAACCTCCGGTTCCGCTCTGCTACCGTAAAGGTCCTGTTGAACAACGGAGCGATCCCATGCAGAACAGATACGGCTTCGGCAAGAGCGTGACGTTGCCGTTCGCGCCAGCGGTCGCGGCGGTTTCCGAGGCGCTGGCCAAGGAAGGCTTCGGCGTGCTGACCGAGATCGACGTCGCGGCGACGATGAAGAAGAAGCTCGGACGCGAGATGCCCCCGTACCGGATTCTCGGCGCGTGCAACCCGCCGTTCGCCGCGCAGGCGCTCGACGCCGAGCCGTCGCTCGGGCTGCTGATGCCCTGCAACGTCGTGGTGCGGGAGGACGCCACGGGCACGGTCCACGTCGAATTCATGGATCCACGGCCGCTGTTCGAACTCGTCGGCCGGCCCGAGGTCGAGCCGCTCGCCGACGAAGTGCGGCAGCGACTGCGGCGCGTGATGGACGCGCTCTGACATCGACGGCGCGCGCCGCCGGGCGCGCGCGATCGGTTCGCGGCGCTACGGCATGGCGCGCGGCGTGGCCACGCACCGCGCAGCGTCAGTTGACCTTGATGCCCTTTTCCGCGTAGAACTTCTTCGCGCCCGGATGGAAGGGGATGGGCGAACCGGAGGGCTGGCTCTTGAGCTCGATGTTCTTTGCCTCCCGGTGCACGGCGACGAGCTCGTCCTTCTTGTCGAACAGCGTCTTGACGATGTCGTACGCCATCTGGTCGCTCATCTTGTCGCTCGCGACGAGGATGTTCCAGACGTCGATGTTCGCGTTGGCCTTGTCCTGCCCGCCGTAGGTGCCGGCCGGTATCGAGCTCTTCACGTAGAGCGGGCCGTACTTCTTGTTCATCGCGTCCGCCGCCTCGTCGTGGTCGACCAGCTTGATCTTGATGCCGGGCGTGGCCGCGAGATCGGTGACCGCCGCGGTGGGCAATCCGCCGACCCAGAAGAACGCGTCGATCTTGCGGTCCTTGATCGCATTGACCGACTCGGCGGCGCCGAGCCGTTCCTGCTTCAGATCCTTCTTGCCGTCGATCCCCACGGCCTCGAGCACGCGGAACGCCATGATCTCGGTGCCGCTGCCCGGCGAGCCGGTCGACACGCGCTTGCCCTTGAGATCGGACAGCTTGTCGATGCCGGTGCCGTCGATGGTCACCACGTGCATCTTGTTCGGGTAGAGGACCATCAGCGTGCGCGCATTGACCTTGTTGTCCTTGAACTTGTCGATGCCCTGGAAGGCCTCCCAGCCGGCGTCGGCCATCGAGAACGCGACCTCGGATTTCCCGGCGTTGATGAGCTTCAGATTGTCGACGGAGCCACCCGTGACTTCGGCGGTCGCCTGCAGGCCGGGCAGGTATTTCGACAGGATGTTGGCCATGCCGCCGCCCATCGGGTAGTAGACGCCGCCGGTGCCGCCGGTCGTGATCGAGATCCGGCTCTGCTGCTGGGCGAGCGTCGGCAACGCCGATCCGAACGCTACGGCAGCAATCGCGACGGCGGCCAATCGCGCCAAGGGTTTGCACAGCGTTTGCATAGAGTCCTCCCGTTGAGTTTCCCGGCCCTGCTCCATGGGCGCCGGCTCCCGGCATTCTACTCGAAACCCGCCGCCGGAGACCCGCCGCGGCGACGACGTTCATCAGCGCTCTCTGCCCATCGCTGCAGTTCGCGCGCGTGGCGTCGAGGCTCGACGCCGTCCCTGCCTCTCAGGCCGCGCCCGACAGGTCCGGCCGCGGCGCCTTTCGCTCCAGCACGCTGAGGCGCGTCGGAAATGCCCCAAGCTTGCGATCGAGGAAGTAGTTGCGCAGCGTGCGCCCGATCGTGCGAAAGGCCATCTCCTCCCAGGGAATCTCGTCTTCGCGAAAGAGGCGCACTTCGAGGCTCTCCGGCCCGGGCCCGAAATCCAGATCGACGAGCCGCGCGCGGAACATCATGTAGATCTGGCTGATCTGGGGCAGGCTGATCATCGTGTAGAGCTCGCCCAGCTCCACCCGCGCGCTCGCCTCCTCGAGCGTCTCGCGCACCGCGCCCGCGCCGACGGTCTCGCCGTTCTCGAGGAAGCCCGCGGGCAGCGTCCACAGCCCGTGTCGCGGCTCGATCGCCCGCCGGCAAAGCAGCACCCGGTCCTCCCATTCGGGCAGGCAGCCGACGACGACCTTCGGATTCTGGTAATGGATCGCGCCACACACGCCGCAGACGTGCCGCGGCAGGTTGTCGCCGTCGGGAACGCGAAGCTCGATGCGGCCGGAGCCGCAGGCGCTGCAGAACCGGATGGCCATCGGAGCGGGACTTGCCATGGACGGCATTGTCGCAGATCGGGGCACCGTCCTTCGCTGCCCGTCAGCGGGAGCCGCCCAGCGCCGCGAACGCCTCGTCGACGATCCCGAGCGTGCGGTCGACGTCCGCGTCCGTGTGCGCGATCGAGACGTAGAACTTCTCGTTCGGATTGACGACGAGGCCGCGCCTCAGGAGTTCCAGCGCCCAGCGGTAGCCCAGGTCCTTGTCGGCGGTCGTGAGATCCATCCACGTGCGCAGCGGTCGCCGGTCGGTGAAACGCACGCCGAACACGGCGTCCTCGCCCGGCGTCTGCACCGCGAAACCATGCCGCGTGCCGGCGTCGACCAGGCCCTGGCGCAACCGCGCGCCGATGCGCGACAGGCGCTCGTAGACACCGGGCTGCGACAGCACTTCGAGCGCCGCGCATCCCGCCGCTGCGCATACCGGATTGCCGTTCAACGTGTTGGTCGCCCAGACCACGTCGGCGCGGGGACGCGACCGCGCGTCGAGCACCGCCATCACGTCGCCGCTGCCGGCGATGGCCGCCATCGGGAATCCCCCGCTCACCGCCTTGCCGTAGCACGCGAGGTCGGGCACGACGCCGTACCGCTCCTGCGCGCCGCCCCACGCGATCCGGAAGCCGGTGACGATTTCGTCGAAGACGAGGACGATGCCGTGGCGGCGCGTGACCTCGCGCACGGCCTCGAGGAACCCGGGCTCGGGCAGCAGCACCCGCTGCAGCGGCTCGACGATCACCGCGGCCAGCTCGTGCGCGTGGCGCTCGATCATCGCGACGGCCTGCGCGGTCTCGTTGAACGGCGCAACCAGCACCGTTTCGCCGGCCTGCGGCGGCACGCCGACGGAGTCGGGCTTCGCGCGCGGATAGTCGGACGCAACGGCAGGGACCGTTCCCCAAAGGCCGTAGTCGTGCATGCCGTGCCACGCGCCTTCGAATTTGAGGATCTTGTTGCGGCCCGTGTACGCCCGCGCGATGCGCAGCGCATAGAACGTGGCCTCGGTGCCGGAGCCCGTGTAATGAACGACGTCGGCGCAGGGGATCGCCTCGACCAGCCGCTCCGCCAGCATGATTTCCGGCTCGTTGAGGAAGTAATACGTGGTGCCCTTCGGCAGCTGCGCCGCGACCGCTGCGGTGATCGCGGGATGGGCGTGGCCGAGAAGCGCCGGACCGGAGCCCAGGTGGTAGTCGAGGTACTCGCGTCCGGCGACATCCCAGACGCGGCTGCCTTCGCCGCGCGCGATGACGAGATTGAGCTCCGGCGGGATGATGAAGAGCCCGAGCCCCCCACCCGCCAGATAGCGGCCGGCGGAGGCAAGCAGTGCGGATTGGCGTGCGGAGGGATTCATGGGAGCGCTCACGGTGGCGTTGGAGGGGAATGGCTGGGGCCCTGTACACTTGGGGCGGCCTCCATTCTGCCCCGTTATCGGGGTTCGTGAGCATTCCCGCCGGCGCGTTCATTCGCCGCGCGATCCCGGCAACGGGCCCTGCTCGATCCGCCACCGACAACCGGAAAGGCACGACCCATGGCGCACCGTACGCTGCTGCCCGAAGCCGTCGACGATTACCTGCGGACGGTCGTCGCACGCGAAACGCCTGTCCAGCAGCGGTTGCGCGCGGAGACGTCAGTCCTGCCCATGGGCGGAATGCAGATCGGCGCCGATCAGGGCGTGCTGCTCGCGTTTCTCGTTCGTCTCATCGGCGCGAAGAACGCGATCGAGGTCGGGACGTTCACCGGCTACAGCGCGCTGGCGGTCGCGAGCGCCCTGCCCGCCGGCGGACGCCTCGTCTGCTGCGACGTGAGCGAGGAGTGGACCGCGATCGGGCGCAGGTACTGGGCGGAGGCCGGTGTGGCCGACCGGATCGAGCTGCATCTGCGGCCGGCACGGGAGACGCTCGCGGAACTGCTGCAGACGAGTGGCCCCGGTGCGTTCGATTTCGCGTTCATCGACGCCGACAAGACCGCGTATGACGCGTATTACGAGGCCTGTCTCGCGCTGCTCCGACCGGGAGGTCTGATCGCCATCGACAACGTGCTGTGGAGCGGCACGGTCGCCGACCCCTCCGACCAGAGCCCGGACACCGCCGCGTTGCGGGCGCTCACCGTCAAGGTTCGCGACGACTCTCGCGTCGACGCCTTC
>CAVOXS010000003.1:0-237421 GCA_963700415.1 uncultured beta proteobacterium
ATCAGACGGCCCGCACGGGGAACGGGTTCGGGTTCCTTGAGGCGGGTTTTCGCCAGAACGCCGGCCTGCTCGAGAATCGGGTAGGCGATCGATGAGATGTGCGAGTTGATCCGCTTCAGGTCCGAGATGAGATCGAGGTGCAGCGACGAGGTCTCGATGCTGTCCAGCGTGTTCTCCGCGAGGCGCGCGAGATGCGAGTTGGCGTAGGCGCGCTCGAGGTCGCGGAAGAGCACCTTCTGCGCGAGCAGTTCCTGCGCGCTCTTCAGGTCGCCGTTGAGGAACACGGACAGCCCGAGCCGCAGGTTGGCGATGAGCCGCGCGTGGAGGTCGCAGATCTCCGCCATCCCCGCCTCGGAGAAGTTGCGCCCCTTGTCGATCTTCTTGTCCTCGAGTTCGATGACGATGCGCTCGACGATGTCGCCGACCTGCTCCATGTTGATCGTGAACGACACGATGTCGGCCCAGCGCCGGCCCTCCTCCTCCCCGAGCGCCTCGCGCGATATCTGGGTCAGGTAGAGCTTGACCGCGGTGTACAGGTCGTCGACGACGTCGTCCATCTTGCGCAGTCGCTCGGCCAGCGCGCGGTCGTTGGTCCTCAGAACCGCCAGCATTCCGTGCAGCATCTGCTCGATGACGTCGCCGATGCGCAGCGCCTCGCGCGCCGCGCACGAGATGGCGAGCGTCGGCGTCGCGAGAGCGGAAGGATCCAGATGCCGGGGCTTCGCCGGGTCGTCCGGCAGCGGCTTCGCGGGCAGCAGGCGCTCGGCGACACGCGCGATCTGAGTCGTGAAGAAGATGAGGACCAGGGCCAGCGCGACATTGAAAGCGAGGTGGAACAGCACGACCTCCTGCGCCGCCCCGATGCCGAGCGCGGCGATCGGGCCACTCACATGGGCAACGAGCGGCAGGAGCAGGGTGCAGCCGATCAGCTTGAACAGGAAATTTCCCAGCGTCACGCGCCGCGCTTCGGGCGGCGACTTGAGCGTCGACAGCATGCCGAGGATGCCGCTGCCGAGGTTCGCTCCGAGCACGAGCCCGAGGGCAACCGGCAGCGCGATCACGTGCAGCGACGCCAGCGCGGCCACCAGCAGCACGACGGCGAGACTCGAGTAGCACAGGATGGTCAGCAGCGCTGCGACCAGCAGGTCCAGCAGCACGTCGCCGGTCAGGGAGGCGAAGATCACCTGGACCCCCGCGGCCTGAACCACCGGTTTCGCCGCGACCGAGATCCACTGCAGCGCGAACATGATGAGGCCGAGCCCGATCAGCACGCGGCCGAAACGGCCGATCGAATCCGACTGCCGCGTGAGAAAGAGCACGACGCCGACGAAGATCAGCAGCGGCGAGAGCCAGGACAGGTCGAACGACAGGATGACCGTGACGATCGACGTGCCGACGTCGGCCCCGAGCATCACCGCCAGGGCCTGCGCGGTGCCGATCAGGCCCTGGCCGGCGAACGAGGCGACGATCAGCGCCGTCGCGGTGCTGCTCTGGATCAGCGCGGTGATTCCGGCGCCGGCGAAGAATGCGTGCAGGGGCTTGGTGACGCTGACGCGCAGGAAGCGCCGCAACGAACTGCCGAACAGGCGCAGGATGCCGGTGCGGACGATGTGCGTGCCCCAGACGAGCAGCGAGACGCCGGCGAGGAGGTTGAGTAGCGTCTGCACGGTGCGGCTAGCGGGCTGCGGCCTCGACCGCTTCGAGCGCGGCGTCGATGATCCGGAACGCGGCGTCGAGGTCCTCGGGGGCGATGACGAGAGGCGGCGAGAGCGTCAATACATTTCCCTGCCCGACCTTGAACGACAGGCCGTGCGCGAGGCAATGGTACATCACCTGCTCGGCCTCGCGGCGCGCCGGAACGCCGTCTCGCGCAAGCTCGATGCCGAGCAGGAGCCCGACGCCGCGCACGTCGGCGACCAGCGCGATGGCGCCGTTGCAGCTCGCGCATCCGCTCGAGCGCGCGGGCGCCGAGCGTCCGCGCGCGTTCGAGCAGGCCCTCGTCCGCGATCACTTCGAGGGTCGCCAGCGCGGCGGCGCAACCGACCGAGCTCTTTTCGTGCGTGTAGTGGCCGAGCGCGCGGTCGGCGGCGATGTCGAGGTCGCGGCGCGCGATGAGCGCGGCCATCGGGAACACGGCGCCGCCCAGCCCTTTGCCGAGCACGACCATGTCCGGCACGATGCCGTAGTGCTCGAACGCGAACATGCGGCCCGTGCGCCCGAGACAGATCGGAACTTCGTCGAGTATCAGCAGCGCGCCGTGGCGATCGCAGGCATCGCGGACGATGCGGTAGTACTCCGGCGGCGGAATCTGGACGTCCGTGCAGCGGATGGTCTCGATGATCACGGCGCCGACGTCTTCCTCCTTGGCCAGCACGTAGTCGAGGTATTCGGCGCATTTCGCGTTGCAGGTGCCGCCGCAGCCGAAGCGGCACGCGCCCGGATCGCACGGCGGCGCGTGCTCGGTGCCGGGCAGCAGCGGGCCCATGTGCTTGCGGAACACGGCTTCGCCGCCGATCGAGATGGCGTCGAGCGAGGCGCCGTGGAAGCTGTCCCACAGCGACAGCGTCTTGTGGCGGCCGGTCGCGAGGCGCGCGAGCTTCAGCGCCATGCCGATCGCGAGCGTGCCGCCGGGCGCGAAGAGCACCTTGCCGAGAGGGTCGGGCGCCAGCGCGGCGAGCCTCGACGCGAGGTCGATCGCGGCGGCATTGGTGAACCGCCGCGGCGCAAAGGGCAGGGTGTCCAGCTGCGCCTTGACCGCCGCCATGACGTGCGGATGGCGGTAGCCCACCTGATGCACGTTGTTGCCGTGGAAATCCATCACGCGACGGCCTTCGACGTCGGTGAGCCAGATGCCCTCGCAGGATGCCACCGCGTTGAAGCACGGCGTCGACAGCGACTGGTGCAGGAACACGTCGGCGTCGGCGTCGAGCATCGCGCGCGTCTCGGCGTGCAGGTGCGCCGTCTCGAACTCGCGGCGCAGCGGCGAGGTGTTGACGTCGCCCTCGGCGCTGGCGTGCGGCGGGTGTGGGGATCGGCGCGCGCGCGCGGGGGGCGCGGGGCGGCCGGCGGGCTCATCGGGTAGGCCCCGCCGCAAGTCATTGCGTGGACCTTCACCATGGCAGCGAATAGGTCTTCGTGTTGGTGAAGCTCTTCATCGCTTCCTGGACCCCCTCCTTGTATCCCAGTCCCGAGTCCTTGATCCCGCCGAACGGCGTCAGCTCCAGCCGGTAGCCGGGAACCTCGCGGACGTTGACCGACCCCACGTTGAGCTCCGACACGAGCCTCGTGATGTAATCGAGGCGGTTCGTGCAGACCGCCGAGGAGAGCCCGTAGGCGGTGGCGTTCGAGATCCGGATGGCATCGTCGATGTCCCGGAAGCGGATCACCGGCGACACCGGACCGAAAGTCTCGTCCCGGACGAGCGGCATGTCGGGCGTGGCGTGGTCGACGAGTGTCGGCGAATACAGCGCCCCACGGCGGACGTTGCCGTGCAGCAGCCGGGCGCCGAGCGTGATCGCCTCGTTCACCTTCGCCTCGAACGACTTCGCCGCGGCCTCGTCGATCACGGTGCCCATGTCCACCGCCGGATCCATCGGATCGCCGCAGGTCCAGGCGCGGGTCCGCTCGAGCAGCAGTTCGACGAAGCGGTCGGCCACCGCCTCGTGGACGAGGATGCGCTTGATCGCCGTGCAGCGCTGGCCGGAGTTCTTGTACGAGCCGGCCGCGGCGAGGGCGGCCGCTTCGTCGAGGTCGGCGTCCTCCAGCACGATGATCGGGTCGTTGCCGCCCAGTTCGAGGACCTGGCGCTTGTAGACCGCCTTCGCCGCGATGTACTTGCCGATGGGAACGCCGCCGGTGAACGTGACGAGGTCCATGTCCGGGTTGGTCAGCATCTCGTCGGCGATCTCGCGCGGGTCGCCGGTGACCACGGAGAACATCTCGGGCGGCAGTCCGGCCTCGTAGAGGATGTCGGCGAGGAGCAGCGCGGAGAGCGGCGTCTTCTCGGTGGGCTTCAGCACCATCCGGTTGTTCGTCGCGATCGACGGCGCGACCTTGTGCGCGACCTGGTTCAGCGGATGGTTGAACGGCGTGATCGCGCAGATCGCGCCCAGCAGCGGCTCGCGCAGCGTGTAGACCTTGCGCTTCTTGCCGTGCGGCGTCAGGTCGCAGGAAAAGATCTGGCCGTCGTCGCTCAACGCCGCATTGCCGGCGAAGACGAACACGTCGCAGGCCCGGCCGACTTCGTAGAGCGAATCCTTCTTGCAGATCCCGCACTCGGCGGTGATGAGGTCCGAGATCGGCTCGGCCCGGCTGCGGATGATCTCGGCGGTGCGATGCAGGATCCGGTAGCGGTCGTGGCGCGTCAGCGTCGCCTTGTAGGCCCTGGCGATGGCGAAGGCGCGCCGGATCTGCTCGACGGTGCCCTTCGGCACGGTCCCGACCAGGCTGCCGGTGTACGGGTTGTGCACGTCGATCGTCCGCTCGCCGCCGACGAGCTCGCCCGCGATGCGCATCCTGGCCTGCAGCACCGCGCCGTGCCGGACGTCCTGCAACTCCGTGATCATGTTCATGGTTGCGGTCCTGTCATGGCGATCGATCGAGCGACGTCCTCGCGGCGGTGGATCGCAAAGGCTCCGGGATTCACCGTGGTTTCCGCGGCGACCGGCGCGGCGTGGCGACCGGCGCGCTCGCCCCGGTCCGCGTCTGGTGCATGCGCTCGCGGCTGGCCATCACGTGGTCGAACAGCGCGCGGCCCGCGGCGACCGGCTGGCCCTCCGCGATGCGGGCGACGATCTCGCGATGCTCGCGCGTCGAAACGGGAAGCGCGCCGCCCTGCGCCAGCGTCGCGTGGCGGAACAGATGCAGCTCGTTGACGAGGCGGCGGTACATGCCCAGCAGTTTGGCGTTGCCGGCGAGCTCGACCAACCGGTCGTGAAAATCGACGTTGGCGGCAAGGTAGGCGTCGACGTCGCCCCTGGCGGCGGCCTTTTCCATCCGGTCGACGCGGGAGGCCAGCTCGCGGAGGTGAGCGGGTGTGGCCGTACGCGCGAGCCTGCGGCCGACGAATTCGTCCAGCACCGCGCGCAGCTCGTAGATGTCGTCCGCCTCCTCGACCGGAATCCGGCGCACGAACACGCCGCGATTCTTCTCCAGCCGCACGAGGCCCGACTCCTCGAGCGCGCGGAAGGCTTCGCGCACCGGGCCGCGCGAGACGCCGAGACGCTGCGCGATCGCGGCTTCGTTCAGCTTGCTGCCGGCGGACAGGCCGCCGGCGAGAATGAGGCGCTCGAGCTCCTGCTGGACGAGCGTGGGCAGCGAGCTCGACTGGACGAGCGCGATGGCGTCCGCGCCGTTTCCGGAAGGCGCGGCCGACAGGGTGGCGCGGCGCGCCGGAGCGTTCGGGGAGGGGGGACGCGAAGCGCCGCGGCCTCCGCCGGCATTCGTCTTCAACATCTTGCCTATTGGACGCGGATTGATGTAGATTGTCAACAATCTACAAAAAAGGTGACGCCATGAGCCTCTTCTCCCGCGACCCGATCCTGCTCACGCCGGGCCCCATCACGACGTCGCTCGCGACGAAGACCGCGATGCTGCGCGACTGGGGATCGTGGGACGCGAACTTCAACGCGGTCACCGCCGAGGTGCGGAAGAAGCTGCTCGACATCGTCCACGGCCACGACACCCACGTCTGCGTCCCGATGCAGGGCAGCGGCACGTTCTCGGTCGAGGCGGCGGTCAACACGCTGGTTCCGCGCGATGGTCACGTGCTGGTGCTGATCAACGGCGCCTACGGGTCGCGGCTGGCGAAGCTCGCGCAGATGATGGGCCGCAAGGTGTCGATCTTCGAGACGGCCGAGGACGTGCCGACCACGCCGCAGGATGTCGACCGGCTGCTCGCGGCCGATCCGTCGATCACGCACGTGGGCCTGATCCACTGCGAAACGTCGACCGGCATCCTCAACCCGCTGCCGGAGATCGCCGCGGTGGTGCAGCGGCACGGCAGGAGCCTCATCCTCGACGCGATGAGCTCGTTCGCCGCGATCCCGATCGACGCGCGGACGACGCCCGTTCGACGCCGTGATCGCGGCGTCGGGCAAGTGCGTCGAGGGCCCTCCGGGCATGGGCTTCGTGCTGGTCCGCCGCAGCGCGCTGGAGAAGTGCGCCGGCAATTCGTCGTCGCTGTCGCTCGACCTCCACGACCAGTGGACCTACATGGAGCGGACGACGCAATGGCGGTACACGCCGCCGACGCACGTCGTGGTCGCCTTCAACGCGGCGCTCGACCAGCACGTCGCCGAGGGCGGGCAGCCGGCGCGGCTCGCCCGCTACACGAAGAACTGCGAGACGCTCGTCGCCGGCATGACCGAGATGGGCTTCCGCGTGTTCCTGCGTCCGGAGATCCAGGCGCCGATCATCCTGACGTTCCATGCGCCGCCGGACCCCGCGTACAACTTCAAGGACTTCTACGCGCGCGTGCGCGACAAGGGCTTCATTCTCTACCCCGGCAAACTGACGAAAGTCGAGACGTTCCGCGTCGGCTGCATCGGCGCCGTCGGTCCGGACGAAATGCGACACGCGGTCAATGCGGTGCGCGACACGCTGCGCGAGATGGGGATTCGCCAGGTGAGCCCCGTGCCGGCGACCGCGCGGGCGGCCGCCTGAGGGCGACCGAGGGCGACTGCAACGCGGCGGATGGCGCGGCCGGTTCTCCGGTGTCAGGCTTTCGCCGAACGAGCAAACGGGTCCGGCGGCTGCCGGAGCGTCGCCAGGGTGGCGTAATCGGGCGCATCCCGCGCAATCGCGCCATGGCGCAGCAGGCAGTCGAGCATGACGAGCGCGGCGTCGGCGGTGACGACGTCCGGGCCGTCGTCGTTCGCGATCAGCGCTGCCACGTCGGCAAGCGGCACGAGCCTGTGCCCTGCGACTTCGTCGTCCTGGCCTGCGGGAACGAAACCGGCGGGAAGCCACAGGTCGTGGACGAAGATCGTCTCGCGTTGCAGGCCGTCCGGTTGCTCGCGGCAGATGCGAACGATCCCGGCCGGTCGCGCGCGCGCCGCGACGATCGCGTCGATGCCCGCTTCCTCCCACGCTTCCTTGACCACGGTGGCGGCCACCGACTGCCCGGCCGCGATCCCGCCGGCGACCAGATTGTCGAGCCGGTCCGGATCGATCGATTTCGCCGGGCTGCGCCGCGCGATCCACATCAGGATCCGGCCATCGCGCCGCACCAGTCCGTTGACGTGGGCGGCAAAGGTATGGATCCCGAAATAGCGCGCGGCCGCGCGCTCGATCTCGAACCACGGCGACGCTTCGAACGCGGAGGCCACCGCGTAGCGCTCGTCGCGCCATGCGGTCAACAGACCATCGGCGGCGAGCGACGCGCGTGACGCGATCGAGCGCGCGGGTGCGCGCCGGAGCGTCGTCGAGTCGCCGCGACGAACGACACGTCCGTCGTCGCGCACGGCGAAGACATCGTCGAACGCAGCGAGCCGCGCGGCGCGGAAGTCGTCAAGCCAGCCCGTGGCTTCGCGTCCGACCCGCAGCGGTCGACAGGAATGCTCCGGTCGGCGCAGCTCCGCACCCAGGCGATGCCGGATTGCCGACAGGATCGCGCCGTCGATCATGGAACGATTGTAGCGGCCACGCCATGCATTGACAGGCGCGCCGCCTGAGCCGACAATGTATTCATTGTATACAGGAATCGGCGATGAGCGAACCCGTCACGCTGCGACTGGAACCCGGCGTCAGGAAACGCCTCGACAAGCTGGCCAAGGCCACGGATCGGAGCCGTGCCGCGCTTGCCGCCGAGGCGGTGCGTCAGTTCGTCGAGCTGAACGAGTGGCAGATCGCGGCGATCCAGGAGGGCGTGCGCGATGCCGACAGTGGCCGCTTCATCGACCATGCGCGCCTGAAGGCCAAGTGGGAGAAGAAGCTTGCGCTTGCGCTGGACAAAGCGCGCTGAGCGCGATCTCGATGAAATCGCCGGTTACATCGGGCAGGACAGCCCCGCGGCCGCCGCGCGCGTCGTTCTCGAGCTCATCGATCGCGTCGAAGCCAATCTGACGAAGCGTCCTGCCGTTGGCCGCGCGGGACGTGTCCTCGGCACGCGCGAGCTGGTGATAGGCGAGCTGCCCTATGTCGTGCCCTATCGGGTGCGGGAGCAAGACATCGAAATCCTGCGCGTCCTGCACACTTCGCGGCGCTGGCCGTACCAGTTGTGATGCAGAGATGAAAGCAAAGCGAATCTCAAGCCAACCGCAACCTTTCGCGAAATCACCATGACTGCCCGCATCATCGATGGCAAGGCACGTGCCCTGCGTCTCACGGACGAGGTCGCCGCCGGGGTCGCCGCGCGCGTGGCGGCGGGGAAGCCGCCGCCGGGCCTCGCCGTCGTTCTCGTCGGCGACAATCCCGCCTCGCACGTCTACGTGCGCAACAAGCGGCGGATGACCGACACTTCGGGCATGCGCTCCTTCGCGCACGACCTCCCGGCGACGACATCGCAGGCGGAATTGCTGGCGCTGATCGATGCGCTGAACGGCGATCCGGCCGTCACCGGCATACTGGTCCAGCTGCCGCTGCCGAAGCAGATCGACGCCGACCTCGTGACGGAACGCATCGATCCGCTGAAGGACGTCGACGGCTTTCATCCGTGCAACATCGGGCGCCTGGTGCTGAAGCGCCCGACGCTGCGGCCCTGCACCCCTTACGGCTGCATGACGCTGCTGAAGGACACCGGCGAGGATCTCGTCGGCAAGCACGCGGTCGTCATCGGCCAGTCGAACATCGTCGGCCGGCCGATGGCGCTGGAGCTGCTGATGGAGCGCTGCACGGTCACCATCTGCCACTCGAAGACGCGCGACCTGCCGGGGCTCGTCCGCCAGGCGGACATCGTCGTCGCCGGCATCGGCAAGGCGAACTTCGTGCAGGGCGGCTGGCTCAAGCCCGGCGCGATGGTGATCGACGTGGGGATCAACCGCGATGCCGAGGGCAGGCTTTGCGGCGATGTCGATTTCGGCGCGGCGAAGGAAGTGGCGTCCTGGATCACGCCGGTTCCGGGCGGCGTCGGGCCGATGACCATTGCCACGCTGCTCGCCAACACGCTGCGCGCCGCCGAGCTGCAGGACCGTCGCGGCTGATGGCCCCCGCCACCCGCGCGCTGCTGCCGGACGACCCTCGCCCGCGCTGACGCCCGATGCATCCCGCCTATTACCTCGCCGTGCTCGTCGGCGTGCAGATCGTCCCCCGGATGCTGCAGCGCTTCCCGGTCCCCGCGCCGGTCTGGGCACTGCTGCTCGGCGCGACGACCGGACACTTCGTGCCCGAGTTCCGCAACGATGCCGTCCTGACGCAGCTGGGCGCGCTGGGCGTCGCGTCGCTCTTCCTGTTCGCGGGAATCGAAGTGCGGGTCGCCCACCTGCGCGCCGACGCCCGGCCGCTCGCCGTCTACGTGGTGACGCGCATCATGACGCTGGCGGCGCTGTCGATCGGGATCGTGCTCCTGCCGGCGCTGTCGGCCGGCAGTTTGCTGCCGCCGACGCTCGCACTCTGGATCGCCCCGATGCCCGCGTTCGATCCGCGCAGCGCCGTGCTGATCGCGCTCGCGGTACTGACGCCCTCGACCGGCTTCATTCTCGGGGCGATCGGCGCGATGGGACTGGACGCGGACGAGCAGCGGGCGGTCCGGTTGAAGGCGATCGCCGCCGAGATTCTCGCGCTGGCGGTCATGTTCTTGGTGCTGGGCTCGGCGACGATGGAAACGCTCGGCTGGTCGACGTTGGCGCTGGTCGCGCTCACGATCGCCATCCGGCTGCTGTTCCGCGGCGCGGCCCGCTTCCTGCTGCCCTACGCTCCCGGCTCGGAATTCTCGCTGGTGATCGTCGTCGCGCTGGTGGCGGCCTACGCGACCCACGCGCTGGGCGTCCATTACTTCATCGGCGCCTTCGTCGCCGGCGTGCTCGTCCAGTATGTCCGCAGCGACCTGCCGGCGGCATCGTCCTTGGAGACGATCCACGCGATCGAGCTCTTCTCGTCGTTTTTCATGCCCTACTTCTTTTTCAACGCGGGTCTCGGCCTGCCCGCTTCGGCGCTGTCGGTCGAGGCGCTGCTGGTCGGGCTGGCGCTGAGCGCCGTGGCGCTGCCGCTGCGCGTGCTCATGGTCACGCTGCAGCGCCGGCTCACGCTGCGCGAGCGCTGGCACGAGGGCATGCGGATCTCGGTGCCGTTGCTGCCGACGCTGATCTTCGCGCTGGTGATCGCGGAAATCCTGCGCACCAGCTTCGGACTGCCGGACGAGCTCTACGGGGCGCTCGTCGTCTACGCCATCGTGTCGACCGTCGTGCCGTCGCTGGTGCTGCGGACGCCGGCCGCGCGCTTCGACCCGGCGAACGTCGCGCAGGTCGACTCGGAGGCGGCCAGGCCGCCGGGCAAAGCAGGGTCCGTACCGGGGGAATCGGGGTCGGTTACCTAGCGCTTCGCCCGTCGGCTTCGATGGTCGCGGATCCGACCCCGATCGGGGCGCCTGGCAGGGGCGCTCACGCGCCGCGCAGGTGCCAGGCCTTCGGCCGCGTGAAGGTCTGGATGCCGTAGGTCGACAAGGTGAGTCCGATGCCGGAATGGCCGACCCCGGACCACGGCAGGCGGGGACTCACGCGGTCGCAGCAGTTCCAGTAGACGCTGCCGGCGTGCAGCTGCGCGAGGATTCTCTTCGCGCGCTTCGGATCGCGCGTGTAGACGCCGGCGGTCAGCCCGTATTCGGTGTCGTTCATCAGGTCCACGGCCGCCTCGTCGTCGGCGACGGCCTGGATGCCGATGATCGGGCCGAAGCTCTCGTCGCGCATCAGCGCCATCGAGTGGTCGACGTCCACGAACACCGTCGGCTCGAACCAGTTGCCCTTGCCGCGGACGATGCTGCCGCCGGCGAGCAGCTTCGCGCCCTTTTTCTTCGCGTCGCTCACCTGCTTCTTCAGCACGTCGAGCTGCGCCCGGCGCGTGATGGCGCCGATGTAGGTGGACTCGTCCATCGGGTCGCCCATCCTGAAGCCCTGCACCTCCGCGACGAACGCGGCGACGAACGCGTCGTGGATCGATTCGTGCACGTAGATCCGCTCGACCGCGCAGCACGACTGCCCCGTGTTGTAGAACGCGCCGTCGGCGATGCCGGCCGCGGCCGCCTTGACGTCGACGTCCGGGCAGACGTACACCGGGTCCTTGCCGCCGAGCTCGAGCTGGACCTTGATCATCCGCCGGCCCGCCGCCGCGGCGATCTTCGCGCCCGTCGCGTAGGATCCGGTGAAGAAGATGCCGTCGACCGGCTGGCGCGCGAGCGCGGCGCCGGTCGCGCCGTCGCCCACCACCGGCACGAACACGTCGCGCGGGATGCCCGCCTCGTGCAGCATCTCGGCGATGTGCAGGCCCGTGAGGGTCGCGAACTCGGACGGCTTGTACAGCACCGCGTTGCCCGCGACGAGCGCCGGCACGAACACGTTGCTGCCGACGAAGTAGGGGTAGTTCCACGCCGAGATGTTGGCGACGACGCCCAGCGGCTCGTGCGTGATCCGCTCCTCGAGCTTCTGCGCCGGATCGGCGAAGACCTTCTCGTCGCGCAGCGCGCGGATCGACTGGGCGATGAAGAAGTCGATGCGTCCGAGCAGGCCGGTGAGCTCGTTGCGCGACTGCCGGAGCGGCTTGCCGACCTCCTGCGTCAGCGTCCTGGCGAGCGTCTCCTGCATCGCGCCGATCCGGTCGCGGAAGTTCGCGATCGCGATGACGCGCTTGTGGATCGGCACCTTCGACCAGCGGACCTGGCCCGCGCGGGCGACCTCGTACTTGCGGCGCACCGCGGCGGCATTGTCGGCGGCGACGTCGGCGATGACGGCGCCGGTGGCGGGATTGGTGATCTTCATGATGGCTCCAGATTCAGATCGTGTACGCGGCGGCCTTGTGCTGCGCGGCAGCGGCAAGGAACTCGTCGAGGATCGGCGTGTCGTCGACGAACGAGGGATTGTCGGGCGCGTGAAACTCGGGATGCCACTGGACGGCGAACAGATAGGTCGGACCCGTGTAGCGAATCGCCTCGACGACGCGATCCGGCTCCGACCAGGCCTCGGCAACGAGGTCGCGGCCGAGGTCCTTCAACGCCTGGTGGTGGATCGAGTTCGTCTTCACGAGCGTCGTCCCGGGATACAGCCGGGCGAGGCCGCTGCCCGGCACGAACGAGGTCGCGTGGCAGTTCTGCTCGTAGATCGCCCAGTTGCGGTGATTGAGCGCGCGCGGGACCTGCGTGGCGAGGTCCTGGTAGAGCGTCCCGCCCTGCGCGACGTTGATCACCTGCGCGCCGCGGCACACGCCGAGGACGGGCTTGCGCAGCGCCATGAACGCCCGCAGCAGCGCGATTTCGTAATCGTCGCGGATGCGGTCGCCGTTCCACTCGGGCTTCAGTGCCTTCTCGCCGTACGACTCGGGGCAGACGTCGGAGCCGCCCATCAGCACGAGGCCGTCGAGTTCCTGCGCGTACGCGTCGACCGTGGCCTTGCTGCCGGGGCGCTTCGTGCGTCCCTCGGGCGAGGGCACCATGAACGCCAGCACGTCGCGCTGCATCAGCCAGTGCGCGACGTTCTGCTCGATGTACTGCAGCGTCATGCCCTTGAAGATCGGCCGCTTGGGATCTTCGTGGAAAAAGCAGGCGGAGATGCCGATCTTGAGCATGCTCGGGAATCGTCGTCGACCGTCAGTCGGGAAAATCGCGTGGCTCGAGCGCGATCGGCGCGCCGTGCGGCGTGCGGTCGGCGGCGTGATCCCACGCGTCACGGTAGCGCGCCAGCGTGGCTTCGGTCGCCACACCCTTGGCGGCCACGATGCGCTCGAGCGTGGCGAGCCAGTGCAGATAATACGTCTCGCCGGTGTCGGGATCGCCCTCGGCCTGCGCGCGCCGGATTTCCTCGGCCAGCAGCGCGGCCCATTCCGGCCAGCTGAACAGGCCGCGCGCGTGCAGCGCGAGCGCCATGGCGAACGCCTGCGCCTGCCACGGCGCGCCGAACACCGGGCCATCCGCGTCGCGGGGAAGGGAAGGGATGGCGTCGGTGGCGCGCCGCGCTGCGAGCGAGTCTGCCGAAACCATCAGTGTCTGCCTGCGCGGAAGCGGACAACAGGCCGAAGACCGCAGGACAGCCGAAGGCTGGTCCCGCAAAGCGGGATGCGGCGCTGCGGCACAAAGCGAGCGCGGGAGCCCGTCATCTCAGGAATGATCGGGCGCCGACTCGAGATACGGCTCGAACGCCTCGATCGAGACGCTCACCAATGGATCCGCATCCGGTCCCCACAGCTCGGGACCGTCGAAGCGCACCGTGTAGAGCCACTGCGGATCCTCGCCGCGGTCGATCGCGGCCGTGTCCGGGAACACGTGGCAGCCGTGCAGGCGCTCGACGGTGCCGACGCGGCCGCGCGCGTAACGCGGCAGCCGCGTGTGCGTCGACGGGTGGATGTTCTTCGCGCGCACGCGATCGCCGGGCGCGAATCGCGCGGGCCGCGGCGCCCGGCGCGCGTAGCCGCCGCGGATCATCCCCTCGGCCACCGTCGTTGCCGCCAGCCTGCGCGGCAGCGCCTTGCCCGGTCGCAGCGCATGGCCCGCGGCCAGCTCGTCGGCACTGCCGCAGCCGCGCTCGACCACGTTTAGCTCCGTTGCCAGCAGCCAGCGCTCGTAATAGGAAGCGCCGAGGTAGACCCGCGGCGGCAGGCGTTCCTGCGCGTAGCGCAGCATGTCGATGTTCCAGGCGCCGGCGTACATCATCGCGCGCTGCATCGCCATCACGCGGCCTTCCCACGCCGCGTGGAACACGGGCTCGTCGGGCTCGGCGTCGACCCGGCCGAAGCCGTCCATTCCGCCGAGATCGTGGATGCCGTCCATCAGGCGATCTCGCCGGGATTCTTCGGCAAGCCCGTGCCGATCATCGAGTCGCGCGTGACGAGCCGCGCCAGGCGCTCCTCGCTCCAGCCTTCGGTGCCGGCGGGGCGCATCGGCAGGACGATGAAGCGCGTCTCGGCCGTCGAATCCCAGACGCGGATCGCGGTGGATGGCGGCAGCGTGACGCCGAAGTCGGCGAGCACGCCGCGCGGATCCTTGACCGCGCGCGACCGGTACGGCGCCGACTTGTACCAGACCGGCGGCAGCCCCAGCATGTCCCACGGGTAGCACGAGCAGAGCGTGCACACGACCATGTTGTGCTGCGCCGGCGTGTTCTCGACCGCGACGAGGTGATCGCCGGCCGGATTGGCGAGCGTGAGCGTGCCCGCCGCCTTCGACGCGTCGGCGAGCAGCGCCCGCTTGAAATCCGCATCGACCCACGCCCTGGCCACGACCTGCGCGCCGATGTGCGGCCCCACCTTGGTCTCGTAGGTCTCGACGATCGCATCGAGCGCGGCGGGGTCGACGTAACCCTTCTCGGTCAGCACCGTTTCCAGCGCCCGCACGCGGAGCTGGACCGCGGAGAGCTCCGAGCCGTGGCCGCCGGCGTGATCGTGGTCGTGCTCGGTCATCGGACTAGCCAGGAATCGCAGCGAAGGGGAGGGCGCGCCGACGGGGCATGAGGTCAGATCGCATCCGCGAACATCCGCTCGAAGTCCGCGCGCGTGCAGGGGCGCGGATTGGTCTTGTGGCAGGTGTCGTTGATCGCCACGTCGACCAGCGCCGGAATGTCGGCGCGCGTCACGGGACGCTTCGCGCTCATCGCGGCGAGCGTGGCCGGAATGCCGAGGTCGGCCTTCATCTTCGCCAGCCACCCGATGAACGCCTTGGCCGCGTCCTGCTCGGCCATCGCGGCGGCGCCGGGGACCCCGGCCACGCGCGCGAGCTCGGCCATCTTCGCGGTCGCGGCGGGCAGGTTGAAGCGCATCACGTGGTCGATCATGATTCCGTTGGCGAGGCCGTGGTGGAGGTCGGCCACCGTGGACAGCGCGTGCGCGCAGCTGTGCACGGCGCCGAGGTCCTTCTGGAAGGCGATCGCGCCCATCATCGAGCTCATCAGCATGTCGCTGCGCGCCGCAGATTCCTGCCGTCGCGAAACGCGATCGGCAGCGCCCGCGCGGCGATGCGCACGCCTTCGAGCGCGATGCCGTCGCACAGCGGATGGTACTCCGGCGACAGGTACGATTCGACGTTGTGCGTGAGCGCATCCATGCCGGTCGCCGCCGTGATCGCGGGAGGCAGGTCGAAGGTCAGCTCGGGGTCGGCGAACACGCACTTGGCCAGCAGCTTGGGCGAGAAGATGATCTTCTTGATGTGCGTCGCGTCGTCGGAGACGACCGACGACCGGCCCACTTCCGACCCGGTGCCGGCGGTCGTCGGCAGCGCGACGAAGTAGGGCAGCGGCCGGCCGATCGGCCGCACTTCGGGATGGTCCCACGCGTATTCGAGGATGTCGCCCGGGTGGCTCGCCATCAGCGCGATCGCCTTCGCGACGTCGAGCGCCGCGCCGCCGCCCAGGCCGATCACCGCGTCGGCGTCGTGCGCCTTGTACGCGGCGGCGCCCTGCTTCACCTGGCTGCGGACGGGATTGCCCCAGATGTCGGAGTAGACGGCGACGTCGAGGCCCGGCAGCGACGCGACGAACTCCGCCAGCAGCGGCAGCGGCGCGATCCCCCGGTCGGTGACGATGAGCGGCCGCGCGATGCCTTCGGCCTTGAGGTGATCCGCGACCAGCTTGCGGGCGCCGGGTCCGAAGTGGATGGTGGTGGGAAAGCTGAAGCGTGTGATGGTCATGGTTGCGCCAGAAAGAGGATCATGTGGTTCTTGTCGAAACAGGTGTCGCCGACCCGGATGGCCCGGGGCTCGATGCCGAACGAGCGAAAGCCGAACTTCTCGTAGAGCTTGCGCGCGGCGACATTGGTTTGCGTGACGGTCAATGTCAACTGTGCGAGACCCGGCTCGCGCCCGGCCTCGCCGATCAGGTGCGCCAGCAGCGCTGTGCCGACACCCTGGCCCGCGCGCTCCCGCACCACGTACATCCCGAACACCTCGCCCTTGTGCCGGATCTTCTCCCGCGCTTCGCGCAGCAGGCCGATGGCGCCGACCAGCGTGCCGTCGACAAAGGCGCCCCACATCCGCCCCTCTGCGTCGGGCGCGAGCCGCGCCGCCGTCGCCGCGAGCGGCTTCGCCGCCTCCTCGTCGTGCCCGGAGGTGAACGCGTCCGGATGCTCCTTCAATCCCCGCAGTCGCAGCGCGCGATACACCGCCACGTCGTCGGGCGCCAGCCGCCGGATCGCGATGTCAGATGATCTCAAAATAGCGCTTCATCTCCCAGTCGGTGACCGCGTCGAGCCACTGCCGCCATTCCCACTCGCGTGTGGCCGCATAGTGATCGACGAAATCGTCGCCGAACCAGTCGCGGGCGAGGTCGGAGTCGCGGAAGATGCGCGTCGTCTCGATCAGCGTGCGCGGCGCGCGCGGAATGTTCTCCGCGCCCTGGTTGGTGCCGTGGATCGGCTTGGCGGTGAGCTTCAGCTTCTTCTCCACGCCGGACAAGTCCGGCGGCGAGCACCGCGGCGGCGGCGAGATACGGATTCATGTCGGCGCCGGGGCAGCGCGTTTCCAGGCGCGTGGACTTGGGCGAGCCGGCGATCACGCGGAAGCTCGCCGTCCGGTTGTCCACGCCCCACGTCGGCTTGACCGGCGCCCAGAAGCCGTCGACCAGCCGCTTGTAGCTGTTGATCGTCGGCCAGTACATCGGCGCCAGCTCCATCAGCCCGGCGACCTGTCCGGCGAGGTAGCTCTCGAACAGCCTGCTCATGCTGTTCCTGCCCTTGGCATCGTAGAACAGGTTCTTCTTGCCGTCCGACAGCGACTGGTGGATGTGGCCCGAGCAGCCGGGCAGATGCTGGTTCCACTTGGCCATGAAGCTCGGCATGATCCCGAAGCGCGAGCCGATTTCCTTCGCGCCCGTCTTGAACAGGATCGCCCGGTCGGCCGCTTCCAGCGCCTCGGAGAACAGGATCGCCGCCTCGTAGACGCCGGGGCCGGTCTCCGTGTGCAGCCCCTCGATCGGCACGCCGAAGTCGCCCATCTCGCCCATCAGCGCCGCGAAGAAGTCCCGGTTCGCGTTGGCGCGCAGCAGCGAGTAGCCGAACATCCCCGGCGTGATCGTCGTCGGCGCCACGCCTTTCTTGTCGGCCCAGGATTGCGGCGTCTCGGCGAAGTTGAACCACTCGTACTCCATCCCGCACATCGGCATCAGGCCGAGCTTCTCGGCGCGCTTCAGCACGCGCTTCAGCACCTGCCGCGGGCAGATCGGCAGCGGCACTTCCTTGCCGTTCTTCTCCGCGACGAACTCGCCGAGGAAGAACGGCACGCCGCCGTCCCACGGCACCGTCCGGTAGGTGCCGAGATCGATCTTGGCGAGCACGTCCGGAAAGCCCTTGTGCCAGCCGGTGAGCGTCGTGTTGTCGTAGGTGACGTCCATCATGTCCCAGCCGAACACCACGTCGCAGAAGCCGAAGCCGCCTTCGGCCGCGGAATAGAACTTCTCCTTGTGGATGTACTTGCCGCGCAGCACGCCGTCGATGTCGGAGACGGCGACCTTGACGCGGTTGCCCGGCGTGTTGCGGACGGCGGCGATGACCTTGGCGGCCGAGGTTGGGGTCGGCATGGATTCCTCCGGGGCGGGGGTGGCTGTTCGGGCTCGAGTTCTGGCGTGCGCGGTCGGTCGATGAACAGTCGCGCGCCGCAGAACAGCATTCTAGCGCAGGAGAGAAAGGAGGGCGGGGACGTCCCGGATGGCGATCGGAACGCGCCCCGGCAGCCCTTGCCGCGATTCCGTGCGCGGCAGCGGTAGCTGCTAGGATTCCGGACAGGAGCATGGCTCGTTAAGATCCGCTGTGCCGATCCGAATGACAGGTACCCCGAACTCATTCACATGTCGCACACCTCGGCGCTGATCGCGCTGCACGCCGCCGTGGCGCTGTTCGGCTTCGCCGGGCTGTTCGGCAAGTGGCTGGCGCTGTCCCCGGTGGCCATCGTCCTGGGAAGGACGGCGATTGCGGCAGCGGCGCTCGGCATCCTGCGCCTGCGCGTGGGCGAGAGGTCTCGCTTCGACGTGCGCCTGATCGCCAACGGCGTCGTGCTGGCGGCGCACTGGCTCGCCTTCTTCGTGGCGATCCAGGTCTCGACGGTGACCGTCGGGCTGCTCGGCTACGCCTGCTTCCCGCTGTTCACGCTGGGGCTCGAGCGCGTGTTCTTCGCGCGCCGGCTGCGCGGGCGCGAGGGCGCGACGGCGCTGCTGGCGACGGCGGGCCTCGTCGCTGCTGGTGCCCGAATTCTCGCTGGCGAACCCCGTTGTCGAAGGGCTGGCCTGGGCGATCCTGTCGGGGTTCCTGTTCGCGCTGCTGACGGTGATGAACCGGCGCTGGCGGGGCACCCGCTCGGCGACCGACATCGCGTTCTGGCAGAACCTGTTCGCCGCGCTCGCGCTCGTGCCCTTCGTCTGGGCGGCGCCCTGGGCGGTCGGCGCGATCGGCGCGCGCGAGGTCGTGCTGCTCCTCGCGCTGGGCCTCGTGTGCACGGCGTTCGCGCACACGCTGTTCATCGGCGGGCTCGCGGCCGTCAGCGCGCACACGGCGAGCGTGATCGCGGCGCTGGAGCCGGTGTACGGGATCGCGCTGGCGCTGGCCTTCCTGGGCGAGGTGCCGGGTCCGCGCACGCTCGCCGGCGGCGCGCTGATCGTCGCCGCGGCCGTGGTCGCGACGCGGCAGTCGCATCGCGCCACGGTTCCCTCGCGCCGGCGTATTCGGTAGCATCACGGCTTTCCCCACGAAGGATCTGTCCGCATGCACGCCGGCATCGTTGGATCGGGCCGTAAGGGCCAAGAACGGACGCCTCGGCTCGCGCGGGACGCGAAGCCGTGATCGTCGTGGTGATGGGCGTGTCCGGCTGCGGCAAGAGCGCGGTCGGACAGGCGCTGGCCGCGGATCTCGGCTGGCCGTTCTTCGACGGCGACGACTTTCATCCGGAGGCCAACGTCGCGAAGATGGCGGCCGGGACGCCGCTCACCGACGCCGATCGCTGGCCGTGGCTCGATCGCCTCGCGGCCGAGATGGCTGCGATCAACGCGCGCGGCGCCGACGCGGTGTTCGCGTGCTCCTCGCTGAAAGAGGCGTATCGCGAGCGCTTCCGCCGCGCGGGCGACGTGCGCTTCGTCCATCTGAAAGGCGACTTCGACACGATCGCCTCGCGCATCGCGAACCGCGCGCATCGCTATATGCCGCCAACCCTGCTCGCGAGCCAGTTCGCGACGCTGGAAGAGCCGAGCGACGCGATCGTCGTGGACGTGCGCGACGCCATTGCCGCGCAGGTCGCGAGGGTCCGCGCGGCGTTGCAGCCGGTCACGAAGGACAGATGAAGGCGCGGGACGAAGTGAGTTCGTCGCGACGTTACCAACGAACCGGCAAAGAGGCCGCATGAGCGACGACAAGCAAAAACCGGCCACCCGCGCCGTCCATCTGGGCCGCAACCCGCGCAAGTTCCTGGGCGCGGTCAACACGCCGGTGTTCCGGGCGACGACGATGCTGTTCCCCACCGTCGCCGATCTCGACCGGGCGGCACTTGGCCAGTACGCGGGCATCGGCTACGGGCTGCACGGCCTGCCGACGGTCACGGACCTGCAGGCGTCGGTCGCCGCGATCGAAGGCGCGCACGCCGCGCTCGCGGTGCCGTCGGGGCTGACCGCGACGACGCTGCCGCTGCTGGCGTTGCTGCGCGCCGGCGATCACGTCCTCGTCACCGACGCCGTCTACGGCCCGACGCGGCGCTTCTGCAACAACCACCTGACGCGCCTCGGCGTGGAGGTGACGTACTACGATCCGCTGGCAGGCGCCGCGATCGAGCGCGAGTTCCGGGCGAACACGCGCGTCGTGTTCACCGAGTCGCCCGGCTCGCTCACCTTCTGCGTGCAGGACATCCCGGCGATCGCCGAGGTCGCCCATCGGCGGGGCGCGCTCGTGATCACCGACAACTCGTGGGCGACGCCGTTCGGCTTTCGCTCGTTCGACCACGGCGTCGACGTGTCGGTGCACGCGGCGACCAAGTACATCGGCGGGCACTCGGACGTGCTCTCCGGGCTGATCCTCGCCAGCGAGGCGACGTTCCCGGCGCTGCACCGGCTGTGGACGGACATGGGAGTCACCGCGTCGCCCGACGACTGCTTCCTCGCGCTGCGCGGCCTGCGCACGCTGCCGCTGCGCCTCGCGCGCCACGTCGCGAGCGCCATGACCATCGCGCAGTGGCTGAAGACGCGGCCCGAAGTGCGCGAGGTGATCTACCCGGCGCTTGCCGGCTCGCGCGGCCACGAGCTGTGGAAGCGGGATTTCTGCGGGGCATCCGGGCTGTTCGGCGTCGTGCTGCAACCCGTCGCCAAGGCGCGCATCGACGCGATGCTCGACGGCATGCGGCTGTTCGGCATGGGCTGGAGCTGGGGCGGCTTCGAGAGCCTGATGATTCCCGTCTATCCCGAGCGCGCGCAGACGGCGACCCGATGGGACGCCGGCGGGCCGTGCCTGCGCCTGGCCATCGGGCTCGAGGATCCGGACGATCTGATCGCGGACCTGGCCGAAGGATTCGCGCGCCTCGGCGAGTAGGGGACACTGAACAGGGGACGACACTGAACGGGGGACAGACCCCGAATCGGGGTGTGTCCACTACCCGGGGGACAGCTATGCTGCAATGCGCTCGACCTTGGGCCGGGCGTGTTGACGTGCTTGCCACAAATCGTAGCCCGCTTGCATCTCCAGCCACATTTCGGCGCTGGTGCCCAGCGCCGCCTCGAGGCGCAACGCCATCGCGGCGCTCACGCCGGCGCGACCATTGAGCAATGCGGACAGCGCCTGTCGTGTGACGCCGAGTCGCCTTGCGGCCTCGGTCACGCCCAGGTTTTCCAGCAAGTACTCCCGCAACACCTCGCCAGGGTGCGCCGGGTTGTGCATGCGCGACATATTCGACCTTTAGTGATAATCCAGATAATCGACCAGCTCGGCATCCCTGCCCACGAACCGAAAGATCATCCGCCAGTTTCCATTGACAGTGACTGCGAAAAATCCTTTTCGCTCGCCACTCAATTGATGAAGTCGCCACCCCGGTGCGTTCATGTCCTCCGGCTTCTTTGCGTGGTCCAACGCGGTAAGCATGATTCGCAGTTTCGCAGCGTGGTGGGGCTGAATGCCGGGCTTCGTGCCCCGGCGAAAAAACGCTTCGAGCCCTTTGTGGCGGAAGCTGCTGATCATGGTCGATTGTAAAGCGTCGCGCGACGCTTTACAAGCATAGCGGTTGCGCCGATTCCGGTGGATTCGGGGTCTGTCCCGTACCCGCCCGAATTGGGGTCTGTCCCCTACTCGCCGAGGTAGACGGCCTGCACCCGGGCGTCGGCGCGGATGGCGTCGGGCGTGCCGTCCGCGATGACGCGGCCGCGGTCGAGCACGATGATGCGATCGGCGTGGGCGAACACGGCGTCCATGTCGTGCTCGGTGAAGAGCACCGCGATCCGCTTCTCGCGGGCAAGATCCTCCGCCAGCTGCATCAGGCGCTCGCGCGAGCGCGGCGACATTCCCGCGGTCGGCTCGTCCATCAGCAGCAGGCGCGGCGCGCCGGCGAGCGCCAGCGCCAGCTCGACGCGCTTCGCGTCCCCGTAGGCGAGCGTCGCGCAACCCTGGCCGGCGAATTTCGTCATGCGCACGCGCTCGAGCAGCGCATCCGCTTCCGCGCGCATGCGGTCGGTCGCGCGCGCGCCGATGCCGCGGTGGGCGTCGTCGTGCGCCAGCAGCGCCAGCTGGATGTTCTCGCGCACGGTCATCGACGCGAACGTCGCGGCGACCTGGAACGTCCGGCCGACGCCCATCCGCGCGATGGCCCGCGGCGGCAGCCCGTCGATCCGCGTTTCCGCCAGGGTCACGGTCCCGGCGTCCGGCGCGAGCTGGCCGTTGACGAGGTTGAAGCACGTCGTCTTGCCCGCGCCGTTGGGGCCGATCAGGGCGACGAGTTCCCCGGCGGCCACGGTGAACGAGACGTCGTGCACCACGTCGTCGCCCCCGAACGACTTGGTCAGCCCTCGACGCGCAGCACCACATTCGTCATGCGGCCCTCCGCCGCAGCCAATGCGAGAGCGTGCCGCCGATGCCCATCGGAAACGCGACGACGATGAGCAGGATCGTGGCGCCGAGCACGGCGCGCCAGTATTCCGTCGCTCGCGCGAGCGTGTCGGAGAGCCACGTGAACGCCGCCGCGCCGATCAGCGGTCCGGTCAGCGCGTTGAGGCCGCCCAGCAGCACCATGATCAGCGCATCCACCGAGCGCGGAATCGCGAGCGTTTCCGGCGAGATGCTTCCCTTCGAGAAGGCGTAGATTCCGCCGGCGAGGCCCGCGAAGGCGCCCGCGAGCGCAAAGGCCGTCCACTGCGTTCGCCGCACGTCGATGCCGATCGCCGCGGCCCGCAGCGGCGAGTCGCGGCAGGCCCGCAGCGAATAGCCCAGCGGCGCGTGCGCGATCCACGCGAGGGCTGCGAGCGCGGCCGCGATCAGCGCCAGCGCGAACCAGTAATAGGCCTGCTTGCCGGAGAGCCATGCCGCCGGCCAGACGCCGACGATGCCGTTGGAGCCGCCGGTGACGGCATCCCACTGGAATGCGATCGACCAGACGATCTGCGCGAACGCGAGGGTGAGCATCGCCATGTAGACGCCCGACAGCCGCACGCAGAACCAGCCGATGGCGAGCGCGCCGGCCGCCGCGGCGAGCGGGGACAGCAGCAGGGCGGCCTCCATCGGGACGCCGTGCTTCACCGCCAGCGCGGCGGCGTAGGCCCCGAGGCCGAAATACGCGGCGTGTCCGAACGATGCCATGCCACCGGGGCCCATCACGAACTGCAGGCTGGCGGCGAACAGCGTGAACACGAGAACGTCGGTCGCGAGGATCAGCCGGTACTCGTCGCCGGTCCATGGCAGCAGCGCCGCCAGCGTGAGGGCGGCCAGCGCGCCGAGCGCCGCACGACGGCCGGGCGGCACGACGAGCGCACGGAACTCGGCGAGCGGCGTGGTCGCCGGTGCCGAAGGCACGGCGCCCATGAGGCCGTAAGGCTTCGCGATGAGCACCACGGCCATCACGACGAATTCGGCCACGAGCGTGAGCTTGGGGAACGCGATCGCGAGGCCGCCGACCTCGACCGTGCCGAGCGCGATGCAAAGCGCCTTGGTGAGCCCGATCAGGAGGGCGGCGACGAAGGCCCCGGGGATCGAGCCCAGCCCGCCGACGACGGTGACGACGAACGCTTCCGCGATGATCGCGAGATCCATGCCCAGGTTGGCCGGCTCCCTTGGCAGCTGCAACGCCCCCGCGAGTCCCGCGAGGAACGCGCCGAGCGCGAACACCGTGGTGAACAGCGTCCGCTCGTTGATGCCCAGCGCGCTGGCGAGCGTGCGGTTCTCGGTCGCGGCGCGCGTCAGCATGCCGAACCGGGTGCGCTCCAGCAGCGCCCAGAGGGCGAGCAGCACCAGCGGCCCGACGGCGAGCAGGAACAGATCGTAGGTGGGGATCAGCTGGCCGAAAACGGCCATCGCGCCGCTCAGTCCCGGCGCGCGCGGCCCGAGCAGATCCTCGGCGCCCCAGACGAGGAGCGCGCCGTCGCGCACGATCAGCACGACGCCGAAGGTGGCGGCGAGCTGCAACAGCTCGGGCGCGGCGTAGATGCGTTTCAGCAGCAGCGTCTCGATCAGCACGCCGATCAGCGCCACCGCGAGCGCCGCCAGCGCGACGGCGCCCCAGAAGCCGAGCGGCCCCCGGCCGAAGGCCGAGGCGAGCGAATACGCGACGTACGCGCCCAGCATGTACAGCGAGCCATGCGCGAAGTTGACCACCCGCGTGACCCCGAAGATCAGCGTGAGGCCCGCCGCGACCAGGAACAGCGCGGAAGCGCCGGCAAGGCCGTTCAGGAGCTGCGCGAAGAGGGAGGCGAGGGACACGCGGAGGGTATGCTCGTGCCGGCCGTTCGCGACCGGCGCATGCACTCGATTCTAGTATACTGGGCCGGCGATTCGCCCGAGCGTTCGCCGCCGGAGCGCTCGCTGCTGCGAGCTTGCCCGACAGATTTCCTTCCCCCGCCATTGAGGAGGTTCCGATGATTCACTGCGTGCTGCACGACCCCGGCGATTCGGTCGCCGTGGTGGTCGTCGAGGGCGTCAAGGCCGGCACCACACTGACCGGCCTCATCCTCGACGAGGACCGGACCATCACGCTGCCCTGCGTGCAGGACATTCCGCTCGGCCACAAGGTCGCGCTGACGGACATGGCGGTGGGCGCCACGGTCATCAAGTACGGCATCGACATCGGCAAGGTCGTCGCCCCGATCGCCAAGGGCCAGCATGCCCACGTCCACAACATCAAGACCAAGCGCTGGTAGAGCGCGGCGCTGATCCATCGACGGAGACCGGGACCATGCAACAGACCTTCTGGGGTTATCGCCGCGAGAACGGCCGGGTCGGCGTGCGCAACCACGTCATCGTCCTGCCGGTCGACGACCTTTCCAATGCCGCGGCGGAAGCCGTCGCGCACAACATCAAGGGGACGCTGGCGATCCCGCATCCCTACGGCCGGCTGCAGTTCGGCGCCGACCTCGATCTCCATTTCCGCACGCTGATCGGCACGGGCAGCAATCCGAACGTCGCGGCGGTCGTGGTCATCGGCATCGAGGACCAGTGGACGAAGAAGGTCGCCGACGGCATCGCGGCGACGGGCAAGCCGGTCGCCGGGTTCGGCATCGAGCTGCACGGCGACCACGACACGATCATGCGGGCGTCGAAGGCGGCGAAGGAATACGTGCAGTGGGCGAGCGAAAAGCAGCGCGTCGAGTGCGCGCTGAAGGAGCTCTGGGTGTCGACCAAGTGCGGCGAGTCGGACACGACCTCCGGCTGCGGCGCCAACCCCACCGTGGGCGACGCGTTCGACAAGCTCTACGCGGCCGGCTGCACGCTGGTGTTCGGCGAGACGACCGAGCTGACCGGCGGCGAGCAGATCGTCGCCGCGCGGTGCCGCAACGACAAGGTCCGCTCCGAGTTCATGGCCATGTTCGATCGCTACCAGGACGTGATCAACCGCCACAAGACTTCGGACCTTTCCGATTCGCAGCCGACCAAGGGCAACATCGCCGGCGGTCTCACGACGATCGAGGAAAAGGCGCTCGGCAACATCCAGAAGATCGGGAAGAAGTGCCTGATCGACGGCGTGCTCGACAAGGCCGAGGTGCCGACCGGACCGGGGCTGTGGTTCATGGACAGCTCGTCGGCGGCGGCCGAGATGGTCACGCTGTGCGCGGCGTCGGGCTACGTCGTCCATTTCTTTCCGACGGGGCAGGGCAACGTGATCGGCAATCCGATCCTGCCGGTGATCAAGATCTGCGCCAACCCGCGCACCGTGCGCACGATGAGCGAGCACGTCGACGTCGACACCAGCGGCCTGCTGCAGCGGGAGCTGACGATGGGCGCGGCGGGCGACAAGCTGCTCGACATGATGTTCCGCACGGTCAACGGCCGGCTCACCGCCGCCGAGGCGCTCGGCCATCGCGAGTTCGTGCTGACGCGTCTCTACGAGAGCGCCTGACCGGGTTGCCGGAGCCGGGCCGGCCGTTCCGCCCGGCCGCCGCCGGGCCTATACTGCGCGGGTGTCCGCAGCCCGCAACCGGGGTTGCGCGTGCGGCGCGAATTCCGGAGGAAATCTCATGCTGAAAGTCTCATTGCGCGCTGCGCTCGTGGCGGCCATCGGCCTGCTGGCGTCGCCGCTGCACGCCGAAATGGCGGAAATCAAGGTCGCGCAGCAGTACGGCATCAGCTACCTGCCGCTGATGCTGATGGAGGAGCAGAAGCTGATCGAGAAGCACGCGAAGGCCGCCGGCGTCGACGTCAAGGTCGACTGGGCCAGGTTCGCGGGCGGCAACGTGATGAACGACGCGCTGCTGTCGGGCGGCCTGCAGTTCGCCTCGGGCGGGGTCGGGCCGCTGGTCACGCTGTGGTCGCGCACGAAGGGCAACCTCGACGTGAAGGCGGTCTCGGCGATCAACTCGATGCCGCTCTACCTCAACACGCGCAATCCGGACGTCAAGACGATCAAGGACTTCACCGAGAAGGACAAGATCGCGCTGCCGGCGGTCAAGGTGTCGATCCAGGCCGTCACGCTGCAGATGGCCGCCGAGAAGGCCTTCGGCGCGGGCCAGCAGAACAAGCTCGACGCGCTCACCGTGTCGATGTCGCACCCGGACGCGCAGGTCGCGCTGCTGTCCGGCGCCTCCGAGATCACGGCGCACTTCGGCTCGCCGCCGTTCCAGTACCAGCAGCTCGAAAAGCCCGGCATCCACACGGTGCTGACGTCCTACGACGTGCTCGGCGGCCCGGCGACGTTCAACGTGGTGTGGACGACGTCGAAGTTCCGCAGCGAGAACCCCAAGCTCTACGACGCCTTCGTCAAGGCGCTCGACGAAGCCATCGCGCTCATCAACAAGGACAAGCAGGCCGCCGCCGAGGCGTACCTGCGGATATCGAAGGACAAGGACGCGCGTCGCGAGCATTCTCGCGATGCTGAACGATCCGGCCATCGTCTACACGACGACCCCGCAGAACGTGATGAAGTACGTCGATTTCATGGCCAAGATCGGCTCGATCAAGGTGAAGCCCGACTCGTGGAAGGACCTTTTCTTCCCCAACATCCACGGCGCGGCAGGCAGCTGATGCCCGACGCCTCGCGGGCCGACGAAGCGGCTCTTCCGCGATCTCGCCGCGATCCGCGCGGCGCACGCGCGGATCGCGCCCCACGTGCACCGCACGCCGGTGCTGACGCTGCGCGTCGATCGACGCGGAGGCAGGCGCGCGCCTCTTCTTCAAGTGCGAGAATTTCCAGAAGGTCGGCGCCTTCAAGGCGCGCGGCGCGGTCAACGCGGTGTTCTCGCTTGCCGACGCCGATGCCCGGCGCGGCGTGGTCACGCACTCGTCGGGCAACCACGGCGCGGCGCTCGCGTACGCGGCGCGGCAGCGCGGCATCGCCGCCTGGGTCGTGATGCCCGAGAACGCGCCGAAGGTGAAGCAGGACAACGTGCGCCGTTTCGGCGCGACGGTCCGCCTCTGCGCGCCCAACGTCGCCGCGCGCGCGGCCGCCTGTGCCGCGGTCGAGGCCGAGACCGGCGCGACGCTCGTCCATCCGTTCGACGACGAGCGGGTCATCGCGGGGCAGGGGACGGCCGCGCTGGAGCTGTTGGAGACGGTGCCGGACCTCGACATCGTGATCGCGCCGGTGGGCGGCGGCGGGCTTCTTTCCGGAACGGCCATCGTGGCGCGCGCGCTGCGGCCGCAGCTGCGCGTCTACGGCGCGGAGCCGGCGAACGCCGACGACGCCGCGCGCGGCTTCCGCTCCGGACGCGTCGAGCCGTTGCCCGATCGGGTGACGATCGCCGACGGCCTGCGCACGACGCTTTCCGTGCGCACGCTGGCGGCGCTGCGCGCCAACGTGGCCGCGATCGGCACGACGAGCGAGGATGCGATCGTGCGGGCGATGCGGATGACCTGGGAGCGGATGAAGATCGTGATCGAGCCGTCGTCGGCGGTGCCGCTGGCGTGCCTCCTCGAGCGCACGCTCGACGTCGCGGGCGCCAGGGTCGGCGTGATCGTCTCGGGCGGCAACGTCGACCTCGACCGGTTGCCCTGGCAGACATGATCCGGCCGGGCCGCGGTGCGGGCGAATGCCGGAGCGCGCAGCGCGAAGCCGCCGCGGCGAACCGGCGCCGATGACCGCTTCGCCCCCCGACGGATCGCCGCTGCTCGACGTTCGCGGCGTGACGCTGCAGTACAAGACGAAGGACCACCTCGTCACCGCGACTTACCGCGTCGACTTCCAGGTGTTCCGCTCCGACCGCTACATCCTGCTCGGGCCGTCGGGCTGCGGCAAGTCCACGCTGCTGAAGGCGGTCGGCGGGTACATGAGCCCGGTCGAGGGCGAGATCCGGCTGAAGGGCGAGATCGTGACGCCGGCCCGGTCCCGACCGGATGATGGTGTTCCAGGAATTCGATCAGCTGCTGCCGTGGAAGACGGTGCACCGAGAACGTGATGTTTCCGCTGGTGGCGAGCGGCCGGCTCGATGGCGCCGCCGCGCGGGAAAAGGCGCGCGACGCGATCGCCAAGGTCAACCTCGCGAAATTCGCCGACAGCCTTCCGCACACGCTCTCGGGCGGGATGAAGCAGCGCGTCGCGATCGCGCGCGGCATGGCGATGGAGCCCGACATCCTGCTGATGGACGAGCCGTTCGCCGCGCTGGACGCGCTCACGCGACGCAAGATGCAGGACGAGCTGCTGCAGCTGTGGGACGACACCCGTTTCACCGTGCTGTTCGTCACCCACTCGATCCCCGAGGCGATCAAGATCGGCAGCCGGATCCTGCTGCTGTCGCCGCATCCCGGACAGGTCAAGGCGGAGCTCGACAGCCTGCCGCGCGACGCGGCCGCGGCCGGCGACGGGGCAACGCGGGCGCTCGAGAACAGGATCCACTCGATGCTGTTCGCCGATGCGATCGAGGAGGAGGCGGCGCCCCATGCCTGAGCCTTCGCCCGCGGCACGCCCGGAATATCATCGGCAGCCGGTCGCCGCCGCCTCGTTCGGCGTCGTGGAAAAGCCGCTTTCCGCGTGGGAGCGGCTCGGCAACGTCGCTGCGCTGCGCAAGCTCGGGCTCCTCGTCGTGCTGGCGCTGATCTGGGAGGGCTACGCGCGCTGGCTCGACAATCCGCTGCTGTTCCCGACGTTCTCGGCGACGATCGAGGCCTTCGTCGAGGCCGTGGCGAGCGGCGTCCTGCCCGGCAGGGCGCTGACCTCGCTCGCGCGTGCTGCTGATGGGTTACGCGGCCGGCATTCTCTGCGCGGCGGTGCTGACGACCGTCGCCATCTCGACCCGGATCGGCACCGATCTCCTCGAGCTCCTGACGTCGATGTTCAATCCGCTGCCCGCGATCGCGCTGCTGCCGCTCGCGCTGATCTGGTTCGGGCTGGGCTACGGCAGCATCGTCTTCGTGATCGTGCACTCGGTGCTGTGGGCGGTCGCGCTCAACACCCATTCGGGCTTCCTTTCGGTGTCGAGCACGCTGCGCATGGTCGGCCGCAACTACGGGCTGTCCGGCCTGCGCTACGTCGGCCGGATCCTGATTCCGGCGGCGTTTCCCAGCATACTGACGGGCCTCAAGATCGGCTGGGCGTTCGCGTGGCGTACCCTGATCGCTGCGGAACTCGTGTTCGGCGTTTCGTCGGGTTCGGGCGGGCTCGGCTGGTTCATCTACGAGAACAAGAACCAGCTCGAGATCCCGGCGGTGTTCGCCGGGCTGTTCACGGTGATCCTGATCGGGCTCTTCGTCGAGAACGTCATATTCCGGACGGTGGAAGCCCGCACCGTTCGCCGCTGGGGGATGCAAAGCTGATGACCACGCACTTGCCGACTGCCAACTACCCGCGCTTCCATCTCGCGTTTCCCGTGACCGATCTCGGGCAGGCGCGGAGCTTCTACGGCGATTTCCTCGGCTGCGCCGAAGGGCGCTCGTCCGACGAGTGGGTCGACTTCGATTTCCACGGCCACCAGATCGTCGCGCACAAGGTCGCCGCAGCCGGGATGGCCGACGCCACCAGCCTGGTCGACGGCCAGCACGTGCCGGTGCGTCACTTCGGCGTGATCCTCGACCTGCCGGCGTGGGAGGCGCTCGCGGCCAGGCTCGTCGCGGCCGGCACGAAGTTCATCGTCGAGCCCTACGTGCGCTTCAGGGGGCTGCCGGGCGAGCAGGCGACGATGTTCTTCCTCGACCCTTTCGGCAACGCGCTCGAGTTCAAGGCTTTCGGCGACATCAACCTGCTGTTCGCGAAGAATCCTTAGGGCCGTGCGCGTCGTCATCACCGAGTTCATGGACGAGGCCGCGGTCGCGGGCCTCGCGGCCGTGCACGACACGTTCCACGACAGCAACCTGGTCGATCGTCCGGACGAGCTCCGGGACAGGGTCGCCGCGGCCGATGCGCTCATCGTGCGCAACCGCACGCAGGTCGACGCCGCGCTGCTCGCCGGGGCGCCGGCGCTCAAGGTGGTCGGGCGGCTCGGCGTGGGACTCGACAACATCGACGTCGGCGCCTGCACGGCGCGCGGCATCGAGGTCATCCCGGCAACCGGCGCCAACGCGCTGGCGGTGGCCGAGTACGTGATCTGCGCCGCCATGCTCCTGTTGCGCGGCGTCTACTCGTCCTCGGCCGCGGTCGCGGGCGGCGACTGGCCGCGCGCGGCACTCGCCAACGGGCGGGAGCTGTCCGGCAAGACGCTCGGCGTCGTCGGATTCGGCGGCATCGGCCGGCTCGTGGGCCGGCTGGGCCGGGCGCTGGGCATGCGCGTGATCGGTTCCGACCCGCAGGTTGCCGCGACCTCCGAAGTGTGGGGCCTCGAGGGCGCGCAGCGCCGTGAGCTCGAAGCGCTGCTGGCCGAGGCCGACGTGGTCACGCTGCACGTGCCGCTGGTCGAGGCGACGCGGCACCTGATCGACGCCACGCGGCTCGAGCGGATGAAGCACGGTGCGATCCTCGTCAACACGGCGCGCGGCGGCGTCGTGGACGAAGCGGCCGTCGCCTCGGCGCTCGCGTCCGGGCGGCTGGGCGGAGCCGCGCTCGACGTCTTCGAGCACGAGCCGCTCGCCGCCGGATCGCCGCTGGCCGGGTGCCCGAACCTGCTGCTCACGCCGCATGTCGCCGGCGTGACCGCCGAATCCAATGCGCGCGTGTCGGCGCTGATCGCGGAGAAGGTCGCCGCGGCGCTCGCGCGCATCCGCTCCGCCGAGGGACACCCGAATCTCCAGCAGACCAGGGCGGCCGGTCGATGACCAGAATCACGCTCGACGCGCTGCACGATCTCGCATCGGGCGCGCTGCTGCGCGCCGGCGCGAATCCCGCGATGGCCGCCGCGACCGCGCGCGCGCTGGTCTATGCGGATGCGCGGGGCCTCGCGTCGCACGGCGTCTCGCGCGTGCCGCAGTACGCCACGCATCTGGTCAACGGACGCGCGGATGGCACCGTCGAGCCGCAGGTGCTGCGCGCTCATGGCGGCGCCGTGCTCGTCGACGCACGCTGCGGCCTCGCCTTTCCCGCCTGCGCGCTGGCTGTCGACGAGGCCATCCGGCGGGCGCGGGAGTTCGGCGTGGCCTTCGCGGGCGTGACGAACAGCCACCATTTCGGCGCCGCCGCGTATCACCTCGAGCCGGTCGGGGCGGCGGGACTCGTCGGGCTCGCGATGGGCAACTCCCCGGCGGCCATGGCGGCGGCGGGCGGAAGGCGGCCGTTGTTCGGCACCAACCCGATCGCGGCAGTGTTTCCGCGTCGCGCCGCCGCACCGCTCCTGATCGATCTGTCGCTGTCGGAAGTCGCGCGCGGCAAGCTGATGGTCGCGGCCAAGGAGGGCAGGGCGATTCCGTTGGGCTGGGCGCTCGACGGCGACGGTCGCCCGACCACCGATCCGAAGGCCGGTCTCGAAGGCTCGATGCTGCCGCTGGGCGGCGTGAAAGGCGCGATGCTGGCGCTCGTCGTCGAGCTCCTGGTGACGGCGCTCACCGGTGCGGCGATGGGCTTCGAGGCGAGCTCGTTCTTCGTCGACGAAGGCAACCGGCCGCGGATCGGGCAGGCGTTCCTCGTCGTCGATCCGGACGCGCTCGCGGGCCGCGAGACCTATCTCGCGCGAATCGAAGCGCTGGTCGCCGAGATGGCGGGCGATCCGGGCGTGCGCCTGCCCGGCGATCGTCGTTGCGCACTCGCCGCCGAGGCCGCGGGAAGCGGCGTCGATGTTCCGGAGGCGCTCCTCGCGCAGCTGCGACGCCTGGCCACCTGATGCCGCGATGAGCACGGTCGCCTCCCGTCCGGTCGCGCTGCTGCTCAACGTCGCGCACGCGGTCGACCACATGTTCCTGCTGATTTTCGCGACGGCGGTGGCGGCGATCGCGGCCGATTTCGGTTTCCCCGACTGGGAATCGCTGATGCCCTACGGCGTCGGCGCGTTCCTGCTGTTCGGCCTCGGCTCGCTGCCCGCCGGACGCCTGGGCGACCTCTGGGGGCGGCGGCGGATGATGCTGGTCTTCTTCTTCGGCATGGGCGCCTCGTCGCTGCTGATCGCCGTCACGCGCAATGCCTGGGAGCTCGCGGCGGCCCTGACGCTGATGGGCGCGTTCTCGTCGATCTACCATCCGGTCGGAATCCCGATGCTGGTGCGCGGAGCGGCGCGACCGGGTCTCGCGATCGGCGTCAACGGCCTGGCCGGAAACCTCGGAGTGGCGTTCGCGGCCGTCACCACGGGCCTACTCGTCAAGTACGCCGGATGGCGCGCGGCGTTCGCGGTGCCGGCCGTGCTGGCCATCGCCTGTGGCGTGGCGTTCGCCCGCGTTGCGCCGTCGGAGCCGGCTCCGCCGGCGCACGGCCCGAAGACGCCCGCGGCGCCCGACGCGCCGCCGCTGGTGCGCATCTTCATCGTCATGACGGTCGCCGCGATCTCGTCGAGCCTGCTGTTCAATCTGACGACCAACGGCAACGGCCAGCTGCTGCGCGAGCGCCTGGCCGGCATCGTCGAGGATCCGGCGCTGCTGGGCGCGCTCCTCGCCTGTGTCTATGTCGTCGCCTCGTTCGCGCAGGTCGGGATCGGCTTGCTCATCGATCGCTTTCCGCTGAAGCGGCTCTATGTCGGCGTCGTGCTGCTGCAGGCGCCGCTGTTCATGCTCGCGGCGGGGGCCACCGGCTGGCCGCTGTTCGCGCTGCAGATCGCGTTCATGATCGCGGTCTTCGGCGCCATTCCCTTCACCGACGCGATGATCGTGCGCTTCGTCGACGACCGGATCCGCTCGCGCGTGAGCGGCATGCGTCTGTTCGTGTCCTTCGGCGTGAGCTCGGCGGCCGTGTGGTTCCTGGGGCCGATCGTCAAGGCCGCCGGATTCGGCGCGCTGCTGTGGCTGATGGCCGGAGTGGCCGCGACCACGCTCGTCGCGGTGGCGTTTCTGCCGCCGGCGAGCCGGCGGACGAGCGTTGCGCCGGTCAGCGCGCCGGCGCTGCCGCCGCAATCGCGTCGCGCAGAAGGCTGAAGACGCCGGGCGTCGCGGCGATCACTTCGTTCGCGCGCAGGAACTCCAGGCCGCCGGCAAAATCGCCGACGCGGCCTCCGGCTTCGGCGACCAGCAGCGTGCCGGCCGCGACGTTCCACGGGTTGAGGCCCGTCTCCCAGAAGCCGTCGAGGCGCCCCGCTGCGACGTACGCGAGGTCGAGGGCGCAGGCGCCCGCGCGACGAACGCCGGCGCACTTTGGCACCAGCGCGTTCAGCACCGGCAGGTAGGCGTCCATGCCGGGGCTCCCGCGCGCCGGAAACACGGTGCCGATCAGCGCATCCTCGAGGCGCACGCAGGTCGAGGTCCGGATCGGCGTGCCGTTCTGCTGCGCGCCCTTGCCCCTGATCGCCGTGAAGATATCGTCGTGAATCGGATCGAATACCACGGCATGGGTCACGTCGTTGCCGTGCGTGAGCGCGATCGACACCGAGTAATACGGAAACCCGTGACGAAAATTGACGGTGCCGTCGAGCGGATCGACGATCCACTTCAACGCGTTCCTGCCGGCGCGGTTTCCGCTCGCGAGCTGGCTCACGATCTCCCCCGCCTCCTTGCCGACGATCGCGTGCTCGGGAAACGCGGCGCGCAGCGTGGCGATCATCGCGTTCTCGGCCTCGGCATCGGCATTGGACACGATGTCGGCATGGTCCTTCGCGTGCGCCGGACGGCGCTTGAGGTCGCGCGCCGCGTCGACGAGCACGGCGCCGGCGCGGCGCGCGGCATGGACGGCTACGGCGAGTACGGGGTCGTTGCTCATCAGCCAATCTTGGTCGCCGGGCCAGGCAGGATGCCCATGGGCCGGAAATGCGATTGTAGCGCGCGGCGCCGCATCCTTCCGGTGCGCCGCGGCCGATGCTGCGCCGCACAGGCGGCGAGGCGTCTGCGCTTGGACCTGGTGCGACTATGAGGCAACATACTGCGTGCGAGACGTCCGGCCCGTTGCCCCGTCGCACCGGATGCTGCCCCGTTCGCGCCGGGAATCGCACAATGCGAGAAAGATCCATGTCCTTGATGAGAAGCATGACGGGCACCGCTGCAGCGTTGGTCGCGCTGCTGGCAAGCGCCGGATTGGCGGCCGGGGAGGACGCGGGCAGCGCGACCGCGACGGCGAAGCCGATGTCCGCGCGCCCGACGGCGTCGCAGCCGATGCTCGACGCTGCCGGCGGTGACACGAAGAACTGGCTCCATTCGAACGGCAGCTACGAGCAGACGCGCTTTTTCGCCGGCGCCCATATCAATGCCGGCAATGTCGGCCGGATCAAGCCGGCGTTCGTCTTCCAGACGGCGGTGCAGGATTCCATGCAGACCGCGCCGATCGTGGTCGACGGCGTGATGTTCCTGACCACGTCGTCCAATCATGTCTACGCGATCGATGCGGCGACCGGCGAGGAGTTCTGGCAATACCGGCATATGCGGGGGCCGATCGCGACCACCTGCTGCGGCAACGGCAACCGCGGCGTGGCGATCGACGGCGGCAGGCTGTTCATGGGCACGGTCGACGCCAAACTGGTCGCGCTCGACGCCAGGACCGGCGATCGGCTGTGGGAAAGGCAGATCGCCGACCCGGAAAAGGGCTACTCCGCAACGATGGCGCCGACTGTCGTCGAGGGCAAGGTGCTGATCGGCGCCGACGGCGGCGCGTACGGGCCGCGCGGCTTCGTCAAGGCCTTCAACGTCGCCGACGGAAGCCTGCTGTGGACGTTTCATACGATTCCCGAAAAAGGCCAGGAAGGCGTCTGGGCGGTGAACGACGCCACCGGCCGCAGTCTGCATCGCGACATCGCGGCCGAGAAAAAGCTGCTGGCCGAGAACGGCGGCGAGTTCTACCAGACGCTCGGCGGCGGCGTGTCGACGACCCCCGCCATCGACCGGAAGACACGCACGGTGTTCTTCGTGGTCGGCAGCCCGGCGCCGGCCTTCGACGGCGCGATCCGGCCGGGTGACAATCTCTATGCCAATTCGATCGTGGCGATCGATCTCGACAGGGGCACGCACAAATGGCATTTCCAGTACATCGCGCATGATGTCTGGAACCTCGGCGGCGTCAGCCCCCCGATCCTGACGCAGGCGAAGGACAAGGCGGGAAAGATGGTCGACGTCGTGATCCACGGCGGCAAGACCGGGCACGTCTACGTGCACGAGCGCAACACGGGCCGCCTGATCCGGTTCTCGGAAGCGATGATCCCCCTGGAGAACCTGCGGGCGCCGTCGACGAAGGGCGGTGCCGGCACGCCGCCGGGCGCCATCGGTGGTGTCGAGTGGTCGCCGATGGCGTTCAATCCGAGGACCCGGCTCGCCTATGCGGCGAATCTGCACCCGCCGACGATCTACGAGGCCGGGGGGTCGCCCAATCCCGATGGCAGGCTGCGGCTCGGCGGCGGATTCCGGGAAATTCCGGACGCGGCGCCGCGGGGCCGCCTGGTCGCGGTCAACATCGACACCGGCAAGGTCGTCTGGGGCGTCAGGACGCCACAACCGCTGATCGGCGGCGCGCTCGCCACGGCCGGCAACCTCGTTTTCAATGGGGAAGCGAACGGCTGGTTCAAAGCGTTCGACGCCGCCACCGGCAAGGAGCTCTGGAAGTTCAACTGCGGCGCGGGCGTCAACGCGCCGGCGGTCGCGTACACGGTGGGCGGCAAGCAATACGTTGCTGTGGCCGCCGGAGGCAACGAGCAGATCGACGCCAAGCGCGGCAACAGCGTGTTCGCGTTCGCGCTCCCTTAGCGGGGCCCGGTTGCGGTGAACACCGCTCTGGCGTTTTCGCCGCGCGTTGTGTACTCTTTCCGGCAATCCACGAACAGCGGGCAGCGCGATGCCGCGCGAGGGTCCGCCACGCAGTCGACTTCAGGCAACGCTCAGGAGGCCTCATGCAGAAATCCCTTCATCTCGATCCCGGCAAGTGCACGGGCTGTCTGCAGTGCGAGATGGCCTGCTCGTACGAGAACTACGGGGTCTTCAATCCGTCGAAGTCGCGGATCAGGGTCTTCGATTTCCACGAGACCGGGCGCAAGGTTCCCTACACCTGCACGCAATGCGACGAGGCCTGGTGTTTGCACGCCTGCCCGGTCGAAGCGATCAAGGTCGATGCCGCGACCGGCGCCAAGATCGTGCTCGAAGCGGTGTGCGTAGGCTGCAAGGTCTGCACGGTCGCGTGCCCGTTCGGCACGATCAACTATGTGCAGGACACGGGCAAGGTGCAGAAATGCGACCTCTGCGGCGATCACCCGGCGTGCGTCGATGCCTGTCCCACGGGAGCGATCACCTACGTCGACGCCGACTGGACCGGGCTTTCGCGCATGCGCCAGTGGGCGGCGAAACTCGACACGCAACCGCAAGCCTGAGGAGGACATCATGGCCTGGCACCGCAAGCTTCTCCGGGTGAACCTGACCAAGGGCACCTGCACGCCGGAACCGCTGAACATGGAGTGGGCGCAGGAATACCTGGGCCAGCGCGGTCTCGCCACCAAGTACTTCACCGCGGAGGTCGATCCGAAAGTCGACCCCTTGGCGCCCGCCAACAAATTGATCTTCGCCACCGGGCCGCTGACGGGCACGATGGCGTCCACCAGCGCGCGTTACTCGGTCATCACCAAGGGGCCGCTCACGGGCGCCATCGCCTGCTCGAACTCGGGCGGTTATTTCGGCGCCGAGCTGCGCTTCGCCGGCTGGGACATGATCATCTTCGAGGGCAAGTCGGCGAAGCCCGTCTACCTGCACATCGAGAACGACAAGGCGGAGCTGCTCGCCGCGGACGAGATCTGGGGCAAGACCACCTGGGTCACCGAGGCGTTCCTGAAGCAGAAGCATCAGGACCCGGCGATCCGCGTTTCCAGCATCGGACGGGCCGGCGAGGCCGGAGTGCTGTTCGCCGCGGTCGTCAACGACCTGCACCGCGCCGCCGGGCGCTCGGGCGTGGGCGCGGTGATGGGCTCGAAGAACCTGAAGGCGATCGCCGTGCGCGGTACGCAGGGCGTGGGCACGGTGAAGGATGCACCGGCGTTCATGAAGGCCGCCGCGGCCGCGAAGAAGGTTCTCGCCGACAACGCCGTGACCGGACAGGGCCTGCCCAAGTTCGGCACGCAGGTGTTGATGAACGTGATCAACGAGATGGGCGCGCTGCCCACGCGCAATCACCGCGACGTCCAGTTCGAGAAGGCAGGCCGGATCTCGGCCGAGGCGATGCACGAGAAGCGGCCGACCGATGGCAAGGCGAATCTCGTCACCAACCAGGCGTGCTTCGGCTGCACGATCGCCTGCGGGCGCATCTCCAAGCTCGACGAGACGCATTTCACCGTGGTCAACAAGCCGGAATACTGGGGCGCGTCGGGCGGCCTCGAGTACGAGGCGGCATGGGCGCTCGGCGCGGCGACGGGCGTCGGCGATCTGGAAGCGCTGACCTACGCCAACTTCGTCTGCAACGAGGACGGCATCGATCCGATCTCGTTCGGCGCCACGGTCGGCGCGGCGATGGAGCTCTACGACCTCGGCCTCATCAAGGAAGCCGACGTCGGCTTCCCGCTGACGTTCGGCTCCGCCGAGGTGCTCACCAGGCTCACCGAGATGACCTGCCGCGGCGAGGGCTTCGGCAAGGAGATCGGCCAGGGCAGCAAGCGCCTGTGCGCCAAGCACGGACGGCCCGAGTTGTCGATGTCGGTCAAGGGCCAGGAATTCCCGGCGTACGACTCGCGCGGCATCCAGGGCATGGGCCTGGCCTACGCGACGTCGAACCGCGGCGCCTGCCACCTGCGCGGCTACACGGTCGCCTCCGAGGTGCTGGGCATCCCGGTGAAGACCGACCCGCACGTCACCGAGGGCAAGGCGGGTCTGGTCAAGGCGTTCCAGGATGCGACCGCGGTGTTCGATTCAGCGGGCATATGCGTGTTCACGACGTTTGCCTGGACGCTCGCCGACCTGCAGCCGCAGTTGCAGACGGCCTGCGAAGGCGACTGGTCGATGGAAAAGCTGGCGCTGGTCGGCGAGCGGATCTGGAATCTCGAGCGGCAGTTCAACAACGCGGCGGGCTTCACCGGCAAGGACGACAATCTGCCCAAGCGGCTGCTGACCGAAGCGGCGAAGACCGGTCCTGCCAAGGGCCTCGTCAACGGCCTCGACAAGATGCTGCCCGAGTACTACGAGCTTCGCGGCTGGTCGAAGGACGGCGTGCCGACGAAGGAAACGCTGTCGCGCCTGGGTCTTTCTGCCTGATCGCCCGCCGGGCTCGGGATCGCGGCCCCGGTCGCGATCCGCTCCCGGCCGCGCGCGGAGTGCAAGGATGAAGCACGTCATCATCGGCAACGGCCCGGCGGGCGTCGTCGCCGCCGAAACGCTGCGCAAGAACGATTCCGCCGCTTCGATCACGCTGATCGGCGACGAGCCCGAGCCGCCGTACTCGCGGATGGCGCTGCCCTATCTGATGATGGGCGACATCGACGAGGCCGGCACCTACCTGCGCAAGGACGCGGGGCATTTCTCGCGGCTGGCGATCGACCTCGTGCGCGATCGCGTCACCGCCGTCGACACCGCCAGGCGAAGCGTAACTCTCGAATCCGGCCCGAGCCTCTCCTACGACCGGCTGCTGGTCGCCTCGGGTGCGCACGCGATCAGGCCGGACATTCCCGGCATGGATCTGCCCGGGGTCCACGCCTGTTGGACGATGGAGGACGCGCGCCGGATCATGGCGCGCGCGGTGCCCGGGTCCCGCGTGCTGCAGATCGGCGCCGGCTTCATCGGCTGCATCGTCATGGAGGCGCTCAAGAGCCGCGGCGTCGAGCTGACCGTCGTCGAGATGGGCGATCGGATGGTGCCGCGGATGATGACGCCCGTGGCGGGGACGATGATCCGCAGCTGGTGCGAGAAGCAGGGCGTGCGCGTGCACGTGGGGCGGCGCGTCGCCGCCATCCGCCAGGCGGGCAGCGGCAAGGCGCTCGTCGCGAAGCTCGACTCCGGCGAGGAGCTCGAAGCCGAGACGCTGATCGTCGCGGCGGGCGTGCTTCCCAACGTGGATTTCCTGCGCGGCAGCGGGATCGACTGCGAGAACGGCGTCTGCGTCGACGCGACGATGCAGACCAACGTTCCCGGCGTCTATGCCGCCGGTGACGTCGCAGCCGCCATCGACATGGCCACGGGCAAGCGGGCCACGAATGCGATCCAGCCCAATGCGGTCGAGCAGGCGCGTGTCGCCGCGCTCAACATGGCCGGGCGGCACGTCGCGTCGCGCGGGAACATGGCCCTCAACGTGCTCGACACGCTGGGGCTGATATCGACGTCGTTCGGAAAGTGGTGGGGCGAGCCGGGCGGATCGACCGCGGAGCTGGTCGACGCGCGCGAGTTCCGGTACCTGTGCCTGCAGTTCGATGGCGACGTGCTGATCGGCGCGACCGCGATCGGCTTGACCGAGGGTGTCGGCGCGCTGCGCGGGCTGATCGAGGGCCGCGTGCGGCTGGGGCCCTGGAAGGACCGGCTGCTGGCGGAGCCCCTGCGCTTTCCCGACGCCTACCTCGCGCGCGCGCAGGCCGCGGCTTGACGGCGACCGCTCCGATGCAGGTGACGCTGAAGCTCTACGCGTCACTCGCCGACTATCTGCCCGCGGAGGCGCGGCTCGCCCATCGGCTTGCGCTCGACCTTCCCGCCGGGACGACCGTCGCCGAGGTCATCGCGCAGCAGAGCCTGCCGCCGAAGCTCTGCCATCTCGTGCTCGTCAATGGCTTCTACATCGCTCCGGCCGAGCGCGCGACCCGGGCGCTGCAGCCGGACGACGAGCTCGCCATCTGGCCGCCGGTTGCCGGAGGCTGATGCCGGTGGCGGCACGCGAGGTCCTGGCCCTCGCCCAGGAGATGACCATCGCGCGCGACGAGTTCCTGCGCAGCCTGCCGGCTGCCGTCGACCATGTGCCGTTCCGGGTCGACGGGGACGACATCCGCTCGCTCGACCCGGAGCGCAAATGGCGCATCGCCGTCGCCCCGCTCGCCGACCTTGCCATCGGCATGATCAGGTTGCCGCGCCACCGCGTGGAGATCTTCCTGACGGACTGCAGCGTCGAGGAAACGCGGCGGTTTCTGGCGCGCTTCGAGCTGTACTTCCGGCGCGGCGGGGGCTAGTGTCACAATCGGGGCCTGATACGCGACCAACCGCACCGTCGATCAACCTGTCGTATCGACGTGGCGTTCAGCGCGTATCCGACCCGGACTGCGGGTTGCGCATCTGACACCGATCGTGACCTCGATCGGACGCCGATCGGCAGGTCGCCACCGACTCTGACTCCCGTCATGCCAAATTCGCTCATGCCTGCCGATGTCGACACCGTCGTCGCGCTGCTCGACCGCTACGACTATCTCGCCGACCGCCGGCTTGCCACGAGCGTGTTCCTCGCGCTCAGGATGGGGCGGCCGCTGTTCCTGGAGGGCGAGGCGGGCGTCGGCAAGACCGAGATCGCCAAGGTGCTGGCGACGGCTCTCGGCAGGCGGCTGGTGCGGCTGCAGTGCTACGAGGGCCTCGACATCGCGTCGGCCGTCTACGAGTGGAACTACCCGCGCCAGATGATCGAGATCCGGCTCGCGGAGTCGGCCGGCCGGCAGGATCGTGAAGCGCTGGCACACGACATCTTCACGCCGCGCTTTCTGCTGCAGCGCCCGATCCTCGAGGCGCTCGCGCCGGGGGACGGCGTGCCGCCGGTGCTGCTGATCGACGAGCTCGACCGCGCCGACGAGCCGTTCGAGGCGTACCTGCTCGAGGTTCTCGCCGATTTCCAGGTCACCATTCCGGAGCTGGGGGCGATCGTGGCCGCGGTTCCGCCGATCGTGGTCATCACCTCGAACCGCACCCGCGAGATCCACGACGCGATCAAGCGGCGGTGCCTCTACCAATGGCTCGGGTATCCCGACGCTAAGCGCGAGTTCGCGATCGTGCGCCGCAAGTGCCCGGGCGTGCCGGAAACGTTGGCGCGCGAGATCGTCGCCTTCACGCAGCGAACGCGCGCGCTGGATCTGTTCAAGGCGCCGGGCATTGCCGAGACGCTGGACTGGGCCGAGGCGCTGACCCTGCTCGACCGGGTCGCGCTCGACCCGCAAGCCATTGCCGATACCGCGGGCGTGCTGCTGAAGTATCAGGACGACATCGGCGCGCTCGGGCCGGAGGTGGTGGCGAAGCTTCTCGGCGAGACGCGCGCGGCGGGCCTCGCGTGACGGATCCACCGTCCGCCGACGCGATGCCGCCGGCCGGCGCCGTGGCGGCCACACCCCCCGGTCACGCGGCCGAGAACATCGTCCACTTCGTGCGCGTGCTGCGAGCGGCGGGGCTGCCGGTCGGCACCGCGCACACGCTCGCCGCGCAGGAAGCCGCCGTTGCCGTAGGCGTTTCGGCGCGCGAGGATTTCCGCGCCGCGCTCGGCGCCGTCCTCGTCTCGCGCTACGAGCACCTGCCGGTGTTCGAGCAGGCGTTCGACCTCTTCTGGCAGGACCCGCGCTTGCTGCAGCGCGTGCTGGCGTCGTTCGCGCCCGCCGGCGAGGTCGCGGGCGAGCGCGATCCCGAGCAGGAAATATCCGCGCGCATCGCGCAGGCGATGCTGCCGGCCCCTTCGCTGCCCGAGCGCACGGCGGCAGGCGGGTCCGACCGCGAGCCGGTGTCGACGTTCTCGCCGCGCGAAGTGCTGCAGCACAAGGATTTCGAGACGATGACCGCGGACGAGCTCTCCGCGGTCAAGACGATGCTCGGCGCGCTTCGCCTGCCGCTGCCGGAGCTGCCGACCCGCCGCACGGCGGCAGCCGCGCGCGGCCAGCGCGTCGATCTGCGCGCGACGCTGCGCCGGGCGATCGGCGCGGCGGGCGCGCTGTCGCCGTTGCGCTGGCGGCGGCGCCAGCGCCGCACGCCGCCGCTGGTCGTCCTGTGCGACATCTCCGGCTCGATGGACCGCTACGCGCGGATGCTGCTCCACTTCCTGCACGCCATCACCGGCGATCACGACCGTGTCCACGTGCTGTTGTTCGGAACACGGCTCACGAACATCACGCGTCATCTGCGGCATCGCGATGTCGACGTGGCGCTCGCCCGCGTGCGCAGCGCCGTGCCGGACTGGGCCGGCGGGACGCGGATCGGCGCCTGTCTCGACGCGTTCAACCGGCGCTGGTCGCGCCGGCTCCTCGGCCAGAATGCCGTCGTGCTGTTGATCAGCGACGGGCTCGACGCGGAGGCGGGCCAGGGGCTCGACCTGCAGATGGAACGATTGCACAAGTCGTGCCGGCGGCTGGTGTGGCTCAACCCGTTGCTGCGCTACGACGGCTTCGAGCCGCGTCCGGCGGGCATTCGGGCGATGCTCCCTCATGTCGACGATTTCCTGCCGGTGCATAATCTCGACAGTCTCTTGCAGCTCGCGCGGGCGCTCGAGGCTCCGGCGAAGCGCAGCGGGATGGCGCGGCGCCAGCCCCGGGCGTCCGGCGGGCGCGCCAAGGATCGGGAGGGCCCATGGACAGCGTCGATCTGGAAGTGCTGAAGCGCAGCGCGGACTGGCTCGACGCCGGGCGCCGGGCGCTGCTCGTCACGGTCGTCAAGACCTGGGGGAGCTCGCCGCGCCCGCCGGGCGCAATGCTGGCGGTGCGCGACGACGGGCTCGTCGTGGGCTCGGTTTCGGGCGGCTGTGTCGAGGACGACATCGTCGGACGCGTTCGCGCCGGCGGCATCACCGCGACGAAGTGCGACGTCGTCACCTATGGCGTGTCCGCGGACGAGGCACGCCGCTTCGGGCTTCCCTGCGGCGGGACGATCCAGCTCGTCGTCGAGCCGTTGACGCGGAAATCGGGGATCCGCCCGCTGGTCGGCGAAATCGAGGCGCGGCGGCTGGTGGCGCGCCGGCTCGACATCGCGACCGGTGCCGCGACGCTGGTCCCCGTCGGCGTGGCGGACGGACTCGCGTTCGACGGTAGAGTGTTGACCACGATTCACGGTCCGCGCTACCGGATGCTCGTGATCGGCGCGTCGCAGTTGTCGAAATACCTGGCGCAGATGGCGCTCGGCCTCGATTACCAGGTCACGGTCTGCGATCCGCGGCCGGAGTACGCAGAGACCTGGGACGTGGGCGGCGCGCCGCTGGTGACGACGATGCCGGACGACACCGTCGTCGCGATGGACGTCGACGAGCGCTGCGCCGTCATCGCGCTGACGCACGACCCGAAGCTCGACGACATGGCGCTTCTCGAGGCGCTGAAGTCGCCGGCGTTCTACGTGGGCGCGCTCGGCTCGCGCGCGAACGACGCCAAGCGCCGGCTGCGGCTGAAGGAACTCGAGCTCGCGGACGCCGAGATCGCGCGCCTGCACGGGCCGATCGGCCTCTACATCGGCAGCCGCACGCCGCCGGAAATCGCGGTCTCGATACTGGCCGAGGTCACCGCGGTGAAGAATGGCGTCGAACTGCCCCTCGGCACGCGGATTGCCGCCAAGCGCGACCGCGCGCCGACGGCCGCGTGCGCGACGTCGTAGCGAAGCGCGGCCGACCTTCCAAGTGTCCGACGCAGGGCCGCCCTCTGCCCGCGTCCCGCGCCGGTCGCGCGCTCACCGTGGCGCCGTGGCAGGCGCAGGCGAGGCGGTCAGCGCCTGCCAGCGCGCGAGATCGGACGGCGCGTCGACATCCCAGAGCGTCGGCAACTCCTGCCAGTCGGCGCCCGCCGCGCGCAGTTTCGCGCGCGTGGCGGCCATGGTGCCCGCCGAGCTCCAGGGAATCCCGGAAAAGGCATCGATGGGGCGGGCCAGGCCGACCAGCACGTAACCGCCGTCTTCGGCGGGGCCGAACACCGCCGCGTGCCGGTCGAGGGCGGCCACCGCTCGGGCCAGATAGGATAGATCGAACCCCGGGCAGTCGGTGCCGATCAGAACGGCCCGGGATCCGCCTGCGATCGCTTCGTGCAGCGCCGCGCGCATTTTCGCGCCGAGGTCGTCGCCGGCCTGCGCCTTCAGCTCGACGTCGTACCGATCGCGCCACGCGCCGAATGCCGGCGCCTCGGCATCCGGCGCGCACCAGAGCTCGACGCGATCGACGATGCCTCCCGCCCGCGCGGCGACCGCCGTCGCGAGCGTGCGCTCGACCAGGCGGACATAATGCGCGGCCGCCTCCTCGGCGCCGATGGCGTCCGCGAGTCGCGTCTTGACGGCGCCGGGGACCGGGTTCTTCGCGAAGACCTGCAGCGTCACGCGCCAGCGCGCACGTCCGGCCCCATACTCGGCCGCGAGATCCGCCGGGTTCGCGCCGCGCCAGTACGCGAAACGCCAGCGCCACATCGCGAGGACGGTGCGCCAGGGTCCGTGCCGCTCCCAGCGCCGCGCCGACGTGACGACACGCTGCCGGAGGCAGAGCGGCGCGCCGGCGGCGCGCTTCAGGCGTCGCGACAGCTCGATGTCCTCCATCAGCGGCTGGTCGGGGAACCCGCCGACCTCGCGGAAAAGGGCGCTCTGGACAAAGATCGCCTGGTCGCCGGTCGCGATGCCCGTGGCGCGCGAGCGCAGGTTCATCAGGGCCTCGACCCAGCGCAGCGCATGCGCGCGCCCCGTGATTGCGATGTCGAAGCGTCCCCAGCGGCGGCCCGAACGCGCGAGCTCGCGCAACAGCGTCGCGACGCCGCCGGCAGGCAGTTGCGAGTCGGCGTGCAGAAAGAGCAGGATGTCGCCCGCGGCCACGGCCGCGCCGGCGTTCATCTGCCGCGCGCGGCCCCCTGGCGCGACGCAGACGCGATCCACGAGCGGCGTGGCCAGCGCGACGGTCGCGTCGCCACTTCCGCCGTCGACCACGATGACCTCGTGCCCCGCGGCACGCAACGACTGCAGCGCGACGAGCGTGGCGACGATCGCGCGCGCCTCGTCGAGCGCGGGGACGATGATCGATACGCGCACGAAGGGCGGACCGGGCCGCTGTTTCGCGCCGGTTCCCGGAGGGCGGGAGCCCATCTCGTCCGCGCCGCGAGCCGCAGTTTTCGGCAGGGGGGCTAGGCCAGCGCGCCGCCGCAGCTCGACCCCTGTCCCGCCGTGCAGCCGTAGCAGTGATCCGCCACCGCGACCGGCGCACCGTCGAGCGTCAGCGTCATGAGCTCGGTGACGTGGCGGCGCGGCTTGCCGGCGATGACCATCGGGATGCCCAGCATCTGGTTGAAATCGCAATCGTGGAGGTAGCCGAGATAATCGACCGAGACCAGCGAGCGGCACATGACGCCGTCGAGGTTGTCCGGGTTGTGCGCGCCGCGCAGCAGACGCATGTAATTGGCGAACTTGCCCTGCGAGACCAGCGTCGAGCCGAAACGCGCGATCGGCATGTTGGCGAGCGTGTAGAGGTGGTTGAACACGATCCCAAAATGCTCGGCGAGCTCGCGCTTGTAGTCGGCTTCGAGCCGATCCTGCGCCGGCGGCAGGCTCGGCCCCAGCGGGTTGTAGACGAGGTTCAGCACCAGACCGGTGTCGGGACGCCCGTAGCCGAGCGCGTTGAGCTTCTGCAGCGCAAGAATCGACGACTCGAACACGTGGTCGCCGCGCTGCCTGTCGACGTTGTCCTTGGTGTAGCACGGCAGCGAAGCGACGATCTCGACGCCCTCGCTCGCCAGGAAGTCGGCGAGGTCCTCGAAGCCCGGCTCGTTGACGATCGTCAGGTTGCAGCGGTCGATCACGCGCACGCCCGCGGCCCGCGCGCTGCGGACGAGATGCCGGAAATGCGGGTTCAGCTCCGGCGCGCCGCCGGTGACGTCGAGGGCGCCGATGCCACGCGCCGCCAGCACGGCGAGAATCTGGTCGATCGTCTCCTTCGCCATCATCTCCTTGCGGTCAGGACTCGCGTTGACGTGGCAATGGAGGCAGGCCTGGTTGCACCTGTAGCCGAGGTTGACCTGCAGCGTGTCGAGCGTTCGGCGCGTCACCGGCGGAAAGTCGGTTTCCTTGAGCAGGGGGAGGGTCGCGTGCATGGCTTGACGGTATCCTAGGTCGTAATGGTGGTCGGCAGGGGGAAGCGCGCAGCGACGCCGCGCTCGGCCGGTGGCAGGATGGCCGCGCAGGTGGTCCAGACGCCCTGTTCCAGCGACTGGGCGAACGCCTCCGGCAGGCCCTCGGAGCGCATGGCCGTGGCAACCGGCGCAGCGTCGTAGTCGAGGCGAACGAGCGCAGGGCGCGGCACGTTTCCTTCGATCGGGAAATCGAGCCGCGCATAGGTCACGCTGCGCGCGCCGTCGTGGGGCGGCCGGCCCAGCACGCCCACGTTGCACCAGAAGCCGCGTGCGGTCGCGCGAATCCAGGGCAGGCCTGAATGCGTCGCACAGATGCCCTGGACGCCGTGGCCCGCCAGCCATGCGTCGATGGTGGCATCGTCGGTTTCGCTTTCCCAGACGAATTCGTTCACGCGGTCTGGGCTGCCGTGGCACAACAGCACTTTCGCCCCGCGCCAGCGAAGCTCGACGAGATCCGGAAGCTCCCGCAGCCACGCCTTGTGGTACGCGCTGGTGCGCGCCGCCGTGTAGTCGTACGCGATCTGCGCGTACTCGCGGTCGCGAGGGTCGAGGTAGCCGCAGCCGCAATCGCGCTCGTCGAAGCCAACGGCGTGATCGTAGTTGCCCTTGAGGCAGACGAGGTTCGAGGCGCGGACGAGATCGAGCGTGCGGTCGGGGTGCGGGCCGAGGCCGCCGAAATCGCCGAGGCAGAACCGGTCGGGGATGTTGGCGGTCGCGGCGAGAAACGCCTCCACCGCGGCGAAATTGCTGTAAGGGCCGCCGCAGAGCGCGACGGTGCCGGCGGTGTCGGCAATTTCGACGGGGCGGATCATGCCTTGGCCGCCCGCGCCGCGCGGAATTTCTTGACGAATACGGGCACCAGCGCGAAGAGCCCAAGGAGCACGAAGGCGCCGATGGTTTCGGTCGAGACGAGCCCCGACAGCGAGTCGATGCGGCCGAGCGTCTGGCCGAGATTCACGTAGACGAAGGTCCCGGGAATGATGCCGATGAAGGTTCCCGCCACGTACGTGCGCAGGCTGATTCCCGTGAATGCCGGGGCGAGATTCACCAGGAAGAACGGAAACAGCGGCACGAGGCGCAGGAAGAGCAGGTAATGCAACGCATTCGCGGCGAATCCGGCGCTGATCTTCTCGCCGAGCGGACCCAGCCGCCTTCGCGCGGCGTCGGCGAACAGGTAGCGAGCCGCCAGGAACACCAGCGTCGCGCCGAGCGTCGCGGCGAGCACGGCGACCGCGGTACCCACCCAGCGACCGAAGAGGAACCCCATGGTCAGCGACAGCACGAGTCCCCCCGGCAGGCTGAACGCGACGGCGCCTGCGTAGGCCAGGAACGCGATCGCCAGCGCCAGAACGAAATGCTCTTCCGCGAAAGCGAGCAGCGCAGCGCGATTCGACTTGACGGCATCGAGGCTGAGGTACTGCTGGCCGTCCAGCGCGAAGAAGGCGACGAAGACGACCGCAACGACGGCGAGCAGCACGATCCTTGCCGCAGAGCCGCGCGACGTTGCCTGCCCCGGATCCGGTGACGGGTTCAACGGTGTGCCCCCGCGCCTGCGTCCGGCGCCGCGTCGCTCATGGACGCGCCCCCATGAGGCCGAAGATCCGCTGGATCCAGATTTTCGCTGTCGGGGTGAGACCTTCTTTCAGCCGCTGATCGGCGACGCGGCGGTTGATCTGCGCCAGCGTCGGGTAGGTGTGGACAACGCCGGTCAGTTCCTTCGCGTTCATCCCCTTGGCCACGGCCAACACGTATTCCGCGATCAGCTCGCCGGCGTGCGGACCGACGATCGCCGCGCCCAGCAGCTTGCCCTTCGGCGTCGTGACGATCTTCGCGAACCCTTCGGTCTCGCCCTCGGCCCGCGCGCGGTCGATTTCCTCGAACGCGAACCGATAGATGCGGTGCGCGATGCCGTGCTGCTTCGCTTCGGTCTCCGAGAGCCCGACCCGCGCGAGTTCGGGATCGGTGAACGTGCACCACGGCACCACCGGCGACGGCTTGACCCAGCCCATCCGGAACAGCGCCTGGCGCAGCACGACGCCTGCATGGTGCTCGGCGAGATGGGTGAACTGGTGGCCGCCGGCGGCGTCGCCGATCACGCGGATCCTGGAATTGGTCGTCACCAGCCCTTCGGCGACGATCCGTCCGCTGTCCAGCGCGACGCCGGCGGCGTCGAGGCCGAGTCCGTCGACGTTCGCGACGCGCCCGGCGGCGAGCAACAGGTGCGATCCGACGATTTCCGCCGGCGTGCCATCCGCGAGGCGCACGCTCGCGCGGACGTCGCCCTTGCGCCCGCTGAACCCCTGCACCGACGCGCCGAGGTGATACCGGATGCCCTCGGTTTCGAGCGCCTTGAACACGACGGCGGCGAGGTCGGGATCCTCGCGCGGCAGGATCTGCGGCGCGAGATCGATGACCGTGACCTCGCTTCCCAGCCGGCGGAAGGCCTGCGCCATTTCGCAGCCGATCGGCCCGGCGCCGAGGACGATGAGCGACGGCACCGGCTCGCGCAGGTCGAACACCGTTTCGTTGGTGAGGAAAGGGGTCGTTTCCAGGCCAGGGAGCCTGGGGACTGCCGGCCGCGAGCCGGTGGCGATGACGAAGGATTTGGCGGTGAGCTTCCGACCGCCGACCTCGAACGCATCCGGACCCACGAATCGGCCGTCGCCGAAGATCACCTCGACGCCGAGTCCGCGGAAGCGCTCCGGGCTGTCGTGGGGCTCGATGCCCTTGATCACGCCGGCGACGCGCTCCATGACCCGCGCGAGATCCGGATGCGGCTCGGCCGGCGTCAGCGCCCAGCGCTCCGCCTGGCGCATCGAATGCGCGACGTGCGCCGACTTGAGCAGCGTCTTCGACGGCACGCAGCCGTACCAGAGGCAGTCGCCGCCGAGCTTGTGCTTTTCGACGACGGCGACCTTGGCTCCGAGCGCGGCGCCGCCGGCGGCAACCACCAGCCCGCCCGCGCCGCCGCCGATCACCACGATGTCGAATTCGGGTTTGGCCATTCCGTGTCGTCGTCCCAGACAGGCGAATCTTACACAGGGTCGGGACCGGGACGCGGAACGAACACCGCGGCGCGAGCGGAACCTGCTACGCGGTCAGTGCGCTGCCGACGTGGCGCGCGACCTGCTCGTGCGTCGCGAACCAGACGTCGCCCCGCGCCTGCATGTGGGCGATCAGCTCTTCCAGGATGAACAGGCGGGAACGATAGCCGATGACGTGCGGGTGCATCGTCAGCAGGAACAGCCCTCCGCTGGCGGCCGCGCCGTCGAATTCGCGCCGGAATATCTCGAGCACGGCCGCCGGCGGCGTATAGGGTCGCAGCGCGGTGAAGCGGTTCATGTTGAAGTAGACTGCATCGTCGCGAATCCATTCCACGGGCAGCTCGATCACGCCGGTGGGCTCGCCGTTCTCCAGCAGCTCGTAGGGGTCGTCGTCGGCCATCAGCGACGAGTCGTAGAGCAACCCGAGCTCGCGCTGGATCGCGAGCGTCGCCGGGGAAAAATCCCACGACGGCGTGCGCATGCCGACGGGACGCACGCCCGTGATCTTCTCGAGCGCGTCGCTGGCGCGAAAATGCAGGTCGCGCTCGCTCGCGGCCGGCAGCATCGAATTCACCTCGTGGATCCAGCCGTGCAGGCCGATCTCGTGGCCCGCCGCCAGCACCGCGCACTGCTCCTGCGGGTGCAGCATCGCGGAGACCGCCGGGACGAAGAACGTCGCCGCGATCCCGCTGCGCTCGAGCAGCGCGAGTATCCGCGGCACGCCGACGCGACTGCCGTACTCGCCCCAGGACATCCGCCCGATCGACTGGCCACCGTCGCGCAGCTCGTTGGTCTCGTGGTCGCTGTCGAACGACAAGGCCACCGCGCAGCGCTTGCCGCCCGGCCAGGCATCGGGCTTGAGCGAGCGGCCGGCCCGAACCTGATCGACGCGCTTGCGCCATTCCGCTTCCGGCCATTGCCATGGTTCCATCCGGGTTACCTCCACGGTTGCGTCATCGGGTCGCGCCAGTGCCGGTGGCGCCGATCGGAAAATGGCAGGCGATGGTTCGCCCGCCGCCGATTTCGTCGTAGCTCGGCGGGTCCCGGCGGCAGCGTTCCTGCGCATCGGGGCAGCGCTGATGAAAGTGACATCCCGGCGGCGGCGACAACGGAGAGGGAATCTCCCCCTGGATCGCCTTGAACTCAACCAGCGTATCGGAGTCCAGGACCAGCTTGGGGACGCTTTCGAGCAACGCCCGCGTGTAAGGATGATACGGGCGCCGGTAGACCTCGTCGGCGGTGCCTGTCTCGACGATCCGGCCGAGGTACATGATGGCCACCCGGTCCGACAGATGCCGGACGACGCCCAGATCATGGCTGATGAACAGCATCGTCAGACCGAGGTCGCGGCGCAGCTTGAGAAACAGGTTGATGATCTGCGCCTGGATCGAGATGTCGAGCGAGGCAACCGGTTCGTCGCAGATCAGCACCTCGGGCTGCATCGCGAGCGCGCGGGCGACGGCGATGCGCTGGCGCTGCCCGCCCGAGAACTGGTGCGGGTAACGGGAGGCGAACTGCGGTTCCAGCCCGACGGCGTCGAGCCACCGGCCTACGTAGGCGTTCGCACCGCCGGAAGCGACGAGCCCATGGGCGACCGGGCCTTCGGCGATGACCTCGCCGATCTTCATCCGCGGATCGAGCGACGCGAACGGATCCTGGAACACCATCTGCACTCGAGTGGTGCTCTTCACCGGCCGGCTGCCGGCGGACATGACCGGTTTGCCCTCGAGCATGGCCTGACCCGAGGTCGGAGGCAGGATGCCCGCCAGCATGCGGGCCAGCGTGGACTTGCCGCAGCCGGATTCGCCCACCAGCCCCAGCACCTGACCGCGCGCGATCGACAGCGACACGTCGTCGACCGCCCGCAGCGACCGGGTCTCGATCGGGCTCCCGAGCCTGGCGGCGATCTTCTCGCCGAGGCTGAGCCGCGGCCTGAAATGGCGCGACAACCCGATGGCCTGCAACAGCGCGCTCATGCCGGCGTCGGGCTCAGCGGGTAGTGGCAGCGCCAGCTGCGGCCTCCCGCCGGTGCGAACGTCTCCGCCGGCGCGGCGCCACAGGCTTCGCCCGCCTCGGCGCAACGCGGACGGAAGGCACAGCCGTCCGGCAGGTCGAGCAGCGACGGTGTCGAGCCCGGAATCTGCGCGAGGTCGCGGCCCGGCTCGCCATGCGCGGGCAGCGACCGCAGCAGCCCGCGGGTGTACGGATGCCGCGGCGCGGCGAGCACTTGCGCGGTCGGACCCTGCTCGACGACGCGCCCGGCGTACATCACGAGGATGCGGCCGGCGAGCGACGAAACCGTCGCGAGGTCGTGGCTGATCCAGATCAGCGCCGTGCCCAGTTCGGCCACCAGCGATCGCATTTCGGCGAGGATCTGCGCCTGGATCGACACGTCGAGCGCGGTGGTGGGCTCGTCGCAGACGATGAGCTTCGGACGATTCAGCAGCGCGACGGCGATCGCGACGCGCTGGCGCATCCCGCCGGAGAACTGATGGGGATAGGCATCGATCCTGCGCTCGGCTTCCGGTATGCCGACCCGGTTCAGCACGGCGACCGAGCGCTCCCGCGCCGCCTGCCGCGAAACCCGCTCGTGCGCGACGATGGCGAGGCGCATCTGGGTGGCGATGCTGAGCACCGGATTGAGCGTGGTCATCGGGTCCTGGAAGACCATGGCGAGCCGGCTGCCGCGCAGTCCGCGCATCGTCTTCGGATGGAGCCCGACCAGTTCCCGGCCCTCGAACCGGATCGAGCCCGCGACGATGCGCCCGGGCGGATCGACCAGGCCGAGAATCGAGAATCCGGTCACGCTCTTGCCCGACCCGGATTCGCCGACCAGCCCCAGGGTCTCGCCGGCGGCAAGGTCGAACGACACGTCGTCGACCGCCTTCAGCACGCCGGCGTTGAGCGCGAAGTGCGTGGCGAGGTTGCGCACCTCCAGCAGCGGGGCCGTCATCGCCGCAGCCGCGGGTTGATCTGGTCGCGGATCTGATCGCCCACCAGGTTGATCGCGACAATCAGCGCGATCAGGGCGATTCCCGGATAGATCGATATCCAGTACCGGCCGGAGAGCAGGTATTCGAAGCCGTTGGCGATCAGCGAGCCCATCGACGGCTCGGTCGGCGGCAGGCCCAGGCCGAGGAACGACAGCGTGGCCTCCAGCGCGATCGAATTGGCGACCTGCACGGTCGCCACGACGATCAGCGGCGGCAGGCAGTTGGGGAGAATGTGGCGGAAGATCACGCGCGCCGCCGACAGCGGCGTGGACAGCGCCGCCTCGACATAGTCCTTGCCGCGCTCGACGGTGGCCGCGCCGTGCGCGGTGCGCGCGAAATACGCGTATTGCGCCGCCACCAGCGCGGCGATCAGCTGGGGCATGCCCTTGCCCAGCACCGCCGAAATCATCAGCGCCAGCAGGATCGCGGGAAACGACAGCTGCAGGTCGATGATGCGCATGATGAGGGCCTCGGTCCGGCCGCCGACGAAGGCGGCGGTGGCACCCATGGTCACGCCAAGCGCGAAGGCCACCGCTCCGGCAAGCACGCCGACCTGGATGGAGATCCGGAGGCCGTAGACGATCGCCGACAGCAGGTCGCGACCCTGCGCGTCGGTGCCGAGGTGATAGACCATCCCGCCGGCGCCGACATATCCCGGCGGGCGCCGCGCGTCGCCCAGCACGAGATTGGCCAGGTCGTACGGATTCTGCGGCACGAGCCACGGCGCGAACAGCGCGGCAAGCGGCGATCAGCAGCACGGTCGCCAGCGCGATCACCGCCACCCGGCTCTGCCGGAACTCGAACCAGAACAACGCCAGCGGGCTCGAGCGATCCATCAGGCGCGACGCAGCCGGATCCGCGGGTCGAGCGCGGCGTTGGCGAGATCGACCAGCAGGTTGATCATGATGAACAGGAACGCGACCAGCATCAGGTACGCGACCATCACCGGCCGGTCGAGCGCGTTGATCGAGTCGATGATCAGCTTGCCCACGCCGGGCCAGGAGAAGATCGTCTCGGTCACCACCGCGAACGCCAGCGTGGAGCCGAGCTCCAGGCCGAACACGGTGACCAGCGGGATCGAGATCAGGCGCAGCGCGTGGCGGCGCAGCACGGTCGCTTCCGACTGGCCGGTGGCGCGTGCGAATTTCACCGTGTCGGTCATCATCACTTCGCCGGTGCCCGCGCGCGCCAGGCGGATCATCAACGCCATCTTGAACAGCGACAGGTTCACCGCCGGCAACAGCAGGTGGGCAATCCCGTTGCCGGTGACGAAACTCCACTGCACGCCGAACAGCGTTGCGGTCTGTCCCCGGCCGCCGGCCGGCAGCCACCCCAGCGACACGGCGAAGCAGTAGATCAGCACCAGGCCGACCCAGAAGGTCGGCACCGAGAACCCGAGCGTCGAGATCGCCATGATGGTCCGCGCGGCGACCGTGTCCGGTCGATAGCCGGCGTACATGCCCAGCGGAACGCCGATCAGCGTCGCGCCGAGGACGGCGGCCAGCGTCAGCTCCACCGTCGCCGGCAGCCGCTGGAAGATCAGCTCGAGGACCGGCATGTTGAACACGAACGAACGACCGAAGTCGCCGCTCACGAGGCGCCCGAGAAAGCGACCGTACTGCTGCCAGAGCGGAAGATCGAGCCCGTAGGCACGGATCGCCTGCTCGCGAATCTCCTGGGTCGCATCGGGCGAGAGCAATACGTCGATCGGGTTGCCGATCGCGTAGACGCCGACGAACACCAGCCCGGAAATCACCAGCATCACCAGCATCGCCTGGAGCAGGCGCTGAATCAGGAAGCCCAGCATTCTTCGGTTCGCGGAACGCGCGGCGGGGCAGGGGTCCCGACGGCCTTCAGGCCCAGTCGTCGGCGATCACCGACCGCGTCTCCTCGACGGCGACCTGCCACAGGGCGAGCATGTCCTCGTCGCTGCGCTGATAGGCGCCGCCGAAATTGCCGTCGCCGAGCATTTCCTTCTTCGCCCCCGGATCGAGGCGCTGGTAGCGGGCAAGGTCGATCATCGCCTTGCGCTCGCCGGGCATGTCGACGCCCGCCGGCCGGGTCCACGGGAAGTTCTCCATCCACGATGCGTGCGACGCCAGCTCGTCGATCGCCTTGACCTTGGCCCAGGTCCGCGGCGCGTTCCACCAGTTGTGCCATTTCACCTGGACGCCGCGGTTCGCGTCCAGCCATTGCAGCACCGCGCCGTGCGCCGGCGCGTTGCCGCCGTGGCCGTTGACGATGACGATTCTGCGGTAGCCGCTGCGCACGATGCCGTCGAGCACGTCGGTCACCAGCGCGCACAGGGTCGACAGGCGCAGCGTGACGGTGCCCGGAAAATCGACGAAGCTCGGCGTCAGGCCGTAGTTGAGCACGGGAAACACCGGCACGTTCAGCGGCTGCGCGGCATCGACGGCGACCCGCTCCGACAGGATCGCGTCGACGCACAGCGACAGGTAGGCGTGCTGCTCGGTGGAGCCGATCGGCAGCACGGCGGTGCCGTGGTGCAGCGCGTGGTCGCGCACCTGCATCCAGTTCATTTCGCTGATCCGCATCGCCCCCCGCGCGCTGCACGGGAACCGCCCGCCTGCCGCCGGATCAGTTCCCTATAGTTCCGAACGGAACAATTGCTGGTGCATCGCGCCGATGTTGACATTGCGATCGCACCGCGTCAACATCCATTTGGAACCAATTCACCCGCCTCCTCGCCCTCGCCAGCGCATGCTGCAACGGAAGACCTCGCCGGACAGCGAAACGCGCGCGCCGCCTGCCGCCGCGCAAGGTCCGGCCATGCCCGCGGTGCCGGAAGGCATGAATCCGATGATCGGGGTCAAGCTCTGGCACAATCCCTGCCGCCTGTCGTTTCGGGTGAATTTCATCGCCCACCATTTCAACCAGCCGATCTACGACTGGATCGCGCGCAACCACCAGCTCACCGAACCCGAGCACGTGGTGCTGTACGCGATCGGACTGCGCGAGGGGATCACCGCCGAGGACGTGGCGGCGTCGTCTTCGCGTCCGCGCAATACCCTGAGCCGGGCGGTCAATCGTCTGCTGGGCCGCAAGCTGATCCATCGCAAGCAGGACGCCGGCGATCGCCGCCGGCGCCAGCTGTACCTGACCGGATCCGGTCGCGCGGATTCTCGACGAAACCGTGCCGCTGCTGGTGGCGCGGGAGGAAGCGCTGACCGGGTCCCTGAGCGCGGAAGAACGCGAAACGCTCAACTACCTGATGACGAAAGTCATCCTCAACCAGGCCGCATGGCCGACGCGAATCGACAGGAGGGACTGACCCATGACCACCGGTGCAACGCTCAAGCGCTTTGCGGCAGGCACGCTGCTGTTCGCCGCTTCAATCGGTCTGGCTGCCGCGCAGACGCTGACCATCGGCGTGCGCGGCGGACCGGATTCGATGGATCCGCACTTCACCGCGACCGGCACGCATGCCGAGGCTCTGAAGCACGTCTTCGACACGCTGACCTGGTCGGGCAACGGGCTCGAAGTGCAGCCGCGGCTGGCGCTCTCCTGGAAGCCGATCAACCCGACGACCTGGGAGTTCAAGCTCCGGCCGGGGGTGAAGTTCCACGACGGATCGGATTTCACCGCCGAGGACGTCAAGTTCTCGATCGAGCGCATCCCGATGGTCGCGGGACCCAACCCGACCACGATCTACGTGCGTCGCGTTTCCGGCACGAAGATCATCGATCCGCACACGATTCACATCATGACCGACGGCCCGGCGCCGGTGCTGCCGAACGACTTCATCCGGCTGTTCATCGTGTCGTCGAAGGCGGCGGCGGGCCTGACCAAGGAAAACGCGAACGAAGCGTTCAACTCGGGCAAGGCGGCGATCGGCACCGGCCCCTACAAGCTCGTCTCCTGGACGCCGAAGGGCGATTTCGTGCTCGACCGCTTCGACGGGTACTGGGGCGGCAAGCAGCCGTGGGCACGCGTCGTGCGCAAGGACATTCCGAACGACGCGGCCCGCGTCGCGCAGCTCAAGGCGGGACAGCTCGATTTGATCTCGCGGGTGCCGGCCGCGGACGTGGCGGCGCTGAAGCGCGATCCCAAGCTGCGCGTGGAGATCGTCGACACCGTGTACGTGTTCAACATGGAGCTGGATCAGCGCGCGACGCCGCCGGCCGGACAGATCACCGCCAAGGACGGTTCGGCACTGCCGAAGAATCCGTTGCAGGACATCCGCGTGCGCGAGGCGATCGACCTCGCGATCGATCGCAAGACGCTGGCCGAGATCTCGATGGAAGGCCTGGGCAAGCCGTCGAGCCAGATGGTGACGCCGTCGATCTTCGGCTACAACAAGTCCCTCGGCGAGCGCAAGTACGACGTGGCGGCGGCGAAGAAGCTGATGGCCGATGCGGGGTACCCCAACGGCTTCAAGATCCAGTTCGCCTTCACCCAGGATCGCCTGCCGGGAGATCGCCAGGTGGGAACCTCGGTCGCGCAGATGCTCGCGGCGATCGGCATCGAGGTCGCGGCCAATGCCCAGCCTGCCCCGGTGTTCTTCCCGGCCCGCACCCGCGGCGATTTCTCGATGTCGATGTCCGGCTGGGGCACGCTGACCGGCGAAGCGCATTACACGCTGTCCTCGCTCGCGCACTCGAACGACAAGGAAAAGAAGATGGGTGCGTTCAACGTGCTCGGCTACAAGAACGACGCGATGGACAAGGTGCTGCAGGATGCGGCGGTCGAGATGGACGACGGCAAGCGGCGCGCGCTTCTCGAGCAGGCCAACGCGCTGGTGCTGAAGGACCGCCAGCGCCTGCCGCTGGTGTCGGTCGGCTCGGCCTGGGCGATGCAGAAGGACAAGGTCACGATCACGCCGCGCGTCGACGAGGACACGCTGGCGATGGACATCCGGCCGGCGAAATAGCCGGATGATAGCCATTCAGCGGCAGCGGGCCGGCGCAGGAAGCGCGGTGGTCACCATTCGCCGGCACCGGGCCGGTAACAGGTCCTCGTGATTGCGATCGGCATCCACGGCGGCTGCGGCACGCTGCCTGTGGAAATGATGAGCGCGGCGCAGTGGGACGAGGCGCGCGCTCATCTCGCCGACGCGCTGCGCGCGGGCTGGGCGCTGCTGGCGCGCGGCGAAGCGGCGCTGGATGCCGTCGAAGCCGCGGTGGTGGTGATGGAGGACAGCCCGTACTTCAACGCCGGCTACAGCGCCGCGCTGAACACCGATGGCGAGCACGAGCTCGATGCGTCGATCATGGACGGCGCGGCCTTGCGCGCCGGCGCCGTGTGCGCGGTGCGTCGCATCCGCAATCCCGTGCGCGCGGCACGCGCGGTGCTCGATCACGGTGCCAGCGTGCTGCTCGCCGGACCGGCGGCGGATGCGTTCGCGCAGGCACGGGGGATCGCGATGGTGGAGCCGGGCTACTTCACCACCGAGCGTCAGGTCGTGGCTCTCGCGCGCCTCAAGGCGCGGGCCGAGGACGGGACCATCGCGATGGCCGGCGAGGCCGAGAAGCACGGCACGGTGGGCGCGGTGGCGCTCGACGGGCAAGGCAATCTCGCCGCGGCAACGTCGACCGGCGGATTCAACAACAAGCCCGCGGGCCGGGTCGGCGACACTCCGGTCGTCGGCGCGGGGATCTATGCGCGCAACGGCGTCTGCGCGGTCTCGGGCACCGGGCAGGGCGAAGTGTTCATCCGGCTGGTGGCCTCCTACGACGTCGCCGCGCGCATGATGTACGCCGGCCAGTCGCTCGAAAGCGCGGCGAACGCCGTGGTCCACGACGCGCTGTCCGCGCACAGGATCGGCGCCGGGATGATCGCGATCGATGCGGCCGGGAAGGTGGTCGCGCCGTTCAACACGATCGGGATGTACCGCGGCTGGGTGACGACCGAGGGCGAGCTGACGGTGGCGAGCCACAAGGAGGAGCGCCGGCTCGGCCGGCTCCCCCGCTGACCGTGGCGCATCCCGACACACCCGCCGCGCCGGATGCGGCCGATCCCATCCTGATCTGGGGCGCGGGCGCCATCGGCGGCACGCTCGGCGCGTACTGGGCCCGCGCGGGCATTCCGGTGCTGATGGTCGATGTCGTCGAAGAGCACGTGCGAGCGTGCCGAAGCAGCGGCCTGTCGATCACGGGCCCGGTGGAGGCGTTCAAGGTGATCGTGCCCGCCGTCACCGCCGGCGAGCTCCCGCCGGGCCGCCGCTACTCGCGCGTCGTGCTGGCGGTGAAGGCGCTTGCCACCGAGAGTGCGGTCGCGCAGCTGGCGCCGTTCCTCGCCGAGGATGGCTACGTCCTGTCGGCCCAGAACGGCCTGAACGAAATCGCGATTGCCGCGCGCGTCGGCAGCGAGCGGACCATGGGCTGTTTCGTCAACTTCGGCGCCGATTGGCACGGTCCGGGCGAAATCCTCTATGGCAACCGCGGCGCGGTGGTGGTCGGCGAGATCGACGGTTCGATCCGGCCGCGCACGCGCGATATGCATTCGCTGCTCCGCGTGTTCGAGCCCGACGCGGTGCTGACGGACAACATCTATGGCTACCTGTGGGGCAAGCTCGCCTACGGGGCGATGCTGATCGCCACGGCGCTGACGCCCGACTCGATGGCGGAGAACTTCGCCGATCCGCGGCGGCGCGTGGTGTTCGAGCGTCTCGGCTGCGAGGTGATGGCGGCGGCGCAAGCGCGCCGCGTCGATCCGGTCGGTTTTGGCGATTTCGATCCCCGCGCTTTCCTGCCCGCGGGATCGGCAGCGCAAAGAACGCGGGTGCTGGACTGGCTCGCCGACTACACCGGCCGGACCGCCAAGACGCACTCGGGCATCTGGCGCGACCTCGCGGTGCGCAAGCGCAAGACCGAAGTCGAGACCCAGATCGGCATCGTGACCACGCTCGCCGGCGAAGTCGGCGTGGGCACGCCGGCACTGGCCCGGCTGGTCGCGCTGATCCGCGATATCGAGGACGGCCGGCGCGAGCAGTCCTTCGCCACCTTTCAGCTGCTGATCGACGCATGCCGGGCGGATTCGAGCAACGGATAGCGCTCGTCACCGGCGCCGCACAGGGCATCGGAGCGGCGATCGCACGGGCGCTCGCGGCGGAGGGTGCCTGCGCGCACCTGGTCGACATCGCCGACATTCCGGAGTCGAACCGGCCACGGGGCGCGACGGCGCACCGCTGCGATCTTTCGCGGCGCGCGGAGGTGCAGGACCTCGTCGGCGGCATCGAATCGCGCGGCGGGCCGATCGACATCCTGGTCAACGCGGCGGGCGGGGTGTGCGGCCAGCAGGGTCAGCCGATCGAGTCGGTGAGCGAAGATGGCTGGCGGGCGCTGTTTGCGGCGAACGTCGACAGCGCGTTCTGGCTGGCGCAGGCGGTCGCGCCGTCGATGCGGCGGCGTGGCCGCGGCAGGATCGTGTTCATCGCTTCCGGTGCCGGCCTGCGCCCGAGCCTCACCGGGATCCAGGCCTATACCGCGGCCAAGCACGCGCTGGTGGGCCTGACCCGGCAGCTGTCGCAGGACCTGGGACGATACGGCATCACCTGCAACGCGGTCGCGCCGGGTTTCGTGCGCTCCAACCCGGCCACCGAGCGCCAGTGGGAGAGCTACGGCGAGGAAGGACAGAGGCGCCTGGTCGAAAACATCCACGTGCGCCGCCTGGGCACCGCCGACGACATTGCGAATGCGGTGCTGTTTCTTGCCGGCGACAAGGCGTCCTGGATCTCGGGTCAGGTCCTGTCGGTCGACGGCGGGCGATCGTAGCGGGGCCGGTTCGATGTTGATCTGCCCCGCGCGCGCGGCGGATCGCGCGGGTCCGGGCAGGTCCCGGTCGACATGGAAGTTGCCGCTGCGCGCATGATGTCCGGCCGCGTTCCGGTCAGTGAAAATCCCGCGACCGGGTTTGCAGATCGCCCAGCAGCGCAGAGAGGTCCGCGAGCCGTCCGGCGAGGACGTGGACGACCTGCCCCTCGCGCTCCACCTTGCCGAAGACCGCGAGCAGCTTCGCGCCGAGCAGTTCGCGGCGCTGGCGCTCGCCGACGTCGCGCCAGACGATCACGTTGGTGGCGCCGGTTTCGTCTTCGAGCGTGACGAAGACCACGCCGCTCGCGGTGTCGGGCCGCTGCCGGCCGATGACGATTCCCGCGGTGCGGACGATCCGGCCCGGCGGCGCCCGCGCGATCTCGGCCGCCGTGGCGAGCCGCCGCCGCTGCAGCTTGTCGCGCAGGAGAGCCAGCGGGTGCCGCCGCAGCGTGAGCGACAGCGTGCGGTAGTCGGCGACGATGTCCTGTCCTTCGGTCGGCGGCGGCAGCACGGGATCCGCGGTGTCGAAAACGCTGCCTGCGAGCAATGCCGGCAGCCGCTCGACGCCGGCGACCCCCCACGCCGCGTCGTGCCGATGACCGGCGAGCGCCGCGAGCGCGTCGGCCTCGGCCAGGCAGGCGAGGTCGCGGCGGTCGAGCCGCGCGCGGTGCGCGAGGTCGGCGACACTCGCGAAGGGCTGCGCGCTCCGGGCTTCGACGATCCTGCGCGCGCCGGATTCGGAGAGTCCGGCGACGAGACGCAGACCCAGGCGCAGCGCGGGAGAAAGCAGGATCGGGGTCGGACACGAATCTTCATTCCGGCCGATCGCAGGAGGAAGGCCTTGCCGAAGATTCGCATCCGACCCCGATTCCGCCGGCCGAATTTCTTCCAGCGTGCAGTCCCACTCGCTCGTCGTCACGTCCGCGGGGCGCACCTCGACGCCATGCCGGCGAGCATCCTGCACGAGCTGCGAGGGCCCGTAGAAGCCCATCGGCAGCGAGTTGAGCAGCGCGGCGCAGAACGCGGCGGGCTCGTAGCGCTTCAGCCACGCCGACACGTAGACGAGCAGCGCGAAGGAGGCCGAGTGCGATTCCGGAAAGCCGTACTCGCCGAAGCCCAGGATCTGCTGGTAGATCTGCCGCGCGAAGCCTTCGGCGTAGCCGCGCGCGCCCATGCCGTCGATCAGTTGCTGCTCGAATTTCTCGAGGCCGCCCTTGCGCCTCCAGGCGGCCATCGAGCGCCGCAGATGGTCCGCCTCGCCCGGCGTGAATCCCGCCGCGACGATCGCGAGCTGCATCACCTGCTCCTGGAAGATCGGCACGCCGAGCGTGCGCGCGAGCACGCTCTGCACCGCTTCGCTCGGATAGGTGACGGGCTCCAGACCTTGCCGGCGGCGCAGGTACGGATGCACCATGCCGCCCTGGATCGGGCCGGGGCGCACGATGGCGACCTCGATCACGAGGTCGTAGAAGCACGCGGGCTTGAGCCGCGGCAGCATCGCCTGCTGCGCGCGCGACTCGATCTGGAACACGCCGATGGTATCGGCGCGCTGGCACATCGCGTAGACCTCCGGGTCCTCGGCCGGAATGTCCTGGAGGGTCAGCGGCGCCAATGGGGTCAGAGTCGATATGCCGGCGCGCGATTCATGATCGCTGCGCGGTGGATGGAAATTCGACTCTGACCCCATTCCGGAGCGCCGCCATTGCGGGGAAATGTGACCTGACCCCAATTTCGACACCATGTCGAGGCAGCGCCGGATCGCCGACAGCATGCCGAGCGCGAGGCAATCGACCTTCAGCAGGCCCAGCGCGTCGAGATCGTCCTTGTCCCACTGGAGGACGGTGCGCTCCGCCATCGCCGCATTCTCGACCGGCACCATCCGCTCCAGCAGGTCGCGCGCGATGACGAACCCGCCGACGTGCTGCGACAGGTGGCGCGGGAAGCCCATCAGCTCGCCCGTCAGCTTGACGAGACGGACGAACATCGGGTTGTCGGGCTCGAACCCCGCCTCGCGGACACGCTCGGGCCTGACCTCGCGGCCGTCCCACCACGCGAACATGCCGGCGAGCCGGTCCACCTGCGCAAGGTCGAGGCCCAGCGCCCGGCCGACATCGCGCACGGCGCTCTTCGGCCGGTAGGTGATGAGCGTCGCGGCGAGCGCCGCGCGGTCGCGGCCGTATTTCGCGTAGATGTACTGGATGACTTCCTCGCGCCGCTGGTGCTCGAAATCGACGTCGATGTCGGGCGGCTCGTTGCGCTCCTTCGAGATGAACCGCTCGAACAGCATGTTCATGCGCGCGGGATCGACCTCGGTGATGCCGAGCGCGTAGCAGACCGCCGAGTTGGCCGCCGAGCCGCGGCCCTGGCAGAGAATGCCCTGCGCGCGCGCGAAGGCGACGATGTCGTGGACGGTGAGGAAATACGGCTCGTACTTCAGTTCCGCGATCAGCGCGAGCTCGTGCTCGATCAGCGCCCGGACGTCGGGAGGGCAGATCGCATCCGCGGGGACAGACCCCGATGCCACGCGGGGAATCGGGGTCTGTCCCCGAATGCCGCGCGGGAAGCCGTGGCCGGTCCCCGCATACCGCCGCGCCAGTCCCGCTTCGACCAGTGCGCGCAGATGCGAGGCCGGCGTCTGCCCCGGCGGGACGATTTCCTCCGGATACTCGTAGCGCAATTCGTCCAGCGAAAACGCGCAGCGCCGCGCGATGGCGACAGTCTCGGCGAGCAGCTCGGGCGGGTAGATCGTCGCGAGTCGTGCGCGCGAGCGCAGATGCCGCTCGCCATTCGGATGGAGCGCGTAGCCGCATTCGGCGAGCGGCTTCCTGACGCGGATCGCCGTGAGCGTGTCCTGCAGCGCGCGCCGGGCGCGCACGTGCATGTGAACGTCGCCGGCGGCGACCTGCGGCAGGCCTGTCTGCCGTGCCAGCGCCGCGCAGCGCGCAAGCCGGGCGCGGTCGCCGGCACGGGCGAAGAGTTCGACCGCGAGCCACGCGCGGCCGGGAAAGACGGCGGCAACCCAGCGCGCGATGGCGAGGGTCTCGCCATCGCGGGGAACGGGAATCGGATACGGGCCGATCGGGGTCGGATGCGAATCCTCATCAGAACCGTCCCCCTGTGTGCGGCCGGAATGGGAATTCGTATCCGCCCCCGATCCCGACTCCGATCGCCTCGCCGGCTCCGGCGGCACCCACAGCGCGAGGAGCCCGTCCGCGAACGTCGCGACGTCGTCGCGGGACAGCGCGTAGCGGCCCTTCTGCGCGCTGCGCCGCCCGCGCGTGATCAATTGCGCGAGGTTGCCGTAGCTCGCGCGGTCGGTGGCGAGCAGCACGAGCTTCACCCCGTCGATGAGCGCGACCTCGCTGCCGATGACGAGCGGAAGGCCCGCGTGCTTCGCTGCGAGATGCGCGCGGACGATGCCCGAGAACGAGCACTCGTCGGTGATCGCGAGCGCCGCGTAGCCCTGTGCCCGGGCGCGCTCGACCAGTTCCTCCGGGTGCGACGCGCCGCGGAGGAACGAGAAATTCGACAGGCAGTGCAGTTCGGCGTAGGCGGGGAGCATCGGGATCGCCGCAACGGGGTGCCAGGCACAAGGGTCGCGCGCGCGGAGATAGCCGTGTAAATATACGGTATTCGACAATGACCGTATGAATAGACGGTCGGCATGGCGGGGAAGAGGCGGCGAGGAAGGGCCCTGTCGCGGTCCGCCGGCCATCGCCGCGCAAAGGCCGGTAAGATGCCGGCTCCGCCGTGCGGGGACAGACCACGGCTTCCGCGGAACTCGGGTCTGTCCCCAAGCGACAGGAAAGCCACGCCATGCCCGCCATCGCCTTCGACCGTTTCTACCGCTACGCCGACCTCACCGCGATCCTCCAGGCCTTCGCGGCCGAGCATCCGGGCCTCGTGTCGATCGAATCGATCGGCAAGAGCCACGAGGGCCGCGACGTCTGGGTGCTGACCGTCACCAGCGCTCGCCACGGGCCCCGCGGCCGAGAAGCCGGCGTTCTGGGTGGACGGCAACATCCACTCGACCGAGGTCGCGGCATCGGCGGCGAACCTTTACTTCCTGCACACGCTTGGTCACCGGGTACGGCAGCGATCCCGACGTGACCCGGGCGCTCGACACCCGCGCGTTCTACGTCTGTCCGCGGATCAACCCGGACGGCGCCGAATGGGCGCTCGCGGACAAGCCGAAATGGGTCCGCTCGAGCACCCGCCCGTATCCGTGGGACGAAGAGGAGATCGACGGGCTCACCGTCGAGGACGTCGACGGCGACGGCCGGATCCTCCAGATGCGCATGCCCGATCCCAACGGACTCTGGAAGGACCACCCCGAGCAACCGGGCCTGATGATCCGGCGCGACCCCGTCGAAACCGGCGGCAGCTATTACCGGATACTTCCCGAAGGCACGATCGAGGGTTGGGATGGCTTCACGTTACGAGTGAAGAAAAATAAGCAGGGACTTGATCTGAATAGAAATTTCCCGGCGAACTGGCGCCAGGAGTTCGAGCAGCTCGGTGCCGGGCCGTTTCCAACCTCGGAGCCCGAGGTCCGCGCGGTCGTGGAGTTCGTCGCCGGCCATCCGAACATCACCGGGGGCGTCGCCTTTCACACCTGGAGCGGCGTGCTGCTGCGTCCGTTCGACCATCAGTCCGACGCGGAGATGCACGCCGAGGACCTCTGGCACTACCGGAAGGCCGGGGCGAAGGGGACCGAGCTGACCGGCTATCCGGCGATCTCGGTCTACGAGGAATTCCGCTATCACCCCAAGCAGGTCATCGGCGGCGCGTTCGACTGGATCTACGAGCACCTCGGGATGTTCAGCTGGGTGGTCGAGATCTGGAGCCCGATGCACGAGGCCGGCATCAGGAACTACAAATACATCGACTGGTTCCGCGACCATCCGATCGAGGACGACCTCAAGCTCTATCGCTGGAACGTCGAGCAGCTCGGCGGGGCCGCGCACATCCCGTGGCGGCCGTTCGACCATCCGCAGCTGGGCCGCATCGAGATCGGCGGCTGGAACCGCTTCCACGCGTTCGGCAACCCGCCGCCGGCGTTCCTCGAGCGCGAGATCGCGCGCTTCCCGAAGTGGCTCCTCTGGCAGGCGCTGACGTCGCCGAAGATGGAGCTGGTGGCGGCCGCAGCCGACCCGCTGGGCGACGACCATTGGCGCGTCCGGCTCGTCGTCCAGAACACCGGCTGGCTGCCGAGCTACGTCTCGAAGCGGGCGCTGGAGCGCAAGGTCGTGCGCGGAGTCATCGCCGAGATCGCGCTGCCCGCCGGCGCCGATCTCGTCCACGGCAAGCGGCGCGAGGACCTGGGCCAGCTCGAAGGCAAGTGGGGCAAGCACACCGGCGTGTCCTTCTGGCCCGACTACAACGTGACCGACGATCGCGCGAAGATCGAGTGGGTCGTGCGGGGGCGCAAAGGCGACCGGATCGACCTCGTCGCGCGACACGAGCGCGCCGGCACGGTGCGCGCCGCGGTGACGCTTGGCTGATCGCCCGTTGGGAGCGGCCATGGCGATGCGGTTCGGCGCAGGCGAGTGCAGAGCCGTCGTCCCGGCCTTCGGCGGCTCGCCGCGCGCCTGCTGGTCGCTGCGGCGGCCGGGCTCGCGGCCATTGGCGGTGCCGCGCAGGAACCGCGCGGAAGGGGCGGCTCGAAGCATCGAGCACATCATCGTCATCTACGCCGAGAACCGCAGCTTCGATCATCTCTACGGCCTGTTCCCCGGCGCCAACGGCATTGCGCAGGCGACCCCGGCCGAGTACACGCAGGTCGATCGCGACGGCGCGCCGCTCGCCGAGTTGCCGCCCGCATGGCGCGGCAGAGACGCCGACCCGGTCTTTCCGCACCGGCTGCCGAACCGGCCGTTCCGCCTCGACGCGCCGCCGTTCGACCTGCCGCTGTCGCAGCGCGTGCGCAGTGCGGTGCACCGGTATTACCAGAATCGCGAGCAGATCAACGGCGGGCGCAACGACCGCTTCGCGGCAGTGTCCGATGCCGGCGGCTTCGTGATGGCGCACTACGACGGCTCGAAGCTGCCGATGTGGCAATGGGCGCGCGACTACGTGCTCGCCGACAATTTCTTCATGGCGGCCCACGGCGACTCGTACCTCAATCACCAGTGGCTGATCTGCGCGTGCACGCCGCGCGACGAGAACGCGCCGGCCAATCTGCGCGCGCAGGTCGACGGGCGCGGCTGGCTGAAGCGCCGTCCCGGCTCGCCCGCCTCGGCGGGCGACGGCAACCTGCTGCTGTTCGATGGCAGCGTGACCCCCGATGGCTACGTCGTCAACTCGGGTTACGCGCCGTAAGTTTCTGCGCGTAGCCCTCCCCGACGAACGGCGCGCCGGCCTGCCGGCGGAGGCCCTTGCGCTCGTCGAGCAGGACGGTGGACGAGACCGGTGAACTCGAAGTGCTCCACTTCGACCACGCCGATCCGGCCGACGATTTCTATCTTCATTTTCTGCGCACGCCCAAGGGCAGGTTCTCGCTCCATTTCGCGGGCAGGGTGCCCGACGCAGCCGCCGGCAAGAGGGTCCGTGTCCGTGGCGTCAAGCTGCGAGCAGGCCATCGTTCTGGCCAACGCCGGCGACATCACCACGGCTCACGGCCATCGCCGATCGGGGCGGCGCTGCCGGGCACGCTGGGCGCGCAGAGGACGCTGGCGATCCTGGTCAACTTCCGTGACGCGCCGACGCAGCCGTTCTCTGTCGCGTACGCGCAGGGTCTGATGTTCGGCACGACCAGCAACTACGACTACGAGACCTCGTACCAGCAAACGTCGCTGACCGGCGATGTCGCGGGCTGGTTCACGATCGCGGAATCGAGCGGCGCGTGCAATTACGGCAATATCGCGGCACAGGCGCGACAGGCCGCTACGGCGGCGGGCTACGCGCTCGCGAATTACGCGCGGTACGTCTACGTGTTCCCTGCCAACACCTGCGCCTGGTGGGGGCTGGGTTCCGTCGGCGGCAACCCTTCGCAGGCGTGGATCCACGCCAAGTGGGGCTTCACGCTGCCGGTGGTCGGGCATGAAATGGGTCACAACTTCGGTCTCTATCACTCGCATTCGCTCGACTGCGGCGCGGTTTCCATCGCGGCTGGCGGCTGTGCGTGCCTCCGACTACGGCGACATCTTCGACATGATGGGCAGTTCCAACACCACGCCCCACTACAACGCCTTCCAGAAAGAACGCCTCGGATGGCTCAATTCCGGGGTGTCGCCGCCGATCACCACCGCTATCCGCGGTGCCGGGAACGACCAGCCACACGATCGCGCCGATCGAGGATGCCCGAAACGGCGTGCCGCGGGCACTCAAGATTCCGCGCGGAATCGGCGCGGCGGGAACGCTCTTCGTCGCAGGTTGCGAGCGGCTGTCCAACAGCGACTGGTTTCCGAAGGTCCTGAGCGCCGGCGAGACGGCAAGCGCCGCGGCGGCGCGCGCAGTGACCTCGCGCAAGTCGATGGCGCAGGAGTTCACCGATGCCGATCGCTCGCCGACCTTTCGCAGCAATGGAACCGCGGAGCCGGACAGCGATGCCTATCGGCTGCTCGCGGCGAACGGGTTTGCCGACTACCGCCTGGAGGTCGGCGGGCTCGTCGCGCAGCCGGCCAGCCTTTCGCTGGCGGACCTGCGCGCGCTGCCGAGCCGGACGCAGATCACGCGGCACGATTGCGTCGAAGGCTGGAGCGCCATCGCGAAGTGGAAGGGCGCACGGCTCTCAGCGCTGCTCGAGGCGGTGCGACCGGGGCCCCGTGCGCGGTTCGTCGTGTTCCATTGCGCCGATCCCATGGAAGCCGGCGGCGCCAGTCCCTGTTACGAGAGCATCGATCTCGAGGATGCGTTCATCCGCAGGACTATCCTGGCCTACGAAATGAACGACGCGGTGTTGCCCGTCGCCAACGGCGCTCCGGTCCGATTGCGCGTCGAACGGCAGCTGGGCTACAAGCACGCGAAGTACGTGATGCGCATCGAACTGGTCGAAAGCTTCGCCGGGATCGCGGGCGGGAAGGGCGGTTACTGGGAGGCACCAGGGCTATCAGTGGCCCCGGTCACGCATTCCCGAATACGCCGTGTAAAAACCACTCGCCGTCGTCGATCCCGTAGCGGTGATCGCGATAGATCCACACGGTCTCGCCGCGCGGGTTCTCGGCGACGAAGTAATCGCGGCGCACGTCGCGGCCGTCCCACCATCCCGACTCGATCCGCTCCGGCCCGTCGCGCAGCACCCACGGTTGCGCTTCGAGCCGGTGACCGAGCGGCTCCGGCTCGGCGAGCAGCCAGACCGGGCGGGGGACAGGCCACGGTTTTCGAAGCGGTCGTTCGGCTGTTCCCGTGAAATCGCGTGGCCTGTCTCGGACAAGTCGATTCTGACCCTGCTTTCGCGCCACGCGCGCTCGGGCCGGTGCTCGGCGTGCGGCGCGACGAGCGTCACCGCATCTTCGCCCAGCCGTGCGCGCAAGCGGTCGAGCAGCGGAACGGTCGCGAGCTGCCTCGTCCCCGGGGAAGAGGCCGAGGTTGCGGCTGGCCAGAGGGGCGGTCGCCTTGCTCGCGAGCGTGATCGCCTCGACCGGCGCCGGCAGCACGATGCGCGCGAGCCGCTCGCGCAGCACGGCGACGAGATGCGCGGGCTCGCGCGCCGGCGCGGCGAGCGCGAAGCCGACGATGGTGGCGGGCACGCCGGTCGCAACACGGACGTAACGCTCGTGCGCGAGCACGAGCGACATTTCGACGACACCGAGCCCGCGGCCCGTGAGCCATCCCGCCAACTCGAGCACGAGCCGGTTCACCGCGAACGCGAGCGCGTCGACGCTTGCCACCGGCGCCGGCAGGTCGAGTTTTCCCGTATAGCCCGGCGGCGGCACGAACGGCGGTCGCGGCTCCGGGACGAGCCCGCGCACGCGATCGAGAATGGCGACGAAATCCGCGCCCACGCGCCGTGCCAGCGCGGCGCGCGGCAGCGCGCACGCCTGCCCGAAGGTCGTGATGCCGGCCGCGGCGAGCGTCGCGACGGCGGCGGGATCGGCTTCGGTGAGAGAGAGCGGCAACGGGAGAAGCGCGTCGAGCCAGGACATGCGGGCGAATCAGGCGCGGACGTTTGCTCGATCGCTCCCGGTCTTGCTCGCGAGAGCTGCCGGAAAAGCGGGATCTGACCCCGCCGTTGCCGCGCGCGCGAACAGCAGGGCCGCGGCGGGCGTGGGCGCGAGCGCGAGCCGCGTGGCGTAGCCAAGGTCGTGCGCGCCCCGGGAAAGCCTTGCGCTCAGCTGCGGCAGGCCGCCGAAGAGCCGCAGGCTGCCGCCGATCTCCGCGAGCACCGCGTCGGGCGGCGCGAGCGCGACAGCCGGCGTGAACTGCGTTGCCCAGGACGCCACGGCTTCGAGCGCGGCGGACTCGGCATCGGGTCGCGGTCGCGCAGCACGAGGTCGGGCGCGAGCGCGAGCGACGCCGAGACGAGCTGTCCCGGGCGGATCCCGGCGTCGCGCGCGCCGGCATTCGCGTCGACGATGCGCGGCGTGCGCCCGCCGCTGCCCACCGCGAACGGCTTTGCCGCCTCAGCGGGCGAGGCCGCCCGCGCGAAGACGTCGAGGGGCAGCGAGGGCAGAAGCAGGCACGCCCAGAGCATGGCGGATGGCGGCAACGCGCGCGGGCCTGTTCACGCTACGTCGGCAAGACGTGTGGCGGGCGCAAACGGCCGGACGCGAGCGCACGGCCCGCGCTGGTGCGAGGATCGAGGAGCGGCGGGACGCCGCCGGCGGCATCCACGTCGAGGCATACCGGCTGCGCGAGCTCGCCGCCGCGGCGCTTCAGCACGTGCACCGCGAGCCGGCCCTCCCGCGGGGCGAGTGCCAGCCGCAACGACGCGGTGGCGGCGATCGCGCGCTGGCCGGGACGCCGCCACAGCACGCCCCAGGTGCGACCCTCGCGCGCGGCGACCGCGAGCCTGCGCATCGTGCGGTCGTCGTGCGGGCCGAGCCACGCGAACGCGGCGCCGCATCCGGGCGCACGCAGCGCCTGCTCGTAGGCCCACAGCTGATCCGCCGGGTTGCGGCAATGGACGACCAGCAGCCGCGCGAGATCGAGCCCCGCGGCAGCGAGCGCCGGCGCGTACGGCACATGGGGCGGCGCGATCCAGACGACGTCACGGCCCTGTGCCTGCAACCGCGCGAGCGCCGGCAGCGTGAGACGGATCTCGCCGATGCCCTCGCGTTCGAGCACGATCTCGGTCAACGCGGCTCCCGGCCAGCCGCGACCGGGCAGCACGGCATCGAGCGCGGGAAAACCCGACGGCAACGCGGCGGGCTCGGGCGCGCAGTCGCCGCCGCGCCAGATGGCGGGGTTGGACAGCACGGCGGCGAGGGCGGGATTCATGGGGACAGACCATGCTCTTCCGGCAGGCTTCGCACGGGCAATGTCGGGGACAACGCGGTCTGTCTCCCTATGCTCCCATCGCCTTCGCCGCGCGTTTTTCGAGCTCGTCCGGCGGAACGTCTTCGACGTGAGTGGCGAGATACCAGTGATAGCCGAACGGATCGTCGACGCCACCGGTGCGATCGCCGTAGAACTGGTTCGCGACCGGCCGGGTGAGCGTAGCACCGGCGGCGACGGCCTGCGCGACCGCGCGTCGACATCCTCGACATAGACCATCAGCGAGATCGGCGAGCCGCCGAGGGTGCGTGCGCTCTTCGCGCCCATCTCGGGGATTCGTCGGCGAGCATGATCGGCGAATCGCCGATCCGGATCTCGGCGTGGCCGATCTTGCCGCCGGGAGCCGGCATGCGCAGCAGCTCGACGGCGCCGAACGCTTTCCGGTAGAACTCGAGAGCGCGCGTGGCATCGTCGAGGATGAGGTAGGGGGTGACCGAGTGGTAGCCCTCGGGAATCGGTTTCACGGCCATGGGTTGCCTCCTGCAAGGTTGTGACGAGGGTCGGGCGAGCGTGGCGCCGGCGTCGATGCAACGACCGTCGGCATCCCGCTTCGCGCCGGTGCTTCAACCGGCCGGCCAGTGCTGCGCGAACACCGGCGCGACCTTGGGTTGTGCTTCGATGCGCAGCAGCGTTTCGTGGAACGCCGGACGCGCCTGCTGCAGATGCGCCCGGGATCCCGACCATTTCGACACGACGGCGGCGAGGATGTCGAGCGCGCCGATCTTCTCGCCGCCAAGGTATGGCCGCGCCGGAAAGAGATCGGCGAACATTTCCCAGTGCCGGTGCAATCGCGCGCGCGAGCCCACCCGGATGCGCTCCTGCATCGCCTCGTCCGCGTTCTCGCACCAGCGCCCGGGAAAATCGATGATGCTGATCGCGGCGTAGCAGTTCGCCGCGATGAACACCAATCCCCGGATCGCCTGCGCCCGCGCCGAGGCGTCGCGCGGCAGGAGCCCGCTGTCCGGGTGCACGCTGCCGAGATGGATGAGGATCGCCGCGCTTTCGGAGAGCACGCTGCCGTCGGGCAGCACGAGGGTCGGAATCTGGCCCAGCGGATTCAGTTGCAACAGCTCGGCGAACGCATCGTTGGGTTCCCACGATGCGGTCTCGACGACGCGATACGGGGCGCCGATGATTTCCAGCGCGGCCTGCGTCGACGCCGAGCCTGAGCCTTTCTTGCCATAGAGCGTGTACATGACGCCTCCTTTTCCTGCTTTTCCGCTCACCAGCCCTTGCCCTGGCGCACGAGCCCGACGGCCACGCCCTCGATCGTCAGCGGAGCCTTCTTCGGGTCGACGACGATCGGCTCGAAAGCGGGGTTTTCGGCGACGAGCAGAATCTGCCCGCCGCGGCGCTTCAGGCGCTTCACCGTGACCTCGTCGCCGCCCCGTCCGGGGAGCCGCGCGACGACGATCTGTCCCGAGCGGGCGTCGGCGGTGCGGTGCACGGCGAGAAGATCGCCGTCGAGGATGCCGGCGTCCTTCATGCTCTGGCCGCGCACGCGCAGCAGGTAATCGGCGCGCGGCGCGAACAGCGCGGGGTCGAGCCGCACGTGCGCCTCGATGTGCTCGGTCGCGAGGATCGGGCTGCCGGCGGCGACGCGCCCCACCAGCGGCAGGCCCGTGCCGGGGAGATCCGGCGTCTCTTTCAACCGCAGTCCGCGCGACGCGCCGGGCGTGAGTTCGAGCGCGCCTTTGCGGGCGAGCGCGCGCAGGTGGTCTTCGGCCGAGCTCGCCGTGCTGAAGCCCAGGCCCGCGGCGATTTCGGCGCGCGTGGGCGGCATGCCCGTGGACTCCAGGTGCCGGCGGATCCAGTCGAGGACCTTCTGCTGACGGGCGGTGAGCGGGATCGACATGGGGGACAGACCACCTTCTTTCGGGAAGCCTCGCACGAGCGGTGTCGGGGACAAGAACGGGGTCTGTCCCCTCTTTTTGCATAGCCGTATGGATATACGGTAAGTGAATTATAGACGGCCGGAGGCCAACGTCAACTCCCCGGTGCACGGGCATCCGCCGCCGCGTTGACCGCCATCAACATCGGGCCACGGCGTGCTGCTAGCGATGCATTTTCACTGGGCATGGGTGATCGCAACCGGACGGCGCCAAGCGCGAGGCTCGTCCGCCAGCCGGGCGAACACCGGAGCCGGAGCGCGAAGGTACTCCAATGAACGCGACGATGCAGGCGATGGTGTGCGAAGGCGCGGGGCGGCCGCTCGCGCTGCGCACGCTGCCGCGACCCGAACCCGACCCGGGAGAGGTGCAGATTGCCGTGCGCGCCTGCGGCGTCTGCCGCACCGATCTCCATCTCGTCGACGGCGAGCTGCCGGACCCGAAGATCCCCGTCATCCCCGGCCACGAGATCGTCGGCACGATCACCGCGCACGGACCCGGCGTCACCGCCCCCGCCATCGGCTCGCGGGTCGGCGTGCCATGGCTGGGCGGCAGCTGCGGGCATTGCGGCTATTGCGCGACGGGGCGCGAGAATCTCTGCGGGGACGCGCGCTTCACCGGTTATCAACGCGATGGCGGTTATGCGGAATACGCGGTGGCCGATGCCCGCTACGTCTTGCCGCTGCCCGACCGTTACGACGACGTTCACGCCGCGCCCCTGCTGTGCGCCGGGCTGATCGGCTATCGCGCCTACGCGCTGGCGGGCGAGGCGCGCACGCTCGGACTCTACGGCTTCGGCGCGGCGGCGCATCTGATCGCGCAGGTCGCGCTCGCGCAGGGGCGCACGGTGTTCGCCTTCACGCGCCCCGGCGACAGCCCCGCGCAGGCGTTCGCGCGGAAAGTCGGCGTGCACTGGGCCGGCGCCAGCGACGCCACGGCGCCGGCACCGCTCGACGCCGCGCTGATCTTCGCTCCGGTCGGCGCGTTGATCCCCGCCGCGCTGGCGGCGACGGCGCGTGGCGGCACCGTCGTCTGCGCCGGCATCCACATGAGCGACGTTCCGGCATTTGCCTACCGGCTGCTCTGGGGCGAGCGCTGCGTGCGTTCGGTTGCCAATCTCACCCGACGCGACGGCGAGGCGTTTCTCGCACTCGCGGCGACGATTCCCCTGTCGGTGCACGTCGAGCCCTACCCGCTCGAACGTGCCAACGACGCGCTCGCGCAGCTGCGCGCCGGTGCCGTGGCGGGCGCCGCCGTGTTGACGCCGGACGGCTGAAGGCGTCGAATGAGGCAGATGACTCGATTTCCACCGCCATTCGCCGCACGAGCAGGACCGCTGCAGCGGCCCGGATGACGGCGACCCGTGCGTCGTCCCACCCTCAACCCACCACAGGAGCAATGAGCATGGCCACGAAGTCCGCACCGAAGTCCGCCCCCAAGCCCGCAGCCACCACCAAGCCGGCCCGCAAGAAAGCGAAACGGGCGACGAAGCGCGCCCCGAAAGCGATTCCGAAATCCGCCGCGAAGGCCCCCGATATGTTCGCGCTGCCCGATGCGACGCAGCTCGCCGAGTACGCGAAGACGCTGACGCCCGAGCAGGCGTTCGAGCTCTACCGCGCGAATGCGAAGCTCGCCCTCGATGTGATCGACGCCGCGATCGAAAGCACCGCCAAGATGCGCCGACTGCAGTTCGAGGGCGAGGAGTCCGCCCGCACGATGCAGAAGAAGGCGGCGCGCCGCGCGGCCGAAGCGGGCGACGTTCCGGCGCTGATGGCCGCCGGGCAAAGCGTATCGCAGGAAGCGATCGAGCGATCGATGGCCTACTGGGGCCAGATGTTCGACCTGATCGTGGAGATGCAGAAGCGTCTGTTCGCGCTGATGGAGAACCAGATGTCCGACGTGCCGGGCGTGAAGCAGGCCAAGGCGGCGATGGGCATGATGCCCGACATGACGCAGATGCAGAACGTCGTTTCGGCGATGCAGGGCGTGATGTCCTCGGGCGGGTCGGCGTTCGAGTCCATGCAGAAGGTGATGGGAGACTTCGCGCGGATGTCCGGAATGAAACGCTGACAGCCCGAAAGGCTGTCGCGTGCGCGGGCGGTGAACCGCTCGCGCCGAGAACATCGGCGCCGGTCCCGCTCGCGCTCGGCGCGGGACCCGATCGAAACGGATCGGCGCGCTTGAAGACGTGGGTCAAAAACCGGCGTCCGCCGTCCGCGCGTCGCACCGCGCTGTAGTGCACGTTTCGCCGGCGCTCCGGCCCCGGATGGCAGGGTCCATCCGTCGTTGATCCGTGCTGCGGCGCGCCCTCGCGCGCAAGCGGCCGAACTTCAACGCGCATCGTCGCGTCGATGCGCCAGCGAGTGGCCGAACTTCAACGTGCATCGTCGCGTTGATGCGCCAGCGCGTGTCCGGTCGCACCCTCCGCCCGGTCGTAGTCTACACAGCGCCACCGCCCGGCGGACTTGCGAATCCGATGGCATGGGACTTGCAGTAGCAGTGGCACGTAGCCGCGACGGCAAGCTTCCGTCGCCCGGGCAGCGTTGCCACCATCATGAAGCCATTCTTCCACATCGCGTGTTGCCACACCTGCGCCATGCCGGCCGGGCAACAGCTGTCGAGCCCGCGGCGACGCGCGCGATCCGGCGCCGATGGTCAGCGCGCAATGACGCTCGTGGAGCTGGTGCTGATCGTCGCGATCGTCGGCGTCCTGACGACACTGGCGCTGACCACCTATGGGAGCTACCGCGAGCGCGCGAAAGTCGATCAGGCGGTGAGCGACGTCATGGTGATCTCGCTGTCGATCACGGAATTCAAGAACGATTACAGCCGGCTTCCCGTCGACCTCGCCGAGATCGGCAAGAGCGCGATGGTCGATCCGTGGGGACATCCGTACCAGTACGTCAATCACGCGACCGCCCCGCCTGGCCAGTTTCGCAAGGACAAGAACATCGTCCCGATCAACTCGGACTTCGATCTCTACAGCAAGGGCAAGGACGGCGCCAGCGCGGCGCCGCTCACGGCCGGGCACAGCCGCGACGACATCATTCGCGCCAACGACGGGGCGTTCATCGGGCTCGCCTCCGTTTACGACCCATGAGGATCGAGGGCGCCTTCCTGCGCAGCCGGGTCGCGCGACGCATCGTCTGGTTCTTCGTGCTGTCGGCGCTGATTCCGATCGCCGCCACTGCGCTGCTGTCGCTCGGCCAGGTGCAGGACCTCCTGACCGACCAGGGCCACGCCCGGCTGGCCCAGACGAGCGAAGGCTACGCGGCATCGCTCTACGACCGGCTGCTCGCCGCCGAGCAGCAGGTGCGCAGTGTTTCCGCGCGCGCCGGTTCGGAGGCCGCGATGGCCGCGACGGAGCGGGAGGCGCTGCAACGGCAGTTCAGGGCCATCGCCGTCGCCGGCACGGCTGTCCGGTTCCGGCCGTTGTTCGGGAACCCTGCAGCGGTTCCCACGCCGGACGCCGAGCAGGCAGTCCATCTGGCCGAAGGCGTCGTCGTGCTGACTCAGGGAACCGGCGGCGGGGATCGGAACAGGATTTTTCTCATGTACGCGCTGAACGCGGCCCATCCGCTCGAGGCGATGATGGTCGCCGAAATCAATCCCGGCTATCTCTGGGGAGAGGCGACGGCATTGCCGGCGATGACCGGCCTGTGCGTGATCGGGGAAAGGAGTGTCCCGCTGTTCTGCTCGGATGACGCGGGTGCGGCCGCGGCTTCGTCACTTGCGGGGCAATCGCGCGGAGCCGCGACCGGGCGCCTTGCCTTCGAGTTCGCCGGCAAGTCCTATCTCGCCGACTACCGCGAGCTCTTTCTCAAACCCAGGTTCGGCACCCGGGCGTGGACCGTGGTCGCCACCAAGCTGGAGTCGGATGTTTTCGCGCCGGTCGCCGCGTTCAAGGCGATCTTCCTTCCGGTGACCGGCCTCGCGCTGCTGGTGGTGGCGCTGCTCTCCGTCACGCAGGTGCGGCGCACGCTGGGGCCGCTCGAAAAGCTGATCGACGGCACGCGTCGCGCCGGCGATCGGGATTTCTCGGCGCGGGTCGACGTTGCCTCCGGCGACGAGTTCGGCGAGCTGGCCTCGTCCTTCAACTCGATGGCGACGCGCCTCGGCAGCCAGTTCACCGCGTTGCTCACGCTCTCGGACATCGACCAGGCGATCCTGTCCCGGCTCGATCTCGATCGCGTCATCGAGACGGTGGTCACGCGCATGCGCGACATCGTGCCGGCCGACTTCGTCAGCATCGCGATCGTCGATCGCAATGCACCGGAGATGCTGCGCATCTACACCCGCGATCCGGGCACCGGACAACGGGCTCCAGCTCGAGCGCTGCGCCTGCTCGACCGACGACGTAAGCGTGCTGCTCGCCTATCCCGACGGACTTTGGCTCGACGGCGCCCAGGCCGTGACGCCCTATCTGGCGCCGGCGGCGAAGCTCGGCGCGAAGTCGCTGCTCGTGCTGCCGATCATCTGGCAGAACGCCGTCGTGGGGGCGGTCGTGCTGGGCTTCGCGACTGCGGCGATGCTCACCGACGAGGAGCGCGCGCGGGCGAGGAGCCTCGGCGACCGCGTCGGCGTCGCCTTCGCGACGGCGGCAAAGGACGAGCAGCTCTACTACCAGGCGAACTACGATGCGCTGACGGCGCTCCCGAACCGCCTGTACTTCAAGGATCAGCTCGCTCGCCGGTACGCGCAGGCGCAGCGGGAACCGCAGCCGTTCGCGCTGCTGTTCATCGATCTCGACAATTTCAAGACGATCAACGACAGCCTCGGCCACGCGGCGGGCGACGAGGTGCTGCGGCAGACCGCGGAACGTCTGAAGCAGTGCGTGCGGGAGACCGACACGGTGACGCGCCTCGGCGGCGACGAGTTCACGATCATCCTGTCCCAGATCCGCGCGACCCGCGATCCGGAATCGGTCGCCGAGCACGTGCTGCAGTCACTGGCGAGCCCGTTCACCATTGCCGGCAACGAGCATTTCCTGACCGCGAGCATCGGTATCGCGCTCTACCCGGAGGACGGCGGGTCGGCGGAAGACCTGCTGCGCAATGCCGACACGGCGATGTACCGGGCGAAGGAGGGTGGGCGCGGGCGGTTCGTGTACTTCGAGGAACGGATGAACGTGGCGGCAGTCGCGCGCGTCAACCTGGAGCGCGATCTGCGCCGGGCGATCGACCGCAACGAGTTCAGCCTCCGGTATCAGCCGCAGCTCGACTTGCGCACCGGGCGCGTCTCCGGGGTCGAGGCGCTGCTGCGCTGGGAGAGCCCGGACCACGGCGAGCGCCAGCCGGCCGAATTCATCGCCCTGGCCGAAGAGACGGGGCTCATCGAGCCGATCGGCGAATGGGTGCTGCGCGAGGCGTGCCGCCAGTACGTCGCGTGGCAGGCGGCAGGGCGTCCTGCTGCCGCATCTCGCCGTCAACGTTTCGGCGCGTCAGTTCAGGCAGAAGGAATTCGTGGCGAAAGTCCGGTCAATCGTGCGGGAGACGGGAATCGCGCCGCAATGCCTCGAGCTGGAGATTACCGAAAGCCTGCTGATCGAGGCGAACGGCGGCGTCGCGGCGATGTTCGACGAAATCCATGCGCTGGGCATAACCCTCGGTCTCGACGATTTCGGCACGGGTTACTCGTCGCTCGCCTATCTCAAGCGCTTTCCGATGCGCACCGTCAAGATCGACCGCACGTTCGTCACCGATCTCAGCGTCGACGGTGGCGCGGGGGCCATCGCGTCCGCCATCATCGCCATGGCGCACGCGCTGCAGCGGCGGGTCGTCGCGGAAGGGGTGGAGACAGAAAGGCAGGCGGCGATTCTCGCCCGTCTCGGTTGCGATCACATCCAGGGGTATTACTACAGCCATCCGCTGACCGCGCCGATGCTCGCCGAGTTCGTTCTTCAAGCGGCGAGCGCGGGTCCCCGGCCGATGGCTTCGCGCAAGCTTGCCGCTCGGCGATAACGACTCGCGCGGGCTCGACCGGAAGTGTGGTGCCCAGGGCCGGACTCGAACCGGCACGGCGCGGTGAAGCGCCCGCGGATTTTAAGTCCGCTGTGTCTACCAGTTTCACCACCCGGGCATGCGTGCTCGAGCCCCGCGCCGCACCCATGAAGCGTCGGTCGGGGCGCGGAAGAGGGCGCGCAACGCTCGCGCATGTTAACAAACTCGCTCTGGCATGGTGTTTGCTCGCTGCTCTTCTACGGGGGCCGATTTCATTCGTGGTCGCGTTCCCGACCGGATTCCGAAGCGAGGCAAAATGTCGATCCACACTCCCGGCGCCAAGCGCCGCAGAAGGTACAACCTGCAACAGACCCGGCTGGTCACCGACGAGTCGGCTTCCTCGAAAACGGCGTTCGCTGACGCGCCGGCGTCGCCGGAAGCGAAATTGCGACGGCGCAACGTGCTCGAGGTCAACCGGCTGCTGTCCTCGACGATCGATTGGCTCGCGAGCCTGCCGCTGCAGGTGCGGCCGCTGGCGCTGGCGACGCAGTTTCCGCGGGTCGCCAACCGGATCGCGCAGGAGTGGAAGGAGCCGAGCGCCTGCCGCCGGGATTTCGAGGATCTTGTGTACGACAATCGCGGGAATCGCGAGGGATTCCCGCCCGACGTGCTGGTCGAGCTCCTGGCCCTCCGGGACCACTACTACGGCTACGACCTGATGCTGGCGAAGGAAGCCTGAGGGCCGACGTCGTCACAGCGGCAGGAACACGGCGGTCGCGAGCCCCTGACTGAAGCGCCGGATCGTGCGGTTCGTGCGTTGCGCCATCACCAGGGCCAGCGTGTCCTGATACGCCACGAGCTTGCCGATCTCGCGCTCGAACGACAGATTCGGCGCGCCGGCCGAAATCTCGTTGCTGAGGAGCAGCAGCTCGCCATTGGGGCCGCGCGCGCTGGCGAGTTTCCACGCGGCGATCTCGATGTTGCGCGCGGCGTTGTACAGGCGCTGCGCGTCCAGGCTGTCGGTCACGTAGAATTTCGCCTTGTCGTTGTACGCGCTGGCGATCATGCTGCCAAGACCGACGCCGAACGCCAGGACGCGGTCGCCTGCGAAGTCGGGCCGGAACGCGGTCTGCAGGGCTTCGATGCCCCGCTGATTCGACAGCTCCGCAAAACGCCACTCGTAACGCGGATCGAACGCGCGCGCCACCCCGGCTTCCGGCGGTCGGCAGGGCGCTCTTGCGCAGCTCGCGCGGATTGCGCCGGTAGAGTTTTTCCATCAGCAGCTTCGCCGAAGCGATGCTTTCGTGCAGGTGCACCTCGGCGACGGAGTCGATGTCGGACTTGGCGAGGTCGCTCAGCTTGAACGCCGCTTCGGTCGGCGGAGGCCTGCGACCGGTCGTCGGCGCCGTGGGCGGGGAGGTCGACACCGACGTGCAGGCGGCGAGCAGGCAGGCGGCGAGCGCCCACGCCGAGTGGCGCCTGCAGGCGTCGCTGGTGCCGGGTGCCCTGGCATGGCCGGGAGCCGTCACGTCAGCGATCAGGCGTGGTGCGCATTCGTCGGACGCTAACGCATCACCCATTGGAACGTCAATCGGGATGCGACGCGCTCATGCCGGGCCACACTCCATGGCGCAGCCGGAGGAAGATGGCCTGCCGATCCCGCCATTCAATGCAATGTCGTCGTCTCGGGTTCCGAGCGCAGGCCGATGTTCAGCAGGGAAACGGTGTCGGCCACCATGACGATGCTTCCCTTGTGCCGGCTGTCGCCCGTGTCACTGTACTCGAATCCGTAGACCCGCTTCAGCCGGACACGGCCGTCGCCGTTGCGCACCGGCCGGACCGATTCCAGTGCGACGGTGTCATCGAGAAACAGCAGTCCTTCGGCCTTGCAGGCACCACGCATCGCCGCATTGGCCGCTTCGCGCGCTTTCAGGCTGTCCCACACGAACCAGACGCCGCCCGCGAGTACCAGCAGGCCAATGAGTTCCGACATCGAATGAATCCCGTTTGCGCGACAGCCTCATGTGCCGATCGTGCCGACCGCCCGGCGGTGGCGGCCGAGTCTCCGCAAGGTGAAGCCTCCGGCGCCAGTTTCAAGTCGCCGTTCAGAGCAATACGAACGCCGCACCCGTCCCCGGCCATTGTGCAACATTGCCGGAATCCCTGCGCGAGGCGGCACTCAAGGTTGACTGTCGGAGATGGCGGTCGGATACGCTCCCGCTGGAACGGCAGCCCGGCCTGCGAGATCGTGCCCCGTGCCCCGTTCTGCGCCGGGACCGCGCTATCATCTCGGCATGCCCGACGACGACGCAATTGCGATCGCGTGCGGGGAAGACCGGATGCCCGCGACGAAGACCGCGTCGAAGGATGGCTGACGTGAGCGCATATCCGAAGGAAAGGACGTTCGATCTGGTGCTGCTGATCGCCGTTGCCGCGATGTCGCTGCCGGCGTCAGGCGGGGACGTCTACAAGTGTCAGGACGCTGCCGGCAAGATCGAGTTCCGCGACCGTCCTTGCGACGCCGCGCAAAAAGCGCAGAAGGTCGACGTCACGCCCAACAGCGTCGGGACGATGACGCTCGAAGAAGTGCGCGCCAAGAGCGCCGAGTTGAAGGCGAGGCAGCAGGCCCGCCAGGACGCCGAGAACGAGGCCAATGCGGACGCGTACGCTGCGCAGGAACGGGCGTGGCGGCAGGAGCGTGCACTCCAGGATGCGATCGACCTGCAGCAGGCTCTCCGCGACAGCGAGGCGAATGCCCGGCAGGACCAGTATTACGGCGGCTACTACTATGGCGGGAAACCACCGCGGCCTCCGGTGAAACCGTCGCCGCCCCCGCGGCCACCCAAGGCTTCGGCCACGTCGACTCCACCACCGCCACCCAGGGCGCCCGCAATGCCGGCTCCACCGCCGAGGCCGCCCGGCAGCGGGTAGACGAATGCTGTCGCGACGGCCGGCAGATTCGCGGGAAGCCTGCCGGACCAATCGCGGATGGCGGACACCTTGCGCCTGACGCGCGAACGGTCGATCATCGGTCCAGAGGGTCAGGCAGATGCTCGATTCCCCGTTCGCGTACTGCAGGGTCTGTCGCGGCTATGTCCTTCTGGACCAGACGCATCGGGAGTGCATGCTGGAACACGGCTGCAAGGACGTCTCCAAATGCGAGCTGCGCGAGCTGTTCAGCGGCATTGAATTTGGTGCGAAGAAACGCGAGGCCCGGACGGATTCGGGGCCGCACCGCGATTAGGCCTTGAGGCGCCAACGGCTGCCTGCCGCGTCCTGCGCCGCAGGGCCTGCGGCAGGACCGGTGTATCTCCTGTTGTCGCTGCCGCAGAGCGTCAGCCCCTGTCGCAGCCGCGCGACGCGTTTCATGCCCGGGCGTCCTCCCAATTCGTGAATCGAATGCCTGCCGGGCCGGGCCGGACCGGTCCGTTTCCGGTCGTGGTCTCCTGGCGTGGCATCTCCGCCGGTCCCCGGCTGCCGGGCGGAACTGGCATTCTTCTTGCGGCCCGGGAGGCATGAGCATCGGACAGGGCCGACCATTCGCCACTGCAGCCGGTTGGGGGCAGGAGTGGCAGCGGTTGGGCTGGACCGCGGTGAACCGTGCGATGAGGCACTACCTGCGCGGTTGCGCCGACGTCGTCATGGCGGGCACGCCAAGGGAAGCATGGGCGGCGCTGCACAGAACGCAGACCAGCCTGCTCAGGCATTCGGTGGAAACGCTCGCGCAGGCCGCCGGACTGTGGCGCAGGCAGAACACCGATCTGCGCGTCATCCGGACCGAACACGCGCCAGGATCCCGGGGAACCGACCGCCGAACCGACAGCGCCAGGATTTCGGTCCGGATGCGTCGTTGGCGAGGAGCGAGGAACTCCAGGACGTTCGCGCACCCGGATTACCTCCAGGCGCGTCGCGCGCATTAGTCTGCGGGTTCATGTGCAGAACCGGCCTGTGACCGACACCCAAAGATGGAGTCGATCTACGAACGGAAGCGCGCCGCGTTACACGCAGAAAAAAACCCGCGCGAGGCGGGTTTCATAGTGACTGTTGGAGGCGGGGGTCGGAATCGAACCGGCGTAGACGGCTTTGCAGGCCGCTGCATGACCACTCTGCCACCCCGCCCGGGGGAGCGACCCGCGCGTCTGCGAAGGGTCGGGCAAACGAAAAGGGAGAGCCTGGCGCTCTCCCTCGGGAAACTGGAGCGGGAAAGGAGTCTCGAACTCCCGACCTCAACCTTGGCAAGGTTGCGCTCTACCAACTGAGCTATTCCCGCGCTGGGTAATTCGTAATTATAGCGGAAAGCCGCCCGCTGTCAAAACGCGCAGCGCAGCGATCGATCGCCGCGGACGGGGCCACATACCCGGCGCATCCGGTTGTCCGGGGCGCCGCCGATCCTCAGCGCAGGACGTTCGCCACCGCCGCCGCAATGTCGTCGACGTTGCGCGAGTTGAGCGCCGCGACGCAGACGCGTCCGGTCTCGATCGCGTAGATGGAGAACTCCTCGCGCAGCGTCTGCACCTGCTCCTTGGTCAGGTTGGAATAGGAGAACATCCCGCGCTGCGCCAGGATGAAGCGGAAGTCGGCGCCGGGAATGCGCTCGTGCAGCCGCTCGACGAGCGTCGCCCGCATCAGCTTGATGCGGTCGCGCATCGTGGCGAGCTCCGCCTCCCACAGCGCACGGAGCTCCGGCGAGCACAGCACGGTGCTGACGATCTGCGCGCCGTGCGTCGGCGGGTTCGAATAATTGGCGCGGATGAGCCGCTTCAGCTGCGACAGCACGCGCGCGGACTCGTCCTTGTCCGCGGTGACCATCGACAGTGCGCCGACGCGCTCGCCGTAAAGGGAGAACGACTTGGAGAACGAGCTCGTCACGAGGACCGGGCCGGGCGTCGCGGCGAAGCTGCGCACGACGGCGGCGTCGGCGTCGATGCCTTCGCCGAAACCCTGGTAGGCGAGGTCGAGAATAGGCACGAGCCCGCGCGCGCGGACCACGCCGATGATGCGCTTCCACTGCGCGGGCGTCGGATCGACGCCCGTCGGATTGTGGCAGCACGCGTGCAGCACGACGATGGATCCCGGCGCGAGGCCCTCGAGCGCGGCGATCATGCCGGCGAAGTCGAGGCCGCGGGTCCCCGCGTCGTAATAGGGGTAGGTGCCGACGGCAAACCCCGCGCCTTCGAACAGCGCGCGATGGTTCTCCCAGCTCGGATCGCTGATCCACACCTGCGCGCCGGGCGCGAAGCGGCGCAGGAAGTCGGCGCCGACCTTGAGCGCGCCGGTGCCGCCCAGCGTCTGCACGGTCACCACGCGGCCCTCGGCGATCGCCGCGGCGCTGGCGCCGAAGATCAGCGCGCGCGCCTCGCGGTCGTACGCCGGAATGCCGTCGATCGGCAGGTACGAGCGAGGCGAGGCGAGCTCGGTCAGCTCGCGCTCGGCGCGCTTCACGCACTCGAGCAGCGGTACCTTGCCGGACTCGTCGCAGTAGACGCCGACGCCGAGGTTGACCTTGCGCGGGTTCGGGTCGGCGTTGTAGGCCTCGGTGATGCCGAGTATGGGGTCGCGCGGGGCGAGCTCGACCGCGGACAGGAGCGAAGCGGGGACGGGAGCGTTCATGGGCGTAGGTTCGTGGCAGTCGGCGGCGGGAATGGCGAATATTGTACCTTGCGCCGGCGTGCGCCGGCGCTATCGACAAGGCTCGCCACGCGGGCTAACGTGCGGCCTCCACCCGCGCGCCGCCTCCGCGCCGCGCATCGATCCGACCCGCCGCCATGACTCCGGAAGCCGTTTCGCCGATTCCACCCGTCACCGCGCTGAAGACGCTCGCCCGTGTCGCCGTTTTCGTTCGACCGTACCGGCGGCAGCTGATCTACGCGGCCGTCGCGCTCGTCGTCGCGGCGGCCGCCGTGCTTGCGGTCGGGCAGGGACTGAAGGGTGTCGTCGACCGCGGGTTCGGCACCGGCGATGCCGGCGAGCTCAACCGCACGCTGGCGCTGATGCTCGGCGTGGTCGTCGTGATGGCCGGCGCGACGTACACCCGGTTCTACTTCGTCTCCTGGATCGGGGAGCGGGTCACCGCCGATCTGCGGCGCGCGGTGTTCGACCATCTGCTCGGGCTGCCTCCGGGCTTCTTCGAGATGATGCGCACCGGCGACGTGATCTCGCGACTGATCAACGACACCGCGATGCTGGAGACGGTCATCGGCTCCAGCGCGTCGATGGCGATCCGCAACCTGCTGCTGCTGGCCGGCGGGCTCACGATGCTGGCGATCACCAGCGCGAAGCTGACGCTGCTGGTGCTCGCGGGGGTGCCGGTGGTGGTCGTCCCGATCATCCTCTTCGGGCGGCGCGTGCGCCGGCTGGCGCGCGCGAGCCAGGACCGCGTCGGCGACGTCGGCGCCTACGTGGACGAGGCGCTGCACGAGGTGCGCACGGTCCAGGCGTATGGCCACGAGCCGGAGGACCGGCGGCGGTTCGGCGCGCGCGTCGAGGCCGCGTTCGCCGCCGGCGTGGCGCGGATCCGGCAGCGCGCGCTGCTGGTGGCGTCGGTGATCCTGCTCGTTTTCGGCGCGATCGGCGTCATCCTCTGGGTCGGCGGGCACGACGTCGTCGCCGGCACCCTCAGCGCCGGGCAGCTCTCGGCGTTCGTGTTCTACGCGGCGATCGTCGCCGGCGCGGTCGGCACGATCAGCGAGGTGATCGGCGAGCTCCAGCGCGCCGCGGGGGCCACCGAGCGGCTGTTCGAGCTGCTGGCCGTCGTTCCCGCAATTCGTGCGCCGGAGCATCCGGTCGCCTTGCCGGCGCCCGCGCGAGGGACGGTCGCGTTCGACCGCGTGGTCTTCCGCTATCCGTCGCGGCCCGATACCGCGGCGCTCGACGACTTCACGCTGCAGGTGGCCGCCGGCGAGAACGTGGCGCTGGTCGGCGCGTCGGGCGCGGGCAAGACGACGGTGTTCCAGCTGCTGCTGCGCTTCTACGATCCGCAGGCGGGCGCGGTGCGCATCGACGGCGTCGACGTGCGCGACGCGGATCCGCGCGACGTGCGCGCCCGTCTCGCGGTCGTGCCGCAGGACCCCGTCATCTTCGCGACGAGCGTCCTCGAAAACGTCCGCTACGGGCGGCCGGACGCCGGCGAAGCCGAAGTGCGCGCCGCGTGCGAGGCGGCCTTCGCGGCCGAATTCGTCGCGCGGCTGCCGCAGGGATACGCCAGCAATCTCGGCGAGCGCGGCGTGCGGCTGTCCGGCGGGCAGCGGCAGCGGCTCGCGATCGCGCGGGCGATCCTCGCCGATCGCCCCATCCTGCTGCTGGACGAGGCGACGAGCGCGCTCGACGCCGAGAGCGAGCGCGTGGTCCAGCTCGCGCTCGAGCGCCTGATGGCCGGGCGCACCGTGCTGATCATCGCGCATCGACTGGCCACCGTGCGGCACGCGGACCGGATCGCGGTGATGGAGCGCGGCCGCGTCGTGGCCGTGGGCACGCACGACGAGCTGCTGGTCCGCAGTCCGCTTTATGCGCGGCTGGCCGCGCTGCAGTTCGCAGGGGAGGGGTGGAGCGGACCGCGCGAATCGCAGTAAAATACACGGTTTCCCCGCGCGTCCCCGGATCCCCTCGCCATGCTCGTCACTTTCCCGAACAGTCCCTACCAGCTCTTCAAGCCGTTCGAGCCGGCCGGAGACCAGCCGGAGGCGATCGCGCAGCTGGTCGAGGGCCTCGCGGACGGCCTCGCGTTCCAGACGCTGCTGGGCGTGACGGGCTCGGGCAAGACGTTCACGATGGCCAACGTGATCGCGCAGACGGGGCGCCCGGCACTGGTGCTGGCGCCCAACAAGACGCTCGCCGCGCAGCTGTACGCCGAGTTCCGCGAGTTCTTTCCGCACAATGCCGTCGAGTACTTCGTCTCCTACTACGACTATTACCAGCCGGAGGCGTACGTTCCGTCGCGCGATCTCTACATCGAGAAGGACAGCTCGATCAACGAGCACATCGAGCAGATGCGCCTGTCGGCGACGAAGGCGATCCTCGAGCGGCCGGATTGCGTGATCGTGGCGACGGTGTCGGCGATCTACGGCATCGGCGACCCGTCCGAGTACCACAGCATGATCCTGCACGTGAAGGAGGGCGAAGTCCTGACGCAGCGCGACGCGATCCGCCGCCTGACCGAGATGCAGTACGCGCGCAACGAGGTCGATTTCCGGCGCGGCACGTTTCGCGTGCGCGGCGACGTGATCGACGTGTTTCCCGCCGAGCACGCCGAGAACGCGGTGCGCATCGCGCTGTTCGACGACCAGATCGAATCGCTGCAGCTGTTCGATCCGCTCACCGGCCACATCCGGCAGCGCATCGGCCGCTTCACCGTGTTTCCGTCGAGCCACTACGTGACGGGAAGGCAGAAGGTGCTCGACGCGATCGAGAAGATCAAGGTGGAGCTCGTGCAGACGAAGGACGCCTTCGTCGCGCAGATGAAGCTGATCGAGGCGCAGCGCATCGAGCAGCGGACGCGGTTCGATCTCGAGATGATGACCGAGATCGGCTTCTGCAAGGGCATCGAGAACTACTCGCGCCACCTGTCGGGGCGCGGGGCAGGGGAGCCGCCGCCGACGCTGATCGACTACCTGCCGTCGCGCTCGCTCGTGTTCATCGACGAGAGCCATGTGACGATCCCGCAGGTCGGCGGCATGTACAAGGGCGACCGGGCGCGCAAGGAGAATCTCGTCAACTACGGGTTCCGCCTGCCGTCGGCGCTCGACAACCGGCCGCTGCGCTTCGACGAGTTCGAGCGCCTGCTGCCGCAGACGCTCTTCATCTCCGCCACTCCCGCCGACTACGAGCAGAAGCATGCGGGGCAGGTGGTCGAGCAGCTCGTCCGGCCGACGGGGCTGGTGGATCCGACGCTCGAGATTCGCCCGGCGCAGACGCAGGTCGACGACCTGCTCTCCGAGATCAACCTGCGCGCGGAGAAGCACGAGCGCGTGCTGGTGACGACGCTGACCAAGCGGATGGCGGAGGACCTCACCGACTATCTCAACGAGCACGGCGTGCGCGTCCGGTATCTGCACTCCGACATCGACACCGTCGAGCGGGTCGAGATCATCCGCGACCTGCGCCTGGGCGAGTTCGACGTGCTGGTCGGCATCAACCTGCTGCGGGAAGGGCTCGACATCCCGGAAGTGTCGCTGGTCGCGATCCTCGACGCGGACAAGGAGGGCTTCCTGCGCTCCGGACGCTCGCTGATCCAGACCATCGGCCGGGCGGCGCGGCACATCAACGGCATGGCGATTCTCTACGCCGACACGATGACCGATTCGATGCAGGCGGCCATCGGCGAAACCACGCGGCGGCGCGCGAAGCAGCTCGCCTGGAACGAGAAGATGGGCATCACGCCGATCGGCGTCCAGAAGCGGATCAAGGACCTGATCGACGGCGTGTACGACGCCGACGCCGGGAAGAAGCAGCTGCGGGCGGCGCAGACCCGGGCGAAATACGAGTCGATGCCGGAGAAGGACATGGAGCGGGAACTGAAGCACATCGAGCGGGACATGCTCGCCGCCGCCAAGAATCTCGAATTCGAGAAGGCGGCGGAACTGCGCGACCGTCTCGTCGAGTTGAAGGAGGCGATGTTCGGGGTCGCGTTGCCCGGGGATTGAACGGGGTCACTGAACGGGGTTCAACGTATCTGAACGCAATGGCCGGTTGCGCGATCGCGCGCGGCCGATGATACTCATGCCGTCATGAACGCTGAGCGCACGGTCGAGCCCGCCGCGGCTGTCCTTTTCGTCTGCCTGGGCAACATATGCCGTTCCCCGACGGCGGAGGGCGTCTTCCGCGTCGCCCTGCAGCGAGCGGGCCTTGCCGATCGCGTCCTGACGGACTCTGCCGGACTCGGCGACTGGCACATCGGCGCGCCACCCGATCGCCGCGCCATCCAGGCGGCGCGCCGGCGCGGGTACGACCTCACCGCGTTGCGCGGACGGCAGGTCGAGCCGGCCGACTTCACGCGATTCGGCTGGATCCTCGGCATGGACGAATCGAACCTGCGCGGGCTCACCGCGATGAAGCCCCCGGATTTCGGGGGCCACCTCGGGCTGCTGCTCGAGTTCGCGCCGCAGACGCAATTGCGCGAGATACCGGATCCGTACTACGGCGGCCCCGAGGGCTTCGACCGTGTTCTCGATCTCATCGAGGCCGCGGCGGCCGGGCTCGTCGCGCGTCTGCAGTCCGCATCCCGGCGCGTCTGACCGGCGCATGCACGATCAGTAGATGCCGGCGGCGAGTCCCGCGGCGAGCGTCGCGCCGATCTCGCGGCAGCGGGCCAGCGACGTCCGCGGGAATGGTCGCCGGCTGCGCGGTCCGCCCGCTCTTGTGAGATGAGCCCCGGATGCACCTTGTGCAGCCGCAGCCCGGTCGCCACGCGGTCGACGTCGCGCATCGCGCCGGTGCCGTCGGTCCCGGCGCAGACGAGCACGGCATAGGCCCGGCCTTCGAGCCTGCCTTCGCAGGGGTAGTACACGCGCTCGAGGAAGTCCTTGACCATGCCCGCCATGCCGCCGAAATTCTCGGACGTGGCGATGAGCAGCGCGTTCGCCGCGACAAGATCCGGCACGCCGGCATCCGCGGCGCGCCGGAGCACGGTGTCGACCTCGGCGATCGATCGCGCGCCGGCGCAGGCGGCCTCGGCCATCTGCGCCGTGCCGCCGAACTGCGTGTGGTAGACGATCAGCAGCCGCTTCATCACCGTTCGATCGTAGCATCCGCAGGAAAGCGAAGGCGGGCACGCGGCCCGCCTTCGTCTTCGGCAACCAGCGGCGCGACGGTCAACCCGCCGGCGGCTGCCCTTCCTTGTGCGTCTCGACGATCTGCAGCGGCTCGTCGGGGATGACGACGCGCGGCGGCCGCACGCGGCGCGGTCCGGCAGGCGGCGCCGGGTCGGGTTCGGGCATGGGCACCGCTTTCGATCGCGTCTCGACGAGCTCGAGGCCGGAATCGGCGGGGAGCGTCATCGACACGCTCGGCAACGCCTCGATCGGGCGCGGCGGCGGCGCCGCAGGCCGGGCGGCGCAACGGCCTCCGGCGCGACGGCTGCAGGAGCCGCGACCGGCGCGACCGACACGTTCGACTTCCGCCGGTGCGGTGGCGCGTTCGGTTTCCGCCGGCGCGATGGCGCGTTCGGTTTCCAGCGGCGCGACGGCGCGCGGCGGTTCGACGGCTTGCAGTGGCGGCACGGGAGCCATCGGCGGCGCGATGTCGGCTTGAGGGGCGTGCGCGACCTCCGCCACGCGCGCGGGGGCCTCCGGCAGCACCGGTGCCTCGGCGTCATCGACGCGTGCTCCGGTGCCGGCGGTCGCGCGACCTCCGGACGCTCGCCACGGTCGCCGCGGCGGTGACGGTCACGGCGGCGGCGGTTGCCGTCGCCGCCTTCACGCGGAACGGCAGCCTGATCCAACGGACGCTCCATTCCCGGCTCGGCGGCCTCGATGGCGGGCAGGGTGGCATCCGCGCTGACAGGCGGCTGCGACGCGGTTCGCGGGGCGGACGAGGCTCGCGCGGCGGCTGACCCTCACGCGGCGGCTGACCTCGCGCGGGCTCACGCGGCGGCACGCGGTTCGCGCGGTGGCCGGGCTTCGCGGGGCGGCTGACCATCGCGTGGCGGCTGACCATCGCGCGGCGGTCGCTGCTCACGCGGCGGACGCGGCTCGCGCGGCGGCTGTCCTTCGCGCGGCGCCTGACCGTCCCGGCGCTGACCCTGCGCGCCCTGCTGCGGACGCGCGTCGCCGCGACCCGCCGCGATTGTCGCCGACCGTCGCCGCGGCGCTCGTCGCGCCGGCCCTGGCCGCGACCGCGGTCGCGATCTCCGCGGCCGTCCCGGTCGCTGCGGCCGTCTCGCGCTTCGCGGCGCGGTTCGCGGCCTTCGCGCGGCGCTTCCGCTCGTGGCGGCGGCGCCGGAATGGCCGGCTCGCTGCGGAACCAGCCCAGGACCCCGGCGAGCCAGCCGGTCGAGTTCCGCGGCGCGCGCGGCGGCGCAACCGGCGCGGGCGTGGGTACCTCCACCGGAACGGGCGCCGGCTCGGCCGGCGTGATGCCCTTGACCGCCGCCTCCTGCCGCGGCTCCTTCGCTTCCTCCTTCATCTGCTGGACGCGGTCGGGCTCCTCCGGCTGCGTGACGAGGTTGAAGCTCAGCGGCAGCGGCTCGCTCTGGTTGAGGTCGTCGTGGCGCAGCCGCTCGATCGTGTAGTTCGGCGTCTCCAGATGGCGGTTCGGCACGAGCAGCACGTTGACCTTGAACCGCGTTTCGATCGACAGCACTTCCGTGCGCTTTTCGTTGAGCAGGAAGGTCGCGACGTCGACCGGCACCTGCGCGACGATCTGCGCGGTGTTTTCCTTCATCGCCTCTTCCTGCAGGATGCGCAGGATGTGGAGCGCGGTCGATTCGGTGCCGCGGATGTGGCCGATGCCGTGGCAGCGCGGGCAGGGGATGTACGCCGACTCGGCGAGCGCCGGGCGCAGCCGCTGGCGCGACAGTTCCATCAGGCCGAAGCGGGAGATCTTGCCCAGCTGGACGCGCGCGCGGTCGTAGCGCAGCGCTTCCTTGAGGCGATTCTCGACCTCGCGCTGGTTCTTCGCGCTCTCCATGTCGATGAAGTCGATGACGATGAGGCCGCCCAGGTCGCGCAGGCGCAGCTGGCGGGCGATCTCGTCGGCGGCCTCGAGATTGGTGTTGAACGCGGTCGCCTCGATGTCGCCGCCCTTGGTCGCGCGTGCCGAGTTGACGTCGACCGAGACCAGCGCCTCGGTGTGGTCGATGACGATCGCGCCGCCGGAGGGCAGCGGCACCTGCCGCGCGTACGCGGTCTCGATCTGGTGCTCGATCTGGAAGCGCGAGAACAGCGGCACGTCGTCCTTGTAGAGCTTGACGCGATGCACGTTGGCCGGCATCACGTGGCTCATGAACTGCTGCGCCTGCTCGTAGATCGCCTCGGTGTCGATCAGGAGCTCGCCGATGTCCGGCTGGAAGTAGTCGCGGATCGCGCGGATGACGAGGCTCGATTCCTGGTAGATCAGGAACGCGCCGGACTGCAGCTTCGACGCGTCCTCGATGGCGCGCCACAGCTGCAGCAGGTAGTTCAGGTCCCACTGCAGCTCTTCGCTGCCGCGGCCGATGCCGGCGGTGCGGGCGATGACGCTCATGCCCGCGGGAACGTCGAGCCCGCCGATGGCGTCGCGCAGCTCGTTGCGCTCCTCGCCTTCGATGCGGCGCGACACGCCGCCGCCGCGCGGGTTGTTCGGCATCAGCACCAGGTAGCGACCGGCCAGCGAGATGTAGGTCGTGAGCGCCGCGCCCTTGTTGCCGCGCTCGTCCTTGTCGACCTGGACGATCAGCTCCATGCCCTCCTTGAGCTGATTCTGGATGCGCCGCGCCCGGCGCCTTCGCCTTCGTCGCCGTCCGGCCACGCCCTTGAGGAACTGGCGCGCGATCTCCTTGAACGGCAGGAAGCCGTGGCGCTCGGTGCCGTAGTCGACGAAGCAGGCCTCGAGGCTGGGCTCGACGCGGGTGATGACGGCCTTGTAGATGTTGCTCTTGCGTTGCTCCTTGCTCGCGGACTCGATGTCGAGGTCGACCAGTTTCTGGCCGTCGACGATCGCCACCCGGAGCTCCTCCGCCTGGGTGGCGTTGAACAGCATGCGCTTCATAGTTTTTTCCCGGCGCGAATCCGGCCGGGCGTGGGCGGGGTCGAAACGGAGGCCGCGCGCTGCGCGGCCGTACGCTATCGAGCGGCGGACGCGGGCAAAGTCGACCGCACGGCAGCGGTGGCTGCGGGCGAACGAGAGCGGGGTGGACGCTGCCTGGTGCAGGCTCGCGTCGGCCTCGACAATGGCGAGGCGGTACGGTCTCGTCGGTGCGGTGGGCTTCGTGATTGCGTTCAAGCGGTTTGGCTCAGGGCTGTCGGCCGCATCGACGAAGGGTCGCGAACAATCGCGAATCGCGAAGCGGGGGACGGCCGAGGCAGAAATAGTCGCTAAGTGCGCCGCGCAATGCGCCGCTTCGAACCGGCCGCATGCCGGGTGCGGAGACTGCGCTCTTCCTTTAACATCCCTACTTTTCCGGGGCGCAACGCCCGGACGGTCAGTGGATTTAACCGGCGGCCGGTTTACGCAAAATGCCACGGCCGTCTTTGCCCCACAGCGCGGGGCTGTCGCCTGACCGGCAGGACCCTCGCCATCCTCCGATGATCGAGTGTGCCGCCAAACGGCCGCGATCGTTGGATCGCGCCGGGATCAAGCGTGCTGCAGGGCATAATTATTAGGCATATGAATGATTTAAGCAAGGATGCTGTGAACTGGCTTGCAGTGGGCGAGGACGCGCAGGGTCAGCGCATCGACAATTTCCTCGTCAAGATCCTCAAGGGCGTCCCCAAGAGCCACATCTACCGGATCCTGCGCAGCGGCGAGGTTCGCGTGAACCGCCGCAAGGTCGGACCCGATGCGCGGCTGGAGGCCGGCGACCAGCTCCGGATCCCTCCGATCCGGGCTTCGGCGCCTGCGCGCAAGCCCGGACCGGAGGTCATGGGCCGCGTTGCGGTGCCCCCCATATTGTTCGAGGACGACGCGCTGATCGTGCTCGACAAGCCCGCCGGTCTCGCCGTCCACGGCGGCAGCGGCATTTCGTTCGGCGTCATCGAGCGGCTGCGGCACGCGCGCCCCGAGGCGCCCTTTCTCGAGCTCGTGCACCGGCTCGACCGCGACACCTCGGGCGCGCTCGTCATCGCGAAGAAGCGGAGCGCACTGACGGGATTGCACGCGCAGCTGCGCGACGGCGCGATCGACAAGCGCTACTACGTCCTGGTCCGGGGCAAGTGGCGCGACGCGCTGCGCGCGGTTGAATTGTCGCTTACGAGCCACGTGACCGGCGACGGCGAGCGGCGCGTTCGCGTCGACTCGGGCGGCAGGCTCGCGCGCACCGTCTTCCGGCGCGTGAAGGTGTGGCCGCAGGCGATGCCGCCCGTTGCCTTGCTCGAAGCCGAGCTCGAGACCGGACGCACGCACCAGATCCGCGTCCACCTGACGCATCTCGGATTTCCGCTGGCCGGCGACGACAAGTACGGCGATTTCGCGTGGAACAAGGCGCTGGCGCGACAGGGCCTGAAGCGCATGTTCCTGCACGCGCACCGGATCCGCTTCACGCACCCGGTCGACGGCCGCGAAGTCGTCGTCGCTGCGCCGCTTGCGCCGGAGCTCGCCGCGTTCGTCGCTCGCCTCGATGCCGCCGATGGCTGACGAGGCGGCGTTCTCGCGGCGCCGGTACCGCTTCGTCGTCTTCGACTGGGACGGCACGCTGGCCGACTCGACGGCGATCATCGCGGGCGCGCTGCAGCAGGCGTGCCGCGACATCGGCGAGCCGGTGCCCGACGACGTCGACGCACGCTACGTGATCGGGCTCGGGCTCACCGACGCGCTGCGCCACGTGGCGCCGAACCTGCCGCGGGAGCGGCACCCGGATCTCGTCGCGCGCTATCGCCATCACTACATGGCGCGCGACGCGGCGATTCCGCTGTTCGCCGGCGTGCGCGAGATGCTCTGCGAACTGGACGCTGCCGGTGTTGTGCTCGGCGTGGCCACCGGCAAGTCGCGGGCCGGCCTCGACCACGCGCTGGCCCAGCACGGCGTCGGCGGGTTCTTCGCGGCGACCCGCTGCGCCGACGAAGGGTTTGCGAAGCCGCATCCGGACATGCTGCTGCGGCTGATGGATCAGGTCGGCGCGGTTCCCGGCGACACGCTGATGATCGGCGACACCACGCACGATCTCCTGCTCGCGCGCAACGCCGGCGTGGCGGGGCTGGCGGTCGGCTACGGCGCGCACGCGCCGGCCGGGCTTGCGCAACTGCAGCCGCTGGCGACCCTGCATTCGATCCCGGACCTTCGCGCGTGGCTGCGCGGCAACGCCTGACAGCGGCGCGGGGACAGACCCGCGAATCGGGGTCCGTCCCCCTTCAGACCTCCATCCGGACGATTCCCTGCGCGATGCCCTTGGCGATCGCCTCGTGGCGATTCAGAACGCCGAGCTTGGTGACGATATTGGCGAAATGATAGGTCACGCCGCGTTCGGTGATGCCGAGCTTGAAGCCTATTTCGGCGCCGGTCATCCCGTGCGCGGCCATCTGCAGGCACTGCCGTTCGCGCGCGCTCAACGGCTTGCCCTCGAACTGCGGCGCGATGCCCTTCTCGATCACGCCCTTCACGAACAGCTCGTGGAAGTATTGGCCGAGGATCATCATGTTGCCCAGGTTGGCCGCGATCTGCGCGCGCCGCGCGTCGTCGATGACGGGCACCGGCGAGCTCAGCGAGACCAGCGTCCGTGCCGGGACGCCGGCGTAGACGGGAAACGCGACGCCGCTCGCGACGCCGTGGGCGGCTGCGTCCAGAAGGAAGGCGTCGGTCCTTGCGCTCTTCCCGCGTTCGCTGACCTGATCCCACACGAGGGGGAGCGCGCTTTCGAACGAGTAGAGGACCCGCGGGTCGCACTCCACGTAGGCCTGCTGGTCGTAGCGCAGGACCCATTCGCGCGGCAGCGTCGTGAAATAGTAGATGCGCTCGTCGTTGTTGGGGCGAAGGTGGTAGCTCGCAGTCGCGTAGAGGAACCCGTCGAACCCCAGCCAGCGGGCGATCGCGACCAATGGGGGAACGAGATCGCCGCCCCGTTCCGCCACCTCGATCAGCTCGAGCAGGAAAGGCGGCAGGTACCTCGACCGATCGACCTGGATCGGCGCCAGACGCAGCGGTGTCAGCACGAAAGGCTCCCGTCAGGAGGTCGCCGGATCGGCGCGTCTCATCGCTTCGGTGCCGGCAGGCCCGTGACGACGTCGCCGGCCCGGATCCCGCGCGCGGCGAACCAGCCCTTGCGCATTTCGAGCGCGTAGGGCACCGGTCCCTTCGACCAGTGCGAGGTTCTCGTCGTGCGGCGCCATGTCGTCGATGTTGACGATGCGGCCATCCTGCGCGATGAAGGCGATCGACAGCGGAATGAACGTGTTCTTCATCCAGAACGCCTGCGGCTCCGCGCGCTCGAACACGAACAACATCCCCTGATCGGGCCGGATGCTGAAGCGGTGCATCAGCCCCGTCGAGCGCTGCTCGGGCGTCGCCGCGACCTCGGCGGTGATCGCGTGGCCGTTGATCGACAGCGGGACCGTGGGCAGCGGGGCGGGCAGCGCGGCGGCGTGGGCGACCGGCGCGATGACGAGCGCGGCGGCGAGCAGGCAGGCGCGGCTGAGCATGGGGGCAGGCCCTTCCATCGCGGCTTCGCCTCAGGCGCCTCGGGCTTCGGCGCCGGACAGCGCCGCGTCGACCGTCGCGCGACCGAGCGCCGGGGCAAAGAGGCGTATGAACTCGTAGCAGTAGCCGCGCAGGAACGTGCCGCGGCGAACGGCGAGGCGCGTCGTCGACGGCGCGAACAGATGCCCGGCGTCGAGTTTCACGAAGGCGCGGTCGCGCTCCGGGTCGTGGGCCATCTGCGCGACGATGCCCACGCCCATTCCGAGCTCGACGTAGGTCTTGATCACGTCGGAATCGAGCGCGGTGAGCACGACGTTCGGCACGAGCCCCTCGGCAGTGAACGCGGCGTTGATCTGCGAGCGGCCCGTGAACGCGAAGTCGTAGGTGATGATCGGGATGGCGGGCGAGCGCCGCGAGCGTCAGCACTTTCACGTCCGCCAGCGGGTGCCCGCGCGGAACGAGCACGCAGCGGTTCCATTGGTAGCAGGGCATCGTCACGAGATCGGGGAACGAAGCCAGCGCCTCGGTGGCGATCCCGATGTCGGCATCGCCGCGCGCAGTGTGTTCGGCCACCTGGACCGGATTGCCCTGGTGCAGCGCGAGCTTGACGCGGGGAAAGCGGGCGGCGAAATCGCGGACCACGCGGGGCAGCACGTAGCGCGCCTGCGTGTGCGTGGTGGCAATGGCGAGGGTGCCTTCGTTTTCATTCTTGAATTCGGCCCCGACGCGCTTCACGTTCTCGACTTCCCGCAGCGCGCGGCGGGCGGTGGCGATCACCGCCTCGCCGGCCGGCGTCACCGACGCGATGCGCTTGCCGATGCGCACGAAGACCCGGACGCCGAGCTCGTCTTCCAGCTGCCGCACCTGCTTGCTCACGCCGGGCTGCGACGTGAACAAGCGCGGCCGCGGCGTCCGACACGTTGAGACCGTGGTCGACGATGGCGCAAAGGTAGCGCAATTGCTGAAGGTTCAAGGGGCCGGCGCCTGGGCAGGTTAGAATTCGTCGCAATTATAGAGCCGCGCCTTGGCCTGTTTCGGCGAGCCGCGGTTCGCCACGCCGATCATGGCTCAATTCTTCCAGGTGCACCCCGCCAATCCCCAGCCGCGTCTCATCCGGCAGGCGGCGGCCATCCTGCGCGCCGGCGGCGTGATCGCCTATCCCACGGACTCGAGCTATGCGCTCGGCTGCCACGTCGGCGACGCGGCGGCGGCCCGGCGCATCCGGCAGGTCCGCGGCGTCGACGAAGGACACCACCTGACACTCGTGTTGCGGGATCTTTCGGAGATCGGTCATTTCGCCAAGGCTCGACAACCGGCAATTCCGGATCGTCCGCCAGGGCACCCCGGGCACTTACACCTTCCTGCTGCCGGCAACGCGCGAGGTGCCGCGGCGGCTGCAGCACCCGAAGCGCAGCACGGTCGGCGTGCGCGTGCCGGATCATGCCGTCGTGCAGGCGCTGCTTGCGGAACTGGGCGAGCCCATCCTGTCGTCGACGCTGATTCTTCCGGGCGCCGTCGAGCCGCTCAACGACGCCGAGGCGATCCGGGACGCGCTGGGCCGGGTGCTCGATCTGATCATCGACGCCGGGGCCTGCGCCGCGGCGCCCACGACCGTCGTCGATCTCGCGGTGGAGCCGGCCGTCATCGTGCGGCTCGGCGCCGGCGATCCGGCACGCCTCGGGCTGGAGTGATCGGGGCCGGAGGCCGGTACCGACGAGAATGGCTTTCCCGGCGTGGGTGGGCCATGCCGAAATGCCCTCCCGCCGCTTCCCCGATCCCGGTTGCCGGGCGGACCGGGCCGGACTCGGGTAAAATGATCGGCCAATGGATTTTTCGCTCGCGACCATCGTGCTCTGGGCGGTGCCGGTGGTCTTCGCGATCACGTTGCACGAAGCCGCGCACGGCTATGTCGCCAAGCTGTTCGGCGACCAGACGGCCTGGATGCTGGGCCGGGTGACGGCCAATCCGATCAAGCATATCGATTTCGTGGGGACGATCCTGGTTCCGGGGATGCTGCTGTTGCTCGCCAAGTTCGGCAGCCCGGCATTCATTTTCGGCTGGGCGAAGCCGGTGCCCGTTAATTTCGGCAACCTGCGCAATCCGAAGCGGGACATGTTCTGGGTCGCCGGTGCGGGTCCGCTCGCCAATTTCGCGATGGCCATCGCCTGGGGCTTCCTGCTCAAGGCGGCCGTGCCGGGCGGTTTCCTGGCAAGCAGCGGCCTGATGCAGATGGCGAGTGCGGGGATCAAGGTCAATCTGATGTTGATGGCATTGAATCTGCTTCCGATTCTTCCGCTCGACGGCGGCCGCATCGCGGTCAGCCTGCTGCCGCATTCGATCGCCTCGAGCTATGCACGGCTGGAGCCCTACGGCTTCATGATCGTCATCGTGCTGCTGGCGACGGGGATTCTGATCGACCTGATGCAGCCGATCCTTCGGCTCGCCGAGATCGTTCTCGGCGCGATCCTCGGCCTGTGACCCGCTCGCAACTCCAGGAACCTGAACATGTTCGTTGATCGCGTCCTTTCGGGCATGCGTCCCACGGGCCGCTGCCACATCGGCCACTACCACGGCGCGCTCAGGAACTGGGTGAAGCTGCAGGAGGAGTACGAATGCCTGTACTTCGCCGCGGACTGGCATGCGCTGACCACGCACTACGACAGCAGCGAATCGATCTCGGATAGCGTCTGGGAGATGTTCGTCGACTGGCTCGCCGCCGGCATCAACCCGGCGCGGGCGACGATCTTCATCCAGTCGCGCGTGCCCGAGCATGCCGAGCTGGCGCTGCTGCTGGGGATGATCACGCCGGTGGGCTGGCTCGAGCGCGTGCCGACCTACAAGGACCAGCAGCAGAAGCTCGCCGATCGCGACCTGTCCAACTACGGTTTCCTCGGCTACCCGGTGATGCAGGGGGCCGACATCCTCATCTACCGCGCGAACATGGTGCCGGTGGGCGAGGACCAGGTATCGCACATCGAGCTCGTGCGCGAGCTCGCGCGCCGCTTCAACTTCATCTACGGCCGCGAGGCGGGGTTCGAGGACAAGGCCAAGGCTGCGGTCAAGAAGCTCGGCGCGAAGAAGGCGCGCCGCTACGGCGAATTGCGGACGGCATTCCAGGAGCAGGGCGACGACGCCGCGCTCGAGGCGGCCAAGGAGCTGCTGAACGAGACGCAGAATCTTTCGCTCGGCGACCGCGAGCGGCTGTTCGGCTATCTCGAAGGGGCCCGGCGGATGATCCTGCCGGAGCCGGAGCCGCTGCTGACCGCGACCCCCAAAGTGCCGGGCCTGGACGGCCACAAGATGTCGAAGTCGACCGGCAACGCGATTCTGATGCGCGAGGAGCCCGCCGAGGTCACGCAGAAGATCCGCACGATGCAGACCGATCCGGCGCGGGTGCGCCGCTCGGACAAGGGCGATCCGGAACGCTGCCCGGTATGGCCGCTGCACGGCATCTACTCGGACGCGGCGACGCGCGAATGGGTGGTCAAGGGCTGCACGACGGCGGGCATCGGCTGTCTCGACTGCAAGGAGCCGGTGATCAACGCGATCATCCGCGAGCAGGAGCCTATCCGCGAGCGGGCGCAGCAGTATCTCGATGATCCGCAGCTCGTGCGCAACATCGTTGCCGACGGCTGCGAGCGCGCCCGCAAGCTGGCCGAGGAGACGATGCGCGACGTTCGCGCCGCCATGGGGCTGGATTACACATGAGCGTCGTGACGAGCCCCATCGACCTCGTCGCGCAGGGTGGCGGAGCGGTGGCCAAGGTCTACGGCGAGCCGATGCTCGAGCTGCCGCACGACCTCTACATTCCGCCGGAGGCGCTCGAGGTCTTCCTCGACACGTTCGAGGGCCCGCTCGATCTGCTCCTCTACCTGATCCGCAGGCAGAACATCAACGTGCTCGAGATCCCGATGGCGGAGCTCACGCGACAGTACCTCGGGTACGTGGAGATGATGCGGCGCACCCAGCTCGAGCTTGCGGCCGAATACCTGCTGATGGCCGCCGTCCTCATCGAGATCAAGTCGCGGCTGCTGCTGCCGAAGCCCCCGGCAGCGCCGGGCGCCGAGCCGGAAGATCCCCGCGCGGAGCTGGTCCGCCGGTTGCTCGAGTACGAGCGGATGAAGAAGGCGGCCCGCGAGATCGACGCGCTGCCGCTCGCCGACCGCGATTTCGCGCTGGTGCGGGTCTGGTTCGATCGGGCCGCCTCGGCGCGCCTGCCTGACGTCTGCCCCGAGGATCTGCGCGCCGCCTGGGCGGGACTCCTTGCGCGGGCGCGAATCAACCGGCATCATCTCGTCAGCCGCGAGCGGCTCTCGGTGCGGGCGGAGATGAGCCGCGTCCTGAAGGCGCTGGAGCCCGCGCGCTTCGCCGAGTTCACGACGCTGTTTGCGCAGCACGCCGACGTGCCGCACCTCATCGTGACGTTTCTCGCGCTGCTCGAGCTCGCCCGGGAACAGCTCGTGAGCATTGCGCAGGCGGAGCCGTATGCGCCGATCTATGCGCAACTGACCGGCGGCCCGGCCTTCGCGCTGGCATCCTGACCCGAATCGACACCACGGTAGCACGATGGACGACATGCAGGAAAAGAGGAACATCGTCGAGGCGGCGCTGCTCGCGGCCGGGGAACCGGTCGCCGCGGGGGCGCTGGCAAAGCTGTTCGATCCCGCTCTCGATACGGGAGCGGTGCACGAGCTCCTGGACGATCTTGCCCGAAGCTGGACCGGAAAGAGCGTCGAGCTCGTGCAGGTTGCAACGGGTTGGCGGTTTCAATGCAAGCCCGCCGTCCAGTCCTACCTCGACCGGCTGACGCCGGAAAAGCCGCCGCGCTACTCGCGTGCGGTGATGGAAACGCTGGCGATCATCGCCTATCAGCAACCCGTGACCCGCGGCGACATCGAAGCCATCCGCGGTGTCGCCGTGTCCACCAACATCGTCAAGACGCTGGAGGACCGCCAATGGGTCGAAGTGGTCGGCCACCGCGAGACGCCGGGCCGACCGGCGCTCTACGCGACCACCAAGACCTTCCTCGACGATCTCGGACTTGCCGCTCTGTCGGAGCTGCCCTCGCTGGCCGAGCTCGACGCTTCCCACCTGCTGGAGAACACCGATGCAACCACCCAAGCCGCCGAAGCGCAACTCGCGCTCGCGATCCCGATCGTGGCACCGCCCGCCGACCGGCCCGATGCACCAGCCGAGCCTGGCGCTGCAGCAGATCACGGAGGGCATGACGCCCCCGCGTCACCGCTCCTCCACTGACGACATCTTCACCGAGCCGCAGCGCCTGCACAAAGTGCTGGCGTCGTGCGGCTTCGGCTCGCGCCGCGCAATGGAGGAAATGATCCTCGCCGGCCGCATCACCGTGAACCGCGAGCCCGCCGACGTCGGCCAGAAGGTCGGGCCGGGCGACGAGGTGCGGATCAACGGCGAACTCGTGAAAGTCCGCTTTGCCGAGCCGCGCGCGCGCATCCTGATGTACCACAAGACCGCCGGCGAGATCGTCACCCGCGACGATCCCGAGGGACGGCCGACGGTGTTCGAGAAGTTGCCGAACATCGGCCACGGCAAGTGGATCGCGATCGGGCGCCTCGACTTCAACACCGAGGGGCTGCTGCTGTTCACGAATTCCGGCGATCTCGCGAACAAGATGATGCACCCGCGCTACGAGGTCGAGCGCGAGTACGCGGTCCGCGTGATGGGCCTGTTGACGCCCGAGCAGCAGCAGGCGCTGCTGACGGGCATCGAGCTCGAGGACGGACCGGGCAAGGTCGAGAAGATCGAGGACGGAGGCGGCGAGGGCTCCAACCACTGGTATCACGTGGTGCTGAAGGAAGGGCGCAATCGCGAAGTGCGGCGCCTGTTCGAGGCGCTCGGCCTCACCGTGAGCCGACTCATTCGCACGCGCTACGGGCCCGTGGCCATGCCCTCGCGCGTGAAGCGCGGGCAGGTCCTCGAGCTGACGCCGGACGAGGTGGGTGCCGTGCTGGTGACGGCCGGCATGCGCTTCACCGGGCCCTCGCCGCACAAGCAGGGACAGGGCGGGCGCGGGCAGGGCAAGGGTCCGCGGCAGCCGGGTCGGGGTCAGCGGGAAGGCGCAGTCGATGGACCGAGGCGCGAGCCCGACCCGCAAGCGGACTTGTCGGCGGATCCTGATTCTGCCGTCGAGTTCGAAGGGATCGAGCCGGGCAACAGCGTCCATGGCCTGCCCACGCACGGCAATACGCCCGTCGGCAAGTTCTTCAGCAAGACCCACGGCAAGCCACACGGGCGACCGCAGGGGCAGGGCTGGCCACGGCGCTCCGGGCCCGGCCAGGGCCACGGGGCACGCCCCTACGGGCAACATGGGCGGCCGCAGGGCGGCAAACCGCGGCACGGCGAAACGCGCGGCGGATACGGTTCGGCGTCGCCCTATGTCATGACGACGCTCACGGTTCCGGGCGCCGTGCCGGAGGGGCTGCCGGGAACGGGAGCCCCGCGACCGCAGGGAGCCGGTCGCGGCCACGGTCCCAAGGGTCAGGGTCGGGGCCATGGACCCGGCGGGCAAGCCCGCGGCAACGGCCCCGGCGGGCCGGGTCGAGGCAAGGGACCGGGCGCGCCGGGGTACGGCAACGGACCCCAACCGACCGGGCAGCGGCAACGGGCCCGGCGTGCCGGTCGCAGGTCAGGGCAAGAAGCGCAGCCGTGGCAAACGGAATCGGCGCGGACCCGATTCGGAAGCGCTGCCGGGGAACGTTGCCCCGCGCGTGGAGCGGCCGGCGGACATCGACGACGATATCGGCAATCGCCAGCCGCGAGCGCCGAGGAGCGACACCATGCCGCGCCCCGACGCGCCGCGTGCCGCGGTTCCGGCCGGCGTCGACGACGACTTCGGCAATCGCAAGGCACGCGAACCGAAGCAGCAGTCGAATGCGGGCAACGAGGCGCCGCGAGCGGACCGGCCCGCCGTCATCGACGACGATTTCGGCAATCGCTGATTGCGAGGGCGGCGAGGGTCGGCGCCCCGTTCGCACCGCAAGGGCGGGGCGGGCACCGGCCCCGCTCGCAACCGGATTACTCGCGCGGCCCGTTCCGGGGCTCCGGGTTCCGGAACGGGCTTGCGGCCTCGAGTTCGTGGATGGCATGCGCGACGTCGACACGTTCGCGTGCGCAGAAGGCCTCGATCGCGCGCGCGAATTCGGCGTCCGCGATCGCGTGCGCCGACCACGTCGGCACGGGCACGAGGCCCCGAGCCAGCTTGTGCACGCCCTGCGCGCCGCCTTCGAAGCGCGCGATCTTGCGCTCGATGCAGAAGTCGATCGCCTGGTAGTAACAGGCTTCGAAGTGCAGACCGGACACCTGTTCGGTCGTCCCCCAGTACCGGCCCCAGAGCGTCTGCTGATCGAAGATGTCGAGCGCGGCGCAGATCGCGGCGTCGCCGCGGTGACCGAGCGCCAGCATGACGTTGTCGGGCATGGTGGCGCCGATGCGCTCGAAGAACGCGAGGTTCAGGTACGGCGTCGAGTGATGTTCGCGGTACGTATTCTCGTAGCAGCGGTAGAAGAACGCCCAGTCCGCGGCGGTAATCTCGGCGCCGACCTTGCGCGTGAACGCCACGCCGGCGCCGGCGACCCTGCGCCGTTCCTGTTTCACCTTCTTGCGCTTGTCGTGGTTGAACGTCGCCAGAAAATCGGCGAAGTCGCGATAGCCCGGATTTTCCCAGCGGAACTGGACGCCGTGGCGGACGGTCATGCCGGCCGCCGCGCACGCGCGGGCCTCGGCCGCCGTGGGGAACAGCACATGCAACGACGAGAACGGCGGATCGCCGCTGCCCGGCGCCGGCTGCAATCGCGCGCGCGCCGCCTGCAGCAGCGCGGCGCTCGCCGCATCGTCGGAGGTCAACAGCCGGCGCCCCGGCGCCGGGGTGAACGGAATCGCGGCCAGCAGCTTCGGGTAGTAGCGGCGCCCGTATCGGCGGTAGGCATCGGCCCAGGCCCAGTCGAACACGTACTCGCCGTACGAGTGCGCCTTGGCGTAGAGAGGCAGGGCCCCGACGAGCGCGTCCGCGCGCCAGGCGGTGAGATAGCACGGCGACCACCCCGCGGCCGGCGCGGCGCAGCCGGTCTCGTGCAGCGCGGAAAGGAACGCGTGGCAGACGAGAGGCGTCCCCCCGGTCAGGGCGTCCCAGGCGGCGGGCGCGATCGACGCGATGCCGACGTCGTCACGGATGGTCAGCAGGCTGGCGGGCGTCGTGCGGGAAGTGGAGGAACGGTCGGCGTCCATGCGCAGACAGTCGATTCTCGCGTGCGCCGGGACCGGCGGCAAGGACGGTGTGGCGAAGGCAAGCGCCGGGGCGCGGGCGGCACGGCGGAGCGCAGGCCGTGCATGCTAGTATTTTCGTCGTGCACATTGGCCTGCCATGCAGATCGCGATCGCGCAGCTGAACCAGGTCCTGGGGGATCTGCGCGGCAACGCTGCGGCGATACTGGCTGCGACGGGCGAGGCCAGCGCGCGCGGGCGCGCACCTCGTCGTGACGCCGGAACTTTCGCTTTGCGGGTATCCGCCCGAAGATCTGTTGCTGCGCCCGGCGTTTCTCGACGCCTGTGCCCGCGAGCTCGCCGCGTTGGCCGAGGGCGTGCGACACACGCCGGTCATCGTCGGCTTTCCCGAACGGGAGGACGGAAGCTGCTACAACGCACTCGCGCTGCTGGCCGACGGTCGCGTGACGTCCGTTTACCGCAAGCAGCAGCTGCCGAACTACACCGTGTTCGACGAGGAGCGCTATTTCGAGCCGGGACGCGCCCCGTGCGTCGTCACCGTCGATGGCACGACCTTCGGGCTCCTGGTTTGCGAGGACGTCTGGTACGCCGGGCCGGCGCGACAGGCGAAGGAGGCGGGTGCGCAGGTGGTCGTCGTCGCCAACGGGTCGCCCTACCACACGCGACAGCACGATGCCCGGCGCGAGCAGGTCGGCGCCCGGGCGCGCGAGACCGGCCTGCCCTTCGTCTATGCCAACCGCGTCGGAGGACAGGACGAGCTGGTGTTCGACGGCGCGTCCTTCGTCATGGATGCGCGGGGTGACGTCGTGCAGCAGCTGCCGGCCTGGCACGAGACCGTCGCGCTCTCGACGTTCGACCACGGCGCGCCGCGACCGGTGCGCGGCTCGCTGGATCCGCGGCTCGAATGCCACGTCTACGAAGCGCTGGTGATGGGGGTCCGCGATTACGTCACGAAGAACGGGTTTCCCGGCGTGTTGCTGGGCCTGTCCGGCGGGGTGGATTCGGCACTCGTGCTCGCCGTTGCCGTCGATGCGCTGGGGCGCGAGCGCGTGCGCGCGGTGATGATGCCGTCGCCGTACACGCGCGCGATCAGTCTTGAAGACGCGCGGGCGATGGCCGAGATCGTCGGCGTCCGCTACACCGAGCTTCCGATCGAGCCGATGTTCGCGGCGTTCCGCCATGCGCTGGCGGACGAGTTCACGGGCCTGGCTCCCGATGCCGCGGAGGAGAACATCCAGGCGCGCGTCCGGGGGACGCTGCTGATGGCGCTGTCCAACAAGTTCGGCTCCATCGTCCTCACGACCGGCAACAAGTCGGAGATGGCTGTCGGCTACGCAACGCTCTACGGAGACATGGCGGGGGGCTTCGGCGTGCTGAAGGACATCAGCAAGACGCTGGTCTACCGGCTTTGCGCCTACCGCAACGCGCTGGGCCGCGTGATCCCGGAACGGATCATCACCCGCGCGCCGTCCGCGGAATTGCGCCCCGACCAGGTCGACCAGGACTCGCTGCCGCCCTACGACGCCCTCGACGGCATCCTGGAAGCCTACGTCGAGCAGGACAGGAGCCCGGGTGACATCGTGGCGATGGGCTTCGCGCCCGAGCACGTGCGCCGCGTGGTCCGGCTCATCAAGATCAACGAATACAAGCGGCGGCAGGCGGCGGTGGGCATCCGGATCACGCCGCGCGGGTTCGGCCGGGATTGGCGCTATCCGATCACTTCGGCGTGGCACGAATGGGAGGACGTCGTGTAAGCTAGGCGAGTCGCCACGCCATCGGTCTCTCCCGGCCCGCCACCATGAAAAAAATCGAAGCCATCATCAAGCCGTTCAAGCTGGACGAGGTGCGCGAAGCGCTGTCCGATATGGGGGTGACCGGACTGACGGTGACCGAAGTGAAGGGCTTCGGCCGGCAGAAGGGACATACCGAGCTTTATCGCGGCGCCGAGTACGTCGTCGATTTCCTGCCCAAGGTCAAGGTCGAGCTGATCATCGCCGATGCCGACGTCGAACGGGCCATCGAGGCGATCGTCAAGGCGGCGCGCACGGGCAAGATCGGCGATGGAAAGATCTTCGTGACGGCGGTCGAGCAGGTCGTTCGCATCCGGACCGGCGAGAGCGGCGAAGCCGCCGTCTGACCGGATCCGCGCCGGGCGCGCGGCCGGCGGGGCCGTGGCGGCCAAGGCAGTTCGTCATCATCCAGGGAGAATGCGCCATGTCTTTCGCAACCGAGTTTCGCGAGTTCGCGGTCAAGGGCAACGTGATGGATCTCGCGGTCGGCGTGATCATCGGCGCCGCGTTCGGCAAGATCGTCGATTCTCTGGTGAAGGACCTGATCATGCCGATCGTCGGCAGGATCTTCGGGGGCCTCGATTTTTCCAACTGGTACATCATGCTGGCCAGTCCGCCGGCGGGCTACAGCGGGCCCATGACCTACGACGCGCTGACCAAGGCGGGCGTGCCGCTGTTCGCCTACGGCAACTTCATCACCGTCGCGATCAATTTCATCATCCTCGCGCTCGTGATCTTCCTCATGATCCGCCAGGTCAACCGGCTGAAGCGGCAGTCGCCGCCGCCGCCGCCACCGGCGCCGTCCACGCCCGAGGACGTGGTCCTGCTGCGCGAGATCCGGGACGCGCTGCGCAAATAGGCGGCGCCTGCCGGCCCGGCCCTGACGCCTTGGGGCCGCCGCCGGACGGCGGCCTCGGGGCGACAACGCCGCTTTCCTTGTCGGAGATCAAGGGCAGGCATTGACCGCCCGGGGGGCGCTTGCAAGAATCGATCGGGTTTGGCTGCGGCTGCCCCGGACGCCTGGCCGGAGCGGCCGAGGTCCGTGGCGAAGGCCCGAGGTTATCCCTACAATCAACGAGGCTCTGGAGGAATCGAAATGAACGACCGCAAACTGTTGCCCAAGCTCGTCGGGGCTCTCGCCGTTGCCGCCGCCGGTTTCGCGCTTTCCGCGCAAGCCGACATCAATGTCGGTGTCACGCTTTCGGCCACCGGTCCCGCCGCGTCGCTGGGCATTCCGGAAAAGAACACCATTGAACTCCTGCCCACGACGATCGGCGGCCAGAAGATCAACTGGATCGTGCTCGACGACGGCTCGGACACCACGAAGGCGGTCACCAACACCAAGAAGCTGATTTCCGAGGACAAGGTCGACGTCATCGTCGGCTCGACGATCACGCCGAATTCGCTGGCGATGATCGACGTGGTCGCCGAAGCCGAAACGCCGATGATCTCGATGGCCGCGTCGGCGCGCATCGTGGATCCCGCGAACCCGAAGACGAAGTGGGTGTTCAAGACGCCGCAGAACGACGCGCTGATGGCCGACGCGATCGCCGTCCACATGAAGGCCACCGGGTTGAAGACGATGGCGCTACATCGGCTTCAACGACGCGTACGGTGAAGGCTGGCTGGGCGAGATGAGGCGCTCGGCGCAGACCGCGGGCATCAAGATCGTCGCCGAGGAGAAGTACAACCGCAACGACGCGTCGGTGACCGGCCAGGTCCTGAAGATCGTCGCGGCGAATCCCGACGCCGTGCTCATCGGCGCGGCGGGCACGCCGGGCGCCACGCCGCAGAAGGAGCTGGTGGCGCGCAACTACAAGGGCAAGATCTACCAGACGCACGGCGTCGGCAACAACGACTTCCTGCGCGTCGTGGGCAAGGACGGCAACGGCACGATCCTGCCGATCGGGCCGATGCTCGTCTACGAGCAGCTGCCCGACTCGAACCCGCTGAAGAAGTCGGCGGCCGAATACATCGGCAAGTACGAGGCGAAGTACGGCAAGGGCTCGCGCTCGACCTTCGGCGGCCACGCCTGGGATTCGTACCTGCTGCTGTCGGCGGCGATCCCCGAGGCGCTGAAGAAGGCGAAGCCCGGCACCAAGGAATTCCGCGCCGCGCTGCGCGACGCGCTCGAGAACACCAAGGAGCTGGTCGCCTCGCACGGGGTGTACACGATGTCGCCGACGGAGCACAACGGCCTCGACAACCGGGCCCGGACGATGGTCAAGATCGACAACGGCAAATGGGTTCTCGCGAAGTGACCCGGCGCTGAGGCGAGGCCGGCTGCGGGCGCCGCGGCCGGCCTTTTTCTTGCGCGGCCCGCCGTTCCGGCGCACTCGCCCCGATGGACCTCCAGATCTTCGCGTTGCTGACGCAGGATGGCATCACCAACGGTGCCGTCTACGCTCTGCTCGCGCTGGCGCTGGTGCTGGTCTTCACCGTCACGCGCGTGATCTGGATTCCGTCGGGCGAGTTCGTCGCGTACGGCACGCTGACGCTCGCCGGGCTCCAGCTCGGCAAGCCCCCGGGGACCGTCGGCCTGCTCGTGGGCATGGCCGTGGTGGCGGGCGCCATGGAGGTGGTCGCCTGCGCGCGGCGAGGGGAGCCGGAACGGATTCCGCGGCAGCTTGCGCTCTGGGCGGGCATCCCGATCGCGACCGCCGGGCTCGCCTGGTGGCTCGCGACGCCCTCGCTTCCGTTCTGGGCGCAGATTCTCGTGACGCTGGCGCTCGTCACCGCAATGGGTCCGCTGCTGTACCGGATCGCCTACCAGCCGTTGGCGGAGGCGAGCGTACTGGTCCTGCTGATCGTCTCGGTGGCGGTTCACCTGACGCTCACGGGGCTCGGACTCTGGTTTTTCGGTGCCGAAGGTTCGCGCACGCCGGCCTTCGCGTCCGGTTCGTTCGACCTGGGCGGGGTCACTATCAGCATCCAGAGCCTGCTCGTCGTGGGGACGAGCGTCGCGATGATCGCCGCGCTCTATTTCTTCTTCGGGCGCACGCTCTACGGCAAGGCGCTGCGCGCGACGGCGTTGAACCGGATTGGCGCGCGGCTCGTCGGAATTGCGCCCAATCTGGCAGGCTCGCTGACGTTTGCGCTCGCTACGCTGCTGTGCGCGTTCTCGGGCGTCCTGATCGGTCCGTTCACGACGGTCTATTACGATTCGGGCTTCCTCGTCAGCCTGAAGGGATTCGTCGGTGCGATCATCGGCGGCCTGGTCAGCTACCCGCTGGCCGCGGCCGGTGCACTGCTCGTCGGCCTCATCGAGGCGTTCGCCTCCTACTGGGCCAGCGGCTTCAAGGAGGTGATCGTCTTCACGCTGATCATTCCCGTGCTGCTGTGGCGCAGCCTCACCACGCACCAGCATGAGGAGGACGAGTGAGCGGGGCGCGCCGGCTGCCGGTCGGCAAACTCCGCTTCGTCGTCTTCGTCGCGCTGTTGGTCGGCGTGCCGCTCTTCGCGCCGGAATTCTGGGTGACGCTCGGCAATTACATCGGGCTCTACAGCATCGTGGCGCTGGGCCTGGTGTTGCTCACCGGCGTGGCCGGGCAGACCTCGTTCGGACAGGCCGCCTTCGTCGGCATCGGCGCCTACACGACGGCGATCCTCTCCACGCAATACGGGATGTCGCCATGGCTCAACCTGTGCGTCGGGCTGGCGCTGACGCTGGCGCTGGCGTTGTGCCTCGGCTTCATCACGTTGCGCATGAAGGGGCACTATCTCCCGCTCGCGACGATCGCCTGGGGCATCAGCCTTTTCTTCCTGTTCGGCAATCTCGAGTTTCTCGGCGGCCACACCGGACTCACCGGCATTCCTGCGCTCGATCTCTTCGGTGCCGAGTTGCGCGACGAGCGCCACTACTATTTCCTGATCTGGGGCATCGCGCTGGCGGCGCTGTGGGCGACGAGCAATCTGCTCGACTCGCGGCCGGGTCGCGCCGTGCGCGCGTTGCGCGGCCAGCTCGCGATGGCGGAAGCGTTCGGCGTCGACGCCGCGCGACTCAAGATCGTCGTGTTCGTCTACGCGGCGCTGCTGGCGTCGGTCTCGGGCTGGCTCTATGCGCACCTGCAGCGTTTCGTGAACCCGACACCGTTCGGGCTTGCGCAGGGCATCGAGTATCTGTTCATGGCGGTGGTCGGTGGAGCGGGCAGCGTCTGGGGCGCGGTGGTCGGTGCGACCGTGATCACGCTCGCGAAGGAAGTGTTGCAGGACATCCTGCCCGCGCTGCTCGGCAAGAGCGGCAACTTCGAGATCGTCGTGTTCGGCCTCCTGATGATCGTCCTGCTGCAGCGCGCGCGCGAAGGCGTCTGGCCGTGGATCGCCCAGCTCTTGCCTCGGCCGCAGCCGCCGCCGGTGCCGGACGCCGAACCGCTGCCGTCGCGCGCCAGGCAAACATCGACGGGACCGTTGCTGGAGGTCCGGGCGGCGCGCAAGCAGTTCGGCGGTCTCGTTGCCGTCAACGATCTGTCGTTTGCGCTCGAACCCGGCGAGATCCTCGGGCTCATCGGTCCGAACGGCGCCGGCAAGACCACGATGTTCAACCTGATTTCGGGCGCGCTGGCGCTCACCGCCGGCGACGTGGTCTTTCGCGGCGAGTCGATCGTCGGCTGCCTGCCGTACGAAATCGCTCGCCGCGGCATCGGCCGCACCTTCCAGCACGTGAAGCTGGTGCCGGGCATGAGCGTGCTCGACAACGTCGCGCTGGGCGCCTACCTTCGCGGCAGCGGGGGCGTATTCGCGGCCGCGCTGCATCTCGATCGGGCGGAGGAGGCGCGCACCCGGTCCGAGGCTGCGCGCGCGATCAAGCGCGTGGGTCTGCTGCCCCACCTCCACGACCCGGCGGGCAGTCTGCCGCTCGGCATGCAGCGCATCGTCGAGATCGCCCGCGTGCTCGCGGCCGACCCGGCGCTGCTCCTGCTGGACGAGCCTGCTGCGGGCCTGCGCTACCTCGAGAAGCAGGAGCTGGCGGCGCTGCTGCGTCAACTGAAAGGCGAGGGCATGACCGTGCTGCTGGTCGAGCACGACATGGATTTCGTCATGGGCCTGACCGACCGGCTGGTCGTCATGGAATTCGGCCAGAAGCTCGCGGAGGGGCTGCCGGTCGACATTCAGCGGAATCCGGCGGTGCTCGAAGCCTACCTCGGCGGGGTGGCGTGATGACGCCGGGCGCGAGCGCAACGCTGCTCGACGCAGGAAGGCTGCGCGTCGCCTACGGCAAGGTCGAGGCGGTGCGCGACATCTCGCTCAAGGTCGAGCGCGGGACGATCGTATCGGTCATCGGGCCGAATGGCGCCGGCAAGACGACGTTGCTGGCGGCGCTGATGGGGCTCCTGCCGGCGACGGGCGAGCTCACGTACCTCGGCGCGCGGATCAACGCGCTGACCGTCGAGCAGCGCGTGGCGCGCGGGCTCATCCTCGTCCCCGAGCGGCGCGAGCTGTTCGCGGCGATGAGTGTCGCCGACAACCTCGAGCTGGGCGGATTCCATCGGGCGCGCAGCCGCGAGCGCGGCTGGCGCGCCACGCAGGACGAGGTCTACCAGCGCTTTCCGCGGCTGAAGGAACGCCGCGACCAGCTGGCCGGCACGCTGTCCGGCGGCGAGCGGCAGATGCTCGCCATGGGCCGGGCGTTGATGGGCAAGCCCACGCTCCTGATGCTGGACGAGCCGTCGCTCGGCCTCGCCCCCCTCATGGTGCGCGAGATCTTCAGCATCGTCGCGGACCTGCGCTCGACCGGGGTTTCGATCCTGCTGGTCGAGCAGAACGCGCGGGCGGCGCTGCAGGTCTCGGATTACGGCTATGTGCTGGAGACCGGCGACCTCGCACTCGAAGGGCCGAGCGCGGACCTGGCGGCGAATCCGCGCGTTGCCGCGACGTATCTGGGTCAGAAGGTCGCCGCCGCAGTGTAGGCGCGTTCCGGACATGCCCCTGCGTCGCGCAGGGGCAATTGCGCTTGCCGCGACAGGGCAGATCCGCCGACAATGGCGAACTGGCCGCACCCGCCGCGTCGGCAGCGTCGTCGCGGCCCTGGCCATTCGGCCGACCGTCTGCCGCAGGCGACCTCCCATTGGAAGGAATCCCTTGACCGATCTTTCCCTACCTCCCGTCAGCAGCACGCTCCTCGCCGAGGCACGCCGCCTGTTGCTCGAACCGGCGGGACTCGACGATGTCGCGCTGTCGGGCGTCCTCGCGTCGATCCACACGCACGACGTGGATTTCGCCGACCTCTACTTCCAGTATTCGCGGATGGAGAGCTGGAGCCTCGAGGAAGGCATCGTCAAGGCGGGCTCGTTTTCCATCGATCGCGGCGTCGGCATCCGTGCGGTGCATGGCGAGAAGCAGGCCTTCGCGTATTCCGACGACATATCGCTCGTCGCGCTGAACGAGGCGGCGGTGGCCGCGCGCGCGATCGGACGCCAGGGACAGTCCGCCGTCGCCGCGCTCGACCGGGTCGGTGCCGCGCACTCGCTCTACGCGCCGGAGGATCCCGTGGCTTCGCTGCCGGAGGAAGCCAAGGTCGCCCTGCTGGAGCGGCTCGAGCGCATGGCGAGGGCACGCGACCCGCGCGTGGCGCAGGTGATGGCCTCGATCGCCGGCGAGTACGAGGCGGTCCTCGTTGCGCGGAGCGACGGTCTCATCGCGGCCGATGTGCGCCCGCTGGTGCGGGTGTCGCTGACGGTGATCGTCGAGGAGGGCGGTCGCCGGGAGCAGGGCTACTCGGGCGGGGGCGGCCGCTGCGACTACGGCCATTTCACGGACGCGATGCTCGAATCGTATGTGGCGCAGGCGGTCGGCCAGGCACTGCTCAATCTCGGTGCGCGCGCCGCGCCGGCCAGAACGATGACCGTGGTGCTGGGGCACGGCTGGCCGGGCATCCTGCTGCACGAGGCGATCGGTCACGGCCTCGAGGGCGATTTCAATCGCAAGGGGACGAGCGCATTCTCCGGGCGCGTCGGGCAGCGTGTCGCGGCCAGAGGCGTCACGGTCGTCGACGACGGCACGATCGACCGGCGGCGCGGCTCGCTCAACGTCGACGACGAGGGCAATCCGACGCGGCGCACCGTGCTGATCGACGACGGCATCCTCATGGGCTACATGCAGGACCGGCTGAACGCGAACCTGATGGGCGTCGCGCCGACGGGCAACGGCCGCCGCGAGTCGTTCGCGCACCTGCCGATGCCGCGGATGACCAACACGATCATGCTGGCCGGCAGCCACGATCCGGCGGAGATCATCGCGTCGGTCGCCGACGGTCTCTACGCGGCCAATTTCGGCGGCGGGCAGGTCGACATCACGAGCGGCAAGTTCGTGTTCTCGGCGGCGGAAGCCTGGAAGATCGAGAACGGCAAGCTCGCCTACCCGGTCAAGGGCGCGACGCTCATCGGCAACGGCCCCGATGCGCTGACGCGGGTGTCGATGGTGGGTAACGACCTGGAGCTGGACAGCGGGATCGGCACCTGCGGCAAGGACGGGCAGAGCGTGCCGGTGGGCGTCGGGCAGCCGACGCTCAAGATAGACGGGCTGACGGTCGGCGGGACCGCGTAGAGGCGAACGTCGGTGCCGCGGCCCCATTCGCTCCGTCGGCGCGGACGCGGGCGGCGAGGAGGCGTCCTCCGCCCGCCGCGCGGCGTCAGCGCGCCGTAGCGGGTTCGCCGCCCGCGGGCACCGCGTTGGTTGCGCGGTCCATGAACTCTTTGGTCATCGCCCGCACGCACAGTCTTTCGGCGGCGACCGTCTGGGCCAGCAGCTTGACGAGCGCGTAGACGGTGTCGAGGTGCGGCGTCGTTGTGTCCGTCAGCCGGCCCAGCTCGATCACCGAACCCAGCAGCGCGTCGATCTCGGGCTCCCGGCCTCCCTCGATGTCCTGCAGCATCGACGTCTTGTGCTTGCCGACCTTCTCCGCGCCGGCGATGCGCTTCTCGATCGTCACGCGGAACTCGACGCCGAGCTTGTGCGCGATCGGACTGCGCCTCGGTCATCATCGCCTGCGCCAGCGCGCGCGTGAACGGATACTGACAGAGGTCGACAAGCGTCGAGTGCGTGAGCGCGCTGATCGGATTGAACGACAGATTGCCCCAGAGTTTCAGCCAGATTTCGGCGCGGATGTTGTCCAGGATCGGCGCCTTCAGCCCGGCCGCCGTGAACGCCTGTGCGATGCGCGTGATGCGCGGCGTCGTCGTGCCGTCGAGCTCGCCCAGCGGATAACGGTCGCCTTCGGTGTGCTTCACCACGCCAGGCGAGGCGATGCTCGCGGCGGGGTACACCACGCAGCCGATGATCCGCCGCGGATCGATGGCGCTCATGACGCGGGCGCCAGGATCGACGGCGCGCACGCATTGCCCCTCGTAGGGCCCGCCGTGACGCTGGAAGTACCACCACGGAATCCCGTTCTGCATCGGGATGAGCGCCGTGTCCTCGTGGAACAGTGCGGGCACGTCGTCGATGATCGGCTCGACCTGGTTGGCCTTGACGGCCAGGATGACGAGGTCCTGCAGGCCGGCCGTGCGGATGTCGTCCGTCGCGTGCAGGTGCCGCGCGAGATGCTCGGTGCCGTCGTTGAGAATGAGCCGCAGCCCGTTCTTCCGGATCGCGGCCAGGTGCGCGCCGCGCGCGATCACCGTGACCTCGTGCCCGGCCTCGGCGAAGAGCACGGCGACGTGCCCTCCGATCGATCCTGCTCCCACCACACAGATCCTCATTGGTGTCTCCGTTCCCGGCCCATGCAAGACCGACGCCCTGCCCGCACATTTTACGCGCGAGGCAGGGCTGCGCGCCGCGATTCCTTCCTGCACGCCCGCTGTTTTGCCCCTTGCTGACATGGATCAAGTCGGGCTCCCGCGGACAGCCGCAGATCGCTTGCCGGCGCTTTGCCGGATCTTCGCTGGGCAGGTTCAAGCCGAGCCTTCACCGGCAGCAGGCGGCAGACGAGGCCTGCAGCCGCCGCGCGATCCGCCGGTTCGGTTAACATGCCGCAGGGGCGTCGCGGTGGCCTGCCGGCCATGAAACCAGGCGTCGCACCGTCGCGAAAGCCTGGAACGGCATCGCGCAAGTCATGCGCCGAGAGGGTCATTTGAAACCGCTTTCCGGGCTGGATGCACTCTTCCTGCATCTCGAAACACTCGAGACGCCGATGCACGTCGCCTCGCTGCATCTGTTCGATCTGCCGGAGGGCTACCGAGGCGACTTCCACGCCAACCTGAAGCAGCAGGTCGCCCGGCGGCACCATCTCGTGCCGCTGTTCCGCCGCCGGCTGCGCACGTTGCCGCTGGCGATCGGCAACCCTGTCTGGGTCGAGGATGCCGACGTCGACCTCGACTATCACATACGGCGCGTGCGGCTCCCGCGCCCGGGGACGCACGCGCAGATGGAAGCCTGTGCGGCGCGCATCCACGCGACGCTGATGGATCGTTGCCGCCCGTTGTGGGAGGCATACGTGATCGAGGGGCTGCAGACCGGCCAGATCGGCCTCTACATGCGAGTTCATCACGCAGTGCTGGACGGCGCGGCGGGAATGGCACTCGCCGGCGCGCTGCTCGACCCTGCGCCGGTGCCGCGCGCGGCGCCTCGGCCGCCGGGCGGCCGGAGCGTCCAGGTGGGCCCTCCGACCATCGGCGAACTCGTGCGCGCCGCGTTTCGCCACGACGTTGTCCAGTACTCGAAGCTGCTCCGGCAGCTGCCGGAACTGGCTGGACTTCTGGCGGGAAGCCTAGCGCGCTCCGCCGACACCCGTTCGGCGCCGGCGCGGCGCAGCCGCGCGTTCGGGCCGCGGACGCCGCTCAACGTGTCGATTTCGGGCGCCCGCAGCGTCGCGGCGGTGTCGCTGCCGCTCGACGAAGTGAGGCGCGTCGCGCGCGCGCACGACGCGAAGCTCAACGATGTCGTGCTCGCGCTCTGCAGCGGCGCGCTCCGGCGCCATCTTTCCCGGCACGGTGGCATCCCGCGCGAGCCGCTCATCGCCGGGATGCCGTTCTCGCTGCGCGAAGCCGGCAACACGGAATACTCGACGCAGGCGACGATGACGCTCGTCAATCTCGCGACCGACGTCGCGGACCCCGTGCAGCGGCTGCGGGCGATCCGTGATGCGGCAAGCGCGATCAAGGCGATGGCGGGCCGTGCCAGGTCGGTCATTCCCACCGACGGGCCGTCGCTGGGCGCCCCGTGGCTGCTGGGCGGCCTGGCGATGTTGTACGGACGGACGAAGCTCGCCGACCGGCTCCCGCCGATCATGAACGTGGTCATCTCCAACATCCCGGGACCCGCGGCGCCGCTCTACGCCGCCGGAGCGCTGCTGCGCACATGCTGGCCGCTGTCGATCGTCGAGCACGGGCTGGGACTCAATATCACGGTCGTGAGTTATTGCGGGACGCTCGATTTCGGACTGGTCGCCGCGCGGTGCGTGGTTCCCGACCTGCGGCCGCTGGGGCGGGCGATCGAGGAGGCGCACGCGGAGTTGCTGGGACTCACCCTGCAGCCGCAGGAGGATCCGGCGGCGCCGCAACGCGGCAGGGTGGCGCGGCAGCCGCCCGGCCCGGGACCGTTGCGGGACCGGGCATAGGGTCGCGCCAGCAGGGTGGACCGACGCGCATGTACAACCCGGATCACTGGTACGAGTTCGGCACGCTGCGGGCGCCGGGGCTGCTGCGCCTCGCGCTCGAATGCCGCGCGGCGTGGGAGTATGGCGCGACGCTGGCCGCGCAGCCGCTGCTGCGCCGCGCGCCCAGGGGCGACGGTCATCCGGTGCTGGTGTTTCCCGGGCTCGTCGCATCGGACCTTTCCACGAAACCCCTGCGGCGGTTTCTGGAGGCTGCGGGCTACGCGGCCTACCCGTGGGACCACGGCCGCAATCTCGGGCCCCGCGAAGGCATCCTCGAAGGATGCCTTGCGCGGCTGAAGGAACTGCGCCGCAAGCACCGGAAGAAAGTGAGTCTCATCGGCTGGAGCCTCGGCGGCCTCTACGCGCGCGAGCTCGCGAAGCTCGCGCCGAAGGACGTGCGTCTCGTCGTGACGCTCGGCACTCCGTTCACCGGCCACCCCAAGGCGACCAATGCCTGGCGCCTCTACGAGCTCGTCGCCGGCCGCAAGATCGGGGCGCCGGAAATCCACGAGCCGCTGCGCGTTCCGCCGCCGGTTCCGACCACGTCGATCTACAGCCGCACCGACGGCGTGGTCGCATGGCCGTGCTGCGTCGAGAAGGAAGGGCCGCGCGCCGAGAACATCGAGGTCGACGCGAGCCATCTGGGGATGGGGGTGAACCCGGCGGTCCTGTACGCGATCGCGGACCGCCTCGCGCAACCGCCCGGCAGGTGGCGGCCGTTCGACCGGAGCCGCGGGATGCGCGCGTGGGTGTATCGTGACCCGCGCCGGCGCGGCTGGCTCTGACGCGTTGGACGGTCACGGGAAAGCGAACGCATGACGGCAGTCGCGGCGAACGGCATCACGATCGAGTACGAATCGCTGGGGGATCCGCTGGCGCCGCCGATCCTGCTGATCGCGGGTCTCGGGCTGCAGCTGACGGCGTGGCCGGACGCGTTCTGCCAGGGGCTGATCGGCCGTGGCTTTCGGATCATCCGCTTCGATAACCGCGACAGTGGCCTGTCGTCGAAGATCCGCGTGCGCCGCCAGCCGAATCTCGTCGCTGCGCTGGCCGCGGCGTGGCTGCGCCTGCCGGTGCGCTCGCCCTATACACTCGACGCGATGGCCGCCGACGCCGTCGGCCTGCTTGACGCCCTCCACGTTCCGCGCGCTCACGTCGTGGGCCTGTCGATGGGTGGCATGATTGCGCAGATCGTCGCGGCCACGTACCCGGAACGCGCACTCAGCCTGACCTCCATCATGTCGTCGAGCGGCAGCCGGAAGGTGTCGCAGCCAAGGCCCGACGCGAAGCGGGCGCTGCTGAGCAAGCCGCGGGACCCCGGCGACCCCGAGAGTGTCGTCGATCATCTCGTCGGCGTCTTCGGGGTCATCGGCAGCCCGGGCTTTCCCACGGACCACACGGCGCTGCGCGAACACGTCGCGCGCAGCGTGCGCCGCGGCCACTATCCGGCCGGCGTGACGCGGCAACTGGTCGCGATCATCGCTTCCGGGGACCGCCGCAAGCTGCTGCCGAAGATCACCGCGCCGACACTCGTCATCCACGGCGCGGAGGATCCGCTGGTGCCGGTCGAGGCGGGCCGGGACACCGCGCGCCACATCGCGGGCGCGAAGCTGATGGTGATCGAGGGCATGGGCCACGATCTGGCCCCCGGCCTCGTGCCGATCCTGGTCGACGCGATCGCCGCGCATTGCCGGGGCGCCGGGGAGGGATAGGCGATGCTGCGTTTGCGGGTCCGCAACGGCGGATCGGACCTTGGCCCGGCAGCAACGCCGGCACGGCCGCCGCCGGTCGGCACGCCGGATTGCCGAGGGACCACGGTTCGACCTATAGTTCGCACGACGCGCGCAGGGTAGCGCGCGGATCTGGCTTGCGGCCCGACCGTGGTCGCGTTCAACGGGAGGATTCGATGTTGCGCTCGCTATCGCTGGTTTTGCTGCTGCCGCTGGTTCTCGGCGTCGCAGAGGTCTCCGCTCAGGCAAAAAAGACCGCGCCGCCGCCAGCATCTCCGCCCGCGCAGGCAAAATCGATCAGCGTCAATGTCTTCATGCGTGATGCGGGCAAGAACGAGCTGCTGGTCGGCACGCACATCTGGCCGGATTACCCCGATTACAATGCGTTCGCGCTCCAGCAGTTCTTCGCGGTGATGAAGGCGCTCGAGCCGGCGTACAAGCAGGACGACGAGGTCGCCTACACGTGGTCCGGGAAGGGCAAGGTGACCAAGTGCAGCATCTACCTCGAATCGGCGGAGGTGCCGGTCAAGAACGGAACCGGCGCCATTGTGGGCTGCGAAGCCAACGGAGTGAGCAACGTGGCGGTGACGTCCGTCGCCGATCCCAAGAAGGCTTACAGCACCTCGCGGGATCCGAAGCACATCGGCGACGTGATGGATCTGTTCAAGAAGCAATCCGAGCGCGCCAGGGCATCGATCCCCAAGTAATGGCGCGATGGATGCGCGCATGAGGAGCGGGATCCGGTCTTGTGCTGTCCGCGAGCGACCTGGCGCCTCTTGTCGCGCCCGGCGAGAGAACGATCTGGCCATCGGGCATCGACAGTTCGCGTCCGGGCCCTCCACCGGCGGTCCGGCAGGCGCATTCTCGGAGGGCCGGTCTTGAAGACGCCGGCGAGACTCCAGCCGCTCGTTCACGAAGGGCTCATCGACGAGGTGGTCCGGCAGCTGATGAGCGGCAAGGAGGCCGCGGTCTACGTCGTCCGCTGCGGTGGCGAGATCCGTTGCGCCAAGGTATACAAGGAGGCGAACAAGCGCGGCTTTCGCCAGGCCGCGCTGTATCAGGAGGGCCGCAAGACCAGGAACACGCGCCAGGCGAGGGCGATGGCCAAGGGCACGCGGTTCGGACGCAGGGCGCAGGAGGACGCCTGGCAGAACGTCGAGGTCGACGCGCTGTACCGCCTCGCCGCCGCCGGCGTGCGCGTCCCGCGTCCCTACGCGTATTCGCACGGCGTGGTGCTGATGGAACTCCTGACCGATGCGGACGGCAACGCCGCGCCACGCCTCAACGACGTGGTGCTGCCGGAGGCGCTGGCCGTGGAATACCACGCCACGTTGCTCCGCGAGATCGTCCGAATGCTCTGCGCTGGCGTCATCCACGGGGACCTGTCCGAGTACAATGTGCTCGTCACCAGCGAAGGGCCGGTCATCATCGACCTGCCGCAGGCCGTCGACGCCGCGGCGAACAACAATGCCGCCGCCATGCTGAAGCGCGATGTCTTCAACCTCACCGCCTATTGCAGCCGGTTCGCCCCGGCGCTCGCCGCCACGCGCTATGGCGACGAGATCTGGTCGCTCTACGAGCGCGCGCAGCTGCACCCCGACGTGGTTCTTACCGGCTGCTTTGCGGCGAGCACGCGCCCGGCCGACGTCGCCGCGGTGATGCAGGATATCGCCGCCGTGCGGGCCGAGCATGAAGCGCGGCTGCGCTACAAGGCGCTCATCCGGCAATGAGCGTCCGACCGCCGCCGCTGGTAATCGTCCGCCGAACGCCGGTATCGTCGGTATCGCATACGCAGCACCGCCACGACCCATGAAGAGAAAATGCCCGAGTTGCGGCAGCAGCAATGTGCGCCGGTCGTCGACCCCCGAGGCGGAGCGCACCTGGCGCAACGAGTTCCTCTCGCGTTACCGCTGCCGTGACTGCATGCTGCAATTCTGGGTGATCAGCCGAAAGACCTACCTGATTGCCGTGGCGGTCGTGGCGGCGATCGCCGTGATCATCCTGGCCGTCTTGCTGCTCGGGATGCTGGCGTCGCCGGATTCCGCGCCGCCCAGCAGGCAGCGCCGTGGGGATGCGGGGCAGCAGGAGCGCGTGCTCGTGGCCACCGAAGTCCGCTTCGACGGCATCGCGGCCAGGGCACTCTGAACGCGTCGTTCGCCGTGAAGCCGGTTCAGCTCTTCGACCCCGCGTCCAGCACGTATACCTATCTGCTGTTCGACGAGGCGTCGCGCGAGGCGCTGATCATCGACCCAGTCGACGAGCAGATCGAGCGCGATCTGGCCGAGTTGCGCACCTACGGGCTCAAGCTGCTGTATACCGTGGAGACGCACGCGCACGCCGATCACATCACCAGCGCCGGGCAGCTGGCCGAATACACCGGCGCCATGACGGCCGCGCCCGAAGGCTGCGGCATCACGACTGCGGCGGTGCAGCTCAGGGACGGCGACTCGCTTCGCTTCGGCGGGGAGGCGATCAAGGCCATGCACACGCCGGGCCACACCGCCGGCAGCATGTGCTATCGCTGGCGTGATCACGTGTTCAGCGGCGATACGCTGCTGATCAACGGTTGCGGCCGCACCGACTTCCAGTCCGGCAGTTCCGAGGCGCTTTACCGCAGCATCACGCAGGTGCTGTTCGCGCTTCCCGACGCGACGATCGTCTGGCCCGCCCACGACTATCAGGGCCGGACGCACACGACCATCGGGGCCGAGAAGGCGGGGAACTCCCGCGTGGCCGGGAAGACCCTCGCCGAGTTCGTGGCCATCATGGACGCGCTCCATCTCCCGCGTCCGAAGCGCATCGACGAGACGGTGCCCGCCAACTTGTCGTCAGGCCTCCGGCACGATGCGGGAGGTGGCGCGTTGCTCGAGGCCCGCCCGTCGACGGGTTACGCAGGCGATGTGTCCCCGCAGCTCGCTTACCAGTGGTGGCGGTCCGGCGAGGCCGTGCTGATCGACGTGCGCACCGACGCCGAGCGCGAATGGGTGGGCTTCATTCCGGACGCCGTCCCGCTGGCGTGGAAGCAGTGGCCCGGCATGGCGGCGAACGCCGCGTTCGACGAAGGGCTGCGCGACGCGGTGCCCAGGGGCAAGAAAGCCGTCCTGCTATGCCGCAGCGGCGTGCGTTCCATCGCCGCGGCGAAGCGCGCGACCGAACTCGGCCTCGAGGCATACAACATCCTCGAAGGCTTCGAAGGCGATCCCGACGAGCGGGCGCAACGCGGCCGCAAGGGCGGGTGGCGCTACCACGGGTTGCCCTGGCGGCAGGGTTGACTAACCCGCGTGCACCGGCAGGCCCGCGCGAATGGCGAAGCGCAGCTTGCCGTGCGCGCTGCGCAGCGCCGCTTCGGCCTCCGCCGGGCTCGCCGCGCGCGCAAAGATGAACCCCAGATAGCCCGCGCCGTCGGGCGGCGGCGCGATGCCCTGTCCGGGCTCGGCCGTGACGGTCACGCCGGTGATGAACGGGACCGACTGCGCCTCGGTCAGGCCTTCGACCCCGTCGTAGATGCCGCGCCGCGGCACCGGAATCATCATGACGCCCGCGGCGCCGTCCGCGCTCGCAATGGGGAGCGGCTGGCCCACCGCCTGGCGCAGGATCAGCTCCTCGAGGCTCATCCCGAGGGAATGTCTCAGCACGCGCCCGCACAAGCCGCCGATCGAGCGCGCTGCCACTTCGAGCAGCCAGATCCCCTGATCGTTGACGCGAACCTCGGCGTGGATCGGCCCCGTCGCGAGCCCGGCGGCGGCGCATGCGCGCGCCACTTCGTGCCGGATTCGATCCTGCATGGCGCGAGGCAATCGCGATGGCGTGACGTACAGGGTCTCCTCGAAGTAGGGCCCTTCCAGCGGATCGGGCTTGTCGAACAGCGCGAGCGTCGTGAGTTGCCCGCGATCGAGCATTCCCTCCAGCGCGTGCTCGCATCCGGGAATGTAGTCTTCGACGACGACCCCCAGTTCGCGATGGTCGCGGTCGGCCTTCGACTGAATGTCGCGCACCCGGTGCACGGCCTCGATCAGCGCGGCGAAATCGTCGGCGCGTATGACGCCCCGGCTCGCCGACAACCGCCGGGCCTTGACTACGACGGGGAACGTCAGTTCCGATGCCCATCGCTGCGGGTCTTCGCCCGGCGGCAGATGATGGAAACGCGGACAATGGAATCCATGCTCACGCAGCAGGCGGCGAAAGGTCAGCTTGTCGCGCACGCCACGCACCGCCCCCACCGGATTGCCGGGCAGCCCGAAACGTTCGGCAACGAGCGCCGCAAGCTCCACCCCCGCATCGTCGACGGCCAGGACAGCATCCGGCACGCCGTCGATCTCGCGCAGGACCACTTCCGCCGCGCGCGCCGGCTGATCGAAATGAAGCGACATGAGCGGATGCATGCCCCACATGGGCGCCAGCCGGTGACAGTAGTTGGCCGCGGCGATGACTTGCACGCCGAGCCTCTTCGCCGCGGCCAGGAAATCGTCGTTGCGATAACTCGCAGCAGGAAGCAGCAGGAGGATGCGCTTCAGCGGTTCGCCCATCAGATTGATTGCGGCTGCTCGCCCGTCAGAATGACTGCAGCTGCTGGTCGGTCGGCTCCGCGCAGCAATACCACGGCTCCGACAGATGAGGGATCGGCGCACCGGGTTCCGCCGCGAGGGCGGGCGGGTCGCGATCGGCGGCTTCGTGGGCCATGCGCCAGAGCACGCCGAACACGTCACGGCGCGGAAGACTCTTCTGCGCCGACGAGGCCACGTACGCCTGCAGGCGCCGCTGCAGTTCGTCCACGCGCGGATCGGAATGAGCCCAAGGATAGCCGAGCAGGCTGGGATCGAAGGCCATGAGCCGGTCCTCGAAGCCGTCGATGCGCAGCAGGTGCGAGCCGGCGGGCACGAGCAGGCGGATCGTGAGCTGCACCGGCGGCACGCTCGCCACCAACTCGAGTTCCACCAGCCGCGCGAGGAGTGCGATATACCCCTCCAGCGTGGTCCAGGGCGTGAATGCCACGAATGTCGGCGCGAGCGCGATGCCCGCTGCGCGGGTGAGAGCCACTGCGCGGTCGAAGTCCCGGCTCGCGTGGTTCTTGGCGAGATGACGCAGAATGTCGTCGTCGACCGATTCCACCGCCGACGTGAGGAAGAGGCACCCGCAGCGCCGCAACTCGGGCAGGAGCACGGCGTGATCGATGAGGTGCTGGATCTTGACGGTGGCGTCGAACGTGACCTGCGGGAACGCGTCGTGCAACGCCCGCGCCAGCCGGATGCCGTGCGTCGGACCGTTGAAGAAGTCAGGATCGCCGAACGAAATGTGCGTGGCTCCTTGCTCGACCTGCTGCCGGATGTCGGCGAGCACCACGTCGGCCGGGACGATGCGGAACCTGCCCTCGTACACCGGGACGACGGGGCAGTGGCGGCACAGGTGCTTGCACCCCCGGCTGCCCTCGGCAAATCCGGTCACCCGCGTCGATCCGTCCGGCATCACGAGATGCGCGTAGCGAGAGAGCGGCGGCAGGACGCTGCGGTCGGGCACCGCGAACGCGACCCGGGAGAGGCTGATGACCGGCTCGCTCTGGCGCTGCGCCGGCCCGCCGGACCGAAGCCTCCGGCACAGGGCGATCAGCGCGGGCTCGATCTCGCCGCCCAGCACCGTGTCGACGCCGATCTCGCGCAGCCGGGCCTCGTTCATCGGCGCGTAGAGACCGTAGACGCACAGGTGTGCCTTCGGCGCGAGCCGCCGCAGCTGCGGGAGCGCCTCCACCGCGATGCGGGTCGCCGTGTGCATGCCCACGTAGACGGCGACCAGGCGCGCGTCGGCGAGGAGCGCTGGATCGAGCTTCTGCAGCGACAGGTCGAGGCAGGCCACGGCAAAGCCTTCGCGCCGCAGCAAAGCCGCCGGTGCGGCGAGCGCGAACGGCTGCCGTCCCAGCTCGTAGGGATTGACGAGGACGACCTCGACGGCCGCTGCAGCTATTTCGATTTCGGCCGCTGCGGGAACGGCGCCGGACCGGGCTCGCGGGACTCCCCGGCGGCTTCGAGGCGCCCGAGATAGTGCTTCCACATCTCGTCCTGGTTGAGGCCGTAGTCGTACAGCAGGTCCCACGAATAGATCCCCGTATCGTGGCCGTCCGAGAACGTGGGCTGGATGGCGTAGCGGCCTACCGGCTCGAGGTGAGTGATATCGACGTCCTTCTTGCCGGTCTGCAGCACTTCCTGCCCGGGGCCATGGCCGCGCACTTCGGCGGAGGGGGAATACACGCGCAGAAACTCGCACGGCAGCTTGAAGGTCTTGCCGTCGGCGAACGAAATCTCCAGCACCCGGGATTTCTGGTGCAGCTTGATTGCGGTGGGTTGGGGCGTGCCGGAATCCATGGTCGATACGCAGTATAGCAATGCGGGACGGCGCGCGTCCCCCGCCCCGACGCCGACCGGGTCTAGGCGCAGGCCGCCAGCGGCGTCCTGGGCACGGCGTCCACGAAGCAGCCGTATTGCTTCACCTCTTCCAGCCGGCAGCTCCAGTACATCCTGCCCCGGTAGACGGTCATGTCCGGGCAGCCGTCGCACATGTTGAAGCCGCCCTGTGCGAGCGCATCGACGGGCTGGATGATCGTGAAAGTCTGCACGTAGGCCTTCGCGAACGCATGGAGGGGCCTACTGAGCACGGATTTCAGGTAGTTCGTCGCGACTTTCCACATGCCGGGGTCGAGCAGCGACGACGCGAACATGGCCGCGCGTCCTGAACCGAGAGTCTGCGGGCTCGAATAGCTAAGCCATTTCCGGCGCAACAGGTGGCTTCCGGTCTGGACCAGCTCCATGAACCGCGGCGTCACGTACCCGAACGCCTGCGCGCGGCTGGCGATCCGCGACCCGATCAGCCACTTCACGCTGTTTGCGTCGATCGTGCCGTTGAGGTACGCGCTCGGCTCGTAGGCCGGGTCCGCCTCCCGGATCTTCGCGACGACATCCGCCGCCTTGAGCAACCTCGTTCCTGCCCACGCCGCGGACTCCTCGTAGGTCTGCTGGAGGTTCACCTGCCTTCCGTTGGCGTAGAAATCGAAGTCTCCCATCAGGCCGGGTTCGCGGTAGAGAATGAACACGACCGTGTTCACGATGTCGGGATGGTGCTGCGCCCACTGCACGACCCCCGGCACCTGGTCGAGCGTCGCGCTCGACACCGTCAGGTTGAACGAGCAGGTCAGACCTCCCTCCGCGGCCAGCATCCGCGCGAACTTGAGGCGCAACGCATCGTGATCGCGCTCGACGCTGCCCTTCGAGTCGCGCCGCAGCTGCGACGTGTCGATGTGGAAGGTGAAGCCGAAGGCGCCGGCCGCCTTGAGTTCCCTCAGCAGCTTCGGGCCCAGCGCCAGCCCGTTGGTGTTGATGATCGGCTTCCATCCCCCCTGCTTGACCATGCGCACAATGTCCACGATCCGCGGATGCACGAGCGGGTCTCCGCCCGCGATGCTCATGCAGTCGCTGCGGCGTTCCCGCTTGAAGACCGCGAGGTCGTCGGCGATTTCCTCGAGCGTCTTGTGACCCTCGGTCCGTGGCCGATAGCATCCGGTGCAGGCGAGGTTGCAGCTCGTGGTGACCTCGAGCCAGGAGATCCCGTTGTCGGTCAGCGACCAGGGCAGGCGATAGTAATTCTGTGGCGTCAGCATGTTCGAAGGCCTCGCACTTTCGTCCAGCAAGGGCATTGGCAGGGGGGCCCTTGTCGGCGCCCGATCGGCGATCGCGGCGGCAGCTCAGTGCGACATCAGCACAGGGACGGTCATCGACGACAGCATCACGCGCGTCACGCCGCCCCAGACGAGCTCGGTGATCCGCGGCCGGCTGTAGGCTCCCATCACGATCAGGTCCGCACCGAAATCGGCGGCCTGCGACAGCAGCAACTCGCCCGCGGCGATGTCCGGCGCGGCGATTCGCCGCACGGTGGCGTCGACCTCGTGGCGTCGCAGGAATCCCGCCACGTGCTTGTCCGCGAGCAGGTCCTCCAGGCTGTCCTCCGCGTCGGGGGTGATGGCCACCGCGAACACCTTTTTCGCGTCCTTGAGGAACGGCAGCGCGTCGGCGACGGCGCGCGCCGATTCGCGCGAGTCCTTCCATGCGATCATGATGCGTTCGCCTACGGTCTTGAACTGACCCGTGTACGGGACGAACAGCACCGGCCGGCCGCTGCCCATGATGACCACGTTGGCGAGTTCGTTGGCGAAGCCGAAGTTCGGCTCGTCGCGCGCCGGCTGACCGACGACCGCGAGATCGGCATAGCGCGCGTGCAGGATCGCCGCCTCCAGCGGATTGCCGGCCGGCGCGTGCCAATCGACGGACGTCACGCCCGCGTGTTCCGCCGCCGCGCGGAACCGTGCCTCGGCGTCGTGCTGGAGGTCGACGTTCTCCTGGAGCCGCCGCTGCACGACCTCCTCCGGCAGCATCGCCGAGGCGAAGGGCATCACGTTCCCCGACGGCATGAGATAGGCGCCCAGCAGGCGCGCCGGGTAGGCGCGCGCGAGCCGGGTTGCGATGTCGAGCCGGCGTGCGCAGGGCTCGGTATCGTCGACGTGCACGAAAATGGACCGATAGGTCATCGCGGCTCCTTCTCCAGGTCAATGCGCACATTCTGCGCCGGGGTGCAAGGAAGATCCTTGATTTTGCTCAGAGGAAAGGCAAAGCCGAGCCCGGCCCGGCCAACCCGGGCCATCGGTCATGGGGCGGCGGGTCAAACCCGTCCTGGCTCGCCCTGGGCTTGCGCCATCCGCCAGGCGACGGCGGCGACCCGCCGGGCGCGACTGCCGGTCTCGACCGCATTCGCGCTCGCCGCGTTGCCCTGCAGCGCGCGGGCAAGCACGCCATGCAGGATCGCCGCAATCCGGAACATGTTGAAGATGAGGTAGAACTCCCAGTGTGCGATCGCCTCGCGGTCGGTCCGGCGGCAATAGGCGGCGACGTACTCTTCTTCGGTCGGGATTCCCAGCGCCGCAAGATCGCAGCCCTTGAGGCCCCGGAACTCGTCCGGCGCGAGGCGCCACGCCATCACCTGATACGCGAAGTCGGACAGCGGGTGGCCGAGCGTGGAGAGTTCCCAGTCGAGCACCGCGAGCACGCGCGGCTCGCTCGGATGGAAGATCACGTTGTCGATCCGGTAGTCGCCGTGCACGACGGAGGTCTCCTCGCCCGCGGGCACGTGCTGCGGCAGCCATTCGATGAGCCGGTCCATCGCGGGGATTCGCTCGGCGGCGGCCGCCTCGTACTGCTTCGACCAGCGCGCGACCTGCCGCTCGATGTAGTTGCCCGGTCGGCCGTAGTCGCCGAGGCCCGCCGCAACGTAGTCGACCCGGTGCAACGCGCTGATGACGCGATTCAATTCGTCGTAGTGCGCCGCGCGTTGCGGCGGCGTCATGCCGGGGAGCGTTGGATCCCAGAGAATGCGACCCTCGACGTATTCCATCACGTAGAAGGGCGTGCCGATCACCGCGGCGTCCTCGCACAATGCGTACGTCCTCGCCACCGGAACGCCCGTGCCGGCGAGCGCGGACATCACGCGAAACTCCCGCTCGACGGCATGCGCGGACGGGAGCAGCGGGCCCGGCGGCTTGCGCCGCACGACATAACGCCGGGCGCCGGCGGTGACGCGGTAGGTCGGGTTCGACTGGCCGCCCTGGAATTGCTCGACGACGAGATCGCCGCTGAAGCTCGCGACGTGCGCGCGCAGGTACGCGGCGAGCGCCGCGGGGTCGAACGCGTGCACGGTGCCCGTCAGCGTGGCGCCGGGGTTCGCTGTCGAGCTCGACGGGGGCCTGTCCACACCGGGCACGCGGAACGCTTCGCGAACGGAGGCGGCGCTAGACCGCCGTGCAGCCGCCGTCGACGGCGAGTACCTGGCCGGTGACGTGACGCGAGGCCTCGGACGCAAGGAAGACGACAGCGCCCTTGAGGTCGGCGTCACCGCCCAGCCGGCCCAGCGGCGTCAGCGCGAGCACTTCCGCACCGATGCGATCGAGCGTGGCGCTGGTCATCTTCGACGGAAAGAAGCCCGGGCAGATCGCGTTGACGTTGATGTTGTGCCGGCCCCATTCGGCGGCGAGCGCGCGCGTCATGTTGACGAGCGCGCCCTTGCTCGCGTTGTAGGCCATCGTCTGCATGCCCCACGCCGGCGGGTTGCCGTAGAGGCCGGCGATCGACGCGATATTGACGATCTTGCCGCTCCGGCGCGGCAGCATCGAGCGCTTGCCGGCCTCGCGGCACAGAAAGAACTGCGCGTCGATATTGAGGTTCATCACCTTGCGCCAGCCATCGTCCGGGTAATCCTCGGCCGGCGCCGCCCAGTTGCAGCCGGCGTTGTTCACCAGGATGTCGATCTGTCCCCAGGCCGCCAGTGCGGCATCGACGATCCGCGCAGCCGCGTCCCGATCGGCGAGATCACCGGCGATCGTCAGGCACTCGACGCCGGCGCGCTCGAATCCGGCGCGGGCTTCGTCGAGCTCGTCCTGCCTGCGCGCCGTGAGCGCCACCCGCGCGCCCATCTCACCCAGCGCCGTCGCCATCTGCAGGCCGATGCCGCGCGAGCCGCCGGTGACGACGGCGGTCCTGCCGTCGAGGTCGAACAGATTGCGAACGCTCATGCCTGCCTCCCCTTAATGCACTCCCGAAATCCCGCGAACGGTCAGCTCGCCGGCGCCGATTTTCGCATCGCCATCACGCTCGCCGAAGTCGCGGAATCAGACGGTCGGCGGCTGCGAGGGCTGCCCCGACGACCTGATCCATGTTGTAGTAGCGATACTGCGCCAGTCGACCGACGAAGGTCACCCCGGAGCATGCGGCGGCCCTGGCCTTGTACCGGCGCAACAGCGCCTCGTTCTCCTCGCGGGGGATCGGATAGTACGGCTCTCCGTCCGCACGCGGATATTCCCGCAGGAGCGAGGTGCCGCGGTGCGTCTGCCCGGTGATGTGCTTGAACTCCGTGATCCGCGTGAACTCGCCGTCGTTCGGGTAGTTGACCGTGGCGACGCTCTGGAAAAACGGGACGTCCGGCAGATGCTCGTGCCGGAATTCGATCGAGCGGTAGGGCAGGCGACCGTGGCAGTGACCGAAGTAGGTGTCGATGGGTCCGGTGTAGATCAGATGGCGGTGCGGCATCGCATCACGGACGGATTCGAAGGCGACGTTGGTGGCGAAGCTGATCAGCGGATGATCGAGCATCCGCCGGAACAAGGCCGTGTAGCCCTGGGCCGGCATGCACTGGTAGGTGTCCAGGAAATAGCGATCGTCGTCGCTGGCGCGCGCGGGGACGCGCGCGGCCACCTGCGCCGACAGCTCCGACAGGTCGAGTCCCCAGTGCTTGCGCGTGTACCCGCGGAAGAACCGGTCACAGAGGTCGCGTCCCACGCTCGCCAGCAGCGCATCCTCGCTGGTCCGTATCAAGGGCCGCGGCTCCCGCACCGAGGCGAGATATTCGGCGACGCCGCGCTCGTCCAGATCGAGCCCGTAGAGACGGTTGATCGTCGTTCGGTTGATCGGGATCGGCAGCAGCTGCCCGCCGACGCTGGCGAGCACCCGGTGCTCGTAGGAGCGCCACTCGGTGAATCGCGACAGAAAGGCGAGGACGCGGGCCGAGTTGGTGTGAAAGATGTGCGGACCGTAGGGGTGAACGATGACGCCGTTGGCATCGACCGTATCGTAGGCGTTGCCGCCGATATGGTGGCGTCGGTCGAGCAGATGAACGCGCAACCCGGCGTCCGCGAGCGCCCGCGCCGCGGTCGCGCCCGCGAAGCCGATGCCGGCCACCAGAACGTCCAGGGTGCTCACGCGAGCCCGCCGCTGGCGGCGCGCCCCGGCCGGCGCGCCCCGACGGCGCGCGCGATGATATTATCGAACGAAATGACTTCGGTTCGGGGGGGCGTTGCGTGGCATTCGAACTTGCGCACAACTGGATTCAGCAACCGTCGTCGGTTCCGAAGCGGCGGGCGCCGCCCATTCCGCCACACGACGCGCTGGTCCGCAACTATGTGAGCCGGGCCGTTGCCATCGAGGCGCGCCATGACGCGCAGACCCTCGAGGATGTCGCCGCGCTGCGCCGCAAGTACGCCGCGCCGCTGCTCGGCCGCGTGAGCCCCTGGAGCCTGATCGAAAAACTCGGGCAATGCGTCGACCCGACCGACCGGCGCCTGTTCGGCGCCAGCCAGCACCTGCATGTCCTCCAGGTGATCGACGCCATGGAAGCCGAGGGTACGGCGAGCGACGAGATGCTTCTGGTTGCGCTCGTGCACGACCTCGGCAAGATCCTCCTGCTCACGGACGAGGCGCCGGAAAACGTCGTCTGCATGAACCGGCCCATCGGCGTCGCGGCGCCGGGTGCGGGTCTCGACAACTGCGTGCTGCAATGGAATCACGACGAGTTCGCCTATTCCCGCTTGAAGGATCATCTTCCGGACGGACTGGCGTGGCTCGTGCGGTACCACAGCATCCTGCCCGGCACTTGCGAACGCTACATGGATGCCCGCGACCGCGAATATCACGAACGCTATCTCAAGCCGTTCGCGCGATATGACCACGAAACCAAGTCCCCGGTCTACGTTCCCGAGCGGCGTCTCGACGACTACCGGCACGTCGTCGAGAGGGCGCTGCCGGCGTCCATTGCTTTCTGAGGGCCCTCGCGCACGAAGCCGGCGGTCGCCGGTTCGCCGGTCACGCCGGACGCCGCTTGTGCGTCGCTGAGCGCGCGACGCGCCGGCAACGCACGCTTGCCGTCGGGCGGTCACTGCCGCCACCTGACCGCGCCGCCCTGATAGATCGTCCGCCGCTCCGGCGCGGCGCCGTCGGGTGCTTCGCGGCGACGCCGGGCCCGGAACGCCAGAAACGCCGCCCGGTCGTGGTCGAGCAGGGCGCCGATGGACGCCGTGTCGGAAGGCAGCAGGACATCCAGGCGTTTTCCGTGAACGTCGACGGCGCCCACGATGTGGAAGCGGATGTCGGCCGGGATGCCGTGCCGGCGCATCAACGCCGCGGCCTCGTCCTGCGGGGCAATGCCCGCGTCGCGCAGCCTGTCGTAACTCGGTCCGCCCACCGGCCGCGTGTGGGTCGCGGTCGCAAGATCGATGATCGCGCACTGGAGCGAATCGTGGGGCAGAAGGCGCGGCCACAGCCAGTCCAGTCCCCATCCGCTCATGGTTTCCGTGAACGTCGGGAGACAGGTTTCGAGAAAGCGCCGGTCGAAGCACGGCGCCATGATCTCGACGAAATTCGTCATGCGAACGCGGAAGCTGGGGCAATGCAGCGTCACCGGATGAGAGTAGTGGCTCGTCCAGGAGAGCGCCGGCTGCGCGAGCGCCAGACGCAGCTCGTCCATCGTCGCGAACAGGGTGCTGATGGCGGCTTGATCGATCGCGAGATCGTCGTCGGGAAGCCAGATGTAGTCGTAGGCCCGCCAGAAGTCCTCGCGCGTGAGCAGGGCGTGCAAGCCGGCCCATTTCAGGCCCTGGTCGTCGATCCGGGTCACCCCGGCGTCGCGAAAGCGGTCGGGGTCGTTGCCAAAGTAGCTCACGACGAGGTCCCAGTCGCGGGTCGCTGCGTCGCGGGTCCATCGCGGGTGCAACGATTGGTCGCCGGCGCGCACGATCACCAGGAAGCGATTGGTCGTTCCCATGATCGAGAAACCGGCGGGGCCCCTGTCAAAGCACCTCGAACAATCCCGCGGCGCCCATGCCGCCGCCGACGCACATCGTGACCACCACGTACCGGACGCCGCGGCGCCTGCCTTCGATGAGGGCGTGCCCGACGAGACGCGCGCCCGACATCCCGTACGGATGGCCGATCGCAATCGCGCCGCCGTCGACGTTGAATTTCTCCGGGTCGATGCCGAGCTTGTCGCGACAGTACAGCGCCTGGCAGGCGAACGCCTCGTTCAGCTCCCACAGCCCGATGTCGTCCACGGCAAGACCGTGCAGCCTTAAGCAGTTTCGGCACTGCGTACACCGGGCCGATGCCCATTTCCTCCGGCGCGTTGCCGACGACCGTCATCCCCCGGTAGAGTCCGAGCGGCGCGAGGCCGCGTTGCGCGGCGAGTCCCGCCTCCATCAGCACGCAGGCGGAAGCGCCGTCGGAGAGCTGGCTCGCGTTGCCGGCGGTCACGGATCCGCCTTCGATCACGGGTTGCAGCGCCGCGAGGCTCGCCGCCGTGGTGTCCGGGCGGTTGCCCTCGTCCTGCGCGAGGGTCACTTCCCTGTACGAGATCTCGTTCGTGGCCTTGTCCGCGACCGCCATCGACGCCGTGATCGGGACGATCTCGGCCGCGAAGCGTCCGTCGGCCTGGCCGCGCGCGGTGCGCTGCTGCGACGAGAGCGCGTATTCGTCCTGCGCGGCGCGGCTGATCCCGAACTTGCGCACGACATTCTCCGCGGTGAGCAGCATCGGCATGTAGGCGTGCTCGGCGTGCCGGGTCACATTGGGATCCTTCTCCGCGCCGACCCATTCGAGATAGCGCTTCTGGACCGCCGAAATGTTGTCCTGGCCGCCGGCGACGACGACCGCACTGCCGTCGACCACGATCTGCTTCGCGGCCGCGGCGATCGCCGTCAGCCCGGAGGCGCACTGGCGGTCGATCGTCTGCGCGCCGGCGGTGACCGGGATGCCCGCGGCGATCGCCGCGTTGCGCGCGAGATTCATCCCCGCCGTGCCGGCCGTCAGCACCGAGCCGACGATCACGTCCTCGACCTCGGCGCCGTCGATGCCAGCGCGCAGGACGGCGTGGTGGAGGGCGTGACCCATCAGCGTGGGCGACTTGATGTTGTTGAGCGCGCCGCGGAACGCGCGGCCGATCGGCGTACGGGCGGTGGATACGATGACGGCTTCTCTCATGGCGGTTTTCCTCTCGATCGACTCATTCCGGTCCGCTGCCCCTGTCACCGCGATGGCCCGGCAGCGACGCAGCGGAGTCCGCCGGCGACGGTGCGCCGCAAGTTGCCCCGGTACCGATCTCATCCGTCGGCTCCGGCATTGACGTTTGCGTGGCGAAGCCTCTATTCTGACCGATTCAGCGCACAATCCGCGGAGCCGCCAACCATGACCTTCACTTATCAGCGCCGCTACCGCGGCAAGATCCAGGCGGTCCTGCTCGACTGGGCCGGCACGACGATGGACTTCGGCTGCATGGCGCCGGCGGTCGTTTTCGTCGAGGTGTTCAAGCGCAAGGGCGTGCCGATCACGATGGAGGAGGCGCGCGCGCCGATGGGCGCGCACAAGCGCGTCCACATCCAGAAGATCACCGAGCTCGACTCGGTGCGCAAGCGCTGGCAGGAGCGGCACGGCCGGCTGCCGACCGACGACGACGTCGAGGCGATGTTCGAGGACTTCGTGCCGCTGCAGCTGAAGTGCCTGTCGGAATACTCGGCGCTCATCCCCGGCACGCTCGGCATCATCCGGACGCTGCGCAAGCGCGGGTACAAGATCGGGTCGACGACGGGTTACATGACCGAGATGATGAAGATCAACCTGCGGGACGCGGCGAAGCAGGGCTACGTTCCGGATTCGACGGTCTGTGCGTCGGAGGTGCCGGCGGGGCGGCCGTACCCGTACATGTGCCTGCAGAACGTGATGAATCTCGGCGTCTCGCCGGTGGAGGCCTGCGTCAAGATCGACGACACGCGTCCGGGCATCGAGGAAGGCCTGAACGGAGGCATGTGGACGATCGGCCTCGCGATCAGCGGCAACGAGGTGGGGCTCTCGCTCAAGGAGTGGAAGAAGCTTCCGCGGGCCGAGCAGGAGCGCCAGCGAACGGGCGCCTACACGCGCATGTACCAGAGCGGCGCGCACTACGTCGTCGACGCGATCACCGATATCGTGCCCTGCCTCGACGACATCGAGGCGCGTCTGGCGAGGGGAGAGCGGCCGTAGGGCGGCTCGACCGACGGGACGCGGCACCCGGTTCGTCGACCAGCGGGCGCCTCGTCAGCCCTTCTTCGCTTCTTCCTGCGCCACCCGGCCGGAGGCGCCCTTGCCGGCACGGAACGCGAGTGCCATCGCGAACGCGGCCTGCGTGAATTTCAGCACCTCGGCGAAATCCTCGTCGGACAGACGCCGTGCGGTATCGCTCGCGCGGTAGAGGTTGGCGAATTCCCGCTCGCGTCCGGCCTGCAGCGCGAGCCGTCCGATGCCGAGCGACTCCAGCGTTTTCCAAACGTCCGGATTGTACGAGCGCGTGAAGCGCATCACGAACGAGATGGGATCGTTGCGGCCGAGCACCGAGGCGAGCCGCAGGATGATTTCGAAGGGCAGCGCCACCTTGCCGTTCTCGACGAGCTCGAGCAGCGTGGGGTCCTTGAGGTCGATCGCACGGCCGACCTCGTCGACGCTCATGCCCGCGGTTTCGCGCATGCGGCGCAACACGCTGCCGGCCTTCTCGAGCGCCGCGCGCTGCCCCGGTTTGGGCAGCATCATTTTCGCGGCGCCCAGCGTGACGTCGGCCGCGGCGCCGGCCATGCCCAGCACGGTATCGGTCCATGCGCGCACCTGCTGCGCCAGGTCGACCAGCGTGGATGCTTCGGGCGGCGCAGCGGCCGATCGTGCGCGCCGGGGCGCGCCGGCGCGCGCGGCGGGACTCTTCGCGGTCTTGCGGTTCGTGGCCATGACGATGAAACTCCCAGCAGGTTCTTCGTTGATAAAGCGCAACGCTTGGTGCGGCATGGCTATGCTACTCTCGCCGCATGCCATGCGGTATCGCGCTCGCCGTCGCCCACGGGGCGGACCGGCCGCGGGACGCCGCCGCGACCGATGCGATGATTGCCCTCACCCCCACGTCGAAGGATCCCGCGCCGCTGCTGCGGCAGGCCTGCGAGCGGATGCGGGCGGCGTTTCACGCCGAGATGGCGCCCACGCTTGCGATCCGGCGCGACCGCCTTGCGCGCGTGGCACGCATGACGAGGCGCCACGCGCGGGAAATCATCGCCGCCATCTCGGCCGACTTCGGCCATCGCTCGCCGCACGAGACGCTGATCGCGGACCTCCTTGCCGTCGACGAGGCGATCAAGCACGCGCGACGGCATCTCGCCGGGTGGATGCGGCCGCGGAGGATGGCGACCGGACTCCTGTACCGGCCCGGCTACAACCGGCTGCTCGCCCAGCCGCTTGGCGTCGTCGGCGTGGTCGCGCCGTGGAACTATCCGTACCAGCTGTCGCTGCTGCCCGCCGTGGCGGCGCTCGCGGCGGGCAATCGCGTGATGATCAAGCCGTCCGAGCTCGCGCCGACGACGGCAGAGCTGATGGCGCGCATCGTGCGGGAATCCTTCGCCGAGGACGAGCTGGCGGTGTTTCCCGGCGATGCGGCGGTGGGCAAAGCCTTCGTCGAGCTGCCGTTCGACCATCTGTTTTTCACGGGCTCGACCGCTGTAGGCCGCATCGTGGCGCAGGCGGCGGCCAGGAACCTGACACCGGTGACGCTCGAGCTCGGTGGCAAGTCGCCGGTGATCGTCGACGCCGAGGGCTCGTTCGAGTCGATCGCGCCGAAGATCGCGATCGGCAAATTGTTCAATGCCGGCCAGACCTGCATCGCGCCGGACTACGCGCTGGTGCCCCGCGCCCGCGTCGACGAATTCGCCACCGTGATGACGCGGGCGATCGGAAAGCTGTACCCGACGCTCGCCGGCAACGCCGACTACACGAGCATCGTCAACGAGCGACACTACGCGCGGCTCGCGGACCTGCTGGCCGACGCCAGGGCGCGCGGCGCGCGCGTGGTCGAAGTCAACCCGGCTGCGGAAGCGCTCGTCCCCTCGGCGCGCAAGCTCGCGCCGGCGCTGATCCTGGGTGTGGACGACGAAATGGCCGTCATGCGCGAAGAGATATTCGGCCCGCTGCTGCCCGTGGTCGCCTACGACAGCCTCGACGACGCGATTGCTTACGTGAACCGGCGCGAGCGCCCGCTGGCGCTCTACTGGTTCGGCGACAATGCGGCGCGCCGTGACCGCGTGCTGCATGGCACGATCGCCGGGGGCGTCACCGTCAACGGTTGCCTCACCCATTTCGCGCAGGAGGCCCAGCCGTTCGGCGGCGTGGGCGCGAGCGGGATCGGGTCGTACCATGGCGTTTACGGGTTTCGCGCGTTCAGCAAGGAAAAGCCGGTGTACTACCAGGGCCGCCTCGGCATCATGCCGCTGCTGCTGCCCCCCTACGGCGCGCTGCTCGACCGCGTGCTGGCGTGGTTCGCGCGGTGAAAAGGCGCGCGCCGCACGGTCGGGCGGGTGCGCCGGGGCGACGAAGCGACGACCTGCGCACGATGGGCATCGAAGGCTGGAGCAACGGATGAATTTCGATTACACGCCGAAAATGCGGGAACTGCAGGCGCGCCTGCGCGAGTTCATGGCGAACCGCGTGTACCCGAACGAACGCCGCTTCCGCGACGAAGTGGCAGCCAATCGCGCCAACGGCAACGCGTGGGTTCCGACGGTCCTCGTCGAGGAGCTCAAGGTCGAGGCGCGTGCCGCCGGGCTCTGGAACCTGTTCCTGCCGCAATCGGCGCGCGGCGCGGGACTCACCAATCTCGAATATGCTCCGCTGGCCGAGATCATGGGCCGCGTCACCTGGGCGCCGGAGATCTTCAATTGCGGGGCGCCGGACACCGGCAACATGGAGACGATCGAACGCTACGGCACGCCGGAGCAGAAGCGGCAGTGGCTGGAGCCATTGCTGGAGGGCGAGATCCGGTCGGCGTTCCTGATGACGGAGCCGGCGGTCGCCTCGTCCGACGCGACCAACATCGAGTGCAGCATGGTGCGAGACGGCGACCACTACGTGGTCAACGGGCGGAAATGGTGGTCGACGGGCGCGGGCGATCCGCGCTGCCGGATCTACATCGTGATGGGCAAGACGGATGCCGCCGCGCCGAAGCACCGGCAGCAGTCGATGCTGCTGGTGCCCGCGGCCGCCCCCGGAGTGAGGGTCGTTCGGCCGCTCACCGTGCTGAACGCGGACGACGCGCCGCACGGGCACATGGAAATCGATCTCGCCGACGTGCGCGTGCCGGTGGCCAACCTGCTGAAGGGCGAGGGTTGCGGCTTCGAGATCGCGCAGGCGCGGCTTGGACCCGGGCGCATCCACCACTGCATGCGCCTCATCGGCCTCGCCGAGCGCGCGCTCGAGCTGATGTGCCGCCGGCTTTCGGGGCGGGTCGCGTTCGGTGCCGAGATATCGCGGCAGACGGTGTGGCAGGAGCGGATCGCCGAGTCGCGCTGCATGATCGAGCAGGCGCGATTGCTGGTGCTGAAGGCGGCGTACATGATGGACACGGTCGGCAACAAGGTCGCGAAGAAGGAGATCGCGATGATCAAGGTGGTGGCGCCCAATGTCGCCTGCAGGGTGATCGACTGGGCGATCCAGGCGTACGGCGGCGCGGGCGTCCAGGACGATTTCCTCGTCGGCGCGTACGCGAGTGCGCGCAGCCTTCGCCTTGCGGACGGGCCGGACGAAGTTCATCGCAACGCGATCGCGAAGATGGAATTGCGCGAAGTGGCCGACGGACCCACGGCGCCGGGCAGCGCGGGCGCGGTGAAGCCGCGCGGCAGTTGATCGCGCAGGCGGGGAGCGAGGCCGCGCTCGCGGCAGGTGTGAAGCGCATGCAAGCCACGGAAACGACAAGCGATACCTTCGACTACGTCATCGTCGGCGCGGGCTCGGCCGGGTGCGTGCTCGCGGCGCGCCTGTCCGAGGACCCGGCGCGTGTCCGTTTGCCTGCTCGAGGCGGGCGGAAGCGATCGCGACCCTCTCATCCGCATGCCTCTGGGCATCGCGCTTGCTGGTTCCCCGGCGAATCCACAACTGGGCTTTCGAAACGGTTCCGCAGCCGGGACTGAGTGGCCGCCGGGGCTATCAGCCGCGGGGCAGGGCACTGGGCGGCAGCAGCTCGATCAACGCGATGGTCTACACGCGCGGTCATCGCAACGACTACGACGAGTGGGCCGCCCTCGGCAACGCAGGCTGGTCCTATGCCGACGTGCTTCCCTATTTCCGCCGTGCCGAGCACAACGAGCGCATCGTCGACGACTTCCACGGACAGGGCGGACCGCTCAATGTCGCCGATCCGCGCTCGCCGTCGTCGTTCTCGGAACTCTGGGTCGCGGCCGCCGAGCAGCAGGGGATGAAACGCAACGCGGACTTCAACGGCGCGGAGCAGGAAGGGGTCGGGCTCTATCAGCTGACGCAGAAGAACGGCGAGCGCTGGAGCGCCGCGCGGGCCTATCTCGAGCCAAACCGCCACCGGCCCAACCTCGCGGTGCGCACCAGGGCGCGCGCGACGCGCGTCGTGTTCGAGGATCGGCGGGCGGTGGGACTCGAATACCGGCAGGGCGGCGTCGCGCGGATGGCGCGTGCGCGGCGAGAGGTGATCCTGGCCGCGGGCGCGTTGCAGTCGCCGCAATTGCTCCTGCTGTCGGGCGTCGGGGATGCGCAGACGCTGCGCGACCTCGGCATCCCGGCCGTCGTCCATCTGCCCGGCGTTGGCCGCAACCTGCGCGACCACGTCGATTTCGTCATCGCCTACGAGTCGCCGCGCAGGGACCTGATCGGCTTCATGCCGCGCGACGTCCTGAATGCGGTTCGCAGCGCCATCCGCTACCACCGCGACCGGCGCGGCATCTTCACGTCGAACATCGCGGAAGCCGGCGGCTTCGTCAAGACCTCGCCCGGGCTCGCCGTGCCCGACCTCCAGCTCCACTTCTGCATCGGAATTCTCGAGAGCCACGGCCGTCGGCTGCACGCCGCGCGCGGCTTCTCCAGCCATGTCTGCGCGCTGCGGCCGAAAAGCACCGGCGCGCTTACGCTCGCCAGCCGCGATCCGCTGGCGGCGCCCCGGATCGACCCCGGCTTCTATGCGCACCCTGACGACCTGGAGACCATGGTGTCGGGCTTCCGGATAACGCGCGGCATATCGGAATCGCCGCTGCTCGATCCGTTTCGCGGCAGGGAGCTCTTCACCGCAGACGCGAGGAGCGACGACGAGATCCGGGACGTGCTGCGCCGGCGTTCGGACACGATCTACCATCCGGTCGGCACCTGCCGGATGGGGACGGACGACATGGCCGTCGTCGATCCGCAGCTGCGGGTGCGCGGCGTTGCGGGGCTGCGCGTCGTGGATGCGTCGGTCATGCCGACGCTGATCGGCGGGAACACGAATGCGCCGACGATCATGATCGGCGAGCGGGCGAGCGATCTCATTCGCGAAGCGGGCTGAGGGATCGCCGCGCTCCCGCGCGGACCGAGGCCAAACTCGAGGTGTGCCGGGCACATGGGGCGACGCACACCATCAACTACGATGCCGAAGACCTGCGGGAGCGCGTACGCGCGCTGACGAGCGGGCAGGGCGTCGGTGTCGTGTTCGACCCGGTGGGCGGGTCGTATGCGGCACCCGCGCTGCGATGTCTCGCGTGGAGCGGTCGATATCTTGTCGTCGGGTTTGCGGCGGGCGACATTCCCCGCGTCCCGCTCAATCTGCCGCTGCTCAAGGGCTACTCGATTCTGGGGGTGTTTTGGGGTGAGTTCGCGCGGCGCGACCCGTTGGCGAACGCGGCCAATACAAGGCTGCTACTGGACTGGGTCGCGGCTGGCGAATTGAAGCCGCCGGTCTCGGCCCGATACTCGCTGGCGCGCGCCGGTGATGCGCTCGCCGCCCTGATGCGCCGGGAAGTAACCGCTAAAGCAGTGATCCTGCCGTAGGGCGTTGCGGGTAAAGCGCATCCGGTTCCACGCCCAGCCTGTTCCAGGAACCCGCGATGCCTGGTTTCCGGACGGGAAACTCGAGCCAAACATGAACGACTGGCGCAACCGGCCGGGTTACCGCGACGACGTGATCACCGTGCGCGTGATATGGGCGGCGTTCGCCCTGTCGCTCCTCGTGCATGTCGCCGCGCTGTGGACGTCGCCGCCGCTGATGCGCTCGCTCACGCTGGATCCCGTCGCGCGTGCCGAGCCGGCAGCGGCGCTGATGGCTCGACTCGCGCCCCGCTCGATGCCCAGGGAACCGCTTGCCGAATGCGGCACTGCCCTCGCCGCCGCCGCAGGCGGTATCGCCGCCGCGGCCGCGTGCGACGGCGGCGCAACCGGCCGCCCCTGCGGCATCCCGGCCACCGCCGATGGCCAGGAGCGAGCCGGCGCCACCGATCGCACCCGCGCCCCCGGTGGCACCATCGATCGCACCCGCGCCGCCGGCGGCGCCATCGATCGCGAGTCCACCGGTCGAAGCCGATCTGTCTGCGTTCATCGCGGCACGACGGCGCGCGCGCGGCGAACCCACGACCGTTGCGGCGCAGGGCCGAGAGCCCGACCCGCCGTCCGCCGAAAGCGAGAAGGATCGCCTCAACCGGGTCGTCGCCGAGAACCTTGGCCTGAACAAGGTGCCCACGTTCGGCGACGACCCCAGGCAGGGCGGTGGCATGTTTCAGCTGCGCCGCGTGGGTTCCGAGGATGCCGATTTCTATTTCAACGGCTGGAATCAGGACATCGGCCGGGTGGCGCGACAGCTGATCGAGGTCCGCAGGGGACGCAACCCCGATATCCGCGTGGCGGTGATTCGCAAGATCATCGAGATCATTCGCGCGCAGGAGCCCGGAGATTTCGTCTGGGTGTCGCGACGGCTGGGCCGCCAGGTCGCGCTGTCCGCCCGCCCGGGCGACAACGCCGGACTCGAGGAATTCATGATGCGCGAGTTCTTCGGTGACGAGCGTTCGCGCTGATTGCCTTGCGCCAAGCCACGAACCCGTCCTGACGGCCGGATCGCGTCCTCCGTTCTGCGCGATTGCCAGCGAAACCGCGGCGCCACGTGTTCCGGCACCGTGCCGCCCTGATCGCGGATCGGCGATGCACGTCGCGGGCCGATCCGGACGGCCAGGCCGGGTTTGGTCGCGTTCAATTTCAAGCAGTTACGGCGAAGACTTGAGAGCCTCTGAAAATTGGTGGCGCTGGGGCGAACATGGGCATCCAATATTGGCTTCGCATTCGTCTCACCAGCATTGCACCAGCCGCTGCGGGGAGTCTGTGATGTCCGTCTCCTTTTGCCCGAAACTGTCGCAAGCGGCGAATTTGTTGCCGAGGCTTCGCGCACATCTCGTTGCCGCCGCATCGCGGCACATGCTGCCGGACGGTTTTACCTTCGACCTGCTGCCAATCGTCGACGATGGCGTTTTCGGCTACGAGCTCCTGCCGCAGCGGGCAACGCACACTTATCTGACCCTGGGCTGCGACAGCAGCGGCCGGCCGGTGTTGCGCAAGAGCCTTTACTGCGCCGAAGCCCCCAGCGCGCTGCGCCTCGCTACGACCAACGGGCGGGCGCTCACGCAGAACGAGCTCGACGCCTGGCACCGGATCCAGTTGCGCGATTTTCCGTTCCCCGAGTGGCCCTCCGTGGCGGAAGCCGCCTGGCGCGAATTCGCGGCGCTGTTCCCCGAGGGGCCGCGCCGGCCGATCCGGTTCCAGGACGCGCGACACAGCTGCCTGGACGAGGCGTTGGCCATGGCGCACTCGCTGCTCGCCGCATGGGATCCGCACATCGATTTCTGCGGAGTGCCGGACGAGGCGCAATACGGCATCGCGTTGACGGGCGCCAACGGCGCTTCGGGGCAGCTGGCCGCGCGAACGGCGGGCCGCTGGACGTTGCGATGGGATGCGGAGGGGGACGCCATCCGCGAGCAGTGGGTCGCCGCGGCGTGGGACGATGAGAACGGCGTCGCCTGGGCATGCGCCGGGACGACGCCGGGCGAGACTGCGTTTCCCGGCTTCTCTTACGTTGCCGACAAACCGGGCGCCGCCTCCCGGCAGCCCTAGTTTTCCTGCCCGCGCGGGACCCGACCGGCGCAACCTGGGTCGATGCGGCGACCGCGCCGATCAGGGCGTCAGGTCGACGGATTTCGACGCGCGTTCGCGCAGCATCTCTGCGCGGAACGGCGACAGCGCGGTGACCATCTGCGCGAATATCTTCGGCGTCGCGGCGATCACCTGGCCGCCGTGCAGGAAGTCGCCGTCGCCGGCGAGGTCGCCGATGAGACCTCCCGCTTCCTGGATCAGGAGGCTGCCGGCCGCGACGTCCCAGGCGTTGAGGCCGACCTCCCAGAATCCGTCGTAGAAACCGGCGGCGACATAGGCAAGGTCGAGCGCGGCGGCGCCAGGGCGGCGCAGTCCCGCCGTCTGCTCGATCATCGTCTTCATCATCCGCAGGTAGGTGTCGAGATAGCTTCCGTCGCGGAACGGGAAACCGGTGCCGATCAGGCAGTCGCGCAGATGCTGCCGCCGCGAAACCCGGATGCGGCGGTCGTTCAGGAAGGCACCGCGCCCGCGCGTCGCGGTGAAGAGGTCATTGCGCACCGGATCGTAGACCACGCCCTGCGTGACCTGGCCGCGCTGCGCCAGCGCGATCGACACGCAGTACTGCGGGAAGCCGTGCAGGAAATTGGTCGTGCCGTCGAGCGGGTCGATGATCCAGACGTTCTCCGCGTCGGCGTTGTCGCCTTTGGCGGTCCCCTCCTCTGCTAGAATCGCGTGGTCCGGGTAGCTCGCGAGCAGCGTCTCGACGATCATCCGCTCGGCCTCGCGGTCAACTTCGCTGACGAAATCCTTCGGTCCTTTCGACGTGATCGTGAGCAGGTCGATGTCGCGGGCGCCACGATTGATGACGTTGCCGGCGCGGCGTGCCGCCTTCACGGCGATTCCGAGCATCGGGTGCATGGCCATGTTGTCTTGCTGACGCCGCAGGCGACAGTCGCAATGAACGAAGACGACCATTGTAACCGCTGACGGGCACCGGTCGCGACGCGCGCATCCCACCGGAGTCCGGATGACCCCTCACCTCGATCGTCTCCAGGCCATCCGCATCGTCCTGGTCGCGCCCAGCCATCCCGGCAACGTCGGAGGCGCCGCCCGCGCGATGCACACGATGGGGCTCGCGCGGCTCGTGCTGGTGAACCCCCGGCGCCATCCCGATCCCGAGGCCGTCGCGCTTGCATCGGGCGCAACCGCGGTGCTCGACGGCGTCCGAGTCGTCGGAACTCTCGACGCCGCACTAGCGGGCTGCGTCATGGCGGTGGGACTGTCGGCGCGGCCGCGCGAATTCGCGGGGCGCGTGCTCGCGGTGCGCGAGGCGGCCGCCGAGGCAATCGGGCATGCCGCGCACGGCGACGTGGCGCTCGTGTTCGGGACCGAGATGTCGGGTCTGTCCAATGCCGAGCTCGCGCGCTGCGGCGTCGTCGCCACGATCCCGGCGAACGCCGGCTATGCATCGCTCAATCTCGCTGCGGCGGTGCAGGTCGTCGCGTACGAGCTGCGTCTTGCGGCGGCAGGCGGCGAGGTCTGGCGGGCGCCGCGCTTCGAGCCGGCGACCGTCGACGAGATCGAGGCTCTCTACGCGCACGGCACGGCCACACTCGCCGCGATGCGTTTCCTCGATCCGCGCATGCCGAAGCGCCTGCTGCCCCGGCTGCGCCGGCTTTTCGCGCGCGCGGCGCTGGAAAAGGAGGAGGTCAACATTCTGCGCGGGATCCTCGCCCGCATCGATCAGCTGCTGGGACGGCCCCACGCGTAGGCAGTGCGCGAACTGCGCTGAGCGTGCCGCATCCGCGCGCCGGAAGCCGACCGGCGCGGGTTCCGGTTAGTCAACTCAGCCACCGCACGAGACCCAGGGAGAGCACGGGAAACAGGGCCAGCAGCACGACGCGAAGGGCGTCGGAAACGAGAAACGGCACCACGCCCTTGAACGTCTCCGCCATCGGCACGTCGCGCGCCAGGCTGTTGATGATGTAGACGTTCATTCCTACCGGCGGCGTGATGAGGCCGATCTCGACGACCATCAGCGCGAGAATGCCGAACCAGAGCGCCTTGTCGGTCGGGTTGAGACCCCAGTAATCGAGTCCCATGACGACGGGCAGGAAGATCGGAATCGTCAGCAGGATCATCGACAGGCTGTCCATCAGGCAACCCAGGATGACGTAGATCACGCCGACGGCAGCCAGCACCAGGAGTGGCGACAGACCGCTGCGAACCACCCATTGCGCCAGCTCGCCGGGCAGCTGCGTCAGCGCGAGAAAAACATTGAGCAGATCGGCGCCGAGCAGGATCAGGAAGATCATTCCCGTGGCCTCCGCCGTGCCGTACAGGCACTCGAGCAAGCCGTCCCAGCGCATGCCGCCGAGCCAGACCGCGAAGACCAGCGTCCCGGCCGTGCCGACCGCCGCCGCCTCGGTCGGCGTGAAGACGCCACCGTAGATCCCGCCGATGACCACCAGGAACAGCAGCAGCACCGGCCAAACCTCCCGCAGCGCCGACAAGCGCTCGTGCCAGCTGTGACGCTCGCCGGCCGGTCCGGAGCCGGGTTTCAGGCGCACGTAGACGCCGATGGCGATCATGTAGCCCAACGCGGCAAGGATGCCGGGCACGAACGCCGCCATGAAGAGTTTCGCGATGTTCTGCTCCGCGAGGATCGCGTAGACGACCAGCACGATCGACGGCGGGATCAGGATGCCGAGCGTGCCGCCGGCAGCCAGAGCGCCGGTGGCGAGCGCAGGCTGGTACCTGAGGCGGCGCAACTCGGGAAGCGCGACCTGACCCATCGTCGCCGCGGTGGCCAACGAACTTCCGCAGATCGCCCCGAACCCCGCGCAGGCGCCTACCGCCGCCATCGCGACGCCGCCGCGCCAGTGGCCGATCACCGCGTTCGCCGCGTTGAACAGCGATTGCGACAGCCCGCCGCGGCTCGCGAACTGGCCCATCAGCAGAAACATCGGGATCACCGACAGGTCGTACACCGAGAAGCGCGAGTACGCGACGGTCTTGAGATAGTTGAGCAGCGGCGCCCAGCCGGTGAGCGTGACATAGCCGGCGGCCCCGGTCAGCAGCATCGCGATTCCGATCGGCACGCGAATCGCGAGCAGCACGAGCATCGCGCCGAACATCAGAAAGCCGAACTCGACGCCGGTCATGCGGGAGGTCCGCGGCGGCAGGGGAGCCTACTCGGCATGGCGACCGAGCCAGTGCCGCCACGCCGTGTAGAAACCGGCCGCGGAGAACAATGTGAACGAGGGCACCATCGCGGCGACCACCCACCAAGTCGGGATTTCCAGGATCGTCGTCTGGTCGTTGGCGAACTTGAAACTCACCGCACCCGCGCCAAGCCGCCACGCGAAGACCGCGGCCGCGATGGCGAGCAGCAGGGCGCCGAGGGTGTCGAGGGTCGCCCGGACCGCCGGTGGCGCCTTCGCGGTGAAGAAATCGACCAGCACGTGCCCGCCGCGCATCTGGCAGAACGGCAGGAAAGCGGCGACGGCGATGGCGCAACCCACCTGCACGAGCTCGTAGTCGCCGGGCAGCGGCTTGGCAAAAAGGGCGCGCCCGGCGATGCTGGCGAGCGACATCAGCATCATGGCGATGAGCAGAAGTCCGCCGCTGAGCGCGAACGCCCGGCACAGGCGAAACAGCAGCACGCCGACAGGATCGGTCGGGGCGCGCTTGAAGATGAGCGGTTCGGACATCGGGGCATCCCTGGGCACTGCGCGTACGGTCCCGTCCTGCGGTAACGCGCTCATCGTCGGACGGCCGGGCGCAGGGCTGATCGCGGGCGGCTTCGGGTCAAACCGGAAAAAAGCATGGGCGCGATGCCGCACCCATGCTTGCGCGGACGGACTGCGGGTTACTTCTGCTCGTACTTTCTGATCAGATCCTTCGCCGACTGCAGCAGCATCCTGCCGTCATGACCCTTGGCCGCGACGTCCTTGACCCAATCGTCCGGCAGGTTGGCGGTGGCCTTCTGCCAGTTCTCCAGTTCGGAGGCGGGAATGACATAGAAGGTGTTGCCGTGATCCGCTGCAATCTTCCGCGCGGGAGGCGCCGATGCGTCCCACTGCGCCCCCATCGCCTTCGAGAGCGCAGCGCCCGAGTTCGCGTCGATCACCTTCTTGAGATCCGCCGGAAGGCTGTCGTACTTAGCCTGATTCATCGCCAGTATGAATACCGCGGTGTAGAGCGCACGCGCCTTCGGATCCGTTTCGCTTTCGAATTTCGTGAACTCGTGCGCCTTGATCGAGGGAATCACTTCCCACGGCAGGAGATAGCCGTCGACGACGCCCTTGGACAGCGCATCGCCCAGCGCCGGCAACGGCATCGCGACCGGAGTCGCGCCGAGCGCGCCGAGCAGCTTGTTGGTCTGCCGCGTCGGTGCGCGCATCTTCAGGCCCTTGAAGTCGGCCATCACCTTGACTTGTTTGTCGACGGTGTGAACATAGCCGTTGTCGTGGACGTTGACGGCCAGAGCCTTGATCCCGGGGAATTCCTTGTGGGCGTACTGCGTGTAATAGTCCCAGGTGGCCTGGCTGGTCGCCTCGGCGCTCTGCGACATGAACGGCAACTCGAACACCTCCATCATGGGGAAACGGCCGGCCGTGTAGCCCGGGAGCGTCCACACGATGTCGGCGACTCCGTCCATCGCCTGCTGGATGAGCTGGGGCGGTGCGCCGCCGAGTTGCATCGCCGGATAGATCTGGCACTTCATCCGGTTGTTCGAGTCTTTCGCGATCTTGTCGCACCACGGCACCAGCAGCTTCGACGGCGGCATGGCAGTGGGCGGCCAGAAGTGGTGGACCTTCAGCGTGACTTCCTGGGCGGTGGCGGGCACGGCGATCGCCATGGCGATGGCGGCCGGGGCAAGCAGGCGGACGAGGCGGGACATGGTTCCTCCAGGGTGGACGCGCGAGCGAAAAGCTCATTGACCTTCGCGGAGCAAGGGCGCGATGCTCCAGGTCGGGCGATATTAGCCATTTCGTTCCGCCGCGGCAAACGATCGACGAATGGGTGGAGTTTGCTGTTGATCAACCACATTTTCGCCCCAATAGTTGAGTGCACCAGTCGGAAATGCGAAAATGCCCAGTATGTTGAGCCGCCTGCGCGAGGACATCGCCGTCGTGTTCGACCGGGATCCGGCCGCCCGGACCCGGTGGGAAGTCCTGACCTGTTATCCCGGATTGCACGCACTGGTCTGGCACCGGGCGGTATCGCATCGGCTGTGGCAGCGGGGCCTGCGCTGGCTGGCGCGCTGGCTTGCCCATTGGGGACGCTGGCTGACGGGGATAGAAATCCATCCCGGAGCCACGATCGGGCGTCGGGTCTTCATCGACCACGGGATGGGGATCGTGATCGGCGAGACGGCCGAAATCGGCGACGATTGCACGCTCTACCACGGCGTGACGCTGGGCGGAACCTCATGGAACGCCGGAAAGCGCCATCCGACATTGGGCAGGGGCGTCGTCATTGGCGCCGGGGCCAAAGTGCTTGGGCCGATTATGGTGGGAGATAACGCCAAGATAGGCTCAAATGCCGTCGTAGTTCGCGACGTTCCAGCAAATTCGACGGCGGTGGGCATTCCCGCCCGGATCCTGATTGGCGATGAAGCACGTCGGCGCGAGGACCAAGCGGCCAAGCTGGGTTTTTCGGCGTACGCCATCGCCTCCGATATGAACGACCCGATGGTTCAGGCAATTCATCGTTTGATCGACCATGCGGCCGAGGCCGATGCCCGGCTGCACGATCTGATCGGGCAGTTGCGGCGGGGCGGGATCGATCTTGGCGACGCCGAGACGACGGCAGACGGTTTTGACCCGAAACAGCTCAACAAGATGATTGACTGAACTACTGGGTCTTTTAGTTGACTAACTTAGTCAGGATTGGTAGAATTCGTACTTTGATGAGCACTCGAACCCAGCCAACGGCCGCCGCACCACGCAGTGTCGCCGTTGCCGACCGCCAACCAACCAGCCACAGGTGACCGACCATGCGCCTCACCACCAAAGGACGATTCGCCGTCACGGCAATGATCGATGTCGCGATGCAGGGCACCAGGGGGCCTGTGACGCTCGCCGGCGTGTCGCAACGGCAGACGATCTCCCTGTCGTATCTGGAACAGCTCTTCGGCAGGCTGCGGCGCCACGGTCTCGTCGACAGCGTGCGGGGCCCCGGCGGCGGTTACCGTCTCGCGCGCGGCCCGGAGAAGATTTCCGTCGCCGATGTCATCATCGCCGTCGACGAGCCGATCGACGCGACTCAATGCGGCGGGCGCGAAAGCTGCAAGGACGACGGCAAGCGCTGCATGACCCATGAGCTGTGGGCAAACCTGAACGCGCACATCTTCGGGTATCTGCACTCGGTCACGCTGGCGGAACTCGTTGCGCAGCAGAACAGGCCGGATGTCACGGTGCTGCAGGACCAGCGTCCGCCGGTCGCGTCCGCGCGCACGCCCGCGACCGCCATCGTGGCCTGAGTTGAACAGGCCCTCGCGCTCATATCGTTTTCGCACGGACCCCTGAAATGAAGACCCCGATCTACCTCGACTATTCCGCGACGACGCCCGTCGACCCGCGCGTCGCGCAGACGATGATTCCCTACCTGACCGAGCATTTCGGCAATCCTGCCTCGCGTTCGCACTCGTTCGGCTGGACCGCCGAGAAAGCCGTGGAGACGGCCCGCGAGCACGTCGCGGCGCTGGTGAACTGCGATCCGCGCGAGATCGTCTGGACATCGGGAGCGACGGAATCGATCAACCTTGCGCTGAAGGGCGCCGCGCACTTCTACAAGGACAAGGGGAAGCACCTCGTCTCGGTCCGCACCGAGCACAAGGCCACGCTCGACACCGTGCGCGAGCTGGAGCGCGAAGGTTTTGCGGCCACCTATCTGGACGTGCTGCCGGACGGCCTGCTCGACCTGGCGGCGTTCGAGCAGGCGCTGCGGCCGGACACGATCGTCGTGTCGGTGATGATGGTCAACAATGAAATCGGTGTCGTGCAGGACGTCGCGGCAATCGGCGAGATCTGCCGCGCGCGAGGCATCATCTTTCACGTGGATGCGGCGCAGGCCACCGGCAAGGTCCCGGTGGACCTGGCGCAGCTCAAGGTCGACTTGATGTCGTTCTCGGCCCACAAGACCTACGGACCGAAGGGCGTGGGCGCGCTCTTCGTGCGGCGCAAGCCGCGCGTGCGCATCGAGGCCCAGATGCACGGGGGTGGCCACGAGCGTGGCATGCGCTCCGGCACGCTGCCCACGCACCAGATCGTCGGGATGGGCGAGGCGTTCCGGATCGCGAAACTGGAAATGGCGACCGAAAACGAGCGAATCCGGATGCTGCGCGACCGCCTCGCGAAGGGTCTCGCGGACATCGAGGAGATCTATATCAACGGCGACCTCGAGCGTCGCGTGCCGCACAATCTCAACGTCAGCTTCAACTACGTCGAGGGCGAGAGCCTGATCATGGCGATCAAGGACATCGCGGTATCCTCCGGCTCGGCCTGCACGTCGGCGTCGCTCGAGCCTTCGTATGTGCTGCGCGCGCTGGGGCGCAGCGACGAACTCGCGCACAGCTCGATCCGCTTCACGATCGGTCGCTTCACGACCGAGGAGGAGATCGACTATGCTGTCGAACTGCTGAAGCGGAAGGTGAGCAAGCTGCGCGAACTTTCGCCGTTGTGGGAAATGTACCAGGACGGCGTCGACCTCGATACCGTGCAATGGGCGGCGCACTGATCAGGAGAATGACATGGCATACAGCGACAAGGTTCTTGACCATTACGAAAACCCGCGCAATGTCGGCTCGTTCGCGAAGAACGCCGACGACGTCGGCACCGGCATGGTCGGCGCCCCCGCCTGCGGCGACGTGATGAAGCTGCAGATCAGGGTGGGCAAGGACGGCGTGATCGAAGACGCGAAATTCAAGACCTACGGCTGCGGCTCGGCCATCGCCTCGTCGTCGCTCGTCACCGAATGGGTGAAGGGCAAGACGCTCGACGAAGCGGCGGCGATCCGGAACACCCAGATTGCGGAGGAGCTGGCGCTGCCGCCGGTCAAGATCCACTGCTCGATCCTCGCCGAGGACGCGATCAAGGCGGCGGTGGCCGACTACAAGACCAAGCACGGCGGCGCGCAACGCGCGGCCGGCGTCGAGGCGGCGCAAGAGCAGGCCGCGGATTGAGCGCCGCGCACGAGACGGCAGCCACGGATAACGGCATCGAGCAGGCAGGACTCGGGATGACCATCACCTTGACCGAAGCGGCGGCAAAGCACGTCGCGAGCCGCCTTGCCAAGCGTGGGAAGGGCATCGGGCTGCGCTTGGGCGTGCGCACGTCGGGCTGCTCCGGCCTCGCGTACAAGATCGAATACGCCGACGACCTTCACGCCGAAGACGTTTCGTTCCAGTGTCACGGCGTCACCGTCATCGTCGACCCCAAGAGCCTGCGCTTCCTCGACGGGACGGAACTCGATTTCGCGCGCGAGGGACTGAACGAAGGGTTCAAGTTCAACAACCCCAACGTCAAGGATGCCTGCGGCTGCGGCGAATCCTTCAACGTCTAGAACCAGGGGTCAGGCTCGATCTTCCCGGCATCCCGGAAACTGGAGTCTGACCCCTGTTTTCATGATCGATTTCACGCGCAACCATTTCGAGCTGTTCGGCCTGCCCGAGCGTTTCCGCTTCGATCCCGCCGTGCTCGACCGCGCGTACCACGCGCTGCAGGGCGAGGTGCACCCGGATCGCCATGCCGCGGCGGGCCCGGCCGAGCAGCGGATCGCGCTGCAATCGTCGGCACGAGTGAACGAGGCCTATCGTGCGCTGAAGGATCCCGTGGTGCGCGCGCAGTACCTGCTGTCGCTGCACGGGGTTGACGCGTTCGATGAGACGAACACGGCCTTGCCCTATGCGTTCCTCGAGCGGCAACTGGAGCGCCGCGAGATTGCGGAAACCGCGATGGCCGCTGGCGACGCGGGTGCGCTCGAGACCGTGCTGCGGGACGTGCGCGCCGAGGCGGGAGCGCTCGAGCAGCGCGTGTCGTCGCTCCTCGACGTGGAGGGCGCGTGGGACGCGGCGGGGGCCGCGGTGCGCGAGCTGCGCTTTCTGGCGAAGCTGGCCGCGGATGTCGAGGCCATGCTGGCCGCGCAGGAAAGCTGATGGCGCTGCTCCAGATTGCCGAGCCAGACGCGCCCCCGGTTCCGCGGGAGCACCGGCTCGCGGTCGGCATCGACCTCGGCACGACGAATTCGCTTGTGGCGACGGTTCGCAACGGCATCCCGGTCGTGCTGCCCGACGAGCGGGGGCACCCGCTGCTGCCCTCGATCGTCCATTATGGCGAGACCGGCGTCGACGTCGGACACGCGGCGCAACTGGTGCAGGCACGCGATCCGCAGAACACCATCGTTTCCGTGAAGCGGCTGATGGGCCGCGGTCTGGCCGATCTCCCTGATGAACGCCGTTTCCCGTACCGCTTTGTCGAAGAGCCGGGAATGGTCCGGCTCGCCACCTGCGCCGGCGTCAAGAGCCCGGTCGAGATCTCGGCGGAGATCCTCCGTGCGCTGCGTGCTCGCGCCGAGGCCAGTCTTGCGGGCAAGCTCGCGGGCGCGGTCGTCACGGTGCCTGCGTACTTCGACGATGCGCAGCGGCAGGCGACCAAGGACGCCGCGAGGCTCGCCGGCCTCGATGTGCTGCGCCTGCTGAACGAGCCTACGGCGGCGGCGATCGCCTACGGCCTCGACAACGCGGCGCAGGGCACGTATGCGATCTACGATCTCGGTGGCGGCACCTTCGACATCTCGATCCTGAAGCTCACGCGCGGCGTGTTCGAGGTCCTGGCGACCAACGGCGACTCGGCGCTCGGGGGCGACGACTTCGATCATCGCGTGTACTGCTGGATCCTCGAAACGGCCGGGCTGCCGCCGCTTTCGCCCGAGGACACGCGACTCCTGATGATGAAGGCGCGCGAGGCGAAGGAGAATCTCACGCTGCACGACACGGCGCCGATCGTGGCCACGCTTTCCGACGGCTCGAAGGTCGATATTTCCCTCGACGCCGAGACGTTCACGGCGATCTCCCAGCACCTGGTGGCAAAGACGCTGGGACCGGTGAAGCGGGCGCTGCGCGACGCCGGCTTGACGCCAGCCGATATCCAGGGCGTCGTGATGGTGGGTGGCTCGACGCGGATGCCCCAGGTCCAGCGCGCGGTCGGCGGTTTCTTCGGCCAGCCGCCACTCACCAATCTCGATCCGGACCAGGTCGTTGCCCTGGGGGCCGCGATCCAGGCGAACGTGCTGGCGGGAAACCGCGCGGCCGGCGACGACTGGCTGCTGCTCGACGTCATTCCGTTGTCGCTCGGTCTCGAGACCATGGGCGGGCTCACCGAGAAGATCGTGCCGCGCAATTCGACGATTCCCGTGACCCGCGCCCAGGAATTCACCACGTTCAAGGACGGGCAGTCCGCGCTCGCGATCCACGTCGTGCAGGGCGAGCGCGAGAAGGTCGCGGATTGCCGCTCGCTGGCGCGGTTCGAGCTGCGCGGCATTCCGCCCATGTCCGCTGGCGCGGCGCGAGTCAAGGTCACGTTCCAGGTCGACGCCGACGGGCTGCTGTCCGTGTCGGCGCGGGAGCAGACCTCCGGCATCGAGGCCGCGATCGTCGTGAAGCCGTCCTACGGTCTTGCCGACGCGGAGATCTCGCGGATGCTGGAGGACTCGGTTGCGCACGCCGCCGACGACATGGCCGCGCGCGCGCTGGCCGAAGCGCAGGTCGAGGCGGACCAGCTCGTCATGGTGACCAACGCGGCGCTTGCCGCGGACGGCGATCTGCTGTCGCCGGCCGAACGCCGCGCGATCGACGGGGCTCTCGCTGAAGTGCTGCGGCTTCGCGACGGCGCGGACGACAAGGCGCTCGTGGCCGCGACCGACGCGCTCAATCGCGCGACCGGAGAGTTCGCCGCGCGCCGGATGGATCGCGGCGTCGCCCGCGCCTTGACGGGCCGCAGCGTCGACGCCCTCAGCTGATGCCCGACCGCGACCCATGCCCAAGATCACCGTGCTGCCGCATCCTGAAATCTGCCCCGCCGGAGCGACGTTCGAGGCCGAGCAGGGGGTTTCCCTCTGCGACAGCCTGCTCGCGCACGGCATCGAGGTCGAGCACGCCTGCGAGAAATCCTGCGCCTGCACGACCTGCCACGTGATCGTCCGCGAGGGCTTCGGCACGTTGACGCCGTCGACGGAGGACGAGGATGACCTGCTCGACCGCGCGTGGGGCTTGACGCCGCTGTCGCGGCTTTCCTGCCAGGCGATCGTCGATGCCGCGCCGCTGGTGATCGAGATTCCGCGGTACACGATCAACTACGCCAAAGAGAAGCATTAGTGGACTGTAGCAGCCAAATCGACAGCGTCTCGCTTGCCCTCGGCTGCCGCAGCTTTGTTGCTCGTCGTCGCCATAGTCGTGACTATGACTCCTCCTCGCGCCTCGCTGCGGCAGCCGATTGCGGCGCGATACTGACTGCCGATTTGACTGTTACAGTCCACCAGGCGAGGCGCCGATGAAATGGACCGACACCCGCGAGATCGCGATCGCGCTCGCCGAGCAGCATCCGGACGTCGACCCGCGTGCCATCCTCTTCACCGATCTCAGGCGGTGGGTGCTCGAGCTGCCCGGATTCGACGACGACCCCAGGCACAGTGGCGAGAAGATCCTCGAGGCCATCCAGATGGCGTGGATGGAGGAAGGCGACTTCGACGACTGACGAAAGCGGCCGTCCCACGTCGTGCGGGGCGGCCGGATCCCGCTCCGCGGAAGCCGCTTCCGGCGGTCGAGCGCACCGATGTCCCCCCGCGGCCAGGCAAGCCGCCGCGGACTGATCAGCCGAACAGATTCAGCACGGCGTCGAGGCCGCAGTGGTCGAGCGCATAGGTTGCCTGCGCGCGCAGAATTGGTTTCGCGCGATAGGCGATCGACACATCGGCCGCTTTCAGCATCGGCACGTCGTTCGCGCCGTCGCCGATCGCAATCACGATGCCGCCCGCACCCGCGTGGCGCTCCCGCATCGCGGCCAGGCGGACGGCTTTCGCCTGCGCGTCGAAGATCGGCGGCACAATGCGGCCGGTCAGGCGGCCCGCCGCGAGTTCCAGGACGTTCCCGGCGGCTGCGTCGAAATCGAGCCGCGCCTTCAAGCGGTCGGTGAAGAACGTGAAGCCGCCCGAAACGAGCAGCGTCTTCGCGCCGGCGGCCTTGAAGCCATCGAGCATCCGTTCGGCGCCGGGAGAGAGCGCCAGGCGCTCGACGTAGACGCGCTCGAGCTCGCCGACCGGCAGCCCGGAGAGGAGGGCGACCCTGCGCGTGAGACTCTCCGCGAAATCGAGTTCGCCGCGCATGGCCGCGGCCGTGATCGCCGCCACGTCCCGCTTGATGCCCATGCGGTCCGCGATCTCGTCGATGCACTCGGTCGTGATCAGTGTCGAGTCCATGTCCATGGCGACCACACGCACGCGGTCGCGCGTCTGACCGGCGGGGACGAACGCATGATCGATGCCGGCCGCGGCGCACAGCGCGACCACGCCCGTGTGCGGCTGCGCGCGCGAAAGCCGGTAGGCCTGGAGCGACCCGCCGCCGAGCGCGTGGATTCCTTGCGCTCCGGTGAGGGACGCGAGCGCCGCGACATCGGCGCTGCTGATCGCGGATGACTGGATGACCAGATCCATCCGGGTACGGCGTCAGCGCTTGGGGGGCTTGCGGCCCGGAGGATCAGTGCGCGCGGGTGCGTCGCGCCGACCGGCGCGAGCCCCGGTCTCCGGCGGTGCCGCAGCCAGAAGCATCGGCCAGCGTGAAATCGATCTTCGTCGTCTCGAGATCGACCCGGGCGACCATCACGCGGACGCGACCGGCCAGCTGGAAGATCCGGCCGCTGCGCTCGCCGACCATCGCGTGGCGCCCGGCGTCGAAATGGAAATAGTCACGGCCCAGTTCGGTGACGTGAACCAGGCCGTCGATGTTGAGACCGTCCAGCGTGACGAAGATGCCGAAGCTCGTCACGCCGCTGATCGTCCCGTCGAAACTCGCGCCGACCTTGTCCTGCATGAAATAGCACTTGAGCCAGTTCTCGACGTCGCGCGTCGCGTCGTCGGCGCGACGCTCCGTGAGCGAGCAGTGCACGCCGAGCTCGGTCCACGAGGTGCCGGCCGGCTTGTATTCCCGGCCCGCCAGCACTGCCTTGATCGCGCGATGGACGACGAGATCCGGGTAGCGGCGGATCGGCGACGTGAAATGTGCATAGGCCTCGTAGGAAAGCCCGAAGTGACCGACGTTGTCCGGCCGGTACCGCGCCTGCTGCAGAGAGCGCAGCAGCACGGTCTGCAGCAGCGCGTAATCGGGGCGATCCTTGATCCGCAGCAGCAGCTTCGCGTAGTCGGACGCGGTGGGCTCGTCGCCGCCAGGCAGCGCCAGCGCGCAGCTTGCGAGGAAGTCGCGGAGCGCCGCGAGCTTCTCCGGTGTGGGCCCCTCGTGCACGCGGTAGAGCACCGGATGCTTGTGCGCGGCGAGAAATTCGGCCGTGCAGACGTTCGCCGCGAGCATGCACTCCTCGATCAGCTTGTGCGCGTCGTTGCGGACGACCGGCACGATCCGGACGATCTTGCCCTGGACGTCGAACTCGAGCTGCATCTCGACGCTGTCGAAGTCGATCGCGCCACGCGCTTCGCGGGCGCGCTTCAGAGCGTGGAAGAGCGCGTAGAGGTCGGCGAGACGGGGCAGCAGCTCCTTCGCCTCCCGCGGCGCGGTCTTCGGATCCGCCAGCCAGTTCCAGACCTGGGTGTAAGTGAGCCGCGCGCGCGAGTGCATCACCGCCGGGTAGAACCGGTGCTTCCTGATCGCGCCGTCGGCGGTGACGTCCATGTCGCAGACCATGCACAGCCGGTCCACGTCGGGCTTGAGCGAGCAGAGCTCGTTGGACAGCGCCTCCGGCAGCATCGGAATCACGCGTCGCGGAAAATACACCGACGTGCCGCGTTCGCGTGCATCGCGATCGAGCGGGTCGCCGTCCTTCACATAATGCGAGACGTCGGCGATCGCCACGAGCAGTCGGAAGCCCTTGCCCTTGCGCTCGCAAAACACGGCGTCGTCGAAGTCCTTCGCCGTTTCGCCATCGATCGTGACGAGCGGCAGCGCCGTGAGATCGACCCGGCCGGCGCGGTCGCCGTCGGTGACCGTGGAGGGCAGCTTGCCGGCCTGTTTGCGCGCCGCGAGCGAGAACTCGTGCGGCAGGTCGTGCTTGCGCAGCGCAATCTCGATTTCCATCCCGGGATCGGTGTAGCCGCCGAGCACCTCGACGACGCGCGCGATCGCCTCGCGCTGCGGCGAGGGCTGCTGCAGGATCTCGACGACGACGACGTCACCGGACCTTCGCGCGTGCCGCGTTCGTCCGGCGGCACCAGCAGGTCCTGGTTGATGCGGCGATTCTCGGCGACGACAAAGGTGATGCCGCGCTCGTCGTACAGGCGGCCGACGAGGGTCTGGTTCGCCCGCGTGAGCACGTCGACAATCTGCCCCTCGGGCCGGCCGCGCCGATCGACGCCGGACCGTCGCGCCGTCGCGCGATCACCGTGGAGCACCTTGTGCATTTCGCTGGGGCTGAGGAACAGGTCCGCCGCGCCGTCATCCGGGACGAGGAAGCCGAAGCCGTCGGGATGGCCCTGAATCGTTCCGCTGACGAGATCGAGCTTGGCGGTGACGCAGAGCTCGCCCTTGCGGTTCATCAGCAACTGCCCGTCGCGCTGCATGGCGTCGATGCGGCCGAAGAACGCGTCGCGGGCGCGTTTGTCGACGGTCATCTCGCGCGCGAGGTCGATCGGCGGCAGCGGTATGCCCGCGGCTTTCAGCGCGTCGAGGATCGCCACGCGCGACGGCAGCAGCGCAGGATCGATGTCGCCGCTACGGCGGCGTGCGCGTTCGCCGGTTTCCCCGGGGCGGGTGGCCCCGCGGCGTGTGACCGGCGCCCCGGAGTCGACGGCCACCGGAGCCGTCGCCGCGCGCGGGGTTCTGGCGGGCGGCGGACTCATGCCCGTCCCCCGCGTTTTCACGGAGCGGGACTTCGGCGTGGCGGCGGGTTTCTTTGACAACGAAGGGTCCGAAAGTTAATATTATCTGTTGCCGTTGCCCAGGTGGCGGAATTGGTAGACGCACCAGGTTCAGGTCCTGGCGGTAGCAATACTGTGGGGGTTCGAGTCCCTTCCTGGGCACCATTGAAGATACCGCAAGTATCGCCGTAACAGCCTGCCGGCGCCCGCACCCGCGGGCGCTTTTTTTTGCGCGCGACGGCGGCTGCAACTCCGGGCGTCCGCGCGCCGGCCGATGGCGCTCCCGGCGGCGCCGTTGCGCTCTACGCCCCCCCGAGGCGCGCCTTCAGGCCCTCCGGACGCAGCGTGTCGTAGACCTCGAACGGCTGGTGGATCCACGGATTGTCGGGAAGGTATTCGACGAAATAGTCCGGCTTCGCGGTCGAGCAGGCCTTCCACCACAACACGGCCGTCTTGCAGTCCTTGATGACCGGCCAGCGCACCGGCAGCGCTTTTTCCACGGCCGCGAGCGTGTGGCCCGAGTCGACCATGTCGTCGACGAGCAACACCCGGGAGCCCAACCGGGGCGACGTCATCGTCATGTGCTCGGCGATCACCAGCTCGCCGCGGATCGTTCCCCCTTCCGCCGCGTACGAATGCGTGGACAGGATCGCCAGCGGCTTCTCGTAGATGCGCGACAGGACGTCGCCCACGCGCATGCCGCCGCGCGCGATGCAGATGATCTGGTCGAAAGCATAGCCCGACTCGTGGACAGTGAGCGCGAGCCGTTCCACGAGCGTGTTGTACTGGTCCCAGCTCACATGCAGGCTCGCCATCGGATTCCCCTGGATCGTTGGTCGTATTCGCTGCCCGCCACCTGCCGCCCGCTAGTGGAACGGGTGCCGCAACAGAATCGTCTCGTCGCGGTCCGGCCCCGTCGAGACCATGGCAATCGGCGCGGCGGTTAGCTGCTCGATCCGCTCGAGATAGGCGCGCGCGTTGGGCGGCAACCCGTCGATCGTCCTGACACCTACCGTGCTCTCGCTCCAGCCGGGCAGCGACTCGTACACCGGCGCGCATTCGGCGACGGCGTCCGCGCCCGAGGGCAGCAGCGCGACCTTGCTGCCGTGCACGATGTATCCGGTGCAGATCCGGATCTCGCTCATTCCGTCGAGGACGTCGAGCTTGGTGATGCAGAGTCCGTCGACGCCGTTCAATTGCAGCGATCGGGTCAGCGCGGGAATGTCGAGCCACCCGCAACGGCGCGGACGGCCGGTGACGGAACCGAATTCGTTGCCGCGTCTGGCCAGACGCGCGCCTGTCTCGTCGGTGAGTTCCGTTGGAAACGGACCGGTCCCGACACGCGTCGTGTAGGCCTTGACGATGCCGAGCACGTAGTCCAGGAACTGCGGTCCGACGCCCGCGCCCGGAGCGGCGGCGCCGGCGAGGCAGTTCGACGACGTCACGTACGGGTAGGTCCCGTGGTCGACGTCGAGCAGCGCGCCCTGCGCGCCCTCGAACAACAGCGACTGGCCACCTGCGCGCGCCTCCTGCAGCAGCGACGCGACGTCGGCGACCATCGGCTGCAATTGCGGCGCGAGCGCGAGGGTGTCGTCGCGGGTCCTGGCGAACGGAACGGGGTCACGCTTGAAATACTGCGTCAGAACGAAATTGTGGAACTCCAGCAGCGGCTCCAGCTTTGCCGCGAAACGGTCGGGATAGAACAGATCCTGCAGCCGGATCGCGCGGCGGGCGATCTTGTCCTCGTATGCCGGACCGATGCCGCGGCCGGTGGTCCCGATCTTGGCGTCGCCCATCGCGCCTTCCCGCGCCTGGTCGAGCGCGACGTGATAGGGGAGAACCAGCGGGCACGCCGGTGAGATCTTGAGGCGCGTGCGGACCGGTACGCCGGCGCCCTCGAGCTCGCCGATCTCCTGCAGCAATGCCGACGGCGAGAGGACGACGCCGTTGCCGATGTACACGGAGACGCCGGGCCGCAGGATGCCGGACGGGATGAGTCGCAGCACGGTCTTCCGGCCGTCGATGACGAGCGTGTGCCCGGCGTTGTGTCCGCCCTGGAAGCGCACGACGCCCTGCGCGTGCTCGGTGAGCCAGTCGACGACCTTGCCCTTGCCTTCATCGCCCCACTGGGTGCCGATGACGACGACGTTCTTGCCCATTTTGCCTTTCCGCGGAGTTGGAAATCGGAAGACGGGTGTCAGCGGCGCGAGATGCGACGGCACTCATCGCCTGTCGCGCACCCCGCACGTTCCGCGTCCGCATGTCATCTGTCTGCCCCCGATCTGCCAACCACACCGGCGAGCTGGCGCAGATCGAGCGTGAAGCCGGTGGCGGGACGCGCCCGGCCGAAGGCCTTGCCTATGCCGTCGTAGCGACCGCCAGTGCCGATGGCGCACGATTCACCGCCCGTGTACACGGAGAAGATCGCGCCGTTGTGGTAATGATACCCAGTCAGGTCGGCAAGATCGATGTGCAGCGCCTCGACTTCGGGCAGCGCCGACTGCGCGAGCGCCGTCAGGGCCGCCAGCGCATTGTTGATCGCGGGCGTGTCGGGAAGCTTTGCCCGCGCCGTGGTGAGGACCTCCTGCGCCGGACCGTACAGGGTCGGCAACGCGGCCAACGCGTCGCGCCAGGCGGCGGGCAACCTCGCTGTGAGCTCCGCGACGCCGGACGCGTCCTTGGCGCGAAGCGCGGCGAAGAGCTCCGTGTCCTCGCCGTTGCCGGAGATGCCGGCGCCCGTCGCGAGCGCGCGGTAGACGCCGACGTGGCCGAGGTCGAGATGCAGGCCGCCGCAGGCCGGCGGCCGCGAGCGAGGACAGCAGCATGCCGAGCACTTCGACATCGCCGGCGATTCCAGGCTCCCCGAAGAGCTCGGCGCCCAGCTGCACGACTTCGCGCGTCCTGGCGCCGCCCGCGGGCACCGCACGCAGGACGCTGCCCGCGTAGCAGAGCCGCGTCACACCCGGTTCGTTCAGCAGATGCGCGTCGATGCGCGCGACCTGTGGCGTGATGTCGGCGCGCACGCCGAGCAGGCGGCCGGACAGCGGGTCGACGACCTTGAACGTCTGCAGCTCGAGATCCCGGCCGGTGCCCGTGAACAGCGAGTCGAGATGCTCGACCAGCGGTGGCTGCACGAGCCGGTAGCCGTGCGCGCGGAAATGGTCGAGCAGCGCGCGGCGCAGCGCTTCCGTCCGCTCGGCTTCCGCCGGGAGGACGTCCTCTATGTATTCCGGCAGGATCCATTTACGCATGCCGCACGAGCCAGATACCGGCAAGTCCCATCAGTATCGATGCCAGCCCGATGAAGCGGAGCTGACCATCGGAGAGCGTCACGAGCTTCGCAAAGCTTTCGCGCCACAAGCGCGGTGCGACGAATGGGAGGAGGCCCTCGAGAATCAGCACGAGCGCAAGGGCTGCCCAAAGCGAATCCGCCACCCCGTTCCCCTCGTCGCAAGCGACGGTGGCGGGACTACTTCGACGCTTTCGCGCCGGCGCCGCCCTGGTTCTTCATGTAACGGAAGAATTCCGAGCTGGGGTCGAGCACCATCACATCGCCCTTGTTGCGGAACGTCGCCTTGTAGGCTTCCAGGCTGCGGTAGAACGCGTAGAACTCGGGGTTGGCGCCGTACGCCTGGGCGTAGATCGCCGAGGCCTTCGCGTCGCCGTCGCCTTTTGTCTTCTGCGCGGCTTTGTAGGTGTCGGCGAGGATCACGACGCGCTGGCGGTCGGCGTCGGCGCGGATCTTCTCCGACTCCGCCTGACCGAGCGAGCGCAGCTCGTTGGCCACGCGGCGGCGCTCCGACTCCATCCGCGCATAGACCGGACCGGTCACGTCGGGCGGGAGTTCGAGCCGGCGCAGCCGAACGTCGACGATCTCGACGCCGATCGTCTTGGCGTCGGCGTCGGCCTTCTGCCGCGTCGTCGCCATGATCTTGTCGCGCTCGCCGGATATGGCCTCGTACACACTCCGCTTGTTGATTTCCTCGGCGAGATTTGCGCGGACCGTCTGCGACAGCCGGCGGCGCGCCGCTTCCTCGTCGCCCTGCACGCTTATGTAGTACTGCTTGACGTCGATGATCCGCCAGAGCACGAAAAAATCGACGAGCAGCGGCTTCTTCTCCGACGTCGTGATCCGGTCGGGCTCGGGATTGTCCATCAGCAGGATCCGCTTGTCGTAGAACTTGACGTTCTGCAGCAGCGGCATCTTCACGTACAGGCCCGCGTTCGGCAGCGTCTCGACGATCTCACCGAGCTGGAACTTGATCGCGTACTGTCGCTGGTCCACGGTATAGAGCGACTGCGATGCGACCAGCAGCAGCGCCACGACGAGGGCGAGCAGGGGAATTGTCAGCTTCATCGCGGGTCTCCGCGTTCACGGCTGCGCAGCGCCTCGCGCGATCGGCTCGGATCCAGCGTGACCGTCGGCTCCGGCGCGGAAGGGACCGATTGCCGCGCCGCCGAAGGGTCGCCGTTCACGGCCTGTCCCGGGGAAGCGCTCTGCTGGATCAGCTTGTCGAGAGGCAGGTAGAGCAGGCTGTTGCTGCCTGCTTTCTGGTCGATGAGCACCTTGCTCGAGTTGCCGATGACCGTCTGCATCATGTCCAGGTACAGCCGCTCGCGGGTGACACCGGGTGCCTTCGCGTATTCGACGAGGATCTGCCGGAAGCGCGATGCATCGCCGTCGGCGCGCTGCACGACCTCGGCCTGATAGCCGTTTGCTTCCTCGATCAGTCGCGCGGCAGCGCCGCGCGCCCGCGGCACGACGTCGTTGGCGTAGGCCTGCCCTTCGTTGCGGAACCGCTCGCGGTCCTGCCCGGCCTTCACCGCGTCGTCGAACGCGGCCTGCACCTTGTCGGGCGGCTGCACGCTCTGCAGCGTCACCTTCTGCACGTAGACGCCCGTCTCGTATCGGTCCAGCATTTCCTGCATCAGCTTCTCGGCGGACTTGGCGATCTGCTCGCGGCCTTCGTACAGCACGAAATCCATCTTCGCCTTGCCGACGACTTCGCCCATCGCGGTCTGCGCGATGAACTGGACAATGAGATCGGGCTTGCGGACGTTGAACAGGTACGCTTCGGCGCTCTTCAGGTTGTACTGGACGGCGAACTGGATCTCGATGATGTTCTCGTCGTCCGTCAGCATCAGCGCCTCGTTCTCCTTCTTGTTCTTGGGCGTGTTGCGGTAGCCGACTTCGACGGTGCGCACCTGCGAGAAATCGACGAGCTCCCTTTCCTCGATCGGAAACGGCAGGTGCCAGCGGGCACCCGGCTGCGTGGTTTCGGTGTACTTGCCGAAGCGCGTGACGACGCCGCGGCGGCCTTCGTCGACGATGTAGAAGCCGCTCGCGAGCCAGACGACGACCACCAGGGCGACGAGCATGCCGATGCCGGGGAGCGGCAGGTTCGGGCGGCCACCGCCCCCGCCCGCGCCGGGACCGTCGTCACCGCCGCCGGCCCTGCGGCCGAAGAGATCGTTGATGCGGCGATTGACGTTGCGCCAGATCTCGTCGAGATCGGGCGGTCCGCCGGAACCGCGTTTGCCCCACTGGGGATCGTTCAGCGACATGTCAAAGTAACCAGAATTGGGAATGCGTCGGTGGCGGGATTGCGCGTGGCGTCGCGCGTCACGCGTCGAGGACGGGCAGCGCGCGGGCATCGGAAAACGGGACATCGGACGGAAACCGCTCGGCCAGCGCGGCGCGCAATTGCGCACAACCGACACCCGTCAATGCGCTCAAACGGACGGTGACGATTATACCAGACTCATCGCGGTCGACTCCGGCCGCCAGGTCCGCCGCGTCGATCTTGTTCAGCACCCGAATCTGCGGCACGTGCTCCGCCCCGATCTCCCGGATCACCGCGTCGACCGCGGCGGCCTGTTCGTCGCGACAAGGGTGCGCGGCGTCGATCACGTGCAGCAGCAGGTCGGCCTCACCGGCCTCGGCCAAGGTGGCGCGGAACGCCGCCACGAGATCGTGCGGCAGATCCCGGATGAACCCGACGGTGTCGGAGAGCACGATGGCCGCGGCCCCTGGCACGTAGGTCTTGCGCACCGTGGTGTCGAGCGTTGCGAACAGCTGGTCGGCGGCGTAGGCCTTGGCCCCCGTCAGCTTGTTGAACAGCGTGGATTTTCCCGCGTTGGTATAGCCGACGAGCGCCACCGTGCGCATGGCCGCCCGGCGCCGTGTACGGCCCTGCGTCGCGCGCTGGCGCAGGACATGGGAAAGCCGCTCCTTGAGCACCTTCACCCGTTCGCCCAGCAGGCGGCGATCGGTTTCGAGCTGCGTCTCACCGGGGCCGCGCAGGCCGATGCCGCCCTTCTGCCGCTCGAGGTGGGTCCAGCCGCCGACCAGCCGCGTGAGCTGGTGCCTGACCTGCGCGAGCTCCACCTGGAGCTTGCCTTCCGCACTTCGCGCGCGCAACGCGAAGATGTCGAGGATCAGGCTCACCCGGTCGACAACGCGGCATTCGAGCTTCTGCTCCAGGTTGCGCTGCTGCGCGCCGGTGAGCGGATGGTTGAAGATGACAAGGTCCGCCGCCGTTTCGGCGCGCCTGGCGGCGACCTCCTCGACCTTTCCCTTGCCGGCGTACGTTGCCGCGTCCGGGCGTTGCCGGCGGCCGGTGACCGTGCCGACCACCGACGCACCGGCCGACACGGCCAAGCGCGTCGAGTTCGGCCATCCGCTCGGCCGGATCGGCGTCGCCGAAATCGAGCGCGACCAGCAGCGCCCGGTCTCCGCCCTGGGGACGTTCAAACATGCAGCGCAGCTGATCGCGGGGCGCCGACGGCCGCCGCGACCCGGTTCCGGCCGCCGGTCGCACGCCGCGCGGCGCTGGACGAGAACGCGGTCAAGCGTCGGCGTCGTTCGAAGGAACGCTGTGCGGCATCGCCACCGCCCGCGCCGGAACTACCGTGGAGATCGCGTGCTTGTACACCATCTGGGTGACCGTGTTCTTGAGCAGCACGACATACTGGTCGAAGGATTCGATCTGGCCCTGCAGCTTGATGCCGTTGACGAGGTATATCGACACCGGCACGTGCTCCTTGCGCAGGGTGTTCAGGAACGGGTCTTGTAGCATTTGCCCTTTGTTGCTCATCGGATGCTCCGCAGTCATTGTTGTCGGGCCAACACCGAACCGAAGACAGCCTCGGCACGAGCCCCGCCCAGCCCCCAGATGGGGCCGCAAGTCCAGGCTTCAACGGCGAGGCCGGCGTTTCGGCGCGTCGGCGTACGGGTTGACGCCGGTCTTGAATTGTATCCTAAGGGGGGTCCCGCGCAGTTGGAACGCGTCGCTGAAGAAATGTTCCAGATAACGGCGGTAGGTCGCTGGAATGTGGCTCAGCGCGGAGCCGTGGATCACGATCAACGGCGGATTCTGGCCGCCTTGGTGCGCATAGCGCAGCTTCGGGCGCCCCATGCCGGCGCGGGGCGGCTGCTGGCGCATGACGGCCGCCGCGAGCGTACGCGTGAGCTTCGGGGTCGAGAGCTTCGCCATGGCCGCTGCGTAGGCGCCGTCGACCGAGCGCAGGAGGCTCGGCACGCCCCGACCTTCCCGCGCTGATATGTAGTGGTGCCGCGCGAAAGCAAGGAAGCCGGCTTTCCGATCCAGGTCGGCCTTGACGTCGTCGCGACGGCCGGCGGGCACCGCGTCCCACTTGTTGACGGCGACAACCAGGGCGCGGCCGGCCTCGAGAATGTATCCGGCCAGGTGCGCATCCTGCTCGGAGATGCCCTGTTCCGCGTCGAACAGCAGCACGACCACGTTCGCGTCCTCGATCGCCTGCATCGTCTTGATCACCGAGAACTTCTCGATCGCTTCCAACACCTTGCCGCGGCGGCGCACGCCGGCCGTGTCGATCAGCACGTACTGGCGGCCGTTGCGCTCGAAATCGAGATAGATCGAGTCGCGCGTGGTCCCCGGCTGGTCGAACGCGATGACGCGCTCTTCGCCCAGCAGCGTGTTGACCAGCGTCGACTTGCCCACATTCGGCCGCCCGATGATGGCAACCTTGACCGCCCCGGCGTTGGCCGCTGCATGCATGGCGGGCGAATCCGCGGCGGCAGGGATGGCCACCAGCGATAGCGCGAACGCGGCGACGTCGGCCACATTGTCGCCATGGGCGGAAGAGATCGGGTGCGGCTCGCCCAGGCCCAGTTCGTAGAACTCGCTGACTGCGCGTTCGGGCAGGAGCCCCTCCGCCTTGTTGGCGGCGAGCACGATGGGCCGACCCGCGCGCCGCAGGAGGTCCGCGATGTTCCTGTCCTGGTCGGTCAGTCCCTGCCGGGCATCGACGAGGAAGACGACGACATCGGCCTCGGCGATCGCCTGCCGCGTCTGCCTGGCCATCTCGTACAGGATGCCTTCCTTCGCCACGGGTTCGAACCCGCCCGTGTCGACGACGAGAAACGGGTGCTCCCCGACGCGGGCGCGGCCGTAGTGGCGGTCGCGCGTCAAGCCCGGGAAGTCCGCAACGAGCGCGGCGCGGGACCTCGTCAGTCGGTTGAAGAGCGTCGATTTGCCGACGTTCGGGCGCCCGACGATGACTACGGTGGGCAGCACCGTCGGCTCAGTGCCCGCACGGCCGCCCGAAGGGCACTGGGCGCCCCCGCGGGGGGCAGCGAGCGAAGCGAGCGTGGGGGCCGTTCGTCCGCCCGCACGGCCGCCCGAAGGGCACTGGGCGCCCCCGCGGGGGGCAACGAGCAAAGCGAGCGTGGGGGTCGTTCATCCGCCCGCACGGCCGCCCGAAGGGCACTGGGCGCCCCCGCGGGGGGCAGCGAGCGAAGCGAGCGTGGGGGCCGTTCGTCCGCCCGCACGGCCGCCCGAAGGGCACTGGGCGCCCGCGCGGGGGGCAGCGAGCGAAGCGAGCGTGGGCGTGCGTCATTGGCCCGCACCGACCGACAGAAGCGCCCCGCCGGTGCTTTGCCAGACGGCCGATTCGCCCGAGCGGGACGGTTGCGCGGTCGCCGGTGTGCCGTCGGTGGCTACGCGACCCGCGAGGCTGCCGTCGTTGCGATCGAGGAGGTGGAGGAAGCCCTCGGCGTCGACCACGGCGACAAAGTCGCCGATGAACTGCGGGCCGCCCGGCCGGCGCAGGGCAAGCTTGTCCTGCTTCCATGCCGACGCACCGGTAGTCTTGTCGAGTGCGTGCACCGCGCCTTGGTCGTCCGTCAGGTAGACGTAGCGGGCATCGGCGACGAGGCCGTTGAGACTCGACAGATCGCGCGACCAGTTGAGCGTCCCGCGGAGGATCTCGAAACAGGCCACACGCCCCTGGTAGGCGACCGCGCAGGCCTGACTTTCCTCGACGAGCGGCAGCGACGTGATGTCGGCGATCCGTTCGAGCTCGGTGGCACCCTTGGGCGTCGCGACGTTGCCTTCCCAGCCGAGGTTCCCGGTCGCGAGGTCCAGTGCGAGCAACTTGCCCCCTGCGGTGCCGACGAAGAGGCCGCCGCGGGTGATCACCCCGCCCGCAAAATTGCGCACGGTGAGCGGCGGATTGCTCCGCTGGTACACCCATCGGGTCTTCCCGTCGGCGGCTGCCAGTCCGAACAACCGGCCGTCACCCGACCACACGACGACGATGCCCTCACTTACCTTCGGGGGACTGATGACTTCGCTTGTGACCTTCGCCTGCCACAGCGGCTTGCCGTCGACGGTGAACGCGAGCACGTCGCCCTTGTCGGTGCCCACGGCCACGACCGTCGAATCCGCGCCTGGCCCCGACGACAGGCGCTTGCCGGCATCGATTCGCCATGCCGTCGCGCCGGTCGCGGGATCGACACGAATGATCGTGCCGTTCGTGGCGGCCGAGTAGATCGCGTCGCTCGTGACGGCCGGTTCGAGTCCGGGGAGGGCCTTGCCGATGCTGGCCTGCCAGCCGATCCGCGCATTCGCGAGCGGCTTGAACTCGGGTAGCGGCCCAAGGGTCTTGCTGCTCGAGAACCAGCGGAACGACGGGGCGGGTATCGTCGGAATCCAGGACGACAGCGTCGAGCAGCCCGCGAGCGGGAGCAGCGCGAGCAGGGTCGCGGCACGCTGCAGGCGGATCGAACGTGTACGTAAGCGAATCATCGAGACCTTGTCCGTTGGCAAGTCACGTGCGCAAGTGGCGCGGGTCGGGGTCGAGCGCTCGAAGCAGTGCATTGACGGCAACCTTGCAACGCTATCTCGGCGGGGCCGCGCCGGCGCCGGGCGCGCTTGCAGGGGCGGCCATGCCGGCAGCGCCGGAACCCGCGGCATCTGCACCTGCGGCGGGAGGGGGGCCGCCGAACGAATCAAGCTTGACCTGCACCAAGCTGCGGTAAGGGCTCTTGGCGTCGAGTCGCGCGAGCGCGGACTGATACGCGGTGCGGGCCTCGCCGCTGCGTCCCGCGGCGGCGAGGATGTCTCCGCGCAGGTCCGCATAGACGCCGGCGAAGGCATCGTCGTGCTTCGCGTCGAGCGTGCGCAACGCGTCGTCGTACTGCTTGTCGTCCAGGAGAATCGCCGCGAGCCGCAACCGGGCAATCTGCTTCAACTCGTCCTCCGTGTCCCTGTCGATGACCCAGGCGAGCTGCGCCTTGGCCCCCGCCTTGTCTCCCGTTTCGAACAGCAGCGGCGTAACGAGCAGCGCCGCTCGCGGCGCGTATCCGGTTCCGCCGTACTTGTCGGCGAGTTGCGTCATCGCGTCCTTCGCTTTCGCGACATCGTTCGCGCGTGCCGCGGCGCTGACGGCCTGGTAGAGGGCCGAGGCGTGCTCGGCCTGCTGCTGCGTCCACCACCGCCAGCCCTGGACGCCGATGACGCCGACGCAGACTGCGATGACGGTACCCGCGACGGTGTTGCCCCACTGGTTCCACCAGGACTTGAGGTCTTCCAGCTTGTCCTGCTCTTCGAGGTCGTAGACGGCCATCACATTTCCTTGTTTGAATTCCATTGCTCGGCCAATGCAGCCCGGAGGCCGGCAATGGGTACGGTCTTCTGCTCGCCGGATTCGCGCAGCGGCTTCACGCTGACCGCCTCGGCCACGGCCTCGTCCGGGCCGATGAGGAACGCGTAGCGCGCACCCGATGCATGGGCCCTCTTCATCTGCGACTTGAAGCTGCCGCCGCCGGCGTTGAGGATGATCTCGCAACCTGCGTCACGCAGCATTTCGCCTGCCCGCCATGCGAGATGGGAGGCGGCATCGCCGTCATGGACGACATACGCGAGTGGCGCGCGTTTGCCAGTCGCGCCGGTCTCCTGCAGCAGCAGGATGATCCGCTCGACGCCGATGGCGAAGCCGCAGGCCGGCGTGGGCCTGCCGCCCAGCCGCTCGAACAGTCCGTCGTAACGGCCTCCGCCCGCGACCGTGCCCTGCGCTCCCAACCGGTCGGTGACCCACTCGAATACTGTCCGATTGTAGTAATCGAGGCCGCGCACCAGCCGCGCGTCGATCTCGAACGCGATGGCATGGTCGGCGAGGAGCTGCTGCACGCCATCGAAATGGGCGCGGGATCCGGTGCCGAGCCGCTCGACGAGCTTCGGCGCGCCGCTGATCAGGTCCTGCAGGTCCGGATTCTTGGAATCCAGTATGCGCAGCGGATTGGTGTGCAGCCGGCGCTTCGAATCGTCGTCGAGCTGCTGCGAGAATCCCTCGAAATAGGCGATCAGATCAGCGCGATGCAGGCGACGTTCTTCGGCATCGCCGATCGAATTGATCGTGAGCCGCGTGCCGTCGGCGATGCCCAGCGCGCGCCACAGCCGCGCCAGCATCACGATGTGCTCGGCGTCGATGTCCGGGCCGGCGAACCCCAGCGCCTCGACGTTGAGCTGATGGAACTGCCGGTACCGTCCCTTCTGCGGGCGCTCATGGCGAAACATCGGGCCGACGGTCCACACGCGTTGCGGCCGCTCGTAGGTGAGCGAATGCTCGATGGCGGCACGCACGATACCGGCAGTGGCTTCCGGACGCAGCGTCAGGCTCTCGCCGTTGAGTTTGTCCTCGAAGGTGTACATCTCGTGCTCGACGATGTCCGTTGCGTCGCCGATGCCGCGGACGAACACGGGCGTCGCTTCGACGACCGGCACTCGCATGTTCCGGTATCCGTACTGGGCGAACACGCCGCGCGCCGTGTCCTCGAGGCGCTCCCAGAGCGCCGAGTCGTCCGGCAGGACGTCGTTCATGCCGCGGACCGCCTTGAGCGTCGTGCCCATCTCAGCTGAGAGCTTTCACGGGGATCGTCTTCCTCTCGGGTGTGAGATGCGCGGCGCGCGGTTCGCCGCCATAGGTCGCCCGGACGTAGTCGTCGACGATGCGCTGGAATGCCGCCGCGATGCCGTCGCCGCGGAGCGTCACCGTCTTCTCGCCGTCGACGTATACCGGCGCGACGGGCGACTCGCCGGTGCCCGGGAGCGAAATCCCGATGTTGGCGAGCTTCGACTCGCCCGGTCCGTTGACGACGCAGCCCATGACCGCAACCTGCATGGTCTCGACGCCCGGATAGCGCGCGCGCCATGCCGGCATCTGCTCGCGCAGATAGCCCTGGATGCGCTCGGCCAGTTCCTGGAACACGGTGCTGGTGGTACGCCCGCAACCGGGGCAGGCGGTGACCATGGGCGCGAAAGAACGCAGCCCCATCGTCTGCAGGATTTCCTGCGCGACCAGCACCTCCTTCGTGCGGTCGCCACCGGGCTCCGGCGTCAGCGAGACACGGATCGTGTCCCCGATGCCTTGCTGCAGCAGCACGGACATCGCCGCCGTCGACGCGACGATCCCCTTGCTGCCCATTCCGGCTTCGGTCAACCCGAGATGCAATGCGTAGTCGCAGCGGCGGGCGAGGTCGCGATACACGGCGATCAGATCCTGCACGTGCGAAACCTTGCACGACAGGACGATCCGGTCGGCGGCAAGACCCAATTCCTCCGCGCGTCTGGCGCTGCCGATCGCCGAGACCACGAGCGCGTCGCGCATCACGGCATCGGCGGACAGCGGGGCGGCCGCCTTGGCGTTGTCGTCCATCATCCGCGCGAGCAGATCGGCGTCGAGGCTGCCCCAGTTCACGCCGATGCGCACCGGCTTGCCGTGCCTGACGGCCTGCTCGATCATCACGCCGAACTGGGCGTCGCGCTTCGATCCCTTGCCGACGTTGCCGGGATTGATCCGGAACTTCGCCAGAGCACGCGCGCAATCCGGATGATCGCGCAACAGCTTGTGGCCGTTGAAGTGGAAATCCCCGACGAGCGGCACCGGGCAGCCCGCCGCATCGAGTTGCTGACGGATCGCCGGAACGGCCGCGGCGGCTTCCGCCGAATTGACCGTCACCCGCACGAGCTCGGAGCCGGCTGCCGCGAGCAGGCGGACCTGCGCGACCGTCGCCGCGACATCCGCGGTGTCGGTGTTGGTCATCGATTGCACGACGATGGGCGCGCCGCCGCCGATCGTGACGCCGGCAACGTCGACCTGCAGCGTGCGATGCCGCTCGATGGAGAAAGGTTCGTTCATCGCGCGTGTCTCATGTCCGGCGTCAGGGCAGCCTGAACCGGGCTACGTTCTTCCTCGTGTGGGGCGCGAGGTCGACCGGCTTGCCTCTGTACGTGAAACGGACATCCGCGGCGTTGCCGATCACGATATCGAAGGGCGGCGTGCCGGAAATGCTTTGCTCCGTGCCCCCGGGATTCATTCCGGACAGCAGGAGGCGCCCGTCGCGGTCGCGAATCTCCGTCCATGAAATGTCCCCGAACGAAATGGTGATCGTCGGCTCCGACGCGGGGGCCGCAGCCGCCACGGTGGCGGGCGTTGTCCCGGTGGCGGCGAGCGCGGGTGCCGGCAGGTCCGCTTGGGCGGTATTGCCGGGCGGCACGGCCTCGGTCGCCGACTGGTCCGCGGCGAGCGGGTTCGGCAGCGGCGTTCCGGTCGTGTCAGGCGCCGCCGTCGTGGATACGGGACTCTCGGCGTCCACGGCTTCCGTGCCTGGCGCCTGGCCCGGTACGCCGGCCGGGCGCAGCCCTTCGTAGACGGCGGCGACGGTCACGATCGCGGCCAGCGTCAGCGGTATGGCCCAGCGCGTCCATGCCGCTTTCGCATGATCGGTCGTCGGAAGCTCGCCGATCGTCGGGGCCGTTGGCTGCAGCGTCGGGGCTTCCAGCGCCGGCGCCGTGGCGCCGGCCGGCAATGCTCCGACCACGTCGTCCGGATCGAGGTGGACGAGCCGCGCGTAATTGCGCACGAAGCCGCGCACGAACGTCCGGCCCGGCAGGTGGGTGTAATCGTTCTCCTCGAGGGCCCGCACCTGACGCGGCGCGAGCTTCAGCTGCTGTGCCACGGCGTCGACGGAGAGCCCCGAAGCCTCGCGCGCGGCGCCCAGCAGCGCGCCGGCCGTCGCGGCTGGCGGCATTCCGCCAGCGTCCGCCATTGCGTCCGTTTGCGGCTCCGTCACTCGCACAGCCCCGTTGTTACCGACTTGGCCTCGGCCGAGTCCGGGTAGCGGTTCCGCAACTGGGTGACGTAGGCCGCCTCCGCCGAGTGAACCCCGGCCTTGCGCTCGATGCACATGCCGAGGAAGAGCGCTTCGGGCGGGGGCGCCGGGAGGGCGGTGAGGGTTTTCATGTATTGGCGCGCTTCGTCAAGACGCCCGGCGCGGTAATTGAGCAATGCCAGTCCGTACGCGGCCGGCGCGCTGTTCGGCGATCGCGCCAGCGCACGCTTGTAGTACGACTCGGCGTTCGCGATGTCGCCGAACTCGGCGCTGCAGCGGCCGGCGTTGATGAGAGCGATCTCGGGAGTCTTGTACAGCGGGTTGCGCAACGCCAGCTCGAACTCGGGGATCGACTGGCGCGGCTTGCCGTTGCTGCACAGATACCAGCCCCAGTTGCCACGGATGTCCGAGTCCGCAGGCGCGAGCGAGAGGGCACGCTGGAAATTCTGCTCGGCCTTGTCGTTCTCGCCCAGCATCGCGTAGACGAGGCCGAAATAGTTGTAGATCTGCGGGTTGGTGGGGTCGAGCGTCATGGCCTCGTTGAGCTCCTCGAGCGCGATGTCCATCCGGCCACGCTCGTAATAGCCCGCGCCGAGTTCCGCGTGGAGCGCCGCGCGATCCTTGGGGCTCGTCTCCTGGGCCTTCACGGGCGGCGGCGGGTCGGGCGGGCGCTGCGCGGCGGGTGGGTTCGCCGGCGGGGATGCGCAGGAACCGAGGAACGCGACGAGCAGGACGAGGGAGGCGATCGTGGTGGCGCTGCCGAACATGGGCTTCATGGTCATTCCCGTACGCGCGGAATCAATGCGCCGTCGTCGCCGCCGCGGCGTTGTGCATTCTGATGCGGCGCTTGGTGCGGTCCTGGACGCGTCCGGCGAGCTGGCCGCACGCCGCGTCGATGTCGTCGCCGCGCGTCTTGCGGACTGTCGTCACGAAACCGTGGTCCATCAGGGCTTTCTGGAACGCGAGGATCCGCGCGCGCGGGCTCGTCCGGAACGCCGCGCCCGGGAACGGATTCCACGGAATCAGGTTGAACTTGCAGGGGACGTCGCGAACAAGGGCGGCGAGTTCGCGCGCGTGGTCCGTCGTGTCGTTGACGCCGTCCAGCATCACGTACTCGAAGGTGACGAAATCGCGCGGGGCGCGGTCGAGGTAACGCAGGCAGGCGGCGAGCAGCTGCGCGAGCGGGTACTTGCGATTGATCGGCACCAGACGGTCGCGCAGCGCGTCGTTGCCCGCATGCAGCGAGATGGCGAGCGCGACCGGGCAGGCCTCGCGCAGACGGTCGATCGCCGGCACGAGCCCGGACGTGGAGAGCGTGACCCGGCGGCGGGAAAGGCCGTAGGCATTGTCGTCGAGGAAAGTTCCGAGCGCGCTCACCACGCTGTCGTAATTGGCGAGCGGTTCCCCCATGCCCATCAGCACGACGTTGGTGATCGGCGCCCGGCCCTGATCCACCCATGACGCACTGATGCCGTCGGCGAGCAGTGCCCGATTGGCGTGCCAGAGCTGCCCGACGATCTCGGCCGTTGTCAGATTGCGGCTGAAGCCCTGCTTGCCGGTGGAGCAGAAGGCGCAGTCCAGCGCGCAACCCGCCTGCGACGATACGCACAGCGTGCCGCGGTCGTCCTCGGGAATGTAGACCATGTCGACCGCGTTGCCGGCGCCCACATCGAGCAGCCATTTGCGCGTGCCATCCGCGGCCGTCGTGTCGCTGACCACGACGGGCCCCTGGATCACCGCGACCGCGGCGAGTTTCGCGCGCAGCGCGCGCGACAGATCCGTCATCGCCGCGACGTCGCCGACGAGACGCTGGTGCACCCATCGCGATACCTGTTGCGCGCGAAACGGCTTCTCGCCCAGGTTGGCGAAAAGCGCCGCCAGGCCGGCGGCGTCGAGGCCGAGCAGGTTGATCACATGCCCGCCCGGCCGCCCGAAGGGCATGTTGCGCCCCCGCGGGGGGCAGCGAACGCAGTGAGCGTGGGGGCCGTACCTCTGCCCGCCCGGCCGCCCGAAGGGCATGTTGCGCCCCCGCGGGGGGCAGCGAACGCAGTGAGCGTGGGGGCCGTACCTCTGCCCGCCCGGCCGCCCGAAGGGCATGCTGCGCCCCCGCGGGGGGCAGCGCCGCGGCCGACTTGGCCGATGAGGCCGCAAGCGTGGCGGTCGTTCATCAGCGGCTGTAGACCGCCAGGGCAGGGAAGAAATACGCGATCTCGGTCCGGGCGGTGTCCGGTCCGTCGGAGCCGTGCACGGCGTTCGCGTCGATCGACTTCGCGAAATCGGCCCGGATCGTGCCCGGGGCGGCCTTCTTTGGATCGGTCGCACCCATGAGGTCGCGATTCTTCATGATGGCATCTTCGCCTTCGAGCACCTGGATCATCACAGGTCCCGAGGTCATGAAATCGACCAGATCCTGGAAAAACGGCCGTTCCAGGTGAACCGCATAAAAGCCACCGGCCTCCGCGGACGACAGCCAGCGCATCTGCGCGGCGACGATCTTGAGACCGTTGGTCTCGAAGCGCGAATAGATCTTGCCGATGAGATTGGCAGCAACCGCATCGGGCTTGATGATGGAAAGCGTACGTTCGACGGCCATGCTCGTGACTCCGGCTGAATAAATGCGAATAAATTCAAAATTATACCAATTTCGAGCGTCCCTGTCGCCAGCGACGACGATGGCGTGGCGACTCGCAGGCGACGGGTGGGGGGCCGAGGCCGCCAGCGGGAGGCCAGCGACGCCCGCAGCCGCGGCGGGCGCAGCGACCGAGCCACCGTGCAGTGGCTCCGATCGCATTGGAGTCCCGAGCCCCTGCGGCGGATCCCGGCCCGGCGCGCCGATCGTCGCGGGCGGCACTCCAGTCCTCGTCCCGGCGCGCGGGACGAGATTGTCAAGCGCTCAGAAGAGCAGATCCGGCAGGAACATCGTGATCTTGGGCACGTAGGTGATGATCACCAGGAACACGACGAGCACGGAGAGCCACGGCAGCGCGGCGCGCACCACCTGCATGATCGACATCCCGGTGATGCCGGCCGTCACGAACAGGTTGAGTCCCACCGGTGGCGTCACCATGCCGATCTCGAGGTTCACCACCATGATGATGCCCAGATGCACCGGGTCGATACCGAGCTCCGAGGCGATCGGGAAGAGGATCGGCGCCAGGATCAGGATGATCCCGGTCGGCTCCATGAAGTTGCCGGCGATCAGCAACAGAATGTTCACCACGATCAGGAACTGCCACGGTGCCATGCCCCAGGAGACGATCTGCTCGGTGATCGCCTGCGGGATGCGCTCGGTGGTGAGCACATGCGCGAATAGCAGCGCGTTGGCGACGATGAACATGAGCATGACGGTGACCCGCGCGGCATCGACCAGCACGTGGGGCACCTTCGCCATCCCGATGTCGCGATAGACGAACACCGCGACAAAGAATGCGTAGACCGCCGCGACGCCGGCCGCCTCCGTCGGCGTGAAGATGCCGCCATAGATCCCGCCGAGGATGATGAACAGCAGCAGCAGGCCCCAGATCGAATCGCGACCCGCCTGCACGACTTCGCGCAACGACGCCCGCGGCTGGCGCGGCAGGTCGATGATGCGCGCACGGACGTAGATCGCGATCATCAGCATCACGCCGAGCATGATGCCCGGGATCACTCCGGCCATGAACAGCTTGCCCACCGAGGTCTCGGTGGCGGCGCCGTAGACCACCATCACGATGGAGGGCGGGATCAGGATGCCGAGCGTACCGGCATTGCAGATGACCCCTGCGGCAAAATTCTGCGTGTAACCGGCCTTGACCATGCCGGCGATCACGATCGAGCCGACCGCGACGACTGTGGCGGGCGACGAGCCCGAGACCGCCGCGAAGAGCATGCAGGCCAGGACCGAGGCCATCGCCAGCCCCCCGCGCAGGTGGCCGATGCATGCGATCGCGAAGCGGATCATGCGCTTGGCGACACCTCCGGTCGTCATGAACGCGCCGGAGAGGATGAAGAACGGGATCGCCAGCAGCGTGAAGTGCTCGGAGGTCTCGTAGAGCTTGAGCGCCAGCGACGGCAGCGAGTCCTGGCCGAAGAAGAGGATCGTGAGCACCGACGACAGGCCGAGCGCAATGGCGATCGGCATGCCGAGCAGCATGAACGCGAACAGCAGGACGAAGAGGATGGCCGTGGTCATTTCCCGGCGCTCCGCTGGGGCTCATCGGGTTGCACGTCCTGCTTGAGCTTGAGCGCGTCCGCAGCCTCGTCGGCGAGGTGCAGCCCGGATTCCTTGCCGGTGACGATCCGGTAGAGCAACGCCGAGTAGCGGACAATCAGCAGCCCGAAGCCGATCGGCAGGACCAGCCGCGGCACCCACTGCGGGATCGGCAGGTCCTGCGCCTCGATCCCGATCTGGTACATCTTGTCCACGTACACCCAGCCACCGTAGAACAGGATCACCGAATAGACGATGCACAGCGCCGCCGCGACGGCCCCGGCGATCCTCGCCGATCGGCGGCTCATGGTCTTGACCAGCGCGTCCACGCCGATGTGCGTGCCGACGCGAACGCCGTAGGCCATGCCGAAGAAGATGAGCCCGCCGAACAGGAAGGTGTTCGTCTCGAGCGCCCACACGAAGCTGTAGTTGAAGACGTAGCGGGCGATCACCTGAGTGAAGGTGATCACTGTCATGACGGCGAGGAGGAGGGCGATCACCCCCTCCTCCAGCCGGTCGAACAACGCCAGCTTCACGGGCGCCGTAGCCGGGCGGCGGCTACTTGTTGGACTTCTGCGCCGCCTGGATCAGGTCCGCGCCGATGCCCGGCTCGAACTTCTTCCAGACCGGTTCCATCGACTTGCGCCAGGCAGCCAGATCCTCGGCCGACAATGTCTGGATCTTCGCCTTGCCGGCCTCGGCAATCTTCTGGCGATCGCGCTTGTCGAACTCGCCGGCCATTTTGTTGGCGTAATCCGTCGCCTCTTTCATCGCCGCGGCGAGCCCCGCCCGGACGTCCGCCGGAAGTCCGTCCCACCACTTGGCGTTGGTGATCACCATGTAGTCGAGCACGCCGTGGTTGGTTTCCGCGATGGTCTTCTGGACCTCGAAGAACTTCTGGGAATAGATGTTGGACCAGGTGTTCTCCTGCCCGTCGACCACGCCCGTCTGCAGCGCCTGATAGACCTCGCTGAAGGCCATCTTCTGGGGATTGGCGCCGGCCGCGCGGAACTGCGCCTCGAGCACGTCGGAGGCCTGGATGCGGAACTTGAGCCCCTTGATGTCGTCGGGCCGCTTCAGCTGGTCCTTGTTCGACGAGAGCTGCTTCATGCCGTTGTGCCAGTAGCCGAGCCCCTTGAGGCCCTGCTTCGTCATCGAGTTGAGGAGTGCCTGGCCCTCGGCACCGTCCTGGAAGCGGTCGACCGCTTCCTGATTGGCGAACAGGAACGGCAGATCGAAGACCTGCAGCTTCTTCGTGTAACGGTCGAACTTGGACAGCGACGGCGCGATCAGCTGCACGTCGCCGAGCAGCAGGGCTTCGAGCTCCTTGGCGTCGCCGAAGAGCTGGGAACTCGGGAACACCTGCACCTGGACCTTGCCGGGGAGCTTCTTCTCGGCCAGCTCCTTGAACTTCAGCGCGCCCTGGCCCTTGGGCGTGTTCTCGGCCACGACGTGGCTGAACTTGATGACGATCGGCTGTTGCGCGGACACGACGCCGACTGCGGCCAATGCCGCGGCCGCGACGATTGCGAGTGAAAAGCGGAGCTTCATGTGGTCCTCCTTTGCAGGTTGCGAAACGGAATTCGTCGTTCGTCGAGAAAAGGGGCTTGCATTGCGTGGTGGCGACTCTGACTCTGCGACCATTTGGCCGGCAACGGCGTCCGCTGTCAACGTTCATGCGTTGCGCAGCGCAGCAAAGTCGCCGTTGCGTCAATCCGGCAGTCTTGCAGATTCGCACTGCGCGAGTCGCCGCCCCCGACGAGTGCGCCGAGGCGTCGGCATTCGGGGCAAGGTACCGGTCATCCGCGGGTCCGCAATTGATGCACGTCAACATTCGCTGTTCTTGGGGTGCCATTGCACAAGGTATCCCGGGGTTCCGGCCGCGGCGCGGAACGCGGCGTCGACGCCGATACCCGGAACGACGGCGAGCGCGTCACCGCAAAACACGAGCGGCAGCGAGTCGCGTTGCCAGACGGGCATCCCGGCCTCCTGCAGAATGCCCTTCAAGGCCCGGCGCGGGCGGTCATTGGCGAGCCGGATGCGCTCGCCCCCGGCGCGGGTCCGAACGGTGACGATCGTCGCGTCCAGCCTGGCGCAGATGGCCACCGGCGCGGCACAGGGCGTGAATTCCAGCGTCCCGTGAGGCAGCGCCAGACGCGTTTCGCCGGCCCACGGGACCGCAAACGGGGCGAGTGCCGGCGCATGCACGACGATGCGCCCGCGATGGAGCCCGATTTCGGCACCCGCGTGGACGAGGCGGACACGGGCGTCGGGCGCGGCGCCCGAGAGCTGGTCGAGCATGGCCGCGAGGCGCCCCGCCGACGGCGCGTCCAGCTGGTGGTGACGGAGGAACCAGCGCAGAAGATTCCGCGCCCGATGCGGCGCGCGTGTCGCAAGCGCGATCAGCGCCGCCCGCTCGAGCGTCGCTCCGGCCACGGGGTCGTCCGCGACGGCTCCCTGCGCGTCGAGCTGCGCGAGCTCGTCGATGAGCCGCGCAGCCTCCGCCTGGTGCGCGGCCGCGCGAACGAGGGTCGCGGGGTAACCGGGAAAGGCCGTGGCGAGGCGCGCCGCGACCTCGTGGCGGATGAAATTGCGTTTCACGCCGGTGTTCGCGTTCGATTCGTCGTCGACCCAGGCGAGTCCGCGGGCGGCCGCGTAGGCACCGATCGCCGCGCGCGGCAGGGCGAGCAGAGGCCGCAGCAACTCGGGACCCCCGCGCGCCGACCGGTGCGCGGGCATCGCGGCCAATCCCTGCGGACCCGCCCCCCGCAGCAGCTGGAGCAGCAGCGTCTCCGCCTGGTCGTCGGCGTGGTGCGCAAGCGCGACGACATCGGCGGCGGTGGCGGCGTACGCCGCGTAGCGGACGGCCCGTGCCTGCGCCTCCAGACTCTCGCCGGCCGCGCGCCGCACCTCGGCGCGATGGACCTGGAGTGGCACGCCTCGCTTCGCGCACTCGTCACTGCAGAACGCGACCCAGGCGTCGGCGTTGGCCGAAAGCCCATGATGGACATGCAACGCGGAAAGAGCCAACCCGAGCTCCGGGGCGAGTGCCGCGAGCGCGTCGAGCAGCACCATCGAATCGCGGCCTCCCGAAAGTGCGACGGCCACCCGGAGGGCGCCGGCGCCATGGCGTGTCGCGTCGGCCGCTCGTGCCGCTTCACGGACGGCGTGGATCACCGGTTCGAGCGCGACGGCGGAGTGGTCCGGCATGGTGGGCGCGCCGGAACGATCGACCGGCCGGCGGGATCAGCCGGCGGGGATTTCCTTGAACTTGCCGTACGACAGGATCTTGTCCTCGCGCGTCTCGAGCAGCGTGTCGAGCGGCTGATCCTGCAGCGCGCGCAGCGCCTCGATCATGGCCTTCTTGAGCGTCACCATCATCGCCGCGGGATCGCGGTGCGCGCCGCCGGGCGGCTCGGCCAGGACCTTGTCGACGAGGCCGAGCTGTTTCAGGCGTGGCGCAGTGATGCCGAGAGTTTCGGCGGCTTCCGGCGCCTGCTCGGCGGATTTCCAGAGGATCGAAGCGCAACCTTCGGGTGAGATGACCGAGTAGGTCGCGTACTGGAGCATGAGCGTGACGTCGCCGACGGCGATCGCGAGCGCGCCGCCGGATCCGCCCTCGCCGATGACCGTCACGATGATCGGAATGCGCAGTCCGGCCATTTCGTAGAGGTTGCGGCCGATCGCCTCGGATTGGCCCCGCTCCTCGGCGTCGATGCCGGGGTACGCGCCCGGCGTGTCGACGAAGGTGAACAGCGGCAGCCCGAACTTCTCGGCGAGCTTCATGAGCCGCAGCGCCTTGCGATAGCCTTCCGGCCGCGGCATGCCGAAGTTGCGGTGGATCTTCTCCTTGGTGTCGCGGCCCTTCTGGTGGCCCAGCACCATGCACGGCTTGCCGTTGAAGCGCGCGAGCCCGCCGACGATCGCCGGGTCGTCGGCGTAGCTGCGGTCACCGTGCAGCTCGCGGAAATCGCTGAACAGGCCGTTGATGTAGTCGAGCGTGTACGGGCGCTGCGGATGGCGCGCGACCATCGCGATCTGCCACGCCGTGAGCTTGCCGTAGATCTCCTTCGTCAGCTGCTGGCTCTTCTTCTGCAGCCGGGTGATCTCGTCGGAGATGTCCACGGCCGAATCCTCGTGGACATAGCGGAGCTCGTCGATCTTCGCCTGGAGCTCGGCGATCGGCTGTTCGAAATCGAGGAAGGTCTGCTTCATGCGGACGGAGCACCGGAGACGGATGCTGCGCATCATAGCGCAGGCGCGTCGGGCGTCGGCCGATGCGGGCGCGCCGACGCGGCTTGGCGCTCAATGCGTCAAGGCATCCCACACGAGCTTCAATCCCGTGACGAAAAGCAGCGTGTAGCTCACGTGGTAGAACGCCGCCTGGGAGGCTCGCCGGTGCAGCCAGACGCCGAGCCAGATGCCGAGCGGCGCGAGCGGCGCAAACATGAGCGCCGTCGTCAGGTTTGCGGCATTGAGTTGCCCGAGAAACGCATATGGCACGAGCTTCACGTAGTTGACAGCGAGGAAGAACACGGCTGACGTGGCGACGAGGGCCGTCTTGTCGATCCGCTGCGGGAGCATGTAGACGGCGAACGGCGGCCCGCCGGCGTGCGCCAGGGTGCTGGTGAAGCCCGAGGCGGCGCCCCAGAACGCGCCGGCGGCGCGGCCCGGCTTCGCCATCCGCGCGGCGAGGCGCGCAGTCCATCGAAACCAGCTGTTCAGCGTGAACGTCACGGCGATGAGCCCGATCAGGAGCCGGATTGCGTTCACCGGCAAGGCACCGAAGGCCAGGGCGCCGATTCCGATCCCGACCAGCGCGCCGGGCAGAAGCGCGCCCAGATGCTCGCGCGACCAGCGGCCGCGGTAGGCGTGCACGCTGAAGAGATCCATCGCGCAGAGGATGGGCAGCATGATGCCGGCGGCCTCGGGCGGGGCTACGTATATCGACATCAAGGGCACAGCGAGCCCGCCGGCGCCGGTGCCGAACCCGCCCTTGACCATGCCGGTGAGCAGGATGGCCAGAATCGCAACCGGGTAGAACGCCGGCGGGAAGTCGGGCCAGATCACGGCGCCACCGCGTCGATCAGCATGTCGACGTGGAGGATGCCGTCCTCATCGTAGGGAGCCGATACCGTGCGAAAGTCGAGGCTGGCGTAGAACGCCTCGAGCCGTTGCTGCGCGGCGATGCGGATCGGCAGCGTCGGCCAGATGCCGCGCGCGCGCCCGATGGCGCTCACCATCAGCGCGCGTCCCAACCCCCTGCCGCGATGCGGCGGCACCGTGAGCACGCGACCGATCGACGGCTCGGAGTATCTGCGGCCCGGGTCGAGCACGCGCAGGTATCCGGCGAGCGCCGGCGTCGCGTGTTCATCGTCCCAGGCGAGCAGGTGCCAGGCGTGCAGATCGTGACCATCGGCATCCTGAAAGGCACAATGCTGCTCGACGGCAAACACCTGCTGCCGGGCCGCCAGTGCGGCATAGAGCTCGGCGGGGGCGAGCTCCGGCAATCGCGACCACTGCCAGCGCAGCGCGAGGTGCGGCGTGGAGGGAGCAGAGGGCATCGGGGATCTCACCGCGCCGAACATAGCGCAGTCGGCCCGCCACGTCGAGGATCCGGAGATCGAGATCTCCGTCGTGGACTCAGTGCCGCGGGTCAGCTCAGAGGGTCGTCCAGGCGATCCGAAGTCATCCGCGCGCCCGTGGCCCAGAGGCCCGCCTTGACGTGATTGACCTGCGCGAACCTCCGGCAATACCGCTATCGAAGTGTTCCTTCGCGATCACTCCGATCCGGTGGTTGCGCATGCTCACGCAAGTCTCCGTGGGGTCCCCCCGGTAGCGTGCGTCGGCGCCAGCGTGCGCAGATCCGGCGGGTGTGTCACCTCGATTCGTCCGCGCCTCGGATCCCCGTCGGGCAGCGCCAAACGTCCCTTGGGGACGCTGCGACGCAGCAGCTCGGCGCACAGCACCCCTGCCGCGGCCAATGCCACGCCGCCGGCGATGCCGGATCGGGCAATGAGCGCGGCGGTCATCCCCATGCCGGCGGGGAGCATCGGCGCCACCGTGAGCAGGAGAGCGGCGGCGGCGAGGAGGAAAGTGCCGGCCAGTGCCAGCGTCACCGCCCACGCGGGCAAGCCCAGGAATCGGTGCGGCCCGGCGCGCTGGTGGCGCACCAGCGCGAGACCCGGAAACGCGAGCGCGAGCGCGGCACCGCCGACCGCGAGGCCCATCGCGACAAACTGCAGCGTGGCGGGCAGGCCTTCCGGCGCGAGGCCGGGCAGGGCATCGGTGCGCAGCGCCTGCGCGAGCGGTGGCGCGAGCTTGACGACGAGCGCGAGCTGCAACGCCAGCAGCGTGAACAGATAGAGTCGATGGACCATGCGAATTCTCCCGGGCGGTCTCGATATCCTGCGCTCGAGGCGGCGCGAATTGACGAATATCGACGGATCGAATCGGCGGGCGGGTACGCCGTCGACGTGCCGCACCGTCGGGCGCAACCCGCACCTCCATGTCCCTCACTCTAGGAGAGGCGAGCCGGTCGTCGCCATCGGGCAAACGGACGATGCCCGCAGGATGGTCACCAGACGAAGGGAACGATGCGCTTCGTGGCTCGCGCATAACGGGCATAGTCCGGATGCCGCGCGGCCATCGCCTTTTCCTCGATGGCCATCTTGACGACGAGCACGATGCCGAGTGCGGCGAGCGCGGCCCAACGCCAGGGGGTTCCGTACCCGAGGCAGAAGCCGGGCATCGCGAGCATCACGGCGAGGTACATCGGATGCCGGACGTACGCATATGGCCCGCGGGTGACCATTTCCCCGCCCGGCTTCACCTCGGGCCGGATGTTGAAATTGCCGGGACGATTCGCCGTCAGCGCCCACGCGCCCACGGCGGCGCCGGCCGCGACCAGCACGCTGGCCGGCAGACTCCAGCCGTCGGCGTCGAACGGCAGCATGATTGCGGCAATGAGCGAGATCTGCAGGGTGACGATGACGAACGAGCGCATGGCATTGAGCCCCTGTTTGGAGGCTGCGCCAGCATAACCTAGAATGGCGCTTCCTTATTTCGGGGGCGCCATGAAGGTACACCGGATCGCGGTCATTCCCGGCGACGGCATCGGCAAGGAGGTCGTGCCCGAGGGACTGCGCGCGCTCGAGGCGGTGGCGCGGCGATTCGGCATCGGATTCGAGTGGCGCGAGTTCGACTGGAACTGCGGCTACTACGCGAAACACGGGCGCATGATGCCCGAGGATTGGTTCGAAACGCTCTCGCCCTTCGCCGCGATCTACTACGGCGCGGTCGGCTGGCCGGCGACCGTGCCCGATCACGTGTCGCTGTGGGGCTCGCTCATCCAGTTCCGCCGCCGGTTCGACCAGTACGCGAACCTGCGGCCGTGCCGGCTCATGCCGGGCATCCCGAGCCCGCTCGCCAACAAGAGGCCGGGCGACGTCGATTTCGTCGTCGTGCGCGAGAACACCGAAGGCGAGTATTCGTCCGTCGGCGGCCGCATGTTCGAGGGGACCGAGCGCGAGATCGTGTTCCAGGAGTCGATCTTTTCGCGCAAGGGTGTGGACCGCATCCTGCAATTCGCGTTCGAGCTCGCGGGAACGCGCGGCGCGAAACACCTCACCTCCGCGACCAAGTCGAACGGCATCTCGATCACGATGCCGTACTGGGACGAGCGCTTCCGGGCGATGGCCGAGCGGTATCCCGGCATCCGGACGGATCAGTTCCACATCGACATTCTCGCCGCCCATTTCGTGCGGCGGCCGGAGCGCTTCGACGTGGTCGTCGGCTCCAACCTCTTCGGCGACATCCTGTCCGACCTCGGTCCGGCGGTGTGCGGCACGATCGGCATCGCCCCGTCGGGCAACATCAATCCCGGAGCGCTGTCATCCGTCGCTGTTCGAGCCGGTCCACGGCTCGGCGCCCGACATCGCCGGCAAGGGCATCGCCAATCCGATCGGCCAGATCTGGTCCGGGGCGCTCATGCTCGAGCATCTGGGCCACGCCGACGCCGCGGCAGCCGTCGTCGGCGCGATCGAGCGCGTGCTCGCCGATCCCGTCGGCGCCGCGCACGCCGGACATCGGCGGCAAGGCGACGACGGCCGAAGTGGGCCGCGCCATCGCGGAGGCGCTCTGACCCGGCAGGGTTCCGCTACGGCGCGGGACTCAGATCGCCTGCCACAGCACCGCGACGACGTTGCCGGTCCGGCCGTGGCGGGCGTGCAGGTAGCGCATCGCCAGGTGATCCAGCACCGTGGCGGGCAGGCCGCGCTGGAACATCTCCCAGGCGCGCGAGGCGGCCACGCGCCGAAAGCCGAAGCCCTCGGGTCGCCGCAACAGCACGTCGTCGCTGATCGGCGCCTCGTGGCTCTCCTCCATCGGCATCAGCGCCGCGCGGGACGCCATCACTGATCTCGCGTTCCAGCTCGCCACCGCCGGGGGCGGCATGCGGCCACCGGTGCCGACGGGCTCGGCCAGCAGCAACTGCCCTTCGGCGTGCCAGGCGGTCGCGCACCAGGCGGAAGAAGAGGTCGAACGCGTCGACCGGCAAGATGGTGGAGGCAGCCCACGCAGGTCACGAGCGAACGGGCCTCGCGATCCCTCTCGAGGAACTCGAAGAACTCGGATTCCACCAGCTCGCATTGACCGCTGGCCACGGCCGGCAGCCGGGTCCGCGCAATGGCGAGCATGTCCGCGCTGTGATCGACGCCGACGCAGCGCTCGAAGCGCGAACCATAGCGCAAGAGCATCTGCCCAGTGCCGCAGCCCAGGTCCAGCATCGCCGCGCCCCTCGCGACACGACGGTCCAGCCGCGCGAACAGAAGATCGTTCGCGAGGAGGCGCGGTTCCGTGTTGACGTGGTGGTAGATCGCCGCCGTCTTGCGATGGAACGCGATGTCGTGTTCGAAGTGCTCTTTCCAGTGCTCGTTCACGGCGAATGCCCCGTCGCGCGCCAGTTTGTGGCAGCATTACGCAAAACTCAAGCGCGACCCGCGTTTTCCGGTGCGCCGAATTTCCGCAGTGCCGGTGGACGCCGGACATCCCGGGCCGGCCTCGCTTGACGCATGCCCGGCGACATCGACTCCGTCATGCGGCAAAGGAACCGTTCGGGCACCTTCGCGTTTCGGCAGCGGTCAGCGCCGGGATATCGTTTCAAGGGAGAAGGGAATGTCACTACTGATCGGAGTCCCGCGCGAGAGCTTTCCCGGCGAGAAGCGGGTGGCCACGGTGCCCGAAGTCGTCGAAAAGCTGATCAAGCAGGGTTTCCGGGTCGCCGTCGAAGCGGGCGCCGGCGATGCGGCGCAGATCAGTGATGACGCCTATCGCGCCGCCGGCGCGGAAATCGTCGCCGACGGGGCCGGATTGTGGGCGATGTCCGACATCGTGTTCAAGGTGCGCGGCCCCACCGCCGACGAGGTGGCGCTGCTGCGCGAAGGCGGCACGCTGGTCAGCTTCATCTGGCCCGCGCAGAACCCCGAACTGCTGCAGCAGCTCGCCGCCAGGAAGGCCACCGTGCTGGCGATGGACAGCGTCCCGCGCATCTCGCGGGCGCAGAAGCTCGACGCGCTCTCGTCGATGGCCAACATCGGCGGCTACCGCGCGGTCATCGAGGCGGCGCACGAGTTCGGCCGCTTCTTCACCGGTTCGATCACGGCCGCGGGCAAGGTGCCGCCCGCCAAGGTCTTCGTCATCGGCGCCGGTGTCGCGGGTCTCGCCGCAATCGGCGCGGCGTCCGGCCTCGGCGCCATCGTGCGTGCCAACGACACGCGACCGGAAGTCGCGGACCAGATCAAGTCGCTGGGCGGCGAGTTCGTGCCGCGTCGACTACGAGGAGGAGGGCAGCGGCGTCGGCGGCTACGCCAAGGTGATGAGCGAGGGCTTCCAGAAGGCCCAGCGCGAGGTGTTCGCCAAGCAGGCCAAGGAAGTCGACATCATCATCACGACGGCGCTCATCCCGGGCAAGCCCGCCCCGCGTCTGATCACGGAGGAGATGGTCAAGTCGATGAAGCAGGGCAGCGTCATCGTCGACATGGCGGCCGAGCAGGGCGGCAACTGCGAGTGCACGGTGCCGGGCGAAGTCGTCGTCAGGCACGGCGTCACGATCATCGGCTACAAGGACCTGCCGAGCCGGCTGGCGAAGCAGGCGTCGACGCTGTACGCGAACAACCTCTTCCGCCTGATGGAGGACATGCTCAAGACCAAGAGCATCGACGGCGATGCCGTCAACGTCGACATGAACGACGAGGTCCTGCGCGGCACGACCGTGATCAACAAGGGCGAGGTCACCTGGCCGCCGCCGGCGCCCAAGCTGTCCGCCGCGCCGGCCGCCCCTGCCGCCAAGCCGGTCGCCGTCCCCGCCCAAGCCGAAGGGCCACGGTCACGGCGGCGGCAGCGGACCGATGGCGGGAACCAAGACCGCCGTCCTGTTCGGCGTCGGCGCCCTGCTGTTCCTGCTCGTCGGCCGCTACGCGCCGGCGAGCTTCCTCGGCCACTTCACCGTGTTCGTGCTGGCCTGCTTCGTCGGCTACATGGTGGTCTGGAACGTGACGCCCGCGCTGCACACGCCGCTGATGAGCGTGACCAACGCGGTCAGCAGCATCATCGCCATCGGCGCCCTGGTGCAGATCGCGCCGGATCTGACGAAGATCTCGGCGGACCTTTCCCGGCCGAACGAGTGGATACGCTGGCTGGCCGTGGGCGGCATCGCGCTCGCCACGATCAACATGTTCGGCGGCTTCGCGGTGACCCAGCGCATGCTCGCAGATGTTCCGCAAATAGGGAAGAAGAGACCATGACCTCAAGCCTCTCGGCGGTCTCCTACCTCGGGGCCACGATCCTCTTCATCCTGTGCCTCGGCGGGCTGTCCAACCCGGAGACGTCGCGGCGCGGCAACCTGTACGGAATCATCGGCATGGCGATCGCCGTGCTCGCCACGGTCTTCGGCCCGCAGGTCACCGCCGCCGGACTGCCGTACATCCTCGCCGCGATGGCGATCGGCGCGGGCGTCGGCCTCTACGCGGCGCGCGTCGTCAAGATGACGCAGATGCCCGAGCTCGTGGCGCTGATGCACAGCCTCGTGGGCCTTGCCGCCATGCTCGTGGGCTACGCCAATTTCATCGATCCGGTGGTGTCGGTCGGCATGACGCCGGCCGAGAAGGCCATCCACGAGATCGAGATGTACGTCGGCGTGCTGATCGGCGCCGTGACCTTCTCCGGCTCGGTGATCGCCTTCGGCAAGCTCTCCGCCAGGATCAGCGGCAAGCCGCTGCTGCTGCCGGCGCGGCACTGGCTCAACCTGGCGGGGCTCCTCGCCGTCGTCTACTCCGGCTACGCGTTCATCAATGCGCACAGCGTGGCCGAGGCGATGACGCCGATGATCGTCATGACCGTCGTCGCCCTGCTGTTCGGCGTCCACATGGTGATGGCGATCGGCGGCGCCGACATGCCGGTCGTGGTGTCGATGCTCAACAGCTACTCGGGCTGGGCGGCTGCGGCGACCGGCTTCATGCTCTCCAACGACCTGCTGATCGTGACCGGCGCGCTGGTCGGCTCGAGCGGCGCGATCCTGTCCTACATCATGTGCGCCGCGATGAACCGCAACTTCATCAGCGTGATCGCCGGCGGCTTCGGCACCGACAGCGGTGCCCCGGCCGCGGCCGGCGCCGCTGCGCCGGCGGGCGAGGTGAACCCGATCCTGGCGCCCGAGACCGCCGAGCTGCTGCGCGACGCCAAGAACGTCATCATCGTTCCGGGCTACGGCATGGCGGTCGCCCAGGCTCAGCACACCGTTTACGAAATCACCAAGGTGCTGCGCGAGAAAGGCGTCAATGTCCGCTTCGGCATCCACCCGGTGGCCGGCCGCATGCCCGGCCACATGAACGTGCTGCTGGCCGAGGCCAAGGTGCCGTACGACATCGTGTTCGAGATGGACGAGTTGAACGAAGACTTCCCGGACACCGACGTCGCGATGGTCATCGGCGCCAATGACATCGTGAACCCGGCGGCGCAGGAGGACCCCACGAGCCCGATCGCCGGCATGCCGGTGCTCGAGGTCTGGAAGGCGAAGACATCGATCGTCATGAAGCGAAGCATGGCCTCCGGGCTACGCCGGCGTCGACAATCCGCTGTTCTACAAGGACAACAACCACATGCTCTTCGGCGACGCCAAGAAGATGCTCGACGAGGTTCTGGCGGCGCTGAAATCCTGAGCGTCGCCGAGCGCTTCTCCCGCCCTGCCGCGACCGGGGTTGTCGGCGAACGGGAGGCCCGCGGCGCGCGAACCCTCCGACACGGCGAACGATGTCCGGCCCGCTCTCCCACCTGACCGTGCTCGACCTGTCCCGCGTGCTCGCCGGGCCGTGGTGCACGCAGCTGCTCGCGGACCTTGGCGCGACGGTCATCAAGATCGAGCGGCCGGGCAGCGGCGACGACACGCGGGCGTGGGGCCCGCCGTTCCTCAGGGACGGGAGCGGACGCGACACCAGCGAGGCGGCCTATTACCTGTCGTGCAACCGGGGCAAGCTGTCCGTCGCCGTCGATTTCACGACGCCCGACGGACAGCGGATCGTCCGCGATCTCGCGCGGCAGGCCGACGTGCTCGTCGAGAACTACAAGGTCGGCGGCCTCGAAAAGTACGGTCTCGACTATCCCGCCGTCGCGGCGGCGAACCCGCGGGCTCGTCTACGCGTCGATCACCGGCTTCGGGCAGAACGGCCCGTACGCGGACCACGCCGGCTACGATTTCATCATCCAGGGCATGTCCGGGTTCATGAGCGTCACCGGCGAGCGCGACGATCTTCCCGGCGGCGGACCGCAGAAAGCCGGCATCGCGATCACCGACCTGATGACGGGCATGTACACCACGGTGGCCATCCAGGCCGCGCTCGCGCATCGCGACCGCACGGGGCAGGGACAGTGGATCGACACCTGCCTGTTCGATTCGGCCGTCGCGATGATGGCGGTGATGAATCTCAATTATCTCGTGACCGGCAAACCCCCGGCGCGCGCCGGCAACGCGCACCAGAACATCGTTCCGTACCAGGTGTTCGCCTGCGCCGACGGCCACCTCATTCTCGCGATCGGCAACGACAGCCAGTTCGGCAAAGTTCTGCGAGGCGGCGGACCGTCGCGCGTGGGCAGTCGACGGGCGCTTCGCGAAGAATGCCGACCGGGTGCGCAATCGCGCGCTCCTCGTGCCGCTTGTCGCCGAGGTGATGCGGACCCGCACGCAGCGCGCGTGGCTCGACCTGCTCGAGCCGCTCGGCGTCCCCTGCGGTCCGATCAACCGGCTTGACCAGGTGTTCGCGGAGCCGCAGCTCGCCGCGCGCGGCTTGCGGATGGATCTCCCGCATCCGCTCGCGGGCACGGTGCCCCAGGTCGGCACTCCGATCAGGTTCTCGGCGACGGTGCCGGATTACGGGCGTCCGCCACCGCTGCTCGGCGAGCACACGGCCGAAGTGCTGCGGCGATGGCTCACGCTGTCCGACGACGAGATCGCAGCGCTCGCGGCCCGTGGCGTGATCGAAGTGCGTGCCTGATGCGGGGGCAATGGCTGTAACCGACCGGACGGCCATGGCCGGCTGGACCCGCGCGCCCGCGTTCTGGATCGCCTACGCCGTGCTCGCGGCGATCGCGCTGGGCGTCGCCTGGAAGCTCTTCCCGCTGGCAATCCCGCTGGTCAACCTCGACATCACGCTTTCGCGCGCCGAGGCCCTGGCAAGGGCCGAAGCCGTCGCGGCCCGCCTCAAGCTCGCGCCGGCCGGCGCGCGGAGCGCCGTTCGTTTCGCGCACGACAGCGCGACGCAGAATTACGTCGAGCTCGAAGGCGGCGGCAAGCGGGCGTTCGGCGCGCTGGTGCAGGGCGATCTCTATGCGCCCTACTGGTGGGACGTGCGGATGTTCAGCCCCGGCGAAGTCAGCGAGGTCACCATCCGGTTCGGGCCGGATGGCGCGTCGAACGGCTTCGCGCGCCGCGTGCCGGAGGCCTACGTGCGCGACGCGGCGACCAAGGCGCTCTCCGCGGTCGCCGCGCGCGCGCTGGCCGAAGAGCGGGCGGCGGCGGACTGGAAGTTCGATCTTGCGCCGTACACGCTGCTCGAGCAGTCGCAGCAGACGCGGCCGGCGGGACGCGTCGACCACACGTTCGTCCTGCAGCGTGCCGAAACGCTCGGCGAGGCGCGCATCCGGCTGCGGCTCACCGTCGCCGGCGACGAGCTGACCGAGATCGCGCCCTACGTGCACATTCCGGAATCCTTCGAGCGCCGGTTTCGCGAACTGCGCAGCGCCAACGACACGATCGCGGGCATCGCCGGTCTGTCCGCCGGACTGCTCTACGGCCTCGGCGGCTGCATCCTCGGCGTGCTCTGGCTCGCGCGAGCGCACTGGCTCGTCGTGCGTCCTGCGCTGGTCGCGGGATTCGTCGTGGGCGGTCTCATGGCGGCGACGTCCCTGGCTGCGGCGCCGGCCGCCTGGTTCGGCTTCGACACTGCGCAATCGGCGACGACGTTCTGGACGCGCCAGCTGGGGGCGGCGGCCGCGATCGCGCTTGGCGGCGGACTGTCGTACGCGCTCGTGTTCATGGCGGCGGAAAGCCTCGCGCGGCGCGCGTTTGCGCACCAGCCGCAGCTGTGGCGCGTCTGGTCGCGCGAAGGCGGCGCGACGCGCGCGGTGCTGGGGCGCACGGCCGGCGGCTACCTCTTCGTGCCTCTGGAGCTCGCGCTCGTCGCCGCTTTCTATTACGCGACCAATCGCTGGCTGGGCTGGTGGCAACCGTCCGAGGTGCTGACCGATCCCAACATCCTTTCGTCGGCGCTGCCGGCGCTGATGCCCATCGCCGTTTCGCTGCAGGCCGGGTTCATGGAGGAGTGCGTCTTTCGCGCCGTCCCGCTGGCACTGGGCGCGCTCATCGGCGCGCGGTTCGGCCACCGCAGGCTCGGCATCGGGGTCGCGTTCGTGCTGCAGGCGGTGATCTTCGGCGCCGCGCACGCCAATTACCCCGGTTTCCCGCCCTACTCGCGCCTGGTCGAGCTCGTCGTGCCGTCGCTGCTCTGGGCGGCGATCTTCCTGCGTTTCGGTCTGCTGCCGACCATCCTGCTGCACGCGCTGTTCGACCTCGCGCTGTTCTCCATTCCGTTGTTCCTGGTCGATGCGCCGGACGTGTGGGCACAGCGCGCCGCCGTGTTCGCGGCGGGGCTCGTGCCGCTCGCCGTGGTGCTCTGGCGGCGGGCGCAGGCCGGTGCCTGGAACGAGCTGCCGGCCGCACTGCGCAACGGAGGGTGGAGCGCGGCCGCGCCGGCGGCGGTTGCGCGCGCGCAGGCCCGTGCGATCGTCACCTCGCGCGCGCAGAGCGCCATTCAGCGCGCGCTGCCGTATCTGGGCCTCGCGGGATTGGTTGCCTGGATCGCCTGGACTCCGATGCAGGCCGACGTGCCTCCTCTTGCTCTCGATCGCGCCGGCGCCGAGGCCGCGGCGGAGGCCGCGCTGAAGGCCCGCGGCGTGGCGCTCGGCCCCGAATGGCGGCGCATGTCGACGGTCCGGCTGCCGCGCGATGGACAGCCGCAGACGTCGCATCGATTCGTCTGGCGCGAAGCGGGTCCGGCGGCGTACCGGGCGCTGGTCGGATCGACGCTCGCGCCGCCACTCTGGGTCGTGCGCTACGCGATGTTCGAGGGTGACGTCGCCGAGCGCGCCGAAGAATGGTGGATCACGGTCGATTCGACCGGCGCGCCGCGCCGGATCAGCCATGTGCTTCCGGAAGCGCGACCCGGCGCGCGTCTGGAGAAGGAGGCCGCTCGCGCCCTGGCCGAGCGCGAGATCGCGACCCGTTTCGGGATCGATCCCGAAACGCTGACACCCGTCGCGGCGGAGGAGGAGCAGCGTCCGGCCCGCATCGACTGGTTGTTCACCTACGCCGATCGAAGCATCGACGTCGGCAAGGACGGCGAAGCGCGCATCAGCGTCGCAGTCGCCGGCGATGCCGACATCGATGCCCGCCGCTTCGTCCACGTGCCGGAGGCCTGGCTTCGCGCCGAGCGCGAACGCGAGAGCGGGCTGCAGATCGCCGCGATCGTCGGCGGGCTGCTGATCGTGCTCGCCGTGCTCGCGGCGCTCGTCAGCGCGGTGAAGAGCTGGCTGGCCAAACAGTGCGACATGCGGGCGCTGACGCTCGTCCTCGCGATCGGGGTCGGGGCCGCGGCCGCCCGGATCGCCGTCATGTGGCCGGCGCTGGCCATGCAGTTCAGGACGACCGAACCGATCCTGTCGCAGGCGCTGCTCGTCGTGTCCCGCTCGCTGCTGGCGGCAGTGCTCGGCGGGTTGCTGGTCGCGCTGCTGGCGGGCGTTGGCGCCTGGTCCGCGCGCACGGCACCCCGGACCGCGCTGGCAGGGCCGTTGCCGCCATGGGCAGCGGGCGCTGCTGCCGCGCTGTTCGTCGCGGGTGCGGCGGCGCTGGCGGGAGGACTGGGCACGCGGACGTCGCCGCTGTGGCCGTCGCTCGTGGCGGAGTCGGCGGCGTCGCCGGTCGCCGCGGCCGCGCTGCAGGGAGTCGGCAGCGTTGCGTCGATCGGCATGGGTTTGTTCGTGCTGCACCTGCTCGATCGAATGACCGCCGGCTGGACGCGCCGCGGTTGGCTCGCCGGTATCGTCGTCGTCACGTTGATCGCCGGGCTCTTGGCGATGGAAGCGGAGGGTGCTGCCGCGGATTTCGCCGAGCGGCTCATCGCCGGCATCGCGGCGGGGCTCGTCGCCGGGTCGATCGCCGCGGCGGTCGTGTATTGCGTGCTGCGGTTCGACGCGCGAACCGTGCCGGGGTTCGTCGTGACGGCCGGCCTGTTGCACGCGGTCGAGGAAGCGTTGCTGAAGGGCTCTTCTGCCGGCTGGGTGGCGTTCGCCGTCTCCGCCGCCGTCAGCGTCGCCGTCGGCATCGCGGCGACGCGTTACATCGGTCGGCCCTTGCCGGCGCCTGCCGGATCGTGACCCGGCACCGGTTGCCGTCGTTGTCAGCGTGGTGCATGGCGGTGGTGCCGGCTCGTCCGCCGGGGCGCCCGGTCCACGCAACGCTTTCTTCCGCCGCAAGGGACCGCCGGGCCGTCCCGGGTGTGCATTCCGGACCGCGAAGCGCGAAGGTCGTCCAGTGACCGCGCCGTCGCCCGCGTCCCGCCTGCTCGCGCAACTCGCGCAGGGGATGGCCGCGGACGCGATCCCGCTCGGCCGCCGGATCGAGCGCGCGCGCCGCGGGCACGCGCCGGCGGCGGAATGGGAACGGATCGCCGCTGCCGTGGCGCGTTCGGTCGAGCGCCGGCAATCCCGCGCGGCGCGCCGGCCGCACATTGCCTACCCACCGGAACTCCCGGTGGCGCAGCGGGCGGCTGACATCGCGCGGACGATTCGCGAGCATCAGGTCGTGATCGTGTGCGGCGAGACCGGGTCGGGCAAGACGACGCAGCTGCCCAAGATCTGCATGGCGGTAGGGTGCGGCGAGCGCGGATTGATCGGCCACACGCAGCCGCGCCGGATCGCGGCGCGCGCCGTGGCGGCGCGGATCGCGCAGGAGCTGTCGACCGAGCTCGGCACCGTCGTCGGGTACAAGGTGCGCTTCAGCGACCACACGAAGCCGGGCACGCTCGTCAAGCTGATGACCGACGGCATCCTGCTCGCGGAGACGCAGGGTGACCCGCTGCTCGCCACGTACGACACGCTGATCATCGACGAGGCGCACGAGCGCAGTCTCAACATCGATTTCCTGCTGGGCTACGTGAAGCAGCTCCTCCCGCAGCGGCCCGACCTCAAGGTGATCGTCACCTCGGCCACTCTCGACGCCGATCGCTTCTCGCGCCACTTCGGCAGCGAAGGCAGGCCCGCGCCGGTGATCGAGGTGTCGGGCCGGATGTACCCGGTCGACGTGCGCTACCGGCCGCTGAAGACCGCGGGCGAGGAAGCCGACGACGAGGAGGAGCTCGAGGACGCGATCGTGGACGCCGCGGAGGACCTCTGGCGAGCGGGACCCGGCGACATTCTCGTGTTCCTACCGGGCGAGCGCGAGATACGCGAGACCGCCGATCTGCTGCACAAGGGGCTCGCGCGGCGACCGTATGCGTCTGCCGTCGAAATCCTCCCGCTGTACGCACGCCTCTCGGTGGCGGAACAGCAGCGCGTGTTCGCGCCGTCCAGGGGGCGACGCGTCGTCCTCGCCACCAACGTCGCCGAGACTTCGCTCACGGTACCGGGGATCCGGTACGTGATCGACACCGGTGTCGCGCGCATCAAGCGGTATTCGCTGCGCAACAAGACGACGCTGCTGCAGATCGAGAAGATCTCGCAGGCGGCGGCGAACCAGCGCGCGGGTCGCTGCGGGCGTGTCGCCGACGGCATCTGCGTGCGCCTTTACGGCGAAGACGATTTCGCGGTCCGCCCGAAGTACACGGATCCCGAGATCCTGCGCAGCTCGCTCGCCGCGGTGATCCTGCGGATGGCCGCGCTCGCGCTGGGCGACGTCGAGGCGTTTCCGTTCGTCGAGCCGCCGGGTCCGCGCGCGATCGCCGACGGCTTCCAGCTGCTGGCTGAGCTGGGCGCCGTCGACGCCGAGCGCCGCCTGACGCCGCTCGGAGGCGAGCTTGCGCGCTTGCCGGTCGACCCCCGGGTTGGCCGCATGGTTCTCGCGGCGCGGGACCGCGGCTGCGTCGCCGAGCTGCTCGTCATCGCGAGCGCGCTGTCGGTGCCGGATCCGCGTGAGCGGCCGCTCGCGAAGCAGCAGGCGGCGGACCAGGCGCATCTGCTGTTCCGCGACGAGCGCTCGGATTTCCTGTCGCTGCTGGCGCTCTGGCAGTTCTTCGGCCAGAAGCTCGGCGAGAACCTTTCACACCGCCGGCTGGTGGACGCCTGTCGCGCCCGGTTCGTCTCCTACCTGCGGCTGCGCGAGTGGCGCGACGTGCACGCCCAGCTCGCGGGGGAGGTGGCCGAGCAGGGCTGGCAGTGGCAACCGGCGCTGCCCGCCACGACCGACGCCGTGCGCTACCAGGCCATCCACGAGGCGCTGCTCGCGGGTCTGCTCGGCAATGTCGGCTGCCTGGAAGGCGATGCCGAAGGGTATCTCGGCGCGCGCGGGATCCGCTTTCACATCCATCCGGGATCCGGGCTGGCGAAGAAGCGGCCCAAGTGGGTACTGGCCGCCGAGCTCGTGGAAACCTCGCGGCTCTATCGCGCGCTGCGCGGCGAAGGTCGAGCCCGAGTGGATCGAGGAGGTCGCGGGCGAGCGCGTGACGCGCGACTACTTCGAGCCGCGGTGGGACGCCGACCGCGGCGAGGTGGTGGCGAGCGAGCGGGTCCGGCTCTACGGCCTGACGCTGGTGCCGCGGCGCCGCGTCTCGTTCGGCCGCGTCGATCCGAAGACGGCGCGCGAAGTGTTCATCCGCGAAGCGCTAGTCCCCGGCGCGCTCGCGACGAAGGGCGCTTTCCTTGCGCACAACCGGAAACTCGTCGCCGAGATTGCCGAGCTCGAGCACAAGGCGCGCCGGCAGGATGTGCTCGTCGACGACGAAGCCATCGCCGATTTCTACGCCGCGCGCATCCCAGAGGACGTCCATTCGCTCGCGACCTTCGAGCATTGGCGTGCCGGGGCCGAACGCGCGGATCCGCGCGCGCTGTACATGTCGCGCGACATGCTGATGCGGCATGCGGCGGCGCAGGTGACGGAGGAGCTCTTCCCGGAGCGGCTCGCCATGGCTGGCACCGAATTGCCGCTCAAGTATCGCTTCGCGCCCGGCCAGCCGAACGACGGCCTTACGCTGACGGTCCCGCTCGCGCTGCTCAACCAGGTTGATCCGGCGCGTCTCTCGTGGCTCGTCCCGGGGCTGATCCGTGAACGGCTCATGGGCCTGCTCAAGGCGTTGCCCAAGGCGTCGCGCAACCGGCTGGTGCCGTTGCCGGACACCGTGACCGCGTTCCTCGAAGCGGTGCCCTGCGGTCGCGCGCCGCTTGCCGACGCGCTCCGGCACTGGCTGGGAGGGCGCCTGGGGGAAGTTCCGCCGCCGGACCTCTGGGATGGCGCCGAGGTTCCCGCGCATCTTCAGATCCAGCTGCGCGTGGTCGACGCGGCAGGGCGCGAGCTTGCCACAGGCCGCAGCCTGGCGACACTTCAGGCCCAGCTGGGCGAAGCGGCGCAGCTTTCGTTCGCGCAGGCCGGACCTGCGCTCGAACGGCACGGGCTCAAGTCGTGGAATTTCGGCGATCTCCCGGAGACGTTGACGACGGTGCGGGACGGCCAGCGGCTCACTGGCTACCCGGCGCTGGTCGACGATGCCGACAGCGTCTCGATCGCCCTGCTGGATACCCGCGCCGGCGCCGACGCGTCAACGCGCGCGGGCGTCGTCCGGCTGCTGCGGATCGCGCTCAGGAACAGCCTGGCCGCGTACGAAAAGGGCGGTAGCGGCTTCGCGCAAGCGGCGATGCAGCTGAAGACGACGATCCCGACCGACCGGTTGCTGGCCGACGTGCTGACCGCGGTCTGTGACCGAGCGTTCGTCGGCGACGATCCCCTGCCGCGCACGGAAAGCGCCTTCGCCGAACAGACGAGGCGCGCGCGAGCCCGCCTTCCTGCCGTCGCGGAAGGCGCGTTCCGGCTGCTCGCGGCCATCGCCGCCGCGCATCATGCGCTGGGACAGCGGCTCGGCGCATCGCCGCCGGCCATGGCCCGTCCGGTTGCCGAAGTGCGGCGGCGGCGGGACGCCCTCGTGTACCCGGGGTTCTTCCGGGCGACACCGTGGGGGCAAGTGGCACATCTGCCGCGGTACCTGAGCGCGCTGGACCGCCGGCTCGCCAAATGGCCGGCAGATCCGGCGCGCGATGCCCGGCATTCGGCGATGATCGAAAAATGGTGGGAACGCTATCGGGAGCGGCGGGACGCGAAGCTCCCGACGGCGGAAGCCGAAGCAGCGCTCGAGAAATTCCGCTGGTCGCTGGAAGAGCTTTCCGTGTCGCTTTTCGCGCAGGAACTGAAAACCCCGTTTCCGGTGTCCTGGAAGCGTCTGGAAAGGGCTTGGGCGGACATTGGCCGCTGACAGTCGGTGCCAGCATCGCGTTGTCGCGTCGGCTTGCGCCGTGGTAGAGTTAGCGCAATCGCATAAGTTGTTCTTGCGCAAAAGAATTTGCGCGGCAGCGCCGGACCGAGCCCGCGGGAGCGCGCAGCTGGCTTGCCCGGGAACGAGCGGCTATCTGCACAAATCGTCATCCGCGTGAACCAGACGTCGACCGAATCGAAGTCCCCGAAAGCGATCTCGCGCGACATGGCGAAGATCCTCGGCGATTGTCGGGACATCGCGGTTCACCGCCTGTTGCTTTCGTTTACCGCGTTGCTCGATCGCGTCGGGGAAATGCTGTTGGATCGGGCGAGTCGTACCGACGTCCGCGAGGAACAGACATCCTGCCTCGAAGCGCGCGACGTGCTGCTGCAGGGCAAGTCCGGCCTCCTCGCCGAGTTCGAGCGGCGGTTGCGGGTTCAGGTGGACGAGCGCATCTCGGGCAAGATCGCGCCGAAGGCGGAGTTTTCGAAGCTCGCGAGCGACAAGCTGACGCTCGTCGACACGCACGCGATGGACGCGGCGGTCGTCACCGGCAACATCACGCGGGTGGTCGAGAACCTGTGTCACGACGAGCTGCAGCTCCTCAACAGGGGGGTGGGCCATCTGCTCGGGCAACCCGAACTCGAGACGGCTCAAAATCCGTTCGCGCCGGCGGCGATCGTCGATGCCTTCGCCGATTCACTGCAGACGATCAAGACCGAGCCTGGGATCAAGTTCGCGATCCTCAAGGAGCTGAACCGGGCCTCGCTGGCGGAGATCAACGGGATCTACGCCGACCTCAACAAGCACCTGCAGAATCTGCACGTGATGCCAGCGGGCATCAGCCGACCGTTGCCGATTCGCCGCAGCGGCGGTCGCGGCCGTGCCAAGGCCGACGCGGACGCCGCGGAAGGCGAAAACGCGGCAGCCCGGAATGCCGCCGAGGCGGCGCCGGCGGCAGAAATCGATCTGATGGAGTTGTTTCGGCGGCGCTTCGGCGGCGATGCGTTCGCGGCGCTGCGCCCGGCGCGTCGACGGCGCCGAGACCGGGATGGACCGGAGCGGCCGGCCTGGAGGGCATGGCGCCGGGAGGCGGCCGGACGCGTCGGGATGCCGGGACCGCGCCGGGCGGCGGTTGGCGCGCGTGGCATGCATTCTGTCGGCGCCGGACCATCCGCGGACGGCAGCCAGCCGTTTCCCGCGATTTCGTTAGACGCCGCGGCACGGTACGTTCCGTCGGGCCCGATGGCGCAGACGCCATCCGGCTATGTTCCCGGGGCACCGATCATGGTGACGCCGATGCTGGGCGAGGGCCTGGCGCGGCTGCAGACCGGCGAAACGGAATTCGATCTGGGGGAGGGCACGCTCGTCCAGTTCTCCGGCATCCCGGAAGGCAAGCACAACGTTCTGCGCGACCTGCAACAGTCGGCGCTCGGCAAGAAGGTGAACCAGCTCGAATCGATGACGATCGAGCTCGTCGCGATGCTGTTCGACTTCATCTTCGAGACCAAGGATCTGCCCGACGGCATCAAGGCGCTGCTCGCGCGGCTGCAAATCCCCGTGCTCAAGGCCGCGATGCTCGACGGCGCGTTCTTCGCGAAGAAGAACCACCCGTCGCGTCTGCTGGTCAACGCGCTCGCCGAAGCCGGCCGGGGCTGGACCCCGGCGATGGGGACCAACGACCCGCTGTACAGCCACATCGACGCGCTTGTCCACCGGATACTCGACGGCTTCACCGACGACCTGACCATCTTCGACGAGGCGCGCGAGAAACTCGCCCGCTTCCTCGCCGACGAGGAGCAGGCGGCCGAAGCCAACATCCAGTCCACCGCGGAAGAGATCGACCAGACCGATCGGCAGGAAATGGCCGCGGTCGTGGCGAAGTCCGAGATCGAGCGGCGCATCGAGATGTATCCGGTGCCGAACTTTCTCGCGTGGTTCCTGCGCCAGCAATGGAACGCCACGCTGGAGCACGTCTACCTGACCCAGGGCGAGGAAAGCGAGCGATGGGAGCAGAGCATCGCCATGCTCGAGGACCTCGTCTGGAGCGTGCAGCCGAAACGGACGCGCGACGACCGCAAGCACCTCGTCGCGCTGCTCCCGGCGCTGCTGAAACGACTCTCGGCGGCGATAGAGAGCATCGAGTGGCCGCCGCAAGGACGCGAGCGCTTCATGGCGAATCTGGTCGAGGCGCACGCGGCGTCGGTCAAGCCTTCGACCGGTTCATCGGCGCTGGCCACGGCCTCCGTGGCCGAGCAGGCGAAGGCGGAAGCAGAGCTGGCGAAGGCCGCCGGCGACGAGGAGAGGGCGGCACAGGCGGAGGCGCGCGCGACGGCGATGGCGCAGGCCGAGCCGGCTGCCGAGCCGGAGGTGATCGAGGATCAGTTCCTCGAGATCGCCCAGGATCTCGAGCGCGGCACGTGGATCGAATTCGAGGCCGACGATGGGCAGCTCGCGTTCGCCAAGCTCGCGTGGATCAGCCCGCTGCGCGGCACCTACCTGTTCACGAACCGGCAGGGGCTCAAGGCCCTGTCGATGAATGCCGAGGACCTTGCCGAGCGTTTTCGCACCGATCGGGCTCGCCTGGTCGAGGCGGCGCCGCTCATCGACCGCGCCTTCGGCAGCGTCATGGCGTCGTTCGCCGAGTCGCTGCCGGCCGAGCCCGCCGGCTGAGCGCGCGTCGAGCCCAACGCTCCGCTGCTGGCGGGTCGCCGCTTCCGCATCGCCACGGCCATGTCCGCACCCCGCATCGGCGCGCTGATCATCGGCGACGAGATCCTTTCGGGCAAGCGCCAGGATCGTCACCTCGCGCACGTCATCGCAACGCTTGCGGGGCATCGTCTCGGGCTCGACTGGGCGCGGTACGAGGGCGACGATCGCGACGCGCTCGCGGCCGTGCTCCGGGAGACATTCGCGCGCGGCGACATCGTCTTCAGCTTTGGCGGTGTCGGCGCGACGCCCGACGACCACACCCGGCAGGCGGCAGCCGCCGCGCTGGGCCTGCCGCTGGAACGCCATCCGGCCGCGCTGGCCGCGCTCGAGGCGCAGTTTGGTCCGGACGCTTATCCGCATCGCGTCCTGATGGCAGAATTTCCGGCTGGAGCGGCGATCATCCCGAATCCCGTCAACCGCGTCGCGTCGTTCTCGATTCGCGGCCATCACTTCTTTCCGGGCTTTCCGCAGATGGCCTGGCCCATGCTCGACTGGGTGCTGGCGACACACCCGCCGGCGCCCTCGGGGCTGCCCTGGGGCGAGCGCGCGATCGTCGTGTACGGCGCGGGCGAGAGCCAGTTGCTCCCGCTGATGAACGAATGCGTCGCGCTGTTCCCGCAGTTGAAGCTGTTCAGCCTGCCGTCGTTCCAGCCGGATGGCGATCGCCGCATCGAATTGGGCTTCCGCGGCGAGGTGTCAGTGCTCGCCGCCGCGCTAGGTCATCTGACCGCCGGCGTCGAGGCGGGCGGGTTCCGCTGGGAGACCATCCTGCCGGTTGCGTCGGGTGCCGCGCCGAACGGCCGTGCCGCATGACGCGGGGTCTCGGCATGGATGCGAGCGGAACCTGGTACGACGACGTCGCGATCGGCGCCTCGTTTTCGCGCTCGATCACCATCACCGACACGCACCTCGTGCTGGGTGCCGGGCTGATCGGCGACTTCAACCCGCACCACGTCAACGACGAATATGCGAAAGGCTCGCGCTTCGGCACGCGGATTCTGCACGGGATGATCACGAGCGCCCTCATGGGGGCGCCGGTGGGGATGTATTTCCACGGCACGGCGATCGCCTATCTGGAGCACGCCGTTCGCTTCACCGCACCGGTGCGCGCCGGCGACACGCTGACGTCGCTGTGGACGATCACCGATCGCCACGACAAGCCCCATCATGGCGGCGGGGTGGTCGTGCTGCACGGCGTGTGCCGCAATCAGGAGGGGGTCGTGGTGGCCGAAGCGGATGGGAAGATGCTCGTCCACGCCCGGGCGTAAGCACCGCCGCCGCGCCTCGACGGCGGCCAGCGGCCCCAGCCACGCGTCCTCCGCGGGGGCGCTGCGCCGGGGCGGGCGGCGGACGTACGGCCCCCCAAGCTCACTGCGTTCGCCCCCCCGCGGGGGCGCTCAGCGCCCTTCGGGCGGCCGGGCGGGCGCTGAGACCGGCGGTGCCGCGACCGCCCGTGCGCATTCGGCGACGAGATCGGGTCCGCGATAGATGAGTCCGGTGTAGATCTGGATCAACGTCGCACCGGCATCGATCTTCTCCCTGGCATCCGCACCCGACAGGATGCCGCCCACGCCGATGATCGGCAGGGCGCCGTCCAGCGCCCTGGCGAGCCTCGCCACCACGGCCGTCGACCGCGCGCGAAGCGGTCGCCCGGAAAGTCCCCCCGCTTCGTCGGCGTGCGGTTGTCCGGCGACACCGTCGCGGCTCAGCGTGGTGTTCGTGGCGACCACGCCGTCGATCGCGTGCCGCACGAGGAGCCGCGCGATGCCGTCGACGGCGGGCATGGTGAGATCGGGTGCGATCTTGACCGCTATCGGCGTGTACTTGCCATGCCGCTCGGCAAGCGCCTTCTGCTCGCTCTTGAGCTCGCGGAGCAGCCGCGCCAGCGCCTCTTCCGATTGCAGGTCGCGCAGCCCCCTGGTGTTCGGCGAGGAGATGTTGATGGTGACGTAGGAGGCGCGATCGTAGATGGCGCGCAGACAGGCGAGATAGTCGTCAGCGGCGCGCGCGTTCGGCGTGTCGAAGTTCTTGCCGATGTTGAGGCCGAGGATGCCGCGCCACGATGCGCGTTGCACGTTGGCGAGGAACTGCTCGACGCCGCCGTTGTTGAAGCCGAGCCGGTTGATGAGCGCTTCGGACTCGGGCAACCGGAACAGGCGCGGCTTCGGATTGCCGGGCTGCGGTCGTGGCGTGACAGTTCCGCATTCGATGAAACCGAACCCGAGCGCGGCGAGTCCATCGATGTGCGCGGCATTCTTGTCGAGTCCGGCCGCGAGCCCGACCCGGTTGGGGAACTCGAGGCCCATCGCCGTGACCGGCGACGGCGCGGGACGCGGCGCCAACGCCTGCACGATCCCGAGGCGGGCCGCGATGTCGAGGCTCGCGAACGCCATGTCGTGCGCGGTCTCGGGGTCGAGCGTGAAGAGCAGCGGGCGGAAAAACGGGTAGATCATGGCGGAGTGCGCGGAAAAACGGGGCCAGATTCAATTTTCCGGCAGAGGGCGGGCCCCTCGCCGAGCGCGCGACGAAGACGCTTCCGACTCCGCTTCGGCGCGATGATACCATTCACGGGCCACCGTTCTTCCCGCAATGCCGTGTCGCGCCGACCTCTCCTGCTCGCTGCGCTGATCTGCCTTTTCGCCTGGGCGCTGCCCGCGCTCGCGGGTCCTCCGGCCGGCGCGAAAACGGCCGGATATGCCGCGCGGAAGGACGTGCGCGCATTCATCGAGGAGATGACCGCGGAGCACGGCTTCGAGCGCGCGGCGCTGGCGCGCACGCTGGGCGAGGCGCGCTACCAGCGCGCGATCGTCGCCGCGATGGATCGCCCGTTGCTGGAACCACCGAAGTGGTACTCCTATGCACGATCCTTCCTTGCACCGGAGCGCATCGCGGCCGGTGTCAGCTACTGGCGCGCGCATCAGGACGATCTCGCTCGAGCCGAGGAGCGCTACGGCGTGCCGGCGGATGTGATCGTCGCGATTCTCGGCATCGAGACCCACTATGGAAAAAACGCCGGAAACTACAGGGTGCTCGACGCACTGGCGACGCTGGCCTTCGACTATCCGCGCCGGGCGGCGTTCTTTCGCGGCGAATTGAAGCAGTTCCTGCTGCTTGCGCGCGAGCTGGGGATGTCGCCGCTCGCCGCGAAGGGGTCATTTGCCGGTGCGATGGGCGTGCCCCAGTTCATGCCCGGAAGCTATCGCGCCTACGCCGTGGATTTCGACGGCACCGGGCATCCGGATCTCTGGCAGAGCCCTGCGGACATCGTCGCCAGCGTCGCCAATTACCTGGCGCAGGCACGATTGGCAGCCGGGCGGACCCGTGCTGCTGCCGGCCGTGATTGCCGCCGAAGCGCGCGACGCGGCGTTGCGCAAGCTCGATGGCGGACTTTCGGAGCGCCGTGCCGCCAGCCGCGTGGGTCGCGGACGGCGTGACCCCGGCCGATCCGCTCGCCGGGCCCCGCGGACGATCCGGTCGGCCTGCTGCTGCTCGAGGAAGCTGCCGACGGCGTCGAGAGCGCGAGCTACTGGATCGCGTGCAACAATTTCTACGTCCTCACGCGCTATAACCGCAGCCGGCTCTATGCGGCCGCGGTGCACGCGCTCGCGACGGCGATCAAGGCGGCGCGCAACGACGTCCCGCGCTGAGGCGGCGGGACGCGCCGCCCGTCGGTGCCGACGGCGCGTCGCTAGTGCAGTTCGTTGATCCGGGTGAGCTTCGCCGCATACATGTCGTGGTCGCGGCGGGTCGTGCTGTTCTTCATCGCGAGCGTCAGATGCCTGCGCGCCGCCTCGATTTCTCCGCTGTCAAGGTAGGCGATGCCGAGCCAGAAATGGAACTCGTGGTAATCCGGCGCGCGCGCGACTTCGCGGGCGAACTCGTCTTTCGCCGTCTTTCGAATTTCCCGCGCGCAGCGCGGCCATCCCGCGATTGAAATGACTGAACGGCGGCTCGGGATCCAGTTCCTCCAGCCTGGCGGCCAGGCGCTTCGCCGCCTCGACCTGGCCCAGGTCGTTCAGGACGGGAATGAGATTGGACATCGCCTGCGTGTTCCGGGGCTCGCGATCGAGAACGTGGCTCAGCACCTGCTCGGCCTCCTGCGGATTGCCATGGCGGTGATAGATCGCACCGAGGGTGTTGTACGGCATCAGGAATCCGGGGGCCCGCGCGACGGCCTCGCGCGCCCACCAGTACGCGTCGTCGGTTCGGCCCCGGGCGAGCGCCTCGACCGCCCGGTTGTTCATGTACATCGCGACGATGATGTCCTCGCCGATGGCCAGCGTGCGCACCGCGCGCAAGTCGGCGGGCGGCAGGAAGTCGATCGTCGTCGATTCGCTTTCGTACGGCTTGACCCCGACGCGATAGCCGACGCCGCCCTGGTCGGTCTTCCTCGTGCCGAGGGTCACGTTCACGTGACCGATCGACAGATAGATGTCGCCGTCACGGGCCCAGGTGTCGTCGACGATCACCTTCTGATATCCGACCATCAGCCCGAGTTCCTTGGCGAAGGCGGCCGTCATGATGACCAGCGACAGGCAGTTGCCGGATCGCGCGGCGAATGCCTGCGCGGCGTTGCGGGTCATTTCGGTGTCGTACTCGAGCCTGAGCTGGCCATCGCTGTAAAGGGCATCGATCAGTGCCTGCTGGCGGCCTTTGGTTCGCGCCGGTTCGGCGATCGCGACCTCGATATAGCGCTTCATGTCGTCGCTGACGGCGAACAGGTCGTCCGCTCCGACGCGCTCCGTCGGCGCTGCAAACAACCGGTCGTGGAACAAGCGCGCGTCGTGTCGGGCAACCGGCGTGGCCGCACAGGCCGCAAGCAACGAGGAAAGCAGCAGCACCGTCCATCGGTTCATCGGGCGCCTCCATTCCTGGTCAATCCTGTGGCCAATTCTACTCCGCGGACGAATCGCTATCCTCCCGTCAGTCCGGGCTGCGCCCGCACGTGAGCGACGAGTCCGCGGGTCGAGGCATCGGTCCCGGGGGGCAGCGCCGCTTTGCCGGCAAGTGCCGCGACGATCGGTTCGGCGAGGGTCTTGCCGAGCTCGACGCCGAACTGGTCGAACGGGTTGATGCCGTACAGCACCGCTTCGACGAAGGTCCGGTGCTCGTAGAGCGCGAGCAGCTGGCCGAGCCGGTAGGAGCTGAGCTCGGGCATCAGCAGCATCGTCGACGCGCGGTTGCCCGGACACACGCGCGCGGCGATGGCGGCTTCGAGATCGGCGGCCGCCGTGCCCCGCGCCAGCATTTCCGTCCGGATCGTTTCGGCGCTTCGCCCGACGAGCAGGGCCTGCGCCTGGGCGAGCGCATTCGCGACGAGCAGCGGCAACGTGTCGGGACCGAGGCGCTCCTTCGACAAGTCGACGAGCCAGCCGTCCCAGGCGAACGACAGCCTGGAAAACCGGTCGGGGTCGCGCGCGAAGAGTTCGGCGAGCGTGGTGCCGGCGAGCGCGCGGCCGTGGTCGGCCAACAGCTGCGAATCGGTGGCGATCATCGACTGGCGGCAGGAAAGGCGGGCATGACCCCATTCTTTCGGGACGGCCGTGGCAGTGCGCGGCGTCTCAGCTTGCAGGATAGTCGAACCGGGGGGGAATTCAAGACGGCGTTGACCGACGCGATCGACCTGATCCTCGTACTGCACGGAAGCCCCCGTCTTGGCGCGATGGCCGGGTGGGCTCCGGTCGACAGGGCAATGCCCTGGCCCCCCGCGAACACCAATGAGAACGATTCGCATTCTTATTGACGCAACGAACCGGCTCCGCCATAATCGCATCATCGTTTCCCGCTTCCGGAGCTCGCCATGCAATCTGCCCGATCTCTGCGCGCCGCCGCCATGGCGGCCTTTGCCCTGGGCATCGTCGTCGCGACGTCGCCTGCCGGCGCCGAGCCCGTCCTCAACCTCTACTCGGCGCGGCACTATCAGACGGACGAAGCGTTGTACGAGAACTTCACCAAGGCGACCGGTATCAGGATCAACCGGATCGAGGCCGGTGACGAACAGTTGCTCGAGCGGATCCGCAGCGAGGGGGCCATGAGCCCGGCCGACGTCCTGCTGATCGTGGATGCCGCCCGGCTGTGGTCGGCGCAGCAGCAGGGTCTGTTCCAGCCTGTCAAGTCGGCCGTGCTTGCCGACCGGATACCGGCGTCGATGCGCGACCCGGACGGCAACTGGTTCGGCTTTTCGAGCCGTGCCCGCGTTATCGTCTACAACAAGTCCGCCGTCAATCCGGCCGACGTTCCGACGTACGAATCGCTCGCCGCCACGAAAAACAGGGGCAAGGTGTGCACGCGCCCGGGCAGTCACCCGTACAACCTCTCCCTTGTCGCGGCGTTGATCGCGCACAACGGCGAGGCAAGCACCGAGGAGTGGGCGAAGGCGGTCGTCGCCAACATGGCACGGCCGCCGCGGGGTGGCGATACGGATCAGATCAAAGGGGTCGCCGCCGGGGAGTGCGCCATCGCGTTGGCCAATACCTATTACTACGTACGGCTGCTGCGCTCGTCGAAGCCCGAGGAGCGCGAGTGGGCGGCGAAAACCGCCATCGTCTGGCCGGACCAGTCGACCTACGGGACGCATCTCAACATCGCGGGAGGCGGCGTGCTGAAGAGCGCGCCGCATCGGGAGAATGCGATCCGATTCCTGGAGTACCTGGCGAGCGACGAGGCGCAGGCCTATTTTGCCAACGGCAACAACGAATGGCCGGCGGTGAAGGGGGCCGTCGCCAGGAACCCCGAACTGCAGTCGCTCGGGGCTTTCAAGGCGGATCCGCTGCCGATCGCCACCCTCGGCAAGAACATCCCAGCGGCGCAGAAACTGCTCGACCGCGCCGGCTGGAAGTAGCAAGACGCCTGGTCAACGCGCCGGCGCGACGATCGGCCGGATTTCCGGCGCCGGGCCCGGCGCATGGCGTCCGGCGGCCGTGCCGCGCCGCACGGCACGCGCCAGAATCAGCAGTGGCAGGACGCCGACGGCGACGATCGCGAGCGAAGGCAGCGCGGCCTCGGCGAGTCGCTCGTCCTGCGCGAGCGTAAAGGTTCGCGTGGCGAGGGTGTCGAAATTGAACGGTCGCAGCACCAGCGTCGCCGGAAGTTCCTTCATGACGTCGACGAAGACCAGCAACGCCGATGCGGCGGCGGTCCGCGCAAGCAGCGGCGCATGGACGCGCAGCAGCGTCGCCATCGTGCCGGCCCCCAGCCCGCGTGCCGCAGCATCCATGTTGGGTGTAATCCGCACGAACGCCGGGTCGATGCCATTCCAGGCAACGGCGAAGTAGCGAACGAGGTAGGCATAGATCAGCGCCACGATCGTCCCGGTGAGCAACAGCCCGGTCCGGATGCCGAATTCGCGTTGCATGAATTCGGCGAGCCAGACATCCGCCACGCCCATCGGCAGCAGCACGCCGACTGCGAGCACGGAGCCCGGAACCGCGTAGCCAAGCGCGAGCAGGCGGCTCGTCCCGACGGTGAGCGCGCCCGGGGCAAGCCGTATCGCATAGGCGACGACGATCGCGAAGACCACGGCGAGGAATGCCGTCACGCCGGAGACGCGGAAGCTGTTCCAGGCCAATTCTCCGAACCGGGCGGCGCCGGGGAGGCCCGGCTCCGACAGCGCGAGTCGGCCGAGCAGCAGCAAGGGCAGCGCGAAGCCGATCACGATCGGCGCGACGCAGATGAGCGTCGCCGTCCATGCGCGCCAGCCGGAAAGCGTAGGCTGCGGTGGGGGCTGCGGGCTGCGCATGCGCGTGCCCCGCGCCGCCCGCGCCGCGCCGCGTGACCACCGCTCGAGCAGCACCGCACCGATGACGAATGCGAGCAAAGCCGCGGACAGCTGTGCCGCGGCGACCTTGTCGCCGAGCGAGAACCAGGCACGGTAGATGCCGGTGGTGAACGTGTCCACGGCGAAATAGGCGACGGTGCCGTAGTCCGCGAGCGTCTCCATCAAAGCCAGCGCGATGCCGCCTGCGATCGCCGGGCGCGCGAGGGGCAGGTCGACGCGCCAGAACGCGCGGCGTGCGTCGAGTCCCAGCGTACGCGCGGCTTCGATCAGCGAGGCCGGCCGCTCGAGGAACGCCGTGCGCGCGAGCAGATAGACGTACGGATACAGGACCGCGACGAACATCGCAGCGGCGCCACCGAGCGAACGCACGTCGGGAAACCAGTAGTCGCCCTTCGACCAGTGGAAAGCCTGCCGCAGCCCGGTCTGCACGGGTCCGGCGTAATCGAGCCACTCCGTGTAGGCGTAAGCCATGACGTACGCGGGCATCGCCAACGGCAGCAGCAACGCCCATTCGAAAAAGCCGGCGCCGGGAAACCGGCGGTTCGTGACCAGCCAGGCGGTGACGGTTCCGCCGAAGGCGACGCCGGCACCGACCAGAACGACCAGTGCCAGCGTGTTGGCGACGTATCCGGGCAGCACCGTCGCGACGAGGTGCCCCAAGACCTCGCCGTGCCCCGCAGCAAGTCCCAGGCCCAGCACGGCGGCGACGGGCAGCGCGGCGAGCTGCGGCGGCGGCTGCGGTGACGGCGACGAGGGACGAGTGGTTACGCATTGCGCCATCCCGCGGCAAGAGGCTCCGGCGCCACCGCGGTGCGCGGGGTGCGGTTCGATCGATGCACCATCGATCGATTATAGACACGCCGCAGAGCAGTGGTGGCGGCGGTTATAATCGCCGGGTTCCCATGCGTATCCTGCTTTCCAACGACGACGGCTACTTTGCCCCGGGCCTCGAGCGCCTTGCCGCAGCGCTGGCGACGCGCGCCGAGATCACCGTCGTTGCGCCGGAAGCCGACCGAAGCGGCGCGTCGAATTCCCTGACGCTCGATCGGCCGCTGACGGTGCGGCGCGCGCCGAGCGGTTTCCTGTTCGTCAATGGCACGCCGACCGACTGCGTGCATCTCGCGGTGACCGGCCTGCTCGATCGGTTGCCCGACCTCGTGGTCTCGGGCATCAATCTCGGCGCGAACATGGGCGACGACACGATCTATTCGGGCACGGTGGCCGCGGCGACCGAGGGTTTCCTGCTCGGCATTCCATCGATCGCGATTTCGCTCGCGTCGAAGACGGCAACGCATTTCGAAACGGCCGCGGCGGTGGCGCTGGAACTCCTCGATCGGCACGAGCGGCAACCTCTGGGCGCGCGCCTCCTCAACGTCAACGTGCCCGACCTGCCCCGCGCGATGCTCAAGGGCTTTCGCATCTCGCGCCTCGGGCGTCGCCACAAGGCCGAGAATGTAGTCGCCACGAAGAGTCCGCGTGGCGAGACCGTTTATTGGGTCGGCGCCGCCGGGCGCTGCTGCGGACGCGGGCGAGGGCACCGATTTCCACGCCGTCGAGCAGGGTTTCGCGTCGGTAACGCCGCTGCAGATCGATCTGACGAATCACGATGAGATGCCGCAGATCGGCGCGTGGTTCGCGGCGTGATGAACGACTCCCACGCTCACTGTGTGCGGCATAGCCGCATTCCGCTTCGCGGGACCAGCCTCCGGCTGTCCTGCGGCCTGCGGCCTGGTGTTCGCTGCACCCCGCGGGGGCCCACAGCGCCCTTCGGGCGGCCAGGCGGGCGCTGACGTCAACGAAGAGGAGCGCGATGGGCACGCTCGGCGAGAAGATGTCCGGCATCGGCATGACGTCCACGCGCACGCGCAACCGCATGGTCGACCGACTGCGCGCGGACGGCATTCGCGACGAGCTCGTGCTCGAAGCGATGAACGCGACGCCACGGCATATCTTCGTCGACGAGGCGCTCGCCATCCGCGCGTACGATGACACGCCGCTGCCGATCGGCAGCGGCCAGACGATCTCGCAGCCCTGGGTCGTGGCTCGCATGACCGAGCTCGCGCGTGCCGGGCGCAGCTCGAGCGCGTCCTCGAGGTCGGCACGGGCTGCGGCTATCAGACCGCGGTGCTGGCCCGGATCGCGGGCGAGGTCTACACGGTCGAGCGCATCGGTGCGCTGGTCGCGAAGGCGCGCCGCAACCTGCAGGCGCTCAAGGTGAAGAACGTGCGGCTCATGCACGGCGACGGCACGGCGGACCTCGGCGAAGACCTTCAGTTCGACGCGATCATCGTCACCGCGGGTGCGACGCATGTGCCGACCGGCCTCTACCGATACCTGAAGCCCGGCGGCCGGATGGTACTTCCGCTTGCGCAGCACGGCGATGGCGTGCAGCGCCTCACGGTGATCGACGCGATGCCGGAGGGTTACCGGGAGCAGACGTTCGATGCGGTAAGATTTGTGCCGTTGTTGCCGGGACTCGCCTGAATGTTGCGCTATCTGTGTCCGCCTTCTCGCCTAGCGCTTGCCGCGTGCCGCAGCTACGCCGAATTGCCTCGGTGTGCTGCTGCTGTCCCTCGCCGCGTGCGCGTCGCGTCAGCCGGCCCCGGTCGAAGAGCGGTCGTCCCGTCCGACGCCGTCGGCGGCCGCCCCGGCGCCCGTGCAAGCGCCGCCCGCACCCAAGCCCGCGACCGAACCTGATTGGCGACCGAAGACCTACGTCGTGAAGCGCGGCGACACGCTGTACGCGATCGCGCTCGACCATGGTCTCGACTATCGAGATCTCGCGGCGTGGAACAATCTCGGGAACATCAATCTCATCCGTCCGGGTCAGGTACTGCGCCTGGCGGACCCGGCGGAGCCGGCCGGGGTCGGTCCGGCGGCAGTGCAGACGGCACCGCTGAAGAGCGTGGCGCCGGTGGTGGCGGAGGTGGACCGGGTGTCGCGCCTTCGGCGCCTGTCGTCGCAGCGGGAACGCGCAACACGGAGAACTACAAGACCCAGCCGAAGGCAATCAAGGAAGCCTATTCCGAGCAGGCGTTGCGTGACATCCAGCGCGGTGTCGCCGCGTCCACGCCGGGGCCGGGGCCGCCGTTGCGCCCTCCGCCGTGGCTCCGCCGCCGCCGCCCGAACCGGCGCCGCCGGTGGTTGTCGCGCGCGCCGATCCCAAACCGGCACCGGAGCCGGCGGACGGCGACGAAAAGGTCGACTGGTCCTGGCCGGCGAGGGGCAGGGTCGTCACGGAATTCTCGGAAGCGGCGAGCCTGAAAGGCATCGACATCGCGGGCACCGTCGGGGCAACCGGTAGCTGCGAGCGCCGGCGGCAAGGTCGTGTACGCGGGTGCGGGCCTTCGCGGCTACGGCAAGCTCATCATCGTCAAGCACAATGGGACTTACCTGTCCGCCTATGCGCACAACAAGGAGATCGTGGTGAAGGAAGGCCAGCAGGTCGCCAAGGGCCAGAAGATTGCCGAGATGGGGAACACCGACGCCGACCAGGTCAAGCTGCACTTCGAGATCCGCCGGCACGGCAAGCCCGTCGACCCGCTCCGGTACCTGCCGCCGGCATGAGCTTTCCGCGGGGCCGCTCCAAGGAAGGCGAGGTCCCTCTCGGGGGGACCGCGCGCAGCGCGAGGAAGGCAACATTGAGCGACATGCGTCGCGCCCCGGACACCGACCTCGAACTTCCCGGGTTCGCGCCGGCGGACGACACGGTGCAGCGCCACGCCACGGCCGCCGACGACCACGAGCCACCCGCGCCACGGCCCGAGCCCGATCGCTGGACGCGGGAACTGCCGCTGTCGCAGCCGGAACCCGGACTCGGCGCAGACATCGTCAACGATGTCACGCAGATCTATCTGAATGAAATCGGCCAGCACGTGCTGTTGTCCGCGCCGGAGGAGCTCGCGCTCGCCCGGGCGACGGCGAAGGGGGATTTCACGGCGCGGCAACGGTTGATCGAGCACAATCTTCGGCTCGTCGTCAGCATCGCCAAGCACTACACCAACCGCGGGCTCGCGTTGCCGGACCTGATCGAGGAAGGCAACCTCGGCCTGATGCACGCACTCGACAAGTTCGACGCCGAGCGCGGCTTCCGGTTCTCGACCTATGCCACCTGGTGGATCCGGCAGGCGGTCGAGCGCGCGATCATGAATCAGTCGCGGACCATTCGCCTCCCGGCGTACGTCGTCAAGGAACTGAACGTGGTGCTGCGCGCGCTGCGGCACCTGGAGATGCACGGCCAGCCGGACGGCCGCGACGTGGCGCTCGAAGACGTCGCCCATCTGCTCGGCAAGCCGGTCGAGCAGGTGCGCGAAGTGCTGCGCTACAACGAACGGATGACCTCGCTCGACGCGCCGGCGGATCGCGACGGCAGCGTGTCGATAGGCGACGGTCTCGTCGATGACGACGCGCTGTCTCCCGAGCTGCGTGCTGCACAACACCGAGATCGAGGCCTGGGTGCGCATGTGGCTCGCCGAGCTCAACGATCGGCAGCGCACCGTGATCGAGCGCCGCTACGGGCTGAACGAGCGCGAAGTGGCCACGCTGGAGGCGCTCGCGCGCGAGATCGGTGTCACCCGCGAGCGGGTGCGGCAGATCCAGGCGGAGGCGCTCGACAAGCTGCGTGCGCGCCTCAAGCGCCGGGGGCTCGATCGCGACGCGTTGCTTTGAGGCGCGCGGCCTCGAGACGTTCGACCGGCGCGCTAGACCGAGGCGGCCGCCGACTTGCGCAAGGCCGCGGCCGCCGGCAGCATCCGCAACGCGCGCCGCAGCCGCCAGAGCGCCGAAGCGCGCTCGAGATTCGTGTCGGTGCGGGCGGCAACCGGGCCGTAGCGCAGTTCCGCATACGAATCGCCGATGACCCGGAACGCCTTCGTGAACTGAGGCCAGCGTGCCGCCGCGCGCGCGGCGTAGGCGAGCGGCCCTTCATGCGCCGCGCGCGGCAGCCCCGCGCGCGCCAGGCGCGCGCACATCGTGTCCCAGAGCGCGCGCGCGCGATCCTGGCGGCGACGGCGCCACGCGAGCCAGCCCAGGAGCGCGCCGACCCAGATCGTCGCGATGGTCGCCACGATCGTCGTGATCTGCCATGGCGCCAGGACATCGAGTTTCAATTCTCGCCACAGCGAGCGCTGGCGGTCGAAGTTGAAGCCGATCACGTTGCGCCGCCAGTCGTGATTGATGGCGTCCCAGGACAGCTGCAGGCTCTTGAGAAACGTTTCGTCGAGGCGCGCGAGCATCGGGATGGGCTCGCTGGCGGGCAGCGAGCCACCGAGGCCCATCTGGATGCGCGACGGCGCGACGGCGGCGGTCGGGTCGAAGCGCCGCCACTGCCCGCCGACCAGCGCCTCGGCCCAGGCATGGGCGTCGGACTGGCGCACGATCATGTAGTTTCCGCTCGGATTCATCGTGCCGCCCTGGTAGCCGGTGACCACGCGCGCGGGAATTCCCGCCGCGCGCAGCAGCACGACGAAGGCGCTGGCGTAGTGCTCGCAGAAGCCGCGGCGGGTTTCGAACAGGAAGCCGTCCACGGAATTGGCGCCCAGGAGCGGCGGCGACAGCGTGTAGAAGAAGTGCTCCCTGTGGAACCAGTCGAGCACCGCGTCGATGAAGGCCTGGTCGTCGCGATGCGCGCGGCGCAGCGCGCGCGCAAATTCGAGCGTCTTCGGATTGGACCGGCCGCCCGTCGGACGGCAAGGCGGAGATTGTCGCGATGTCCTGCTGGAGCTCCGCGCCGGTCCCGGCGGGATAGGTATCGCGCAGGGTCGAGGACTGCTGGTAGCGCAGCGGCTGCGTGACGGGCAGGCGCGCGAGCAGCTGCTGGTCGCGGGTGAGCACCGCGTCGACGTCGGTGCGCATTGCGTCGGCGTTCGCGGTCGATTGCGGCAGGCTCCCCGGCAGATCGAGCGCGAACAGCCAGTGCTTCCAGTGCGGCTCGAGCGTGACCGTGTAGATGATCGGTCCGGCCGGCGCCGCGGGCGAACGCGCCGTGGGATCGTTGCGCGGACAGCGTCCACTCGCGTCCGTCGAATTCGCTCAGCACGGGGCCGCGCCAATAGCGCAGCCACGGCGGCGGAACCGGTCCGTCGAAGTCGACGCGGAACGCCACGGCGTCGGACAGCGAGAGTTCGCTGATGAGACCGGGCGCCATGCGATCGGAGAGACCCGAATTGGCCGAGTGGTCCGCGGGTACGCCCCACAGCGGGCCCGCGACCCGCGGAAAGAGCACGAACAGCATCGCGGCGAGGGGTATCCCCTGCGCGAGCATCCTGAACGTCACGGCCAGCGGCGCGCGCCAGCCGCCGGCCACGGGCGGCAGCGCGGCCGGCCTCGAAAGCGCCTGCAGCGCGCCGCCGAGGAGGACAATGGCCGGAATCGTCGCCGCCGCGGCGAGCAGCGACTGGCTGTAGAAGAACGGCGTGATGATCAGCAAGCACGCGAGGCACACGATCAGGGTTCCATCGCGTGCGCGGCGCGTCTCGAGGTACTTGATGCCGATCAGCGCGAACAGGAAGGCGACGCAGGGATCGCGGCCGACGAAATAGCCCATCGCTTCGCGGATCGCGATCGCGGTGACGAGCGCAAGGACACCGAGCACCCAGGACCGGATGACCTCGGGTGGCGTCCCGGGACGTCGGGCAGCGCGTGCGAGAAGCAAGAAGCGCAGACCGACGAGCGACAGGCCGAGGCCGGCGATCCAGGCGGCACGAATGCGAGCATCGGCAGTTGCGTGGCCAGCAGCAGCGAGCCCAGCCACCGGATCTGGCCGGCGGACAGCGTGTCGTCCGGTTGCGCGGGCGGCGCGCGGCGCTGTCTGGCGAAGAAGAGGTTCGCCGCGCGCCCGGGCCGTGCCCCGTTCGCGTGCACGTCCGCGTGACTGCCCTGCGCGCTCACGGGCCCTGTTCCGGCATCAGCGCCAGCGCGGTCAGCGCAGCGCGGCGGTGTTCGCGTCCCTGCCCGACCGCCAGCGCCACGCCCGGAGCGCTCAGCGAGAAGGGCCTCGCTGCGCGCTCGGCGGCGAGCACCCACGCGGTCAGCCGCGCGATCCTTGCCTGCGGGCCCAGCACCGCGGGGAGCGAATCCCACCGGAGGTTCACCGACCCGCCGCCGCCGCCGCCCTCGAACTGCTTCGTATGCCATCCGGCGCCGCGCGCGACGGCCTTCCACGCCACGCGCTGCAGCGGGTCCCCCGGCTGATAGCCGCGCAATCCGGCAAGATCGGCGTCGGCGCCACGCGCCACCGCGACATCGTCCTGGCCGGCGTCTCCCGTCGGCAGCGGAGGCGGCCCGATTTCCGGCGTCGGAAAGGCGATGCCGGCGAGCGGAAAGTGGACGTAGGCCCAGGCGCGCCACAGCCCCAGCGGAAAATCGGACGACAGCGTGATGCGGCCGAGCACGATGCGGCCGCGCCGCGGCGTCAGAAGCTCGAGGGCGACCGGCAGCGCCGCGTCCGGGACGACGTCGACGGTCACGGTCATGCAGCCGCGCGCGCCGAGCGTGATCGCGTAGCGCGCGCGTCGCGCCGCCGGCCAGCACGAGCGTGAACGGCATGACGGCGCCGGCGAATGTCTCGCCGGCGGCAAGGGGGCGCAACTCGATTCCCGACAGGTTGCGGAAGGTGTGGACGAGCGCGGCGGACATGAGTCCGACCAGCATGAAAGTCACGACGAAGCCGAGCGACAGCGAGTAGTTGAGCGAGGTGAGCAACGCCATCCCGAGCGTGGCCAGGAACGCGATGCCGCGGCGCGTCGGAAGGATGTAGATCCGCCGGTGGCGCAGGACGACCGGTTCCTGGTCGGCCGGCGCATGACGGAACAGTCGCTGGAGGTAGTCCCGGCGCCAGGACCCTGAGATCGCGGCGGCGCCGCGGGTGAGGGTGGACGCGGGCATGGGGAAATTGACGCTCCGGGAGTTGTGCGGCGGCCCTCGGGCACGGGCCGGATCTGGAGGTCGGACGCTCAGGGCAGCGCGACGCTGCGCAGCAGCGCCTGCGCCTGCAACGCGCCCGCGCGGGCGCCGCCTGCCAGCCGATGGCCCGCCACCGACGGGAAAACCGCCTGCACGTCCTCCGGCAGCACCATGGGTCGCCCGGCGAGCAGCGCCCAGGCACGCGCGGCGGCGAGGAGGAGCAGGCCCGCACGCGGCGACAGCCCGCGCCGCGCCCCGGCATCGGCGCCGCTGCCGACGTTGCCGCGGGTCGCCGCGAGCAGCGCCTGCACGTAATCGAGCAGGGCCGGCGCGACGTGCACGGCGGCGGCCTCGCGCTGCCATTCGAGCAGCGTCGGCGGATCGGCCAGCGCGGGCAGCGTCGCCACCTGCGCGCGCCGGTCCCCGCTCACGAGGAGCTCGCGCTCGGCCGCCGGGTCCGGGTAGCCGATCTCGATGGCCATCAGGAACCGGTCGAGCTGCGATTCGGGCAGCGGATAGGCGCCGATCTGCTCGACGGGATTCTGCGTGGCGATGACGAAGAACGGGTCGGGCAGCTTGCGCGTCTCGCCGTCCTGCGAGACCTGCCGCTCCTCCATCGCCTCCATCAGCGCGCTCTGCGTCTTGGGCGGGGCGCGGTTGATCTCGTCGGCGAGCACGACGGAGTGGAAGATCGGGCCCGGATGGAATCGGAACGACCGCGTTTCCGTGTCGAAGATCGACACGCCGAGCACGTCGGCCGGCAGCAGGTCGCTCGTGAACTGCACGCGCGCGTACTTGAGGCCGAGGGTCGTCGCGAGCGCCTGCGCCAGCGTCGACTTGCCGACGCCGGGAATGTCCTCGATCAGCAGGTGGCCGCGCGCGACGAGGCAGGTGAACGCGAGCCGCAGCGGGTCGCGCTTGCCGACCACGATCCGGTCGAGTTGCGCCAGCACGCCGGCGAGGCGCTCGGCAATCGGGACATTGGTCTGGCTCAGCGGGCGTACGGTCATGGCTCTTTTTCCGTGGCATGGGTGCCGTTTCCCGGCACATTATCCTGCAATCGAGGACTGGTCATCTCCGCTGGGCGCGGGCTACACTCCGCCCGTCGGGGTGCCGCCAAAGCGGGGCGTCCGACCGTCGGACACGCATTGCTGCGCAGAACCCGTCCCCGCCTCCAAAGCAATCGCCATGCCCACTGCATACATCACCCATCCGTCGTTCCTGCTGCACGACATGGGGCCCTACCATCCCGAATGCCCCGACCGGCTGCATGCGATCGGAGACCGGCTCATCAGCACCGGACTCGACAGCTATCTGTCCCACTATCCGGCGCCGGCGGCGACCGCCGAGGCGATCGCCCGGGTCCACGGCCGGAGGTACATCGCCACGATCGAGGCCGAGAGCCCGGCGAGCGGCCTCCATTATCTCGATCCGGATACGGCGATGAACCCGCATTCGCTGACGGCGGCACGGCACGCCGCAGGCGCGGTCGTGCTCGCGACCGACCTCGTCATCAGCGGCGAGTGCAGCACCGCGTTCTGCGCCGTGCGCCCGCCAGGCCACCACGCCGAGCGCGACCGCGCGATGGGCTTCTGCCTGTTCAACAACGTCGCGGTGGGCGCCGCACACGCGATGGCCGTCCATGGCATCGAGCGCGTGGCGATCGTCGATTTCGATGTTCATCACGGCAACGGCACCGAGAACATCTTCGCGGCGGACCCGCGGGTGCTGATGGTCTCGACGTTCCAGCATCCGCTCTACCCCTACTCGGGCCTCGACCATTCGGCGGCGAACATGGTCAATATCCCGCTTGCCGCGGGAACCGGCAGCGAAGGATTCCGGAATGCCGTGCGCGACCACTGGTTGCCGGCGCTCGACCGGCACCGTCCCCAGATCCTCTACGTTTCGGCAGGGTTCGACGCGCATCGCGAGGACCCGCTCGCGGGGCTCGAGCTCACCGAAGCGGACTACGCGTGGGTGACGCGCGAGCTCGTCGCGGTGGCGACGAAGCACGGGCAAGGACGGATCGTTTCGACGCTGGAAGGCGGCTACGCGCTCTCGGCGCTCGGCCGCAGCGCGGCGGAGCACATCCGCGAACTCATCGCGGCGTGATCGTGCCGCCGTCGCCGCCAGGGCTGGCGCGATGGCAACGGCGGATTGAGGAGGTGGCGTGGAGCGACGGAAATTTCTCGAGACCTGCGCGGCGATCTCGGGCACCGCGGGCCTTGCGGACCTTGCCCGCCTGGGCGGAAGCGGCGCCGCGGCTCTACGACCGGGCGCGGCTCGTCGACGTCCACGGCGTGCCGCTGAAGGCGCGCGCAGTCGTCGCCGAGACCAATTACGTCTTCCATTTTCCGTTCGTCGGCACGCCCTGCTTCCTGCTCAATCTGGGCCGGCCGGTCCCGGAAGCGGCAAGGCTTCGCCGCAAAGACGGGACGACCTACGCGTGGGGCGGCGGCGTGGGACCCGCGCGCGCAATCGTCGCGTTTTCCGCGATCTGCGCGCACAAGCTCGCATACCCGACGCGCGACGTGTCGTTCATCCGGTACCAGCCGCAGCGCTCGGCGACGTCCGACGCGCAGGTGATCCACTGCTGCGCCGACCACAGCGTCTACGATCCGGCATCCGGCGCGCGCGTGCTGGCGGGACCCGCTCCACAGCCGCTCGCCGCCATCCTGCTCGAATACGATGCGGCGACGGACGAACTGGCCGCACTGGGCACGGTGGGCGCCGAACAGTTCGACGCGTTCTTCACGAAATACGAGTTCAAGCTGGCGCTCGACCACGGCCAGGGGAAGGCGCGACAGCCGGTGGGGGCGAGCGCCGTCGTGCGTGAGCTCGCGCAATTCTGCAAGCAGACGATCCAGTGCTGAACCGGGCGTTCGACTCCGCGATCGTCGTCGTCGACCTCGCCAAGTCCTACGGCGCGGTCGCGGCGGTGCAGGGGGTCTCGTTCGCGGTGCGGCGCGGAACGACGACGGCGCTGCTCGGCGGCAACGGCGCGGGCAAGACGACCACGCTTTCCATGCTGCTCGGCTTGCTGACCCCCACGTCCGGACGGGCCACGGTGCTCGGCGCCGACATGCCGTCGGGGCGGCACCGCGTGCTGCCGCGGATGAACTTCACGTCGCCCTACGTGGATTTGCCCAAGCGGCTCACCGTGCGCGAGAACCTGGCCGTCTTCGCGGATCTGTACGGCGTGCGTCGGCCCCGGGAGCGCATCGCCGCCGTTGCCGCGGATTGCGACATCGCGGACCTGCTCGCGCGGCCCTACGGCAGCCTGTCGGCAGGGCAGCGCACGCGGGTGCTGCTCGCCAAGGCGATGCTGAACGAGCCCGAGGTGCTGTTGCTGGACGAACCGACCGCGTCGCTCGATCCGGACATCGGCGACCGGATGCGCAGCTACCTCGAGCGCTACCAGCATCGCACCGGCTGCACGATGCTGCTGGCCTCGCACCACATGGGCGAGGTCGAGCGGATGTGCGACGACGTGATCATGCTGCGCGCCGGCGTCGTCGTCGATCAGGGCTCGCCCGGTGCCCTGATCGCGCGCTACGGCCGCGGAAACATGGAGGAGGTGTTTCTCGACATCGCGCGAGGACGCGCCGACGAGCGCCTGGCGGGCAGCGCGGCGGAGGAAGCCACGACATGACTCCCATGACGGCTGTGATCGCCGTACACGGGTCTCGCGGCGTCCGCGCGGCGCATTCGCGGCGTGCTGCGCCGGCACGCCTACCTGGTCGTCAAATCGTGGACGCGCATCGTCTCGATGATGTACTACCCGACGGTGACGATGATCGTCTGGGCCTTCGTGACCCTGTATCTTGCGCCGACCAACGATTTTCTCAGGGACGCGCCGGGATTCTTCATCGGCGCCGTGCTGCTCTGGGACGTGCTCTTCCGCGGCCAGCTCGGCGTGTCGTTGACGTTCATCGAGGAGTTCTATGCGCGAAATCTGGGCAACTTGTTCGTCTCGCCGCTGACCTTGGCCGAGTACATCACCGGCCAGCTCGCGATCAGTTTCATGCGCGCGGTGATCGGCGTCGGGGGCGCGTGCGTGTTCGCGTACCTGCTGTTCCGCTTCTCGATCTTCTCGCTCGGCCTTCCGCTCGTCGCCTTTTTCGCGAATCTGCTGGTGTTCGGCTGGGCCATCGGGCTGGCGATGTCGGGGATGATCCTGCGGCTTGGCCTCGGCGCCGAGGAGCTCGCGTGGGCGGCGATCTTCGTCATCGCGCCGGTCTCGGGCGTCTATTATCCGATCGCGGTCCTGCCGTCCTGGCTGCAGGCGATTGCCTGGGCGATCCCGTCGGCGCACGTGTTCGAGGGCATGCGCGGCGTGCTGCAGGACGGCGCGTTCCGCTGGGATCATTTCTGGGCCGCAGCGGCGCTGAATGCCGGTTACCTCGCGCTGGGCGCCGCGGTTTTCGCGTGGGCGATGCGCGACGCGCGCAATCGCGGTACGCTGCTGCAGATGGGCGAATAGCCCCGGCGACGGACACGATGGCAACGAACGGGCCTGGAAAGGGCACGACATTGGCGACCGATCGGGCACCCAAGCTGCGCCGCCTCACTGTGCGTGCGGTGCGCGTGCCGATGCGCGAGCCGCACCAGACCGCGAGCGGCGCCGTCGCCGAGTCGCCGCTGGTGCTGACGGACGCGCTGTTCGACGACGGCCTCGTCGGCCACAGCGTCGTGTTCACCTACACGCCGATGGCATTGCAGCCGGTCGCCGAGCTGATCCGCAATATCGCGGCGCTGGTCGAAGGCGACCCGCTCGCGCCGGCCGATATCGAGCAGAAGCTCGCACGGCGCTTCCGCCTGCTGGGCACCCAGGGTCTGGTCGGCATCGCGCTCGCCGCGATCGACATGGCGCTGTGGGATGCGCTGGCGCGGAGCCATCGCACATCGCTGGCAAGGCTTCTCGGCGGCAGCGAGAAGCCGTTCCCCGCGTACGGCGCGGTGGGCTACGACGGCGCGCTGCGCTCGGCGCAAGTGGCCGAGGATTGGGCGAGGCGCGGGTTCACCGGCATCAAGGCCAAGATCGGCTATCCGACCGTGCAGGAGGACGTCGCCGTCATCCGCGCGATGCGGAGCGCGGTGGGAGACGCGGTATCGATCATGGTCGACTACAACCAGTGCCTGACGCCCGTCGAGGCCGTGCAGAGGATGCGCGTGCTCGATGCCGAGGGACTCGTATGGGTCGAGGAGCCGACGCTCGCACACGACTACGCGGGACACGCATTCGTCGCCCGCGAGGCCGCGACGCCGATCCAGTGCGGCGAGAACTGGTGGGGATCGCTCGACCTCTCCCACGCGATCGACGCGCGGGCGTCCGACTACGTGATGCCCGACGTCATGAAGATCGGCGGCGTTTCCGGCTGGCTCCGCGCGGCGGCTCTCGCGCAGGCGCGCGGCATTCGCATGTCCAACCATCTGTGGCCCGAGATCAGCGCACAGCTCCTGTGCGTCACGCCGACGGCGCATTGGCTCGAATACGCAGACTGGTGGAACCCGATCCTGGCCGAGCCGCTCGCCGTCGTCGGCGGCATGTCGAGCGTGACTGGAACGCTCGGCACCGGCGTGGCGTGGGACGAAGACGCGGTCAAGCGGTACTCAGGTCTAGCGATGGCAGCGGACGCAACCGGGGCAATTGCCCGCGGACAACCCGATCGTCGAACGGACGCTCGCACACTACGACGAGCGCGCCGACGATTTCTGGGAAGGCACGCGCGGGCACGACGTCAGCCAGAACATCGCGGCGCTGCTCGCGCACATCGCGGGCGAGCCGCCGTTCACGCTTCTCGATCTTGGCTGCGGACCCGGACGCGACCTGAGGACGTTTGCCGGAACTTGGCCACTGTGCGATCGGCCTGGACGGCTCGGCGCGCTTCGCGGCGATGGCGCGCGCCCACGGCGGCTGCGAGGTGTGGCAGCAGGATTTCCTGCAGCTCGATCTGCCCGCCGCCCGGTTCGACGGCGTGTTCGCCAACGCGTCGCTGTTTCACGTGCCAAGCCGGGAGCTGCCGCGCGTGTTGCGCGAACTGCGCGCGGCGCTGAAGCCCGGGGGCATCCTGTTCAGCTCGAATCCGCACGGGCGGGACGAGGAGGGCTGGAATCGCGGCCGCTACGGCGTCTACCATGACCCGGCGACATGGCGAGCCTACGGCACCGCCGCGGGTTTCGAGGAGATCACCCACTATTTCCGGCCGCCGGGCTTGCCGCGCGAGCAGCAGCCGTGGCTTGCCACCGTCTGGCGCAGGCCGGGTCCCTGACGTCCGGATGGAATACGCCGCGCGACGCGATGAACCAATGCCGATTCCGGCACTCTGAGAGAGTCGGCGGGCACGTTCGAGCGAATGGCACGCTGACTGGATGACCGGAATCGCAATATTGAGCCTACGGAGAAGCCTTGGCGTCCGTCGCATTGCCGTGCATGGCGCTTGTCGCGCTGCTGGCCGCGCCGTCTGTCGGCGCAGACGCCGGCAGCGCCCCGACGAGGCGCGCGTGATCGTCAAGTACAAGGCGGATTCACCGCTGTTGCGCAAGCTGGCGCTCGCCGCCGGCGGGCAGCGGGCCGATGCCCAGGCGCTCGGCCACCGCCTCGGCCTTCTGTTGCGGGCGGGCGCGGACATTGCCGATCGCACGCAGGTCGTTCGCGCGGGTGGAATGACGTCGCGCGAGCTGGCGTCGCGTCTGGCGCGCGAGAGCGACATCGAATACGCGGTGCCGGACCAACGTCGCCGCCGCCTCGCCGCGCCAAGCGATCCCTTGTATTTCGCGGGACCGGCCGTCGGCGGCGGCGCGGGCGGCCCGGAGGTCGGTCAGTGGTACCTGCGCGCTCCGGCGGGCGAGATTCAATCTGCGATCGACGCCGAGACGGCATGGAACCACACGATCGGCAGCTCGAACATCGTCGTGGCGGTGATCGATACGGGCGTGCGCTTCGACCATCCGGACCTCTTGCGCGCCGCAGTCGGGGGCAATCTGCTGCCCGGCTACGACATGATCAGCGATGTCGACATGGCCAATGACGGCGACGGCCGCGATGCCGATCCCTCCGATCCGGGCGACTGGCTCACGCGGGACGAGGTCCGGAGGTCGGCGGACCCTTCGAGGACTGCAGTGATGCGGCGGAAGACAGCTCATGGCATGGCACGCAGACCAGCGGCCTCATCGGCGCATTGACGAACAATGGTCTCGGCATGGCCGGCGTCGGGTGGAACGTGCGCGTGCTGCCGGTGCGGGTGCTGGGCAAATGCGGTGGATTCGATTCGGACGTCATCGCCGGCATGCGCTGGGCGGTTGGCCTCCCCGTGGCCGGCGTACCCGTCAATCCGAACGCCCGCGCGCGTGCTCAACCTCAGCCTGGGGGGAGAGGGTGCCTGCAACGCGGCGTATCGCGACGTGGTGGCCGAGGTCAACGCACTCGGCGCCGTGGTCGTGGCGGCCGCGGGCAACAGCGCCGGTCATGCGGTGAACACGCCGGCCAATTGTGTCGGCGTCATCGCCGTGGCGGGACTGCGGCACGTCGGAACCAAAGTCGGCTTTTCCGATCTCGGGCCCGAAGTTGCGCTGAGCGCTCCCGCGGGGAACTGCGTCGACGTCGGGTTCGGGGATCCCTGTCGTTTTCCGATCCTGACGACATCCAATGCGGGAACCACGATGCCGCTGGCTCATGCGGCCGGCGGCTCGATCTACACGGACAGCTTCAACGCTTCCGTGGGCACGAGCTTTTCGGCACCGTTGGTGGCGGGGACTGTCGCCTTGATGCTGTCGGCGCAACCGGCGCTCACGCCGTCCGGCGTGCGCACGTTGCTGCAGGGCACGGCACGACCGTTTCCGACCACGGGCGGCGACAACGGGGACGGCACGCCGGTGCCGCAATGCACGGTGCCGCAATTCAGCGGGTCGACGCCCGTCGACCAGTTGCAGTGCTACTGCACGACGACGACCTGCGGGGCAGGGATGCTCGATGCCGGCGCGGCGGTGGTCGCGGCGCTGGGCCTGAGGGCGAATCATGGTCAGCCCGGGAAGCGCGGTCGCGGGCGAGTTGCTGACGCTCAGCGCCCGGTTATCGACGGTGGCGAGCGGGCGCAGCATCGTCGCGTACCAGTGGGCGATCACCGACGGCGGCGGCATCGTCACCCGCTTCGTCGGGGCGGCCGACGGTGTCACGGCGCTGGTCGTACCCTCGAGTGCGGGACGCTTCAGCGTCAGCCTCACGGTGACGGACAGCAGCGGGCTGCGTGCAACGACCAGGACCGCCCTTGACGTGTCCGCGCCGGCTGGCGGGCTGAACGTCCAGGGGCTGTGGTGGAACGCGCCGGCCGGTTCGGAAGCCGGCTGGGGCATCAACTTCGCGCACCAGGGCGACGTGATCTTCGCCACGTGGTTCACCTACGATGCCAGTGGCCGGGCGTGGTGGCTTTCGATGACGGCGGAGCGCAGCGGGACGAACACCTTTGCCGGCACGCTGTACCGGACGACGGGGCCGGCCTACAGCGCCGTTCCGTTCGATCCGACGCAGGTGCAGCGCGTACCGGTGGGCGGCGGGACGTTGACGTTCTCCGACAGCAACAACGGCAGCTTCGCGTACGTCGTGAACGGCATCGCGCAGACCAAGTCGATCACGCGGCAGGTCTTTGGCCCGCTGCCGACGTGCATGTTCGGCGGCCAGCCGGATCTGGCGCTCGCCACCAACTACCAGGACCTCTGGTATGCGGCGCCGTCCGCGTCCGAGTCCGGTTGGGGCATGAACCTGGCGCACGAGGGGGACACGATCTTCGCGACGTGGTTCACCTACGATGGCGACGGCATGCCCACGTGGCTCTCCGCGACTCTCGCCGAGGCCGGCGCGGGCATCTACACGGGTGCGCTGATCAGGACCAGCGGGCCGGCGTTCAATGCCGTCCCCTTCAACCCGAATGCGGTAACGCGCGCGGAAGCGGGCACGGCGACGATTACCTTCAGCGAACGGCAACGCCGCCAGTTTCGCCTACCAGGTGAACGAACCGACCCAGAGTCGTGCGGCAGACCAAGGCCATCACGCGCCAGGTGTTTCGAGTGCCCGGGACGGCGTGCCAGTGATGCCGGCCCGGGATCGACGGGCCCGAGCTGCCTGCGTTCGCCATCCGCCAGGAGGGCGCTCAGCGCCCTTCGGGCGGCCGGTCGGGCACGGAGCCGCCGGAATGCGCTTGCTCAGGTCACCAGCAACGCCGCCACGACGCCACGTCCCTCCGCCGCGAGGATGTTGAAGGTCCGGCACGCGGCCGGCGTGTCCATCGCTTCGAGCCCGATGCGCGCTTCGGTCAGCGCGCGGGTGAGGCGCGGGTGGGGAAAACGGATCGCCGATCCGGTGCCGAACAGCACGACCTCGGGCTTGTAGGAGAGCAGATGTGCGAAGTCGGCTTCGGCAAGCCCGTCGAAGCCCGAGGACGCCCAGCCGGTGCCGACCGCTTCCGGCGTGAGCACGAGACTCTCGCGATATTCGATCGCACCGATGCGCACCCAGCCGGGGCCGATGCCGGTGACGATGTTGCCGCTGGTGGTGGCGAGGTGAAATTTCATCGGCTCTTGTGCATTGCGGTAACCCTCAGAATTCGCTAGGATTGTAGCCCGTCAACGCTTTCCCGTCGCTCGGACGGTTCCGGGCGCCTACGCCGAAAGATCCGCATGTCCGTCTCCCCCGAAAAGGAATTCGCGCGCCTGACGCGCCTGCCGCCGTACGTTTTCAACATCACGACCGAACTCAAGATGGCCGCCCGCCGCCGCGGCGAGGACATCATCGACTTCGGGATGGGCAACCCGGACGGCCCGACGCCGCAGCACATCGTCGACAAGCTGATCGAAACCGTCAACCGGCCGGACACGCACGGTTATTCGGTGTCGAAGGGTATCCCGCGCCTGCGCCGGGCGATCTGCCACTGGTACGAGCGACGGTACGGGGTCGAGTTCGATCCGGAGACCGAGGCGATCGCGACCATCGGCTCGAAGGAGGGCATCGCGCACCTGGCGCTGGCGACGCTGGGTCGCGGCGACACGGTGCTGGTGCCCAATCCCAGCTATCCGATCCACATCTACGGACCGGTGATCGCCGGCGGGGACATCCGGCACGTGCCGATCACGCCGGACGTCGATTTCTTCGCGGAACTCGAGAGCGCGATCCACACGCTCTTTCCGAAGCCGAAGATGCTGATCATCAATTTCCCGTCCAATCCGACCGCCCAGTGCGTCGAGCTGCCGTTCTTCGAGAAGATCGTCGCGTTGGCGAAGCAGTACGGGATCTGGGTCGTCCACGACCTGGCCTACGCCGACATCACGTTCGACGGCTGGAAGGCGCCGTCGATCATGCAGGTGGAGGGTGCGCGCGAGGTCGCCGTCGAGTTCTTCACGATGTCGAAGAGCTACAACATGGCGGGGTGGCGCATCGGGTTCATGGTCGGCAACCGGGATCTCGTGGCCGCCCTGGCGCGGATCAAGGGCTATCACGACTACGGCACGTTCACGCCGATCCAGGTCGCGGCGATCGCCGCGCTCGAGGGGCCGCAGGAATGCGTCGCGGAGATCGCGATGAAGTACCAGAAGCGCCGCGACGTGCTGGTGAAGGGATTGCACGAGGCGGGGTGGAAGGTCGACAACCCGAAAGCGTCGATGTACGTGTGGGCGCGCATTCCCGGAGCCCTATCGCGCCGCCGGCTCGCTCGAGTTCACGAAGAAGCTCCTCGCGCGGGCGAAGGTGTCGGTGTCGCCGGGGATCGGCTTCGGCGAATACGGCGACGAGCACGTCCGGTTCGCGCTGATCGAGAATGAAGGCAGAACGCGCCAGGCGGTGCGGGGGATCAAGCAGATGTTCCGGGAAGACGGATTGCCGAGATGAAGAGCCCCCGCGTCCACTGCATTCGCTGCCCCTCGGCGGGGCAGGCGGCGCTCTTCGGGCGGCCGGCGCGGCACGGAGGGCATGACCATGGCGCGAGCGCAGATGAAACCGCTCCAGGTCGGCCTGCTGGGACTGGGGACGGTCGGGCTCGGCACGTGGACCGTGCTGCGGCGCAACGAAGAGGAGATCGCGCGCCGCGCCGGCCGGCCGATCCGGATCACGTGGATCGCGGAGCGCGCGCTCGAGCGGGCACGCGAAATCACGCGCGGCGCCGCCGACGTCAACGTGACCGACGACGCGGCGACCGTGCTCGCGCATCCGGACATCGACATCGTCGTCGAGCTGATCGGCGGGCTCGAGCCCGCGCGCACGTTCATCCTGCAGGCCATCGCGAACGGCAAGCACGTCGTCACCGCGAACAAGGCGCTGCTCGCCCGGCACGGCAACGAGATCTTCGCGGCCGCGCATGCGAAGGGCGTGATGGTCGCCTTCGAGGGCGCGGTCGCGGGGGGCATTCCGATCATCAAGGCGCTGCGCGAAGGCCTCACCGCCAACCGCATCGAATGGATCGCCGGCATCATCAACGGCACGTCCAACTTCATCCTCTCCGAGATGCGGGCGAAGGGCGCGTCGTTCGCGACCGTGCTGGCCGAAGCGCAGGCGCGCGGCTATGCCGAGGCCGATCCCACGTTCGACATCGAGGGCATCGACGCCGCGCACAAGCTGACGATCATGTCGGCGATCGCGTTCGGCGTGCCGATGCAGTTCGACAAGGTCTACACCGAGGGCATCTCGAAGCTGACCGGCGAGGACATCCGCTACGCGGAGGAGCTCGGCTACCGGATCAAGCTGCTCGGCATCACCCGCCGCACGCGCGCCGGCATCGAGCTCCGCGTGCATCCGACGCTGATACCGTCGAAGCGGCTGATCGCGAACGTCGAAGGCGTGATGAACGCGGTGCTGGTGAAGGGCGACGCGGTCGGCGCCACGCTCTACTACGGCGCCGGAGCGGGCGCCGAGCCCACTGCCAGCGCGGTGATCGCCGATCTCGTCGACGTCACGCGGATGCACACCGCCGACCCCGAGCACCGCGTGCCGCATCTCGCGTTCCAGCCGGACCAGCTTTCCGATCTGCCGTTTCTGCCGATGGGTGAAGTCGAGACGAGCTACTACCTGCGCATGCGCGTGCTGGACAAGCCCGGCGTGCTCGCGGACATCACGCGCATCCTCGCCGACCGCGAGATCTCGATCGACGCGATGATCCAGAAGGAGCCGTCCGAAGGCGAGGACCAGACCGACATCATCCTGCTCACGCACACCTGCATCGAGAAGCAGGTGGTCGCCGCGATCGCGGGGATCGAGGCGCTGCCGACAGTCAACGGCAAGGTCGTGCGCATCCGGCTGGAAGAGCTCAACTGATGCGTTACGTCAGCACGCGCGGCGCGTGGGCCGACGCGCCGCAGCCGTTCTCGGCGATCCTGCTCGAGGGCCTGGCGCCCGACGGCGGCCTTGCGGTGCCGCAGTCGTATCCGCGCCTGACGGACGCGGAGCAGGTTGCGCTGCGCCGCCTGTCGTATCCCGAGCTCGCGTTCGCCGTGCTGTCGCGCTTCTGCACGGACATTCCGGCGGCCGACCTCAAGTCGCTGATCGACCGCACGTACACGAAGGAGACGTTCGGCAGCGACGCGATCACGCCGGTCACTCGGCTGGAGCCGGGCGTGCACCTGTTGCACGCGTCGAACGGACCGACGCTGGCGTTCAAGGACATCGCCCTGCAGCTGCTCGGCAATCTCTTCGAGTACACGCTGGCGAAGGACGGCAGCCGGCTCAACATCCTGGGGGCCACCTCGGGCGACACCGGGAGCTCGGCCGAGTACGCGATGCGCGGCAAGCGCGGCATCGACGTCTTCATGCTGTCACCGAAGGGGCGGATGAGCCCGTTCCAGCAGGCGCAGATGTATTCGCTCGCCGATGCCAACATCCACAACATCGCGATCGAGGGCGTGTTCGACGACTGCCAGGACATCGTGAAGGCGGTCTCGGCCGACGCCGCGTTCAAGGCGCGTTACGCGATCGGCACCGTCAATTCGATCAACTGGGCCCGCGTCGCCGCGCAGGTCGTCTACTATTTCAGCGGCTACCGCATGGTGACGAAGGCGCACGGCGAGCCGGTCGACTTCGCGGTGCCCTCCGGCAATTTCGGCAACATTCTCGCCGGGCACGTCGCGCGCGAGATGGGGCTGCCGATCCGCCGGCTGATCCTCGCGACCAACGAGAACGACGTGCTCGACGAGTTCTTCCGAACGGGGCGCTACCGCCCGCGGCGGACCGCCGAGACGCGCGCGACGTCCAGCCCGTCGATGGACATTTCGAAGGCCTCGAACTTCGAGCGCTACGTGTTCGACATGGTCGGCCGCGATCCCGCCGAGCTGCGCGCCCTGTGGGCGCACATCGAGCGCGAGGGGGGCTTCGAGCTTGCCGGCATGCCGCACTGGAGGAGGGTGGCGGCATCGGGGTTCGTGTCGGGTGTGAGCACCCATGCCGATCGCATCGCGACGATTCGCCGGGTGCATGCGCGACATCGCGTCGTCGTCGACCCGCATACCGCCGACGGCCTCAAGGTCGGGCTCGAGCGCCGCGATCCACGGGTTCCGCTGGTCTGCATCGAGACGGCGCTGCCGGCCAAGTTCAGCGCGACGATCAGGGAAGCCCTGAAAATGGAGCCAGCGCGCCCGGCGGCCTATGCGGACCTCGAGCAACGACCGCAGCGCTGCACCGTGCTGCCTGTCGCGGTCGACCGGGTGAAGGCGTACATCGCAGCTCACGCGGGAACGGCCGCGTGATGACCGGCCCCCACGCTCACTGTGTGCGGCTTCACCGCATCCCGCTTCGCGGGACCAGCCTTCGGCTGTCCTGCGGCCTTCGGCCTGGTGTTCGCTGCCCCGAGGCCGAGGGGGCGCGCAGCGCGCCTTCGGGCGGCCGAGCGGGCGCTGACGCTGCGCGGCGGGCGGGACTTGCCGCTGCGGTTCGCCTGTCCTCCGATCATGCGCCACCATTGCACCGATCTCGTTCGCAATCTGGCCGCCGGCGCGCGGCTCGCATTCTTCCTGCCCGTCTCGCGACTCGCCTTTCGCATCGACCTCGCGCAATTGCTCCTGCTGCTCGTGGTGTCGGCACTGATCGATCTCGGCGTCGACTGGTACCGTTACGGTTACGGAACCGACGGCTACTTCTCATGGTTCGGCCTCGGGAACGAGATCTTCGGCGCGGGAATCCTGCTGCTCACGGCGGCGGTGCTCGCGCTCGCGTTCGGGCAGCGCGCCTTCGCGCTCGCGCTGCCGGTGTTGCTGCTATCCGGCTTTCCGGTGCTGCAGATCCTGCGCGTCGTGCCGAGTGTGGCGTTCGATGCCACCCCCGCATGGGAGCTCCATTGGGCGGTGTTCGAGGCGGTCATGATCCTGTGGACTTTCGCGCTGGCGGCACGCTCGGTCGCGGTGGCGCTCGCCCCCGCCGCGCCCGGGCGCGGGTGGCGAGCGTTGGCGGGCGGGCTCGCGCTGATCGCGCCGATGTGGTTCGCGTCCCTGATCGCGCCCGATGACTCCTGGTGGAACGAACCGTCGGCCGAGGGTGCCGATCCGCGCTTTCCGAATCCCGCTTCGGAGCCGGTGCTCTCGGCGCAACAGCATCTGCTCGACGAGGCGCTTTCCGACCTCGACGACGAGCGGCCGGACGTCACCGACCTGTATTTCGTCGGCTTTGCCGGCGATGCGCGCGAGGATGTGTTCCGCAAGGATGTTCTTGCCGCACAGCGCGTGATGGACGAGCGCTGGGGCACCGCAGGCCGCTCGCTGGCGCTCGTCAACAACCCGCGGACGCTGCTCGAATTGCCCGCTGCCACCGTGACGAACCTGCGCGAAGCGCTGAACGAAATCGGCGCTGCCATCGACGTCGAGCAGGATGTCGTGATGGTCTACCTGGCCAGTCACGGCAGCCGCCGGCATGTGCTCGAGGTCGCGCTGCCGCCGCTCGAACTGGCGCCACTCACGGCGCCCGCGCTCAGAGGGCTCCTCGACGGCGCGGGCATCAAATGGCGAATCGTCGTCGTCTCGGCCTGCTATTCCGGCGGCTTCATCGAAGCGCTGATGGACGACAACACGCTGATCCTCACCGCGTCGGCCGCGGACCGTGCGTCGTTCGGTTGCGGCCAGCGCAGCGACGTCACCTTTTTCGGCGAAGCCCTGTTCCAGCACGGGCTTGCGCGTTTCGATTCACTGCTGGCCGCGTTCGAGGCCGCACGGGCACGGGTTGCCGAGCGCGAGAAGGCCGGTGCCTTCACGCCTCCGTCGGATCCCAAGATCTTCGTGGGGCCGGCGATGGCCGACAAGCTCAGGGAACTCGATCGCGGCAGCCGCCCGCGGCGTTCCGGGCGGAGCGTCTGACCGCGCGGCCGCAGGTTAAACTCGCGTCCGTGGCAGCCTCGGTCGAAGTGCGCAAGCTCGAACACTCGTACGGCGCGAATCGCGTCGTTCGGGGACTCGACTTCACGCTCGACGAAGGAAGGATCGGCTGCCTGCTGGGCCCCTCCGCCTGCGGCAAGACCACCGTGCTGCGCTGCCTCGCCGGCTTCGAGTCGATCACCGGCGGCACGATCGCGCTGTCGGATCGCGTCGTCTCGGAGCCGGAGCGGCTCACGCCGCCGGAGAGCCGGCGCATCGGGATGGTGTTCCAGGACTTCGCGCTGTTTCCGCACCTGACCGTCGCCGGCAACGTCGGGTTCGGCTTTGGCCGGCGCCCATCGGCCGCGGCGCGCGCGCGAATCGGCGAAATGCTGGCCCTGGTCGGACTCTCCGGTGCCGGGGACACCTATCCGCACGAACTTTCCGGCGGCCAGCAGCAACGCGTGGCGCTCGCCCGCGCGCTCGCGCCGGAGCCGGACCTGCTTCTGCTCGACGAGCCTTTCTCCAACCTCGACACCGATTTGCGCGAGCGGCTGTCGCTCGAGGTGCGCGACATCATCAAGGCCAGCGGCACCACGGCGATTCTCGTCACCCACGACCAGCACGAGGCCTTCGCGCTCGCCGACGAGATCGGCATCATGTACCAGGGGCGAATCGAGCAGTGGGACACCGCGTACAACCTCTACCACGAGCCGGCGACGCGCTTCGTGGCCGACTTCGTCGGTCAGGGCGTGTTCCTGCGCGGTGTCGTCGCCGGGCCGCACACCCTCGCCACGGAATTGGGCGCGCTCGACACCGCGCTCCCCGCGCCGGTCGTCGACGGTGGCGCAGTGGACGTGCTCCTCCGCCCCGACGACATCGTGCACGACGATGCGAGTCCCTGGCATGCCGAGGTTGCGAAGAAGGCATTCCGCGGTGCCGACTTCCTGTATACGCTGACGCTGGCGTCGGGAACCCATGTGCTGTCGCTGGTGCCGTCGCACCACAACCACGCAATCGGCGAGAAGATCGGCATCCGGCTGGCGATCGATCACGTCGTTGCGTTCCCCGCGTCCGTTTGACCCAATGGCCGTCTGTCGGATATACTTATCAATCTAGCGCGGGGTGGAGCAGTCTGGCAGCTCGTCGGGCTCATAACCCGAAGGTCGCAAGTTCAAATCTTGCCCCCGCAACCAAATAAATCAACGGCTTGCCTTCGGGCAGGCCGTTTTCGTTTGGTGCTGTACGGATCGAGCGAACAACGTCAGGCGCCTTCCGCCGCGTGTCGCTTGCCGGTGCGTGGCCCTTTGGCGGACAGCTTCTGTTGGTCTCGACGTTCCGCGATCTGCTCGATGATCACCGGCGGACGATTGGGAAACTTGGCGACGAGGTCGAGCGTGCCCTCCCATCGCTTCGACATAGCGCTTGACGGTTGAAAGCAGCATGTCGCTTCGCTGCTCCAGGCGAGAAATCGTGTCCTGTCGCACACCGAGAGCGATTGCAAGCTCCTCCTGCGTCCGCTCGACGGCATGACGCAGGTCTTTGAGGGTCGCGAGTTCCGCCGCCCGACGTTCCACCTTCGCGCGGCGCTTGGCCGGCAGCTTGGCGAGAACTTGTTCAAGATTTCTTGCCATGTCTTTTTTCCTTTCGTGCAGCAGCGGCTGCCAGCGAGGCCAAATGCGTGTCGAAGCGAGCGTCGGCGAGACCGATGAGCCGCTTGTAAAACCGCTTCTGGTCGGCACCGCCCTTGTCACCGGCTACGAGAAGTATCGCTTGCCGGTGCGGGTCAAAGGCGAACGCTATGCGCCAAACCTCGCCGTGCCATCCGAACCGGAGTTCCTTCATGTTGACGTGCTTCGATCCCTTCAGCGTGTCCACCGTGGGGCGCCCGAGGCCCGGCCCAAACTGGCTCAGCAACAAGGCATGGGCGAGAAGCTCATCCTGCAAGCCCTTGGCGAGTTTCTGAAACTCGCCGTCAAACTCGTCGTGGAAGAGTACCGTCCAGATCACACGAGATATTATGGATGTAAAAACATATGGAGGCAAGACCATATGCAGATGGCTTGATCGGCAACGACGCCGTCCGCCCCGGCGGGAAATATTCAGCGCGAGATCTCACGCGTATCCCGGCTGTGTCTGCCCCGAATTGGCTGTGCCGCGATTGTGACTTGGTGCGACTCGGGAACGGGTAGGCAAGCGTCGCAAGTTATTGATTTACCGACTGCTCATGTATCCAATTTTCGCTTCATGACCCGAAGGTCGCAAGTTCAAATCTTGCCCCCGCAACCATTCAAAACGGCTTGCCTTCGGGCAGGCCGTTTTCGCTTCTGGTCGGGGTAGCGCCAAGATGTTTGGAGCGATCCAACGCGTACATTCGTCGCCCGTTCACGCTCATGCCTTCCCAAGGCGTCGCCAGATGCTCGGGCATTCCCGAGGGGGGCCTCTTTGTATCGACCAAGGCCGAGGGTGTCTTCCGGGGCCGAAACCCTCTGCCAACATCCCCGCAATAGCCCCCTCCAAATTTTGGCACCGCAATTTTTTTGCAGGCGTCGCGCAGGGCTATCCGTTCAGTTGTTCTGATCGGAATTCGACCTGACGGACAATGTCCGTGCGACGTGAACGGGTGCAAGCGCGAAACCGGCCGTTCAGTCCCGGTTGGTCAATGGGCGCGTTCGACCAACTCCAGACGGTGCAGGTTCACCTCCATGGCGGTTACTCGATGGAGTTTTTGTACTCCTAGATCGCACGCGCCCGCGGCTCACCGCTGTGGGAGGCCGCCGACGCCGAGCACGATCGACCCGGCGATCCGGCGCTCCCGCCCATCCCGGTCTACGAGTTCGACCAACGCCTCGCCTGGTAACCACTGTCGCCGCTCGCCCGCGCGCGCCGCCGGACTGGATCGAGCCTGCGCCTGCCCGCCTGAGCGCGCGCGGCCACCTTGGCGTCGGCGCCCGCGCCGAAGCACGGCGACAAGCGCGCGGAGCAGCCCTTTGCCGCCGAAAACCCATGCTTGACCCGCACCATCGAGCCGACCACAATCAGCCTCGCGCCGTTGAAATGGCTATCTGTTTGAGGTCGGGCGTTGAAGATCCTGCTGGTCGAGGACGATGCGCGGCTCTCGTCGCGCTTGGTGGACGACCTGAGCCGCAAGGGCTATGCGGTGGACGTGGCGGCGAATGGCGTCGACGCGGAGCACCTCGGCACCGAGTGGCCCTACGACGCGGTGATCCTCGACCTCGGCCTGCCGCATCGTTCCGGCCTCGACGTGCTCCGCAACTGGCGCGCGCGGGGCAATGCGGTCCCGGTCCTCATCCTCACGGCGCGCGATGCGTGGCATGAGAAGGTGGACGGCTTCAACGCCGGCGCGGACGACTACGTCGCCAAGCCGTTTCACGTCGAGGAGCTCGCCGCGCGGCTGGGCGCGCTGATCCGGCGCACGCACGCCCAGCCCACCGGCGTCGTGACGGCCGACGGATTAACGCTGGACGAAGCGCGCCAGGCCGTCGTCGCCGGCGACCGGGTGATCCAGCTCTCTGGCGTCGAATTCCGGCTGCTGCGCTACTTCATGCTGCACCCGGGCGAAGTGCTGTCGAAGGCGCATCTGGCCGAGCACATCTACGACAACGACGCGGACCGGCAGAGCAACGTCATCGAGGTCTACGTCAACCACCTGCGCAACAAGCTCGGTTCCGCGTGCATCACGACCCGACGGGGCCAGGGATACGTGTTCGGAGCATCGCACTGATGCGCTCGCTGCTCGCGCCGCTGGTGATCGGCCTGGTGCTGAGCCTCGCCGCCGTGTTCGGCGTCCAATGGTCGGTCGTCCGCGTTGCCGTCGACGAGGTGATCATGGACTACATCGCCGGCGAACTGGCGCACGACGCCGACGAGCTGTTCGGCTCGCTGACGGTTCTGCCTGGCAGCGAAGCGGCGCTGGCGCTCGCTCACTTCGACCCGCCGTTTCTGGAGCCGCATTCCGGCCGCTACTACCAGATCCTGGTCGATCGCACGGTCGCGCTGCGTTCTCCCTCGCTGGTCGACGAGACGCTGGCCGTAACGCCGGTGGACCGTGGCCAGCGCCGGACCGGCCGCGTCGAGGGACCGAAGCAGCAGGCACTGCTGCTGAGCGCGACCGGCTACGAGCGCGGCGGCCGCACGATCACGATCGCGATCGCCGCCGACCTGGAGCCCGTCCGCTCGCAGTTCGGGCAGCTGATGGCGCGCTACACCAGGGTGTCGGTGATCATGTTCGCGCTGCTCGTCGTGCTGCAGATCGGGATCGTGCGCCTGGCCTTCGCCCCGCTGCGCCGGGTGCAGGCCGACGTGGGCCGCCTCGAGCGTGCGGAGATCGCCCAGCTTGGCGAGCAGGCGCCGGCCGAGGTGCTGCCGCTGGTGCGCGAGGTCAATCGGCTGCTGGCGCTGCTCACGCGGCGGCTGCAGCGCTCACGCGAGTCGTTCGGCAACCTCGCGCACGCATTGAAGGCGCCGCTCACCGTGCTGACGCACATGGCGGAGGATGAATACCTGCGGCGCCAACCGGCGCTGGCGCGACAGATGGCGGAACAGCTCGAAATCCTGCGCGGGCGCATCGACGCGGAGTTGAGGCGCGCTCGCGTGGCAGGTGGGCGGGCGTCCGGGATGCCGCTCGACTTCGCGGCGGAGATCGAGTCGCTGGCTGCGACCCTGCGCAAGCTCTATCGCGACCGGAATCTCGACATCGCCTGCCGCGTCGCCCCCGGGTTGAAGTTCGCCGGAGACCGGGAGGACTTCCTCGAATTGTGCGGCAACCTGCTCGACAACGCCTGCAAGTGGGCGCGCTCCCGCGTCCTGGTTTCGGTGCGCGATGGAGACGGCATGGTGCTGGCGGTCGAAGACGACGGGCCCGGCTGCTCGCCCGAGGATCTGGGCAGGATCGCGGGACGCGGCGTGCGGCTGGACGAGGCGGTCGAAGGACATGGCCTCGGGCTTGCCATCGCCAGCAGCATCGCCTTCTCCTACGGCGCAGAGATGCGCTTCGGGCGCTCGCGGGCGCTCGGCGGGTTCGAGGTGACGGTGACCTTTCCCGCCATGTAGCGGTCGGTCCAGTGTTCCTCGGGCCGGCACCCTGCGCCGACCGGGTGGCGTTCCCCTTCGCAACACCGCGGCGAGACAGCCGGACCATCGCGCATCTCGCCATTCCCCGTGCCTTCAGCTTGGTTTCAGGTTCGCACGCTAAGCTCGTCCCCGCGCAATCGGATGTTCCTGGTCAAATTCGACAACAACGGCGAAATGGAAAAAATGACACGGTCCCACGTTATCAGCTGGCTTACGAGCCTTGTCCTCCCGCTAGTGGCCGTTGGGGCACAAGCCTTGACCCTGTCTCCCGGCTCGCTGGCCCTGATGGCAGGGGGAAGCGGCACCATCAGCCTTTCCAGCGTCCGCGGTACCGCATCGCTGGTTGGCAACTCGATGCCTGGGGTGGCCTGGGCGACCCTTGCAAGCAACAAGATCACGGTGAAGGCGCTCGCGGTCGGCACTACCAAGCTGACGGTCAGGGACGGGAAGGAGACCAAGACCACCACTGTCACTGTCACGCTGCCGATGACGGTAGCGCCGCCGAGCCTTTCGCTGAACGTCGGGCAGTCCGCGTCGCTCACGATCAGCAATCCGGCCGGTACCGTGCAGGTGAGCAATTCGAATGCCACTGTCGCCGGCGCCACGCTCTCAGGCCCGGTCGTCACGGTGACCGGCAGGGTCGCAGGGAGCGCGAACCTCGTCATCAGCGACTCGAAGACGAAGGTGACGGTGCCGGTCACGGTCACGTCCGTCGCGTCCTCCACCGAGATCCACCCGGGCCGCCTCCTCGCCAGCAACTGCTTCCAGTGCCACGGCACCAATGGCAGTAGCGGCGGCTCGACCGGTTGCAGGGAGACTCCAGCGCGGACCTGCTCGAGAAGCTGCGCAAATTCGCGAGCGGCGACGGCGACAGCATCATGGCCGCGCATGCGCTCGGCTACACCGACGCGCAGTTGCAGCTGATCGCCGACTTCCTGTCGAAACAATGAGCGGAGAAATGAAAATGGATCGTCGCACGTTTCTGGGTTCGATGGCAGCCGGCGGGTTGGGTCTCTTGGCCGCGCCCAGCGTTTGGGCGGCCGACTCGCCGGTGCTGTTCCCGGTGCCGACCAACACCGGCATTACCGGCAACGTCGTCGTCGTGGGTGGCGGCATGTCGGGGGCCGCCGTGGCGAAGTACCTGCGCCTGTGGGGCGGGACGGGGGTGAACGTGACCCTGATCGAGATGAGCCCGTCCTACACGTCCAACATCATGAGCAACACCGTACTCTCCGGGCAGCGTGAGCTCTCGAGCCTCGAGTACACGTACGCGACGCTGACCGGTCACTACGGCGTGAAGCGAATCAACTCCAAGGTCACGAGCATCGACTCCGCCAGCAATCACGTCCACTACGACGGCGGCTCAATGGGCTACGACCGACTCGTCCTCGCTCCCGGCCTGGAGTTCGACGCGATGCCGGGCATGACCAGCGTCTCGCAGTACGATACCGACATTCCGCACGCGTGGAAGGCCGGTCCCCAGACGGAGTTGCTGCGCCGACAACTCGTCGCGCTGACGGCCGGTCAGAACGTCGTGCTGACGATTGCCGCAAGGTCGTATCGCTGCCCCCCGGACCCTACGAGCGGGTCTGCGTGATCGCCGACTGGCTCAAAGCCAACAAGCCCGGCAGCAGGATCATCGTGCTGGATGCGAACCTGGACATCGTGGTCGAGAAGGACAACTTCTCCGAGGCCTTCACCACGCTGTACGCCGGCATTGTCGACTACCGGCCGGGCAGCAAGGTGACGAACATCGACGTCGGCGCCCGTACCGTAACCTACGAGGATGGTGTCGCACCCGCTGGACGGAGAACGCGGGCGTCATCAACGCGATTCCGCCGCAGCGGGCCCCGAAGCTGCTGGCCGACGCTGGCCTCCTGAGTGCCGATCCCGCCAAGCCGTTCGCGCCGGTCAACGTCCTGAGCTACGAGTCGACCAACTTCGGCAAGTCGCACATCCACGTGATCGGCGACGCGAGCCTCACGACGCAGCCGAAGGCGGGCCACATCGGCAACCAGCAGGGCAAGACCTGCGCCGACGCCATCGTCCGCCTGTTCGCCGGCAAGCCGCTCGAACGGCAGGTGGTCACGAACTCGGCCTGCTACACGCCGATCACCTTGACGACCGCCACCTGGCTGTCCGCCGTGTACCAATACGACGGGGTCGGCAAGATGGTCGTGCCGTCCTGGCACATCCCGGCGCTCGGCGCACCCGCAGGGGCCATCGCCGCGACCGCCGCGACGACCGAGAATTACCAGGACATGCTCGTCTGGTTCAGGACGCT
>CAVOXS010000004.1:0-88395 GCA_963700415.1 uncultured beta proteobacterium
CGCCGATACAGTCGACAACATCGCCGAAATCTGGGCCGACATGCTGAACCTGACCATCGTGGGCATCGATGACGACTTTTTCGACTTCGGCGGACATTCACTGCTGGCCGTCCGGTTGATGAACCGAGTCAATCAAACCATCGGGGTCGATCTGAATTTGCGGCAATTGTTCGAAACGCCCACCGTGCGCGGTTTGGCGCTGGCGGCACTGGCCAACCTGGTGGCGGGCGCCGACAAAGTCGACGCGTTGCACGGAGTTGGGGCAATCGAGTGATCGGCGACATGCGCTTCTCGTTGCGCACAGTGGATGTTGCATGAAGTCGGGGTCCGACGTTTCGTCGTTCGAGACGATGCGTCTGGACGAGCGCATCCTTCTGGAACAGAGGCTGCTCGGCAGACGCAGGACCGGTTTCCCGCCGACCACGATCCCGCGCCGCACGAGCGGCAGCCCGTGCGCATTGTCGTTCGCGCAGAGCCGGCTATGGTTGGTGGAGCAGATCAGCCCGGTGGCGGGCAACTACAACATCGCGCAGGCCTACCGCATTCTGGGGCCCCTCGATACCGAAGCCCTGCAGGCCTGCGTCTACGTGGTGCTCTCGCGCCATGAAGTGCTGCGTACCCGGCTGGTGAAGCGCGACGGCATGCCGCAGCAGATCGTGGCGGCCCATCGGCCGTTCAAGCTGCCGCTGCTGGACCTGCGGACGGTCGACGATGGAGCGCGCGCGCTCGATGCATTCGTGGATGACCTCGCTTTCGGCGCATTCGACCTGGCGGCGACGACATGCTGCGTGCCGGGCTGGCGCGGACTCGACGATCAGGAGTACGTGCTCGTCGTCACGCTGCACCACATCGCGGCCGACGGCTGGTCGCTCAGCGTGCTCTACCGGGAGCTCGAACATTGCTACACGGCCTTCGACCGCGGGCAGCCCGCCGGGCTGCCGCCGTTGCCGCTTCAGTATTCGGATTCTCCGAATGGCAGCGCGATGCGATGAGCGGTACGGCGCTGGAAAGTCAGCTCGACTACTGGCGCGGCTGCTGACCGGAATGCCCCGCTCGAGCTGCCGACCGACCGACCGCGTCCCGCGCAGTTGAGTTATCGCGGGGACCGGATGCGCTTCACGGTCGCGGCGCCGCTCGTCGCGTCGCTCAGGACCCACGTGCGCGCGAAATGCCACCCTCTACATGGTGCTGCTGGCCGCCTTCCAGGTCTTGCTGATGCGTTACTCGGGCCAGGAAGACATCGCCGTCGGCACTCCGATCGCCGGGCGCAACCGCACCGAAATCGAAGGCCTCATCGGCTTCTTCGTCAACACGCTGGTCATGCGCGGCGATCTGTCCGGCAATCCGACGTTCTCGGAATTGCTGACGCGAACGCGCGAGCGCGCCGTCGACGCCTACTCCCACCAGGACCTGCCCTTCGAGAAGCTGGTCGAGGAGCTCCAGGCCCGGCGCGACCTGAGCCGCAATCCGCTGTTCCAGGTCATGTTCACCTTGCAGAACACCCGTGAAGCCGAACTCCGGCTGCCGGGGCTGGCATTCACGCACCTCCCACTTCCGCGCGGGACGGCAAAGTTCGACCTGACGCTTTTTCTGGCCGAAACCGACGGGCAGCTGGATGGCTCGTTCGAATTCAGCACCGACCTGTTCGATGCCTCGACCGATCAGGCCGGATGGCGCGGCATCTCCGCGGCTGCTCGAGGGCAATCGTGGCCGATCCCGCACCAGCACATCGACGGACTTGCCGCTGCTCACCGCCGGAGGAGCGGCATCAGTTGCTGGCGCGAGTGGAACGCCACGCGGTGGACTACCCGCGGGACCAGCTGCATCCAGCAGTTGTTCGAGCAGCAGGCCGAGCGTCACGCCAGACACCACCGCGGTGGTGCGTGGGGAGCAACAGCTCACCTACCGCGAGCTCAACGCGCGCGCCAACCGACTGGCCCACCACCTGACCGCCTCGGCGTGGGCCGCGGACGCTGGTCGGGATTTGCCTCGAGCGCTCGCTGGAGCTGGTCGTCGGGCTGCTGGGGATCCTCAAGGCGGGCGGGGCCTACGTGCCCCTGGATCCGAGCTACCCCGAAGGAGCGCCTCGCGTTCATGGTGGAGGACACCGGCGCGACGGTGCTCTGACCTCGCGGCAGCGCGCGTGGCGACGGCTGCCGCATCGCGTCGACGGAGCCGTCGTGTGCCTGGACCGCGGATTGCGCCGGGCATCGATGCGAACAGCGACGCCGATCGAGCCGCCGCCACCAGCGCCGACGCGCTCGCGTACGTCATGTACACGTCGGGCTCGACCGGCAAGCCCAAGGGGGTGATGGTCGCTCGCATCGCGGCTCGCGCGACTGGTCTGCAATACGGACTACGTGCAGCTCGGCCCCGGTGATTGCGTAGCGCAGGTCTCCAACCCGTCCTTCGACGCCGCGACGTTCGAGATCTGGGGAGCGCTGCTCAACGGTTCGCGCGCTTGCGTCGTCTCGCGTGAAGTCGTCCCGATCCGCCGCGGGCTCGCGCGCGAGCTGCGCCGACACGGCGTTACCACGCATGTTCCTGACGACCGCGCTGTTCAACGCGGTCGTCGCTCGCGGATCCCGGCGCTGCTGCCGGCGTGAAGCAGGTGTTCTTCGGCGGCGAAGCGCGTCGACCCGCGCCGGGTGCGGCGAGTACTTGCGGCGCGGCCCCGCGACGAGCTCCTCCACGTGCTACGGCCCACCGAGACCATGACCTTCGCCACGTGGTATCGGGTGGAGGCGGTCGCGTCCGGCGACGCGCACGATACCGATCGGTCGTCCGATCGCCAACACCGCAGCTCTACGTCCTGGATGCCGCACCGGCAACCGGTGCCGATCGGGGTCGACGGGCGAGCTGTACGTCGGCGGCGACGGGGTCGCGCGCGGCTACTGGAGGCGCCCCGAGCTCGACGCCGAGCGCTTCGTGCCGGACCCCTTCGCCACCGACCGGACGGTGCGACTGTATCCGCACCGGCGATCGCGTGCGGCGCCTGCCGGATGGCAGCATCGATGTTCCTCGGGCGTCTCGATCACCAGGTGAAGCTGCGCGGCTTCCGCATCGAGCCGGGCGAGATCGAGGCGGCGCTGGTCCGGCATGCGGCAGGTGCGCGACGCGCTGGTGGTGCTGCGCGAGGACGTGCCGGGCGAGCCGCGGCTGACGGCCTATGTCGTGCGGGCCCGACGCGCCGGTGCCGGGGCGGATCTCGCGCGCGTGGCTCAAGCGAAGCTGCCGGATTACATGATTCCGGCCGCGTTCGTTTGCTTGCCCGCTCTGCCGCTCACCCCCAACGGCAAGATCGACCGCGAAGCCCTGCCGGCGCCGCGCAGGAGGGCGGCGAGAGCAAGTCCGACCGATTCGCACCACGCGACAACATCGAGTTGCATCTGGTCAAGATCTGGGAGGACCTCCTCAAGCTGCGGAAGGTCGGCGTGCGCGACAACTTCTTCGACCTTGGCGGGCATTCGCTGCTGGCGGTGCAGCTGATGGAGCGCATCGACGCAGGCTTTCCATCGCCGCCTGCCGCTCGACATTCTGTGGGTTGGCGATGGCACGATCGAGGCGCTGGCCGGCTCATTCGTGACGGATTCCAGTCCATGGTCGATCCGGAGCTGATAACGATCAAGGCCGGCTCGCGCCAGCCGCTGTTCGTGATGGCCACCATCGGTGGCCGTCTTTTCATCTATTACGAGCTGGCGCGCCGCCTCGATCCCGAGCAGACCGTCTACGGGATACAGGCGCGCGGTGTCTTCGACACCGGAAAGCCCGATCGATACGATCGAAGCGATCGCCGCCTATTGCATTGCGACGATGCAGAAGGTGCAGGCTGCCGGGCCCTACCTCATTGCCGGTTACTCCGGCGGCGGCATCGTCGCCTACGAAGTCGCGCGCCAGCTTGCCGCGGCGGGGCAACGTGTGACGCTGCTCGCGATGCTCGACACGTTCGCCCCGCCCGCCACGACCACGGGTCTCTGGCTCGACGAGCTGGGCGCGCTCCTGCGCGGAAGGTTCGATCCGTGGAAGCTTCAGGAATTCGTGTACTTCGCCGTACTGCATCCGTTGAAGCTCCGCCGACTCCGGCAATTGCGCACGACCGAGGAGGCCCACCGCTGGGCGCACTGGAGCTACCGGCCCAAGCCCACGACCATCCCGATCGAGCTCTTCATCGCGGAGGCGTCGGTCGGGCAGTCCACCGCGGACAATCTGGGCTGGTCACATTGGAGCCAGGGCGCGATTCGCATCCACCGCCTGCCCGGCATGCACACCGACCTCGTCAAGCCGCCGATTGTCGACGACCTGGCGGCACGCTTGCAGGCGTGCATCGACCTTGCCGCTCCGGGTTGACGACCCCGGATGCCGCAGCCTGCCGTGGCAGTGCCGCCGCTCGAATCCGCGCAGGTGCACGTGTGGACCGCATCGCTCGAGCTTGGAAGCGCGCCATGGTCCGACCTGTGGGTCGATACTCGACCCCGACGAACGCCGGCGGGCGGATCGCTATCGCACAGCCGAACTCAAGCGGCGGTTCGTCGTGGCCCGTGTCGTCCTGCGGCAGTTGCTGAAGGCGTACACGCCGGACCATTCGTCGGCGCTGCGCATCGGCTATGGCGTCAATGGCAAGCCATGCCTACCGGACCGGCCCGATCTGCGCTTCAACGTCTCGCACACTGACGACATCGCGATGTATGCCATCGCGTCGAGGCGTGAAGTCGGCATCGACGTCGAGGCGACGAGGCGCGAGGTCGATGTCGCCGGCGTCGCCCGGCAGGCCTTTTCGCCCCGGGAGTGCGACGTGCTGGCGGCGCTCGCCCCGGACGCGCGGCGGGACGCCTTCTTTCGCCTCTGGACGCGCAAGGAGGCGTACGTCAAGGCGCGTGGCGAGGGGTTCTCGTACCCGACGCGGTCCTTCACGGTGACCCACCATGGCGACGACGACGCGCTCATCGAGGACGAGCACGACGAACGGGCGCGCGATCGCTGGCGCGTGACGGGACTCGACGCACCGCCCGGGTTTGCCGCCGCGCTGGCTGCCGAAGGCGGCGGCTGGACGGTGTTGCGCCTCGACGCGACGCCGATGCCGCGCTAGTGTGCTGAGTCAGGAGTTCCGAAGGCAATGGAGCGGATTTCGCCGCGAACTGCCGAGCGAGCTTCTGACTCAGTACACTAGCCGCGCGCCAGCAGGACCGTGGCCGATGCCGCGATCCCCTCGCCTCGGCCTGCAAACCCGAGGCGCTCGGTCGTGGTCGCCTTGACGCTGACATCCCCGATTTCGCAGGCGAGGTCGCCCGCGAGATTGGCGCGCATTGCCGGAACGTGCGGCGCGATCTTCGGCGCCTCCGCGATCACCGTTACGTCCAGGTTGCCGATGCGCCACCCACGCGCGGAAGCGAGCGCCGCGACCTGGCGCAGCAGCACGCGGCTGTCGGCATCCTTCCAGCGCGGATCGGTATCGGGAAAGTGCATGCCGATGTCGCCCAGCGCCAGCGCACCCAGGATCGCGTCGCAGACGGCGTGCAGCAGCACGTCGGCGTCCGAGTGGCCCGCGAGGCCGCGCTCGTGCGCAATGGCCACGCCACCCAGCACCAGCGGGCGGCCGGCGACGAGAGCGTGGACGTCGAATCCGCTGCCGATCCGGACATTCGTCAAGGTGACTCCTGAAGAGCGAGGATGGCCGCGGCGAGGGCGAGGTCCGTCGCAAACGTGATCTTGATGTTGAGCGCGCTGCCCATGACGAGCCACGGCGCCGCGCACGCTCCGGTGGCCGCGAGCGCCTCGACGGCCGCCGCTTCGTCGGTGGCGGCCAGCGCGCCCGGCAGCCCCATGGCGGTCCGCAGAATGCCGTAGCGGAACATCTGCGGCGTCTGCGCCTGCCAAAGTCCGGCGCGATCCTCGGTCCGCAGCACGCGCGCCGGCGTTGCCCGGTCTTCGCGCTTCAGCGTGTCCGCCACGGGAATCGCGAGCAATCCGCCGACCGCATCGTCGGCGAGTTCAGCGGTCAGCCGCTGCAGCGCCTCGACCGGAACGCATGGGCGCGCCGCATCGTGGACGAGGATCCAGTCGTCGTCGTCGCAACGCCCCGCGAGCGCGGCCAGCGCATTGGCGACGGTCTCGGCACGAGTGGCGCCACCGCAGCGCAGAGGCTGCGCTCCGGAAAATCTGTCGCCGGCACCGTGAAAATACGCGTCGTCCGGCGCCAGTGCCACGACAATCGCATCGAGCACGAGCGCGCCGCCGATCCGTTCGATCGTGCGGCCCAGCAGCGGCTTGCCCGACAGGTCGGCATACTGCTTCGGCAGATCGCCACCGAAGCGGCTGCCCCCGCCCGCCGCGGGGATCAGCGCAATGCGGCGCGCGGGCACCGCTAGGCTCCTCGATGCAACAGAAGCGCCATGCGCACCTCATCGAGCGCCCGAAAGCCCAGCCGCTCGTAAAACCGCCAGGCGCGCGTGTTGTCGCGATGGCATGCCGTGTCGATCCGCGTGATGCCGCGCTGGCGCAGGTCTTCGCCCAACGCCACGAGCATCGCGCTGCCGACGCCCCGCCCCTGCCAGCCACGGCCGATGGTGACGTCGTCGAGCTTGGCAACGAGCGTCCCGCGCGACGTCGAGATCGCATAGCAGACCACGCAGGCGCCGGCCGTTGCGCGCGTCGCGCCGTCCTCGGCGAACGCCAGCCAGACGAAGCCCAACTCGGGATGCGCGAGAAACAGATCGAGAGCGCTCGCCAGGGCATCTTCGCCGCCATCGCCGTAGGCGCCGCTCGACGCGAGATAGTGACCGTCCTCGCGCAGGAATTCGCCCAGCAGCGCCAGCGCCCCGGGCCGGGTGGCCGGCGCTCATCGGGGCGCAGGTGACGACCGCCGCCGTCGCTTTGGCGTCGCTCACGACCGGCTCTTCGCGACCAGCGGCAGGAGCGCCGCGCGAATCCGCGGCGGGATCGGCGCCGGACGCTGCGTCGCGCGGTCCACCCAGACGTGAACGAAGTGACCCGTTGCCGCCGGCTCGTCCTCGCCCTGGCGAAAGATGCCGATCTCGTAGGTCACCGACGTCGCGCCGAGCCTGGCGACGCGCAAACCGGCGTCGATCGTCTCGGGAAACGTCAGCGGCTTCCGGAACCGGCAACCGGTTTCGACGACGTAGCCGACGACCGGATCGCTGCCGATGTCGAGTCCGCCGACACGGATCAGGTGCTCGTTCACGACGGTGTCGAAGTACGAGTAGTACGTCACGTTGTTGACGTGCCCGTAACTGTCGTTGTCCATCCAGCGCGTCGGGATCGCGAGGAAGTGGCGATAACCCGGGCGCAGGGCGTCGGAGGTTGCAGGCATCGCGTTTGCGACAGGAATGGACGGGGCCTACGATGGGGCTCGCTCGCCACCCAGCATCCGCGCGTCGAGCAGCTCGATCCAGTGGCGCACCGGCCGCTTCGTGCCTTCGGCAAGGTGCGCGAGACAGCCGATGTTCGCGGTCGCGATGACATCGGGCCGTCCCGCCTCCAGCGCCTTCAGTTTCGCGGCCTTGAGCTGGCGCGAGAGCTCCGGCTGCAGCAGCGAGTAGGTGCCGGCCGACCCGCAGCAGAGATGGGCATCGGCCACCGGCGTCAGCTCCAGACCGAGCGCCAGCAGGATCTCCTCGACGCGCCCCTTGAGCTTCATGCCGTGCTGCAGCGAGCACGGTGACTGGAAGGCGACCTTCTGCGCGCCGATGTCCATCGCGATCCCGGGCGCGATGCGCGGCCACTCGGCCCCGATGACTTCGACCGGGTCGCGGGTGAGCGCCGAGATGCGCTTCGCCTTTTCCGCGTACGCGGGATCGTCGCGCAGCAGGTGCCCGTAATCCTTGACCATGACGCCGCAGCCGCTGGCGGTGACGACGATCGCCTCGACATCGCGGTCGACGTGCGGCCACCAGACATCGACGTTGCGTTTGACCATGGCCAGCGCCCGCGCCTCGCCGCTCAGGTGATGAGGCAGCGCGCCGCAACAGCCCGCCGCGGAGACCCGCAGCAGCGAAATTCCGATCCGGTCGAGCACGCGCGCCAGCGCGGCGTCGATGCCGGGCGCCAGGGCTCCCTGCACGCAGGAGTCGAGCGCCAGCATCTTCCGCGCGTGCCTTGCGGCAGGCCACGTCCCCGCCGGACGCGCGTCGAGGATCTTGGCGCCCAAAGCCGCGGGAAGCACCGGTTTCAGCATTCGACCGATCGCCAGGCCCGCGTTGAAGAGCGGGCGGGCAAGCAAGCCTTCGCGGATCAGCCAGCGCTGGGCACGGCTCGCGAGCGAGCGCGGTGCGCGCTCGTCGACCACGTGCCGGCCGATGTCGACCAGCCGTCCGTATTGGACACCGGAGGGGCAGGTGGTCTCGCAGCTGCGGCAGGTGAGGCACCGGTCGAGATGCAGCCGCGTCTTCGCGGTCGCCGCATGGCCTTCGAGCATCTCCTTGATGAGATAGATTCGGCCGCGCGGGCTGTCCTGCTCGTCGCCCAGGAGCAGGTAGGTCGGGCAGGTCGCGGTGCAGAACCCGCAGTGCACGCAGGAGCGCAGGATCGCGTCGGCCTCGCGGCCCACGGGCGTGTCACGGATGAAGTCGGCAAGGGCGGTTTGCACGACTCAGGCCGCCCCCCGGGGGGCAGCGAACGCAGTGAGCGTGGGGGTCGTTCATTCTAGAAGTCGGGGTAGAGACGGCCGCGGTTCAGGATGCCGGCAGGGTCGAACGTCGCCTTCAGGCGGCGATGCAGCGCGTGCAGCGTGTCCGGCAGCGGATGAAACGCGCCGGCGGACTTGTCGGCGGCGCGAAACAGCGTCGCATGACCGCCCTGGTCACGGGCCCAGTCGCGCACCTTCGCGGGTTCCGTGTGCTCGCCGGCAACCAGCCAGCGCAGCGCGCCGCTCCATTCGACCATCTGCTCGCCGCCGAGATCCCGGTACGGCGCCGTCGCCTTGACGGATAGTCGCCAGAGCGGCGCGCCCTCCGCGCGCGCCGTGGCGAAGTACGCGTGGGTCTGCTCGCGGATGCCCTCCCAGAAGGCATCGCCGGCGGCGAGCTCCGTTCCGCCGATCTGCCTCACCGCGGCGTCGATCGCCGGCGCGGCGCCCGACAGGCGCACCGCGAGCCGGCCCGCGTGATGGCAGGTCGCCGAAACCGGCAGCGGCTTGCCGCTCCACTCGTTGGTCAACCGGATCGCCTCGCCGACGGAACACTCGAGCACGCGCGTCGTCTCGAACTTGGGCAGCGGCACGCACTTGAGTGAAATTTCGGTGAGCACGCCCAGCGTGCCGAGCGCGCCGGTCATGACCCGCGCCAGATCGAAGCCCGCGACATTCTTCATGACGCGTCCGCCGAACACGAGGTCCTCGCCGCGGCCGTCGAGCACACGCACGCCGAGGACGATGTCGCGCATCGCGCCGGCATAGGGCCGTCGCGGCCCGGACAGCCCCGCCGCCACCGCGCCGCCCAGCGTCGCGCGCGGCGCCGAAGTGCGGCGGCTCGCAGGGCAGCATCTGTCCGGATGCGCGCAGCGCCTGCTCCATGTCCGCCAGCGGCGTGCCGGCGCGCGCGGTGATCACGAGCTCGGTCGGATCGTAATCGACGATGCCGGCATAGGGCGTCATGTCCAGAACCGCGCCCGCGACCGCCTGCCCGTAGAAATCCTTGGTGCCGCCGCCACGGATGACGAGCGGGCGACTGCACGGCCGCCGCCGTGCGTATCTGCGCCTGGAGATCGGCCAGGACAGCTTCCATCATTTGAGCACCCTTGGCACCGCGCGTCTTCCCTCCGAGAGGGAGCACGCGCGCCCTGTGCTCTGCGGCGCTCATCCCTTCGGGCCGCCGTTCCCGGCCAGCTTGTCGCGGTAGATGAGCCGCGGCTCATCGGCCTCGATGATCGCCGTCTCCTTCAGCGCGGCGTCCTCCCATTGCCGCAGCAGCGGGTGCGCGAGCAGCGCCTGCAGGTAGGCTCCGGCCGCACCGTCGGGGACGACGCCGTAGGTGCGGAATCGGTAGGCCACCGGCGCGTAGAACGCGTCGGCGAGCGAGAATTCACCGCACAGAAAGGGCCCGCCCTGGCCGAAACGGCGTCGCCCCTCGTCCCAGATCGCGATGACCCGCGCGATGTCGCTCTCGAGCGCGCCCGACCAGGGCCGCACGTCGACGCGCTCGCGGATGCACATCGTCATGTCGTTGCGCAGCGCGGAGAAGCCCGAATGCATTTCGGCGCAGACCGACCGCGCCCAGGCCCGGGTGACGGGATCGGCCGGCCACATGCCCGGAGTGCCGTTCGGCAAGGTATTCCGCGATCGCCAGCGAATCCCAGACGACCGTCGCACCGTCGTGCAGGCAGGGCACGCGCGCCGTCGGCGAAAAGGCGAGGTTCGCGGGATTCGGCGAACCCGTGCCGGACAGCGACACCATCACTTCGGCGAACGGCGCGCGCGACGAGCATCATCGCGAGCCAGCCGCGCAGCGACCAGGACGAGTAGTTCCTGTTGGCGATATAGAGCGTGTACATTTTCGGAGCGCTTCAGAGCGGCACGGTCTTGCCGGGATTCATGATGTTGCGCGGGTCGAGCGCGCGCTTGATCGTCCGCATCAGGTCGACCGCCTCGCCGTGCTCCGCGACGAGCGCCTCGAGCTTGTGCACGCCGATGCCGTGTTCGCCGGTGCAGGTGCCGCCCATGGCGATCGCGCGCAGGCTGATGCGCCGGGCGAGGCCCTCCGCCCGCGCGCGCTCGCCGGGGTCATTCGGATCGAACAGCACGCACAGGTGAAAGTTGCCGTCGCCGACATGGCCGACGATCGGCGCGACGAGCCCGGTCGCGTCCGCGTCGGCCTTCGTCTCGAGCACGCAGTCCGCGAGCCGCGAGATCGGCACGCAGGCGTCGGTTGCGAACACGTCCTTGCCCGGGGACATCGCCTTGGCCGCGTAATAGGCGGCGTGCCGCGCCTTCCACAGCCGCGTCCGGTCCTCGGGCTTGGTCGCCCACTCGAACGCGCTGCCGCCGAACTCCTCGGCAATCGCACGCGTCTGCGCCGCCTGCTCCGCCACTCCCGCCGCGCTGCCATGGAACTCGAAGAACAGCGTCGGCTTGACCGCGAAGCCCTCGAGCTTCGAGTAGCGGATGCACGCATCCATCTGCACGTCGTCGAGCAGCTCGATCCGGGCGACGGGAATGCCGTGCTGCATCGTCAGGATGACGGTCTGCACCGCGCCTTCGAGCGTGGCGAACTGGCAGACGCCCGCGGAGATGGCGTCGGGCACGCCGTAGAGGCGCAGCTGGATCTCGGTGATGATGCCGAGCGTGCCTTCCGCGCCGACGTACAGCCGCGTCAGATCGTACCCGGCGCTCGATTTTCGCGCCCGGCCGCCGGTCCGGACGATCCGGCCGTCCGGGGTGACGACCGTCAGCCCCAGCACGTTCTCGCGCATCGTTCCATAGCGAACCGCGTTGGTGCCCGACGCGCGCGTGGCGGCCATGCCTCCGATCGTCGCGTTCGCGCCCGGGTCGATCGGGAAGAACAGGCCCGTGCCCTTCAGTTCGGCGTTCAGCTGCTCGCGCAGCACGCCGGCCTGCACGCGGCAGTCGAGATCCTCGGCATTGACCTCCAGCACGCGGTTCATCTGCGACAGGTCGACGCACACGCCGCCGTAGAGCGCCGCGACGTGGCCCTCGAGCGAGGTCCCGACGCCGAACGCGATGACCGGCACCCGCGCCGCATGGCACAGGCGCACGATCGCCGCGACCTCTTCGTTGGTGTGCGGAAAAACGACGACGTCGGGAAGGCCGGCGTCGGCCAGACCCTCGCCGTGGCTGTGCCCGTCGCGGACCGCGCGCGACGTGACGGCACGCTCGCCGTAGTCGTTGGCGAGCCGGGTCACGAGATCGGCGACGTCATGCGCATCGGGCCGCAGCAGATGCAGTTCGGCGGGCGTGTTCATGACGGCGGTCTCGGGATCCGGCGCTAGAAGCGCGGCAATTCCGGATGCGGCAGCTTGCCGTGATGCACGTGCATCTTGCCGAACTCCGCGCAGCGCGACAGCGTCGGCACGCCCTTGCCCGGATTGAGCAGGTCCTGGCGTCGAACGCCGCCTTGACCGCGAGGAAGCACTCGAGCTCGGCCGGCCGGAACTGCACGCACATCTGCGGCAGCTTCTCGACGCCGACGCCGTGCTCGCCGGTGATCGTGCCGCCCACCTCGATGCAGAGCTCCAGGATCGTCGGCGCCGAACGCTTCGGCGCGCTTGCTCTCGTCCGCGACGTTGGCGTCGTACATGATCAGCGGGTGCAGATTGCCGTCGCCGGCATGAAACACGTTGGCGCAGCGCAGCTTGTACTGCTCCGACAGCGCCTCGATGCGCAGCAGCACCGCGGCGAGCGCCTTGCGCGGAATGGTCCCGTCCATGCAGTAGTAGTCCGGCGTGATCCGGCCGATCGCCGGAAACGCGGCCTTCCGCCCCGACCAGAGCAGCAGACGCTCGCGCTCGTCCTTCGACACGCGGATCCCGGTCGCGCCGGCCGCGCCGAGCACACGGGTGATCTCCGCCATGTCCGCGGCCACTTCCTCCGGCGTGCCGTCGGTTTCGACCAGCAGCACCGCCGCGGCGTCCAGCGGATAGCCGGCGTGCACGAATTCCTCGACCGCGCGCGTCGCGCTGCGGTCCATCATCTCGAGTCCGGCCGGCACGATGCCGGCACCGATGACGGCCGCGACCGCCGCGCCGGCCGCGCCGACGTCCGCGAAAGCCGCCAGCGCCACCTGCGCCATCACCGGCCTGGGCGTGAGCTTGACCGTGATCTCGGTGGTCACCGCCAGCAGCCCCTCGGAGCCGTGGACGAGCGCGAGCAGGTCGTAGCCCGCGCTGTCCAGCGCCTCGCCGCCGAACTCGACGGCCTCGCCGGTGATGAGCACGCCGCGCACGCGCCGGACGTTGTGCACGGTCAGCCCGTACTTGAGGCAATGCACGCCCCCGGCGTTCTCGCCGACGTTGCCGCCGATGGTGCACGCGATCTGCGATGACGGATCCGGCGCGTAATAGAGGCCGTAGGGCGCCGCGGCGGCAGAAATCGCGAGGTTGGTCACGCCCGGCTGCACGACCGCCGTCTGGGCCAGGGGATCGATCGCCACGATCCGGCGGAACTTCGCCATCGCGACCAGCACGCCACGCTTGTCCGGCAGCGCGCCACCGGAAAGGCTGGTCCCGGCGCCGCGCGCGACGACCGGCACCCCTGCCGCGTGGCAGCGCCGCAGCACCTCGACGAGCTGCGCTTCGTCGTCGGGAATCGCGACCGCCGCGGGCAACTCGCGGTACATCGTCAGGCCGTCGCATTCGTACGGCTTCGTCTCCTCCGCCGTCGTGAGCAACGCCGACGCCGGCAGGACGGAGGCAAGCTGCGCGTGGATGGCGGGATCGAGCATGGGTTGGGCGGTGTTCGGCGCGGCGCGGAGCCGGCTCGGCAGCCGATTATTCCACAACGGCCGCCCGACCGCGCGGGGACGTCCGGCCGGCACGGGAAATGGCCGTGCCTGCGGTACGGCTATACAGAGTGTCGCGGGTTCCTTAGAATCCGCGCTCCGGCCGGGCTGCGCGACAGTCGAGCCCTGCCCCAACCGAAACCGGAGACCCCCATGCGGATACCTCGCCTCCTATGCACGCTCCCGCTGGTCTGCGCCGCCACGCTGGCTCTGTCCGCCGCGCCGTCCTTCGCGCAGACCACGCTGAAGATGAACATCTCGGTCAGCCAGAATTCGCACTACGGCGTCGCCGTCGACACCTTCGCGCGCGAGGTCGAGGCGCGGACCGGCGGCCGCTACAAGGTGCAGAACTTCTATTCCGGCGCGCTCGGCGCGGAGCGCGAGTCGATCGAGGCGCTCCAGGTCGGCACGCTCGACCTCACGATGACCTCGACCGGTCCGGTGCCGAATTTCGTGCCCGAGGTCGCGATCCTCGACATCCCGTTCCTGATGCGCGACTACGCCCACGCGCGCGCGGTGCTCGACGGCCCGATCGGCCAGGACATGCTCGGCAAGTTCCCGGCGAAGGGCATCCAGGCGCTGGCCTGGGGCGAGAACGGCTTCCGCCACATGACCAACAGCAAGCGACAGGTGAACGCGCCGGACGACCTCAAGGGCCTCAAGATGCGGACCATGGAGAACCCGGTCCACATCCAGGCGTACAAGCAGTTCGGCATCATTCCGACGCCGATGGCGTTCACCGAAGTGTTCACCGCGCTGCAGCAGGGCACCGTGGATGGCCAGGAGAACCCGCTGTCGGTGATCTCGGCGGCCAAGTTCGACCAGGTGCAGAAGTACATGACGCTGACCGGCCACGTCTATTCGCCGGCGCTGATCCTGATGAGCAAGGCACAGTGGGACAAGCTCTCGCGCCGCGGACAAGAGCGCGTTCATGGCCGCGGCGAAGGAGGCCGTCAAGGCCAACCGCGCGCGCATCGACGAGGACGAGCGCAGGGCCGTGGCGGACCTGCGCGCCAAGGGCATGGTCATCGTCGAGAACGTCGACAAGGCCAAGTTCCAGGCGACGCTGGCCCCGACGTTCGTCGAGTTCGGCAAGAAGTTCGGCCAGGACAACATCGACAAGATCAAGAACTACAAGTGACGCGAGGCCCGGCCGATGCCGGGCCTGTTGTCGGAGCAGCCCCTTGCGGAACGCGTTTCTCGCGCTGGAGCGCCGCACGACTTCGTTCTCGCTCGCCTTCGCGTGCGCGATGCTGGTCGCCGCCGCCTGCCTGGGCGCCTACCAGATCCTCGCGCGCTTCGTCTTCCACGAGCCGGCGGAATGGTCGGAGGTGCTGATCCGCTTCACGCTGATCTGGATGGTGTTCATGGGCGTGCCGTCCGCCTTCCGGCAGGGCGCGATGGTCTGCGTGGACATCGCCTATCGCAAAGGCGGGCCGCGGATGCGGCGCGCGCTCGACTGGCTCATCGCCGTCGCCGCGCTGGTCCTGGTCGCCGTGATCATCCGCTACGGATTCGACTACGCCTACCGCGCGCGGTTTCAGACGATCAGCGGGCTCGAATCGTTCTCGATGACCTGGGCATACCTCGCGCTGCCGGTCGGCGGGATCTTCTGCGTGCTCGGCATCGTCGGCTGCCTCGTCGACCCGCGCCGGCACGAGCTCGAAACCGCGCCGTAGCCGGCCCTCCCCGCCCGTACCGAGATCGCCATGCCGTCCACGATGTTCCTGACGATGGTGCTGTGCTTCGCGCTCAGCATCTCGGTGGCCGTGTCGATCGGACTCGCGAGCCTGGTCGGCGCGTGGCAGGCGAATCTCAACCTGCTCGCGATCGTCAAGGAGATGTTCGGCGCCATCAACAAGTTTCCGCTGGCCGCGATCCCGTTCTTCATCCTGGCCGGCAACCTGATGGAATCCGGCGGCATCTCGCAGCGACTGGTCGAATTCGCCAAGTCGATCGTCGGCGGCCTGCAGGGCGGACTGGCGGCGACCTGCGTGCTGACCTGCATGATCTTCGCCGCCGTGTCGGGCTCCAGCGTGGCGACGACGTTCGCGATCGGCGCGATCCTGATTCCGGCGCTGATCAAGCACGGCTACCCGACGAATTTCGCCGCCGCGCTGCAGGCGACCTCCGCGGAGCTCGGCGTCGTCATTCCGCCGTCGATCCCGATGATCCTCTACGGCGTCTCGGCCGAGGTCTCGATCGGCGAGCTCTTCATCTCGGGCTTCGGACCGGGTCTGCTGATCGGCGGCGCGCTGATGGCGTTCGTCGTCGTCTACGCGCGGATCAGGGGCTACGGCAAGGGCGACCGCGAAGGGAAGCTGCCGGTCTTCGCCGCGACGCGGCACGCCGCGTTCGCGCTGCTGATGCCGGTCATCATCCTCGGCGGCATCTACGGCGGCATCTTCACGCCGACCGAGGCGTCGGTGGTCGCGGTGTTCTACGCGCTGATCGTCGGCGTCGGCGTGTATCGCGAGACGAAGATCGCCGACCTGCCGCGCGTGCTGCGCAAGAGCGTGATTTCGTCGGCGGTGATCATGTTCATCATCGCCAACGCCGGCCTCTTCAGCTACCTCATCACGCGCGCCGGCGTGCCGGACGCGATCGGCGTCTTCCTGGTCGAATGGCTGCGCTCGCCCATGCTGTTCCTGCTCGGCGTCAACGCCGCGCTGTTCGTCATCGGCATGTTCATCGAGACGTCGGCGTCGATCATCGTGCTGGCGCCGATCCTGGCGCCCGTCGCCGAGCATTTCGGAATCGATCCGGTGCATTTCGGCGTCGTCATGGTGGTGAACCTTGCGCTCGGCATGATCACGCCGCCGTTCGGCGTCAACCTGTTCGCCGCCTGCACCGTCGCGCGCATCTCGGTCGACCGGATCGTCACGCAGCTGTTGCCGTTCATCCTGGTCGTGCTCGCCTGCCTGCTGGTGATCACCTACGTGCCGGCGATCTCGATCGGACTGCGCGACCTCGTCTACGCGAAGTGACCGACCCCGCACACGTCGCCACGAAGGAGCCAGCACAACGATGACCGCAGCACGCCCACTGGCCGGCCTCAAGGTACTGGAGCTCGGCGCCCTGATCGCCGGCCCCTTCTGCGCGAAGATTCTCGCCGAATTCGGCGCCGAGGTGATCAAGATCGAGCCGCCCGGCCAGGGCGATCCCCTGCGCAAATGGCGCTACGTGAAGGACGGCACCTCGGTGTGGTGGCACGTGCAGTCGCGCGGCAAGAAGTCCGTCGCGCTCGACCTCCGGAAGCCCGAAGGCCAGGCGATCGCCAGGAAGCTGGCGCTCGCCGCCGACATCGTCGTCGAGAATTTCAGGCCCGGGACGATGGAGGACTGGGGCATGGGCTACGACGCGCTCGCCGCCGGGAATCCCGGCCTCGTCATGGTGCGCATCTCCGGCTACGGGCAGACGGGCCCGTATCGCGAGCGGCCGGGCTTCGGCGTGATCGGCGAGGCGATGGGCGGGCTGCGCCACGTCACCGGCACGCCCGACCGGCCGCCGTCGCGCACCGGCATCTCCATCGGCGACACGCTGTCCGCGCTGTACGGCGTCATCGGCGCGATGATGGCGCTCGAATCTCGCCGCAAGACCGGCCGCGGGCAGGTCGTCGACGTCGCCCTCTACGAATCGGTGTTCTCGGTGATGGAGTCGCTGCTGCCCGAGTTCGACGCCTTCGGCGCCGTCCGCGAGCGCACCGGCTCGATCCTGCCCGGCATCGCGCCCTCCTCCGCGTATCGCTGCAACGACGGCAGCTTCGTCCTGATCGGCGCCAATGCGGACTCGATCTTCAAGCGGCTGTGCAGGGCGATGGCCCGCGACGATCTCGCGAACGACGCTTCGCTCGCGCACAACGACGGCCGCGCCGCGAGGCAGGCGTGGCTCGACGGCGAGATCGAGGCGTGGACGTCGGCGCACTCGCCTTCGGAGATCCTCGCCGCGCTGGAAGCCGCCGCAGGTGCCGGCGTCGAAGATCTACTCGATCGCCGACATCGCCGCCGACCCGCACTACGCGGCGCGCGAGATGATCCGGCAGATCCGGCTGACCGACGGCACGACGCTGAAGGTGCCGGGCGTCGTGCCGAAGCTCTCCGCCACGCCCGGCGATTTCGACGGCGGCGGTCCCGCACTGGGCGAGCACACCGACGCGGTGCTGCGCGAACTGGGTTACGACGCGGCGGCCATCGCCGATCTCAGGCGGCGCGGCGTGATCGACGCGCAGGCCTCGACGCTGTCCTGGCAGCGTCCCCGGAACTGAAGGCGAGCGAGAGACAACGCTAGACGCAGCGCCCGCCGTCGACCTCGAGGCACGCGCCGGTGATGAACGCGGCCTCGTCCGAGGCGAAGAACACCGCGGCGGTCGCGATGTCGGACGGCTGCGACAGCCGGCCGAGAGGAATCGACGCGACGAATTTCGCGCGCATCTCGGGCGTGTCCTCGACCCATGAAATCGGCCAGCATGCCGGTCTCGCCGGCCACCGGGTTGATGACGTTGACGCGGATGTTGTCCGGCGCGAGCTCGGCCGCCATCGAGCGCGACGTGACGATCGCCGCGCCCTTGCTGCCGTTGTACCAGGTGAGCCCGGGCCGCGGCCGCACGCCGGCCGTCGACGCGATGGTGATGAACACGCCGCTGCGCTTCGCGCGGAAATGCGGCACCGCGTGCCGCGCGGTGAGGAACAGGCTCTTCACGTTGACGCGGTAGATCCGGTCGAACTCCTCCTCGGCCACGTCGAGCATCGGCTGGTTGCGGTGCGTCGTGCCGGCGTTGTTGACGACGATGTCGAGGTCGCCGAATCCGTCGAGCGCGCAGCGGACGAGCGCGGCGACGTCGCGGTCGCTGCCCACGTCGCCGGCGCAGAAGAGCGCGCGCCCGCCGGCGGCGACGATTTCGCGCACGACGCGCTCGCCGCCCGCGCCGTCGATGTCGTTGACGACCACCCTGGCGCCCTCCTGCGCGAAGCGCTTCGCGATGCCCTCGCCGAAGCCCGGAGCCCGCGCCGGTGACGATCGCCATCTTGTCTTGCAGTCGCATCCGCGATCCTTCAGTGCGTTGACGCCGCCGGCGCTTCGCCGCCGCCGCGCGCCCGGCGTTCGCCGCGAGTTCCGTGCCGCGCGATGGCGCGCATACCGGCAGGCACCGCTCAACCGTGCTGCAGCACCACGGTCTTCAGCACCGTGAATCCGTACAGCGCCTCGAAGCCCTTCTCGCGACCGTGGCCCGAATGCTTGACGCCGCCGAACGGCAGCTCGACGCCGCCGCCGGCGCCGTAGTTGTTGACGAACACCTGGCCGCTCCTGATCGCGCGCGCCATCCGCAACTGCCGCGCGCCGTCCTCCGTCCACACGCCGGCGACGAGGCCGAAGTCGGTGCCGTTGGCGATGCCGGACGGCGTCGGCCTCGTCGGCGAACGGCATCGCCGCGAGCACCGGGCCGAACACTTCCTCGCAGCCGAGCCGGTGCGATGGCGGCACGTCGCGCAGCAGGTGCGGCTCGACGTAGTAGCCGCCGGCCGGGCGCGTCGGCCACGATCGTGCCCTTCCCCGCGACGTCGCCTGCCGCGTCGCGCGCCGCATCGGCGAGAAAGCCGCGCACGCGGGCCAGCTGGCTCGCGCGTATCAGCGGCCCGCAATCGAGATCGGCCTGACGCCGGACCGACCTTCAGCGCCGCAAAGCGCGCGCCCGAGCTTCTCCAGCACCTCCTCGTAGCGCGAGTGCTCGACCAGCAGCCGGCTGCCGGCGGAGCAGGTCTGGCCGGCGTTCTGCACGATGGCGTTGACGATGACCGGCAGCGCCGCGTCGAGATCGGCGTCGGCGAAGACGATCTGCGGCCCCTTGCCGCCCAGTTCCAGCGTGACCGGGCAGTGCCGCTTCGCGGCTTCCCGCGCAACCCAGGCGCCGGTCGGCCGGCGACCCGGTGAACGACAGATGCTCGATGCCGGGATGCATGGCGAGCGCCGCGCCGGCCTCCCGGCCGAGTCCGGTGACGATGTTGAGCGCGCCTTCGGGCAGGCCGATGCCGCGCCGCCAGCTCGGCCACGCGCAGCAACGACAGGCAGGCGTCCTCGGCCGGCTTGACGACACAGGCGTTGCCGGCGGCGAGCGCCGCGCCGACCGAGCGGCCGAAGATCTGCAGCGGGTAGTTCCACGGGATGATGTGGCCGGTGACGCCGTGCGGCTCGCGCCAGGTCAGCACGGTGTAGCCCGCGGGATAGGGGATCGTGTCGCCAGCAGCTTGTCGCGACGCGCCGCCGTAGAACTCGAAGTAGCGCGCGCAGGCCGCGACATCGGCGCGCGCCTGCTTCAGCGGCTTGCCGCAGTCGCGCGCCTCGAGTCAGCGCGAGCTCGTCGCGCGTGGTCGAGGATCGCGCGCGCGAGACGTCCCGAGCAGGCGACCCTTCTCGGCCGGCGGAAGCCGTCCCCAGGCGCCGTCGCGCGCGCGCTCGGCGGCGCGCACGGCGCGATCGATGTCCGGTGCGGTGCCCGCCGCGATGGCCGCGAACGGCTTGCCGTCCGACGGGTCGATCATCGGCAGCGTCGCGCCGGTCGCCGCGGCGATCCTGCGATTGTCGATGAAGTGGGAAGGCGGCGTCACTTGCTTCCGGCGTGGTCGGCTGTTCGTCGATCGAAGCATAGCGCAAACCCGGCGCGCTGTAACAAAGTGTGTCCTTCGCGGCGACGCTGCGTTCGCTCCGCGCACGGCCTCGCCGTCGCGGGCTACGTCGAACCGTGTCCGCCGGCGCCGCGTTGATTGGCAGCGTGGCGCCCATCACGGACAACGGAGCCGGAGCACGTCAATTGCCAGGCCGCCCGCTCGTTGCCGGAGGCGCAAGAACCGGGCCGGAATGATCCACCCTTTCCCGAACGAGCCACAGGAGTCCGCCATGTCCCGTCGCAGGATCATCGCCTCTCGTCGCCGCCGCCGCGCTTGCCGCGACCATGGGCATCGCCGCGGGTACCGCAACCGCCGGAAATGTCGCCTGGAGCGTCTCCGTCGGCGTGCCGGGTCTCGCCGTCAGCGCCGGCGGTCCGGCTTACGGCGGTGCCTACCGGGCCACTGGCGCGGGCACTTCCCCGCCGCGCACGCGCCCGCGGCGCGTCCCTACTATCGCCCGTACTACCCGGCGGCCGGTCGTCTATCCAGCTCCGGTCCCCTATGCCGCCGCCGTCTATCCGCGCGCCGGTTGTCTATCCGGCGTCCGGTCGCCTATTCCGCCCCCGTCGTCTATCCGGCGCCGGTGTACCGGCCGCGGCGCGTCGTGATCGCGGCGCCGGCGTGGCGTGCACCGCGCCACGCGATACCGCTACGGACCCTACTGACCGGCGTACCGGATCCGGTAGATCGCTCCGGCGTGATCGTCGGACACGAGCAGCGAGCCGTCCGGCGCGACCAGCACGTCCGCCGGACGCCCCCAGGCGCTCTCCCCCTGCAGCCAGCCTTCGGCGAAGGGTTCGTAGCGCACCGCGTTGTTGCCGTCGAGCGTGACCATCGTGACGCGATAGCCGATCTTGCGGCTGCGGTTCCATGAGCCGTGCTCGGCGATGAAGATCCGGTTGCGATAGGCGGCCGGGAACTGCGTTCCGGTGTAGAACCGCATGCCCAGCGCCGCGACATGCGGCCCGAGGTTCTGCGCCGGCGGCCGGAACTCGCTGCAGGGGCGCCCGGCCCCGAACTCGGGGTCGGGCAGAGTGCCCCCGTGGCAATACGGATAGCCGAAGTGCACGCCGGCGCCCGGCGCATGGTTCAGTTCGTCCGGCGGCAGGTCGTCGCCCAGCCGGTCGCGCCCGTTGTCCGTGAACCACAGCTCCTTCGTGCGCGGATCCCAGTCGAAACCGACCGTGTTGCGCACGCCGCGCGCGTAGACCTCGAGCGCCGACCCGTCGCGATTCATCCGCATGATGTTCGCGTAGCGATCGGGGTCCGGTTCGCAGATGTTGCACGGCGCGCCGACCGGCACGTAGAGCTTGCCGTCCGGCCCGAAGGCGATGAACTTGCGCCCGTGATGGCCGTCGGTCGGGAAACGATCGCTGACGACGATCGGTGGCGGCGGGTCGGAGAGGCGGCGCTCGATGTCGTCGAAACGCAGGATGCGCGAGACCGCCGAAACGTACAGTGCACCGTCGCGGAAGGCGACACCCGCCGGTTCGCGCAACCCGGACGCGATCACGTTGGTCACCACCTCGCCGCGCGACACCCGGCGGCGGCAACGTGAGCGCGTAGACCTTGCCCGCGGACGCGCTGCCGACGAACAGCGTCCCGGCGGCACCCAGGGTCATCGCTCTGGCATTCGGGACTCGCGCGATGACCTCGATGGTGAATCCCGGCGGCAGCTTGAGCATCGCCACCGGCAAGTCGCTCTGCGCCCGCGCGAGCGTCCAGCCGACAGAGCAAGCCAACGCCACCGCGAACCATGTCGCCAACCGCCGAGGGCGCGCCGTCGACATGCGCACGGTTCCTCGAATCGAACTCCGGCTCATGCTGCCTCCTTGCCGCGCAACCCGGACGGTGCGACGTCCATCTTCGCACGACGGCCGTCGATGCGCATCGAACCCTGGCCCGGGCGGCGCGCCGCCCGGACGATTTGACACCACCGTGCCACTGCCTATCCTGCCCCTTCGCCGCCGCGCCCCGCGCCGGGGGAGGGGGAAACGCCGCCATGAATGCTCCCGCCACGCCGCCTTACGACAGCGCAACGCGACCGGCCGGCGTGCGCGAGACGCTGCCCACGCCGCTGATCGAGGTCGCCTTTCCCGATCTCGCGCGCTGGGCCGCCGGCAACGCGGGCATTCCGTACGTCTGGACGTTTGCCGGACCCGCAGCCGGCCCGCACGTCCTCGTGCAGGCGCTGACGCACGGCAACGAAGTCTGCGGCGCCATCGCGCTGGACTGGCTGCTCGCGCGCGGCTTTCCGGCCGACGCGCGGCACGCTCTCGGTGTGCTTCGCCAACATCGCGGCCTACGAAAGCTTCGACCGCGCGGATCCGTTCGCGTCGCGCTGCGTCGACGAGGATTTCAACCGGCTCTGGACCGCGGAGGTGCTGGACGGCACGCGCAAGACCGCCGATCTCGCCCGCGCGCGCGCGCTGCGCCCGCTCTACGAACGTGTCGACTTCCTGCTCGATCTGCATTCGATGACCGATCGTTGCCCCCCGCTCGCGATGGCCGGCCGGCAGCGCAAGGGCGTGGAGCTCGCGCAGGCGCTGGGTTCTCCGGAGCACATCGTCGTCGACGGCGGACACGCGGCCGGCAAACGGCTGCGCGACTATGCGTTCTTCGACGAGGCGGACGATCCGCGCAGTGCGTTGCTGATCGAATGCGGCCAGCACTGGGAGGCCAGCGCGCCGGAAGTGGCCAAACAGGTGACGCTGCGCTTCCTGCGGCATTTCGGAATGTGCGCAACGGCATTTCTCGACGCGCTGTCTCGACGCCGCGCCAGACGCCGGCACAGAAGGTGATCGAGGTCACGACGGCAGTGACGATCGCCACCGACGAATTCGCGTTCGCCCTTCCGGTCGGCGGGCTGGCCGTCGTGCCGAAGGCGGGCACGCTGCTGGCGCGCGACGGTGACGCGAAGATCGACACGCCCTACGACGACTGCGTGCTGATCATGCCGACGCGCCGTCCGAAGAAGGGCGAGACCGCAGTGCGCCTGGGACGCTTCGTGAACTGAGCGGCGGCGCACCGGGCCGTCGGCCGGCAGGTCGCACCGGGCAGGCGCCATCCCCATGTCGCCGCCGCGCGACGAAAAGCCTCACTGCGTGGCGCCGCCGACCGCCGCTTCTGCCGCGCGCACGAGGTCCGGTCCGGCCACGGCCGTCCACTTGTCGTAGACGCCGCGCGCCGCAGCCGCGAACGCGGCGCGGCCGGCGGCGGTGAGGCGCGTCACCGTCACGCCGCGCTTGTGCAATTCGACCAGCGCCGCGTCGTTCTCCGCCCGCACGAGCGCCGGCAACCCGCGCGCCGCCTCCAGCGCGGCGTCGCGCGCGACTGCGCGTTGCTCGGCGGTCCAGCCGTTCCACGCCGCCTTGTTCGCCGCGAATACCGCGCACTCCGCAACGGCACCCCAGAGCATCACCTGCTTGACGCCGAGCGTGTCGAGGCGCGCGGCGACGATCGACGCGAGCGGCCCTTCCTGCGCGTCGAGGGTTCCCGCGCGCAACGCATCACGCGCGTCGGCGAGGGTCATCGAACTGCGGAGCAGCCCCGAGGCTCGTGAAGAATTCCGTGAGCAGCGGCATCGCTGCCAGCCGAACCTTCATGCCGGCCACATCGTCCGGCGAGCGCGGCACCCTGCCGGTCGTCGCCAGTTCGCGATGCCCCAGCACGGCGAATGCAAGCGGCACGACCCCGGCGCGCTCCAGCGCAGCGGCGAGCCGGTCCGTGACGGCTTCGCCCGCCAGCGCGGCGAGGTCCTTGTCCTCGGGAGCCAGCCACGGCAGTCCGATCGCATTGAGCTCGGCAACCTGCCCCGACCAGTAAAGGGTCGAGCCAACGGCAAGATCCGCGGCACCGTCGCGCAACGCGATGAACTCGCGCGCCGGGTCGCGCGACGCGAGAGCCGCGCCCGGAAAGAACTGAACCGGCACCTTCCCGCCCGATTGCTCGGCGATGAGCTTCGCCCAGCGCTCCCCCGCCTTGCCCAGCGCGAAGGCGGGACCGACCGCCGCCGACAGCTTCCATGGCGCCGGCTTGTCGTTCTGTTCCTGGGCCCGCGCGCCCGCCGCAGCGAACAGCAGCGCCGCGAGCAGCAGGACGCGCGGCAGGAACTGCGCGAAGGGACGTTCGTCTGGCATGGCCGGTGCAGTCTACGTAGCAGGCGCAGCGCCGGTCAATGCCGGCGTCGGCGGTGCCCGGCCGAAGCGTCCGGGCAGATCGGCTCGAAAGCGCCGGGATCTCCGCGACCTCCGTTGTACACTTGCTGCGGGTGCTGGTTTGCCCACGCGTGGCCGCACGTCCATCAAGCAAAATTCGAGAAAGAGGACTTGCCGATGAAGATGCCGGCACCCAACGGCATTCGCATCCATCGGAATCCGCGTGTGGCCCCCCCGACGGAGCCGTATGGCAGCGCACGCGCGCGGATCCTGAATCAGGCGGGCTTCGTCGCCGCCGAGGAGGAGATAAGCCGCTGGCCCGGTTATGCCGCCACCCCGCTCCACGGCTTGCCCGGCCTGGCGTCGAGGCTCGGCGTGGCGGCGCTCCACTACAAGGACGAGTGCGGCCGGTTCGGTCTCAAGAGCTTCAAGGCGCTGGGCGGCGCCTACGCGGTGTTCCGGCTGCTCAGGAAGGCGGTTGAAGCGGCCATCAGCGGCGAGCGCGTCGACTCGCGGCAACTGATCGCCGGCCGCTGGCGTGACATCGTGCAGTCCGTCACCGTCACCTGCGCGACCGACGGCAATCACGGACGCTCCGTGGCCTGGGGAGCGCGGCTCTTCGGTTGCCGCTGCGTCATCTACGTGCACGAGTCCGTGAGCGAAGGACGGTGCGCCGCGATCGCGCAGTACGGGGCCGAAGTGATCCGCGTGCCGGGCAACTACGACGACTCCGTGCGTCACGCCGCGAACGAGGCGCGCAGAAACGGCTGGACCGTGGTGTCGGACACGACCTACGAGGGCTACCGCGAGATTCCCGTCGACGTGATGCATGGCTACGGCGTGATGGCGCGCGAGATCGTCAGGGCGCTCGGAAACGAGCCGCCGACGCACGTCTTCGTGCAGGCCGGCGTGGGCGCGCTGGCGGCTTCGGTGGCTGCGGCCTTCTGGCTCGCCTGGGCGGCGCGTCGCCCGCAGCTCGTGATCGTGGAGCCGACCCGGCGCCGACTGCCATTTCCGGAGCGGGATGGCCGGAAAGCCGGTCGCGGTGACCGGGGATCTCGACACGGTGATGGCCGGCCTCGCCTGCGGTGAAGTCTCGCCGCTCGCCTGGGAGATCGTCGACGCCGCCGCCAGCGCCTATGTCGTTGTCGATGACCGCTTCGCACTCGACGCGATGCGCGCGCTGGCCTCGCCCTCGCCCGGGGATCCGGCCATCGTCGCGGGGGAAACCGGGGCGAGCGGACTGGCGGCATTGCTGGCCGCCAAGGGACGCGCGGAGATCTGGCAGGCTCTGGGCCTCGACGAACACTCGCGCGTGCTGCTGATCGGCAGCGAAGGCGACACCGATCCGGAGATCTACCGGCAAATCGTCGCGCCTGCCGAAGGCAAGGTGACGACGTGACAGGAGAAGGGCGAACGCATGGACGAGCAATGACCGCTCCCGCACTGCGCATCGACGCTGCATCGCCTGCTGGCGCGCCTCGATCAATTGGCGCAAATCGGCGCCATCGACGGCGGCGGCTGTTGCCGGCTCGCGTTGACCGACGAGGACAAGGCGGCGCGCGATCTCGTCGTGAGCTGGATGCGCGAACTGAGGCCTCGACGTCATCGGTCGATCGCCTCGGCAATGTGTTCGGCCTGCGCGCCGGCCGGGAGCCGCTGTCCCCCGTGATGACCGGCTCGCACGTCGACACCGTGCGCACCGGCGGGCGATACGACGGCAATCTGGGCGTCCTCGCCGGGCTCGAGGTCGTCGCCACGCTCAATGCCGCCGGCGTCGTCACGCGGCGGCCGCTCGTCGTCGCGTTCTTCACCAACGAGGAAGGCGCCCGCTTCGCGCCCGACATGCTGGGCTCGCTGGTATACGCGGGCGGTCTTGTCGGCTGGACGAGGGGCTGGCCGCGGTCGCGATCGACGGCAAGGTGCTGGGTGACGAATTGCGGCGCATCGGGTATGCCGGCGCGGCGCCGCTGCCCGCCTATCGTCCGCATGCGTTCGTCGAGCTGCACATCGAGCAGGGCCCGGTGCTCGATGCCGAAGGCGTCACCATCGGCGCCGTCGAAAACCTGCAGGGCATCTCGTGGCAGGAGATCGCCATCACCGGCCAGTCCAATCACGCCGGCACCACGCCGATGCGCCTGCGGCACGACGCAGGATACTGCGCCGCGGCCATCGCGGTTTTCCTGCGGGAGCTCGCGCGCGAGATGGGCGGCGCCCAGGTCTGCACGGCAGGCCGGATCGACCTCGTGCCCAACCTGATCAACGTGATCGCCGCGCGGGCGACGCTCACGGCGGATCTGCGCAACACCGACGAACTGCTGCTGCGCCAGTCCGAGGAACGCCTCGCCACCTTCCTGACGACGCTGGGCCACGACGAGGGCGTGACCATCCGGACCAGGCGACTGGCCCGCTTCGAGCCGGTGACCTTCGATCCCGGCGTGATCCGTTGCATCGAGGACGTCGCCGCGCGGCTTGGCTTGAGCCACCGCCGGATGACCTCGGGCGCCGGGCACGACGCGCAGATGCTCGCCCGCATCTGTCCCGCGGCGATGATCTTCGTGCCCAGCGTGAAGGGAATCAGCCACAATGCCGCCGAGCACACCGCGCCGGCCGACCTCGCGGCCGGGGCCAACGTGCTGCTGCACACGCTGCTCGAACTCGCTGACCAGGAGGCACCCTGAATGGCACGCATCGTCACCGTCGGCGCCGCCCAGCTCGGCCCGATCGCGCGCACGGAAAGCCGCGCGAGCGCGGTCGCGCGCATGATCGCGCTGCTGCGGCAGGCCGCGACCCATGGCTGCGACCTCGTCGTGTTTCCGGAATGCGCGCTCACGGCGTTCTTCCCGCACTGGTTCTACGACCGGCAGGAAGACATCGACGCCTATTTCGAGCGCGCGATGCCCAATGCCGCGACGCAACCGTTGTTCGACTGCGCACGCGAGCTCGGAATAGGGTTCTACCTGGGCTTCGCGGAACTGACGATCGAGGGCGGGGTCACGCACCGCTTCAACACGTCGATCCTCGTCGACAAGGCCGGCCGGATCCTCGGCAAGTACCGCAAGGTCCATCTGCCCGGTCACGCCGAGCACGAGCCGTCGCGTCCGTTCCAGAACCTGGAGAAGCGCTATTTCGAGGTCGGCAACCTGGGCTTCCCGGTGTTCCGCGCGTTCGGCGGCATCGTCGGCATGGCGATCTGCAACGACCGCCGCTGGCCCGAGACGTACCGGGTGATGGGGCTGCAGGGCGTCGAGATGGTGCTGCTGGGCTACAACACGCCGATCCACAATCCGCCCTCGCCCGAGCACGACAACCTCGTCGCACTTTCACAACGAGCTCGTGATGCAGGCGGGCGCCTACCAGAACGGCTGCTGGGTGGTGGGCGTGGCCAAGGCCGGCGACGAAGACGGGGTGCGCCAGATCGGCAACTCGATCATCGTGGCGCCGTCCGGGGAAATCGTGGCCGCCTGCACCACCGAAGGCGATGAGCTCGCGATCGCCCGCTGCGACCTCGATCTCACGTTGTCGTACAAGAACACGACGTTCAACTTCGCCAGGCACCGGCAGCCGCAGGCGTACGGGCTGATCGTCGAGCGCACGGGAGCGATACCGCCGCCCGAGTGACGTCGGCGCGCCCCTAGCGCAGCGCCAGGTCGACGCGCGCCGGCGTGCGCGCCGCTGCGCCTCCGGGCGCGTCGCCGCCGAGCCGTGGCGCAACGAGGAACAGCCGGTCGTCGCCGATGCCCTTGGCGACGAGCGCGTCGTTGACCGCCCGCGCACGCGCGTTCGCGAGCGAGCGCAGTGCCTCGTCGTCGACCTTCGCATGCGCGAGCAGCATCGCTTCCATCTCGGCCGGGGACAATTCCTTCAGCACGCCGAGCGCGTTGCGCGGCCGGTCGGGAATCGGCGCCTCGCGGTAGGCGGCGGCGAGCCAGTTGGCCCGCTCGTCGTCCCTGATGGTCACCTGGTCGACGGAAGCGGGAGCCGTTCCCAGCGCGACGAGCGCCTTCATCTTCTCGTGACGCATCGCCGCTTCCACGGCCGCGTGGCGCAGCGCCTCGCGGTCGGCCACCGGATCGGCGCGCCCGGCGATGTCGAGCTTGAGCGCCGGCCGGTCGACGAGCGCCTTGCCGAGCGTGTCGATGCGCCCCTGTGCGTCGGTGCCCAGCGCCGCGCTGCCTGGCGCAAAGGGGAGCGTCGACAGCTCCTCGCCCCCGCCGAAGACCGACGAGAGCAGCGCGAACGGGGCCGTCACTGCCTTGGTGATCAGGTTGACGATGATCTGGACGATGACCTCGCCGACCGAGAATTTCGGGTCGTCGAGCGATCCCGCGATCGGCAGCCGGATGTCGATGACGCCACGCGAGTCCTTGAGCAGGGCGACGGCCAGGAGGATCGGCAGCTTGGTTGCCGTCGGACTCTCGACGCGCGCCCCGAACTGGAGCTGATCGAGCACGAGCCGGTTCTCCGCGGAAAGCTTGCGTTTCTCCACCTGGTAGCGCACGTCGAAGGTCAACTGCCCCTTCTCGATGCCATATCCGGCGTACTTGGCCGAGTACGGGGTCAGCGGCGGCAGGTCGATGTTGCGCGCCTTGGCCGTGATATCGAGGGAAAGGTCCTTTGCGAACGGATGCAGCCGGCCCTGGACTTCCACCGGCGCCGAATGGTCGACGCGCGCGGAGATCGTCACGTCGCCGGCCCGTTCGGCCGACAACGCGGTCACGCGGCCCGCGACGTCGGTCAGGTTGGCCGAGTAGCTGGGCTGGACGTACAGATCGGAAAAATTGACGTTGCCGCGCGCCACCTCGATGCCCCCGATCGAGATCGGCAGCGCCGCGGGCGGCGCGGACGAAGGCGTCGGCGCCGACGGCTTTGCTTCCGCAGCCGGCTCCGGGCTCGCACCGGGCGTAAGGAGTCGCGTCACGTTGAGGCTCGCGTCCGGGTACACGATGACGCGCGCGTAGAAATCGTCGAGGCCGATGCGCCGGACGCTCGCCTGGAACGGGCTCGTCGCGATTTCGAACTCGTCCAGCGCGAGCGACTTCCAGCGCGCGAGATCGGAAGCGGTCGGCTTGTCCAGGGACGCGAAGTCGGCGACCGCCACGTCGCCCTTCCAGGCAGCGCGCAACTCGCCGTCGGGAGGCGCGCCGACCGCGAGCTGCCCCTTCGCCGTCAGCGTGCCGTCGGTGACCACCACATTGACACGGGGCTCGACGTAGGGTTTCAGCGCGGCGAGCGGGAAGGCCTGCAGGTCCAGCCGGCCGTCGATGCCGAATGGCTGACGGGCGAGCGTCCCCGTGAACGCGACGCGACCACCCGCCGCGATCCGGGAACGCAACTCGACTTTCGATGTTCCCCCCGGCGCGCTCCCGACGTCGGTCGCGGTGAGCGCAAGCCCGCGCAGCCCGAGCCTCGCAGGCGGCTGCGGCACCCGATCCTCGACGTCGAGCGCGGCATCTTCGAAAGCCAGCCTCTTCATCACCAGCGTCCAGATCGCATCGTCGGGTGTCTTCGCGCTTTGCGCCGTCTTCACGACGCGCGCCATTTCGAGCGTGCCGTCGGCCTCGCGCACCACCCTCAACACCGCGCCGCGGCTCTGCACATCGGCGATGGCCACGCTGCGGCGCGGGACATCGACGTCGATCCCCCGCGCCGCCAGCCGCGGCACGCGCCACAGCGGCCGGGGGTTCCCGGGGAGCGCGAGCCGCAGGTCGTTGACGCTCGCCTCCCCGCCGGCGAGCCTCAGGCCGTTGTTGCCATCCACGGTGAATGCCGATGCATAGTCGAGCGAGCCCTTCTGCACGTCGACGGCCAGCGCCGACTCGTAGAACGGGAACAGCAGGCCCAGCGAAAACCCGGTCAGCGCAAACCGGCCGGAAGCCGACGGCACGGTCGGCTCGACGTCGGCTTCGCCCGTGAACGACGCGATCCGGTCGGACGACAGGAAGCCGACTTTGACCTTGTCCCTGCTCGCCCTTTCGGCTGCTGATGTTCGTCGCCTCGACGGCAACGTCGATCAGCGTGGACTTGAACGTCGACGTCTCGTCGACCAGCGCGAGCGTGCCGCCGCTCACCGCGAATTTTCCTGCGCGCAGCTCCCACGTGCGGGCCCCGGCGGCGGCAGGCTGCGGCGGCGGCGTGGCCGGACCGGCGTCGGGCAGCAGATGCGCCCATTCGAGCGTTCCGTCGGCGAGCCGCTTCACATCCACCGCCGGCGCATCGATCGTCACCGTCGCGATCCGCGCGTCCCGACCCAACAGGTCGATCGCATCGATCGCGACCGCGATTCGTCGTGCGGAAGCGAGCGGCGTGCCATCGCGACGCTTGATGTCGAGCCCGTCGATCCGCGCCTCGCCGCGCACTTCGAGCCGGTTCTTCCGGTCGCCTCCGGCGACGAAATGCACCTGGAGTTGCGTCGTCAGCGCGCCTCCGGCCAGGTCGACGCGTGGCTTGAAGGGAAGGTACGCGAAGTACGACGGCAGAGGCAGCGCTTCGATGCCGATGTCGAGCGTTGCCTCGCGCTGCTCGGCAAACGGCGTGGACGATCCGGTCAGCGCGAAGGATGAGCCGTTGAAGACGCCCTTCACGCGCGGCTCGACGTGAATCGCGGCCTCGTAGGGAAGCGACGAGAGGAACGGGATGGCGACATCGAGTGCCTTGATCTCGTGGTTGCGGCCGGTGGCGCGATCGGCGAATACGGCCGTGCCATCCTCGATCTCGATGTTGTTGAGAGAAGCGCGCGGCACCTCGATGGGCTTCGCCATCAAGGTGTCGATCAGGTCCTGGATGTCGTAGCGGCCCTCGCCGTCGCGCGTCAGCCAGACGCTCGGACGAACGATTCGCAGCGCGTCGAGCACGGGCGCGCGATGCCAGATCGAGGCAGCGGACACGTCGGCCACCAGTTCATCGAAGGAAAAGAGGGGGGCCGTTCCCTCGACGCGGGCCACCACGAGCTTGCGCAAGCTGAGCCGCAGCCGGAAGGGATCGAAGGCGACGGCCTCGAGCGTCGTGGGACGGTCGAGAAGCGCGCTCAAGCGGGACTCGACCTGCCCGCGCACGAAGGGCGGGACGGCGACCCAGGCGATGAGAATCAGCAAGCCGAGCGCGCCGACGACGTAACCCGACCGTCGCAGCCAGCGGTTGCGGCGGGAGGGAGCCTTGCGTTCGGGAGCGTCGGACATTATCGGCAACTCGGGCGCCGAGGAGGCGCCGCACTTCCAGCTTCGAATTCTATACTCGACGCGGACAGCGACAGCTGCCGCTCTCATCCGCCTGCCCACCGGCGAAAGCAGGAAACGTCAGCGGACAGCGACACAGGTTCGAACTGCCACGAACGCAACTGACAATCGTCGGCGTTCCTGTTCTGGACCGCCGCGCGCGCGATTGGTTCGCCGCCACAAGACGGAACGACGCACTGCCCTACTGGATGACCAGCAACCGCAGCCCGAGCACGACGAAGATTCCGCCCGCCACGCGGTCCAGCCATGCGCCGATGGCGGGACGCCGGGCGAGACGTTCGCCAACCGTGCCGGCGAACCATCCGATGGTGCCGAAGACGACGACGATCTCGACGGTGAAGAGCACACCGAGTTGCGCAATCTGCCAGGCGACGTGGCCGCGCCGGCCGTCCACGAACTGCGGCAGGAAGGCGAGGAAGAACAGGATCACCTTGGGGTTGATGGCGTTGGCGACGAGGCCCTTGACGAAGAGCCTGCCCGGCGTTTCCGCCGGCCCCTTCCCGGCCTGCGGTGTACCGAGAGGGCGGGCATTGCGGATGGCCTGGACGCCGAGCCAGATCAGGTAGGCGCCGCCGGCGATCTTCAGCGCCGTGAAGGCCGGCGGCGAGGCGGCGATCAGCGCGCTGACGCCGAGCGCGGCAAGCAGCGTGTGGTTGAGACAGCCAAGCGCGCAACCCAGACCGAACGCGACGCCCTGCGCGCGGCCGCGCGCCATGCCGATGCCCAATACCAGCAGGTTGTCGGGGCCGGGCGCGAGCGGTGATGAGGACGGCGGCGGCAAGGAAGGCGGCGAACTGCGGCAGCGTGAGCAAGGCGTCCATGGCGGCATTGTGCCCGATCGACCTGTCAGGAATATCACCTCCCGGATTAGCGTCACCCCGCTCGCTGGATGTTCCCCTTGCACGGCGAATGCGTTTCGTGTTTGTATGACGACGGCTGGCGGAAAGTTTCCTCACGCTCGGCCGTGAATCGACGCAAGGGCGAGAGGCTCCCCGGCCGGGAGAGTATTTCAAGCATCAACTTGCGCCGTTGCGCGCCAGAGCCGCGAGTGTGACTCTCGGCGCCGGCTCGAATCAGGGAGATATCGATGGAAAGAACAACGCTTGTTAAAGCTGTTGTGGCGGCCGTCGTGTTTGCGGCGGCCGGCTATTTCGTCGGGGCAAAGTTCGGCAACTTGACCAACATCGACGCTGCGAAAAAGGCCAAGGACTGCAGGGGACACGACTGCGACATCTTGATCAAATTCACTTGTGTCGATGATTCGCATCCGACGACGGCCACCTGCGTACCGTATGCAGAGAATGACCTGGTGCTGGTCAGTCGCGGCAAGAAGATCGTGTTCAGCCTCGACTCGACGGATGACTTCAAATTCGACGGGGCCGAAGGCATCAAGTTCACGTCTGCCAACTCGGACGGCTATTTCCCCTGTCAGTCTCAAGGTCCGAAGAAATTCAAATGCGATAACAACGGACCGCCTTCCGAGATGTACAAGTACTCAATTTACGTGCAAGGGATGAACAAGGTCGATCCCTTTGTCGTGAACTACTAGGCGCTCGAGGGGTTCAAGCCGGCGCGGATGCGCCTTGACACGCGTCGCCCCCGAGCCACCTGCGGACTTCCTCGATGCCGCTCTCGTAGGAAAGCGCGCGACCCGAGGCCTCGGCCGCGGCGAAGCCGTCGTTGCCCAGGGCCTCGCGCGCCGCCTGGATTCGCGGCGCCAGGAACGCCTCGTCGACAGGATCGCGATGGATGCCGGTCCGTTGCGCCTCAGCTTCCGCGATCCCGAAGTAGCGCGCGCTCCGTGCCCACTCCTCCCCCAGTGCAGCGAGCCCCGCAGACACCTCGATCAGGCTTTGGCCGATCGGCAACGAGCCGGTCCGGTCGAGTATGCGCAATGTCTCCCCAAGCAGCACACACCCGTCGGTGGCATCGCCGCGGGCAATCGCAACCATGGCCAGGTTCAGAAGCGCGATGGCCATGGTCTCGTAGTCGCCGAGCTCCTGCGTGATTTCCTGAACCTGCCGGTACAGCGGCTCGGCCGCATCCAGGTCGCCGGTGACGCGATGAAATTGTGCGACGGCGTTGAGCGCCGCCGCAATCTCGCGCCGGTTGCCGATCTCGCGCGCCATCGACAGCGCCTCATCCAGATAGCCGCGGGCGGCCTCGACATCGCCCCGGCCGAGCGCGGCCATTCCGAGCGGCTGCAGCACCGATGCGATCCGCTGCCGGTCGTCGATCTCACGGGCGATCGCGAGACTTTGCTCGAGATAGGTCTGTGCGATCGCGTACTGGCCCATGAACGAGCAGAGCTGCCCGGCATCGAAAAGTCCCCGGCAGCGGAGGAAGTCGCGTACCGCGGCGCCCGGATGCTCGAGCGCCTCGGTCGTGATCCGAAGCGCCAGCCCGAGCAGGCCGCGATGGTAGTAATACGGCTTGATGGCATGGACGAGCCGAAGGTCGAGCGGGCCGCCGCCTGGCTCGTTGGCGCACCACGCATGCGCCGCCAGGACGTTGTCGAGCTCGCCATCCAGACGCGCGATCCACGTCGCACGCTGCTCGCCGAACAGCTCGGGAAAGGCCCGTTCGACGTATGCGAGGAAATGGTCGCGATGCCGCGTTTGCGCCGCCGCGGTCTCGCCCGCCTCCTCGAGTCGCTGCAACGCGTACTCGCGAATCGTGTCCAGCAGGCGGTAGCGCTCGCCGTCGGCATCCAGCACAACCAGCGATTTCTCGACCAGCCGCGCAAGCAGATCGAGCACGTCGCGGCCCGGGACGAAGCCGTCGCTGCCCGTCGCCTCGGCTGCTTCGAAGGTCAATCCACCTGCGAACACGGCGAGCCTGCGCAGCAGCGCGCGCTCACGGTCGTCGAGCAAGTCGTAGCTCCAGTCGATCAGGGCGCGCAGGGTCTGCTGCCGGGGAAGTCCGCTGCGGTCGCCCCCGGCAAGCAGCCGGAAGCGGTCGCTCAGATGGATCGCGATCTGCTCGACCGACATCGACCTTACGCGTGCGGCGGCGAGCTCGATGGCCAGCGGGAGGCCGTCGAGGCGACGACAGATGTCGGCAATCCGCGGGACGTTCTGCGCGGTGACGGCGAATGCCGGACGCGCGGCAGTCGCGCGGTCGGTGAACAGGCGCACTGATTCGAACCGCGACAGGCGCTCGAGCGGCATCTCCGCGCCCGCATCCGGAGTCGGCAGCGGAGGGACCGCGTAGGTGACTTCGCCGCCGACGTGCAACGGCTCGCGGCTGGACGCCAGTATCCGGACCTGCGGCCCGGCCTGGAGCAGCAGGTGCGCGACCTCCGCGCACGCCGCCACGAGGTGCTCGCAATTGTCGAGCACGATGAGCAGCGAGCGGTCCCGAACGTAGCTCAGCACTGCTTCGATGACCGGCCGGCCGGTTGTTTCCTTGACGCCGAGCACCGAGGCAACCACCTGCGGCACCAGGCGCGGATCGGACAGCGGAGCAAGGTCGACGAACCAGACGCCATCCGCGTGGCGATCGAGGACGCCGGCAGCGGCCTGGAGCGACAGGCGGGTCTTGCCGATCCCGCCTGCCCCGTACAGCGTCAGCAGCCGGGTGCTTTGCAGAAGCCTGGCGACGTCGTCGAGCTCGCTTTCACGGCCTACGAACGAAGTGACCTGCTGCGGCAGATTGTTCGGCGTGGCCTCGAGCGAACGCAGTGCCGGAAACTGCACGCGCAGCTGAGGATGCTGGAGCTGGTAAAGATGCTCCGGCGCGGCGAGGCCGCGCAGGCGCGCGGCGCCGAGATCTCGCAGCTTCAGCCCGCCGGGCATCCGATCCCGGGCGAGCGTGGCGATGGCCTGCGAGAGCAGGACCTGGCCACCGTGGGCGGCGCTCATGATGCGCGCCGCGCGATTGACCTCGCTTCCGAAGAAATCGTTGTCGCGACGCTCGGCAATGCCAGCATGCAGACCGCAGCGTGCTCGCAACGCGACTTCGTGCGTCGATTCGATCTCGGCGAGGCCGAGTTGCAGCTGCACCACCGCCGCGATGGCGTCGAGCGGATCGTCGAATGCAGCGTACATTCCGTCGCCGGTCATCTTGACAAGCGTGCCACGGTTCTCGGAAACCACCCTGCGGACAATCAGATCATGAGCGGCAAGGGCCCGGCGCATCCGGTCCGGCTGCTCCTCCCACAGCCCGGTGCTGTTCTCGATATCGGTGAACAGGAAGGTCTTGACCGGCGAGACGGCGTGCAAGTCTGTTCCCATGGTGAACGCTTTGCCCACAGGCACTTTACGGCATTGAAGCACATCGCAAAAGCGAGCGCCTGGCGAAACCGGTCCCGCCTGTCGCGTCCTCACCGCCCCGCAGGCGACGGAGTCGATGTCCCGAGGGTGCGCTCACCGATCAGACGTCGGTCACCTCGACAGCGGTGCCGCCGGTTATCGCGCCGACCGACCGCGGATCACCGCAGGGGCGGTGGCGATCGGCCATCGATCATCAGCGTCGGTCACTCGCCGGCGGCCACCATTGTCCGCCAACCACCATCCCCCGGAGCCGGAAACGCCGGTCGGCAGCGAGACGCTCGCCCTGCGTATCCTGGAATTCGAACGCGCCCTGCTCGATGTCGAGAATCGTCGCGTCGCCCTCGGTGCCGACCGCCAGCGTGCCCAGCGACGGGCGCCGGATCGCCCGCGCCGGCGCAGCGGTGACCGCCGCGATCAGCGCGTCCAGCTCGACACCCAGCACCAGGAACTTGGACATCGTGGCGAGGAGGTCGAAGGCAGGGCCGTCGACGTTGAGTACATGCACGTCGCTCGATATGACGTCGGGACGAAATCCGGCGGCGAGCAACCCGCGACACGCATGGAAGCCGAACGAGCCCGCGCCGTGCCCGATGTCGAAGGTGACGCCGCGCTCGCGGGCGAGCAGCGCTTCCTCGCGCACGGCGCCGTCGGAGCGCAACAGCGAGTTGGGAAACGGCCGGAAGCAGTGCGTGAGCACGTCGCCGGGACGCAGCCGCTCGAGCACTTCCTTCCGGCTCGGGGGCGGATGGTCGATGTGCGCCATCAGCGGCAGATCGAGCTCGTCGGCGACCTCGAGCGCCATGTCCAGCGGCGCCACGCCGCTCGTCCCGCCGGCGCCGCGCCCCACGCGCACCTTGATGCCCACGATCAGGTCGCGATTCTCCCGCGCCACGCGCACGCATTCGCTGAGGTCGAGGAGCCGCAGGTCCGACGCTTCCCCGACCATCACCGTGCGGCTGAACGCGAAGATGCCGGCGAACGACACGTTGAGGTAGGCGAGGATGCGCACCGGCGAAGGCTCGATCACGTGCCGCCGGAAGCCGGGAAAATTCGCCGGCCCCGCGGTGCCGGCGTCGATGAACGTCGTGGTGCCGCTGCGCCGCGCGATCGGCTCGGCCTCGACCCCGATCGACGTGCCGCCCCAGTAGACATGGGTGTGCAGATCGATCAGGCCGGGCGTGACGATCGCACCCGCGACATCGTGTTCGACCGTTGCCGTGTCCGCGATCCGCGGCGCCACGGCCGCCACGCGACCGTTCGCGAAGCCCACGTCGCGCGTCGCGTCGAGGCCGCTCGCCGGGTCGATCACCCGTCCGCCGCGCAGGATCAGGTCCATTCGCTCTCCTCCTTGATGCTCAATGGGGTCAGCTCAGTTTATCCGGCGGTACTGCTCAGCCGGGCCATTGCGAAAAACCGGATGATTCAACCTGAACCCATCACGCTCGCAGATGGCAGGCGACGTGATGACCGGCGGCCATCTCCTTCAATTCGGGCGATTCGGCCCGGCAGCGATCGAACACGTAGGGGCAGCGCGTGTGGAATCGGCATCCGGACGGTGGGCTGATGGGACTCGGCACGTCGCCTGGAAGGATGATGCGCTCACGCCGCGTCGCCGGGTCGGGGTCAGGCACCGGCACGGCCGACAGCAGCGCTTCGGTGTAAGGGTGCTGCGGATTGGCAAAGAGCGCGCGGCGCGGCGCCTGCTCGACGATGCGGCCCAGATACATCACCGCGACGCGGTGGCAGATATGCTCGACGACCGCGAGATCATGCGCGATGAACAGATAGGCGAGGCCGAACTCCGCCTGCAGGTCCACGAGCAGGTTGATGACCTGCGCCTGCACCGACACGTCGAGCGCCGAGACGGGCTCGTCGCAGACGATCACCCTGGGCCCGACGGCGAGCGCGCGCGCAATCCCCAGGCGCTGGCGCTGGCCACCGGAGAATTCATGCGGGTACTTGCGCATCTGATCGGGCCGCAGGCCGACCCGCGCGAACAGCCGGGCGACGCGCTCCGTCCGCTCGCCCCCCGAGGCGATCGCGTAGTTCTGCAACGGCTCGCCGACGATTTCGCCCGCGCTCATGCGCGGATTCAGCGACGCATAGGGATCCTGGAAAATCACTTGCAGGTGCTGCCGGCGCGAGCGCATCGCGGCGCGGTCGAGCCGCGTGATGTCCTCGCCTTCCAGCGTGATGGTGCCGCTGGTGGGTTCGACGAGGCGCAGGATCGCTTTGCCTGTCGTCGACTTCCCGCAACCGCTCTCGCCGACCAGGCCCAGCGTTTCGCCCGCGGCCAGGTCGAACGAGACGCCGTCCACGGCCTGCACCGTGCCGACCTCGCGGGAGAGAAGCCCCCCCAGCACCGGGAAGTGCTTGACCAGCGCATCGACTTCGAGCACCGGGCGCGGTGCCATCAGTGCCCGCCCGGCCGCCCGAAGGGCACTGACTGCCCCCGCGGGGGGCAGCGAACGCAGTGAGCGTGGGGGTCGTTCATCCACCCGCCCGGCCGCCCGAAGGGCACTGACTGCCCCCCCGGGGGGCAGCGAACGCAGTGAGCGTGGGGGTCGTTCATCTTGGTTCAGGCACGGACCATCTCCGGCAGCGTGTCCGCGTTCCAGCACGCGACGAAATGACCCGGCGCGGCTTCGACCTCCGGCGGATAGGCGACGCGGCACTGCTCGCTCGCGTGGACGCAGCGAGGCGCGAACGTGCAGCCTTCCGGCGTGTCGATCAGCGACGGCACCACGCCGGGAATCTCCGTCAGCCGACGGGGGCGGTCCGACTCCTCGGGCAACTCGTTGAGCCGCGGAATGGACGTCATCAGCCCCCGCGTGTATGGATGGCGCGGCCGCGCGAACAGGGCCTTCACCGGCGCTTCCTCGACCTTGCGCCCCGCGTACATCACGACCACGCGCTGCGCGGTCTCGGCGATCACGCCGAGGTCATGCGTGATGAGCATGACCGCGGCGCCGGTGCGCCCCTTCATTTCCAGCATCAGATCGAGAATCTGCGCCTGGATGGTGACGTCGAGCGCCGTCGTCGGCTCGTCGGCGATGAGCAGCGTCGGCGTGCAGGCCATCGCGATGGCGATCATCACGCGCTGCCGCATGCCGCCGGAAAGCTGATGCGGGTATTCGCCGGCGCGGCGCCGGGGCTCGGGAATCTTCACCAGCGTGAGCATCTCGATCGCGTGATCGAAGGCCGCCCGCCGAGGCAGATGCTGGTGCAGGGCCACCGTCTCGGCGATCTGGCGGCCCACGGTCATGACCGGATTGAGGCTGGTCATCGGCTCCTGGAAGATCATGCTGATCCGGTTGCCGCGAATCGCGCGCATGGCCGCCGGCTCCAGCGCCAGCAATTCCGTGTCCTCGAAACGGATGCTCCCCCCCACGATGCGGCCCGCCGCGGGCGGCACCAGTCGCATCACCGACAGCGCGGTGACCGACTTGCCGCATCCGCTCTCGCCCACGACCCCCAGCGTTTCGCCGCGGCCGAGGGTCAGCGATACGCCGTCCACCGCCTTGACCACGCCGTCGCGCGTGTGGAAATGCGTGCGCAGGTCGTTGACCGCAAGCACCGGCCGGATGACGGTCCCCGCGTTTGCGGCTGGCGCCGCCGGGCTGCCCTCCGCGGGGGGGCGTTTCGCGGCTTGGGCCGGCGCTGCGGCGCGCATCACATCCGCCGCGCGAGCCGCGGATCCAGCATGTCGCGCAGCCCGTCCCCGACCAGGTTGATCGCCAGCACGGTCACCGCGAGGAAGAGGCCGGGCAACAGCACCATCGCCGGCTTCAGCTGAAAGTAGGGTCGTGCTTCGGCCATGATGTTGCCCCAGCTCGGAATCTCGGGCGGCGTGCCGGCGCCGAGGAAACTCAACGCGGCTTCGATCAGCACCGCCGACGCGCAGATGTAGGTCGCCTGCACGATCAGCGGCGGCAGCGCGTTGGGCAGGAGGTGCCGCAGCATGATGCGTGGCACGCTGGTGCCGATCGCCGTCGCCGCCTCGATATAGGGCTGTTCGCGAATGGTGAGCACGATGCTGCGCACCAGCCGCACGACGCGCGGCACCTCGGGCAGCGTCACCGCGACGATCACGATGACGACGCTCGCCTTGGACAGCGCGATCAGGGCGATGGCGAGCATGATCGCCGGAATCGCCATCATGCCGTCCATCACACGCATCACCACGACATCCACCGCACGCAGGTAACCGCTGACGAGGCCAATGGCCAATCCGATCAGCGTGGCGAGCCCCGCGACCGACAGGCCGACGACGAGCGAGATGCGGCCGCCGTAGACGACGCGGCTGTACAGGTCTCGTCCGAACCGGTCGGTGCCGAACCAGTTTTCGGCGGACGGGCCGCGCAGGCGTTGGGACGGGTTGATCGATATCGGGTCGACGGTGGCAAGCCACGGAGCGGCGATCGATGCGAGAACGATCGCCAGCAGCAGCACGCCCCCGATCGTCACCGTCGGGTGGCGGCGGATGAAGGCGCCGAGGCGCAGGGACGCCGACGGCGCGAGGGACGGGCCGGCGGTCGCGGTCGCGGTCGTCATGCGTTGCGGCGTGGCGTCATGGGGCGGCGGCTCCGGATCAATACCGTATCCGGGGATCGAGCACCGTGTAGAGCAGGTCGACCACGAGGTTCACGACGACATACGCGCCCGAGAAGACGAGGATGATCCCCTGGATCACCGGATAGTCGCGGCGCAGAATCGCGTCGACCGTCAGGCGACCGAGGCCGGGAATCGCGAACACGCTCTCGGTGACCACGACGCCGCCGATCAGCAGCGCGACGCCGATGCCGATCACCGTGACGATCGGGACCGCGGCGTTGCGCAGCGCGTGCCCGATCAGCACGTCCCGGGTGGCAAGACCCTTGGCATGCGCGGTGCGGATGTAGTCCTGGTTCAGCGTCTCCAGCATCGACGCGCGCGTGATGCGCGCGATCAGCGCCATGTAGGCCAGCGCGAGCGTGACGCTGGGAAGGATGATATTGGACAGCCACGGCCAGAACCCCTTGGCCAGCGGCGTGTAGCCCTGCACCGGCAGCCAGTCGAGCTCTATCGCGAACAGCCAGATCAGCACGTAGCCGATGACGAATCCGGGCACGGAGAATCCGAACACCGCGAAGCCCATGACGCCGCGGTCGATCCAGGAGCCGACCCGCCACGCCGCGATCACGCCCAGCGGCACCGCCAGCAAGACGGAGATGAAGAGCGTCATCACCGTCAGCGCGAGGGTCGGTTCCAGGCGCTGGCCGATCAGTACCGAAACGGGATGCGCCGAGAAGATCGAGTTGCCCAGATCCCCATGCAGCAGTTGTCCGATCCAGGTGAAGAACTGGACCAGCAAAGGCTGGTCCAGTCCGAGCTTGGCGCGAATCTTGGCGATGTCCTCGGCCGTGGCGAGATCGCCCGCGATGATCGCGGCCGGATCGCCCGGCGCGAGATGCAGCAGCGCGAAGACGAACACCGTGACGACCACGATCACCGGCACGGCCGCCAGCAGGCGGCGGATCAGGAAGACATGCATGACGTCGCCCGAACCGCCGCGACTTCTACCGGAATCGCTCGCCCTTTACTTCTTCTCGATGTTCCAGAGCACCAGCCGCGGCGTATCGAGAATGCCGTTCAGGTTCTTGCGATACGCGATCGGCGCGAAGAACTGCCCGGCCGGGATGTACGGCACGACTTCGTAGAAGCGCTTCTGCAGGCGCTCGACGACTTCCTTCTGCTTCTCGGGCGGGGCCAGCGGGAATTCGAGGCGAATCTTCTCGAGCTCCTCGTCGCAGGGCCAGCCGAACCAGTTCTTGCCGTCGCACGGGGTGGGCGTCGGCGTGTTGGACAGCGGGCTGTTCATCGCCAGGCCGCCACCCCAGGTGTGGAAGATGTTCCACGCGCCGGGGTTCTTGTCCGGCGGATCCTTGATCTGGCGGCGCGCGCTCTGCGTGCCCCAGTCGATCGCCTGCAGGTCGACGTTCATGCCGATCTCGCGCAGCTTCTGCGCCGTGACCACCGCCTGGGAATGGGCGAGGTGCGCCTCGACCGGATCGAGGATCACGACCTTCTCGCCCTTGTAGCCGGCTTCCTTCAGGAGCTGCTTCGCCTTCTCGACGTTGGCCTTCTTGTCGCCTTTCGCCCAGTCGCCGACGCCGGCCTGCGTTTCGTAGGGCGTGCCGCAGACGAACACCGCCCAGCACGGCCGCTCGTAGTCGGCGAAACCGATCATCGAGGCGAGGTAGTCCTTCTGGTCGCCGGTCGCGTACAGCAGCGCCTGCCGCGCTTTCGCGTTGTTGAACGGCGGAATCAGGTGGTTCATCCGGTAGATCGCCTGCGTACCCACGCGGTCGATCACCTTCACCGCGCTGTTCGGGTCCTTGCGGATCAACGGCAGAAGATCGGTCTGCGGGATCTCGATGATGTCGACCTCGCCCTTGATCAGCGCCTGCACCGCGGTGTTGGCGTCCGGAATCACCAGCCACTCGACGCGATCGACCTTGGCGAGCTTGGCGCCGGCGAAGCCATCCGGCGGATCGGAGCGTGCCTTGTAGTCGGGATTCTTCTTGTAGACGACCTTGCTGCCGGGCACCCATTCCTCGCGGACGAACGTGAACGGGCCCGAGCCCACGGCCGTCGTGATCGCGGTGTTCGGATCACCCAGCGGCGTCGGCTTCGCGCGTGATGAACAGCGGATTCTCGGGACCGGCCAGCGTCTCCAGCACCAGCCCGAACGGCTTGTTGAGCCGGATCTCGAAGGTGTCGGGACCGGTGGCCACGATTTCCTTGGCGAACTGCATCATCGTCACGCCGGCCGGGATGCGCTTGGAAAAGCGCAGGATCGACGCGACGACGTCCTTGGACATGACCGCCTGGCCGTCGTGGAACTTGAGCCCGGGACGCAGCTTGAATTTCCAGAGGAGGCCGTCGGCGCTCTTCGTGTAGCTCTCCACCATCTGCGGCTTCGGCATGAGCTTGCTGTCCAGCGCGAACAGCGTGTCGTAGATCATGTAGCCGTGATTGCTGGTGATGTTGTTCGTCGTCTGGACGGTGTCGAGGATCTTGAGATCCGCCTGCGGCACGAGTCGCAGCACTGTTTGCGCATGCGCGGACCACGGACCTGCCAGGCCGATCGCGAGCACGCCCGCCGCCATCGCTCCCTTGATGCCACCTCGACTGAAACCCATGATCCGGCACTCCCCCTGTGTTGCCGTCGCCACCGCGGCGGACGGCTAGAATAGATCCGTTATTGTTAGCATAGGGTTCGTCCAACCGCAAGCGACGTCGCTCGACTTCGAGCCTCGCGGCATCGCGTCGCAATGCGGACGACTCGCGCGCGCCGGCTCGCGTTCCCTTATTGCATTGCAGCGAGGAGAGTTCCCGATGGCCCAGCCTCCGAACGAATTGGGTGCAATCGAGGCGCTGGCGGCGATGGCGGCCGGGCACCTGTCGGCCGAGGGGCTGACCCGCGCCTGCCTCGACCGCATCAGCACGCGCGACCCCGTCGTGCGGGCATTCGCCTGGCTCGATCCGGAGCGCGCGCTCGCCGAGGCCCGCGCGCGCGACCGCGCCGGCCGGACGGCGTCGCCCGGGCCGCTCCACGGTTTGCCGTTCGGCGTGAAGGACATCATCGACACCCACGACATGCCGACCTCGTACGGCTCGCCGATTCATGCCGGTCACCGGCCGTCTGCGGACGCAGCGTGCGTGGCGCTGGCGCGCGAGGCCGGCGCCATGATGGTCGGCAAGACGGTCACCACGGAATTCGCGTTGCGCCACCCAGGACCGACGGCCAACCCTCGCAATCCCGCGCACACGCCCGGAGGATCTTCGAGCGGTTCGGCTGCCGCCGTCGCCGACTGCATGGTGCCGGTGGCCTTCGGGACGCAGACCGGTGGATCCATCATCCGTCCGGCATCCTACTGCGGCGTGGTTGGCTACAAGCCGTCCCACGACACGATCAACCCGACCGGAGTGAAGCCACTCGCAGGCAGCTTCGACACCGTAGGCCTCTTTGCCCGCAGCGTCGACGACTGCGCGCTGGTCGTCCGGGTGCTCGCCGGGGAAGATCGCGGCGTCGCTCCCATCGCGGCCGTCCGCCCGGCGCGCGTCGGCCTCTGGCGCACACCGGCGTGGCCCCACGCGGAGGCCGCGACCATGCGCGCGGTCGAGACCGCCGCCCTGCAACTGGCGCGCAATGGCGTGATCGTGGAAGAGATTGAAATGCCGGCGGAGTTCGAGCGCTTCCTCGACGCACAGAGCGACGTGCTGCGCTTCGAGGCGGCACGCGTGTTCGCGTTCGAACGGACCCGGCGCGCCGAGCTGCTTTCGCCATCGAGCCGCGCGGAGCTGGTGACCGGCGCGGCGATATCGCGCCAACGTTACCGGGAAGCGCAGGCGTTGCTCGCCCGCTGCCGCGCGCTGTTCGCGGCCGCCATCGCGCCGTTCGACGCGCTGCTGACAGCGAGCGCTCCCGGCGAAGCGCCGGTCGGCCTCGACGACACCGGCGAGGCGATGTTCAACCGGTGGGGCTCGGGTCTCCTCGTTCCGTGCATCAATCTGCCCTGCTTCACGGGCCCACAGGGTCTCCCGGTCGGCATCCAGCTGATGGGCGCAATCGGCGACGACGCCCGCTTGCTGGGCGCAGCCAAATGGATCGCGTCCCGCGTCGGCGACGCGGCGAACGCGGCTTGATCCACCCGCGTCGACGCACCGACCGCACGCAGCGAAGATTGTCCAATGGCATCGCGGGTCACGGCTTGTCCCTGCAACAGCGGCCTGCGCTACAAGCACTGCTGCGGACTCGAGGACATCGGCGGAGTGCCGGAATCCGCGCGCCACGAACGCAACCGCAATGTCGGGCTCATGTTGCAGCGGCGCGGAGACATTGCCCGGGCAATCGAGGTCTACGACCGGGCTCTGACGACGCAACCCGCGGATTGGGACGTCGCGCACATGCGCGCCACCTGCCTCTACCAGTTGGGGGCGATGGACGATGCACGGGCCGCATTTGCCGAATTGCTGGCAACCCCGGCCGAGCGCATTCCCGGCTTCTGGACCAACCTGGGCTTGTTGCTGGCGTCGATCTGTCCGGATCCTTCGTCGCCGATGCTGCGGGAACGACTCGAGGCCTATCGGCGCCTGCGCCCGCTTCGGTCAGCGCCAGCCCCATCGACGTCGCTCAGGCCGACGGTCTCGGTCGTCATGCCGGCGTACATGCATGCGGACTACGTCGGCGAAGCCATCGCCTCCGTGTTCGCGCAGACGCAAGCCCCTCTGGAATTCATCGTGATCGACGATGGCTCGCGCGATGCCACCGCCGAATGCTGCCGCGCGGCGCTGCGCGACGCGCCGTTCCCGGTGCGCTTCATCGCGCGGGAATCCCGGGGGGCGGCAGCCACCCTGAACCAGGGCATCGAGCTGGCGAGGGGCGAATTCATCCAGTTGCTCAATTCGGACGACCGCCTGCCGCCGCCGCGCATCGCGACCATGCTGGCTGCGTTGCTCGAGCAGGACGCCGAGTGGGGCTATGCCCGGGTCGCGTTCGTCGATCGACACGGCCGCGCGCTCGCCATCACGACCGACGCGCGCGCGGCCGCGCTGATGGCGGCCCAGGACGCCGCGATGATGTCGCACACCCTCGGACTGTCGCTGCTGCGCGCCAACTCGACGATATCCAGCGGCAATCTGTTCCTGCGCAAGCGACTGTGGGAGACGCTCGGCGGGTTCCACGACTATCGTTACAATCACGACTGGGATTTCTGCCTGCGCGCCGCGCTGGTGTGCGAGCCGGTGCTGGTGCCGCAGGTCCTCTACGAATACCGGATACACGGCCGCAATACGATCGGCGAAAGCGGCCATGCGGCGCGTGAGGAGCAACGAGGCGTGATGTCCGCTTTCGTGGCACGTGCGCACGGGCGGCCCGACTGGCCGAATCCGTTCGCGCCGACGATCGGCGTGTGGCGCGGCGAGTTTCTGGCGCTCCTTGGCGCGACCGGCATGCTGCACGCCCTGCCGCGGGCGGCCGTCGCGCGCGCGCTGGCGTCCGCCCTCCCGGCATCCGTTGACGCATGAACAAGCGCGCAACCCTGATCGTCGTGCAGGAACCCGACGAGTTCCGGCACAAGCAGCGGAACTTCTTCGCCTCGGTGGCGGCTCAGACCTGTCCGCACGACGCCTTCGAATTGATCATGGTCGGTCGCGATGCGGCGCCGTCATCGACGGATGCGTTCGCCGCCTTTCGCCTGCAGCACCCCGCACTGTCCGCCACCCTGCTGCGCAGCCCGAGTCCGGCCCGCGCGGTGGGAAACAATCTCGCGGCCACCCGTGCCTGCGGCGAGATCCTGATCTTCCTGGCCGACGACTTCGACCCGTCCCCGGACCTCGTCGCCGCCCACGTGGCATTCCACACGCTGAACCCGGATGGCAACGCGGCTGGCATCGGACCCGGCTTGTTTCCGGACGACGGACGGCAAGATGTCTTCGCGCGCTGGCTCGAGGATTCCGACCAGATTTTTGGCGTTCCCATGCGCCAGGCCATGGCCACCTGGCCGCGCAGCTATTTCTATGCCGGCAACGCGTCGATGAAAAAGGCCAAATTCGACGCGCTCGGAGGATTTGACGAGCGCTTCCCCCACGACGCCTGGGACGACTACGAGTTCGGCCTGCGCTGGGCCGCCAGCGGCGGCTATTCCCAATTCATCGCCACCGCGGTGGCGACCCATCGGCACGCGGTGTCCTTCGAGGAACGCTGTGCGGTGATGGAACGCGCCGGGGCGTCGGCGCGGATCGTCGAGCGCCTGCATCCCCATCTGGATCACGGCTGGCGCGCGATGCTCCGGCGCGGCGCGGCGGCACGCAGCGAGATGCCCGACCAAGATGCGCCGACGCCCGCCTGGATAGCGTTCTATGCGGAACAGCTGGCTGTGGCATTCCGGCGCGGATACCTGTCCGGCATCGACAGTCCCCCTGCACCAGGCGCCACGTGACTCACGTTGCGGCGGTTATCAGTGACGGCTCTCGACCGCGCCATACGGGCCCGGGGGTCGCTGCCCGCGCCAGCACGGCAGCGAGGCCACGCGCGCTTCGAGCAGCGGGAGCTTCGCCTGCCGGGACACGACGGGTTCGCGGGTCACGCCGGTCACGCTGCTGCCTTTGCCGCTGCCCCGAGATCGGGTGGCGATCGGGAACGGGTCAGAAGAACGTCCGGATGGCGCCGGTAACGCCGTAGCCGTCGTCGACGACCGGCAGCCAGCGCCAGCGGTCGAACGTCGCGCACGGATGGGAAATGCCGCAGCCGACGAGGTCGCCGACGCGCAGGTCGGCGCCGTCCGGGATCCGCAGGTACGCGTGCTGGTCGTTGAGCCCGCTGATGCGCCAGGTCGCGTCGAGAGTCGCGCGCACGCCGTCGTGCACGCGCGCGAAGGGCATCGGCAGGTCGATGTCGAACGACGCGTCGCGCTTGCCGAACGCCAGGATGGCGAGCCCGGGCTCCGGGCACGACTGCACCTGCGTCCAGATCTCCAGCGCCGGCAGGAGCCCGCCGCGTTCCCGCCATGCGGCGCCGCTGCGCGCGATGACGTGTCGGGCGAAGCGTTCGTAGAAATTCGAATCGTGCGTCACGTAACACCCGCTCCTCAGAATCGTGCGGACCGGTCGCGACAGCTGGGTGGGCAGGCTGCGCGCGACGAGGTCGAACACCGCCGAGCCCCCGGCCGAGAGCGTGACCTCCGCGGTGCCGTAGAGCCCTTCCGCGTCGCATTGCCGCGCCACCTGCTGCACGGCGTGCATCCAGCGCTCGACCACGACGCGGTCGCCGTCGCTGTCGCCGGTGACGCTCAATCCCTCGAAGCACTCGACGCCGGAGAGCCGGACCGACCGGCTCGCCGCGACGGCGCGCGCGACCCCCATGGCCTCGTCGACGGTGCGGCAGCCGGTGCGCCCTCCGGCGGCCCCCACTTCCAGCAGCACGTTCAACGGCCGCACCGGACGGCGCCCTTCGCCATGCGCTTCGATCAGCTTCAGTTGCGGGATCGAATCCACCAGGACGTGCAGCTCCAGATCCGGCATCGCCTCGACGAGGTGCATCGCGAGCAGGATGTCCTCGCGACCGACGAGTTGATTGGCGAGAATGATGCGGCGCAAGCCCATGCGCACGCCCACGCTCACCTGCTGCATCGTCGCGAACGTGATGCCCCAGGCGCCGGCTTCGATCTGGCGGAGGAAGAGCTGCGGCGCCATCGTCGTCTTGCCGTGCGGAGCGAGCAGCACGCCGGTGGCGCGCGTGAAGTCCGCCATCCACGCGAGGTTGTGTCCCAGCGCCGACTCCTTCAATACCGCCACGGGGAACGGCAGGTCGCCCCGCATCACATTCCAGCCCTGACGGCCGATGTCCCGCACGGCGCAGGGCGGCGCCCGATGCGGGTATCCCTTCAGACCGGAATCGAGCGTCGAGGCCTCGAGCGCCCGGACGTCGATCATATCGGCGCTTCCCACAGGCGCTGATCGGCCAGCGCATCGGCGACGTCGCGCGAAATGGCCGCCAGCAGCCGGTGCCCCTTCTCCGGGCTCGCCGCCCATGCCTCGCCGAGAATGCCGATCGCCGAGCGTGTCTTCAGGTGCTGCCAGCGAAAGATCGCGGGGTTGACCCCGGCGATGGCGGACATTCCCGGCACGAGGGCGCCACGCAGCGAAGGATCGAGCGGCTTCACGGTTTCCGGAGACAACGCCTGCATGATCGAGGTCTCGGCCTCGCAGGCGTGGAGCAGCTGCGGCTGGTGCTCGAGAATGCCGCGGATGGACTCGGCGGCGATGTACCAGTAGGTGCCGCCGGCGAGCGGCAGCTTCAGCTCGATCGTGAGCTCGGTGAGGATGGTGTCAAGCGCGGCGATGTTGCCGCCGTGGCCGTTCAGCACGAAGATGCGCTCGAACCCGTGCCGCGCGGCCGAGCGCACGACACAGCCGACGACCGCCGCCATCGTCGCGTAGTCGAGCGTCAGCGTTCCGCCCAGCGACATGTGGTGCTCCGACATGCCGAACGGAATGGCAGGCGTGACCAGCGCCCGCTGCCGGCCGGCCATCAGCCGCGCCGCGCGCAGCGAGATCTCGTAGGCCGACCGCCAGTCGACCTGCGTGGGCAAATGCGGCCCGTGCTGCTCGGTCGCGCCCAGCGGGACGATGACGACCGTCTGGTCCTGCACCGCATGGCGCAATTCCGGCGCGGTCAACCGGTCCCAGCGGACTTCGACTTCATTCGGCATCGCAGACACTCCGTGGCGTGATCGGGTTCGAGCGGGAGATCATCATATTATCAATCGAGCGGTCCGGCATCCTCGCGCCCCGGCGCGTCGCGCCAGTAACGGCGGTCATGCTGACGCTCGGCGCGAGGCATGCGGGACGACCCCGGCGCAAACGTGAACGTCAGCGCGCCGTCGTGATCCGTGCGAAGCCGCGCACGCCGGCGCGGTCGTAGCGGGCGACCACGTCCGCCCGCGGATGCCCGAAACGGTTGCGGTAGCCAAGCGTGTAGACGGCGATCTCCGGGCGCGACCGACGCGATGAAGGCCGTGGTCGACGACGTCCGGCTGCCGTGATGCGGGACCAGCAGCACGTCCGCTTTGAGCGCCGAGGGTTCGCGCGCAACGAGCTCGAGCTCGCCGCGCGCCTCGAGGTCGCCGGTCAGCAGCACGCTGCCGTAATCCGAATCGATCCGCACGACGCAGGACAGATCGTTCGGCTTGCTGGCCGGCGCCGCGTAGAGCGCAGGCGCCGGCTGCAGCACCGCGAAGCGCACGCCGTCCCAGGTCCATCGTTGCCCGGCCTCGCACCGCAGCGCCGCGGCGCCGTCGCTCGCGCGGCGCGCGAGGATGGCATGCCCCTCGGGCAGCGACGACGCGAGCCACGCCACGGGGACCGTCTGCAGCAGCGTGAGCGCGCCGCCCGAGTGATCGCTGTCCTGATGCGTGACGATCATGCCGGCAAGCTGCCGCACTCCCGCGGCACGCAGGAACGGGGCGACGATCCGCCCGCCGGCGTCGGCCTCGTCGGTGTAGCGCGGACCGGTGTCGTAGAGCAATGCGTGCCCGTGCGTCTGCACGACGACGGCGAGCCCCTGCCCGACGTCGAGCACCGTCATCCTGAACGTGCCCGGCGCGGGCGCCGCGGGCCGGACGACGAACAACGGGAGCAGCGCGACGAAGCCGAGTACACGCCCCGGCACGCCGCGGGGAGCGGCGAGCCAGGCGATGCCGGCGAGCGCGACCGGCACGGTCCAGCCCGGTGGCGCATGCTGCTGCCAGGCGGCCGCGGGCGCGGCCGCGAGGCCGTCGAGCGCGATCATCAGCGCGGCGAACACCGCGTGCGCACCCTGCCAGAGCGCGTCGATCGGCACGACGATGGCCGCGAGCGCCATCGGCACGACGGCGAACGTGACGACCGGAATCGCCAGCGCATTGGCGAACGGCGACACCAGCGACACCTGCTGGAACAGCGCAAGCGTTCCCGGCACCAGCGCCACCGTGACGACGGCCTGCGTCCGCGCGGCGGCACGCAGCCCGCGCAGCAGGCGCGCGACGCGAGAAGGCGGCGGCGGCGAGGACAGACGGCCCATCCCCGCATACAGCAGCACGCCGACCGCTCCGAACGACAGCCAGAACCCCGGCGTGAGTCCCGCCCAGGGGTCCCAGGCGAGCACGGCGGCGAGTGCCCACAGCCAGACGATGCCGGCCGTGCCCGGGCGCGCGACCATCACCCCGACCGCCGCGACGGCGAGCATCAGCAGCGTGCGCATCGCCGGCACCTGCGCGCCGGCGAGCAGCACGTAGAACGTCGAGAACAGCACTCCGACGCCCACCGCAATCCTGCGCGCAGGAATCCGCGCCGTCAGCGCCACGCTCCGCCTGGCCAGGGCGTAGGCGAGACCGCCCGCGAGCGCGGCGAACACGGTGACATGGAGCCCCGAGATGCTGATCAGGTGCGTGATGCCGGTCCGGTTGAACACGGCCCACTGCGCTTCGGGAATCGCACGCTGCTCGCCGATCGTGAGCGCGACGATCACGCCGGCGAAGCGCGCGTCCGGCAACGCGGCGACGATGCGCGCGCGAACGTGCTCCCGGGCTCGCTGCACGTAGTCCGGCGCGCGTCCCGCGAACGCATCGAGCCGCGCGTTGTGCCCGCCGCTGCGCACGTAGCCGGTCGCGCGCAGCCCGTTCTGCAGCAGCCACGCCTCGACATCGAAGCCGTGCGGGTTGACGGTGCCGTGCGGCCGTTTCAACCGGACGACGAGCCGCCAGCGCTCACCGGCGACGAGGTCCGGAACCGGCTCGCTCGCCGTCCCCTTCTGCCACTGCGCATACCATGCGAGCGACAGCCGGCGGGGCACGACCGCGCCTGCAGTTTCAATGCGCTCCACGGCGAACTCGAAGCGCGCGCCGCGATCGGAACGTTGCGGCAATTCGTCGACGACACCGACGAGCGCGATGTCTTCGCCTTCCCACGCGGACGGCAGCGCGTCGGCAAGGCGCGCCTCCGCGCGCCACGTCGCGTAGCCGAAGCCGAGCGCGCCGGCGGTGAGCGCGGCGAGGACCAGGCGAATGCCGCAGGCGACATGTTGTCGTCCGGCAATTGTCGATGCGCCAACTGTGCCTAACGCGGCAGCCGCAGCGGCGCCGATGCAGTGGAGGATGGGGGGAAGCGCGGGTTGCCATTGCAGCAGCACGACACCTGCCGCGAAAGCGAGCAACAGCAGCGGGAGGACCGAGGGACGCGCCGGCATGGGTGCGCCCGCGCACCGCTGCCGATGGGAGTCGGTTAGGCAGTCACCCCGCCCGGGAGGCGACAACCATCGGCAAGAACGTGAGCAGACGCGGCGAGTTTATGGCGGCAGAGGGGCGCATGGCATCGGCCTCATGGTTGAGGTCGGCCGCGCACGTCCGCGTGGACCCGTTCACACTCTGCTCACATCTGCGAACGGGCCTCCAGGATCAGGTCAGGCTTTTCCCGCGCCGCCAGCGCGTCGGAGGGGCGCCGGCACCACCGATGCGGCGGCTGCGGCAGGACGGACGGCGAAGGGAGGGCGATCCGGCCGCCCCGCTATCGCCGGTCCGCGGGCATACGGTCGACCTTGGGTCTGACGGTCGGTCGCCAGGCGGAACACCAGCTCATACGACAACCAGACGAAGCTGTCCTGTTCCTCGATCGGCTCTTTCAGCCGCACCGTGTAGTCGGCGCCGTCCGACTGCAGGCTCAGCCGCCGGCGGGCGCTGAAATCGCGCGCCGACATGATCAGCGTCCTGAACGGCAGATGCGGATGCCCGGAGCTCTCGTGCAGATGGATGGCTGCGTAGTACTTGCGCTTCTCGTCCGGCGCCGCCGTCGAGCCCGCAACGCGATCGACGTCGGCGGCCAGAGTGACCACCAGCGGGTCCCGGCCGACGAATTCGACCCCGATATCGATGCGATCGCCCATCCGCTTCCTGAGCCGGCGCACCACCGCCAGTGTCCACGGGACGCCGTGGTGCTCGCGAAACGCGACCAGGGCACCCGGCAGCACGCGATTCGAGTTCACGATTTTCCCGCGCAGCCTGCAGCCGGACTCGCTGCGGTCCTTCATCTTCCAGACGAAGCCCTGCACCCCGGACTCGGGGGCCGTCCCGACCGAGTCCTGAGCGCCGCTCGGCCACAAGCCTGCCTCCGCCACGCTCATGCCGGCTACCGTGTTCGTGCCCGCATCGATCTCGGGCAACGCCCATGGCATGGCCGCGGTCTTCGAACGTCTTTCGTGACGAAGCAAGCGCGTGATCTGCGAGAGACCGACGACGGCTTCAACAGTCGACACGGCGGGCAGGCGCGCGCCGCGGCGATCGACCGGTGCGGCCTTGCGCCGACAATTCGTGGCGATCGTCCCCAACAGCTTCAGCTGTCGCGCACGCCGCAGCGGCGACGCGCGTTCCGCGGGACGTGCAGGATCGCCCAGCGCCGCAATCTCGTCGCCGATCAACGCCAGCATCGGCGCCGGATCGAGAAACCGTGGCGCGCCCGCGGGCGACCGGGATGGCCATGCGAGTCCCGCGGCGCTGTCGAGATCGACGACGAAGCGATGTTCGGCGCAGTCGGCCACCGCAAGGGCTGGTTCCGCCTGCAGCGACAGCACCGCGCACCAGCGAGGGATCTTCCGGTTCAGCCAGAACGCTTCGTAGGGCGACAGATGCCCGCCGTTCAACAATTGCAGCAGCAGCACGTGGATGTATTCCCGCTCCAGCGTGCTCGCCTCGCCGCACTCTTCGTGGCTGCGCCGCGACACCAGGGGGTGGTGCCGCGCGCCGATGGATTCGGCGAACCGGTAGGCCCGGTGGAGCCCGGCCCAGCCATCGGGAATGGAATGTTCGCTGGTGAACGGTCGCAGCAGGAATTCCACCTGCCGGTGCTGGAACAAGCGCAGCAGAACGGTGGTGACGTGCTCGCGCCAGCCGCGCGCGGTCTCGCCGTCCTGGATTTGCCGCAGAGCGCACTCGAACGCCTGACCGAACGACCGGCTCAGCGCATGGGCCGATTGCCACGCGTTCGTTTCCAGTGACTGCGACTGCACGCCTCCTGTCAGATAATCGACCAGAAGCGCGTCGCCCAGACCTCGCGCAAGCTGGTCGAGGGCCAGCAGCGCGCGGAATTGACCGAGGGTGAGGTGGTTCCGCGTCGTGAGCGCCGAAAGCGTCTCGGACACGGCCCTTTGCGCCGCAACCGGATCTTCCCGTGGCAACAACTGCCAAAATTGGTCCGCCGCGGTCACGCTGGCCAACGGACCGGCAGGATCCCGGACGATGGGATTCAGGAATTCAAGCAAGATAGTCGGCCCCTCGGACGTTGATGCTTGCCAGATGCACAACTCATGCCAACTGCCGCGCCGTGGCCACGGTTCCGCAGATTCGCAGGCCCAACCGCGGCCGGGATCCGCGCGAGGGAGCGCTCACGGCTGAGCGCGGCCAAGGCCGCGCCTGGGCGCTGCGGAACGCTGCGACGCGGGCGCCGGCTCGCCCGCGCTCAGTCGTCGCCGTAACGCGAAAGCTCGATCAGATTGCCGTCCGGATCGCGAAGGTAGACCGATTCGATCGGCCCGAGCGCGCCGGTGCGAGTGCACGGGCCCTCCTCCACCGGGACGCCGCACGCGGCGAGGTGCGCGGTCACGACGGAGAGCGGCTCGGCGACGATCAGGCAGAGGTCGGCGGAGCCCGGTGTCGGACGGGCAGCCACGGCGGCCACGTTGCCGGCGGCTCCTTGCGCCAGCTGGCCGGCCGCGTGCAGATTGATCTTCTGCCGGCCGAAGGCGAGCGCCTTGCGCCCGTTGCCGAAGGTGACCTCGCGCATGCCGAGGACTTCCGTGTAGAAACGTATCGTTGCCGCGACGTCGCGGCAGGTGAGCACGACGTGATCGATCCGCTGCACGGTGAGCATGTCAGTGCCCGCCCGGCCGCCCGAAGGGCACTGCGCGCCCCCGGGGGGCAGCGAACACCAGGCCGAAGGCGCAGGACAGCCGAAGGCTGGTCCCGCGCAGCGGGATGCGGCGAAGCCGCACACGGTGAGCGTGGGGGCTGATCATCCGCCCGCCTTCGGCCAGAGGATCATCTGCGTGCAGCGGAAGAGCGCGATCGGCTTGCCGTCGTCGTGCCGGGTGACGGTCGCATCCCACACCTGGGTGTTGCGGCCGAGATGCGCGGGCTTCGCGACGCACGCGATCGTGCCCTCGCGCGAGGTGCCGAGGAAGTTGCTCTTGAGCTCGACCGTCGTGAAGTTCTCCGCGCCCTTCGGCATGTGGGCGATGCAGCCGTAGCCGCACGCGGTGTCGGCGAGCGCGATCACCGTGGCCGCGTGCAGGAAACCGTTCGGGGCGAGGAGCTCGGGCCGGATGTCGATCTCGGCGACGAGCAGCCCCTGCTCCAGCGCCATCACGCGAAAGCCGAAGAGATCGGGCAGGCAGCCCCGCCCGCGGGCGTTCATCACGTCGAGTGTCATGCCGGGGCGCAGCGACATGGGATCTCCCTCAGGCCGTCACAGCCGCTGCTCGAGCCAGGCCTCGATCGAGCGCAGCGCGTCGGGCAGCGCCGCGGGATCGGTCCCGCCCGCCTGCGCCATGTCGGGCCGCCCGCCGCCCTTGCCGCCCACCTGCTGCGCGACATGGTTGACGAGATCCCCCGCCTTGACCCTGCCCGTCAGGTCCTTGGTGACGCCGGCGATCAGCGCCACCTTGCCGTCGTTGACGCTGGCGAGCACCGCGATGCCGCTCTGCAGCCGGTCCTTCACCTTGTCGAGGGTCTCGCGCATGACCGTCGCGTCGGCGCCGTCGAGAACCAGCGGCCAGCGCCTTGACGCCCTTGATCGTGCGCATGCCGGCGGCCATGATCTCGTCCAGGCGGCCGAACGCGAGTTGCCCGCGCAGCCGCGCGAGCTCCTTTTCCGCCGCCCTGGCGTGCTCGAGCAGCTGCGCGATCTTCGCCTCGATCTCGCCCATGGGAACCTTCAGCGCGCCCGCGGCACCGGCGAGCGCGCGCTCCTGCGCCTGCACGTGCGCGAGCGCCCCGCTGCCGGTCGTCGCCTCGACCCGGCGGACGCCGGCCGCGACTCCGCCCTCCGCCACGATCTTGAAGAAGCCGATGTCGCCGGTGCGCGCGACGTGCGTGCCGCCGCAGAGCTCGCGCGAGCTGCCGATCTCGAGCACGCGCACCTCGTCGCCGTACTTCTCGCCGAAGAGCATCATCGCGCCGGTCTTCTGCGCGTCTTCGATCGGCATGACGCGCGCCTGCGTCGGGGCGTTGCGGAGGATCTCGTCGTTGACGATCGCCTCGACCCGGCGGATCTCGTCGTCGGACATCGGCGCGTCGTGCGCGAAGTCGAAGCGCGTCTTGTCGGGATCGACCAGCGAGCCCTTCTGCTGCACGTGCGCGCCCAGCACTTCGCGCAACGCCTTGTGCATCAGGTGCGTCGCCGAGTGGTTGCGCATCGTCCGCGCGCGCGCCGCGTGGTCGACGTTGGCCGCGACCGTGTCGCCCGGCTTCAGCTCGCCGGTGACGACGACGCCGTGGTGGCCGAAGACGTCCGGCTGGATCTTCTGCGTATCCTCGACCGCGAAGAGGGTCAGGCACGCGCCCGCCCGTGGTCAGCTCGCCACGGTCGCCGACCTGGCCGCCCGACTCCGCATAGAACGGCGTCGCGTCGAGCACGACGACGCCGCGCTCTCCCGCGGCGAGCGACGACACCGGCGAGCCGTCCCTGTACACCGCAACGACGCGACTGTCGACCGACAGGGTCTCGTACCCGCGGAAGGCGTTCCTGGGTCCGGAATATTCGAGCCTGGCGCCGGCCTTGAACTGGCTGGCCGCGCGCGCGCGCTCGCGCTGCCTGTCCATCGCGGCGTCGAAGCCGGCCTCGTCGACGGTGACGTTGCGCTCGCGGCACACGTCGGCCGTGAGGTCGAGCGGGAAGCCGAAGGTGTCGTAGAGCGTGAACGCCGTGGTGCCGTCCAGCACCTTCCCGCCGGCGGCGAGCGCCTGCTCCAGCATCTTCATGCCGTGCTCGATCGTCTCGCCGAAGCGCTCCTCCTCCTGCTTCAGCACCTCCGCGACGCGCAGCTTTCTCGCGGCGAAGCTCGGGATAGGCGTCGCCCATCACGCGGTCGAGGTCCGCGACCAGCCGGTGGAAGAACGGCGCTTTCTGCCCCAGCTGGTACCCGTGGCGGATCGCGCGGCGAACGATCCGGCGCAGCACGTAGCCGCGGCCTTCGTTGCCGGGGATCACCCCGTCGACGATCAGGAACGCGCACGCCCTGATGTGATCGGCGATCACGCGCAGACTCGGCGAGAGATAGTCTTTCGCGCCGGTCTCGCGCACCGCGGCGCGGATCAGGTCCTGGAAGAGATCGATCTCGTAGTTCGAGTGGACGTGCTGCAGCACCGCCGCGAGCCGCTCGAGGCCCATGCCCGTGTCCACCGACGGCTTCGGCAGCAGGTGCATCACGCCGCTGTCGTCGCGGTTGAACTGCATGAACACGAGATTCCAGATCTCGATGTAGCGGTCGCCCTCCGCTTCCGGCGAGCCGGGCGGCCCGCCCCAGACCTCGGGGCCGTGGTCGTAGAAGATCTCCGAGCAGGGGCCGCAGGGACCCGTATCGGCCATCTGCCAGAAGTTGTCGCTGGCGTACTTGGCGCCCTTGTTGTCGCCGATGCGTATGCAGCGCTCCGCCGGGACGCCGATGTCCTTCGTCCAGATGTCGTACGCCTCGTCGTCGTCGATGTAGACGGTCGTCCACAGCTTTTCCGGGGGCAGTCCGTACGACTTCGTCAGCAACTCCCACGAATAGCGGATCGCCTCGCGCTTGAAGTAGTCGCCGAAGCTGAAGTTGCCCAGCATCTCGAAGAACGTGTGGTGGCGCGCGGTGTAGCCGACGTTGTCGAGGTCGTTGTGCTTGCCGCCGGCGCGCACGCAGCGCTGCGCCGTGGTCGCACGGCGGTAGGCCCGCTTGTCGGCGCCGAGAAACACGTCCTTGAACTGGACCATTCCGGAATTGACGAACAGCAGCGTCGGATCGTTGCCCGGCACCAGCGACGACGAAGGGACGATCGTGTGCTCACGCTCCGCGAAGTACTCGAGGAAACGGCTCCGGATGTCGGCGGTTTTCATGGCGATGGCGAATTCCCGTCTCGGCACGCCGGTGGCTCGTGGCCCCGGCACGCAATGGCAAAGCTGCTGATTTTACGCGGCTTTGCGCGGTCCCGCCAAACACCCTCGGCGGCCCCTGTGTCGCCGCAGGTGCACCGCGCGCGAACGGGGCACGGCCTACGTGGCGTCGGCGTCGGTCTCGCCCGGTGGATTGCGCAGCAGCTTGAAGATCGAGGACAGCGAAAAGCCCCGGCTTTGCAGGAAACGCGCCTGCCGCGCCTTTTCCTTGTCGTTCGCGGGCGGCACGCCGAAGCGGCGGCGCCAGAGCGCGACCATCGCGTCGAGGTCGTCGATTTCGACACCGGCGATGGCGTCGGTTGCCGCCTCGCCCTCGACGCCCCGCGCCTTCAGCGCAGCGCCGATGGCGCGCTTGCTGTAGCCGCCGCTCTTCTGGCGGACGACGGATTGCGCAAAACGCGCGTCGGACAGGAAGCCGAGCGTGGCCAGCTCGTCCAGCAGCGCTTCGACATCGTCCGTCCCGTCGGGGCCGTGGTCGCCGCGCGCCGTCAGCCTGTCGCGCAGTTCCGCCCGCGAATACTCGCGGCGCGCGAGCAGCGCGATCGCGCGCGCCTTCAGCGATTTCGGGGGTCGGGGCGGCCTGGCCTGCAACGAGCCTGCTTGCGGGTCAACGGGTCAGCGGCCGGCAACGCGACCGCGCGCCGATCGTGGACCCCGGATGACCATCGCTCTCTATTCGTCGCTGGCCGGAGGCTCGCCGCGCGCGCGCAGCGCGCCCGGCACCGGCACCCCGACCGCGGTGCGGATCTTCGCCTCGATCTCGTCCGCCATGGCCGGATGCTCGCGCAGGAACTCGCGCGTGTTGTCCTTGCCCTGGCCGATCTTCTCGCCGTTGTACGCGTACCACGCGCCGGACTTGTCGATGATGTTCTTCGCGACGCCCAGCTCGATGATCTCGCCGTGGCGGGAGATGCCTTCGCCGTAAAGGATGTCGAACAGCGCCTCGCGGAACGGCGGCGCGATCTTGTTCTTGACGACCTTGACGCGCGTTTCGTTGCCGACGACCTCGTCGCCGCGCTTGATCGCGCCGATGCGCCGGATGTCCAGACGCACCGACGCGTAGAACTTGAGCGCGTTGCCGCCGGTGGTCGTCTCGGGATTGCCGAACATGACGCCGATCTTCATCCGGATCTGGTTGATGAAGATGACGAGCGTGTTCGCGCGCTTGATGTTGGCGGTGAGCTTGCGCAGCGCCTGGCTCATCAGCCGCGCCTGCAGGCCCGGCAACTGGTCGCCCATCTCGCCCTCGATCTCGGCCTTCGGCACCAGCGCCGCGACCGAGTCGATGACGATGATGTCCACCCCGCCCGAGCGCACCAGCATGTCGGCGATCTCGAGGCCCTGCTCGCCGGTGTCCGGCTGCGAGATCAGAAGGTCGCCGACGTTGACGCCCAGCTTGCCGGCGTAGACGGGGTCGAGCGCGTTCTCGGCGTCGATGTAGGCGGCCGTGCCGCCGGCCTTCTGCACCTGGGCGACGACCTGCAGCGACAGCGTGGTCTTGCCGGAGGACTCCGGCCCGTAGATTTCGACGACCCGGCCGCGCGGCAGTCCGCCGACGCCGAGCGCGATGTCGAGCCCGAGCGAGCCGGTCGAGACGACCTGCAGGTCGTTCTGGACCTGGGATTCGCCCATCTTCATGATCGAGCCCTTGCCGAACTGCTTTTCGATCTGCGCCAGCGCGGCGGCGAGGGCCTTGCTCTTTTGGTCGTCCATGGAGTTGTCGAGTGGCATGGTGGAGGCTCCGAAGTATGGCGCAGCGCGGCGCAGGTGGGGTGTGTCGACGCCGCAAATCATGGCATAGAACGATCGTTCGATGCAACCCCCCCGATGGATGAGTCCCGTCCGGGAAGCGGGATGTCCGACACGCCCGGCGCCGCGGCGCGACCATGAGCGTCCGGGCCGAGCGCTCAGGCCGCGGAGGTCCGGCTGATCAGCCCTTCCAGCGCCGCCGCGACCGCCGCTGCGCGCACCGCGGCACGGCCGCCCGGGAAACGCAGCGTGCGCACCTCGACGGCACCGCCACGGCGCGCCCAGGCAAAACAGACGAGCCCCACCGGCTTCCCGGGCGAGCCTCCTGCCGGCCCGGCGATGCCGGTGACCGCGACCGCGATGTCGGCGCCACTGCGCGCCAAGGCTCCAGCGGCCATCTCTCCCGCCGTCGCCTCGCTGACGGCGCCATGCGCCGCGAGCGTCTCGAGGCGAACCCCGAGCATCTCGGCCTTGGCCTCGTTCGAATAGGTGACGAAGCCGCGATCGAACCAGGCGGAGCTCCCGGCCACGTCGGTAATGGCGGCTGCGACGAGTCCGCCCGTGCACGATTCGGCAGTGGCCACCGTCCAGCGTCGGCCCGCGAGAACCCGACCCAGGCGCTCCGCCAACGCGAAGCTATCGTCGCTCATCCGCCCTCCGTGGACATGGTCGCGATGCGAACGCAGTCGTGTCGGGCGAGTTCATTCGCACTCCCCCGGCCGCCCGCGGTAATGGTAGGTGTAGACCGTCGCGAAACCGAATCGACGGTAGGAACCGATGGCCGGCGCGTTGTCGGCGCTCACCTGCAGATAGGCGCTGTGCGCGCCATGCTGCCACGCCCAGGAAAGCAGCGACGCGCACGCGAGCGTCGCATACCCCTGCCGGCGCGCATCGGGCGCGGTGATCACGTCGAACAGGCCGACGAGCTCCCCTTCGACCGCGACCTGCGCGGCGCAGAGGACACGTCCCCCTGCCCGGACGATGGCGTAACGCTTGCCGAGGGGCGAGTTCACGAGGCGCTCGCGATGCGCCTCCCGCTGCACCGGCGTCGATCGGCTCAGATCCCCCACCGCATCGACGAAGGCGGGCGTATCCGGCGCCTCCACCACGACTGCGTCGTCGTGCTCCGGCAATACGGGCGGTCGCTCCAGCGCCACCGCCTGCACCAGCGTCTCGCCGAAAGCCTCGTAGCCGCGCGCGGCCAACGCCCCCTCCAGGTTCGCCGGCCGGACGAATGGCGTGATCCGGAACAGCGTCGACAGGCCGTGCCGCGCATAGACGTCCTCGCAGTAAGCGAGCTTGCCGGCGAGCGGGAGCGAAGATCCGAAATGCGCGTTGACGCTGCGCCCGCGCTTGGCCACGCCCGGTGAGACCTTCAACAGCCATCCGTCGTAGAACAGCTGCCGCTGCGACTGCATCGCGTTGAGGCCCGCCTCCTCGATGCGCGCGAGGTCGAATGGGGTCATGCGGGAACCATCAGATCTGCGTGGCCGCGTAGGCGACGGCACCCACCGCGAACAACGTGGCGACCGCGGTCATCACCCAGTTGCGCCGGTATCCCCGCGCCTCGTCGTCCGCGACGACTTCCAGCGGCGAGCGGCGCGTCAGCCCGAATTCCCAGATGTACACCATGGCGCAGGCGAGCGCCCCCGCAGCCACGAACTCGACCCTGTCGTCGGTCACCGCCGCACCGGCAATCGCCGCCGTTCCGACCAGTGTCAGCGCCACCAGCAGTATCCAGCGCTGGCCGTGCTGCGGGTCCACCCGCAGCTGGCGGCGGCAATTCGGGCAGCGGATGAAGAACCAGCCGCCGACGAATCGCCGCGCGGCGGAGATCTTCAGTTCGCCGCATGCGGGACAGCGCCGATGGTCGAAGGTGTGCATCGGGGGAAAGCCTCAAGGTCCCCGCCGGGGGCGGCGAGCAAAGTGGGCGCGGGGACTGCTCATCTCAGGCGAAGTGATCGAAGGCCCGCGGCAGGACGGGCAGCGGCACGCCGAGCTCGTCGCGCACGACGAGGCCCCGTCCCTCGGTGATCATGCCGATGCGTGCCAGAGGCACCGGGACGCTTTCTGCGATTGCCGCGACGCGATCGGCCGCCGCGCGCGGCGCCGTGAAGCACAGCTCGTAATCGTCGCCGCCCGCGAGCAGGCACTCGAGCGCGAGCGCACGGGCGTCGCCACCGGCAAGACGCGTCAACGCCGGCGATCGCGGAACGGCCGCGAGCTCGACCGTTGCGCCGACGGCTGACCGCTCGAGGATATGCGCGAGGTCGCCGACCAGGCCGTCGGAAACGTCGATCGCCGCCGTCGCCACGCCGCGCAGCGCGGCGCCAAGTGCGATTCGCGGCACCGGGGCCTCGAGCCTCGCGCGGGCAGCGGCGAGCGTGTCGGCGTCGAGCCGGGTGCGGCCCGCCATCGCCGCAACGGCGAGTGCCGCGTCGCCGAGCGCGCCGGAAACGTAGACGTCGTCTCCCGCCTTCGCCCCGGAGCGCAGCAGCGCCTGCCCCGCGGGCACTTCACCCATGATCGTTACGCAGAGATTGAGCGGACCGCGCGTCGTGTCGCCGCCGACGAGATCGACGCCGTGAGCATCGGCCAGCGCGTAGAACCCGCGCGCGAACGCGGCCAGCCATGCGGAATCGGCGTCCGGCAGCGCGCCGGCGAGCAGCGCCCACTTCGGTGTCGCCCCCATCGCCGCCATATCGGAGAGATTGACCGCGAGGGTCTTGTGACCGAGTCGCTCCGGATCGGTGTCCGCCAGAAAATGCCGCCCGCCGACCAGCATGTCGACGGAAACCGCGAGCTCGCAACCGGGCGCCGGAGCAAGCAGCGCCGCATCGTCGCCGCCCGCCAGATGGACCGAGGCAGCGCGCGGCGGGCGCGAGAAAAAGCGCGCGATCAGCTCGAATTCGTTCACGCCCGGATTATAGGCGATCGCACTCGTGCCCCGCGGTGCGCGGGCCCTACTTCAGCGCGTCGCCGACCTCGCGCTGCCGGCGCGCGAGCAAGCGCCTCTTCTCGGCCGGCGTGCCGGTCCCGGAGCGCAGCGCGTCCATCTCGGCCGCGCGGAGCGACGCCGCCACCTTGTCGAGCACGCCGTTGACGAACTTGTGCCCGTCGGTTCCGCCATACGACTTTGCGAGCTCGATCGCTTCGTTGATGACGACGCGACAGGGAATCTCGGGCCGGTGCGCAAGCTCCCAGGCGCCGATCACGAGAATCGCGCGCTCGATCGGCGAGAGCTCCGCGGCCCGGCGATCGAGCTCGGGCGCCACGAGCGAGACGAGCGCGTCGTATTCGGCGGTCACGCCCGCCCAAAGAGCGTCGAAGTAGGCCTCGTCCGCTTTCGGAAAACCGGCCGCTGCGGCGACCTGCTCACGGATCGCGGCGCAGGCATTGCCTGAAAGCTGGCGTTGGTAGAGCCCCTGCAGCACGAACTCGCGCGCGCGCCGCCGCGGGCTAGTCCGCATCGATGGCTTCCAGCAGGTTGGCGAGCTCGAGCGCCGCCTGCGCCGCCTCGAAGCCCTTCCTCTCGCAGCGCATCAGCGCCTGCTCGTCGGTGTTGGTGGTCAGGATGCCGTTGCCCACCGGGATGCCGAACTCGAGCTGCACCTCCGCGACGCCGCGGGCCGATTCGTTGGCCACGATCTCGAAATGGTAGGTCTCGCCGCGGATCACCGCGCCCAGCGCGACCAGCGCGTCGAAGTCGCCGGTCTGCGCGAGCCGCTGCAGCGCGAGCGGCGTCTCCAGCGCGCCGGGCACGGTCGCGACCGTGATGTTGCGATCGGCGACACCCGCTTCCTTCAGCGCCCGCAGCGCGCCTGCGAGCATCAGGTCGCCGATGCCCGGGTTGAAGCGCGAGAGCACGATGCCGACGTGGCGGCCGATGCCGTTGTTGTTGACTGGAAGCTGGCGGGCTGGCATGGGCAGGGGTTGGCGCGATTGAGACAGCGATTGATTGGGTGGGCGTCACGGCGCCCGGCGCGCCGCGGGCTGCGCGACGTAGCCGGTGACCTCGAGATCGAATCCGGCCATGCTCGGCATCTTCCGCGGCGTGGCCAGCAGACGCATCCTGCCGACGTTGAGATCACGGAGAATCTGCGCGCCGATCCCGTAGTCCCGCAGATCGAACTTGGCCGCGACCGCCACCTCGGCGCTCACCGCCCGGTGCCGCAGCTCGTGCGCGCTCTCGGGCCGGTGCAGCAGCACGACGACGCCGCGGCCGGCGCCGGCGATGGCCTCCAGCGCGGCCGGGATGCTCCAGGAATGCGACGTGCTGCCGGTGTCGAGCAGGTCCATCACCGACAGCGGCTCGTGCACGCGCACGAGCGTCTCGCTGTCCGGGGAAATCGGGCCGCGGACCAGCGCCAGGTGCGTGGCATCCGACAGCTTCTCCCGGTACACGACGAGCCGGAAGGCCCCGTACGCCGTCGCGAGCGGCCGCTCGGCGATCCGCTCGATGAGCCGCTCGGTCCGACTGCGGTGGTGAATGAGATCGGCGATCGCGCCGATCTTCAGACCGTGCGCGCGCGCGAACTCGAGCAGATCGGGCAGCCGCGCCATGGTGCCGTCGGCATTCATGATCTCGCACAGCACGGCCGCCGGCGTGAGCCCGGCGAGCTCGGCGAGATCGCAGCAGGCCTCGGTGTGCCCCGCGCGGGCCAGCACGCCGCCGGGCTGGGCGATCAGCGGAAACACGTGGCCGGGCTGCACGATGTCGGACGGCTTCGCGCCGGGCGCGGCCGCCACGCGGATCGTGTGCGCGCGGTCCTGCGCCGAGATGCCGGTGGACACGCCTTGGGCAGCCTCGATCGAGACGGTGAAATTGGTGCCGTGCACCGAGCGGTTCTGCGCCACCATCGGCGCCAGGTTGAGGCGCTCGGCATGGGCGGCCGTGATGGGCATGCAGATGAGCCCGCGGCCATGCGTCGCCATGAAATTGATCTTCTCGGCCGTGACGAAATCCGCGGCGAAGATCAGGTCGCCCTCGTTCTCGCGATCCTCCTCGTCGACGAGCACGGCCATGCGGCCCGCCTTGAGGTCGGCGATCAGATCCGCAATCGGGGAGAGGCTCATGGCGATGTCTTCCGGAGCGACAGGACCGCCATTTTACCCTCGCGGGCGGTCCGCCGATACTTCGGCGGCGCCAGGACGTGCCCATGCGCTGCCCGCAGGCGCAAGCCGCCCCGCGCGCGTCAATCGGCGGCGCCGTCCGGCGTCGGCGGCGAGATGCGAAACCACGCCGCGTACAGCGCCGGCAGGAAGATCAGCGTCAGCACCGTGGCAATCAGGATTCCCCCCATCATCGCGACGGCCATCGGGCCGAAGAAGTCGCTGCGCGTCAGCGGGATCATCGCCAGCACCGCAGCGGCGGCGGTCAGCACGATCGGCCGGAAGCGGCGCACGGTGGCGCCGACGACCGCGTCCCAGGGCGCCGCGCCGGCCGCCATGTCCTGGCCGATCTGGTCGACCAGAATCACCGAGTTGCGCATGATGATCCCGGACAGCGCGATCGTCCCCAGCATCGCGACGAACCCGAACGGCTTGCCAAAGGCGAGCAGCGCCAGCGTGACGCCGATCAGCCCCAGCGGCGCCGTCAGCACGACCATCGCCGTGCAGGCGAAGCTCTTGAGCTGCACCATGAGCAGCGCGAGCACCGCGACCACGAGCAGGGGAACGCCCGCGACGATGGACCGCTGGCCTTTCGCCGAGTCCTCGATCGCGCCGCCGATCTCGATCCGGTAGCCGAGCGGCAGTTGCGCGCGCACCCCGTCGAGCCGGGGATTGATCCTGCTGGTCACGTCCGGCCCCTGCGCGTCGCCCTTGACGTCCGCGCGCACGGTGATGGTCGGCAGGCGGTTGCGGCGCCAGACGATGCCTTCCTCCTGCTCGTAGCGAATGTCGGCGATCTGCGTGATCGGCACCGCCTTTCCGTTCCTCGACGGTATGGCGAGGTCCTTGAGGGACGACAGCGCGGCGCGTTCTGCCGGCACGCCGCGGACGACGACGTCGATCAGCTTGTCGCCGTCGCGGTAGCTCGTGACGGTGGTGCCCGACACCGCGCCGTTGAGGAACGCCGCGACGTCCTGCGACGAGAATCCCAGCACCCGCGCCTTGTTCTGGTCGATCGCAAGCCGGATCACTTTCGTCGGCTCGTCCCAATCGAACTGCACGCTGTCGGCGTCCGGGTCCTCGCGCACCACGGCGGCCACGTCGCGGGCGATCGAGCGCACCTTCGCGATGTCCTGGCCGGACACCCGGAACTGGATCGGGAAACCGACCGGCGGCCCGTTCTCCAGGCGCGAGACGCGCCCGCGCAGCGCCGGGAAATCGTCGTCGAGGCGCGCGAGGAGACGCGAGCGCAGGCGTTCCCGCGCGACGTTGTCGGTCGCCAGGACGACGAACTGCGCGAAGTTCGATTGCTGGAGCTGTTGGTCGAGCGGCAGGTAGAAGCGGGGGCTGCCGCTGCCGACGTACGAGACGTAGCTCTCGATATCCGACTCCGCGTCGAGCATCGCCTCGAGCCGCTTCGTCTCGGCAAGCGTCGCCGCGAAGGCGCTGCCCTCGGGCAGGCGCAGGTCGACCAGGAGCTCGGGGCGCGAGGAGGCCGGGAAGAATTGCTGGGGAACGAGCCGGAACAGCGCGAGCGACGCACCGAATGCCGCGATCGTCACGGCGATCACGACAGTGCGGTGGCCCACACCCCACTCCACCAGCGCGCGGAAGCGCAGGTAGAAAGGCGTCCGGTACACCGTCTCGGGGTCGCCGTGGGCCGCCGCCCGCGCCGGCGGCGCGGCCTGACCGCGCAGCCGGGCCCAGAGCTTCGCCCGAAGCGACGGCGCACGCGGCTGCGTGAGGTCCGGCAGCATCCGGTAACCGAGGTAGGGGATCACGATCACCGCGACGAACCACGACGCGACGAGCGCGAGCGACGACACCTCGAAGATCGAGCGCGTGTACTCGCCGGTGCCGCTCTTCGCCGTCGCGATCGGCAGGAAGCCCGCGACGGTGATCAGCGTGCCCGTGAGCATCGGAAACGCAGTGCTCGTGTACGCGAAGCCTGCCGCGCGAAAGCGGTCGAGCCCCTGCTCCAGCTTGATCGCCATCATCTCGACCGCGATGATCGCGTCGTCGACGAGCAGTCCGAGCGACAGGATCAGCGCGCCCAGCGAGATCTTGTGCAGCCCGATGTCGAAGACCCACATGCCGAGGAACGTGATCGCGAGCACCAGCGGGATCGACACGGCGACGACGAGCCCGGTGCGCAGGCCGAGACTGAGCAGCGACACGGCGAGCACGATCAGCACCGCCTCGGCCAGCGAGCGCACGAACTGGTTGACCGAGCGCTGGACCGCGCGCGGCATGCTCGCGACCGGCTCGATCTCGACGCCGACGGGCAGCGCCGCCACGATCCGCGCGACTTCGGCATCGAGCGCGCGCCCCAGCTCGATCACGTCCCCTCCCTTGGCCATCGTGATGCCGATCCCGAGCGCGTCGCGGCCCAGGAAGCGCATCCGCTGCTGCGGCGGGTCGACGTAACCGCGCTCGACGGTGGCGATGTCGCCCAGCCGGAACACCCTGTTGTTGGCGCGCAGCGCGAGGTCCCGGATGGCGTCGAGGGAAACGAAGGCGCCGGTGGGTCGCAGATAGATGCGGTCGGTCGGCGTGTCGAAGACGCCGGCGGCGGCGATCGCGTTCTGCGTGGCGAGGGTCTGGAAGATCTGCGCGGGCTCGACGCCGAGCGTGGCGAGCCTTGCGTTGGACAGCTCGACGAAGACCTTCTCTTCCTGCTCGCCGATGAAATCGACCTTGGCCACGCCCGGCACGCGCAACAGCTCGGCCCGCACGCGATCGCCGAATTCCTTCAGCTCGCGGTAGCCGAAGCCATCGCCGGTGACGGCGTAGATGTTGGTGTAGGTGTCGCCGAACTCGTCGTTGAAGAACGGTCCCTGGATGCCGGCCGGCAGCGTGTTCCGCATGTCGCCGACCTTCTTGCGCACCTGATAGAAGGTCTCCGGCACGAGCGCCGACGGCGCGTTGTCCTTCATCGCGAAGAACACCAGCGACTCGCCCGGCTTCGAGTAGCTGCGCACCCAGTCGACGCGGGGCACCTCCTGCAGCTTGCGCTCGATCCGGTCGGTGACCTGGAGCTCGACTTCGCGGGCGGTGGCGCCGGGCCAGTGGGTGCGGATCACCATCACCTTGAACGTGAACGGCGGATCCTCCGACTGCCCGAGCTTGCCGTAGGAAAAGATGCCCGCCAGGGCGCAGACGACGATGATGAACAGGACGAGCGGGCGGTGGTGCAGCGCCCATTCGGAAAGATTGAAGCGCGAGCGAGGCACGCCGGTCGGCGGTGAGTGGCTCATGGGTGCGGGTCCCGGGGCGCTGCGACGGCGTCAGCGCTGCGTGGGCAGGGTGTCCGTCGTGGCCCGGCCATCGACGGCGCGCGAACCGGCTTCGTACGGCCGAACCGTCTGGCCCGGGCGCAGCTTGTGCACGCCGGCCGTGACCACCCAGTCGCCACTGGCGAGCCCCGCGGTGATGACGACGCCGTCCTCGCGGTATTCGCCGATCGTCACCGGCCGCAGCGCGACCTTGCGCGTCGCCGGATCGTAGATCCAGACGGCCGGCTGCTCGTCCTTCCGGTAGAGCGAGGTGAGCGGGAGCAGCGCCGCATTCGCCGGTCCGGCGGTCGCGAGGCCGACCAGCGCCGTCATCCCCCACTGCAATGCGGCATCGGGCGCGAGAATCGCGACCCGCACCGCGAATGTCCGCGTGACGGGGTCGACCGAAGGCGCGATCTCGCGCACGCGCGCCGGGTAGATCTTCTGCGGACTCGCCGCCAGCGCGACCCCGATCGCCTTCGCGCGCGCGAGCTCGTCGATCCGGTTCTCCGGCACGCTGATCGCAACCTCGCGCTCGTCCTCGCGCGCGAGCTTCATCACCGGCAGGCCCGCGGCGACGACCTGTCCGGCCTCGGCGCTGACCGCCGTGATCACGCCGTCCTCGGGCGCGACCAGGGTCGCGTACGCCGACTGATTCTGCGCCACCGCGAGCTGCGCCTTCGCCTGATCGTATTTGGCGCGGCTGGCATTGACGGCGTTCTGCTTCTGGTCGAGCGCGGAGCCGCTGACGAATTTCTGCGCGAACAGGCTCTGGTAGCGCTCGAATTCGGCCTTCGCGTAGGTGTACTCGGCTTCCGCCGCGGCGGCGGCGGCCTTGGCCGCCTCCGCCTGCAAGGCGACATCCGCGGGATCGAGCCGCGCCAGAACCTGGCCCTTTTTCACGCGCGCCCCCAGGTCGGCGTTGCGCGCGACAATCTTGCCGCCGATGCGAAATGCCAGATCCGTTTCGTGGCGGGGCTTCACTTCGCCGGCGAAACCCGAGGTTTCGGCCATGCCGCCCAGCGTGACCTGCGCGAGCTGCACGGGCCGCACCGATTCGGGGGCGCTCTCCGGCTTGCCGCATCCGGCAAGCGCGACGATCGCCAGGGCGAGCGCAAGGCAGCGGGTCGACGCCTTCATGGTCGCATTCCGCTCTTGCTCCTGGTGGCGACGGAAAGACGCTTGATGCTGCCGCCCCAGAGCGCGCGCAGCGCACGGTCGAGCTCGTCGTCGTAGCGCCACGCAAAAGCCGCCGGCTGCTGACCGGTGCCTGCCATGCACGGGGCCCCGCCGGCCTCGGACATCTGCCACAGCCCGATGATCAAGGCATAGCTGTGGCGCAGCAGTCGCGCGCCGCCGCCCGGACCCAACTCGGCGAAGTGCCGTTCGAGCCCGGCGCCCGCGCGAATAAGACGGTCGGACACGCGCTGCCGGTATTGCGCCGCCGCAACCGCCGGAATGCCTTGCGCCATCATGCCGAAGCACCGCGCCGCGAGTTGCAGCAGCAGCGGCGGCGCGATCAGGTGCCGCTGCGTGAGCGCGATCATCGCGTCGAGCGTCACCGGCCCCGGCCCTTCGACCAGCGCGGTGAGCGCCGCGAAGAAGCCGTGCATGTTGCGTTCGTGCAGCGCGAGCAGCAGTTCTTCCTTGCTCGGGAAATAGAGGTACACGGTGCCCTTGGCGAGCCCGGCCGCATCGGCCACGTCCGCGACACTCGGCACGCGGTCGGGCGCGCGGGCGAGCAGGCCCAGCGCGGCGTCGAGCAGCGCATCGTGGCGCTCCTGCTTGTGTTCGGCATGAACGGCACGCTGGCGAATCACCACGGCAGCTGGCACCAGAAGGTTAACTGACTGACGGTCATTTGATGTCGAAGCGTAAATGACCCACGGTCACTTGTCAAACGACGCCGCGGTCGGGGGGACGCCGTCTTGCGCCGGGCCCGGCCGGGCCGTCACGCCTGGCGGGACTCGAAACGCCGCGAACTTGGGTGCACAATTCCGCGACGCGCCCGGCGATGTCGCCGCAATCCGGTCATCGAGCGAGGACCGGCAGGCGCGCCAACCACGAAACGGAGCGAACGATGGCAAAGTACATGTTTCAAGCGCGATACACGTCCGACGGGGCCAAGGGGCTCGTTCGGGACGGCGCGTCGGGGCGGCGGGCAGCCGTCGAGAAGGCGTGCGCCGCGGCGGGCGGCAGCCTGGAGTCGATGTATTACGCGTTCGGCGGGATCGACGCCTACGTGATCGCCGATCTGCCGAACAACACGGCGGCGGCGGCGCTTGCGCTCGCCGTCAACCAGGCCGGCGGGGCATCCGTGAACACCGTCGTGCTGATGACCGTCGCGGAGGTCGATGCAGCCGCGAAACAGGCGATCGCGTATCGGCCGCCGGGCGGCTGATCCCGGACCGGCACAGCGCGGAACCCGGCCGGAGGTCGGGCCCGCGCGTCGGACACGCTCCGTTGGCGCGTCGGCACGCGCTTCAGGGGCCCTCGCCGCCGACAGGTGATGACGGCGGCCGGTCTACGGCGCGCCGAGCAGCATGTAGAGGCTCCAGTTGCCCGAGCCGCCCGCGCCGACGCCGAGGAAGGCCGGCCCGACGAAGGTGTCCGCGCCAAGGAACAGCGATCCGGACCACAGCGTTCCCGGTGTCGGGAGGTTGTCGAAGCGATTGGAGACGCGCCCGACTTCGGCCGACGCGCCGGCATAGATCCCCGAGCCCAGGAGGTCGGGCAACGGGAAAATTCGGTGGTAATACATCAGGCGGCCGTAGGCCATTTGCCGGCCCGCGAACTGGTTGATCCGGTAGCCCGACAGACGCAACGGTCCGCCCAGCGTCAAGTGATTCGTAGGCGGGCATGTCCGAGCCGAGATCGGTGCCCCCGGCAAGCCCGACCTGGACCGTGTGCTCGCCCCAGCTCCGGGCCCACCGGACGTTGCCCTCGAGCCGCTGGTAGGTTTGCGCCGACCCGAACGCATCCAGCGCCGCGTAGGCGGAGCCCGTCGCTGCGATGCCATTCCTCGGCCAATAGGCGTGATCCATCTGGTCCACGAACAGCCGTGCCCGGAATCCCGGAGGTGTTCTCGCTGCCCTCGGGCAAGGCCTGGGAACCGGTGTCGATTTCCGCCTTGATATGCGACCACACGGGACCGATCCCGAACTGACCCCAGGTGCCGAGCACGGCGCCGCCGGCGATGCCGACCTGCGCCGCTTTGACCAGATAGTCGGCGACCTTGTCGTCACCGGCGAACACGCCCCGCGTCTGCTGGCCGATCGAAGCGTAGGGCGAGACGAACCAGCGGCCCGACGCCTCGACCGGCTGGTAGAACTCGGTCGACAGGTACGTGTTCTGTCCGATCTGCGCCTGCGTCGTCCACTCGCCGCCGAGGCGGTTGAGCCACGTCTTCCGATACTCGACGAGCGCGTTGAACTGGTTGGTCGCCCTCGAAGTCGCTGGCGAGCCCGAGCCCGAAGCGCAGATAGTCCGGTCCCCAGGATTTCTCCTTCGGCTCGATGATGAGCGCGCGCGGGCCGGTGTCGCCGCCGATGCGGTAGCCGATGCTCTCGAAGTCTTCGCGGCCGTAGATGCGGCGCAGGTCGTTGCCGAGCTTCGCTTCGTCCAGCGGCTCGCCGGGCTTGGTCTCGACCAGCGCGCGCAGCACTTCCGGGTTGGTGCGCTCGAGTCCCGTGAAGCGGATCTCGTCCACCGTGCCCAGCGGCTTGGGCCCCGGCGACCTGCTTCGAGCGCAGCGCAGCGTACTGCTCGGGCGGCAGGCTGTAGCGCTTCAGCGAATCGGCAAGCTTGCGCGTCGCCTCTTCGCCGATCCGGATGGCATCCCTGGAACGATCGAACTTGGCCGCGGAAATGTCGCCCAGGTCCGGCGCGATCAGCACGTCGCGGGCCGTCATGCTCTTCAATTGGTCCTGCACCGTCTGCAGGCCGAGAAAATTGACGAGCTGCCCCGCGACGCTCAACGCGGACGTGATCTCGCTCCTCTTCAGCGGCGGCGTCGAGATGTTGACGGCGATGATGACGTCGCCGCACAGCTTGCGCGCCTCGTCGATCGGCAGATTGTTGGCGATGCCGCCGTCGACCAGCAGCTTGCCGTCGATCTCGACCGGCGCGAGCGCGCCCGGCACCGACATGCTGGCGCGCATCGCCTGCGCGACGCTCCCGCGTTCGAGCACGACCGCTTGGCCGGTCTCGATGTCGGTCGCCATCGCCCGGAACGGAATGGGGAGCTTGTTGAAGTCCTCGATGTCGTAGGCGGGCGTGGTGAGCACGCGGAAGAAGGACTCGATCGAAACGCCGGCGATCACGCCCTTCGGCAACGCGAGTCCGCCGTCCTTGACGCCGAACTCCGGCTTGAACAGCGTCTTGTAGTCGTCGATCTTGCGCTTGACGGCGATTTCGTCGCGCGGCGGCTGATCGCGGAAGATCTCGTTCCAGTCGGCCTTGAGGACGGCATCCTGCAACTGCTGCGGGGTCAGACCCGCGGCAAAGGTGCCGCCGACGATCGCGCCCATGCTGGTGCCGGTGACGCAGTGAATCGGAATGCGCATTTCGTCCAGGACCTTGAGCACGCCGATGTGCGCGATGCCGCGCGCGCCGCCGCCGGAAAGGGCAAGCCCGATGCGCGGGGAACCCGCAGGCGCCGCCACGTCGGCGGCCGTGGCGGCGGCGAGCCCGGGCCGCGGCGCCGCGAGCCCGGCGATCACGATCGCCGTCGGGAGCATGCGGTGGAGTTTGCGCAACTGCGTTCTCATCTCGATTCGTCCTCTGGGGTTGTGAACAGCGCGAGCGTCGCCCGCGTCAATTCGCTGTCGGGATCCGCGTAGTCGACGACCACGCTGAAGTGGTGACGGCCGGAAATGATCAGCGGCGCGCGGGCGCCGGGCGGCCGGTTGCGCGGGCCAGGCGTCCCAAAGAATCCGGGTCTGGCGGATGAATTCCGACGTCTCGTCCGCCCCCACCGCGAGCACCAGTGGCACATGCGAACGCGGCGTCATGAGCACCGGCGACAGCCGGGCGGCTTCCGCCGCGTCCAGCTTGAAATCGGCGTTGAACGAGAACTGCACCATCGGCGCGAGGTCGTGCACCCCCGACAGCGACACGGCGCCGGCGATCGGCTCGCGCGCGAGTCCCAGCGCCGCCCAGTCCGTCATGAACAGCATCGCGGCGAGGTGCCCGCCGGCCGAGTGCCCGCCGACGACGATGCGGTCGGAGTTCGCGCCGTGCGCGGCGCCTTCGCGCGCAAGCCACGCTACCGCGTGCCGGGCCTCGTCGACGATCGTCGCGATCGACACGTCGGGGCACAGGTCGTAATTGGCGACCGCGACCGCGTATCCGCGCGCCACGAGCGGCGGCGCCACGAAGGAAAAATCGCTCTTGTCGAGCATCCGCCAGTAGCCGCCGTGGAGGAACAGGAACGTGCCCTTGCGCGCGAGCCGCGGGCAGGAAGAGGTCCAGCGTCTCCTTCGGGCCGGGACCGAAGCGCAGGTCCAGCTTGGGCGTCAGTGCCGCCCGGGCCTTGGCCGACGCTTCGGGAAAATGCGCAAGCCAGCGCGGGTGGTCGGGAACCGCGGCGCGATTGTTGTAACCGCGCTCGACGAACTCCGGCGTGTATTCGATCGTGCTCATGCGCCGCCTTGATCCGGATCGATGCGAATCACGCGCTGCCCCGCGCGATCGCCCGCGGACCACCGCTGCCTTCACTCGGCATCCGGCTGCTTCGACGGGGCCGCCGCCGCGAAGGCCGGCAGCGCGTTGCATGCGGCCTCGATCCGCAGCAGCGTCGGGTACGGCGAGAGGTCGAGCTCGACGCGGCGCGCGTTGGCGAGCTGCGGGACGAGGCAGATGTCGGCGATCGAGGGCGAGCCGCCGTGGCAGAAGACGCCGGTGGCCTTCTCGCGCGCGAGCTGCGTCTCCATGGCTTCGAAGCCGACATCGCACCAGTACCGGTACCAGCCGTTCTTCTGCGCCTCGCTCGCGCCGAGCGTGCCGGTGAGGTAGTTCAGCACGCGCAGGTTGTTGATCGGGTGGATGTCGCAGGCGATCGCCAGGGCGAGTGCGCGCACGCGGGCGCGCCCCGCCGCGTCCTGGGGCAGCAGCGGCGGCTGCGGGTGCGTCTCGTCCAGCCATTCGATGATCGCGAGCGACTGCGTGAGGACCTCGCCTCCATCCGTGACCAGCGATGGCACGAGCCCCAGCGGATTGACCGCCAGATAGCCGTCGGCGCGCTGCGCGCCGCGCCGCAGGTGCACGAACGCGCGCTCCGGTTCGAGCCCCTTCAGGTTGAGCGCGATCCGCACCCGGTAGGCCGCGGACGAGCGGAAGTAATCGTAGAGCTTCATGCGGCGGACCGCCAGTGCAGAGCCTCGCCGGATCATGGCAGGCAAGTCGCCGCCGTCCGGGGCAGATGCGCACTCCGCACACGTGAGCGTGCCGTCATCCTACGAGAACGCCTGGATGCCGGTCTGCGCGCGACCCAGGATCAGCGCGTGGACGTCGTGCGTGCCCTCGTAGGTGTTGACCGTTTCGAGATTCAGCAGGTGGCGGATCACATGGAACTCGTCGACGATGCCGTTGCCGCCGTGCATGTCGCGCGCCATCCGCGCGATCTCCAGCGCCTTGCCGCAGGAATTGCGCTTCATGATCGACGTGATCTCGGGCGCCGCCTTGCCCTGGTCCTTCATCCGGCCGAGGCGCAGGCACCCCTGCAGCCCGAGCGTGATCTCCGTCTGCATGTCGGCGAGCTTCTTCTGGATCAGCTGGTTGGCGGCGAGCGGACGGCCGAACTGCTTGCGGTCGAGCGTGTACTGGCGCGCCGCGTGCCAGCAGGCCTCCGCCGCGCCCAGCGCGCCCCACGCGATGCCGTAGCGCGCGCTGTTGAGGCACCCGAAGGGCCCTTTGAGGCCATGGACGTTCGGCAGCAGGTGGTCCTTCGGCACGTGCACGTCGTCCATCACGATCTCGCCGGTGACCGACGTGCGCAGGCTGAACTTGCCTTCGATCTTCGGCGCCGAGAGGCCCTTCATGCCCTTTTCGAGGATGAAGCCGCGAATGACTCCGTCGTCGGTCTTCGCCCAGACGACGAACACGTCGGCGATCGGCGAATTCGAGATCCACATCTTGCTGCCGACGAGGCGGTATCCCCCGGATGCGGCGTGGGCGCGCGTGATCATCGAGCCCGGATCCGAGCCGTGGTTGGGCTCGGTCAGGCCGAAGCAGCCGATCGCCTCGCCGGTCGCCAGCTTCGGCAGGTACTTCTTCCGCTGGTCCTCGGTGCCGTAGGTGTAGATCGGGTACATCACGAGCGAGCTCTGCACGCTCATCATCGAGCGATAGCCGGAATCGACGCGCTCGACCTCGCGCGCGATCAGCCCGTAGCACACGTAGTTGAGCCCGGCGCCGCCGTACTCGGGCGGCAGCGTCGCGCCGAGCAGCCCCAGCGCGCCCATCTCCGGAAATATCGATGGATCGGAGGTCTCGTTGCGGAACGCCTCGGTGACGCGCGGCAGCAGCTTCTCCTGCGCGTAATCGTGCGCGGTGTCGCGGACCATCCGCTCGTCCTCCGACAGCTGATCGTCGAGCAGCAGCGGGTCGTCCCAGACGAATTTCGCCTTGGACGCGGGATCGACTCGCTCGGGGGCATTCATGGGGAACTCCGGTCGCGGTGAAGAGATCCTGCGCCGGGCGACGTGGCGTGCAGGCGATCGAATGTCACATTATCCGGCCAGCGCCGTCCTTGCGCCAGATCAACGCAAATCGGCCCCTCCCGCCCCCGCCTGCCGCAGACGAAAACGTTGCAGTTTCCCCGTTTCGGTGCGCGGCAGCGCGGACAGGTATTCGACCGCCCGCGGGTACTTGTACGGCGCGATTTCGCGCTTGACGTGGTCCTGCAGCTCGCGGGTCATCGCCGCGTCCGGCGCGAAACCCGGCTTCAGCACGACGAAGGCCTTGACGATCTGGCCACGTTCCTCGTCGGGCACGCCGACGACGCCGCACTCCGCGACCGCCGGATGCAGCAGCAGCGCGCCCTCGACCTCGGGCCCGCCGATGTTGTAGCCGGCGCTGACGATCATGTCGTCGGTGCGCGCCTGGTAGACGAAGTCGCCGTCGGCATCGACGAGATACGCGTCACCGGTGTAGTTCCAGCCGTCCTTCACGTAGTTCGCCTGCCGGTCGTCGGCGAGGTAGCGGCAGCCGGTCGGCCCCTTGACCGCGAGCTTGCCGACCTCGCCGGCCGGCAGCGGCCGACCGCGCGTCGTCCATCACGCAGGCGCGGTAGCCGGGAATCGGGCGGCCGGTCGCGCCCGGCTTGGCGTGCGCCTCGTCGTGCGCGATGAAGATGTGCAGCATCTCGGTGGAGCCGATGCCGTCGATCATCTCGATGCCGGTCGCCTCCTTCCACAGCTTGCGGGTCGCGGCCGGGAGCGCCTCGCCCGCCGACACGCATTTGCGCAGCGACGACAGGTCGTGGCTCCGCACCTCCGCCGCCATTGCGCGGTACGACGTCGGCGCCGTGAACAGAACCGTGGCGCGGGACTTCGCGATCGCCGGCAGCAGGAACTCCGGCGCCGGACGCTCGACCAGCAGCGTCGCCGCGCCGATCGACAGCGGAAAGAGCAGCAGCCCGCCCAATCCGAACGTGAATGCGAGCGGCGGACTGCCGGTGAAGATGTCGTCCGCCGACGCGCGCAGCGTCGAGCGCGGAAAACAGGCGCAGGCGGCGACCACGTCGCGATGGAAATGCATCGTGCCCTTCGGCTTGCCGGTCGTCCCCGACGTGAACGCGATGAGCGCGGTGTCCTCGGCCGCCGTGTCGACATTGGCGAAGGTCGGCGGCTTGGCCGCGGCGCGCGCGTCGAGCCCTTCCGGCTGGCCGGAGCCGAACAGCAGCACCGTCGCGAGCGTCGGACAATCCGGCCGCGCGGCATCGAGCTCCTCGGCGAGGCGCGCGTCGCAGAGCGCGTGCGAGACCTGCGCCTTGGTGATGACGTCGGTGAGCTCCTTCGCGCGCAGCAGCGGCATGGTGCCGACCGCGATGCCTCCGGCCTTCATCACCGCGAACCAGCAGGCGGCGTGCAGCGGATTGTTGGGCGCGCGCAGCAGCACGCGGTTGCCGGGGACGAGACCGCAATCCTCGACCAGCACGCGGGCGATCCGGTTGGCGTGCGCCAGGAGGTCGGCGTAGGTCCAGCGCAATCCATCCGGCGCCATGATCGCGGTCCGGTCGCCCCAGCCGCGCTCCACCGCCGCGTCGAGCAGCACGGTCGCGCAGTTCAAACGCTGCGGATACTGCAGCTCCGGCAGCTCGAAGATGAACTCGGGCCACTGCTCCCGCGGCGGCAGGTTGTCCCGGGCGAACGTGTCGAGATGCGCGGTGTAAGCCATCGCCTCCTCCCCATTCAGCGGCGCAGGATCTCGCGGGCGACGATCAGCTTCTGCACCTCCGTCGCGCCCTCGTAGATCCGCAGCGCGCGAATCTCGCGGTACAGCCGCTCGACCACCTGCCCGCGCGTCACGCCGAGCCCGCCGAAGAGCTGCACGGCGGCGTCGATCACCTGCTGCGCCGACTCGGTCGCGGTCCACTTCGCCATCGCCGCCTCCTTCGTCGTGCGCGCGCCCTTGACGTCGCGCAGCCACGCGGCGCGGTAGGTGAGCAGCGCCGCCGCGTCGATCGCCGTCGCCATCTCGGCGAGCTTCGCCTGCGCCAGCGGCAGGTCGGCGAGCGTGGCGCCGAACATTCTGCGCTCCCGCGTCCGGCCGAGCGCCTCGTCGAGCGCCCGCCGCGCGAAGCCCAGCGCGGCCGCCGCGACGGACGCGCGAAAGATGTCGAGCGTGCGCATCGCGAGCTTGAAGCCTTCGCCCTCGACGCCGAGCAGCGCGTCGGCCGGGACGCGACACCCGGCGAACTCCAGGCGCGCGAGCGGATGCGGCGCGATCACCTCGATGCGCGCGGCGACGGTCAGCCCCGGCGTCCCGGCCGGCACGACGAACGCCGAGATCCCGCGCGTCCCGGTCGCATCGCCCGTGCGCGCGAAGACGCAGTAGAAGTCGGCGATGCCGCCGTTCGAGATCCACGTCTTGCACCCGTCGAGCACCCAGTCGCCGCCGTCGCGCACGGCACGCGTCGTCATCGCCGCGACGTCGGAGCCGGCGTCGGGCTCCGACAGCGCGAACGCGGCGATCGCAGCTCCTTGCGCCACCGCAGGCAGCCAGCGCGCCTGCTGCGCGTCGCTGCCGGCGAGCGTGATCGCACCGCTGCCGAGGCCCTGCATCGCGAAGGCGAAATCGGCGAGACCGTCGTGGTAGGCGAGCGTCTCGCGCGCGAGGCACAGCGCGCGCGAATCGAGCGCGGCCAGCGCTCCACCGTGCGCCGCCGGGACGCAATAGCGCAGCCAGCCCGCGGCGCCGAGCGCCCGCACGCGGGCGCGGCAGGCGGCGTCGACGTCGACATGATCGTCGGACGTCAGCGTCTGCGCCGCCCACGCGCCGAGATCCGCGGCGAGCGTGCGATGGAGGTCGGCGAAGAACGGCCAGTCGAGGTGCGACCGGTCCACGCTAGTTCCCCTCGAACCTGGGCTTCTGCTTGGACACGAACGCCTCGTAGGCGCGGCGAAAATCCGCGGTCTGCATGCAGATCGCCTGCGCTTCGGCCTCCGCTTCGATCGCCGCGTCGAGATCCATCGCCCACTCCTGGTGCAGCAGCTTCTTCGTCATGCCGTGCGCGAACGCGGGACCCTCGGCGAGCGAGCGGGCCAGCGCCTGCGCCTCCACGTCCAGCGCGTCGGCCGCCACGACACGGCTGAAGAAACCCCACGCCGCGCCCTCTTCCGCCGTCATCGCCCTGCCCGTGTACAGGAGCTCGGACGCGCGGCCCTGCCCGATCATCCGCGGCAGCAGCGTGCAGGCGCCCATGTCGCAGCCGGCGAGGCCGACGCGCACGAACAGGAACGCGGTCCGGGCCGCCGGCGTGCCGAGCCGGAAATCGGACGCGAGCGCGATCATCGCGCCGGCGCCGGCGCAGATCCCGTCGACCGCCGCGACGATCGGCTGCGGGCAGTGCCGCATCGCCTTCACCAGGTCGCCCGTCATCCGGGTGAACGCCAGCAATTCCGGCATCGTCATCCGGGTCAGCGGGCCGATGATCTCGTGGACGTCGCCGCCCGAGCAGAAGTTGCCGCCGGCGCCGCGGATCACGACGGTCTTGACGTCGCTCGCGTAGGCGAGACCGCGGAACAGGTCGCGCAGCTCCGCGTACGAATCGAAGGTCAGCGGGTTCTTCTTCTCCGGGCGATCGAGCGTGATCGTCGCGACGCGCGCGTCGGCGTCGACCTGCCAGCGGAAGTGGGTCGCGCGATAATCACGGAACGACCGCTGGTGGTGCGTCATCGTCATGCCGTTCTCTCCCTGGTTGCCGGTGCGGCGCCGGCGTCGCGCTCATCGGCGCTCGCTTGGCGCTGCGCGCCTTCCCTCCGAGAGGGAGCCATTCGCGCTTGGGGCGGCCCGGCGCGCTCGTGGATCGTCGTCTTGAGCCGGCCGAGCAGCGCATAGAGCCGGGAGCGCTCGGCGCGGGTGAGCCCCGACAGCAGCTCCTCGACCCAGCCCTCGTGCTCGACCGCCATCGCGTCGAACGCCTGCTTGCCCTTCGGCGTCAGCCGCACCGCGTACGCGCGGCGGTCTCCGGCGATCGGTTCGCGCCGGACCAGCCCCTCGGCGACCAGCTGATCGGTGATGCCGGTGACGTTGCCGCCGGTCACCATCAGCCGGCGCGACAGCTCGCCCATCTTGAGCCCTTTCGGATTGCGCTCGAGCTGCGCCATCAGGTCGAAGCGCGGCAGCGTCGTCGCGAAGCGCTCGCGCAGCCGCGTGCGCACCCGGCCCTCGATCGTCAGCGTGCAGGTGAGCAGCCGCAGCCAGAGGCGCAGCGTCTCGTGATGATCATCGTGGACGCGCGACTCGAGATCGGCGGCGACGGGGGCCGCCGCGGTGGCGGGCACCGGTTTCGGCGAAGCGGCGCGGGGCGCCCGCGGGGTGCGTCGCGCCGCTCCGGCCAATCGATCCGCTCCCGCTCCGTCCGCGGCAGCGGCAGTGCGTCCAGAGGTTCGCAACGTTCGATCCCTGTTCTTTGCAGTCTGAATATCTTAGACCTCAAATACAGTTCGTCAAGTCGGCTGCGTTGCCGCGCGTCACCCATCGCCATTCCACCGTATGGCTTAGGCCGTTGGTGCCGTTCCGGGAGCGGGTTCGCGCGACTACGCTGGGGTGGAGGCACTGCACCTGCGCATCCGATGCTGCCACAATTCCATGCCACGCTCCGATACACGATCTTCCAGCGCGAGTTCTCCGCCGTCGCGCTCGCGCGCGTGCCCGACCTTTCGCGCGGGAGCATTCCGACCCAACCGCGTCGCGGCGTTCACGATCGTGGAGCTCGTCGTCGCGCTCGCCATCGCTGCCTTGCTGGCAACCATGGCGGTCCCGGCCTTTCACGACTGGCTCGCCGCCTACCAGCTCGCCAACCACGCCAAACACCTCGCCGAGAGCATGACCCGCGCGCGCACCGAGGCGATCCGCCGCGGCCATCGCGTCAACCTTTGCAAGTCGGCGGATCGGCAGAGCTGCGCCGACCAGGGACGCTGGGATGCCGGCTTCGTCGTGTTCGCCGATCGTCAATCGCGACGGACGCATCGACGCCGGCGAGCCGCTGCTCGGCATCGAGGGTCCGGCCCCGAGCGGCATCACGATCGACGCGAATCGCCCGCTCGACGATTACGTCTCCTACACGAGCCTCGGGCACGCGCGCATGCTGAACGGCGCGCTGCAGATGGGAACCTTCACGCTCTGCCGCAGCGGCCAGTTGGCGCTGCGCGTGGTGCTCGCCAACAGCGGTCGCGTGCGCACGGAAAAGACCAGCGCCCGTTGTCCGTGATGCCGGATGCACTGCCGCGACAATGGGTTGCGGCGCGCTCTTCATGCGACGCTCGAACACGCGCGACGACGCGCCGCAATCGCGGCAATGCCATTGTCATCACGCCGCGCGCAAACGCGCAAAAATTTCATGCAAAAACGACCGGCCGTCCGTTCTGGCGCAGGGCCCGTTAGTCGGGGATCGTTTGCTACGGAGAATATCGCCGTCCTACGATAGGCTCGTCCGAAAAAGGATCCCAAGATGAACGCGCGCAACATCGGAAATCACAACGCCACCGGATTCACGCTGATCGAAGTCATGATCACCGTCGCCGTCATCGCGATCCTCGCGGCGGTCGCGTTGCCGCAATACTTCGACTACGTCACGCGCAGCCGGCTGGTCGAGGCGAAGACCAGTCTCGTGGACATGCGCACGCGGCTCGAGCAGTATTTTCTCGACAACCGCTCCTATCCGGAAGAGTGCATCGCGCCTGCGTCCGGCGCAGCGCCGGCCAAGAAGATCTATCTCCCGGCCTCCGCCAAGTTCTTCAACGTCACCTGTGCGTTCGTTGCCGGTCCTCCCGCGCAATACACGGTCACCGCCACGGGCACCGGGAGCATGTCGGGCTTCGTTTTCACGGTCAACGAGGCAAACCTCCGCATGACGACGGGGGTGAAGACCGGCTGGGCCAAACCCAATCCCAATACCTGCTGGGTCAGCCGGAAGAACGGGGATTGCTGACGTGACGACGCAGTGCATCTCCGCGAGGCTTCACGCTGATCGAGCTGATGGTCGCGCTGGCGATCGCCGCGCTGCTGCTCCTGTTCGGCGTGCCGTCGTTCACGACGTTTCTGCGCAACAGCGAGATCCGCTCGACGTCCGAGTCGATCATCAACGGCCTGCGCGCGGCGACCACCGAGGCGGCGAATCGCAATCGCAACGTCACCTTCGAGCTGGCGCAGCGCCAGCGCTGCGGACTGGACACTCTGGGTCTTCGAAGACGATGGCGTCACCAAGAAGACGATCCAGAGCTACTCGAAAGGGGAAGCCGGGCCGAACACGAAGGTCACGGTCACGCCGGCCGGCAAGACGTCGGTCACCTTCAACGGACTCGGGCGCGTCGACATCGATCCGGCGGACCCCGACGACCACATCCGGCAGATCGACATCGACTCGGCCGTGGCCGGCGAAGCCCGGCCGTTGCGCATCATCGTCGACGATCCCAACCCGCCGGCCGCGGGGAAACCGCGCGGGCTCCGGATGTGCGATCCGGACCCGGCCCTTGCAACGATGAACGATCCCAGAGCCTGTTGAGATGAATCTCCATTTGCGTCCAGTGAAGAACATGCCAAGCCGCCAGACCGGAAGCTACCTGCTCGAAGCGCTGATCGCGATCCTCATCTTCGCCTTCGGCGTCCTCGGCCTCATCGGCCTTCTCGGCAGCTCGATCCGGGTGACCAACGACGCCCGCTACCGGTCGGAGGCGGCGAACCTCGCCTCGGCGATGATCGCCGACATGTGGACGATGACCGCCGACCAGATGGAGAAAGAATTCGAGGACGGTGGCGACCAAGCTCAAGACGTGGCAGGAAAAGGCAAGGCGATCTGCTGCCCACGGCGGACGCAAAGGTCGACCTGACGCAGGCCGGACTGTCACAGGAAAGCCGGACGGTCGTGGTCACGGTTTCCTGGCAACTGCCGGGAGCGTCCGAAACGCACCAGCACTTGATGACCGCGCAAATCGGCAAGAACCGGGTGGGGCCATGAGCATGCACGGGAGCGAACGCAGCCTGATTCGCCTGAACCGCGGCGTCGGCCTGATCGAGATCATGATCAGCGTGATCATTGCGATGCTGCTGGTGCTGGTGATCTACCAGATCTACGAGGTCAGCGAAGGCCAGAAGCGCACGATCACCGCCGGCAGCGACGCGCAGCAGAATGCGAGCTACGGCATGTACGTGCTCGGCCGCGATCTCGCCATGGCCGGCAACGGCATCGCGTCGGCGGCGGCGAGCCTCGACGGCTGCGCGCTGCTGCGCCCGATTCCGGTGCTCATCGAGGCCGGCGCCGACGCCGGCGATCCGGACACGATCACGGTGCTCTACGGCGGCTCGAGTTCGCTGTCGACCCCCGTGCAGATGAAGCAGACCGCCAATACCGCGCAGCCCTACGTCGTGCCGGGACCGGTCGGGTTCAGCGCGGACCCGGTCGACGCGGACAAGTCCGACCTGATCGTCGCCGTGCAGGGCGCCAATTGCACGATATCGACCATCAACCCCGGCGGCGTTTCCGTCAACAACACGACCGGGTTCGCGACGCTCACCCACACGCGGGTCGCCGGCGCCGATGGCGTCACCTACTCCGCGGTCGGCGCTTCACTCGTCAACCTGGGCCCGGCTGCATCGGTCGGGCGCATCGAATACACGGTGGACACGACGGGACGCGTCCTGCGCACGCAGAACCGGCTGCCGACGGACGGGCCGGTGAGCCCCGTCATCAACGACGTCGTCAACCTGAAGGCGCAGTACGGCCTCGACACCGACAACGACGGCGCCATCGACGCCTGGCAGGACCCGACCGGCGGGGTGTGGTCGGCCGCCAATCTGCCGAACCAGCCGCTGGCCACGCTGCGGCAGATCCGCGCCGTGCGCATCGCGATCGTCACGCGCAGCGCGCAGTACGAGAAGGACGTCGTCACTCCGGGGCCCCTCAAGATGCTTGACGACAAGGTTTCGATGGATCTCGACGCCGATGGCCAGCACTACCGCTACCGGGTGCTCGAGACCGTCGTCCCGCTTCGCAACGCACTGTGGAACGCAACATGAGCATCGATCACATTCCCCCGCGGCGCGTGCGCCGCAGTCCGGCGCGGCACGATGCGCAACGCGGCGTCGTGCTGTTCATCGCCCTTCTGGTGATGGTGGCGCTGAGCCTCGCCGGCATCGCACTGATCCGGTCAGCCGACACGGCCACGACCGTGGCCGGCAACCTCGCGTTCAAGCAGGCAACGGAATACACGGTCGATCGCAGCATCGAGCAGGCCGTCAAGGTGTTGTTCGATCCCGCCGCTGATCCGACGGCTTCGAATCCCGTGATCAAGGACAAGACAAGCTGATGTCCCCGAGCAGAACTACTTCGCGTGCGTGCAAGATGCGGCGGGTGGCTGCCTGAAGGCCAACAATCCGATTCCCGAGATTCCGACCATATTGACGACGAAGAAGAAAATCGAAGACGCGAAGCTCAAGGACGACCTCGTTCCCGACGTCGTCGATGCGAACGGCAACAAGATCGACTTCAAGAGCTACTACGTGATCGAGCGCATGTGCGCCAACGCCGGCGCAGCTGTCGGCAGCAATTGCAATCTGTCGAGCGCCGCGCTGGGCGCAGACGCGGGGACGCAACACTTCGAGGGCCTGGTACGCACTGGCGACGCCTTCTACCGCGTCACGGTTCGCGTCGAAGGTCCACGCAATACGGTGGCGTATGCGCAGGCGATTCTCCAATAGCCCGCGCGCCACCCACGGTTTCCCAGGAGCAGCACCATGACCTCGTCCCGCCCATCCGCCTTCAGCAGATTCTGCGCCGCCGTCGTCGGCCGCCGCGCTGCTGCTGCAGCCGCTGGCGGCGTACGCGGCGCCGATCACGACCAGCATCTGGCCGAGATACCGCTGCAGGGCGTTGAATCCCGTCAAGCCGAACATCATGTTCACGCTCGACGATTCGGGCAGCATGGGCTGGGAGTATCTTCCGCCGGACCATCGGCGGACGGCGTCTCGTCGCGGCAGACATCGCGTCTACTGCCGCGACAACGCATTCAGTGCGGCGGCGATACGGCACCGCCGGTCCGTGCCGTACGCGGTATTCAGGCTCAAGACAGTCGATCCGCCGATCCGCAGCAGCGATTTCAACACGCTCTACTACGACCCGGCGGCGACCTACAGTCCGGGCAAGCGATGCGGACGGCACCGACCTTCCCTGCGAAGGCAGCGACCGACGTGCACGGGACCCTGGACCGCGCGTCTACACGAACGGATTCGCCGGTTACCCGGGCGCCAACACGAGCGGAATCACCATCAAACTCTCGACCACCGGTTATCCCGGACACGCGTCGTGGTGCAACTCGGCAACGGCCGTGGCCCGCCGACACGCTGTGCCGAAGCGCAGACCGCCGACGGTTTCGACGCGACGGTTCGATGTGCCGCCGCAACGGTCGCGCGTACCGGCTACGACGATACGGCGCTCGATCACGACGCCCGCGATCGCCGCGGGCTACAACTATCCGAACGACAGTCGGCGACCTGCGTCGCGGCTGCGCGAACGAGTGCAATGTTCGTCTATCACACTCTGTCACCGCATACGGCAATCCGTACTACTACACGATATCCAAGGTCCAGTTCTGCTCGGCCAAGGACGCGGCGGGCTGGGGCACGGCGCCCTGCGCCAGTCGACTGGGACCCGACGACCTACAAGTACGTCCGCTACGGCACCGACGCCGGCCACGCGTTCGACCCGCAGGCATTCACGCGCGTCGACATCACGCCGATCGGGCATTCCTCGTCAACGGCGTAGCCGCGGCCAATCCCAGCGGCCGCACGCTATGCGCAGGAGATGGCCAATTTCGCCAAGTGGTATGCGTTCTACCGGACCCGGATGCTGGCGATGAAGACCGCGGGCGGCATCGCGTTTTCGGCGCTGAGCGAGGAGAACGCGCGCGTCGGCTTCCACACGCTGTGGGAAAACGACGCCGCTTTTCTCAACGTCAAGCCTTTCGACGCGACCCATAAGGCGACATGGTTCACGCAAGTTCTACGCACGTGGCTCCGCGAGTCGGCACGCCGCTGCCCGATGCGGTCTGTCGCATCGGCGAGTATTTCTCGAACTCCGGGCTGCTCCGGCCTGCCGGCGTGCAGCCGCCGACCCGCTGGATCCCGTCGACCGGCCAGTGCCAGCCGAACTACCACCTGCTGTCGACCGACGGCTACTGGAACTACCAGCTCGGGCTGAACGCATCGTCGCCCGACGGGACACGCTCGATCGGCCGACCAGGACGACACGGTTCCGAGCCTGCCCGGCGCCGGAATCACCGGCTTCACGCCGGGAACGACCGTTTCCGCGCCCCTATTACGAAGGGCCTGCGTCAAGCAGCAACAACGCTCGCCGATCTCGCGATGAAGTACTGGATCAACGACATCCGCCCCGACGCTCGAGCAACAAGGTGCAGGACACCGTCGCACCGTGGCAGCACGTGACGCTCTACGGCCTGTCGATCGGCGCACAGGGAAACATCGTCTACCCGACCGGCCTCGACGCCATCACTGCCGGCGTGAAACCGTCACCGCACCTGCGCCACAGCCTGTCAACTGGCCAACGCCGACCGGCAGCGACAGTCGGCGGACCCGATTCGATCGACGATCTCTGGCACGCCGCGCTCAACAGCCGCGGCAAGTATCTTCAACGCGCAAGACCCCGCAGGAACTGGCGGCGAGCATCGTCCAGCGCGCTGAGCGACTTCACCGGCGCAATCGGGTACCGGCACCGGCGTGGGCATCGCCGGTGCGCAGATCTCGGCGACGCAAGAATTTCGGCTACCGGACGAGTTACGAGGTCGGCTGGTGGGGGGACGTCAAGAAATACGCGCTCGACCCGGCCACCGGTGCGCTGCCGATCGACAACGCCGGCAATCCGCTCAACCCGCCGTTGTGGTCCGCGGCCACGCAGCTCGATGCGCAGGCCGCCGTGGACGGGCTGGGACACGAACCGCCGGATCGTGACGATCAACGATTCGGCAGCCGTCGTTCCGTTCCGCTCGGGACAAGCTCTCGAGCCGCACAACAGGCATTCGCTCATCGCCGGCTGGCAGATCGCGGTCCGACGCCCGCCGGCGCAGTCGATGCTCAACTACCTGCGCGGCGACCGGTCGAACGAGGGCGTGGGCACGACGAATTTCCGCGTGCGCTCGCACATGCTCGGCGACATCGTCTACTCGGGCGCCGTGCCCGTAGGCGCGCCCAATCAGCCCTACGACGACGCGGGAAACCCGGGCTACAGCGCGTTCGCGACGTCGAACAAGTCGCGCACGCCGATGGTCTACGTCGGCGGCAACGACGGCATGGTGCACGCGTTCGACGATTCGAATACCGGCAGACGCCGGCAAGGAAACCTGGGCGTTCGTTCCCGAAGACGATGTTCACCAACGGCGATCCGAACGACACGGCCCACGCGCCGTCGCCCGAGTTCCAGCTCGGGGCACTGAGCTGTGGCGTATTCGGCGGCACTCCGCTGTTCGCGCACAAGTTCTACGTCAACGCCACGCCGCGCGATCTGGGACATCGATTTCGCCAATACCAACACGAAGACGCCGCCGCAGAGCGGCAACGACTGGCGCACGATCCTGGTCGGCGGCCTCGGCGCCGGCGGGCGGGCGGTCTACGCGCTCGACGTCACGCACGCCGGTGGCGCCGACGGACACCGAAGCGGACGTCGCCTCATCGGGCCGTGTGCTGTGGGAGGTGATCAGCGGCACCCCGGGTTACGAGAACCTCGGCTACGTCTTCGACGCCCCGACGCTCGTCAAGACCGAGACGTTACGGCTGGGTCGCGCTGGTCGCCTCCGGGTACAACAACAAGGACGGCAAAGGCAAGCTTTTCGTCCTCAATCCGACGAACGGGAAGTTGCTCGCTGCACTATCGACCGGGGTCGGGACTCCCAGATGAGCCGAGCGGCCTGTCGACGATCCGCGCGTATACGCCGAGCCGCAAGGACCCGTACGTGCTGCAGGCCTATGGCGGCGACCTCAAGGGCAACGTCTGGCGATTCGATCTTTCCGATCCCGACGAGTCGAAGTGGAAGCGTCGAACTGATCGCCAAGCTCACCGACACGAACGGCAAGGCGCAGCCGATCACGACGGGCGTCCGCATCGAGATCGACCAGAACAACAACGTCGACCGCTATCTGTTCGTCGGCACCGGCAAGCTGCTGGCGCAACAAGGACCTGGCGTGGACGACATCAACGACGCCTCGGTCATCAACACGCTCTACGTGATCCGCGACGGCACGCGGACCGCCGCGGAGCTGGCGCCCGCGAAGCAGACGCCGGCGCGCGCTCCGTACTCGCGTGCCGACCTCAATGCGGTCGACGGGCGTCGGCGTGGCCGGATTCACCGGTGCGGCGACCGGCCGCGGCTGGTATCAGGACGCCAGCCGATGCGCGCGCAGAAGATCGGCACCGACGTCTTTGCGGACGTGCAGACCGTCGTCTATTCGTTCTCCAAACCGTCGACCGATCCGTGCGCGCCACCGTTGTCGTCGACGCTTGTATGCGCGCGACTTCATCACCGGCAGCTCGGTGCTTCAGTCTGAAGGGGGCGACGTCGTTCCCAGCATCGACATCGGCGCCGGCATCGCCGGCATCGCGCTGATCCAGGGCCAGGGTGGCGCTGCGGGCGCGTCGAGCGGCGACATTCGCGTCCAGGTGACGACGATGAAGGGCGCAGGTCTTCAGCTTCGGCGTCAAGCTCGCCGGCGGCGCAGACGCTCAAGCACCGCGTGTCCTGGCGGCTCCTGAACCGCAACTGACGAACCTCCCGCCATCGGGGCGCCGCGCGGCGCTCCGGTCGGCGACCGCGCGGAAATCAGGCCTCGTTCAGCCGCGCGACGTAGCGCGCGACGAGGTCGACTTCGAGATTCACCCGCGCGCCGTGTTTCAACGCGCCGAGCGTCGTCACCGCCAGCGTGTGCGGAATCAGGTTCACGTGGAAACGTGACCCGGCAACCCCGTTCACGGTGAGGCTCACGCCGTGCACCGCGATCGAGCCCTTCGTCGCGATGAAG
>CAVOXS010000005.1:0-263990 GCA_963700415.1 uncultured beta proteobacterium
AGGGCGCGTACAGCGAGAGCGAGCTCCTCGGCCTGATGACGCTCACCACGCCGGGCTGGATGACCTGGTACACCAAGAACGACCAGTACTCGAAGCAGAAACTGTCGGCCGATCTCGAGGCGATCAAGAGCTTCTACCAGAACCGCGGCTATCTCGAATTCAACGTCGACTCGACGCAGGTCTCGATCACGCCGGACAAGGAAGACATCTACATCACGATCAACATCACCGAGGGCCCGCGCTACACGGTGTCCGACATCCGCCTCGGCGGCGATCTGCTGGTTCCGGCGGAGGAGCTCATCCCGCTCGTGCAGATGAGGGTGGGCGAGGTGTTCTCGCGCGAGCGCCTGCAGGCGAGCGTGAAGGCAATCAGCGATCGGCTGGGCACGGAAGGCTTTGCCTTCGCCAACGTCAACGCGGTCCCCGAAATCGATCGCGAGAAGCGGCAGGCCGCCTTCACGATCCAGCTCGATCCGGGGCGGCGCGTCTATATCCGCAAGATCAACATCAGCGGCAACGCGCGGACGCGCGACGAAGTGATCCGGCGCGAGATGCGCCAGCTGGAGAGCGCGTGGTACGACGGCGCGCGGATCGAGCGCTCGAAGGTGCGCATCAGGCGGCTCGGCTACTTCGACGATGTCAACATCGAGACACCCCCCGTCACCGGCGCCACGGACCAGGCGGACGTCGAGGTGACGGTGACCGAGAGGGCCACGGGCAATCTCCTCCTCGGGGTCGGCTACTCCAGCTCCGACAAGTTCGTGTTCAACGGATCGGTGACGCAGCAGAACATCTTCGGCAGCGGCAACGCGCTGACGGCGGGAATCAACACGAGTTCCGTCAACAGGACGATTGCGGTGACGTTCGTCGAACCCTACTGGACTGTGGATGGCGTTTCGCGCACCCTGGAGGCGTACCAGCGCAACCTGGACCCGTCCTCGCTGTCGGTCTCGCCGTACGAGTCGTCGACGTGGGGCGGAGCGGTCAGTTTCGGCGTCCCGATCTCGGAGACCGACACCATCAACCTCGGCTTCCGCTTCGAGCACACGGACCTGACGCTCTTTGACACCAGTCCGCCGTCGTACATCCGGTACGTCAACGAGTTCGGCGACAGCCCCAACAGCTTCATTGTGAGCCTCGGCTGGGCGCGTGACACGCGCGACGACATCCTCTATCCTACGCGCGGAATGCTGCAGGTGGCCGGGGTCGAGGTGGGCACGCCCATTGCGGACCTTTCCTATTACAAGGCGAATTACCTCGCGCAGTGGTTCGCGCCGGTTTACGGCGATTTCGTGTTGATGCTGCGCGGTGACCTCGGCTACGCCGACGGATACAACGGCAAGTCGCTGCCGTTCTACAAGGTGTTCTACGCCGGCGGGGTTGGCTCGGTGCGCGGTTACGAAACGGCGTCCCTCGGTCCGCGCGATATCTTCGGGAATTCGCTTGGTGGACAGCGCAAGATCGTCGGCAACGCTGAATTGTTCTATCCGATCCTGAAGGGGGACAAGTCGGTGCGCGCAAGCGTATTCGTGGACGCCGGGCAGATTTCAGGCGTTCCCGGGGCGGGCGACATCGTCGACACACTGGAAAAGGAGGCCGAGAAGTTCCGGTTTTCCTACGGTGTGGGGCTCGCGTGGAACTCGCCGGTGGGGCCGCTGAAGTTCAGCTACGGCATACCCTTCAAGGAACGGCGGGGCGACCTGATCCAGAACTTCCAGTTTCAGGTCGGCTCCGTATTCTGAGGCTGTTTGTGCAGGAGACTCCATTGAATCGCAGCAACATTCGCATAGGCCGCGCCATCCTCGGCGGAGCTTTCCTGATCTGGCTCGGCACGGGCGCCGCGGCCGCCGCCGACTACAAGATCGGCTTCGTCAACACCGAGCGCCTGTTCCGCGAGGCCGCGCCGGCGAAGCGCGCGCAGCAGAAGCTCGAAAAGGAGTTCGCCGCTCGCGACGCGGACATCCAGAAGCTGAGCAAGCAGGTGCGCGACCTGCAGGCGTCGCTCGAGAAGGACGGCGTCACGATGTCCGAGTCCGAGCGTCGCAACAAGGAGCGGGATCTCGCCAATCTGTCGCGCGATCTGCAACGTTCGCAGCGCGAGTTTCGCGAAGACCTCAATCTGCGGCGCAACGACGAGCTGGCGAGCGTCCAGGAGCGGGCAAACAAGGTGATCCTGCAGATCGCCGAAACCGAGAAGTTCGATCTGATCCTGCAGGATCCCGTGGTCTTTGCCAGCCAGAAAATCGACATCACCGAAAAGGTGGTGAAGGCGCTCGCCGACAAATAGCGGCGGCGAAGGCTGCGCGGACGCGCCGCCGCCGGCATCCATCGACATCGCCCGGTCCGTGCCGATCCCTCTCGCCGAACTCGCCTTGCGCATCGGGGCCACGCTCGATGGGGATGGGGCGGTGCAGGTCTCGCACGTGGCCACGCTCGAGTCCGCCGGACCCGGCGCCATCGTGTTTGTCGCCAGCCGCAGGTACCGCGCGCAGCTGGCTGCGACCCACGCGTCCGCCGCGATCGTCGCCCCGTCGATGGCAGGAGCGACGACGCTGCCGAAACTCATCGATCGCAACCCCTATGCGTGTTACGCGAAGGTGGCGGCCATCCTGAACCCGGCACCTGCCGTCGTTGCCGGAGTGCATCCGTCCGCCGTCATCGAGCCCGGAGCGAAGGTTGCGCCGAGCGCCGCAATCGGTCCGCATGCGGTCATCGGCGCCATGGCGGTCATCGGCGCGCGGGCGCGTGTCGGCGCCGGCAGCTTCGTGGGGGCCGGCGCGTCGATCGGGGACGACGTCACCCTGCACGCCAACGTGACGGTCTACGAGCGCTGCGTCGTGGGCCCGCGCAGCATCCTGCATTCGGGAGCCGTGATCGGCGCGGACGGCTTCGGCATGGCCGAAGATAACGGGCGTTGGGTCAAGATCCCGCAACTGGGCCGCGTCGTGCTGGGCGCCGACGTGGAGATCGGCGCCAACACGACCATCGACCGCGGTGCGATCGACGACACGGTGATCGAGGACGACGTCAAGCTCGACAACCTGATCCAGGTGGGCCACAACTGCCACATCGGCGCGCACACGGCCATCGCCGGTTGCGCCGGCATCGCCGGAAGCACGCGGATCGGCAGGAACTGCAAGATCGGCGCACGGGCGAACATCAACGGGCACATCGAGATCTGCGACAACGTCAACATCGCGGGCACCGCGAACGTTCACGGTTCGATCTCGGTGCCCGGGACCTACGCGAGCGCCGTCTTTCTCGCGCTTCCGCACGAACAATGGCGGCGCCGCCAGTACATCGTGCAGCGGCTCCCGGAACTGGCGCGGCGCGTGCGCCGTCTCGAGGGGGGCGGGGACGAGGCGCCGGAAGATGCGTCCGGGGAGACGAAGGGGGAGCCATGAATCCAGTGAACGACGGCAGCATGGACATCGGGGAGATCATGCGGTACCTGCCGCACCGGTATCCGTTCCTGCTGGTCGACCGCGTCACGTCGCTCGAGACCGACAAGTCGATACGCGGCATCAAGAACGTGACGATGAACGAGCCGTTCTTCGTCGGGCATTTCCCGGACTATCCCGTGATGCCCGCGGTGCTCGTGATCGAGGCGCTCGCGCAGCTCGCGTCGATCCTGGCGTGGAAGATGTCGCGTCGCACGCCGGGTGACGGAACGCTCATCCTCTTCGCCGGCATCGACGGCGCGCGCTTCAGGCGCCAGGTCCGGCCGGGCGACCAGCTGGTGCTGGAGTCGGAGGTGCACCGGATGGTGCGCGGGATCGGCAAGTTCGCGGTGCGGGCCAAGGTCGACGGCGAAATCGTCGCCGAGGCCAACCTGATGGCCGCGATGCGCATCCCGGACGCCGACTCCGGCAACAGGGCGGCTGACCCGATGCCGCCGATCCACGCGACGGCGCTGGTCGATCCGAAGGCCGAGCTCGCCGCCGATGTCGCGGTGGGCGCCTATTCGATCATCGGTCCGGACGTGAAGATCGGCGCAGGCACGGTGATCGGACCGCACGTCGTCCTGACCGGACGCACCAGCCTCGGCGCACGCAACCGCCTGTTCCAGTTCACGTCCATCGGCGACATCCCGCAGGACCGCAAGTACGCGGGCGAGCCGACCACGACGACGATCGGCGACGACAATGTCTTCCGGGAGTTCACGACCGTCAACGCCGGCACCGTGCAGGACCGCGGCGACACGCTGATCGGCAACGGAAACCTCTTCCTCGCCTACACCCATGTTGCGCACGACTGTGTCGTCGGCAACTGGACGGTTTTCTCGAACAACGCGCAGCTCGCGGGCCACGTCCACATCGGCGACTGGGTCGTGATGGGCGCCTACTCCGGAGTCCACCAGTTCTGCCGGGTGGGTGCGCACGCGATGATCGCCGCCGGCGCGATCGTGCTGCAGGATGTGCCGCCCTTCGTCATGGCCTCCGGCTATCCGGCCACACCGCGAGGCATCAATACCGAGGGCCTGCGCCGGCGCGGGTTCACGGCGGAGGAGATACTCTCGGTCCGCCGCGCCTACAAGACGCTCTACCGGGAAGGGCGTGATGTCGACGATGCCAGGGCTGCGCTGGTCACGGCCGCCGAGGCGGTGCCGGCATTGGCCCCGCTGGTCGATTTCCTCGCGGTGCCCGGCCGCGGCATCATCCGCTGAACCCCGATCTGCAGCTCAGGAAGGTGGATGCAGTCCCGCGCTCAGGCCGCGTGACGATCGGCATCGTGGCCGGCGAGGCGTCGGGCGACGCCCTCGCAGCCACGCTGATCCGCGCGGTGCGCGCGCGAATGCCGGAGGCGCGGTTCGTCGGCGTCGCCGGACCGCGGATGGAGGCGGCCGGCTGCGAGGCGTGGTATCCGCTCGAAACGCTGTCCGTGCGGGGATTCGTCGAGGTGCTGTCGCGCCTGCCGCAGCTGTTCGCCCTGCGGCGGGCGCTCTTCCGGCGCCTGGTCGCCGAGCGTGTCCCCGTCTTCGTCGGGGTCGACGCTCCGGATTTCAATCTCGGTCTCGAGTCGCGGCTGAAGCGCGCCGGCGTGCGCACGCTGCATCTCGTCAGCCCTTCTGTCTGGGCATGGCGCCGCGAGCGCGTGCACCGGATCGGACGCGCGGTCCATCGGATGCTGGCACTCTTCCCGTTCGAGCCGCCGATCTACGAGGCGGCCGGAATCCCCGTCACCTTCGTCGGTCATCCGCTCGCGGCCCAGGCGGCGGTGCTGGGCTCGCGGCGCCTTGCGCGCGAACAGCTGAAACTCGGCGCCGCGCAGCCTGTGTTCGCGCTGCTGCCCGGCAGCCGCGCGTCGGAGCTCGACATGCACGGCGACCTGGTGCTGCACACCGCCGCGTCGCTGCATGCGGCCCGCCCGGACGCGCGCTTCCTCGTGCCGCTGGCGACCCGCCCGACCCGTGATCGCTTCGAGTCCGCCATCCACCGGCTCGGGCTCGAGAAACTGCCGCTGACGCTGCTCTACGGGCACGCGACCGACGCGCTGCGTGCCGCCGACGTCGCCGTCGTCGCCTCCGGCACCGCCACGCTCGAGGCGGCGCTCGCGCGTTGCCCGCACGTGATCTTCTACCGCGTTCACCCGCTGACGGCGCGCATCGTCCGGAGCAGGATCCTTCTCCCATGGGTGGGGCTGCCGAACATCCTCGCGGGAAAGTTCGTCGTGCCCGAGCTCATACAGGACGATGCGACGGTCGAGAATCTCGCGCAGGCGGCGCTCAACCTCTACGACGACACGGTGACACGGCGGCGCCTCGAAGCATTGTTCGCGGGCTTCGCCGCGTCGCTTGCGGCCGACACGGGAGGGCTTGCCGCGGACGCGGTGGCGGCGGAACTGCGTGCGGCGGGCATCGCATGCTGACCAAGCGCAGGGCAACGCTGGTTGCCGGAATCGACGAGGCGGGGCGCGGCCCGCTCGCCGGTCCCGTAGTCGCGGCGGCGGTGATTCTGGACGCTTCGCGGCCGGTTGCCGGCCTGCGCGACTCGAAGCTCCTGTCCGCGCGGCAGCGCGACCGCCTCGCCATCGAAATCCGCGCCAAGGCGCTGGCGTGGTCGATTGGCGAAGCCGACGTTGCCGAGATCGACGCGCTCAACATCCTCCAGGCGACGATGCTCGCGATGCGACGCGCGTGCGAAGGCCTCTCCATCGCCCCGGAGGAAGCCTGGATCGACGGCAACCGGTGTCCGGAACTCGCCTGCGCCATGCGCGCGATCGTGAAGGGCGACCGTGACGTCCCGGTCATATCGGCAGCGTCGATCCTCGCCAAGACCGCGCGCGACGCGATGCTGGACGAGCTCGATGGCCGGTTTCCGGAGTACGGTTTCGCGCATAACCGCGGCTACGGGACCCCGGACCACCTCGCGGCGCTCGCGCGTCACGGGCCGTGCCCGGCGCATCGCCGGAGCTTCGCGCCGGTCGCGCAATCGGTCTTCGGTTTCTGACCCCGATCCGGCGGCGACGCGGGGTCGGTCACTCCCGCGGCCGGAGCCTCCTGACCGTGTCGTCGGAGGGCAGGTAGCTGCTGCCGTCGGCGTATCGCCAGTCGACCATCACGCCCTTGCCGTCCTTGACCGCGGTGCGGCCGACATAGGCGCCCATCGTCGACTGGTGATCGAGCGCACGGAAGCTGACCTTGCCGAACGGCGAGTCGAAGGCGAGCCCGCTCATTGCGGCGACGAGCTTCTCCGTGTCGATGGAGCCCGCCTTGCGGATCGCGGCAGCCGCGGCCTTGACGGCGCTGTATCCGACGACCGACCCGAGGCGCGGATAGTCGTTGAATTTCGCCTGGTAGGCGTCGCGAAAACGCTTGTGCTCGGGCGTGTCGATCGCGTACCACGGATAACCCGTCACCCACCAGCCGACCGGCGCCTCGTCCTTCAGCGGATCGAGGTATTCGGGCTCGCCGCCCAGCAGATTGAACACGGGTCGATCCTTGAAGAGGCCGCGCAGTTCGCCTTCGCGGACGAAGCGCGCGAGGTCCGCGCCGAACAGCGACGAGAAGATCGCATCCGGCTTCGCATCCAGCATCGCCTGCACGACCGGCCCCGCGTCGATCTTGCCGAGCGGCACCGCCTGCTCGACGAATTCGATTCCTCCCGCCTGCCGCGCGATCATCTGCTGCTTGAACGCGGCGGTGGCCGACTGCCCGTACTCGTAGTTGGGGTAGACGATCGCCCAACGTTTCTGCGCGAGCTTCGCCGCCTCGGGCACCAGCATGGCCGTCTGCATGTAGGTCGACGCGCGCAGCCGGAACGTGTACCGGTTGCCGCTTTCCCAGACGATCTTGTCGGTGAGCGGCTCCGCGGCCAGGAACAGCACCTTGCGCCGCTTCGCGAGGTCGGCCACGGCGAGCCCTACGTTGGACGCGAATGTCCCCATCAGCAGGACGGACTTTTCGCGCGTCAGGAGTTCCTCCGCCACGCGCACCGCGTCGCCGGGGTTGCCGTTGTCGTCGCGCGAGATGATCTCGAGCGGCCGCCCGAGCACGCCGCCCGCCGCATTGACCTCGGCCAGCGCCAGCTCCATGCCCTTCTTGTAGGGCTCCAGGAACGCCGGAAACACCTTGTAGCTGTTGAGCTCGCCGAGCCGGATCGGCTGCGCCGCGCTCGTCAGCGGCAAGGCCGCAACCGTGGCGAGAGTTCCCAGCGCGGCAATGCGGGCAAGACAGAAGATCCGTTTCATGGCCTCTCCAGGCGGGCGTCCGAAGACACCATTGTCCTACGGCGCCGCCTTCAACGGGCGGATTGCGGCGACGGTTGACGGGAAGACGGGGAACGCATCGGCCAAAGAAAGATAGCATCCCAAGCGGACGCCGGTCGACGGTAAACGGTAAAATTCCACGTTTGCGCGCGCAAACTCCCGGCGGCCCCGACGGCGGAGCCGATTGCACTCCCGCAACGTTTCCGACTCGATGCCGCCCGATCTCTCGCCGACCCTGAAGCTCCCGCACGGACTGTCCTTTGCCGACCTGTACTCGGCGGAAGGCGCGGAGCGCATCGACAAGCTGTTCAGCGAGCATCTGCAGGCAGCGGACGCGACGCTGGCGGCACGCCTTGCCGTGGCACGCGCCGGTCCGGAGGCGCTGGAGCGCAAGGGCGAATCGGATCTCCTGATCGCGCTCGGGCCGCATCTGGAGGATTTTCTCGCCGGGCTGTTCGGCATCGCAGCGGCCGTGCGCGCGCTGGAGGGGAAACACCACGAGCTCGCACCGCTCTATGCGGTCAAGCGCCTCTTCGTCCAGCGCAAGGCGATGAACACGCACCGTGCGGATGCGGCGGCGACGTTCGACGGGCCCGAGTTGCGGCGGGAGCTGGAGCTTGCACTGGGCGCCGCGTTCACCGAACTCGGCTTCGCCAACGCGGTGACGCGCTGGCAGCAGGACGAGAGCGCGAACGCCCCGGCGCTCGACGTCGCGCTGCGCTATGCGGCGTGGGCGTCGCACACGGCCGAGGGCCGCGCCACGCACAAAGGCGGCGTGCTGTTCCGCGCGCCGCGCAAGCTCGACTACATGAAGCTCGTGCCGATCGAGCTGACCCATGTCAACGGCGTCAGCGCATGGAAACTCGACGGTGATCACCTGCGGCGGCGCGAGGGATTCGCGTTGACGGATCCCGGCATGGAGCTCGCCGCCGCACTCGATCACTCGCATTACTGCATCTGGTGCCACGAGCAGGGCAAGGACTCCTGCGCGCGCGGCCTCTTCGAGAAAAAGTCCGCCGGCGCGCCCCCGCCCGACAATCCATTCAGGAAAAGCCCATTCGGGGTGACGCTCGCCGGCTGCCCGCTCGAGGAGAAGATCTCCGAGTTCCACAAGCTGCGCGCCGAGGGTTGGCCGCTCGCCGCGCTCGCTGTCATCTGCGTCGACAATCCGCTCGTCGCCGGCACCGGCCACCGGATCTGCAACGACTGCATGAAGTCGTGCATCTACCAGAAGACCGACCCCGTCGATATTCCGCAGGCGGAGACGCGGATCCTGAAGGACGTCCTCGCGCTGCCCTGGGGTTTCGAGATCTATTCGCTGCTCACCCGCTGGAATCCGCTCGACCTGCGCCGCCCGACGCCGCGCGGCGCGACTGGCAAGCGCGTCCTCGTCGTCGGCGTGGGACCGGCAGGTTTCACGCTGGCGCATCATCTGCTGAACGACGGCCATACGGTGATCGGCATCGACGGCCTCAAGATCGAGCCGTTGGCGCCGGCTCTGTCGGGGGTCACGGCGGAGGGCGGGCGCGTGCCGTTCGAGCCCGTGTTCGATGCGGCAACACTCGCCGAGCCGCTCGACGATCGCGTGATGGCCGGATTCGGCGGCGTGGCCGAGTACGGCATCACCGTGCGCTGGGACAAGAATTTCCTGAAGGTGATCCGGCTGCTGCTCGAGCGCCGCGAGAGCTTCGCGCTCTTCGGCGGCGTGCGTTTCGGCGGCACGCTCGACGCCGAGGGCGCGTTCGCCTGCGGTTTCGATCACGTCGCGGTCGCCGCCGGTGCCGGCAAGCCGACGGTGCTGGAGCTTCCCAACGGCCTCGCGACCGGCGTGCGCACCGCATCCGACTTCCTGATGGCTTTGCAGCTGACCGGCGCCGCGAAGGGGAATTCCGTGGCGAACATGCAGCTCCGGCTGCCGGTGGTGGTCGTCGGAGGTGGACTCACCGCGATCGACACCGCGACCGAGGCGCTCGCGTATTACCCGGTGCAGGTCGAGAAATTCCTGTCGCGCTTCGACGCACTCGTCGCGGAAAAAGGGCGCGCCGCGGTCGAGTCCGCATGGACCGCGGAGGAGCGACCGATCGCCGAAGAATTCCTCGCGCATGCACGCGCGATCCGCGGCGAGCGCGCTACCGCCGCACGCGAGGGCCGCGCAGCCCGGATCGTCGAGCTGCTGCAGGCGTGGGGCGGCGCGACGATCGCGTATCGCCGGCGGCTCATCGACAGCCCGTCGTATACGCTGAACCACGAAGAAGTCGAGAAGGCGCTGGAGGAGGGCATCCGCTTCGCCGAGGGGCTCACGCCGCTCGCGGTCGAGGTCGACGCCCATGGTCACGCCTGCGCGCTGCGCGTGTCGCAGCATCACAACGACGGCGACGGCGTCTGGCACCAGTACGGCACGACGTCGCTGCCGGCGCGTTCTATCCTGGTCGCCGCGGGCACGCAACCCAATACCGTGCTCGCGCGCGAGGATGGCGCGCACTTCCATCTCGACGGCAAGTATTTCCGGCTGCTGGACGAGTCGGGCGCGCCGGTGCATCCGGTGAGGGGCCTCGCCAAGCCCGACCGGCCTGCCGTGCTCACCGGCATTCGCGCCGACGGGCGCGCGACGAGCTTCTTCGGCGACCTGCACCCTTCGTTCCACGGCAACGTGGTGAAGGCGATGGCGAGCGCGAAGCAAGGCTATCCGATCGTTTCGCGGATGCTGGGCCGGGTCGCGCCGGCGACCGCCGAATCCGATGCGTCGTTCTTCGGCCGCCTGGCCGACGCGTTGCGCGCCACGGTCCTGCGCGTCGATCGCCTGACGCCGACGATCCTGGAGGTGGTTGTCCGCGCGCCTGCCGCGGCGCAGCGCTTCGAGCCGGGACAGTTCTACCGCCTGCAGAATTTCGAGACGCTGGCGCCTCTGGTCGACGGCACGCGGCTCAACGTGGAAGGACTGGCGTTGACGGGCGCGTGGGTCGACCGCGAGCAGGGTCTCGTCTCCACGATCGTGCTGGAGATGGGGGGCTCATCGGACCTTTGCGCGCTGCTGAAGCCCGGCGAGCCCGTGGTGCTGATGGGCCCGACCGGCGCGGCGACCGAGATCGTCGGCAACGAAACGGTCGTCCTTGCCGGCGGGGGGCTGGGCAACGCGGTGCTGTTCTCGATCGGCCAGGCGTTCCGGCGCGCGGGCTCGCGGGTCCTGTACTTCGCCGGCTACAAGAAGATGATCGACCGCTACAAGATTGCCGAGATCGAAGCGGCGGCCGACGTCGTCGTCTGGTGCTGCGACGAGGCGCCCGGCTTCGCGGCGACCCGGACGCAGGACCGCGCGTTCGTCGGCAACATCGTCGCGGCCATGGCGGCCTACGCTTCGGGCGCGCTGGGCGCGCAGGCGATTCCCTTCGCCGACTGCGATCGCATCATCGCCATCGGCTCCGACCGGATGATGCAGGCGGTCGGCGCCGCGCGGCACGCGGTGCTCGCCGGATACCTGAAACCCGGTCACAAGGCCATCGCGTCGATCAACTCGCCGATGCAGTGCATGATGAAGGAGATCTGCGCGCAGTGCCTGCAGCCGCACCGGGATCCCGAAACGGGGAAGGTCAGCTATGTGTTCTCCTGCTTCAATCAGGATCAGCCGCTTGACGCCGTCGATTTTCCGGGGCTTGCGGCGCGGTTGACGCAGAACTCGGTACAGGAGAAGGTGACGGGGCAGTGGATTGGCCACTGCCTGAAGTTCCTGCGATAGCGCGAGCGATGCGCACAGCTAATGGCGCGCATCCTGCCCTTGTCCCTGGCCTGGAGTTGAGGCAATCGCGGAGTGAATTGCGCAACGTTTGGCGGCCTCGTACTCCATGATTGTCGGGCCTTTGTAGTTTACAAAACGCCGCGTCTAATACAAGCCGAACACCGAGTTTGTTGCTCTCGGACGTGATGCGCCCATTGGATGGTTCATCCAAGTGTCCAGAGCCGATGGCGTCGATTTCATCCATCGTTCGACGCTTGACATCGACTATTCGTTGTCGTCATATTGTGCGTCCCAAAGAAGGACCCCGCCGCGAAAGCTCTCTCGCGATTCAGCCAAGCCGGAACTGCAGCGTGCGGCAGTCGTGCCAGCGGTGAAATGAGACTCGGGTTTTCATTCGCAAATTGAACATGGAAGGGTATCGATGAAGAAAATAGAAGCGATATTTCTGGCGGCCGCGGCGGTCGCCTTGGGGGCAAGTTCTGCCTTGGCGGCCGGCAACGGCCAGCCGCAGGTGAGCAAAGTGATCGTGTCGAAGTTCGCCACGACTTCTGTGAGTGGGCAAGCCGGTGCCGTCGGTCCCGATATCCAGGGTCCGATCGCGACTGAAATCCAGAAACCCAAAAAGCTCGGAACGAGCCCGTTGCGGCGAGATCCGGCCGCCGGGGAGGCCGTTCCGCTTGCGCCCGGGGTTGGCGCTCCGACGTCCTCGGGCAAGAAGGCCAAGTCGAACCCCGAAGTCAATTTCAGCTTCGAGGGTGTCAACCATCGTGACAGCCGTCTGGCTGACGGCGGCAATCAGTTTTCGGGCGAGCCTGCGGATCAGGGACTCTGTGTCGGGAACGGATACATCCTCGAGACGGTGAACTCGGCGTTGCGCGTGTACGATGCCAACACCGGTGCTCCCCTGACGCCGGTTCTCTCGCTCAACGAGTTTTACGGTTTCGCTCCGGCAATTGATCGATCTACGTTCACGTTCGGGCCGTTCACGTTCGATATCAGCTGCCACTACGATCCCGACTCGAATCGCTGGTTCCACCTTGCCGTCGATCTTGATCAGGACCCAGCGACCGGAGCCTTCACTGGCAAGAATTACCTCGACCTCGCGGTCAGCAAGACAGGCGATCCGACCGGCGAATGGGTCGTCTACCGAATCCCGGGCATGAACGATGGCACCGAAGGCACGCCGGATCACAACTGCCCGGGCGGGCCTTGTTTCGCCGATTTTCCGCACATCGGGGTCGACAAGAATGGCGTCTACATCACGACCAACGAGTTTCCGTTGTTCGCGGACGGATTCACCGGGGCGCAGGTGTACGCCATCTCGAAGGCGGCGCTGACAAGCGGTGCCAGCAGCCTCAATGTCGTCCTGTTCGACACGTCGCAGCCGGCGTGGCGGGTGCGTGAGAACGAACCGGGTTTCACGTTGTGGCCTGCGCTGTCGGCCGGCAAGCAGTTCGACGGCGCTCATGGCGGCACGAACTTCTTCGTCAGCTCGAATGCGGTATTCGATGACGCCAACGGCGATTCCAGTGAGCTCATCGTTTGGGCGCTGAGCAACACCAAGTCGCTTGATTCGGCGCAGCCGAGCCCGCGCCTCACCCGGAGCATCGTGCCGTCACAGAAGTACGCGGTGCCGCCGCCGTCGGTTCAGAAGAACGGGACAATCCCGTACGGGGAATATTTCGAAGGTGCAACCGAACCCGGCTTGATCGACACCAGCGACTCCCGGGTGCTCGACGCACGCTACGCCAATGGCAAGCTTTGGGCGGTGCTGGGCACGGCGGCTGAAGTTGCCAGCGAACAACGAGCGGGTGTTGCCTGGTTCATCCTGAGCGCCAGCGTATCGAACAGTGGGGTTTCGGCCAAGATCAGAAAGCAGGGAATTCTTGCGGTTGGCGGCGAGAGCCTTGCCTACCCCACCGTCGGGGTGACCGAATCGGGTCGCGGCGTGATCGGATTCACGCGAGTCGGCGAGAATCTCTTTCCCAGTGTCGGCTTTGCGTCCATTGACGATGTTGCCGGCGTCGGCGAAGTCCACATGATCCGGGAAGGACAATCACCGCAAGATGGGTTCACCGAGTACGGTGGCCGTTTCCGTTGGGGCGACTACGGTGCTGCCGCGGTTTACGGGCACAACGTGTTCCTCGCCGGGCAATACATCGAGCAGCCGCCGTGTACGGTGGTGCAATACTTGGCCACCGGTTTCAGCTGTTTTGGCTTCCGGTCAACCCTGGCCAACTGGAGCACGCGTGTCACGGGATTGACCCCTTGAGTGCCGGAGGCAGGTGAGGCGTCCGACAACGTCAACGAGACGGTGTCAGAGGTTCTGGTCTTCGACAACATTCTGCGTTTTCGTTGATCGGTAGCTGTCAAAGAGACCCCGCTGCGGCGGGGTCTCTTCTTTGGTGCGCCATGTAGGTTGCAGCACCCATAGATCGCACGCATCCGGCTGGCGGACGACTTGCGCTCATGGTTGGGACGTGGGCGCGTTCCCGTCTATCGTCGAACGCAGGTAGCGCGGGGGCTGTCGACTCAGATCGACCGCAGCAACCGCGCGATCAGCCCGCCTATCGCCGCCGCGCCGATCGTCACGAGGTCGTCGTCCTTCTCGCGCCCCCCCGTGCGCTGCAGCTCGAAGATCGCGTCGATCTGGGCGTCGCTCAACCTCGCGCTCATCGCGTCGGGGCTGGTGGCCCCGGGGGCGCCGGTTGCCCGCGTGATCTCGCGCAACGCCTTCGCCACGCCTTCCGGATCGATCAGGGCGACTGCCGCGCCGCAGTGCCTGCACGCGGTGTCGGTGGCGAGATCGACCGGCGCCCCGCATTGCGAGCAGGAGATCTGGTGTACGGTCGCGCGCAGCTTCGCGAGCTCGGCGGGCGAGGGCGCGCGAATGAAGTTCTTCTCGCGCAGGAACTGGTGGAACGTGATCAGCCGCCCGTGATCGTTGCGGCAGCGCCAATAGGTGAATCGGGTTGTTCGCTGCAGGTCCTGCGTCGGAAGCAGGCTCGTGGAACACGACGGGCAGCGGAAACTTGCGGCCAGCGGCTTGCGCGCGGCTCCCGCCTTGCCGATGAACTGGAACAGATCGAGCACCGCCCTGGGTGTGAGCCGGATGCTCTCCGCCTTGTCGAACCAGAACAGATTGCATGGGGTGCAGGCCGTGATCTCGATGGGGCGCAGCGTCCCGTGGGCCGGGACGCCCTGGGCCGTCATCGGGTCACGGCAATTCGGGCATTGGGTCGGGATCACTTGGTGGCAAATACGAAGACGCCGTCCCAGCTCGCGCCGGGAGGGTTCTCGCGGAAATAGGCGATGCGATCGAGGTAGATCTTGTACAGCTTCGTTTCGGGCGAGGCACCGGCGAGATCCTTCAGCAGCCGCTCGGCCTCGTCCCAGCGCTGCGCGCGGTAATGCTCGACGGCTTGCCGGAATCGACCGATTTCCTCGAGCATGGTAGCGCCAACCGAACCCTGCTTGCCGACCGGTTCGAAGATGGCAATCCCCTCCGCCTTGCCCTTCACGCGCACCTTGTCGACCTCGCGGTAGACGAACGAGGGAGCCTGCTTGACGATGTTTTCGGAGACGAGGATGCCGACGCGATACTCCTTGGTGAGGCTCTCGAGCCGTGAAGCGAGGTTCACCGCGTCGCCCATCACCGTATAGGAGCGGCGGAAGCGCGAGCCCATGTCGCCCACGCTCATCGTGCCGCAGTTCACCCCCACGCCGATGTGCAGCGGCGGCCAGCCCTTCTTGGCGAAAACCGGGTCGAGCCCGCGCACGGCCTTCTGCATGTCCAGCGCGCACTGGAGCGCGTGCTTCGCGTGCTTCCCATCCGGGACCGGCGCACCCCAGAAGGCCATGATGGCATCGCCGATGTATTTGTCGACCGTGCCCCGCCTCTTCTGGATGCTCTCGGTCATTTCCGTGAGATACGTGTTCATCAGATCCTTCAGGCCTTCCGGGGTGAGACCCTCGGAGATCGACGTGAAGCCACGGACGTCCGAGAAGAGCACCGTCATCTCCCGGCTCTCGCCACGCATCGAGTACTCGCCCGGGTTCTTGGCCATCTCGGCCACGATCTCCTTCGGGACGTACGTGCCGAACAGACCCGTGATGAGGCGCCGCGACTGGGTTTCGGCAAAGAAGCCGTACACCATGTTGAGGACGTAGAGCCCCAGCAGCATGAGCAGGGTGCCGGCGATCGGCAGCACGAAATTCATCGCCTGCCACGCCCACAGGTTGGCCCCGAGCAGGACGGAGAAGAGGAGGGCGACGACCAGCGTCGATGCCAGCGCCGACAACCCGGGCAGGAGCAGGGCGAGCGGAACGCCGACGAGCAGGACGGTGAGGACCGCGATCGCGAGCACCTCCGGCGGCCGGAATTTGATCGTGTTGTCGAGCGCTCCGGTGACGAGGTTGGCATGCACTTCGACGCCCGGGAGGTCCTCCCGGGCGGGCGTCGCGCGGACGTCGACGAGGCCGCGGGCGGACGTGCCGACCACAATGATCTTGTCCTTCAACTCGTCGGCGCCGATCTTGCCTCGCATGACGTCCGTTGCCGAGGCGTAGCGATAACCTCCCTCGTCGCGATAGGGCACGAGGGAGGCCATCCTGTAGTCGAGCGGGATGCGCACCTTTTCGCCCACGCGGATGAATTGGATCCACCCCTGTGCCGGCCCGCCGGTCTCGACGGTCTTGGTCTCGAGTTTGATCGGAACATTGCCCAGGTAGATGCGCAGGACGGCCAGCGACATCGACTCGAAGAACCCGTCGCCCACGTGCATGAACATCGGCACGCTGCGTGTGACGCCATCCGGATCGAGTGCCGGATACAGGTGCCCGGCTGCGGTCGCGGCAGCCTGCAGCATGGGGATGTTCCCGCTGTAGCCCGAGGCGCTGAAATAGCGGTACTCCGCGTTGCCAAGAGCCTTCGCGTCGAACGCCGGTTGCGGCAGGACGCCGGATTTCGCCTCGTTCGCGCCGAGCAGGAACCCGAGGACCACCGGGTGCTTCCCGACCTCGTCCGCGAAGAGCCGGTCGTAGTCGAGTGACGCGCGCTTCTGTTGCAGGAAAGCCTGGAACGGGGCGTTATCCCTGAGTTCGCCTTTGCCGAGCGTTTCGAGCACGGGCAGGCCGGAACTGGGGTCCGCCTCGGGGAACGCGACGTCGAAACCCACGACGCGAACCTGATAATGCTCGAACAGCTGGCGGACCAGGAGCGCCAGCTTGTCGCGACCCCAGGGCCAGTGCCCCTCGGTGTTGATGCTGTTTTCGTCGATGTCGACGATGACGAGGCGCGAGTCGCGCGTCTTGGGCAGGAACAGGCGCACCCTCGCGTCGTAGGCCCACAGCTCCAGCTGCGTCAGGGGGCGGAATTCCTTCCATTCGGCCGCGTCAACGAGAAAGCAGGCGACGAGCACGAGCCCGAGACCCATTCGAATGAGGTCGTTGAGAGAGAACCGGGGAATCCAGCGGGAAATCATTCTTACAGGGCACGGGCCATTTCTGTCAGAGTGCGAAGCATAGGGGATCCCGCTGCCTTTGTGAAAGCATTCCGGACCCCGCCGGCGCCGGCAGATCGGATCGAACGCCGGGCACGTTGACGCGGCTGCGCATACCAAGCCAGAATGCCCCCCGGATAGATGAGAGCGCGTACATGAAACGATTCGCAGAGGCCGACGATCCGCGTCGCCGGGTGTTGATACGGGCGCTTGCCGCCGGGTTTTTTTCGGGATCGGTGGCCAGCCGCAACGCGTTGGCGCAGATACTGGGCAGTGCGCCGGCGGCGTTGCCGCCGGGGCGGTCGATCTACCGGATCGAGGGGCAGGTGCTGGTCGATGGGCAGCCGGCCACGCTCGAGACCCGTGTCAGCGGCAGTGCGACGGTCGAGACCGGCGCGAATGGCGAAGTGGTCTACGCCGTCGGCCAGAGCGCGTTCATCCAGCGCAGCGAAAGCCGGGTGACGCTGGAGACGAGCGAACCGGGCTCCGTTGCGCTGTCGGGCCTGCAATTGCTCGCCGGGAAGATCCTTTCGGTTTTTCCGAGCGGCCGCGCCGTCCGCATGACGACGAAGAACGCGACCATCGGCATACGCGGAACGGGCGTCTACATGGAGTCGGACCCGGAGCAGACGTATTTCTGCACCTGCTACGGGCTGGCGGAAATCAGCGCGACGGACGACCCGGCGAGCCAGGAGACCGTGGCGGCCACGCAGCACGACAAGCCGCTCTACATCCTGACCGGGCAGGCGTCGGGAGAGAACATCCGGCCCGCCCCGTTCATCAACCACACCGACCAGGAACTGATGCTGATCGAGACGCTGGTGGGCCGCACGCCGCCCTTCGTGTTTCCGAAAGGCAATTACCAGGGGCCGCGGCGCGGCTACTGATTCCGGCCAGGGCGATGCGCGCTACTGCGGAGCGCCGTTGAGGATCCAGTTCAGGAAGAGGTCGTACTTCGCGCGGGCGGGTTGCCCGGGAGCGGCGCTGGCGTCGAAGCCGGCAAGTTGTCCGCCGCCGTGGTGGTTTCCCGCCGGCTTGCGCAAGAGGGGGCTCGCCGCGATGTCCGCGAAATTTATGCGGCCCCGCACCTCGGCGTGGAACCATGCGTCGTCCGTGGCGTCGCCGACGGTGCCGTCGCCATTGCGGTCGTCGTTCGTATAGTAGATCGCCGTAGGCGGGCTGCCAGTGGCGCTGTGGCAGGTTGTGCACAGGTTCCCGGTCTGCATCGTCGCCTTGACATCGGAAAAACGGATGGCCGACGGCGCCGGGGTCAGCGTGCTGTCGACGACCAGGGTCACCTGCTTGGCCTCGCTCTGTGTCGAATCGCTGCTCGCCACGAGGCTCAGCACGTAGGTTCCGTCGCTCGCGGCGTTGAACGTGGGCTGCACCGTGTTCGCATCCGTCAGTGTGGCGCCCGTCGCGGGGGTCATCCCGTTAGGCCCTGAGACGATCGACCAGGCATAGCTGCTCGAAAACAGGCTTCCAGTAGCGGAAAGCCGGGTCGCTCCCTGACGGATCACCCGATCCGGCCCGGGATCGGCGACCGGTCGGCCCGGCTTCAGGACCGCGCCGGTGCTGTCGCGCGCGACAAGGCCCTGGTCCTCGAGAAAGGTTGCCAGCGTTTCCGGCGCGGTCGAGCCGTAGAACGCGTCGTACACGATCTTGGCGAGCGGCATGTTGCCGCGATCGACGACGTGCGCGCGCGTGCGGTCGGCGTAGGACTGGAACTTCTCGAAGGTCGCGAAATCGATGTCCGACTGGGAGCCCGTGCCGCGCATCAGGTGGCAGGTGCGGCACGCCGGCACGATCACCGACCGGTACAGCGTCGTCTGCCCGGCCACGAGCCAGGACTGCGGTATGTAGGTGTCCGAGAACGTCGGGCTCGGCAGGCCGTCGCCGCCGTAGAACGACTTCAGCATGGTGTCGGCGGACCCCTGCCACTCGCCCTGGCTCGCCGGGCGGCGGCAGGCGTCCTCGGGCAATCCCGACGGCGAGGGCAGCGGGTACGAGCACAGGATCATCTTGTTGATGATCTTGATCGGGGCCTCCTGTTCGGGCCGGGTGAAACCCGGCGTCGACGAGAACTGGAAGACATCGGCCTCGAAGGGGTGCAGGCGTGCCTGCACGTCGCCGCGCGCCTGCGACACCGCGTTCTGCACGAGCGGGAAACGCGGCTTGCCCGACGCGTCAGGGGGAGTCAGCGCATCGCCCCTGCCGCCGTGGCAGGTGATGCAGGGGCCGGGCATCGCCTTGTCGCCGCGACCGTCGAGATCCAATGCCGTTTCGCGCTGGCCCGTGACGGGGCTGAAATTGAAGAATTTTGCGAAGCTGACCCCTCCTGCCGGGCCCGGGCTGAACTCGATGGCATTGACGCCGATCAGCGATTTCGGGTCGCGTACGATCGCGGCCTCGAGGTTGAGCGGGGAATAGGCATATACACCGTTCACCTGGATCAGATAGTTCTCGACGACGAACGCGAGCGTGCCGTCCAGGTTTTGCCGGGCCGACATGCGCCGTCCGTAGCCGAGGTCGCGCTGATCACCGAAGACGACCGTGACCTGGGTGCCGGTGCCGCTATCGAAGCCGTTGGCCGCCTTCCATTTGGCCAGCGTGTCCTTGGCATTGTTGGGATCGATGGCGGCGTAGTAGGCGTCGGCGTAGGCGAGCGTGTTCGTCTGCAGCGAACCGTCCGGCTGGACCTGCGGATTGGGAAAAAGCAGGAAGCTGTCCGGGCCACTCGTCGGAGGCACGCCGGGGTCGGCCCCGGGGCGAACGTCGCCGGAACTTCCGCCGCCGCCGCACGAAGCCAGCAGGAGCATTGCGGCCAGCGCGGAAACGAAAGCGAGAAGGCGCATGAATTTCACCGTGGAGGTTCCCTAGAAGCGCAAGAGGTACACGACGGAATACTGGTTGTCGACGTACCGGAGCGAGCCCGACGTTTCGAACGCAGGTTGCGTGGTCGGCGTCGATTGCACGCGCCGCCATGAAAAGTCGATCGAATCCCGGGGGCCCAGCGGGAAGTTGTAGCCGAGCATGCCCACCCAGGTCCTGGCTTCGAAGCGATAGGCGAACAACCCCTTGCCGGGGAAGGCATCGTCGAGCACGAAGACTTCGGCGATGCTCAGGTTCTCGAGCGAAGCGCGTCCGTCGGACACGGTGTCGCCGCGGTGGAATTCGCCGGTGAGATAGAGCGACCCGTTGCGGCCCAGCGAATAGTCGAAGTTCAACCGCGCGGCAACGTCGTTCAGGTCCCACACTGCGCTCTGGGCGCGGCGCCAGTTGCCGGACAACTCGCCGTAGACATCGATACGGTCGGTGAGCGAACGGTGCGCGCTCACGCCGACCGAGTATCGCCCGCCGTCGCGCAGCCATGACTGGTAGCCGTCCAGCCAGCCGCGGGCAAAGACCGCGAGAGTCACAGCATCGTAATCGCCGGATCCGCGGTACTGCGCTTCCGCCTGCAGGCCGCCCGACAGGTGCGCGAGGCCGGTATAGGTGTGAAATGTCTCGCCATTGAGAAGTCCCGTCACGACGACACGCGTGTTGTCATCGATGGGGAAATTCCTGCTTGTCGCCAGATTGAGGCTGAATATCTCGTCCGACAGGATCTCGCCGGCGACGCGGCCCCGGGTGACGTTGTCGTCGAAGGTGAAGCCGGCTTCGGCGCGCACGCCGTCGGTGAGCGCCCGGGAAGTCCACGGTGCGGAAGGCCAGCCCTTGCCATCCAACTCCTGCGACAGCAGCAGCCGCACGGTCTGGCCGCTGTCCGCGCCGCCGGAACTCTGCCACTGATAGTCGATGCCGAGCCTGGGGCCGTTGCGGAAAATGAAATCGCCACCGACCCCCAGCAGCAGGAAGTTGCTCTTCGTACCCGTGGGGGCCACGGCGTAGCTGAGCCCGGCGAACTGGTCGGCGTAGGTGATCGTGGGATCGCCGCCACTCTCGAAGTCGTGCCGGTACTCCGCGCGCAGGCGCGGCCGCAGGAGGCCGAACTCCGTCCTGTGCTGTGATTCCGCGCGCACGCCCAGGGAGAGCTGGAATGTGCGCTGCGTCTGCTCGAGGTAGGTGAGCGCGTTCGAACCCGCGCCGGTTTCCGACGCCTGCTTGAACTTGTCGAACGACAAGTCAAGCCGCCCGTACGGCGAGAGCAGCACGCCGTCGCTGCGGTACTCGTAGCCGCCGGCAACCGAGCCGAAAATCTGGCGGCCGTTGCGGCCGGCGATGGCGAAGTCGTCCACGGACGAGACGTGGCGATTGGTGTTGAAGTCCAACGTTCCGTATCCCAGCAGGGCGTCCACGAACGTGCCGCGGGTCGGCTGATAGCTGGCATATGCGGCGACGGAGGTTCCATCCGACTTCATCGTCGTCCCGTCGTCGCCGAAACGGGTGTCGTCCTTCGCATAGCCCACGCCCATGCCGAACACCAGCCGGTCGCTGGAGCGCCAGTCGCCGCCGACGGTGATGCCATCGGTGCTGAAGCGCGAACCGGCGCTGCGTTCGGTGCCGTTCCGCGTGCCGAAGCTCGCGTTGCCGCCGATCCACAGGCCGACCTCGTTTGCCTTTCCATCCGCGCCCGCGGTGCGTTGCGTGCTGTTGGCGAGATTGACCGTTCCCGACTGCGCCATGCTGACGACCGAGTTCACGAAAGAAGCCGGGAGCACGCCGGACGCGCCTGCCACCGCGGCCTTCGGACCCGGATCGGCGGGCTGGCCGCCTGCGCGCAGGAACCCGCTGGCGTTCGGCTGCGCCTCGCGCAGGATATCGTCGCCTGTCGACGAAAGGCGTGTGCCGACGTCCCTGGTCGCGGTTGGCGTGCCGCCGGGCCCACCCGCAACCGGACCGGCCGACGGGCCAGTGCCTCGTGCCGGCGCCGGGGCGGCCGCGCCGCTGTCGGGCGGGTCGACATGAAGCGATTCCATCCGCCGCTGGATGTTCGAGATCTGCGCCCTCGAGAATCGACGCGCGACCTGCGACTGGGCGCCGATCAGCCCCACGACGTTCGCATCCGTCGCCGGATCGGGCCGGCCGGTCACGGTGACGGTCACCGCCGCCTGCGGCGACGCCCCGTCGTCTCCGAACGCGTAGTAGGTGAACGCGTCGGGCCCGAAATAGTCCTGCTTCGGGGTGTAGGTCACCTTGGTGCCGTTGACTTCGGTGACTCCGTGCGTGGCGTCGACGGCAATCGCCACGCCGGTCAGGCCGGAGATCGAGATGAAACTGCGGAGGTCGACGGTCGTGGGAGTATTGAGCGGAACCGTCAGCGCCACCGGCTTCACGACAGGCGGGGGCGAATTCACCGTGATGTTCACTCGGGCCGTCTCCGACGTGCCGCCCGGACCCGCTGCGTTGTAGGTGAAACTGTCGGGGCCGAGGTAACTTGCGTCAGGAGTGTAGACCACAGTGGCGCTGCCCGGGGCTGGCGTCGCCGCCGCGCCGTGTGACGCAGAGGTGATGATCGCGACCTGCGTGAACTGCCCCGAGATCGGCAACGTGATCGGCGTGGCCGCGCCGGATGGCACCTCGACCGTCAGGTCCTGTGCGATCGGCGCACCGGACCCGGAAGCAATGGTGATCGTGACTTCGAGCGTCGCCGTTTCCGCGGCGCTCTTCGCGCTCACCGTGGTCTTGAACGTGCCAGCTTCAGCCGGTGTGCCCGAAATCAATCCGGTCGACGTATTCACCGTCAGCCCCGAGGGCAGTCCCGTCGCATCAAAGCTCGTCGGACTGATATTCGCCGTGATCTGGTAGTTGAACGGCACGCCCAACGCACCGCTGGCCGTCGGAGGGCTGGTCACGCCCGGAGGCATCGGTGTACCCAGCGAAATGGTCACCGTGACGGTCACCGAATTCGAGGCTCCGCCAGGAAATGCCGCCTTGACGGTGAAGGAGGGCGCCGTGCCCTCCGTGCCGGCTGGCGGTACGCCGGAGACCACACCGGACGAATTGACGCTCAGCCATGCGGGCGCACCCGCGGAGAGGCTCCACGAAACCAGCGAGTCGCACGAGCTTACCGTGGTGTTGTACTTGAACAACGCGCCGGTGGCCGCTGCCGCCGTCGTCCCGCTGGTGATCGTCGGTCCGGTCGTGGGGTTGGCAATGTTGATCGTGACCGTGCGGGGACTCGTCGACGCGGCCGGCGGCGACGCGATCGGACTGCTCCCGCGGGCGGCAACGGTGTCCGTTCCGGTCGTGCAGGTGTTGTGCTTGTAGGTGGCGGTGTTGCCGGCGTAGGCCCCGAGACTGCCTTTGCTGGGCGCGGTGACAGTGCGCATCACCGTAAGCGTTCCGCCGAGCGTGATGTTCGGAAAGGTGATCGTCGTCGAGCCGCCGAAGGCCACGTTGGCCGAGGGAACGGCGGGCAGGAGAGTTGCGAGGTAGGCCGCGACGTCGGCCTTGCTGTACGCGCCGTCCGCCATGAGGCCCTGGGCGACCGCGCGGGCAATCACGTCCCCGGCGTTGGCCGCGTTGAGCCGCCGCGTGTCGGTCGTGTTGGGGGTGCCGGGAGGAACTCCATGACACCCGGCGCAGTTGGCGTTGTACTGGACCTTGCCGGCCGCGGCGTTCCCCGAACCGGTCGTGTCGGCACGCGCGCTGCCGAAGGCGCCGGTGCCGAGAATCACGGCCGCGATGGCTGCGGCAATCAGCCGAGCCGCGCTGCTGAACGGTGCGCCGCGCCGAATTTTCATCTCGCTGTCCGAAGGGCCGATCATTGTCCACATCCTGAAGAGCCCCGTTGCCCGCGCGCGCGAAGCCTCATGTTGCCAAAGGGCTTCGCCCGTCGTCGCGAGGAGATGTGCATGGCAAGGTTGCTTTTTTACAGCAGCCGACCGCCAACGGCAAGGACCGGGGGTCCCGAGCGTATGATCTGGTGCCTTCGACGGCCAAAAAAGTGGCCAGGCCCGATTTGCCGCCGCCAAAACGCTCGGGCGCAGGTGGCGCGTCTGCAACGTGCGGGCGAAGCTGTCGGCGGGCCGCGATCAGCGCGGGCTGCGCGCCGAGACCGGGACTCCGCCGGCTGGGTCGGTCGAGATGGGCCAGCGCCCCGTCGTCAAGGCGACTGTGCACTTCGCCATTTCCACGGCGGCACCGGTTCAGGATCTCGCCACAGCCCCGCCCTCCTGGTCCTGGCTTCCCGTTCGGCATGCTCGTAGCTCCCCCGATCCGCGGACGATTGCTCGTTCGCGTAACGGCGGAACCACCACGCTCGACCCATGGAAATCTGGGCGAGGCCGGCGTCGAGCGTGGTGCCGCAACTCGGACAATCCGGCGGTGCGACCCACACCTTGCCGACGATTCTGCCGTAGGAATCCTTGTTGTCCCCCTCGACCCGCACGCTGCGCTCGTAGACGAGTCGGGAAAGGCTTTCCTTGGAACGGAATCCTCCCGGTTGACCGCGCTCCGGTGCGTCGATGCCGGCCAAACGCACTTTGTGCCGAGCCTTGGATGCGTCGAGAACCGTGATGGTGTCACCGTCGGTGACGCCCACTACCGTGCCGGCGAAGTCTGCCCAGGCCGGGAACGATGCGGCCAGCGCGAGGCTGGCTGCGATGGCGATGCCGAATATCCGTTTGCTCATCGCTTGTTCCGGGCCAGACCCGGGGCCGCAGCCCCGCCGCGCCGGACTGCGCCCGAGCCGCGGCGTCGATTCCATCGCGGGCGCGGCCCCAATCGCGGAAAAGATACAGCCCCAGGCAGCACGAAGGACAGCAGCGCCAGTTTGCCAGATGCTTCGATGGCTCGTAACTCCTGCGGCGCCGGACGCGAGCACGGGCACAAAAAGCTTTTCCCGGTGACCCGCCTCCGCCCCGCAGCACGGCACCGGAGGCGCCGCAACAGGCGCAGAAACCTCGACCGCGCCAGTCCGCGACGCTTGAAACTCTTTCCGGCTCGGCGTAGTCTGAACCTGCAGGTGATTCGAAGGATGGATCGGTGCTCGCGGATTGGGCATCAGTCGTGGGCGTCGGTTATCGCGGGCACAGCGCGCCGCAACCGGATGCTCCCCCAAGTTCGCAACCGCGAGGCAGCGCCGATGCTGTAGTCAATCACGAAGAGGAGGCGCTCTATCGATGACATTCACTACAGGACTACCTCGACGCTGGTGACAACACACCGGCACACGTTGCGGTGACGCAACGAAATGAAGCCACGGCGACGTGGCGATCCTGCGAAGCCCCGCGATCATAGCGGGGCTTCGCGTTGACAGTCCAGACCGTAAGCAGCAGCGGTAGCGCCGACCGGTCAAGTCAACGCAGGCGTGAGCGGCGCCGGGACGAGCAACAGCGCCAAACCGGTCGCGACTTCAGCGACAGCAGCGAGAACAAACACACTTCTCATCGCGGCCGTCGCTGGTCCTTGCGCGGTCTGGATCCCGTATTCGGCATCGGCCACTAGTCACGCGCCCTGGCGACGGTCTTCTGCATCTGCTCGCGCTCCACTGTCGTGACCAGTTCCAGAGCGAGGTTGAACGTCAGCTTGTTGATCGTACCGGTGAATTTGAATGGAACATCGTAGCGATACTCAATGAGTGCCAATGGAGTGCGCGTGTCCTGGCCGATGTCGAAGGTTTCGTCCTCGGGGAACGTGATCGGGGTGGAGTGCTTCATGGATTTCCTGTCCGCCTCCTTGCCATCCACGCTGAGCACACCCGTCCCCCCCTTGCCCAGGCCAGGAGCATCGGGCTTGTAGTCGAAGACGATGACGTGCTTGCCGGCGCGCAACTCCGGACCCGCCCAAACCGTGCGCTCCAGGCCGAGCAGGTTGTAGAGGAAGACGGGTTTGCCCCGGCGAATGCCTCCCACGCCCTTGCTCAGGAACAGTCCATAGCCACCGAAGCGCCCGCCATCGGTGACGATCATGCCTTCGGCGCCACCCTTTGGAATCGTGACCTCGGCAGTGATGGTGTAGGCCTTGTTCAGGATGTTCGGCGCGCCACTGTTGGGAATGCCAGATAGTGGTCCGTTGTAGGTGAACACCTTGCGACCTGCCGTGAGGTTCGGCTTCGGCGCGTTCCAGCGCGCCAGCGTCGTGTTGTCGAGTGGCAGCACGTCATGCTTCGCCGCTTCGGCATAGAAGATGTCCTGCATCTGCTTCAGCTTGTCCGGCAATCTGCCTGCGAGGTCGTCGAACTCGGTGGGATCTCCTGATTGCAGCGGGCCGACGTTGTAGAGCTCCCACTTGTACCCCGTGATCACGTCGGGTGGCGTAGCGCTGGAGAGTTCCCACGGCCGCGTCGCCGGAGTCGTCGCCGCCAACCAGCCGTCGTGATAGATCGCGCGGTTGCCCAGCATTTCGAAATATTGCGTGGTGCGCCGGGACGCGACGTTGGCGCTCGCCTTATCCCACGTGTAGGCCATGCTCACGCCGTCCATCGGGCGCTGCCTGATGCCGTTGAGGATCTCCGGCGCTGCGATGCCGGTCGCTTCCAGAATGGTCGGAGTGATGTCGATCATGTGATGAAACTGCCGCCGGATGCCGCCCGCATCGTTGATGTGGCCAGGCCACGACATGGCCACGCCCTGGGCCGTCCCGCCATAATGCGATGCCACCTGCTTCATCCACTTGAACGGCGTGCTCATTGCCCAGGCCCAGCCGGTCGCAAAGTGCGGGAAGGTCTTGTCGGACCCCCAGAAAGGGTAGAAGAGCATCTGTGCGTCGACCGGTACGGGAACGCCATTCAAGGTGGTGCCTTCGTTCGGCGTGCCGTTGAGCATCCCCTCCGCGCTCGCGCCATTGTCGCCGCTGATGTAGATGATCAAGGTGTTGTCGAGCTGGCCCAGGTCCTCGACGGCCTGAATAACGCGACCGATCTCGTGGTCGGTGTAGGCGAGGTAGGCCCCGTACACGTCGGCTTGCTTGACAAAGAGCTTCTTCTCGACAAACCCGAGGGAATCCCACTCGGGCAGCTCCTTCGGCCAGGGGGTCAGTTGGGCATTCGCGGGCATGATGCCCAGCCGCTTCTGGTTGGCGAAAATGGTCTCGCGCAGCTTGTTCCAGCCGCCGTCGAAAAGATGCATGTCGCCGATCTTCTTGATCCACTCCGGCGTCGGATGATGCGGCGCGTGCGTGCCTCCCGGCACGTAGTAGACGAGGAAGGGCTTCTCCGGGGCGACCGCCTTGATCTGCTTCATGTACTGGATCGCCTCGTCGGCCATGGCCGTGGTCAGGTTCCAGCCCGGATCGCCCTGAAAGGGGAAGATGGCCGTGGTGTTGCGAAACAGGTTCGGCTGCCACTGGCTGGCGTCGCCGCCCATGAAGCCGTAGAAGTATTCGAAGCCCATGCCGTTGGGCCACTGGTCGAACGGCCCGGCCGGCGTAGCCTGATAGAAAGGCGTGTTGTGGTTCTTGCCGAACCACGAGGTGGCGAAACCGTTGGCCTTCAGAATCTCGCCGACGGTGCCGTTTTCCTTGCGGATGACCGAATCGTAGCCGGGGAATCCGGTGGTGATCTCACCCACCACGCCGAAACCAGCCACGTGGTGGTTGCGGCCGGTAATCAGCGCCGCGCGCGTGGGCGAGCACAGCGACGTGGAGTGGAAATTCGTGTAGCGCAGCCCGCTTTTCGCGATCCGGTCGAGCGCCGGCGTCGGCACGACACCGCCGAAGGTGCCCGGCGCACCGAAACCGGCGTCGTCCGTCATGATCAAGAGCACGTTGGGCGCGCCCTTCGGAGGCACGACGCGTGGCGCCCACCAGGGCCCGCTTGCAGTTATCTCTCCAGCCTTCCCGCCGCAGCAGGACATGCACCCGGCGATAGCCGTAGTGCACCCTCGTGGCCGCGATCTCCTTGATCCGTTGCACCAGCGGCCGGGCGTCGCGCGCACGTGACCGATAGCCGTACACCGAACGGGAGATCCGCAGCACCGCGCACGCCTGCCGTTGACTGGCGCCGTAGCGCTGCATCAAGTCGGCCACCAGCGTGCGCTTGCGGGAAGGCTTCAGAGTTTTTTTGCGAGCACGTCCCGCAGCATGGCCTTGTCGAGCGACAGATCCGCCACCAGGCGCTTGAGCTTGCTGTTCTCCTCCTCGAGCTGCCGCAGCCGGCGCAGCTCGGAAGGCCCCAGTCCACCATACTTCTTCCGCCAGCTGTAGAACGTGGCGTCCGAGATGCCCATCGTCCGGCACACCTCCTCGACCGATGTCCCCACCTCCGCCTGCTTCAACGCAAAAGCTATCTGCTCCTCAGTAAACTTGCTCCTCTTCACGGCACACCCTCCTTCCAGGGTCAAAATTGTGCCGGAATTTCCACTTCAGATCGGTACGAAATCCTGGGTTAGGGTCAGAGCAGTAGCGGGCGCACAGTGACGAATGCTGAGACGCGAAATGCTATTGCGCAATACGGACATTGCGTCTCCAAGTAGAACCGTCTATACGCAAGTACGCGCCAACTGGCGCGGTCAACGCCCGGGCGATTTTGTTGGTTCGCCCACCGGAAAGAGAGGAAATCCAATGAAACATTTCAGTGCGGGGCTATTGGGTGCAATCGCGCTCTTAGCGGGGGCCACTACGGCCAACGCGCTCGTGTTGTGTGTAAGTCCAAGCGGGCAAGTTACCGCACTTGGCGCGTGCAAGCCGGGGACGACCCAACTCGACGTAGCGGCGACCGGGCTTGTAGGTCCCCCTGGCCCGACGGGTGCAACTGGCGCGACCGGCGCGACTGGCGCGACGGGGGCCACGGGACCCGCCGGGACCAACACTTTGTATTTGGCCAGGATGGACTTCTTCGAGGACGAGTTTGACCGCATCAGTCTGTTCAACGACCTGGAATTGCCCGCTGGGACGTATTTGGTAGGTGCAAAGGGCAGCATGACGTCGGCTAGTTATGGAGCTTGCCAAATCGTATCCGGTCCCGCAAACGGATTTGCCTTATGGGATTCCTTTAGTTATGACAGCGGCGCGAGCGAATTGGCGGTGGTGTTATTTGCCAAGGTCACTCTTACCGCGCTGTCGACGAACGTTGCCATGCGTTGTGGGAATGGCTTCGCTGATGACTGGAGCATCACGCAGCCCGTGCTGTGGGCGATGCCCGTGGCCCCTTGACACGACCGAGGGGTCACGAAGCGTGACGTTGTCGTCGATCGCACTCAACCAAGTAGCACGCAATACACGATGATGAGACGGGGGCCGGTGCCACGCCGGTTCCCGTTACGCTTGTGTCGTCGGCTCCGGTCGCCCCAAAGGCACCTCGTTCCATTCCCCCATGAGCGCGCCCGCGCGCTCGTGTGACACCGGCTCGACGCCAGCCATCGCACACGTCCGCAGATAGTTGCGCCACACGCGATCCTCGTCGGGCGGCACGAAGGGGATCTCGATCGCGTTGTCGTCGTCGATCATCGCGGAATGATAGCGCGGGCCACCAGATAAACGCAGGAGGCGCGATCGGCCGTGCGGATGGGTCGACGTAGCGGCGCCGGAATCGCGCGGCGTGGCGGGCCGATTATGACCGCCGATTGCACTCACCAGGCACTTACCGCGGGTTCTCGGGGATTCGGGAAAGTGCCTAAGTTGTTGTTTTTATGGTGCCGGTGGAAGGAGTCGAACCCTCGACCTTCGCATTACGAATGCGCTGCTCTACCAACTGAGCTACACCGGCACTTAGCTTGAGGCGACGCGCTGCACGGGACTGTCACGGACCTTGTCTCAAGGCCGCGCCCGGGCAAGCGAAAAATTATAGCCGATCTGTGCGCCTGCCGCCAAGGCGAACCGCGGTTTCGCGCAGGCGCCGACCGGCGATCAACGAAGCACCGGCGCGGGAAGCGCAGCGAGCAGCGCCGATGCCCCCGTCCAGAAGATCTGCACGCCGATGCAAAGCAGGATGAACGCGGAGAGCCGGATCAGCACGCTCGTTCCGGTTTCCCCCAGCACGCGCAGCATCCGGTCGGCGTACCGGTAGCAGACGAACACCGTCGCGGCGATCAGCACCGCCCCGATCACGTCGGCAGCGCCGTGCACGACCAGCGACCGCACGCTTTGCGGGTGGTGCGCGCCGATCGTGATCGCGACGGAGATGGTGCCGGGTCCGACGGTGAGCGGCAGCGTCAGCGGGTAGAAGGCGCGGCTGGCGATCTCCGCGGCCGCCGGAGCCGAGGTCGGAACGATCGGCGCGGTGGTTCCCGCACGCAGCAGTTCCCACGCGTTCGCGCACACGACGATACCGCCGGCCACCTGCACGACGGGCACCGAGAGTCCGAAGAACTCCAGCACGTAGGTGCCGACGAACAGGGAAGCCAGCAGCAGGATGAACGCATTGACCGCGATCCTTTTCGCCAGCGTCGCCCGCAACGCCGCCGTGCAGTCGGCCGTCATGGCGAGAAATACCGGCGCGCCGCCGAACGGGTTGACGATCGGCAGCAGCGCAGCGATCACGAGCAACAGGCCTTCGACGAATTGGCGCAGATCTCCAGTCATATTTCGCAGTCCATCGCCGGCCGCGGGCAAGAGCGCAGTGGCGAACTGCTAGGCTACACTAGTCAAATCACTTTGCCGGCCGAAGCGTGTCGGCGCCCGGCGCCGACTCGCTTGTGTCCATGCCCGCCACCCGGTTCCTCTTCGGTTTCCACGCGGTGACTGCCCGACTGCGACAGCGGCCGGAGTCGGTGCGGGCGATTCATTGTTCACCGACGCGCCGCGACGCGCGGATGCGTGACCTCGTGGCCCTGGCCGAACGCGCTCGTTGCCCGCTGCACGCCTCCGACGACGGGCGGCTGGCGCAACTCGCCGGAACCGACCGCCACCAGGGCGTGGTTGCGCTCGTGGACGCCTCGATGCCGCACTGCACGCTCGACGACGTGCTCGACGCGCTCGACGAACCCGCGCTGCTGCTGCTGCTGGACGGCGTCACCGATCCGCACAATCTCGGCGCGTGCCTGCGCAATGCCGACGCGTTCGGCGCGCACGCGGTGGTCGTGCCGAAGGATCGCGCGGTCGGCCTCAACGCCACGGCTGCCAAAGCGGCAAGCGGCGCCGCCGACACGGTGCCGGTCGTCACGGTCACGAATTTCGCGCGGGCGCTGCGCGACCTCAAGTCCAAAGGCGTCTGGATCCTGGGCGCCGATGCGGGCGGCGAGAGCCTGTTCGACGCCGACATCTCCGGTCCGGTCGCGTGGGTCCTCGGGGCCGAAGGCGCCGGGCTGCGACGCCTCACGCGCGAGCTTTGCGACCGGATCGTCGGCATACCGCTGGTGGGGACCGTCGGGAGCCTCAACGTCGCGGTGGCGAGCGGCATCTGCCTGTACGCGTCGCGCCGGGCCCGTTGCGCTTGACCGTAAGCCAGGAGCCTTGGACATTTCCGCCGGCGTGGCCGGAGTTCAGGCGACTCCCCGGCAACATGCCGCGGCAATGCGAGCCGCCGCCCATTCAAGCTGCTGGATCCGTGCCAATCCGGGCGGCCGGCAAAGAAAAGCCCCGCGGGCCGCTGGCGGCGCGCGGGGCTCCGATCCGGCGTTCGTGCCGGCCACCTGGCTCCAGCGAGGAGGTTGGTGGCCGCCGCGGGCCGGACGCCGAAGGAAGCGTTACTCCTTGATGTCGACGCCGTAGAACGTGTGCCGGCCGAACGGGGAGAGCTTGAAGTCGATGACTTCCTTGCGCACCGGCTTCAGCTGGACGGCGTGCGCGATCGTGAACCACGGCGCCTGTTCCTTGAAGATCACCTGGGCCTTCTGGTAGAGCTCGGCACGCGGCTTCTGGCCGGACAGCGTCTTCGCACGCAGCACCAGGTCTTCGTACGGCTGGTAGCAGAACTTGGCGACGTTGCTGCCGCCGGTCTTCGCGGCGTCGCAACCGAGCAGCGTGGAGAGGAAGTTGTCCGGGTCGCCGTTGTCGCCCGTCCAGCCCAGCATGCCCATCTGGTGCTCGCCGGCCTGCATGCGCTTGCGGTACTCGCCCCACTCGAAGCTCTTGATCTCGGCCTTCACGCCCACTTTGGCGAGATCGGCCTGCATCAGCTCGGCGATGCGGCGCGGCATTGGGGTTGTACGGCCGCTGCACCGGCATCGCCCACAGGTCGGTCGAGAAGCCGTCCGGATAGCCCGCGTCGGCCAGCAGCTTCTTGGCGGCCGCCGGATCGAACGGATCGTCCTTGATCGCGTCGTTGTACGACCATTGCGTCGGCGGAATCGGATTCTTCGCCGCCACGCCCGTCGTGAGGTACACCGCATCGATGATGGCTTTCTTGTTGATCGCCATGTTGATCGCCTTGCGCACGCGCACGTCGTCGAACGGCTTCTTGGTCGTGTTGTAGGCGAGGTAGCCGACGTTCAATCCCGGCTGCTCCAGCACGACGACATTCTTGTCCTTGCGGATCGCGTCGAGATCGGCGGGATTCGGGTACGGCATGACGTGGCACTCACCTTTCTGCAGCTTGGCCCAGCGCACCGAAGCGTCGGTCGTGATCGAGAAGATCAGGTCGTCGATCTTGGCCTTGCCGCCGTAGTACTGCGGGAACGCCTTGTAACGGACGATGGCGTCCTTGATGTAGCGGACCAGATAGAACGGGCCGGTGCCGATCGGCTCCTGGTCGATCTTCTCCGGGGTTCCGGCCTTGAGCATCGCATCGGCGTACTCCTTCGACTGCACGCCGGCATACTCCATCGCCAGGTTCGACAGGAACGGCGCCTCCGGCTTCTCGAGCGTGATCCTGACGGTGTAGTCGTTGACCTTCTCCAGGGACTTGATCAGCTTGGGCATGCCCATGTCCATGAAGTAGGAGTGGTTCGAGCTGGTGACCTTGTAGTAGGGATTGGATTCCTTCCACTGCCGCTCGATGGCGAAGATCACGTCGTCGGCATTGAAGTCGCGGGTCGGCTTCCAGGCGCGGTGGTTGTGCCATTTCACACCCTTGCGCAGGTGGAACGTGTAGACCTTGCCGTCGGGGGAGATGTCCCAGCGCTCGGCCAGGCCCGGCACGACCGCGGTGCCGCCGCGCTCGAATTCGACGATGCGGCTGTAGATCTGGCTGTTGGCGTCGAACGACGTGCCGGTGGTGTTGACTCCCGGATAGAAGTTCTCGGGACTGCCTTCGGAGCAGTAGACCAGGGTCTTGGCGGAGAGGCCGGCCGTGACCAGCAGCGCCGGGAGCGCCAGCGCGGCGATGAGGGCGCGCCGCGTACCGGGCCGCCATTGCGTAAGACGGGACTTCGTCATGAATCTGCCTCCTGTGGATGAAGCTGCGACGGGCGCAGCCGGGGATCGCGATTACAACGCAATATTATGAACCGGATCGGCGAACTGGTGGGCGAGATGGCAGGCCACCTGCCGTCCGTCCAGCAGCTGGGGGGCCGGGCGCTCGGTGCGGCAGCGCTCGATCGCGTGCGCGCAGCGCGTCGAAAAGACGCACCCCGGGGGTGGATTGAGCGGCGATGGCCGCTCGCCCTTGAGCACGATGCGCTCCGAGCGCGCGATCCCGGCCATGCCGGGGGTCGAGGCCAGCAGCGCCTGCGTATAGGGATGCAGCGGCCGCGCAAAGATCCGCTCCTTCGGGCCCTGCTCCAGGGCCAGGCCGAGGTACATCACCAGGACCTCGTGGGCGATATGCCGCACGACGCCGAGGTCGTGCGAGATGAACAGATAGGCGAGTCCCAGCTCGCTCTGCAGGTCGGCGAGGAGGTTCAGCACCTGGGCCTGGACCGAAACGTCCAGCGCGGAGACCGGCTCGTCCGCCACCACGAGCGCAGGGTTGAGCATCAGCGCCCGCGCGATGGCGATGCGCTGCCGCTGGCCGCCCGAGAACATGTGCGGATAGCGCGCGTAGTGCTCGGGCCGCAGTCCGACCTTGGCCAGCATCGCGCGCGCCCGATCGGCCTGTTCGGCCGGTCCGAGATCGGTGCTGATCTGGAGCGGAGCCTCGAGAATGGCGCCGACCTTCTTGCGCGGATTGAGCGAGCCGTAGGGATTCTGGAACACCATCTGCACCGATTTGCGCAAGCGCACCCGCGCCGCAGGAGGCGGATGCACCGCGTCGACCCCGGTGAGGCTGAACTCGCCCCCGGTGGGTTTTTCGATCAGCGACACGATCCGCGCCAGCGTCGACTTGCCGCAGCCGGATTCGCCGACCACCGCGAGCGTCCGCCCGGCGTCGATCGTGAACGAGACGCCGCCCACGGCATGCAGGTGGGCGGGCTCGCGCATCCATCCGCGCGAAATGGCATAGACCTGCCGCAGGTCGCGCGCCTCGGCGACCGCGGTGCTCGCAACTCCGGGCGATCCGGCGGCGCCTGGTTGTGCCCGCCCGCTTGCGGCTGACGCGGCGGTGCTCATGCCGGCACGACCTTCGTTTGGCGGTCGCGCGCGATCGCGGCCTCGCGGTCCCGCTCGCCCATCGGAAAGTGGCAGCGGACCTGGCCTTGCTCCCAGGACCGGAGTTCCGGGCGCACCCCGCATGCATGCTCCGTGGCATCGACGCAGCGCGGAGCGAACAGGCAGCCTCGCGGCCGGTCGTAGAGACCCGGCACCACGCCGGGGATGGTGGCAAGGCGCGACTCGCCCGTGCTGCGTTCCGGCATCGCCGCCAGCAAGGCTGCGGTGTAGGGGTGCTGCGGCGCGGCGAACAGCGCGTCGGCGCCGCGCTCCTCGACGATCTGCCCCGCGTACATCACGGCGACCCGGCGCGCCATTTCCGCCACCACGCCCATGTTGTGCGTGACCAGCACCAGCGCCATGCCGCGCTCGTTCTGCAGTCCGCGCAGCAGATCGAGTATCTGGGCCTGTATCGTCACGTCGAGCGCCGTGGTCGGCTCGTCGGCGATGAGCAGCCGCGGATTGCAGGCGATCGCCATCGCGATCATCACGCGCTGGTTCATGCCGCCGGAGAGCTGATGCGGGAAGTCGCCGAGACGGCTCGCCGCGGCGGGGATGCCCACCTGTTCCAGCAATTCGGCGGCGCGATGCCGCGCGGCCTTCGGATCGAGCCCCAGGTGCAGCCGGAGGGTCTCGGTCAGCTGGAAGCCGACGGTGAAGCAGGGGTTGAGGCTGGTCGTCGGGTCCTGGAAGATCATCGCCACGTCCTTGCCGATGACCTTGCGCCGCTCGCGGTCGGACAGACTCGGCAGGTCGCGGCCGGCAAACCGCAACCGCTGCGCCTGGACCCGACCCGGGAAGGCCACGAGACCCATCAGCGCCAGCATCGTCACGCTCTTGCCGGAACCGGACTCGCCGACGATGCCCAGCACTTCGCCTTCGTCGAGGGTCAGGCTGACGCCGTCGACGGCGTGGAGCACGCCCGCTTGCGCCGGAAAGTCGACGTGCAGATCTTCGATCTCGAGGAGCGCCATGGTCGCGATTCAGCGCTTGAGCTTCGGGTCGAGCGCGTCGCGCAGCCCGTCGCCCAGCAGGTTGAACGCCAGCACCGTGATCAGGATTGCCAGGCCCGGGAAGGTCACCACCCACCACGCCCGGATCACGAATTCACGCGCGTCGGCGAGCATCGTCCCCCACTCCGACGCCGGCGGCTGCGCACCGAGGCCGAGGAAACCCAGCGCGGCGGCGTCGAGGATGGCGGTGGAGACGCCCAGCGACGCCTGCACGATCAGCGGCGCGGCGCAGTTCGGCAGGACTTCGTTGAACATCAGCCGCAGCCGGCTGGCGCCGTTCGCGCGCGCGGCGGTGACGTAGTCCTTCGAGGTTTCCGTGATCACCGCGGCACGCGTGATGCGAACGTAGTGCGGCAGCACGACGACCGCCACCGCCAGCATCGCGTTCATCAGCCCCGGCCCGAGGATGGCGACGATCACGATCGCCAGCAGCAGGCTCGGCAGCGTGAGGATGATGTCCATCAGCCGCATGATCGCGATCTCGGTGATGCCGCGGGCGAATCCTGCCACCAGCCCGAGCGACGATCCCGAGGACGATCGACAGAGCGACGACGGCCATGCCGATCAGCAGCGACAGGCGCGCGCCGTGGATGAGCCGCGACACGATATCGCGGCCGATCGCGTCGGTGCCCAGCGGATAGGCCCACGAGCCGCCGGCCTGCCAGGCAGGCGGCTGCAGGAAGGCCGCGTTGTTGGTCAGGTTCGGCGGGTAGGGCGCGAGAACGTCGGCGAACGCGGCCATCAGCAGCACGGTCACGACCACGACGAGCCCGGCCACCGCGCCGCGGTTGGCCCGGAAGTAGCCCCAGAACTCGCGCAGCGGACCCGGCGGCGCGGCGGCCGTATCCGCGGCGGCAATCGACTCGGCCGTCATTTCCGTCATGGCGTGATGCCCTTCATGTCGAGCGCCGGATGCGGGGATTGATGATGCCGTAGGTCACGTCGACCAGGAGATTGACCATCATCACCACGACGCCCAGCATGAGCAGGCCGCCCTGCAGCACCGGATAGTCGCGGCGGTTGATCGCCTCGATCAGCCACTTGCCGACGCCGGGCCAGGAGAAGATGGTCTCGGTCAGGATCGCGCCGGTGAAGAGCACGCCGACCTGGAGGCCGATCACGGTGATCACCGGGATCAGCGCATTGCGAAACGCGTGCAGCGCGATGACGCGCAGGTTCGACAAGTCCCTTCGCCCGGGCCGTGCGGATGTAATCCTCGCCGAGGACCTCGAGCATCGCCGAGCGCGTCATCCGCGCGATGATGGCGAGCGGATTGGTGCCCAGCACGATCATCGGCAGGATCAGGTGCGAAACGGCGGACTTGAACGCCCCCTCTTCGCCGGACAGCAGCGCGTCGATCGTCAGGAACCCGGTCACCGGCTCGATGAAATACCTGACGGAGATGCGGCCGGACACCGGCGTCCAGCCGAGCTGCACCGAAAAGAGCAGGATCAGCAGCAGCCCCCACCAGAAGATGGGCATCGAATAGCCGGTGAGCGACACGCCCATCACGCCGTGGTCGAATACCGAATTGCGGCGCACCGCGGCCAGCATCCCCGCAGGTATGCCGAGGATCAGCGCGAAGAGGATCGCGCAGAGTGGCGAGCTCGATGGTCGCCGGAAACAGCGCGACGAACTCTCGCAGCACCGGCTCCTGCGTGATCATCGACTTGCCGAGGTCGCCCGAGAGGACCCGGCCGATGTAGATGCCGTACTGGACGAGCACCGGCCGATCCAGGCCGTACTCCTTCAGCAGCGCCGCATGCCGTGCCGGATCGATGCCGCGCTCGCCGGCCATGGTCTCGATCGGATCGCCGGGCACGATCCGGATCAGGAAGAACGCGAGCAGCGTCATCCCGATGAACGTCGGGATGACGAGGCTGACGCGGCTCAGCAGGAAACGAAGCATCGTCGTTATGCGGGTGGTCGGCGGCCTGCGGATCCGTTGCCGTGCCGGACGTCCTGCTCCGGACGCGGAAATGGATCGTGCGCAGACGCGCATTGAACCACACTTTGCGCGCCGGTTGCGGTCGGCCCGGTGCTCGCGCGCACGGCGGCATTGACGCTCCGGGGGGCTTTGGGCATGATCGGCCGGCGCCTCCCAGGCTTTCCGATCCCCGTTGCCCTCCGAGGGGGCGTTCAGTGCCCTTCGGGCGGGCGGACCCTGAGCACCCATGAAGAATCCAGTTCTGCACATCTCCGGCTGGCACGCCGAGTACACGGCGCTGCGCCGCGATCTGCACATGCACCCGGAGCTTGCCTTCGACGAGCACCGGACCGCGAAGATCGTCGGCGAGCACCTGGCGGCTCTCGGCATCGAGCATCACACGGGTATCGGCCGGACCGGCGTGGTCGCGGTCATCCGCGGCCGGAGCGACGCCAGCGGCCGCGCGGTCGGCCTGCGCGCCGACATGGATGCGTTGCCGATGCAGGAGGAAAACGACTTCGCACACAAGTCACGCTACGACGGCCGGATGCACGGCTGCGGCCACGACGGGCACACGACGATGCTGCTCGCCGCCGCGCGCTATCTGCACGAAACGCGCAACTTCGACGGCACTGCGTATCTCATCTTCCAGCCGGGGGAGGAGGGCCACGCCGGCGCCAAGGCCATGATCGAGGACGGGCTTTTCGAGCGCTTCCCGGCCGACCAGGTGTACGCGCTGCACAACTGGCCTGTCCTGCCGCTCGGGCGCATCGGCGTCACGCCCGGTCCGGTGATGGCCGCAGCGGACCGCATCGAAATCACGATCGACGGACGTGGCGGTCACGGCGCGCATCCGCACGCGGCGATCGACCCGGTGCTGGTCGCCGGTCACATCATCACGGCGGTGCAGTCGATCGTCGCGCGCAACGTGAACCCGATCGACACCGCCGTCGTCAGTCTCTGTGCGATGCAGGCGGGAAACCCCGGTGCGATGAGCGTGATCCCGGCGCACGCGACCCTGGTCGGCACCGTGCGCACGTTCCGGCCGGCTACGCAGGACATGATCGAACGGCGCCTCGCCGAACTGGTGCCGACGATCGCCGCGGCATTCGGGGCGAAGGCAAGTCTGAAATACGAGCGCGTCTACCCCGCCACCGTCAACCACGCCGGCGAGGCGGATTTCGCCGCGACGGTCGCCGAGGCGTTGGTCGGCCACGGGAACGTCGTGCGCAATCTCGACCCGTCGATGGGGGCCGAGGATTTTTCGTTCATGCTGCAGGCGAAGCCGGGTGCTTTCGCGCGGCTGGGTCAGGGCGGGGTCGACGGGGGGTGTTTCCTCCACAACAGCCTCTACGATTTCAACGACGACGTCATTCCGCTTGGCGCCGGCTACCTCGCCGCGCTTGCGGAGACGGCGATGCCGATCGCGAGCTGAGCGTACCGGAGGGGCGGGGGCGTGGGCGGGCGTGAAGTGGCGTGCCGCGCGGGCGAACAGGATCGGCTATAATTTGATGCTTTTGCGCCGTCCCCCCGGGGCGGCGGCGACTATCGCTGGCACGGGCGCTTGCCCGTGCAGGCCGCCAACCACATCCGCAGGTTCCATTGCGCCTCACCCAGATCAAGCTCGCAGGGTTCAAGTCGTTCGTTGATCCGACGGCCATCGCCACGCCCGGCCAGCTGGTCGGGATCGTCGGGCCCAACGGCTGCGGCAAGTCCAACGTGATCGACGCCGTGCGCTGGGTGCTCGGCGAGTCGAAGGCGTCCGCGCTCCGCGGCGAATCGATGCAGGACGTGATCTTCAACGGCGCCGGCGAACGCAAGGCCGTCGGCCGCGCGTCGGTCGAGCTCGCGTTCGACAACAGCGCGGGACGGATCGGCGGCCAGTGGGGCCAGTATGCCGAGCTGTCGATCAAGCGCGTGCTGACGCGCGACGAGGACTCGTCGTACTACATCAACAACATCCCGGTGCGCCGCCGCGACATCTACGATCTCTTCCTCGGCACGGGCCTCGGGCCGCGCGCCTACGCGATCATCGAGCAGGGCATGATCTCGCGCGTGATCGAGGCCAAGCCCGAGGAGCTCCGCGTGTTCCTGGAGGAGGCCGCCGGCGTCTCGAAGTACAAGGAGCGGCGCAAGGAAACCGAAGGACGCCTGGCCGACGCGCGCAAGAACCTGGCCCGCGTCGAGGATATCCGGATCGAGCTCGGCACGCAGCTGGAAAAGCTCGAAGCGCAAGCACGGGTCGCCACCGAGTTCCGCGAGCACGAGGCCCGCCTGAAGCTCGTGCAGCAGCTGCTTTGGTTCTCGAAGCAGCAGGACGCCGCCGGCGCCCGCGAGCGCCACGCGACGGCCGTCGCCGGTCTCACGGTCGCGTTCGAGAGCCTGCAGGCCGACGTGCGCGCCGCCGAAGCGAGGCAGGAGACGCTGCGCGCGGACCACTACGCCGCGGGCGATGCGATGCACGAGCGGCAGGGCGCCTTCTACGAGGCAAACGCGGAGGTGACGCGGTTGGAGCAGCAGCTCGCGTTCGCGCGCGAGAGCGAGACCCGGATCACGCAGCAGGTCGCCCAGTTGACCGAGCAGCTCGGTGCGCTCGCCGGCCAGGAGTCCGGGCTGCTCGCCGACCGCAGCGTCATCGAGAGGGCCATCGAGGACGCGCTCTCGGCGCGGGAGCGCACGGGCGACGACGAGCGCGCCGCCGTCGCCGCGCTGCCGGCGTTGGAACAGCTCGTCGCTGCAGCCGCGTCGGTGTCCGCCGATCTGCAGCAGCAGATCGCGCTGGCCGAACAGGCCATTCGCGTCATCGAGACCAGGCGCGAGAACGTCGCCCATCTGCTGGCACAGCTTGCGCGTCGCGGCGAGCGCCTGCAGGAAGATCTCGCGGCGCTCGGCGCGCCCGGCACGGGCCAGATCGCGGAAGTCGAGGATCAGCTGCGACTGGAAACGGCCGAGCTCGCGTCCAAGCAGGCGGGATTGAGCGCGCTGCGCGATGCCGTGCAGGGGTTGCAGGATCGCCAGCGCGCGGCCAGCGATGCCGCGCAGCAGGCCGGACGCAAGCTTGCGGACATCGAAGCGCGCTCGCAGGCGCTGGCCGCGCTGCAGGCGAAGATCGGTCAGGGCAAGGATTCGGCGCAGTGGCTGCTGGATCACGGCCTCGCCCAGGCCCATCGCTTCTGGCAGGGACTCGACATCGAGCGCGGATGGGAAGATGCGCTCGAGGCGGTGCTGCGGGAACGGCTCGACGCGGTGGAACTCGATCGGCTCGAAGCCACGCTGGACTGGCTCGGCGGCAGTGGCGAAGCGCAGGGCGGGCCACCGCGCATCGCGTTCTACGTTTCGGCAGCCGGCGTCACCCCGGAGGGTGGCGACGGCCACGGCGACTCGCTGCTCGCGCGCGTCCGTACGATGCGTCCCGAAATCGCGCGGCTGCTCGCCGACTGGCTTCGCGACGTGCGGTGCCGGGACGACGTCGCGGCAGCGCTGCGGGACCGCGCAGCGCTTGCCGTCGGGGAGTCGTATCGTCACGCCGCAGGGGCATCTCGTCACCGCGCAGTCGATCCATTTCTTCGCCGCGGACAGCGATCTGCACGGCGTGCTCGCCCGCCAGCGCGAGCTCATCGAGCTCGAGCACGCCATGGGCGGCCTGCGGCAGGACGCGCTCGCCGCGCGCGCGGCGCTGGCCGCCGTCGAAACGGAGCTCGACGAGACGCAGCGAAACTACCACCGGGAGAGCATGGCGTTCTCGTCGCAGCAGCGGCGCTGCCACGATCTCGAACTCGAGCTCCTCCAGATGAAGCAGGCGGCCGAAGCCGCCGAGAAACGCCGGGTCCAGATCGTCGCCGAGCTCGCCGACCTCGCTTCGCAGGTGGCCGCCGAGCAGGCGCAAGGCGAGGCGCTCGCGCGCGAGCTCGCGGATTCGCAGCTGCGGCTGCACGACGAGGCAACCCGACGCGACGCGGCCCGGCATGCGCAGCACGAAGCCGAGGTCGAGTTCGCGCGCGGCCGCGAGCGCGTCCGCGTCGCCGAGCGCGCGGCGCAGGAGGCGGTCTTTGCCGAACGGAGTTGCCGCGAGCGCCTGGCCGAGCTCGAGCGGCGGCGGGAATCGCTCGCCATCCAGACCGCGCAGCAGCGCGATTTGCTGGCCAAGCTCACCTCGGAACGCGCGGCCATCGACTGGACGCCCGTCGAAGAGGCGCTGCAGCGGCAGCTCGCTGCCCGGGGCGACGCCGAGCAGGCGCTGGCGGCGGCGCGCGACCGGCTCGAAGGCCTGGGCACCGAGCTGCGTGCGGCGGAGGAGGCGCGTCTGGTGGCCGAGCAGAAACTCGAGCCGGCACGCGCGAAGATCGAGGAGATGCGGCTGAAGGAGCAGGCGTCCGCGCTGGCCGAGGAGCAGTTCGGCGGGCAGCTCGCCGAAGCCCGCGCCGACGTCGCCGCGCTTCCCGCGGCACTGAAGGCGTTCGGCAGCAAGTCCGGATTGCCGGCGGAGATCGAGCGTTTGCAGGGCGCGATCGCGGGCCTGGGCGCGGTCAACCTCGCGGCACTCGACGAGCTCGAGATCGCGACCGAGCGCAAGCAGTATCTCGACGCGCAGTCGGCGGACCTCACCGAAGCGATGGGCACGCTCGAGAACGCGATACGGCAGATCGACCGGGAATCGCGGCAGTTGCTGCAGCAGACGTTCGACACCGTCAACGAGAATTTCGCCAAGCTCTTCCCGGTCCTGTTCGGCGGCGGGCAGGCGCAGCTCGTCCTGACGGGCGAGGAGATCCTCGACTCCGGCGTGCAGGTCGTGGCCCAGCCCCCGGGCAAGCGCAACACGTCCATCCACCTTCTTTCCGGCGGCGAGAAGGCGCTCACGGCCATTTCGCTGGTCTTCGCGCTGTTCCAGCTGAATCCGGCGCCGTTCTGCCTGCTGGACGAGGTCGATGCGCCGCTCGACGACCCCAACACCGATCGCTTCTGCCGGATGGTGCAGGACATGTCGCGACAGACCCAGTTCCTGTTCATCTCGCACAACAAGATCACGATGGAAATGGCGAGCCAGCTGATCGGCATCACGATGCCGGAGGCCGGCATTTCACGCGTGGTCGCCGTCGATATCGCGGAAGCGCTCGAGCTTGCGGCAGCCGGCGCCGCCTGATGGAATACCGACTCCCGGCGCCAACGGACGCGGGCGCTTCCGGCGGTCGCGGCAAGGACCTGCCCGCCCCGCCAACCACGATGCCGCGCGCTATAATCGGCGGCATGCACGGCGAACCGCGATCACTTTCGCCCGGGAGCGCCGCGCGCCTGTCGTTCAAATACCCTGACGCATGACCTCGCTGCAACTTGGTCTCATTGCCGCCGGCGCACTGCTCGTGTGCGGGGTCATCGGCTACAACTGGTTTCAGGAGCGCCGCGTCCGGCGCCGCATCCGGGAGGCATTTTCGCCGACGACCGAGGGGGCCGACGCCGCACGGGCCTCCGCTTCGCCGGCGGCCGCCGCACGGATCGAGCCGTCGCTGCCGTCGACCCGCGCGGGAAGCGCCGTTGCGGAGAATGCGCCGCGTGTCGGTGACGCAGGCGACGGGCAGGATGACGGCGGCTACGAGCCGCCGCTGGAGGTGCACGCGCGGATCGCCTCCGCGATGGCGGCCGACGAAATCACGCCGCCTGCCGCATTGCGACCGGACAGCGCATCGGCGATCGGCTCGGCACGCGGGTCCGCGAGCGAGCCGATGCCGCCGCAACCGGATCCGGACATCGAGTGCATCGTGACGCTGCAGCCTACGCGGCCGGTCGCCGCGGGCGCCCTCGCGGCGGGCCTGCATGCCCGGCTTGGTCGGCCCCTGCGGTGGTTCGGGCGGCGTGGACCGGACTTGCCGTGGCAGTTGCTGAAATCGGACACCGGCGGCGAGTTCTCCGAGTTCGCGGCATGCCTGCTGCTGGCGAACCGCGGCGGTGCCGCGACCGTGCCGTTGCTCGAAGCGTTCGTGCGCGCGGTCACTGACCTTGCCGCCTCGCTTCCGGCCGCGTTGCTCGCGCCGGACGTCGCCGCCGAAGCCGCGCGGGCCGAGGCGCTCGATCGCATCTGTGCCGATCTCGACGTGCAGATCGGCATCACGGTGCTGAAGACCGACGGCGCGATGATTCCGGGCACGCGGCTGCGCGGCATTGCCGAGGCCGCGGGGTTCAGGCTCGCCGAGGGGGGGCGGTTCGATTGGGTCCAGGATGAAACCGGTGCGGTGTTGTACGCGCTGCAGAACTACCGCTCCGAACCCTTCACCGCGGACACGCTGCGCGTGACGTCGACACCGGGCGCGGTATTTCTGCTCGACGTCCCGCGCGTCGCGGAGCCGGTCCGCGTCTACGACCAGATGAAACTCGGCGCCAAGCGCATGGCGCAGACGCTGGGGGCGGTCCTGGTCGACGACAATCGACGCGCACTGGACGACGCTGCGCTCAATGCCATCCGCGATCAGGTGCGCAGCACGGCAGTGGCACTGCGCGAGGTCCACATCGAGCCGGGCAGCCCGCGCGCGCAGGCGCTGTTCGGTGGCTGAAACGGCCGTCGGCCAGAGCGCGAGCCATTCGATGGTGCCCGCAGCGACCTCCCCGGAACCCGACGGAGGCGTGCCCGTCTCCGCTGTCGCGCGCGCCGCCGATCTCCGGCGCGAACTCGCCGCGCACGATCATCGCTACTACGTTCTCGATGCTCCCACGATCAGCGATGCCGAGTACGACAACCTGTTCCGCGAGCTGCAGGCACTGGAGGAGCGGTTTCCGGCGCTGGTGACGCCGGAGTCGCCGACGCAGCGAGTCGGCGGCGTCCCGGCCGCCACCTTCGAGGCGGTGGCGCACCGCCTGCCGATGCTCTCGCTCAACAATGCGTTCTCCGACGACGAGGTCGAGGCCTTCGACCGGCGCGTGCGGCACGCCCTGGGAATCGAGGAAATCGAGTACGCGGTGGAGCCCAAGTTCGACGGCCTGGCCGTGAGTCTGCGCTACGAGCACGGGCGCTTCACGATCGGCGCGACCCGCGGCGACGGTTCCTCGGGCGAAAACGTGACCGCCAATCTGCGCACCGTCGGCGCGATCCCGCTGGGACTCGCGGGAGATGCAATCCCGCCGTTCATCGAGGTGCGCGGAGAGGTGCTGATGATGCGAAGCGACTTCGAGGCGCTGAACGCGAGTCAAGCCGCCAGGGGCGAGAAGCCGTTCGTCAATCCGCGCAATGCCGCCGCCGGCAGCCTGCGTCAGCTCGACGCGAGGATAACCGCCAGCCGCCGCCTGGCCTTCTACGCCTACGGCATCGGCGACGTGCGCTGGGGACCGGTCGCACCGCCCGCCACCCACGAGGCGCTGCTGCTGCTGCTGGCGCAGCTCCGCTTGCCGGTGACCGGGGAACGCGCCGTCGTGCGCGGCGTCACCGGGCTGCTCGACTATTACCGGCGGATGGGCGCGCGCCGCGACCGGCTGCCCTTCGAGATCGACGGCGTCGTCTACAAGCTCAACGACCTCGCGCTGCAGGAGCGGCTCGGTTTCGTGTCGCGGGCGCCGCGCTTCGCGATCGCGCACAAGTTCCCCGCCGAGGAAATGGCAACCGAGGTGGTCGGCATCGACGTCCAGGTCGGGCGCACCGGCGCGATCACGCCGGTGGCACGGCTCAAGCCCGTGTTCGTCGGCGGCGTGACGGTGACCAACGCCACGCTGCACAACGAGGACGAGGTGCGCCGCAAGGACGTCCGCGTCGGCGACACGGTGATCGTGCGGCGGGCGGGAGACGTGATACCGGAGGTCGTGCGCGTCGTCGCGGAGAAGCGGCCGGACGGCGCGCTCCCGTTCGCACTGCCCGCGCAGTGTCCGCAATGCGGTTCGGCGATCGCGCGCCTTCCGGACGAGGCCGTCGCGCGCTGCACCGGGGGACTCGTCTGTCCCGCCCAGCGCAAACAGGCGCTGCTGCATTTCGCCAGCCGCCGCGCCATGGACATCGAGGGCCTCGGGGAGAAGCTCGTCGACCAGCTGGTCGACTCCGGCCTCGTGCGGACGCCGGCCGACGTCTTCAGGCTGCGGAGCGCGGAGCTTGCCGCGACTCGAGCGCATGGCCGAGAAGTCGGCGGCCAACGTCGTCGCCGCGATCGAGAGGAGCAAGGAGACGACGCTTGCGCGCTTCATCTTCGGGTTGGGCATCCGCCACGTGGGCGAGGCCACCGCCAAGGATCTCGCGCGGCACTTCGGCGGGCTCGACGCCCTGCTCGAGGCGGATGCGGCGACGCTGCTCGAAGTGCGCGACGTCGGGCCGGTGCTCGCCGAGAGCATCGTCCGGTTCTTCGCCGAGCCGCACAACCGCGACGTGATCGCGGCCCTCCGCGCCGCCGGCGTGCGCTGGCCCGAGAGCGACCCCGAGCGTGCGCCGGCAGGACCGCTGACCGGACTCACGTTCGTGCTGACCGGGACCTTGCCGACGCTCTCGCGCGAGGATGCCAAGGCGCAGATCGAAGCCGCGGGCGGGAAGGTCGCGGCGAGCGTGTCGAAGAAGACCAGCTACGTGGTGGCCGGGACCGATGCCGGAAGCAAGCTCGCGAAGGCGGAGGAGCTCGGCGTGGCCGTTCTCGACGAGCGACGCCTCCTGCGGATGATGTCCGCGGACCGCGAGACCCGATAGAGGAGAACTCGCGATGCGCACGATCACGAAGGCGGTGTTTCCGGTGGCCGGTCTCGGCACCCGGTTCCTGCCGGCGACCAAGGCGAGCCCGAAGGAAATGCTGCCGGTGGTCGACAAGCCGCTGATCCAGTACGCGGTCGAGGAGGCGGCGGCGGCCGGCATCACGGACATGATCTTCATCACCGGGCGCAACAAGCGGTCGATCGAGGACCATTTCGACAAGGCCTACGAGCTCGAGAACGAGCTCGAGCTGCGCAAGAAGACCGCGTTGCTGAGAGCGGTGCAGGAGGCGACGCCGCGCGGCATCAACTGCATCTACATCCGGCAGACGGAGGCGCTCGGTCTCGGTCACGCGGTGCTGTGCGCAGCACCCGTCGTCGGCGACGAGCCGTTTGCGGTGATCCTCGCCGACGATCTCATCGATGCCGGGGATGCCGGTGATGCAGCAGATGATCGATGTCGCGCAGCAGGAAGGTGCGTCGACCATCGGCGTCATGGAGGTGCCAGCCGGCATCCGTGGCCAGCTGGGGCATGGTGGAAACCGGGCTGGCGCGTGGTCGCACGGCGTCGATCTCGCGGATCGTCGAGAAGCCGAAACCGGGAACCACGCCGTCGACGCTGGCGGTGGTCGGACGCTACGTGCTCACGCCGCGGATCTTTCACCATCTGCGCACGATGCCGCCCGGGGCCGGCGGCGAAATCCAGCTCACGGACGGCATCGCCCGTCTCATGGCCGAGGAGACCGTGGTCGCGTACCGGTTCGAGGGCCGGCGTTACGACTGCGGGAGCAAGCTCGGCTATCTCGAGGCGACGGTCGATTTCGGTCTCAAGCATCCCGAGCTGGCCGGCGACTTCGAGCACTTTCTGCGCGAGCGCGCGAGTCGGCGCCACCCGATGACGCTGAGCGAGCTTCGCTATGTCGTCGCGGTGGCGGCGGAGAAGAGCTTCGGGCGCGCTGCGCAGCGCTGCTTCGTGAGCCAGCCGGCGCTGTCGGTGGCAATCCAGAAGCTCGAGGAGGAGCTGGATGTTCGCCTCTTCGAGCGGGGCAAGAGCGAGGTCACGCTGACGCCGGTCGGCGGACGCATCGTGGAGCAGGCGCAGAAAGTGCTGGAGGAGTCGGCACTGATCAAGGAGATCGCGCAGGCGGGGCGCAACCAGCTCGTCGGCGCGCTGAAGCTGGGGGTCATCTACACCGTGGCGCCCTATCTGCTGCCCGACCTCATTCCGGCATTGCACGCCCTCGCTCCGCAGATGCCGCTCGACCTCGAGGAGAACCTCACCGAGCATCTGGAAGCCGCGCTGAAGTCCGGGCGGATCGATGCGGCGATCATCGCGCTGCCGTTCGCGCCGCCGGGCGTGGTCACCGAGTTTCTCTACGAGGAGCCGTTCCAGGTCGTCGTCCCGGCCGGGCACAAGTGGGCTAAACGAAAACAGGTACGACCCGACGAGCTCGCGGCGGAACATCCGATTCTGCTCAATGTCGGCCATTGCTTCCGCGACCAGGTGCTCGACGCCTGTCCGGAGCTGAATCGGGCCGAGGCCCACGTGACGCAGACGAGTTCGCTGGAGACGGTGCGCAACATGGTCGCGTCCGGGTTGGGCGTGTCGGTGCTCCCGCGCGACGCGATGACGCCCAAGTATCACAGCCGGCTGGTCGTCCCGGTGCCTTTTTCGGCGCCCGTGCCGTCGCGCCGCGTCGCGTTGGCCTGGCGCAAGAGCTTTCCCCGGCAGCTTGCCGTGGGCGCCATCCGCAAGGCGGTCGCAGCATGCCGCGACGGCAAGGACAGGGCGGGGCCCTGAGGAGCCGGATCGGTCCGTTGCCTTGCACGACCGGCGCGTCCGGCCGTGCCCGCCCGGGCCGGACGACGTTATCGTCAACCACGACAGGAGTTGGACATGGCCAAGGATCTGCAAGGCAAGGCGGTTGTCATCACCGGCGCTTCGACCGGGATCGGCGCGGCGGCGGCGCGCGCGTTCGCGCGTCTGGGCAGCCGGGTCGTCATCCACTACAACGCGAGCCGGGACAAGGCCGAGGCGGTTGCCGCCGACTGCAACGCGCTGGGCGCGCAGACCGCACTGGTCGGCGGCGACGTCACTACCGGGGCGAACGTCAAGCGCATCGCCGCCGAGGCCCTTGCGGCGTTCGGCCGCATCGACGTCCTGATCAACAACGCGGGCGGCCTTGTCGGACGCACCCGCATCGAGGATTACACGGAGGACTACCTTGCCAGGATCGTGGCGCTCAACGTGACCCAGGTCGCCTTGTTCATGCGCGAGGTGATCCCGGTCATGCGCCGCCAGAAGAGCGGGAACGTCATCAACGTGAGCTCGATCGCCGCGCGCCATGGCGGGGGTGGCGGCGCCGTCCTGTACGCGGGCGCCAAGGGGTTCATTTCGACGGCGACGAAGGGCTGGGCCAAGGAGGTCGTCGGCGACGGGATTCGCGTCAACGCGGTTTCCCCGGGCGTCATCACCACGCCTTTCCACGAACGCTATTCGACGGCCGAGCAATTGAAGGCGATGCAGGCGACGATACCCATGAATCGCCTCGGCACCGCCGACGAATGCGCCGGGACGTTCGTTTATCTCGCGTCGGACGAGATGAGCGGCTACGTCACCGGTCAGGTGATCGAAATCAACGGCGGCCAGTACATGCCGTGAGCCGCGCGGGCCGATCCCTAGCGCAGCAGCGGCGGCAGATCGGCGAGGGTCGAGATGGTGCGATCGGGCGCCGGTCCGTGGCGATCCACCGGCGCGCCGGTACGGTTGATCCAGAATGTCGTGAACCCGAACGCCCTGGCGCCAACGGCATCCCAGCAGTTCGAGGAGACAAAACCGATGCGCTGCGGCGGAACCCGCAAGCGGTCCAGCGCGAGCTGATACACGCGCGGGCTCGGCTTGTAGATGCCGGCCGCGTCGACCGAGAGCACGCCGTCGAGGTGGGCGTCGAGGCCCGTGTGCCGGACCAGCGGCTCCAGCATGGAGGGAGTGCCGTTGGACAGGATCCACCGTGGCCGTGGCGCCAGCAGCCCGAGTGTCGCCGGCACGTCGGGAAATGGCGCGAGCGTGAGATACGCATCCTGCAATCGCGTCCGCTCGCCGGCTCCGAGACTCGATCCCGAGCGCGGCGAGCGCGAAGTCGAGCGCCTGCGCCGTCACGGCGGCGAAATCGGCGCGCGGAGCGGCGGGTGAGATCATCAAAGCGGTCAGCCACGTATATTCCAGCTGTTTCGTACGCCACAGCTGCGACAGCGCGGTGCCGCGTCCGGGCGCGAGTGTCTCCGCCAGCGCAGTGACCGAATGGACGTCGAACAGCGTTCCGTACGCGTCGAACACCAGCGCGTCGACTTCGAGCGAAGCTGGAGCAATCGGTCATGGGAACTCGCCTGAGAAAGTGCGCGGTGCCGCGTGCCGCTTCGACGACGCAATGGAAAAAAAAGAGGGGTTACACTTGCGCGTAACCCCTTGGTTCATGTGGTGGGCGGTATTGGTTTCGAACCAACGACCCCCGCCGTGTGAAGGCGGTGCTCTACCGCTGAGCTAACCGCCCGCGAACCCAGACAGGAGCCCGGATTTAACCATAGCGGCGAGACGAGGGTCAAACCGATTTTGTGGATTTGTCGTACAATGTCCTGGACAAAAAATGCCCTTTATTGGAGCACCGTGCGCCCCAACCCGGGGCACCGCCGTTGGCAGGCCCTGTGGATAAAACGGTAAGCTGCGGCCAGGACGTGCGATTTTCCGCCTGGCCCGCGTCTTGCAGCATGTTCTGACACGGCTGACGCTTACCAAGAAATATTTCGTGTCCCCCTCAACCTACGATGAAATGCGAACCCCGGACGGGGGTATCCGCCCTGCGTACCAGGCGTTCGCGGGGTGGCTCGAGCGCACCCCCGCCGACCGGATTGCGCAGAAGCGCGATGAGGCCGAGCGGGCGTTCCATCGCGTCGGGATAACCTTCGCGGTCTACGGCGAGGATTCCGGAGCCGAACGATTGATTCCGTTCGACATCGTGCCGAGGATCATCGCCGCGGACGAGTGGAAGGTGCTCGATCGCGGCCTGAAGCAGCGCGTGCAGGCATTGAACGCATTCCTGCACGACATCTATCACGGGCAGGCGATCCTCAAGGACGGCATCGTTCCGCCGGAGCGGGTGCTGGGCAATTTGCAGTTCCGGCGCGAAATGCAGGGCGTCGACGTGCCTGGCGGAATCTACGCGCACATAGCCGGCGTCGACGTCGTGCGCGCGGGCGCGGGCGAGTTCTACGTGCTCGAGGACAATCTGCGCGTTCCGTCGGGTGTCTCCTACATGCTCGAGAACCGCAAGATGATGATGCGGCTCTTTCCCGAGCTGTTCGCGACCCAGCGCATCCGCCCGGTGCAGCACTACCCCGATCTGCTGCTGGCCAACCTCCACGGACTCGCGCCGTCGGGCGAAGAGCGGCCTACCGTGGCCGTGCTGACGCCCGGCGCGCATAACTCCGCCTATTTCGAGCACGCGTTTCTGGCGCAGCAGATGGGCGTCGAACTGGTCGAGGGGCAGGATCTGTTCGTCCAGAACGACACGGTGTTCATGCGCACGACCCACGGCCCGGAGCGGGTGCACGTGATCTACCGGCGCGTCGACGACGACTTCCTCGATCCGCAATGTTTCCGCTCCGACTCGATGATCGGGGTCCCGGGCCTCTTTGCCGCCTACCGTGCCGGGCGCGTCACGCTGGCCAATGCGATCGGCACGGGGGTGGCCGACGACAAGTCGATCTATCCGTACGTTCCGGAGATGATCCGCTTCTATCTGTCCGAGGAGCCGATCCTTGCCAATGTCCCGACCTATCTGCTCCATCGCGAAGAGGATCGGGACTACGCGCTCGCCCATCTCGCGGAGCTGGTCGTCAAGGAAACGCACGGGGCGGGCGGCTACGGCATGCTGATCGGCCCGGCCGCGACGGCGGCCGAGCTCGAGACGTTCCGCACGCGCATACTCGCGGCGCCGGACAGGTACATCGCGCAACCGACGCTCGCGCTGTCGACGTGCCCCACGTTCGTGGCGGCCGGGCTCGCCCCGCGGCACGTCGATCTGCGGCCCTACGTGCTGTCGGGCAAGACGGTCAGTCTGGTGCCGGGCGGGCTCACCCGGGTCGCGCTGCGCGAGGGATCGCTGGTCGTCAACTCGTCGCAGGGCGGCGGCACCAAGGACACCTGGGTGCTCGCGACCTGAACGGAAATGAACGACCCCCACGCTCACTTCGTTCCGCCTGCGCAGCGCCCTTCGGGCGGGGGCGGCAGCAGACCCTCACGCTCCTTCGTCGCTGCCCCGGGCGCGCCTCGGCGCGGGCGCTGACCATGCTCTGCCGCACCGCCAACGAGCTCTTCTGGATGGCCCGCCACATCGAGCGCGCCGAGAACACCGCGCGCCTGCTCGACGTGACGTACCGGATGTCGCTGCTGCCCTACGAGGTGGTGACGCCTGGCCTCGCCTGGGCCGAGCCCTGGGCGGTGCCGCTCGTCACCTCGGGCCTCGCCACCGAGTATTACCGCCGGCATCCGGTGCTCTCCGCGGAGAACGTGCTGCGCTTCATGATTCTCGACGCGGGCAATCCATCGTCGATCTTCTGCTGCCTGCGCGCCGCGCGCGAATCGGCCAGGTCGGTCCGCGGCGCAATCACGTCGGAGATGTACGAAGACCTGAATTCGGCCTGGCTGGAGGGGCGCGGCTATGACTACGCGCGGATCGAGGCGGGCGGGGTCTCCGAGTTTCTCGATTGGGTCAAGATGCGCTCGCACCTGTTCCGGGGCGTCACCTTCGGCACGCTGCTCCGCGACGATGCCTACCATTTCATCCGCCTGGGCACGCTGCTGGAGCGGGCCGACAACACGGCGCGCATCCTCGACGTCAAGTACCACACGCTGTTGCCGAGCGCCGCCGACGTCGGCGGCGCCGTCGACTATTACCAGTGGGGGGCGCTGCTGCGCTCGGTGTCCGGATTCGAGGCGTATCGCAAGATCTACAGCGACGTGATCACGCCGCGGCGCGTCGCGGAGCTCCTGATCCTGCGGGAGGACATGCCGCGCTCCCTGCACGCGTGCCTGAACCTGATCTACGAGACATTGCAGCGGCTCTGCGACGAGCACACGCACGAGATCGAGCGCGCGGCGGGGGAGCTGCACGCCAAGCTGCACTTCGGCCGGACCGACGACATCATCCGGCTCGGGCTGCATGAATACCTGATGGATTTCCTCGACCGGATCTCGGCGCTGGGCAACGAAATCAGCCGGCATTTCCTCGTTCCCGAGTGACGCAGGCGGCGCTCTTCCGCGCGCGACCGGCCGGTCGAGGCGGCGAATTGGTAAAATCGGCTCTTTTCGCGTTCGACGCCCACCCCGATGACCTACTGCGTTGCCATGTCCCTCGAAGCAGGGATGATCTTCGCCTCCGACTCGCGCACCAACGCCGGCGTCGACCAGATCGCGCGCTTTTCCAAGCTGCGCGTCGTGGCCAACGACGGCGATCGCGTCATCGTCACCCTGTCTTCGGGCAACCTGTCCATCACGCAGAACGCGCTGAACGCCCTCGACCAGCGCGCCCGCGCCGGCGACGATTCCCACCATCTGGCAAACGCCCAGTCGATGTTCGACGTCGCCCGCCTGATCGGCGACGCGCTGCGCGAGGCGAAGAACCGCGACGGTCCGTACCTGATGCAGAGCAACATCGACTCGAGCGCCAGCTTTCTCGTCGGCGGCCAGATCCGCGGCGAGCCGCCGCGGCTGTTCAATGTCTACAGCGAAGGCAATTTCATCGAGGCGACCGCGGAAACCTGCTATTTCCAGAGCGGCGAGACCAAATACGGCAAGCCGATCATCGACCGCGTGATCAGCCGGCGATCATCGCTGGTCGACGCCACCAAGTGCACGATCGTGTCGTTCGACTCGACGATGCGCTCCAACATCTCGGTCGGGCTGCCGATCGATCTCGTCGTCTACACCTCGGATGCGCTGACGATCGGCATGCAGCGGCGGATCGACGAGGACGACGCCTACTATCAGATGGTCCACCGCCAGTGGGGCGAGGGGCTGCGCCAGGTCTTCGCGCAGCTGCCCGATCCCGATTGGACGTAGGCCCTGATGGCCATCCGGGTCGCCCTCCAGCATCGCACGACGTATCGCTTCGACCGGAGCGTCGGCCTCGCGCCGCACGAGATCCGGCTGCGCCCGGCGCCGCACTGCCGGACACCCATCCTCGGATACTCGCTGCAGGTCGCACCCGACCAGTATTTCCTGAACTGGCAGCAGGATCCCTACGGCAACTGGGTCGCGCGGCTCGTGTTCACGGCGCCCGCCGACAAGCTCGAGATCGTCGTCGACCTCACCGCCGACATGACGGTGATCAATCCGTTCGATTTCTTCGTCGAGCCCTACGCCGAGTTCTATCCTTTCGGATATGCGCCCGCGCTGGCCAAGGAGCTGATCCCGTTTCTCGAGACGGCGCCACCCGGTCCCTTGCTCTCGGCGTGGCTCGCTCGCTTCCGGCCGACGATCCGGCCTGCCGAGAAGACGGTCGACATGCTGGTTCGTCTCAATCAGCAGCTGCAGGGCGAGATCAGCTATCTCGTCCGGATGGAGCCCGGCGTGCAGCCGCCGGACGAAACGCTGGAGCGCGCGCGGGGATCCTGCCGCGACACGGGGTGGCTGCTCGTGCAGATCCTGCGCCATCTGGGCCTCGCCGCGCGCTTCGCGTCGGGCTACCTGATCCAGCTCGTCGCGGATGTGAAGCCGCTGCACGGCCCGGCGGGACCCGATCGCGATTTCACGGACCTCCACGCCTGGGCCGAGGTCTTTCTGCCCGGCGCCGGCTGGATCGGGCTCGACCCGACGTCCGGACTGCTCGCAGGCGAAGGGCACATTCCGCTGGCCTGCACCGCCGACCCCGGCAACGCCGCTCCGGTGATCGGCTACACCGACGTCTGCGAGGTCGAGTTCTCGTTCGCGATGCAGCTGGCGCGCGTGCACGAGGATCCCCGGGTGACCAAGCCCTATTCCGACGCGCAATGGGCGGCGATTCAGCGAGATCGCGCGGCAGGTCGACGACGATCTCGCCGGGCAGGACGTGCGCCTGACGCAGGGCGGGGAGCCGACTTTCGTGTCCGCCGACGACATGGACGGCCCGGAGTGGAATCACACGGCGCTGTCGCCGAAGAAGCGCGAGCTGGCCGAGACGCTGCTGCGCCGGCTCGCCGCCCGTTTCTCCCGCGGCGGGTTTCTGCACTCCGGGCAGGGCAAGTGGTATCCCGGCGAGCCGCTCCCGCGCTGGGCGATCGGCATCTGGTGGCGCGCCGACGGCGAGCCGCTGTGGCGCGATCCGGCGCTGATCGCCGACACGCGAGCGCCCGGCAGTGCCGATAATGCCGCGGGGCAGCGCTTTGCCACCGGTCTCGCGGAACGGCTGGGCCTGGATGCCGCGCACGTGATCACCGCGTTCGAGGATGTCCCGAAGCTGCTGGCGGCAGAGGCGGCGCTGCCGCCGAACGCGGATCCGCTGGCGGCCGACCTCACCCGGCCGGACGAGCGCGCGCGCCTCGCGCGCCTGCTCCTCCGCGGCCTCGATCGCCCGGTGGGGTTCATTCTGCCGCTGCGCGCCGTGCCGGCCCAGGGCAGCGACGCACCGCGGTGGCGCAGCAGTGCGTGGCCGCTGAAGCGCGAACGGCTCTACGCGCTGCCGGGCGATTCGCCGCTCGGGCTGCGGCTTCCGCTGGCGTCGCTGCCCGCGGTCCTGCCGGCGGACATCGAAGCGGATCCCGCGGTCGACCCCTTCGCGCCACGCGGCGCTCTGCCCGCCGTCGACCAGGTTGCGCCGCGCCGCGCGAAGCGGGCGGCGAAGCCGGCAACGGTTGCGCCGAAGGACGTGGTCAAGACGGCGTTGTGCGTCGAAGTCCGCGGCGGCCACATCCACGTCTTCATGCCGCCGCTGACGCGGCTCGAGGATTACGTCGCGCTGATCGGCGCGATCGAGGCCGCGGCGAAGGAGTGCGGGCAGCCGGTCGTGATCGAAGGCTACACACCGCCGCGCGACCCGCGCATCCGGGTCCTCAACGTGACCCCGGATCCGGGCGTCATCGAGGTCAACATCCATCCGGCGTCGTCGTGGGACGAGCTGGTCGCCACCACCGAGGCGCTGTACGAAGAGGCGCGGGAGGCGCGACTTTCCACCGAGAAGTTCATGCTCGATGGCCGGCATACCGGCACCGGCGGCGGCAATCACGTCACGCTGGGCGGCGCGACGGCCGCCGACAGCCCGCTGCTGCGGCGGCCGGATCTGCTGCAGAGCCTGATCACCTACTGGCAGAATCACCCGGCGCTGTCGTACCTGTTCTCGGGCACGTTCATCGGACCCACCAGTCAGTCGCCACGGGTCGACGAGGCGCGCGACGATCGTCTCTACGAGCTCGAGATCGCGTTCCAGCAGATGAGCCGCAAGCACAAGCCCGGCGCCGAGTCGCCGACGCCCTGGCTGGTCGACCGGCTCTTGCGCCATCTGCTCACCGACCTCACCGGCAACACGCACCGCGCCGAGTTTTCCATCGACAAGCTGTATTCGCCGGATTCGCCCACCGGCCGTCTCGGCCTGCTCGAATTCCGCGCGTTCGAGATGCCGCCGCACGCGCGGATGAGCCTGGTCCAGACGCTGCTGCTGCGCGCGCTGGTCGCGCGATTCTGGCGGGAACCCTATCGCGGCGGCCTGGTCCGCTGGGGCACCGCGCTGCACGATCGATGGCTGCTGCCGCATTTCGTCGCCGCGGACATGCGCGACGTCGTCGGGGATCTGGCGGCGCATGGCTATCCGATGGCCCACAGCTGGTTCGATCCGTTCGTCGAATTCCGTTTTCCGCGGTTCGGCACGGTGACCTACGATGGCGTGACGATCGAATTGCGGCAGGCGATCGAGCCCTGGCACGTGCTCGGCGAAGAGGTGAGCGGGACCGGCACGGCACGGTACGTCGATTCGTCCGTCGAGCGCCTGCAGGTCAAGGTCAACGGAATCACCGGCGCGCGCCATCGCGTGGCGTGCAACGGCCGCGCGCTGCCGCTCACGCCCACCGGCATTCCCGGAGAATACGTGGCCGGCGTGCGCTTTCGCGCGTGGAACCCGCCGTCCGCGCTGCACCCGACGATCGGCGTCCAGGCGCCGCTCGTGTTCGATCTCGTCGACGCCTGGGCGGGAAGGGCGCTCGGCGGCTGCACCTATCACGTGTCGCATCCCGGCGGCCGCAGCTACGAAACGTTTCCGGTCAACGCCAACGAAGCCGAGGCGCGTCGCTTCGCGCGCTTCTGGGCGCACGGGCATACTCCGGGCGCCATGACGTTGACCGATGAGCCGCCGAATCCGGCGACGCCGACGACGCTCGATCTGCGCTGGAATCCGCAGCCGCGCTGAGATGAACGATCTGCCACGCACGCTTCGTTCGCTGACCCTGCCGGCGCAGTCAGCGCGCCGCGGGCGACCAAACGGGCACCGATGATGGAAATCCGAACCCGATTCGCGCCCAGCCCGACCGGCTTCCTGCACCTCGGCGGCGCGCGCACCGCGCTCTTCGCCTGGGCGTATGCGCGCCGGCACGGCGGCACGTTCATCCTGCGCATCGAGGACACCGATGTCGAGCGGTCGACGCCGGAGGCGGTGCAGGCGATCCTCGACGCGATGGCCTGGCTCGGCCTCGACTATGACGAAGGCCCGTACTACCAGATGCAGCGGATGGACCGCTATCGCGCGGTATTGCTCGAGATGCAGGAGCGCGGTCTCGCGTACCCCTGCTACATGCCGCCGTCGGAGCTCGACGCCTTGCGTGCGGCGCAGATGGCGCGCGGCGAGAAGCCGCGCTACGACGGCCGCTGGCGACCCGAGAATTCCGCCGGCATCGACCCCTCCGGCGGGCGTGGCGCCCGTGATCCGGTTCAGGAATCCGCTGGCCGGCAGCGTGCGTCTGGGACGACCGGGTCAAGGGGCGCATCGAGATCGCGAACGCGGAGCTGGACGACCTGGTGATCGCGCGGCCCGACGGCACGCCGACCTACAACTTCTGCGTGGTCGTCGACGACCTCGACCTGCGGATCACCCACGTCGTGCGCGGCGACGATCACGTCAACAACACGCCGCGGCAGATCAACATCATCCGCGCGCTGGGCGCCGAGCCCCCGGTTTACGCGCACGTTCCGACGGTGCTGGGCGAGGATGGCCAGAAGCTGTCCAAGCGGCACGGCGCCATCGGCGTGATGCAATACGAAGAGCTGGGCTATCTGCCGGACGCCATGGTCAATTTCCTCGCCCGACTCGGCTGGGGGCACGGCGACGACGAGGTCTTCGCGCGCGATCAATTCGTCGCGTGGTTCGACCTCGACGCGATCAATCCCGCGCCGTCCCGGTTCAACGCCGACAAGCTGAGGTGGCTGAACCAGGAGCACATGAAGCGCCTGTCCGAGGACGAGCTCGGACGCCGGCTCGCGCCGTACCTGATTCGAGCGGGCCTCGATCCGGCGGCGGGACCGGCGCCGGGCGCCGTGGGTGCGCTGGTGCGGGATCGCGTGGCGACCTTCGCCGAAATGGCCGATGCCGCGCATTACTTCTATGCGGCGCCGCACGCGTCCGCCGAACGGCTGGCGGAGCACGTCAACGCCGGCGAATCGTCCCGCGCTGGAGGAGCTCGACGCGGAGTTCGCGGCGACGCCATGGACGAGGGAAGCGCTCGGCGCCGCGATGAAGGCCGCCGCCGCGCGGCACGGGATCAAGCCGGGACAGGTGATGATGGCGTTGCGCGTGCTCGTCTGCGGCACGCGCGAGACGCCGGCCATCGACGCCGTGCTCGCAGTGCTGGGGCGCGAAGCGGTCCGCGCGCGCCTTGCCGATTGTTTACGCTCCACGCGTCCTGTAGAATGAGGATTTCCGGAACTTGTCGCCCATGCCCAAGTTCGTGTTCGTCACCGGCGGCGTCGTTTCCTCGCTCGGGAAGGGCATCGCCGCCGCCTCGCTAGCCGCGATCCTCGCGTCCCGCGGCGTCCGCGTCACCCATCTCAAGCTCGACCCTTACATCAACGTCGATCCTGGAACGATGAGCCCGTTCCAGCACGGCGAGGTGTTCGTCACGGAGGACGGCGCCGAGACCGACCTCGACCTCGGTCATTACGAGCGGTTCACCGACGTGAAGATGGGCCGGCGCAACAATTTCACCACCGGGCAGATCTACGAGAGCGTGATCCGCAAGGAGCGCCGCGGCGACTACCTCGGCGGCACGGTTCAGGTGATTCCGCACATCACCGACGAGATCAAGAGCTGGATCATGGCGGCCGCCAGGCTCGACGGCACGGAGGCCGAAGTCGTGGTCGTCGAGGTCGGCGGCACGGTCGGCGACATCGAGTCGCTGCCGTTCCTGGAGGCGATCCGGCAGATGGGCATCACGCAAGGCCGCGACAACGTCTGCTACGTGCACCTCACGCTCGTGCCCTATGTCGCGGCGGCCGGCGAGATGAAGACCAAGCCGACGCAGCACTCGGTGAAGGAGCTGCGCGAGATCGGCATCCAGCCCGACGTCGTGCTCTGCCGCGCCGACCGGCCGTTGCAGGAAGGTGACCGGCGCAAGATATCGCTGTTCACCAACGTGCCCGCCGAAGCGGTGATCCCCGCGCTCGACACCGATTCCATCTACAAGATCCCCGGCGCGCTGCATGCGGAGGGGCTCGACGCGATCGTCTGCAGGAAGCTGCAGCATCGACCCGCCGCCCGCGGATCTGTCGATCTGGAAACGCCTGGTCGACGCCCTGGAGCATCCCGAGCACGCCGTGCACATCGCGATGGTCGGCAAGTACGTCGACCTGACGGAGTCGTACAAGTCGCTGTCGGAGGCGCTGATCCACGCCGGCATCCACACGCGCAGCAAGGTGCACATCCACTACGTCGATTCCGAGGCGGTCGAGCGCGACGGGACCGACTGCCTCGCGGCGATGGATGCGATCCTCGTTCCCGGAGGCTTCGGCAAGCGCGGTGTCGAGGGCAAGATCGCCGCGATCCGCTACGCGCGCGAGCATGGCGTCCCGTACCTGGGGATCTGTCTCGGCATGCAGCTCGCGGTGATCGAATACGCGCGGCACATGGCCGGGCTCGAGGGCGCCAACAGCACGGAATTCGACCCCGACACGCGACATCCGGTGGTCGCGCTCATCACCGAGTGGCAGAACCGCGACGGCTCGATCGAGCGGCGCGCGGCTGACTCCAACCTGGGTGGGACCATGCGCCTCGGCAGCCAGCCCTGCGATGTCGCGCCCGGCTCGCTCGCGCACCGGATCTACGGCGCGACCACGGTTGCCGAGCGGCACCGCCATCGGTACGAGGTCAACAACCACTATCTGCCGCGCCTGGAAGCGGCGGGACTCGTTGTCGGTGCGCGGGCCAGGAGCGAGGCGGCGGGCGACCTGTGCGAGATGATCGAGCTCGCTGAGCACCCGTGGTTCTTCGGTTGCCAGTTCCACCCCGAATTCACGTCGAACCCGCGCCGCGGCCATCCGTTGTTCATCGGCTTCGCGCGCGCGGCGCTCGACCGCCAGCGCCGTGCCGCGAGCGGCAGCAATGACGACGCCGTCGCCGAGCTGGTGGCGTCGATTTGAGATGGACGGCCCCGACGCTCATTTGACCTGCCGGCCCCCGAGGGGGCGATGAAGCTGTGCGGCTTCGAGGTCGGGCTCGACCGGCCGCTGTTCCTGGTCGCCGGACCGTGCGTCGTCGAGTCCCGCCAGTTCCAGGTCGATGTCGCCGGCCGGCTGAAGGAGATCTGCGCCCGCATCGGCATCCCGTTCATCTTCAAGTCGTCGTACGACAAGGCGAACCGGAGCTCGGGCACGGCTTACCGGGGGCCGGGGAGGGCCGAAGGATTGCGCATCCTGGCGGAAGTGAAGCGGCAGGTCGGCGTCGCGGTGCTGACCGACGTCCATACCGAGGCCGAGGTGCCGGAGGTGGCAAGCGTCGTCGACGTGTTGCAGACCCCGGCCTTCCTGTGCCGACAGACCGATTTCATCCAGGCCGTCGCCCGCGCCGGCAGGCCGGTCAACATCAAGAAAGGGCAGTTCCTCGCGCCCGAGGACATGCTGCAGGTCGTGCGCAAAGCCCAGGCCGCGAGCGGTGCCGACAACATCATGGTCTGCGAGCGCGGCGCGTCGTTCGGCTACCACAACCTCGTGTCCGACATGCGCGGACTCGCGATCATGCGCGCCACGGGCTGCCCGGTCGTGTTCGACGCCACGCATTCGGTGCAGCTTCCCGGCGGACTCGGCACGGCGAGCGGCGGCCAGCGAGAATTCGTCCCGGTGCTGGCGCGCGCGGCCGTCGCGGCGGGCATTGCGGGCGTGTTCATGGAGACGCACCCGCAGCCCGACAAGGCGCTGTCCGACGGACCCAATGCATGGCCGCTGGCGCGGATGGAGGCACTGCTCGAGACGCTGGTCGAGCTCGATGCGACCGTGAAGCGCGCGGGTTTCCCCGAAAACGAGCTGATGGCACTGGCGGCAGCCTGACCCCGTTGCCCGCGACCTGCAACCGAATCCCAACTTCTGATCCCGGAAACCCATGAGCGCCATTGTCGATGTCATCGCCCGCGAGATTCTCGATTCCCGCGGCAACCCCACGATCGAGGCGGACGTCGTCCTCGAGTCCGGCATCTCGGGCCGCGCCGCGGTTCCCTCGGGCGCCTCCACCGGCTCCAAGGAGGCCGTCGAATTGCGCGACGGCGATGCCGCGCGCTATTTCGGCAAGGGCGTGCTGCGGGCCGTCGAGAACGTCAACACCGAGATCTGCGAGGCCATCCTCGGCCTCGACGCCACCGAGCAGGCCTTCATCGACAAGACGATGATCGACCTCGACGGCAGCGAGAACAAGTCGCGCCTGGGCGCGAATGCGATGCTGGCGGTGTCCTGCGCCGTGGCCAAGGCCGCGGCGGACGAGTCGTCGCTGCCGCTGTACCGCTACCTCGGCGGAGCGGGCGAGATGCAGCTGCCGGTGCCGATGATGAACGTCATCAACGGCGGCGCGCACGCGAACAACAAGGTCGACATCCAGGAATTCATGCTGGTGCCGCTCGGCGCACCGTCGTTCCGCGAGGCGCTGCGCTACGGCGCCGAGGTGTTCCACACGCTGAAGAAGATCATCGACGGGCGCGGGATGCCGACGACCGTCGGCGACGAAGGCGGTTTCGCGCCGAATCTGCCCGGCAACGAAGCGGCGCTGCAGCTGCTGATGGAGGCCATCGACAAGGCGGGCTACGTGCCCGGCACGGATATCGCGCTGGCCATCGATTGCGCCGCCAGCGAGTATTACGAGGACGGCGTATACAACCTCGAGTCGGAAGGGGCGAAGCTGACCCGCTCGCAGATGGTCGACTATCTTGCGACCTGGTGCGACAAGTATCCGATCATCAGCATCGAGGACGGCATGTCCGAGCACGACTGGGATGGCTGGAAGCTCCTCACCGACCGGGTGGGCAAGAAGGTGCAGATCGTCGGCGACGACATTTTCGTCACCAATACCCGGATCCTGAAACAGGGCATTGCCAAGGGAGTTGCGAATTCCATCCTGGTCAAGATCAACCAGATCGGCACGTTGTCGGAGACGTTCGCCGCGATCACGATGGCCAACCGCGCTGGCTACACGGCGGTGATCTCGCATCGCTCGGGCGAGACCGAGGAAAGCATGATCGCCGACATTGCCGTCGGCACCAATGCCGGCCAGATCAAGACCGGGTCGCTGTCGCGCTCGGACCGGATCGCGAAATACAACCAGCTGCTGCGCATCGAGGAGGACCTCGGTGAAGCGGCCAGCTATCCGGGCCGGGCGGCCTTCTTCCAGCTGAAGTAGCTCGCCTTGCGCTGGCTCGCACTCGCCTTCACCGCCCTCATCGTGGCGTTGCAGTATCCGATGTGGCTCGGCAAGGGGGGCTGGCTCCAGGTGCGCGAATTCGACCGCGGGCTCGCGGCGCAGAAAGAGGCGAATGCGAAGCTCAAGCTGCGCAACGACGCGCTCGACGCCGACGTGCGTGACCTGAAGACGGGCTTTGAGGCCGTCGAGGAGCGCGCGCGCTCGGAACTCGGCATGGTGAAACAGGACGAGGTCTTCTTTCAGCTGCAGCGGGACGCCGAGCCGAGCCGGGAGGCCCCGGCGCCGATCCGCCCGGCGGACGAGGGTCCCGCGCCCCGACCGATCGGACCTGCCGCGCGGCCCGCCGACATTCGCTGAGCCCAGCGGACGTTCCGGCCGGATTCGTGTTGCCGCACCATCGTCGTGCATCGCGTCACCTCCCGACACAATCCGCGCCTGCGGGAGGCAGCGGCGCTGGTGGCATCCGCGCGCGATCGGCGCAAGTCCGGCAAATGCGTTCTCGAAGGCGAGCACGTGGTCGCCGCCAGTACCGGGCGCCACGGTGCACCCGAAACGCTGATCGTCACCGACGCCGCACTGGCAACTCCCACCGTGAGGATGCTGGCCGAGCGCTACCCGGAACGCACACTCGTGGTTTCCGAGTCGCTCTTCGCCGGGATCGCGTCGCTGCCGGCCAGCGTCGGCGTGCTGGCCATCGTGGTGGCGCCGCGGCCGGCGCTGGCGGTGGACGCCGACTTCTGCCTGTTGCTGGATGACGTGCAGGATCCGGGCAACGTCGGCTCCATGCTCCGCTCGGCCGCGGCGGCGGGCGTCGCGCGCGTGCTGCTGTCGAAGCACTGCGCGTTCGCGTGGTCGCCGAAGGTCCTGCGCGCCGGCCAGGGCGCGCATTTCTGCCTCGACATTCACGAGGACGTCGACCTTCCGGCGTGGGCGCAAGCCTACCGTGCGAGCGGCGCGGCGGTCGTTGCCGCCGTCGCGGCCGGCGGGACGTCGCTGTTCGCCGCATCGCTCGCCGGGCGCGTGGCGCTGGCCATCGGCAACGAGGGGGCCGGCCTCTCGGCCGAACTCGCGGCGCAGGCGACGCAGCGCGTGACGATTCCGATGCCCGGCGGCGTCGAATCGCTCAATGCCGCGGCGGCCGCCGCCATCTGCCTGTTCGAATGCGTGCGCCAGCGTCACGCGCCGAAGGGCGCTGCAGCCTAATCCAGCCGGCGAGACGTCAGCGTCGTTTCCACGATGCCGGCGAGGCGGCGTATCGCCGCAGCGCCCGGCAGCCCCGGCTGCGCGCCGGCGGCCGTGCAGGCGAGCGATCCCGCGGCCACGCCCTCGGCGATCGCGCGCGGCCACTCGGCGCGTCGATCGAGAGCGGCCGCCAGCGCGCCCACGAACGCATCGCCGGCCCCCGTGGTGTCGACGACGTCGACGGCGGGCGCCGGAGCGGTGATCAGCGCGCCGTCGGCGGCACCGATCACGCCGCGTCGACCCAGCGTCACGACGACAGCGCAACCGTGGTGACGATGCATCGCGGCCGCGAAGGCGCGCGCGGTGCGGGGCAGGCCGAGCGCCGTCGCGATCGCCGTGGCCTCGATGGCGTTGACGATCAGCACGTCGACCGCCGCGAGGAGCGCCGGCGGCAGCGCCCGCGCGGGGGCGGCGTTGAGGACTGTGCGCGCGCCGCATCGCCGTGCCCTGGCCGCGAAATCGCGCACGGCCTCGACCGGGACTTCGAGTTGGAGAGCGACCGTGGTCCCCGGGCCGAGCGCCGCATCGGGAACGTTTGCACCGAGCGCCTCGGCGTTCGCGCCCGGAACCACCGTGATCGCGTTCTGCCCGCTCGCTTCCACGTGGATCAGCGCGATCCCGGTCGGCGTCGGGATCGCGCGCACCCACGCGACCTCGACGCCGGCGGCGATCAGCCCTGCCAGCGCCGGGGCGGCGAACATGTCGGCGCCGACGGCGCCGGCCATGGCGACTTCGGCGCCGGCACGGCGCGCCGCGATCGCCTGGTTGGCCCCCTTGCCGCCGGGAAGCATGGCGAACGAAAGACCGGTGATCGTTTCACCAGGTCGCGGCAGGCGCTCGGTGCGTGCGACGAGGTCGAGATTGATCGAGCCGAAAACGACGATCATGGCTGCGGCTTGCCGTGGTTGGTCGCAATCATGCGCTCATCTTCGAATGATCGAACCCGACGGCCGTCGCCGCTCACGGGTGCGGGCCTCAGTAGACGTGCCGGCGCAGCTTGGCGCGGTAGGTGATCGTCGTCGCGATCTCCTCGATCGACTTCGCGGTCGTGTCGAGCATGGGGATGCCTTTGCTCTCGAGCAGATGCTCGCATTCGCGCACCTCGTACCGGCAATTTTCCAGCGCCGCGTACTTGCTGCCGGGACGCCGCTCCTCGCGGATCTTGTGCAGACGATCCGGATCGATCGTGAGCCCGAACAACCGCTCCTTGTGCGGCAGCACCGACGCCGGCAGGGCCCGGTCGGCGAAATCGTCGGGCGTCAGCGGGAAATTCGCCGCGCGGAGGCCGAACTGCAGCGCGAGATAGAGCGAAGTGGGCGTCTTGCCGCAGCGGGAGACTCCCACCAGTATGACCTGCGCCCGGGCAAGGTCGCGGGTCGAGGCGCCGTCGTCGTGCGTCTGCGAAAAATTGATCGCTTCCATCCGCGCAAAGTACTCGTGGCTGTTGGCGATCCCGTGGGAGCGGCCCGCCGCATGGGAGCTCTTGGCGCCGAGTTCGGCCTCGAGCGGCGCCACGAACGCCTGGAACAGGTCGAGCGTGAGCGTCTTCGTATTGCGCCGCAGAGTCTCGCTCATGGCGTCGTCGACGATCGAGCTGAACACGATCGGCGGCCGTCCCTCGCGCTCGATCGTCTCGTTGATCTGCTCGATCACCGCCGCCATCTTTTCGGCCGAGTCGACGAACGGGATCGTCAGCCGCTGAAACTCGATCTCGTCGAATTGCGACAACAGGCTGTTGCCCAGCATCTCGGCGGTGATGCCGGTGCGGTCCGAAACGAAAAAGACGGTGCGCCGGTCGGGCATGCCTGCACCGCTAGCCGTGACGCGCCGCGCAGCGCACGGCTACCAGTCCTGCCAGACCGGCACCACGCCCGTCGGCAGATCGGGCAGGGCGCCCATCTCCATCGAACTCTCGCCGGGACCGTGCCAATCGGAGCCGCAGGACCCGCGCAAGCCGAGAACGCGCGCGTGCGTGGCGAATTCGACATACTGCGCCCGCGTATGGGACGGTGAAATCACTTCGATCGCGTCGCCACCCATATCCCGGAACTCGGTCAGCAGGCGGCGCATTCCGCCGGCGTCGACGCGATAACGGCCGGGGTGCGCCATGACCGCCTGGCCGCCAGCGGCGTGGATCCAGCCGACCGCCTCCGACAGCTTCGCCCACTCGTGCTCGACGTGGCCGGGCCTGCCCGGCGTCAGGTAGCGGGCGAAGACATCCTTCATTTCGCGCGCGTGGCCGGATTCGACGAGATAGCGCGCGAAGTGGGTGCGCGAGACGAGCCGCTCGCTGGTCACGTAACGCATGGCGCCGTCGTACGCGCCGTGGATCCCCGCCGTGGCGAGGGCATCGGCGATGCGCCGGGCGCGCGTCGAGCGTCCGACGCGAATCGCCGCGAGGCCGTCGGCCAGCGTTGCGTTGGCCGGATCGATGCCGAGCGCGACGATGTGAATCGTGATGCCCTCCCACGTCGCCGACAACTCGGACCCGCAGATCAGCGTGATGCCTTCTGCGCGGGCGGCCTCCCGTGCCTCGGCGAGCCCGCTCAACTCGTCGTGGTCCGTCAGCGCCAGCACATCGACACCGTGCTCGCGGGCGCGCGCGACGACCGCCGCCGGCGCCAGCAGGCCGTCGGAATGGGTCGAGTGGCAATGGAGGTCGTAACGGGGCATCGAAGGGAAAACTCTTGGAGCGCCGCATGCCGGAGGTTCGCGGCATGGCCGAGCGCTCTGCTTGAGATAACCATTCAATTCTAGCAGAATGACAGGTTACCCCGAATGCGGCGCCGTCATCCGACGGCGCGCCGCTGCCGCCAGATACCGTGCTCACCGCCGCCAACATCACGATCCAGTTCGGGGCGAAGCCCCTGTTCGAGAACATCAGCGTCAAGTTCGGCGACGGCAACCGCTACGGGCTGATCGGCGCGAACGGCTGCGGCAAGTCGACGCTGATCCGGATTCTCGGCGGCGATCTCGAGCCTTCGGGCGGCAACGTCGCGCTCGACCCGCACGAGCGTCTCGGCAAGCTCGAGCAGGACCAGTTCGCCTACGAGGACGTGCGGGTGCTCGACGTCGTGCTGATGGGCCACCGCGAAATGTGGCAGGTCAAGCAGGAGAAGGACGCGATCTACGCGGATCCCGACGCGACCGAGGAGGACTACGTTCACGCCGCGGAGCTGGAGTCCACGTTCGCCGAGCAGGACGGCTACACGGCGGAAGCGCGCGCCGCCGAATTGCTGCAGGGCATCGGCATCGCGCAGGAGCTGCACGACGGTCCGATGAGCGCCGTCGCGCCGGGCTGGAAGCTGCGCGTGCTGCTGGCGCAGGCGCTGTTCGCCAATCCGGACATCCTGCTGCTCGACGAGCCGACCAACAACCTCGACATCAACTCGATTCGCTGGCTCGAGGACGTGCTGAACGACCGCACCAGCACGATGATCATCATCTCGCACGACCGCCACTTCCTGAACAGCGTCTGCACGCACATGGCCGACCTCGATTACGGCAGCCTGCGCGTCTACCCGGGCAACTACGATGACTACATGATCGCGTCGACGCAGGCGCGGGCGCAGCTCCTCTCCGCGAACGTGAAGGCGAAGGAGAAGATCGCCGATCTGCAGGAGTTCGTGCGGCGCTTCTCGGCCAACAAGTCCAAGGCGCGGCAGGCGACCTCACGGGCGCGGCAGATCGAGAAGATCAGGCTGGAGGACGTGAAGCCGTCGTCGCGGCAGAATCCCTATCTGCGCTTCGAGGTGGACCCCAAGCAGAAGCTGCACCGGCACGCGGTGGAGATCCAGCACCTCGCCAAGGGCTGGCCGGGCCAGCCGCGCGAGCTGTTCGCCAATCTGAGCCTGATCCTTGAGGCTGGCGAGCGGCTCGCGATCGTTGGGCCGAACGGCTCCGGCAAGACGACGCTGCTTGCGCACGCTGATCGGCGAGCTGCCGCCGGACAAGGGGAGCATCAAGTGGGCCGAGCGAGCCAATATCGGCTACTTCATGCAGGATCAAACGGCAGTGTTCGATTCCGACGTCACCGTCTTCGACTGGATGCGGCAGTGGGCGCAGGAGGGCGACGACGAGCAGATCGTGCGCGCGACGCTGGGCCGGCTGCTGTTCACCGGCGACGACGGGAAGAAGCCGGTGCGGGTGCTCTCCGGCGGCGAGAAGGGCCGAATGCTCTACGGCAAGCTGATGCTGACCCGTCCCAACGTGCTGGTAATGGACGAGCCGACCAATCACATGGACATGGAGTCGATCGAGTCGCTGAACCTCGCGCTCGAGCTCTACCAGGGCACGCTGATCGTCGTGTCGCACGACCGGCAGTTCGTCTCTTCGCTGGCGACCCAGGTGATCGAATTGGGCCGGCGCACGCCCGTGCACTTCACCGGAAGCTATGAGGAGTATCTCGCGTTGCGTACGCCCGACTGAAAGCGCGAGCCCGGCTCGCTTCCGCCGCAACGGAGTGACCGAATGCGCAACAAACATGCGGGACGGCAGGGTCGACCGGATCGATGGCACTTGCGCTGCCGGCGACAGTCGGCCCAGAATATGCCATTGGTATAGGGCAAGCGTCGTTACAGCCAGCCAGGCGTTGGCTGCTCGTCATGACCGATCCGATGAAAATTTTCGACCGTGTCTTCAATCCGCGCGAAATCCGGCGCCGGCTCGGGCTCAACCAGGAGCAGTTCTGGACGCAGATCGGCGTCACCCAGAGCGGCGGCTCCCGGTATGAAAGCGGTCGCGAAATGCCCAAGCCCGTGCGCGAGCTGTTGCGCCTGGTGCACGTCGAGCAAGTCGATCTGTCTCAGGTGAAGCGCGTCGATTTCGAGATCATCAGCCATCTGAAGACCGCGCATCCCGATCTGTACAGAACCCTGCGTCGAGCGGTCAAGGGCAGAGTACCCGAAGCGGATGCGCCGGGTGCGCACTCCGGTCCCGAACCCTCCGGCGCAGCCGACCCGATCGACCTTCCGTTGCCCGCGGATGGGCGTCCGGGCGGCACCCATTCGTTCTGACGTCGGGCCCGGAGCCTCCGCGCTCCGTCAGGGACGTTTCGCAAGACCCGCCTCGGCGGGTTTTTTGCGTCGCCGCTAGTGCCCGCCCGGCCGCCCGAAGTGCACTATGCGCCCCCTTGGGGGGCAGCGAGCAACGCGAGCGTGGGGGTCCATCATCCGCTCGCGAGCTGCTCCTAAAGCGCTAGAATCGCCTCTCCAGCGCGGTTTCTTGGCGCGGCGCAGCACACACTTCCGACAGGGCGCGGACCACAATGAGCCAACAGGCGCGGGTAATCCCCTTCGAGCATCTCAGGATGGGCGACGTCGACCAGGTCGGCGGCAAGAACGCGTCGCTGGGCGAAATGATCAGTCAGCTTGCCGGCGCCGGAATTCGCGTCCCCGGCGGGTTCGCGACCACCGCGTTCGCCTTCCGCGAGTTCCTCGCGCACAACGATCTCGAGGCGCGCATCGCCGCGCGGCTGGCGGCGCTCGACATCGACGACGTCGCGGCGCTCGCCCGCGCCGGTGCCGAGATCAGGGGCTGGATCGCCGAGGCGCCGTTGCCGCCGGCGTTCAACGCGGATATCGCGACCGCGTACCGAAGCCTGACGGAATCGTCACCCGAGGCGACGTGGGCCGTGCGCTCTTCGGCCACGGCCGAAGATCTGCCGGAAGCCTCGTTCGCCGGACAGCAGGAAACATTTCTCAATATCAGCGGCTTGGACAATATACTTCATGCGATAAGAGAGGTATTTGCCAGCCTCTACAACGACCGCGCGATCGCCTACCGCGTCCATCAAGGGTACGCGCACGCGGACGTCGCGCTGTCGGCCGGCGTCCAGCGCATGGTGCGCAGCGACCTCGGTGCATCCGGCGTCATGTTCACGCTGGACACGGAGTCCGGCTTCGACCAGGTGGTGCTGATCACGGCTTCCTATGGTCTTGGGGAAACCGTCGTGCAGGGCGCCGTCAACCCCGACGAGTTCTACGTCTACAAGCCCAATCTCGACATGGGCCGGCCGGCGATCCTGCGCAAGACCGTGGGCGGAAAGGCCATCCGGATGGTGTTCGCCGACGGCATGAAGGCCGGGCATTCGACCGCCACCGAGGATGTCGCGGAAGAGGATCGGCAGCGGTTCTCGATCACCGACGCCGAGGCGCAGGAGCTTGCCCGCTACGCCGTCACCATCGAGAAGCACTACGACCGTCCGATGGACATCGAATGGGGGCGCGACGGCGTCGACGGCAAACTCTATGTCCTGCAGGCGCGACCGGAGACCGTGAAGTCGCGCGAGAACGGGGGCAACCTGCGCCGGTACCGGTTGAATTCCCGTTCCGACGTGCTCGCGAGCGGCCGCGCGATCGGGCAACGGATCGGGCAGGGCCCGGTGCGCCTGATCAAATCAGCCGCGGAGATGGACCGCGTCAAGGCGGGCGACGTGCTGGTGGCGGACATGACGGACCCCGACTGGGAGCCGGTGATGAAGCGCGCCGCGGCCATCGTCACCAATCGTGGCGGGCGCACCTGCCATGCGGCGATCATCGCGCGCGAGCTCGGCATCCCCGCGGTGGTCGGCTGCGGCGACGCGACACACGCGTTGGCCGATGGCGCGCTGGTCACCGTTTCGTGCGCCGACGGCGACACCGGGCACGTCTACGCCGGGATGCTCGACGTCGAGGTGGTCGACGTGGTCCTCGACCGCATGCCGCCGTCGCCGACCAAGATCATGATGAACGTCGGCAATCCCGAGCTCGCGTTCGAGTTCCGTCAGCTGCCCAATGAAGGCGTCGGCCTGGCGCGGCTCGAGTTCATCATCAACAAGAATGTCGGCATCCACCCGAAGGCGCTGCTCGCGCTCGATCGCCAGCCGGCCGAGTTGCAGCGCGAGATCCGCGGCCGCATCGGCGGATATCCCAGCCCGACCGAATTCTACGTCGGCAAGATCGCCGAAGGCGTGGCCACGATCGCCGCCGCTTTCTGGCCGAAGAAGGTGATCGTGCGGCTGTCGGACTTCAAGTCGAACGAGTACTCGAATCTCGTCGGCGGCCAGCGCTTCGAGCCGCACGAGGAGAATCCGATGCTCGGCTTCCGCGGCGCGTCCCGTTACATCGCGCCGGAGTTCCACGACTGCTTCGCGCTCGAGTGCGCGGCGATGAAGCGGGTGCGCGACGACATGGGCTTCACCAACGTCGAGCTGATGATCCCCTTCGTGCGCACGCTCGCCGAGGCGGAGCAGGTGATGGCGCTGCTGAAGGCCGAGGGCCTCGCGCGCGGGCAGAACGGCCTGCGCGTGATCATGATGTGCGAAATACCGTCGAACGCGCTGCTCGCCGATCGCTTCCTCGAGCATTTCGACGGCTTCTCGATCGGCTCCAACGACATGACGCAGCTGACGCTCGGACTCGACCGCGACGCGGGTGGCGCCATCGCCGCGACGTTCGACGAGCGGGACGACGCGGTGAAGGCGATGCTGGCGATGGCTATCGCGGCCTGCCGCAAGGCCGGCAAGTATGCCGGCATCTGCGGCCAGGGACCGTCGGACCACCCGGAACTCGCGCAGTGGCTCGTCGCGCAGGGGATCGAGAGTATCTCGCTCAATCCCGACACGGTCGTGGCCACCTGGCTGCTGCTCGCGGGGAAGAAGGGGTAAACCCCGGCCGCCCGCCTGAAGTTCGTCCACACGTTCGATTGCGGGATCCGCGGCGGCGGCGTGCAATCGACGGCGATGAAACCCTCGCCGCGCCTGCGTCTCGAACCCCGCCCGTCACGGATCGGCTGCGCCTTTGTCGCGTCCACCTGTGCGATGACGGCGGTCCTGATCGGAGTGCTGCCGCTGCCTGCCGCCGCGGCGGTGCCGGCGGCTGCCATGGTTCTCGGCGTGCTGTTGTCCGGCCTGTGGCGCTGCACCGGCCGCGGCGTGCCGGCGCTGCTGCACGTCGGCATCGACCGCAGGATCACGGTGACGGGTCGCGACGGGCGTTCGCGGGCGGGGGCTATTCTTGACGATTCCTACGTCGGCGCCAGGCTGACGACCATCGTGTGGCGGGCGGACGGCGCACCCTGGTGGCGCCCGGCGCGGACCATCGTCGTGCTCCCCGATACGCTGCCGGAAGACGAGTTCCGGCGGCTGCGCGTCGTGCTGCGCTATGGCCGGCCCGTCGTCGCCGGCGGGACAAGCGGCACGGAGGCCGGTTGACCGGCGAGCCATGCTGCCGCGTCGATCCGTGCGCCGCTCTCCGATTTGGCTTGCGCGCCCAGCAGGTGCAGGTAGAGCGGCACCAGCGCTTCGGGCACCGGCAGCGCGGACCTGTCCTCGCCGGGATGCGTCAGCGCCCGCAGCGGCGTGCGCATCGGTCCGGGAACGACCGCGTTGACGCGCAGGTTCGGACGGCTTTCCCACTCGTCCGCCACGGTCGCAGCCAGCGCGGAGAGGCCGGCCTTCGCCGCGGCATAGGCACCCCAATAGGCGCGGGGGTCCTCGCCGCGCATGTCCAGCGTGAAGATGACGCTCGCGTCGGGGGCCGCCGAGAGCAGTGGCAGCGTCGATCGCGTCAGCGCCATCGCCGCGGCCAGATTCACGCGCAGCACCTTCTGCCACACGTCGAACGACTGGTGCTCGATCGGACCCAGGGAACCCGCGAACGCGGCGGTATGCACGAGACCGTCCAGCCGGCCGAGTTGCGCCCGGATCGCGCTCGCCACATTGCCGAAATCGTCGGCGCACGCCGTGGCCAGGTCCAGCGGCAGAATCGTCGGTTGCGGATGTCCGGCCCCCACGATCTCGTCGTAGATCGCCTCGAGCTTGCGCACGACGCGCCCGTGCAGCACGACGGTGGCTCCGCGGGCGGCGCAGGCGAGCGCGCAGGGCCTTGCCGAGCCCGCCCGTCGCGCCGGTCACCATGATCACGCGGCCGGACAGGTCGACGTCGACGGCGGTGCGGGGTGAGGGCAGGGGCATGGGATGGCGAAAGGCGCTCGCGTGGGAGGCGTCGGACGCCGTGTGCGCAAGATGATATCCGACAGCCTGCTTCAGCGCGTCCGATCGCCCGGGACGCGATTGCACAAGAGCGTCCCGCCCCGTATAATTTCATGTTGGCCGTGGGGGGTATAGCTCAGCTGGGAGAGCGCTTGCATGGCATGCAAGAGGTCAGCGGTTCGATCCCGCTTACCTCCACCACCCGACCCGTAGCGTGTGTTGTCGTTGTGTCTGTTGTCTTTGCTTTGCCTTGCGCCAGGTCCCCATCGTCTAGAGGCCTAGGACATCACCCTTTCACGGTGAGTACGGGGGTTCGAATCCCCCTGGGGACGCCAATAAGAACAAGAGGTTATCGAGTCAGCAGACCCCAAGAAACCGGCCAGACAGAAGAGTCGACGCAACAATCGCCAGCCAGCCAGGACATTTGGTCTGAGCCGCTTGTCCGCCTCTCCAACTGCCACGCCGATCGCGGATCGCGTGCCAACTTCTGGCCGCCGGTCAGCAGCTTCGCCACTTCGGGCCAGCTAAGACTTTCCATCGGGCCCGCGCTGCTCCAACGGTAACGACAGGACCGGTGGGAGTGAACCAGTCGACCCGTCGGCGCTGCGGATCAGCGGCAGCACAGCCGCCTCGGACCATGACCCCGTCATGATCGGCGCAAGACCGGGCGAGATGCTTGTCGTACCTGATACCGGCGCTGAATTCCGCCACAGACGGTAAAATCCCGCCACGCGGGCGCGGGGCAACGAGTGGGCAGGAATTTGCTGCCCTGTCGCTGTGATGCGCGACGCCTTGATTCCGGACCGCGCCCACAGTGCTTGTTCCAGCGCGTTCATGATCAGGTCCGTTTGCATCGAGCGCGCCACCCGCCAGCAATGATACGGCGGGCGAACACATCGATCACGAAGGCCACGTAGACGAATCCGGTGCACGTCGCGACATAGGTGAAGTCGGCATCCACAGCTGATTTGGTCGGCTGGCCTGGAACTGCCGGTTGACCCGGTGAGCGTCGCGCACGACGGGGGCGACGTGTTGTCCGCCACCATCTCAATCGAACCAACCCAAGAGTCAATTACAGAATCGTCGAGTCGAAAAGCGCTCCATCATCCACCGGGGCGCCGTTCTTCCCCTGGCTCTTCGGGACGCCAACAAGCACGGCGCCGGAGCACTGGCCTCCGTTGCCATCATCGGCGGTGAAGTCGATGTGGTAGACCCGCCCATTGCCGCTGCCAGCGCGTTCGGCGCGGACTTGTGCAGTCGACGTCCCCACTCCGGCGCCGTCGGGCGCCGTATCGCCATCCCCCAGCCCATTGACGGGTTCATCCTGGTAGATGGCATCCACCGTTATCGTCACGGGATCGCCATCGGGATCAGTCACGCACCCAGGACATCGATCGGGACGTACTGATGCTTGGGCGACCAAAGGGTAGCGATGCTGGGCGCCGCGGCGGTGCAGTCGGGCGGTTGGTTCTGGCTCAAGACGACGTCGTCGACGCCGCGGGCGTGACCGGTGTATCCAGCCATCGAGACGCCGACTGCAACCACCGCATACGAGGCTCACTGGAGTGAAGGACCCGGTAAAGGCCTGCCAGACCGGAGGCGAGTTGTAGGGAATCGATGATGGTCGCGAGTAGAGTTCGACGCAACCCGTGCAATTCCAACCGGCAAACGCGGACCACGACTGTGCCGAATTAATGCCATATTCGGGGTTGCCACCCCTGTCGCCCACCCTCGATCCGCCGGCGATCACCGTTCCCGTTGTTGAACCGGCCCGCAAATTCCCGCAGGCGGCGCCTTCTGCGGGCACGTCCTACAGCCATGGGGAGCCGACGGCGGAAGAACAATACATGCTTGAGCTCATCAACCGGGCCCGGGCCAACCCCGCTGCGGAGGGTCTGCGGCTGCAGGCGACCACCGACCCGGACATTGTCAGCGCCTATCGCTTCTTCCAGGTGGACCTCGGCCAGCTGGTTGCGGACTTCGCCGGCTATCCTCCGCGTCCCCCGTTGGCTTTCAACGCCAACCTCATCGCCGCCGCCCGCGGCCACAGCCAGGACATGGCCGATCACGATTTCCAGGGCCATTCGGGCAGCGGTGGCTCCAGCTTCACCGAACGGATTGCCACCGCCGGTTACTTCGCCTGGAACGCCGTCGCGGAGAATGTCTACGCCTATTCCGATAGCGTGTCTCACGGCCATGCGGGCTTTATCGTCGACTGGGGAGTGCCAAGCCTCGGTCATCGCCGGAACATCATGAACTTTTCGGTGACCGATCCGGTTTATACGGAGATCGGGGTCGGCATTATCAGTGAAACTTCCGGGATCACGGCGGTCGGCCCATTGGTGGTGACCGAGGATTTCGGCCGGCGCAGCGGCCAGTACTTCGTGGTCGGTGTCGTCTATCAGGATACGAACCACGACGGCTTTTACAGCATTGGCGAGGGGATCGGCGGCATTGCCGTATCCACCAGTCAAGGCAACTACGCGTACACGTCCGGATCGGGTGGCTATGCCATTCCCCTTGCCACCACCAGCGGCAGCGTCACCGTGCGGGCCGAGGGACCCGCACTGGGTGCGCTGCAAGAGTATTCCGTCCCTCTCGCCGGCACGAACGTCAAAGTGGATTTCATTTCAAACACAGGCAGCGGCTACTCCCGCGACTACGTTCAGAAAGCATATGTGGCTTACTACGGCCGGCCAGCGGATCCAGGTGGGCAGACCTATTGGGCAACTCGCATGGATAGCGAGGGCCAGTCACTCAATGCAATCATCGGCGCGTTTGGTTTCTCCGACGAATTCAATCGTCGCTATGGCGGGCTGAGCCACTCGGCGCTGGTGACCAAGATCTACCAGCAGACCCTGGGACGCGATCCTGATCCCGCTGGCTTGGCTTACTATGTGGGTGAACTGCAAGCAGGCCGACGCACATTACAGTCGATCACACTCGATGTGCTGAACGGCGCCACCACGGCACCCGATTCAATGGTGGTGGCGAACAAGCTGGATGTCGCCGCGTATTACACCGCCAAAGTGGCAGCCGGTTGTCCCTACGGCACCGAGCAGGATGGCGTTGATGCCGTTGCGAACGTGACAGCCCTCAGCGCGAGCTTGACTGCGGCCAAGGCGGCTATCGACGCGTGGTGTGGACCGTAGACGAGTGAGCCTGGGCATCTCGGATTTCGAAGGCACGTCAATGCGGTGTGGTCGCTCCGAAGCTTCGAGCGCAATCCCAACCCCGATTCGGACCTGTTCCGATCTGTCATCACCAAGGACGCGGCCCTTCTCGAAAGGCGCTGATCGCGACGTGACAGGTATCCGCGGCGGTACGTCTACCACCGCTCCCGGCGACGTTTGTCGCGGATGTGGACATAGACCTGCACCAGAGCGACCAGCGACAGAAACGCCAGCAGCGGATAGACAAAGTAAAGCGGCGTTCGCTTGATGCACGAGTCGCCGCTGCACAGCACGCCGGCATTCATACCAACCTCGTAACCCAGGTACAGGACCCACGCCGCCGTTGCCACCCACGCGGTGCGCGAGCGGCTCCACAGCGCGAGCACGCCGAAAAGCACGATCGGGGCTGCGATCAGGGCCGGGTAGTTGACCAGCAGATATAAGAACTCGGGCATGTGCTCCACCGTACTCGTTTGTTGTTCGCCTGATTCCGTACGCTGCCGCGCATCGTAAGTCCTATTGACCGCGCGTGGCAACCGCGACCTCCAGCGGCCAACCGGTCGGACCGTCCGGCAGCTTGCAGAGCCACTCGAACAGCAGGCGCTCGGAGGCCGGCATCAAGGACGCTTCCGGGCGTCGCGCGCAATACTCTTGAACATCTACCCCACGCCGTCGAAACCGGCCTGGATCTGTCACTCGATCTCGGCCATCGCCACCATGATCGCCTGCGATCCCTGCATCGTCGCGCACGCAGGCAGAAGCGCAACAAGCATCGGTGCAACGAAAGCGCGTTTGTCGCATCCCGGCAATCTCGCGCCGCCAACGCGTGAACGGGCAAGCGGCTGACGATTGCCGAAGGCGTCGCCCGACGTCGTCATGCCGGCGCCTGCACTGCGCCCGGACATCAGCAACCGCGGGCGGGGTCAGACGGATCGGTTGAACCAGAGCAGCGACAGCAGGCCCGACGCGAACAGCAGAGCCGCCGCCGCCGCGGCGAACAGGAACGTCACTTCGGTATCCTTTCGTTCCAGCACCAGCCGCGCGTTGAGGCTCTCGTACACTTTCTTCAGGTCCGTGGCGGTGCCGGCATGGAAATACTCGCCGCGCGTGATCTGGGCGATGCCCTGCAGCGTTTCCTCGTCGAGGCGCACGAATACCGACCAGCCCTCGAAGCCGATGGTGGCGCCTTCCTTGGTGCCGAAACCGACGGTGTAGACCTTGACGCCGCGGTCGGCGGCCATCTTCGCCGCCTCGAGCGGATCCGGGCCGGTCGTCCGGCGACCGTCGCTCAGCAGGATGATCACGGCAGAGCTGTATGAGCCCGGCGGGACGGGCTTGAACGCCTTCGCCTCCGGGGTCGTCGGTCTGACCTCGGGGCGGGCGGTCGGGGCGCCAAAGCGGGTCAGGCCGCCCTTGAACACCAGTGACTCGAGATCGATGCCGGCATCGGGAAAGAGCGTCGCCAGCGCCACGTAGAGCGCGCTGCCGGTCGCGGTGCCGCGCTGCAGCTGAAAACGGTCGATGGCAGCGAGCAGATCCTCGCGATTCTTTGTCGGCGTCTGCACGAGCGACGCGGTCGCGCCGAACGCCACGATGCCGATGCGCGTATCCGCCGGGTACTCCTCGACGAAGGACCTCGCCGCCACCTGCGCGGCGGTCAGCCGATTGGGGTCGACGTCCTTGGCGCCCATGCTGAGGGAGACATCCATCGCCAGCATGATGGTCTGCTGTTGCGACGGCAGCGTGACGACCGCGGACGGACGCGCGATCGCGACGAGCATCGCGATCACCGACAGCAGGAAAAGCAGCGGCGGGACGTGGCGGCGCAACCGCTGCGCGGGCCCGAGCGCGACCTTCATCAGGTTCACGCTCGCGTAGCGGAGAGCGCTCTTCTTCTTGCGCCGGAGCAGCAGGACGTAGGCCGCGACCAGCAGCGGCACGGCCAGCAGCAACAGCAGCATTTCGGGCCACAGGTACGTCATGGCCGCAAACCTAGCATCTTTTGCGCGAGTCGTGGCAATCGCGGCGCTACCGCACCTGCCGCCCGCCACGGAGCGGCAACGATCCGGTAAAGTACGCCCCGCTTCCCTCAACCCGCAACTGGAATCCGATGAACACGTCCGCTCTGGCTGCTTCCGTCGCCGACGCCTGGGATGGCTCGATCGTCCCGCAACTCGTCGAGTACATCCGCATTCCGGCCAAATCGCCGCACTTCGACCCGCAGTGGGAGAAGAACGGCCACATCGAGGCGGTCGTCCGCCTGGCCGAGGCCTGGGCGCGGCAGCAGCCGGTGCGCGGCATGACCGTCGAGATCGTGCGCCTGCCCGGCCGCACGCCGGTGCTCTACTTCGATGTGCCCGGCACGGGCGGACGCACCGTCCTGCTCTACGGCCACCTCGACAAGCAGCCGGAAATGACGGGTTGGCGCGAAGGTCTGGGCCCGTGGCTGCCGGTGCTGGAGGACGGCAAGCTTTACGGACGGGGGGGCGCCGACGACGGTTACGCCCTGTTCGCATCGCTGGCCGCCATCGGCGCGCTGCAGGCGCAGGGCGTGGCGCACGCGCGCTGCGTCGGCGTGATCGAAACCTGCGAGGAGAGCGGCAGTTACGACCTGCCGGCCTACCTCGAGCTGCTCGCGCCGCGCATGGGCGCCGTGGATTTCGTGGTCGGGCTGGATTCCGGCTGCGGCGACTACGAGCGACTCTGGGCGACGACGTCGCTGCGCGGCCTCGCCGGCGGGGCGCTCAGCGTCGAAGTCCTGACCGAGGGCGTGCATTCGGGCGATGCGAGCGGCATCGTTCCTTCGTCGTTTCGCGTCGCGCGAGCCGTTCTCGACCGGCTCGAGGACGCGGCGACGGGTCGCGTGCTGCCCGCCGCGTTTCACGTGCCGATCCCCGACGAGCGCGTGCGGCAGGCGAAGGCGGCGGCGGCGATCATGGGCGAGACCACGGTCCGCAAGTACCCGTTCGCGGGCCGCACGCTGCCGATGATCGCCGATCACGCCGAAGCCCTGCTCAATCGCACGTGGCGCCCGGCGCTGTCGGTGACCGGCGCCGACGGGTTCCCGGCGATTGCCGATGCCGGCAACGTGCTGCGTCCGCGCACGTCGCTCAAGCTTTCGCTGCGCCTGCCGCCGCTGGTCGACGGAGCCGATGCGGTGCAGGCGCTGAAGCGCCTGCTCGAAGCCGATCCGCCGCATGGCGCCACCGTTCGCTTCGAGGCAGACGAAGGCGCGACCGGATGGAACGCGCCGGCGACCGCACCGTGGCTCGAGCAGGCGCTCCAGACCGCGTCGGAGGCGTACTACGGCAAGCCGGCGGCGGCGATGGGCGAGGGCGGCACGATTCCGTTCATGGCGATGCTGGGCAGGCATTTTCCCGACGCGCAGTTCCTGATCACCGGCGTGCTCGGACCCAGGTCCAATGCGCACGGACCCAACGAATTCCTGCACATTTCCTACGCGACCAAGCTGACGGCGTGCGTCGCGACGGTGCTGGCGGCGCACGCGGCACGCGGCGGTTAGGGCTTGGCGTGCCGCCCGGCGAGGCGTGAACGGGCCTCAATCGGCGGGATTGACCGCGCCGGGAAGCGCCAATACCTCGTGCTTTCCTTTCGCGAACACGCGCATCAGCAGCCGCGCGATGTCGGCATCGAACTCCGGCCGCGGGGGCGCCTCGATGAGGCGGCCGAGCTCGCCGTCGTCGCGGGCGGTGCCCAGCCAGCACCAATCCCGGAGCACGTGCAGATCGACGCGATCTCCCAGCAGCGAGCGCTCGCGAATCGCGGCGAGCCCGGGGAACGGCCACGGCGGGATCGCGAGCGGCGCCAGCGCCTGGGCGAGCCGCTCGTGATGCGCGCCGGCCGATTCGGCGCCCACGCACGCGCCGGCGCAGCGCTTCACCTGCCGCGCGAAGCACGGGCCCAGCCGCTTTTCGAGACCCAGCGCCTTCCAGCATAGCGAGTGCTCGGAAGCGAGCGAGCGCAGCGCCTCGCGCGCCTGCCGCTTCGACGAAAACGGCCCGAAGCGGCCGGGGAGCTCGCCGGGCCCGACACTCGCGGCGGGAACAAAACCGGGGGGACCGGGTTCGGCCGGCAGCTCGAGCACGCCGGATTGCGCCTTTCGCCGCAGCGCGTGATTGTGCGCGGGCAGCATCGACTTCACGAGCGCCGCCTCGCGCAGCAGCGCGCCGACATCGCCCGCGGTTTCCTCGAACTCGATGCGCTGGAGCTCCGTCGAGAGCCGAAGGTCGGTGGCGGAGCGATAGTCCGACGAAAAATGCGCGCCGACGCGCTCGCGCAGGTTCGTGCTCTTGCCGATGTAGAGCGGCAGCGCATTGAGGCCGTAGAACAGGTAGACGCCCGGCGCCTCCGGCAACGCGTCGAGCGCGTCCGGCGCCAGTTGCGGCGGAAGGCTCGGTGTCTTCAGGACGCGCCTGGCGGCGGCTTCGATCGCATCCGCAGGCAGCTGGCGGTAGAGCGTTTGCAGAAAGGTCCACAGCACCCGCGCGTCGCCGAGCGCGCGGTGCCGCCCGGCCACGGGCAGGCCGTGCCGCGCGATGACGCTGTCCAGGCTGTGCCGCGGCTCGTCGGGGAACAGGCGCCGCGACAGGCGGACGGTGCACAGCACCCGCGCGGAGAAGGCACGCTGCTCGCGGGCGAACGCGTGCTTCAGAAAGCCGTAGTCGAAGCGGGCGTTGTGCGCCACGAACAACGCGCCGGCGGTCCGTGCCGAGATCTCGTCGGCGACGCGCGCAAAGGATGGCGCGTCGCGGACCATCGCGTTGGTGATTCCGGTCAGCGCCTGGATCTCGGGCGGAATCGGCCTCCCCGGGTTGACCAGCGTGCTCCACTCGGTGACACGGGGGGCAGCGCCCTCGGGATCGGCTTCGACCCGCACGATTCCGATTTCGGTGATCGCGTCGGTCGCAGCAATCGTGCCGGTCGTTTCGAGGTCGACGAAGGCCAGGACCGGGGTGAACAGACGCATGGCGAAAGGGGGCCGGAAGGGGCTTGACGGACGAACGCTCGTTCGCTATTGTACCGCCATGTCGAACGATCGTTCTTACCTTGCGTCACTGCAGGACTACTACGCCAGGCATCGCGCGTTGCCGTCGTATGCGTCGATCGGCAACCTGCTCGGCCTCAAGTCCAAGTCGTCGGTGGCGGCTATGGTCGCACGGCTCAAACTCGCGGGCTACATCGAGTCCACGCCCGACCGTCGGCTCGCGCCGACCGGGCGGTTCTTCGCGCGCGCGCTGGCGGAGTCACCGGTCCAGGCCGGACAGCCGAATCCCGTCGATGACGGCCACTCCGATGCGCTGACGATCGACGATTATCTGATCGAGCGGCCGTCGCAGACCGTCCTCATCCGCGTCAAGGGCGACTCGATGGAGGACGCCGGCATTCTCGAGGGCGATCTCGTCGTCGTCGAAAAGACGCCGTCGGCCAAGCGCGGCGACATCGTCGTGGCGATCGTCGACGGCCAGTTCACGCTGAAGCGGCTCGATGTCGATCGCGGCCAGTTCGTGCTGAAGCCGGAGAACAAGGCCTACTCCGTCATCCGTCCCGAGGGCACGCTCGAAATCTTCGGCGTGATGGTCGGGCTGGTGCGCAAGCTCTGATCGACCGGGGCAACACCGCGGCGGCGCCGAGCCGCCCAGCGATGGCGCCGCACGGCGGCCGGCGTCAGAGCCGTTCGACCTCGACCAGGCAGTCGTAGAACGTCGCGGCGCGCCCGAGGTCGGTCAGTGCCTGGCTGGTCACGGCATTGGCATTCTCGCCGTCGGGGGAGAGCTTCTTCCACCAGACCGACGGCGCGACGACGACACCGGAGCGCGCACGATCCGTCACGCGCGCCGTTGCCGTGAAGCTTCCCCGGTCGTTGCGGATGCGCACGCGATCGCCGGTCGCGATTGCGCGCGACCGGGCATCGTCGGGATGGATGTCGAGCCACGGGGTCCTCTCCTCGGCGATGAACGTCGGCAGATTCGCGAACGACGAGTTGAGGAAGTTGCGGGCGGGCGGCGAAAGGAAGGCCAGCGGATAGCGCCGGGCCAGCGTCGGGTTGCTCGCGACCGACTCGCGCGGCGGGACGAACGTCGGGAGCGGATCGTGGCCGTCCCGCGCGAGCGCTTCCGAATAGAGCTCGCATCTGCCGGACGGTGTCGGGAAACCGCCGGCGGCGAACGGGGCATGGGCGGCGGGCACGGCCAGCCTCCGGAATCCCTTGGCCCTCAATTCGTCCCAGGTGATGCCGTCCGCGCGCGGGTGGTCCCACCGGAACGCAAGCCGCGCGAGATCCTCGTCGCTGTCGCGAAAGCAGGGCTCGGCGAATCCCATCCGCGCGGCGAGCAGCCGGAAGACCTCGGTGTTCGGCTTCGCCTCGCCGAGCGGCGCGATCGCCGGGTTGTTCGCGAGCGCGTGGAGATGCCCGTAAGAGCTGTGGACGTCCAGGTGCTCGAGCTGCGTGGTGGCCGGCAGCAGGATGTCGGCGTAGTCGGCGGTGTCGGTCTGGAAGATCTCGTGCACGACGCAAAAGAGATCTTCGCGCGCGAAGCCGGCGGCCACGCGCGCCGACTCGGGTGCCACCGCGACGGGATTCGAGTTGTAGACGTAGATCGCCCGGATCCGCGGGTCGGCGGCGTCGAGCAGGGCGTCGCCGATCGTGCTCATGTTGATCGTCCGCGGCTTGCCGCGGATGAGATCGGGGCGTTCCAGCGCCGCGGCATCGACGGGATAGGTGCCCGATGACGACAGCAGCGCGCCACCGGCCGGATCGCGCCACGCGCCGACGAGCGCCGGCAGGCAGGCGACGGCGCGCATGGCATTGCCGCCGCCGGCATGGCGCTGCATCCCGTAATTCGCGCGGATCGCCGCCGGCCGGGTCGTGCCGTAGGCTCGCGCGAGCCCGATCACCGTATCGGCGCGCGATGCCGCAGATCGCCCCGACGCGCTCCGGTGGATATTCGGCGGCACGACCGCGCAGGGCGTCGAATCCGATCGTGTGCCGATCGATGTAGTCGCGATCGACGAGGTCCTCCGCGATCAGCACCTGCATCATGCCCAGCGCGAGCGCGGCGTCGGTGCCCGGAACGAGCGCCACGTGCTGGTGGCATTTTTCCGCGGTCTGGCTGCGATACGGATCGATGGCAACGAGCGTCGCACCGCGGCGCTTCGCTTCCTGCGCCTGCCTCCAGAAATGCAGATTGGAAACGACCGGATTGCTGCCCCAGATCAGGATCAGGCGGCTGTTCGAGAATTGCTCGACGTCCGTCCCCATCGCCGCGCCGACCGTCGCGATCCAGCCGGCCTTGCCGGCGCTCGCGCAGATGGTCCGGTCGAGCAGCGACGCACCGAGCCGGTGAAAGAAGCGACGATCCATCGAGCCGGATTGCAGGAGCCCCATCGTTCCCGCATAGGAGTACGGGACGATCGCCTGCGGTCCTTCGGCCGAGGCGGCGATGGCGCCGAATTTCGCCGGCGATCGTGTCGAGCGCCTCGTCCCACGTCATGCGTTCGAAGCGGCCTTCGCCCTTCTTTCCCACGCGCCGCATCGGATGCAGCACACGGTCCGGCGAATAGGTGCGCTCCAGATAACGCGCGACCTTGGTGCAGAGCGTGCCGGCCGTCGGCGGGTGGTCCGGCGCGCCGCGCACTTCGATCGCGCGACCGTCCTCGACCGTGACCAGCATCGCGCAGGTGTCGGGGCAGTCGTGCGGGCAGGCCGCGCGGACTACGGTACGGCCGGGGAGAGGGTCGAGCGGCATGCGCAGAAAAAGTGGCTCCGGGTTCGCCATTATCCACGCGTTGACGGATTGCGGTTCGCGCGCGTCAACCGGCGATGACCGGACGGCGATTCCGGTATCCTCGGCGGGATGGCGCACATCCCGCCCGCCGACCTGCCCTCGGTGACCTTCCCGGACGGAACGACCGTGCCGGCGCTCGGCCTCGGGACCTGGACCATGGGCGAGCGCGAGGCGCGCGCGGAACGAGAGGCCGCGGCGCTGTCGCTCGGATTCGACCTGGGCATGACGCTGGTCGACACCGCCGAGATGTATGCCGAGGGGGGCGCCGAAAGGATCGTGGCGCGCGCGATCACCGGGCGGCGCGATCGGCTGTTTGTAGTCAGCAAGGTGTATCCCCACAACGCCGGCCGAAAAAGCGCGATCTCTGCCTGTGAGCGCAGCCTCAAGCGGCTGGGAACGGACCGGCTCGATCTCTACCTCCTGCACTGGCGCGGACAGATTCCGCTGGCTGAAACAGTGGCGGCCTTCGAGCGGCTCCGCGCGGACGGGAAGATTGTCCGCTGGGGCGTTTCGAATTTCGACACGGCCGACATGCGCGAGTTGTTTGCGCTCGCCGAAGGTCGGCGCTGCGCAACGAACCAGGTCCTCTACCATCTGGGCGAGCGCGGCATCGAATGGGACCTTCTTCCCTGGATGCGCGAACGCCGGATTCCCCTGATGGCTTACTCCCCGCTGGGGCAGGGCGCGTTGCTGCGAGATCCGAAACTGGCGTCGATCGCGCGTCGAATCGGAGCGATGCCGGCGCAGATTGCGTTGCGCTGGCTGTTGCGATCACCGGATGTCGCGGCCATCCCGGAATCGGCCGATCTCGAGCACGTCCGGGCCAACCGGGCCGCGGCGACGCTGCGGCTCGATGCGCGGACTCTCGACGCGATCGACGCCGCGTTTCCGCCGCCGGCAGGCCCGACGCCACTGGCTGTCATCTGAATAGCGGCCCCGACGTTCATTGCGCCTCGCAGCCTGGCACGTTTGCTGCTTGATACTCGTCGAGCAGCAGACGATTGCCGACCGCACCAGACCGAGGAGGCCGCCGTGAGCTACACGTTCTACGACTATCTCGACCTCTCGCCGGACGCCACCCCGGCGCAGATCGAAGCCGCCTACCTCTTGCTCCTCGAACGCTTCGGCTACGGCACGACGGATGCCGGGCAGGACATGAGCAATCTCGTGGCGCGGATTCACGCGGCGTACAACGTTCTGGCCAGCGCCGAGGCGCGCGCCGGCTACGACGCGACGCTCGCGCGCGAAGCCGCCGTGGCCGACGCCGAACTCAAGGCGACGCTCGATCAAGGGGGCTCCGGCGCACGTCATCGCGTCGAGAATCCGCCCGCATGGCTCGACGACTCGCACGCGGCCATCGCCGCCTGAGGCACACCACACCGCGAACGGGAAACTGCGGCTGTCCTGGGTATACAGGGGATACAGCGATGCGATCGGCGGTCGTTCTTGTCTTGGGTCGACGTCGCCCCGTCACGCGCCGGACTGGGGAGGCGGCACGCATGCACGCGCGCGCGCTGAGCACGTCGCGACCGTCAGGGCGTGGACGGCGCCATTCGGCTTCGGGAAGGCGCCGTGCGGCGCTTCGGTCATCGGCCGCTCCCGTGTGGCGGACGCCACTGTCCCGCGTGCGGCCGCTGAAATTGCTGCCGCGCGGAGTCGTCCCCTACGTCAAGCACTGAGCCCTTCGACCAGGACCATGTTCATGTTCGCCGCGCCCGCGCGTTCCGCGCGCGCGGCGCGGTACTCGGGCGACTCGTAGAAACGCTTCGCGGTTTGCGCATCGGGGAACTCCAGGACCACGATGCGATTCGGCTGCCACTCGCCTTCGAGCCGGGTGGTCTCGCCGCCTCGTGCCAGGTAACGGCCGCCGTATTTTGCGATGGCAGGCGGCGCGAGCTTCTTGTAGCGCTCGTAGCGTTCGGGGTCGGTCACTTCGCAATCCACAAGCAGGTATGCCGCCATCGGTAGCTCCTTGGCCGGATCGGGTCGATGGCGCCAGTGTATTGCGTCGACGTCTTCTCTGCCACGGGAAGGCGATGGCCGGGATGCCGCGCCGACGGGAACGCGGGAAAGTGAACGTCCGGTTCGATAATCCGCTAAAATCCACAGTTTTGCTGCAGCGAGGCAGATTGGTGCAGCTTTTTCGCGGTATTCCACCGGCGGCCGACGTCCCCGTCGCATTGGCGATCGGCAATTTCGACGGCGTCCATCGCGGTCACCAGGCAATGCTTGCCCGGCTCGCCGAGGCGGCCGACGACCTTGCGCTGCCGGCCGCCGTATTGACTTTCGACCCGCCGCCACGCGAATTCTTCGGGAAATCGACGGCCCCGCCGCGGCTGTCGTCCCTGCGCGACAAGATCGAGCAATTCGCCGCCGCCGGGGTCGCCCGCACCTACGTGGCGCGGTTCGACGGACGGCTCGCGTCCCTCGAAGCGGCGTCGTTCATCGACGCCGTGCTCGTGCGTCGACTCGGCGCGCGCTGGCTGCTGGTGGGTGAGGATTTCCGCTTCGGCAAGGGACGCGCCGGAGACCTGGCGACGTTGCGCCGCGCCGCGACCGGATTCAGCGTGGAAGCGATGCGCACGGTGACGATCGACGGGGAACGGGCATCGTCGACGGCCGTGCGTTCGGCGCTCGCGGAAGGCGATCTGGCGCGTGCTCGCGCGCTGCTCGGACGGCCGTACTGTCTCTCGGGGCGCATTGCGCACGGGGCGAAGCTGGGGCGCAGCCTGGGCTTTCCGACGGCGAACCTTCCGCTGAAGCGCACGCCGCCTGTCGCGGGGATCTTCGCCGTCCGCGTGCACGGACTCGGCAGCGCGCCGAGGACGGGTGTGGCGAGCGTCGGCGTGCGCCCGACCGTGTCGGCTTCGGGCGTGCCGATGCTCGAAGTGTTCATTTTCGACTTCAACGAGACGATCTACGGGCGACGCGTCCGTGTCGAGTTTGTGCACAAGCTGCGCGACGAGGTGCGCTATCCGGACCTCGCCGCCCTGACGCGCCAGATCGAGGCCGACGCCGCGCAGGCGCGCGACTTTTTCAACATGGCAGACGCACAGCAGCATTGACGAACACGAACGTCCCGAACGCCACCCAGGAAAGAACCGCCCCCGCATGCCCGATCCTTCGAAAACCGATTACAAGACGACGCTGAATCTGCCGGACACGCGATTTCCGATGCGCGGCGATCTCGCGAAGCGCGAGCCGCTCTGGATCAAGGAGTGGCAGCAGAACAAGGTCTATGAGGCGATCCGCGCCGCTTCGGCCGGGCGGCCGCGTTTCGTGCTGCACGACGGCCCGCCCTACGCGAACAACGACATCCACATCGGCCATGCGGTCAACAAGATCCTCAAGGACGTCGTGGTCAAGAGCAAGCAGCTCGCCGGCTACGACGCGCCGTACGTGCCCGGCTGGGATTGCCACGGGATGCCCATCGAGGTGCAGATCGAGAAGGCGCACGGCAAGCACATCCCGGTCGAGGAAACGCAGCGCTTCGCACGCGCCTACGCCAACGAGCAGATCGTGCGCCAGAAGGCGGATTTCCAGCGCCTGGGCGTGCTCGGCGACTGGGATCATCCGTACACGACGATGGCGTACCGGAACGAGGCCGACGAAATTCGCACGCTGGGCAGGCTGCTCGAGAAGGGATACATCTATCGCGGCCTGAAGCCGGTGAACTGGTGCTTCGACTGCGGCAGCGCTCTGGCCGAAGCAGAAGTCGAATACGAGGATCGGGAGGACATCGCGGTCGACGTTGCATTCCCGCTCGACGACGCCGATCGCGACCGGCTCGCCGCCGCGTTCGGCCTTGCCGCCATGCCGGTCGGGCCCGCGATGGCGGTCATCTGGACGACGACGCCCTGGACGATCCCGTCCAACCAGGCGCTGAACATGCATCCCGATTTTGCCTACGCGCTGGTGGCGACCCCCCGCGGGCATCTCGTGCTCGCGCAGGATCTCGTCGAACCCTGCCTCGCGCGCTTCAAGCTCGAAGGCCGCGTGGTTGCGTCGACGACGGGCGCAGCGCTCGAGCTGATCCGCTTTCGCCATCCGCTCTACGACCGCGCTTCGCCCGTGTACCTCGGGTCCTACGTGACGCTGGAGCAGGGCACCGGCGTCGTTCATTCGTCGCCGGCGTATGGCATCGAGGATTTCCAGTCCTGCCGCCGCTACGGGATGGCCGACGACGAGATCCTGAACCCGGTGGGCGGCGACGGCAGGTTTGCCGGCAGCCTGCCGTTTTTCGGCGGCGAGAAGATCTGGGAGGCGAATCCGCAGATCGTCGCCAAGCTGCGCGACGTCGGCGCGCTGTTCTCGGCCGAGAAGTTCACGCACAGCTACATGCACTGCTGGCGGCACCGGACGCCGGTGATCTATCGCGCGACGACGCAGTGGTTCGCCGGCATGGACGACGTTCCGGGCTGGAACGGCAGGAAGCCGGAAAACACGCTGCGCGCAACGGCCCTTGCCGGCATCGAGGCGACCCAGTTCTTTCCGAGCTGGGGCAAGGCGCGGCTCCACGGCATGATCGCCAGTCGGCCCGACTGGACGCTGTCGCGGCAACGGCAGTGGGGCGTGCCGATGCCTTTCTTCACGCACAAGGAAACGGGCGCGCTGCACCCACGCACGCTGGAGCTGCTGGAGGAAGTCGCGCGTCGGGTCGAGACGGGCGGTATCGAGGCGTGGCAGACGCTCGATGTGCGCGACCTCGATGCCGGCGATCTGGCCGATTACGTGAAGATCAAGGACACGCTCGACGTGTGGTTCGATTCGGGCTCGACGCACCAGACGGTGCTGGGCGGACCGCAGGGCCCGGCGGCGGGGACCGGGTCCCACACCCGCGACACCGGGTTCCCGGCGGATCTCTACCTCGAGGGCTCCGACCAGCATCGCGGCTGGTTCCATTCGTCGCTGCTCGTGTCGTGCATGCTGAACGGCCGGCCTCCGTACAAGGCGCTGCTGACCCATGGCTTCGCGGTGGACGGCGAAGGCCGGAAGATGTCCAAGTCGAAGGGCAATGGCGTCGAGCCGCAGAAGGTCTCGAACACGCTCGGCGCCGAGATCCTGCGCCTGTGGGTGGCCGCGACCGACTACTCGGGCGAGCTTTTCATCTCCGACGAAATCCTGAAACGCGTCGTCGAAGGCTACCGCCGCATCCGCAACACGCTGCGCTTCCTGCTTGCGAACACGTCCGACTTCGACGCGGCGACGGACGCCGTTCCGCTCGACGGGCTGCTGGAGATCGACCGCTACGCGCTCGCGACCGCACGCGCTCTCGCCGACGCGGTCGAGGCCGATTACGCGCGCTACGAGTTCCACCTCGTCGTGCAGCGGCTGCAGAGTTTCTGCTCGGAGGACCTCGGCGGCTTCTATCTCGACGTGCTGAAGGATCGTCTTTACACGACGGGCAAGGCGAGCCACGCCCGGCGCTCGGCGCAGACCGCGCTCGCGCTGATCCGCGATGCGCTGCTCCAGCTGATGGCACCCGTGCTGTCCTTCACCGCCGAGGAAGCCTGGCGGATCGTGCGGCCCGGCGACGCTTCGATCTTCTGCCGGACCTGGGTCGACGCGTTGCCGAAGCTGCCGGATGCCGAACCGCTGATGGCCAAGTGGTCACGCATCCTCGCGGTGCGCGCGGCCGTGCAGAAGGAACTCGAGACGCTGCGGCAGCAGGGCAAGATCGGTTCGTCGCTGCAGGCGGAAGTGGCAATCGGCGCCTTTGGCGAGGACTACGACGCACTGGCGAGCCTCGGCGACGACCTGCGCTTCGTCCTGATCACGTCGGCGGCCACCGTTGCGCGCGCCGACGCGCTCGCGATCGGCGTGACCCCGAGCGGGAACGCCAAGTGCGAGCGCTGCTGGCACTATCGATCGGACGTCGGCGCGGATGCGGCTCACCCGACGCTGTGCGGACGCTGCATGTCGAACCTCTTCGGATCCGGCGAGCGTCGCGCGATCGCGTGACCGGGCCCGCCATGTCGACGATGCTTGCCGCAGATGCGCGCTGGGTCCGCTGGCTGTGGCTGGCTGCGGGCGTGATCGCGGCCGACCAGATCTCGAAGGCCGCAATCCTCGCCATGCTGCGGGAGGGCGACGGGCGGGCGGTCACGGGGTTCTTCAGCCTGGTGCTCACCTACAACACCGGCGCGGCCTTCAGCTTCCTCGCCACGGCGTCCGGCTGGCAGCGCTGGTTGCTGGCGGGCATCGCCGTCGTCGCCACGGTCGTGATCGTCGTGCTGCTGCGCCGCGGGGGCAGTGCGCTGTACTGCATCGGGCTCTCGCTCATCCTCGGTGGCGCGCTGGGCAATCTGTACGATCGCCTCGCCCTTGGGAAGGTGGTCGATTTCCTGCTGTTCCACTACGCCGGCTGGGCATATCCCGCGTTCAACGTCGCCGACAGCGCCATTACGGTGGGCGCTGCGCTGGTCATTCTCGACAGCTTTCGCCAGCAGCGAAGCGACACGGCCGGGGCGAAACGAGGCATCTGATGGAAGTCCTGCTCGCCAATCCACGCGGTTTCTGCGCCGGCGTCGACCGTGCGATCGCCATCGTCGAGCAGGCGCTCGCGCGTTACGGCGCGCCCATCTACGTCCGCCACGAAGTGGTCCACAATCGATTCGTCGTCGATGACCTGAAGGCCAAAGGCGCGGTCTTCGTCGAGGACCTCGACGCGGTGCCCGCGGGAAGCACGGTCGTTTTTTCGGCGCACGGCGTGTCCAGGCGTGTGCGCGCGGAGGCGGATGCGCGCGGCCTGCGGGTCTTCGACGCGACCTGCCCGCTGGTGACCAAGGTCCATGCCGAGGTCGAGAAGATGCGCGCCCAGGGCCGCGAAATCGTGATGATCGGCCACGCCGGGCACCCGGAGGTCGAGGGCACGATGGGTCAGTGCGACGGAGGCATACAACTCGTCGAATCGGTCGCGGACGTCGCCCGGCTGTCGGTTGCCTCCGCTGACGCGCTCGCCTACGTGACGCAGACGACGCTCTCGGTGGACGACGCGGCCGCCATCGTCGCGGCGCTGAAAGAGCGCTACCCGCGGATCGTCGGGCCGAAGAAGGACGACATCTGCTATGCGACGCAGAACCGGCAGGATGCCGTCAGGTTCATGGCGCAACAGGTCGATGTCGTCATCGTCGTCGGCAGTTCGAACAGCTCCAACTCCAATCGCCTGCGCGAAGTCGCGGCGAATCGCGGCGTTCCGTCTTACATGATCGATCGGGCGGACCAGCTGCGGCCCGAGTGGATCGCCGGGAAGGCCGCCGTCGGCGTCACGGCCGGCGCGTCGGCGCCCGAGGTGCTCGTGCAGGAAGTCCTCGGCAGACTCGCGGAGCTCGGCGCGCGCGACGTCCGGGAACTCGAGGGGGTCGCCGAACGCGTCGTGTTCCCCTTGCCCAAGGGCCTGCTTGCACCGACGGCGACCGAGGAATAGGCAGCGTCTGAATTGCAGGGTCGGCCGCGACGCGTGACCGCGCGTCGTTCACCGCGGCTGACGCGAGGAATCCTGTCCGACCTGCTTTTCCGATCGGAACGACAGCAATATTGCCATCAGCGCGCCCAGCGCGAGTGCGGTGGCGACGGTGGCGACGTACGCATGCCGGCCGGGCTCGGTCATGGCACGGACGATGCCTTCGGCAGCGAACAAGGGGAGCATGAGGCTCGCCACCTGGCGCGCCCTGCGTTTCCCGCGCACGAGCAGAATCCAGACCCATGCGATCGGCACCGCCTTCAGCGCGAGCCATGAACCGCCGGGCCGAAGGGGAGCGAGCAAGAGTTCCCAGAGTCCTTCGCATAACACGAGCCCGGCCATCAGCGCCACCGCCAGCCGGTGCCAACGCGCAGCGGCGTCGAGGTTCGCGGCCGGCAACATGCCGGCGGGGGATGCCTGGGTATCGTCCATCAGCCGACAGCGACGAAATCGTAGATCTCGAACCCGGGACCCTGCTCGACGAGCTTGGTGAGCACCGCGAAACCCGTTTCGCCCGCCCGCGTCAGCGCCACGCCCTGATCGACGCCGAAGGAGCCGGCAGCCACGACGAGTTGCGGCATCGCTTCGTCGGCACCGGAATTGCCGGCCGCGGCCGGCAGCACGACCACCGGCACCCGCTTGCCGTCCGGCGCGGTCTCAAGCGCCGCCGCCGCCGCCTCGGGATTGTCCGACAGGACTTCGCAGCCGAGCTCGAGCCCGGTTCCGCGCATCGTATTGCGGAACCAGCGGACGATGGCGACCTGTGGCCCGGCGCGGCCTTCGGTGCGCAGCGCAAGCAGTTCACCGATGCGCAACGGGGGTGGCTGGGTATCCGTTTGGCGCAGCGCATAACCCGCTGGCGTGTGGTTGATGACCTGGCAGTGCATCAGCGGCGGCATCGCCTTCGTTGAAACCGCGACCCCGCTGTGCCGGCCGCGACTGTAGTGCCACACGCCCAGCAGCTCCGGTGCACATCACCACGCGCGCCTGCGACGGCAGCCGGTTGAACTGCCGCGCGGGCGGTATCGCCCATTGCCGCAACAGCCGCTTGAGCAGGGTGAGATAGCGACGGCGCGAGGCCGCGTCGCGGCCGACGCTCGCGGGAAACTCGCCGCCGGCTTCGAGCTTGTGCACCTGCTCCTGGATCTGGAACGCGAGGTCGAAGGCCAGCAGGTAGAACTTGCTGCCTTCGATGGTTCCGCCCTTGCTCGCGGAGAACGGCGGAAAATCGTGCCCGACCGGGACGACCGCCACCGCCTTTCGCCATCCGGTGCACGGGCGCCACATCGGTGAGCGTCACCCAATGCGAATGCTCCTGCACGTAACGAATCACCGTATCGAACTGTCCCTGCAGAAAACCGTAGGGATTGGCGAGCGCCAGCAGCAGCGCCTGCACGTACGCGCGTTCAGGTGTCGCGGCAGGGTCGTCGCCCGCGATCGCACGCTGGTGAACGCCACGCTCGTGCGCAAACGCATAGATCCGGTGCGCGTCGAGCCAGGTTCGCGGCAGGACCGGAGCATAGGCAACGTAGCTGTTGACGAGGATTCGCCAGAGGCATTGCATGCAGCGATGAACCAGCGCGGCCAGCGCCCGATTGCCGCCGAAGAGCACGCGCTTGTTCGCTTCGTGCTCGAGGACGCGCTTGTAGGCGACGAAGAGCTCCTGCGCAAGGAAGAGGGTTGCCTTGGCCGCGTCCAGAGGCTCCCCGCGCAACGGATGCGCCGCGGAGGCGAAGTACAGTTCGAGCCGGGGCCAGAGAATCTCGGCGGTGTGCCAGTACTTGTCCGCCAGTTCGAGGCGCCGGGTGCCGCCGACGGCGACGGCATTGGTGGCGGCCAGCGCGTCGCCGATGACGCGGGCCGCCTCGATGGCGGGGCGCGTCAGCGCCTGGTCGAGCCAGGCGGCAACCTGTGCCGGTCGGGTTTCCGGCGGACTGACCGGATGCAGGTCGACCGGGGATAGGCTGAGGATCAGGGCCATGTGCGATGGCGATTGTAAGCGATGCCGGGCGGTTGCGCCCGGGTGCGATCCCACGGACCGCGGACGCTCACGTCGCTGACCGGGCGCTCCGCCGCCGATGGCGGAACCGTTGCGGCCCGCAGGAACGCCACGATGGGGTCGATCTGCGCGGCCGAAAGCAGCATCGGCGCATGACCGACGTCGGCGAATTCGACGATGGCCGGTTTCGGACCGCGCTTGCCCATCTCCGCGGCCGTGGCCGCCGAAAGCAGATCCGACTGCGCGCCGCGCAGGACCAGCGTGGGGCAACGGATTGCGTCCCAGACACCCCACAGATCGGGAGGTGCGGCCGATGCGCGGAACGGCACGGCGATGCCCGGATCGTAGGCCAGGCCCCAGCGGCCGTCGGCGCGCTGCCTGACGTTGCTGCGCGTCACGTGCTCCCACTGCGCGTCGGTGAGGCGGCCGAACGGCGCGGACACCGTCCGGACGTACTGCTCGATCTCGACGTACGTCGCGAAGGTCGGGTCGAGGCCGAAGTAGCCGCGGATGCGATCGAGCGCCGCGGGCTCGATGGCGGGCCCGACGTCGTTCACGACCAGGCGCCGGACCGGGCTCTTCGACTGCGCCGCGACGACGATGCCCAGGAGTCCGCCCATCGAAGTGCCGACCCAGTCCACCGTTTCGGCGCCGCTGCGGGCGAGCAGGGCGACCAGCGCGGTCAGGTAGGTCGGAAAGACGTAGTCGTTCGGGTCGGCGAGCCATTCGCTTTCGCCGCGGCCCGGCATGTCGACCGCCAAGCACGCGGTGGGTGGTCGCCAGCGTTTCGCCGAGAACGTCGAAGTCGCGGCCATTGCGCCCCACGCCGTGGACGCAAAGCAGGACACTGGGATTGTCCGCGTCGCCCCATTCGTAATACACGACGCGATGAAAGCCGTGCGGCGACAGGCTCGTGAAATGATGGCGTCGCGGTTCGGTGGCAGTGAGTGGCATGGAGGTGTCCGGCCGTTGGATTGATGGTTGGGCCCTACGCTTGCGGCGGCCGCCGCTGCGCGGCCCCCTGGGGTGAATCCTTCGCGCCCTGGGACGGTCCGGCGGCGCTCATTGGCCGCCGTCGCGCAACGTGCGGTCCAGGATCAGGAGCATCGCGGCGGTGGCACCCCAGATGTAACGCTCGCCGTAAGGAATCGCCCAGAAGTCGCGGCGCGAGGCGCCGAGCATGCGGTAGTGGCGTTGCTGGTTTTCCGGATCGAGCAGAAAGGCCAGCGGGACCTCGAACACGGCGGCGACCTCCACGGGGTCTGGCGTCAACGCGAAAGGCGGCTCCACCCAGCCGACGACCGGCGTCACGCGAAAGCCGGTCACGGTTTCGTACTCGGACAGGTGGCCCAGCACGGTCACCTGCGGCGCGGGAAGACCGACCTCCTCGGTCGCCTCGCGCAATGCGGCGGCCGCCAACGAGGCGTCCTCCGGTTCGACCCGGCCGCCGGGAAAGCTGATCTGGCCCGGATGGTCGGGCAGATCGGCGCTGCGTTGCGTGAGGAGCACCTGCAGTCCCTGCGGGCGATTGACGAGCGGGACCAGCACGGCAGCGGCAGTGGGCGTCCCCTCGCGCCCGGGCAAGCGAAACCCATCGGACAGGTTTTTCGCGGACGCCGGCGCCGGGCGCGCGAGGGCCTGCGCCAGCCATTCGCGCTGGGCGGGCGGGGGAAGCCGGAACAATGGCAGGGGCATCGGTCACAGCGCGGTTGATCCTGCGCGGTCGCGGCGGATCTGCACCGCGATGTACGCGCGTCCGGCGGAGGAACGCCGGCACCAGGGCAAATGATACCGCGCCGGGCCGCGGCGCCTTGTCGCCGCGGCCAATCGAGGGCGCAACCGCGCGCTCGGCAGCGTCTCGCGTTGTGTATCCTTCTCGTTTCGAACGGAGGCACCGCGTCCCCGCTGCCCTCCGGCCATGGGGCGGACCGTCCCGCAAAGGAGCGCAGCGCAATGAACGACGAATCGGCGCGTCCCGCCATCATCCTGTTCGCGCACGGCGCCCGCGACCGACGCTGGGCCGAGCCCTTCCTGCGCGTCGCCGAGCGCGTGCGCGCGGCCGCACCCGATCTGGCGCTGGAAGTGGCCTATCTCGAGCATCTCGAACCGAACCTCGCCGAAGCGGCGCGCCGGCTCGCGCACCGTGGCGCCAAGGCGATCCGCGTGGTGCCGCTCTTCATCGGCCGCGGCGGGCACCTGCGCGTGGAGGTTCCCCGACTGGTCGCCGAGGTCGTTGCCGCGCTGCCGGGCGTGGCGATCGACCTCGCGCTGCCCGCCGGCGACGACGACGCGGTGATCGAGTCCCTGGCTGCCTTCTGCGTCCGCGCCGCGCGGGCGCCTCACGCACCGACGGAACGCTGACACGCCTGGTGCGCGCCCGGTGGAGGGCGACAGGGACCGGGTCGGGATCTACGCCGCCAGCAGGTCGGCCAGCGCCAGCGCGACGACACGCGTCGCCTTGTGGAGGTCGTCGAGCTTCAGCTTCTCGTCGGCGCGGTGGCCGTTGGCTTCGAGCAGCGTGTGCGGCCCCGCGCCGTAGAGCACCGTGGGAATGCCGGCCGTCGAATAGAGCCGCGCGTCGGTGTAGATCGGAACGCCGTGCGGCTTCACGTCCTCGCCCATGATCGGCGTCGCGTGGCGCGCGATCGCGGCGACGAGCTTCTCCTGGCCGGGGATCGGCACGAACGGAACCGCCAGCAGGATCCGGCGGACGTTGCAGGCGATGCCGGGCCACTTCGCGGCCGCTTCGCGTATCTGCCGCGTCAGCGTGGCTTCGGCCTCCGACCGGATCTTCCTCGGGGATGATGCGCCGGTCGACGCGAAACGTGACCTTGTCCGGCACGACGTTGGTGTTGATGCCGCCCGAGATCAGGCCGACGGTGAGCGTCGGGGCGTCGATGCCGTCGATCTTCGATTTCCTCGCCGCGTACGCCTTGCGGATCGCGTAGAGGTCCGCCAGCACGCCGGTCGCGGCCTCCAGCGCGTCGATGCCGGTGTCCGGTCGCGCCGCGTGCGCGGACTTGCCGACGATCTCGACCTCGAGGTGCAGGCAGCCGTTGTGCGCGGTCGTGATGCCGTACGCGAAGCCCGCGGAGATCGCGAAATCGGGCCGCGAAATCTGCTCCGCGAGCAGCCACGCCGGACCGATGCCGCCGCCGACTTCCTCGTCGTAGGTGAGGTGCAGCTCGACGGTGCCGGCGAGCTTCGCGCCGCTCGCCTTCAGCGCGAGCAGCGCATAAGCTGTAGGTCGCGAAGTCGGACTTCGACACCGCGACGCCGCGGCCGTACATGAAGCCGTCCTCGACCGTCGCGCCGTACGGATCCTTGGTCCAGCCCGAGCCCGGGCGGCACGACGTCGCCGTGGGCGTTGAGCGCGATCGTGGGCCCGGGGCCGAAGCGCTCGCGCACGACGAGGTTGGTCGCGGAGATCATCCCGTTTGCGCGGACGACGTCGGCGGGCACCGGATGGCGCTCGACCACGAAGCCCAGTCCTTCGAGCAGCTCGGCCGCGCGCTGCGCATGGGGCGCGCAGTCGCCCGGCGGGTTGTCGGAGGGAACCTTCACCAGCTCGGCGAGGAAGCGCGTCTGGTGGTCGCGCTGGGCCGCGAGGTAGTCCTCGATCGCACGGGCAGGGGTCTGGGTGCATCGTCGGGCCTCTAGGCGGCAGGTTGAAATTGCTCGATGAAGCGCAGGAAGACGCGCGCGGACAGTTCGGCGTCGGCGACCGTGATCGCCTCCAGCGGGTTGTGGCTGATGCCGCCCTCGCAGCGGACGAACAGCATGCCGATGTCGGCAAGGTCGACGATCGCCATCCCGTCGTGGCCCGCGCCGGAAGGCAGCCGACGCGCGCGGCAACCCCTCGGCCTCGATCGCCCGGCCGATCTGGTCCTGCAGCCATGGGGCGCAGGCGGCGGTCATCCCCTCGTGCGTCCGGCGGATGCCGACCCGCACGCCGCGGCGGGAACAGATCGCCGCGATGGCCGCCTCGATGTCGGCAACCGCCTGCAGCCGCTGCTCGTCCCGGGGCGCCCGGACGTCGATCGTGAAGCGCGCGTTGCCGGGAATCACGTTGGTCGCGCCCGGCGCCGCCTCGAGGCGGCCCACGGTGCCGACGAGGTCCGGCTCGCTCGCGCAGCGCGATTCGATCGCCAGCACGCATTCCGCGGCGGCGGCGAGCGCATCGCGGCGCAACGACATCGGAACGGTGCCGGCATGCCCGGCGAGTCCTTCGATTTCGACGGCAAGGCGGCTCGCGCCGTTGATCGCGGTGACGACGCCGACGGGCAGGCCCTCGGCCTCGAGGACGGGGCCCTGCTCGATGTGGAGCTCCGCGTAGGCAAGGACATCGGAGCGCCGCCGCGCCGCGCCCGGGATGCCGTCCGGGTCGAGGCCGAAGGCCGTCAGCGCCGCGCGCATCGTCGTGCCACTTCCGTCGCGAGCGTCCAGCAGCGCCGTGTCGAACGTGCCGGCGATCGGCGCGGCTGCCCAGCAGCGTGGCGCCGAAGCGCACGCCTTCCTCGTCGGCGAAGCCGACGACCTCGATCGCGAACGGCAGGCGCGCGCCGCGCTCGTGCAGCACGTGGACGCAATCGATCGCGGCCACGACGCCGAGCATGCCGTCGTACCTGCCGGCGTTGCGCACGGTGTCGAGGTGCGAGCCCAGCATCAGGCACGGCGCGTCCGCAACGCGCGCCTTCGTAACGGCCGACCACGTTGCCGATCGCGTCGAGCCGTGCGTTCATGCCGGCCTCGCGCATCCAGCCCTGCACGAGCTCGCTCGCCGCGCGCTGTTCGGGCGACAGGAAGACGCGCGTGAGCGCGTCGGTCTGCTCGCTGCAGCGCGCGAGCGCCGCGCAGCGCTCGACGATCCGCGCGCCCGACGGCTCGACCGCAGCGCTCATGGGTGCCCCCTCGGCGCTGCGCTTCCTCCCTCCGGGGGGAGGGATTCGCGCCGCGGGACGGCCCGCCGGCACCGCATCAGGGGCTCGCCGCCGCAACGTACGGATGCCGCTCGATCCAGTGCCGCGCGATGTCCGCGCGGCGGCACACCCACACCCGGTCGTGGCGCTCGACGTGATCGAGAAACCGCTGGAGCCCCGCGATGCGCCCCGGCCGCCCCAGCAGCCGACAGTGCATGCCGATCGACAGCATCTTCGGCCGCTCGGCGCCTTCGGCATAGAGGACGTCGAAGGCATCGCGCAGGTAGGCGAAGAACTGCTCGCCGGTGTTGAATCCCTGCGGCGTCGCGAACCGCATGTCGTTGGTGTCCAGCGTGTAGGGAACGACGAGGTGCGGGCGCGTGGCGCCGTCCGCCGTCGCGACGAGGGTCCAGAACGGCAGGTCGTCGCCGTAGTAATCGGAGTCGTACAGGAATCCGCCGTGCTCGACCACGAGGCGGCGCGTGTTCGGGCTGTCGCGCCCCGTGTACCAGCCGAGCGGGGCGCTCCCCGTCATGCGCCGGATGATCTCGACGCCGAGGCGCATGTGCTCGCGCTCGGTCGCCTCGTCGACGTTCTGGTAGTGGATCCAGCGCCAGCCGTGGCAGGCGATCTCGTGGCCCTGCGCGACGAAGGCCGCGGTCACTTCCGGATTGCGTTCCAGCGCCATCGACACGCCGAACACGGTGAGCGGCAGCGCGCGGCGCTCGAATTCGCGCAGGAGCCTCCAGACGCCCGCGCGCGACCCGTACTCGTAGATCGACTCCATGCTGAGATGGCGCGCCGGGTACGCCTGCGCGCCGATGATCTCGGACAGGAACTGCTCGGAGGCGGGATCGCCGTGCAGCACGCAGCTTTCGCCGCCCTCTTCGTAGTTGAGAACGAACTGGACGGCGATGCGGGCTTCGCCCGGCCATTGGGCGTGAGGAGGGTTGCGACCGTAGCCGGCGAGGTCGCGCGGGTACTTGACGTCAGGCATCGGTGGGAACGTTGGTGTTGGTCATCGCCGGGGACGCGGTGCGGGGCCACCCGGGATCACGGGCTTGCCCAGGAGGGTCGGGTGGACATTGTAAGCAAAGGCGCCCGCAAGCGGCGGCCGGATTGAGCGAATGCGGGCCCGCCGGGGCGGGGGTTTCGCTATAGTAGCCATGCCGCCGTCGACAGGATCGAGCAGAATGAACGGCAGCGCAACGCCGGAGGAGGCGCAGGCAATGCCGGAGAGCATGGCACGTTCGAGGGGCGATGGGATCCGCTTCATCCTGGACGGCAAGGTCCTTGCCGTCGACGAGGTCGACCCGACGCAATCGGTGCTGGGCTTCCTGCGCGCAAGACCGGGACGCACGGGCACGAAGGAAGGCTGCGCGGAAGGCGATTGCGGCGCCTGCACGGTGGTCGTGGGCGAGCTCGCGGGCGACGACATTGCGTTGCACGCGGTCAATTCGTGCATCCAGTTCGTCCCGACGCTGGACGGGAAGGCGCTGTTCACCGTCGAGGACCTGCGGCAAACGGATGGCGCGCTGCACCCGGCGCAGCAGGCGATGGTCGACTGCCACGGCTCGCAGTGCGGTTTCTGCACGCCGGGCTTCGTGATGTCGCTGTGGGCGCTCTACGTCGAGCACCAGGCGCTGCAGACGCGCCCGACCGACGGCGAGATCCGCAGCGCGCTCACCGGCAATCTTTGCCGCTGCACCGGGTATCGGCCGATCCTGGATGCGGGCGCCCGGATGTTCGATCTCCCGCCGGCGCCCTTCGACCGCGTCACCCTGCACCGGCAGCTTCGCTCCATCCAGCGGGATCGCTCGCTCGTCCACGAACACGACGGTCGCGTGTTCTTCGCGCCGCGATCCATGGCGGAATTGACCGCGCTGCGCGCGCGCCACCCGCGGGCGACGATTCTCGCGGGCAGCACCGACGTCGGGCTGTGGGTCACCAAGCAGCTGCGCGATCTGCGGGAGATCATCTACATCGGGTGCATCGACGAGCTCAGGGCGATACGCGAAAGCGACGGCGTGCTGCGCATCGGCGCCGGGGCCACGCTCACCGAAGCCTACCGTGCGCTGGCGCGGCACTATCCGGAGATCCGCGAAATGTGGGAGCGCTTCGCGTCGCCCCCGATCCGCAACGCCGGGACGATGGGGGGCAACGTCGCGAACGGCTCTCCGATCGGCGACTCGATGCCGGGGCTGATCGCACTGGGAGCCACGGTGACGCTGCGCAGCGTGGAGGGGTCGCGGACGCTGCCGATGGAGGATCTGTACATCGGCTACATGAAGAAAGCCATGACCGCGGACGAGATACTCGAAGCCATCGCGGTGCCGCTGCCGACGCCATCGCTGCGCTTTCGGACCTACAAGCTGTCGAAGCGCTACGACTCCGACATCTCGGCCGTCTGCGCGGCGTTCGCCATCGAGCTCGACGGCGATCGCATCGAGCGCTGCCGTGTGGCCTTCGGCGGCCTCGCCGCGACGCCGAAGCGCGCTTCGGCCACCGAGCAGGCGCTCGTCGGCAAGCGCTGGACCGAGACCACGGCGCGGGCGGCGATGGCCGCCCTCGACACCGACTACACGCCGTTGACCGACATGCGGGCGAGCGCCGCGTATCGCACCGCGACCGCGCGGAACCTGCTGTATCGGTTCTTCCTCGAGACGCGGCCGGACAATCCGTTGCCGCCGGCCGCGGTCAGCGTGTTCGCCGCCGCCGGATGAACGACCCCCACGCTCGCTGTGTGCGGCTAAGCCGCATCCCGCTGCGCGGGACCGGCCTTCGGCTGTCCTGCGGCCTTCGGCCTGGCGTTCGCTGCCCCCCGCGGGGGCAGTCAGAGCCCTTCGGACGGGCTCTGAGGTCGCCACGGAGACTCGGATGAACCGGCAGGCCGAGGGATTCATGGCGGGCGAGCGGGCGCGTCCGGCCGCCGGGGTCGACCATCCGCACGAGTCCGCGCACCTGCACGTCGCCGGCGAGGCTGTCTACGTCGACGACATCCCGGAGATCGCCGGCACGCTGCACGCGGCGCTGGGACTGTCCGAGAAGGCGCACGCGAGGATCCTTTCGCTCGACCTCGCTCCGGTGCGCTCGGCGCCGGGTGTCGTCGCGGTGCTGACGGCCGCGGACATTCCCGGGGCCAACGATTGCGGCCCCATCATCCACGACGATCCGATCCTCGCCGACGGTCTCGTCCAGTACGTCGGGCAGCCGATGTTCGTCGTCGTCGCCGCATCCTACGACGCCGCGCGGCGGGCCGCGCGCAGGGCGAAGGTCGACTACGAGGTGCTGGCGCCGGTGCTGACGCCGCAGGACGCCAAGCGCCAGCAGTCGTTCGTGCTGCCGCCCATGCACCTCAAGCGCGGCGAGCCGGCGGCCGCGATGGCCGCGGCCCCGCGCCGGCTCGCGGGCGAGTTCTACGTCGGCGGACAGGAGCATTTCTACCTCGAAGGCCAGGTCTCCTACGCGTTCCCCGGGGAGGACGGCTGCATCCATCTCTACTGCTCGACGCAGCATCCGACCGAGATGCAGCACGTCGTCGCGCACGCGCTCGGTCTCGTCGCGAACCAGGTGGTGGTCGAGATGCGGCGGATGGGCGGGGGCTTCGGCGGCAAGGAGTCGCAGTCGGCGCTGTTCGCCTGCGTGGCGGCGGTGGCGGCCCAGCGCTTGCGCCGGCCGGTGAAGCTGCGGCTCGACCGCGACGACGATTTCCTGGCCACCGGCAAGCGGCACTGCTTTCACTACGAGTACGAAGTCGGCTTCGACGCCGACGGCGTGATCCGGGCGGCCAAGGTCGAGATGACGGCCCGTGCCGGCTTCTCCGCCGATCTCTCCGGCCCGGTGTGCACGCGCGCGATCTGCCACTTCGACAACGCGTACTACCTGCCCGACGTCGACATTCTCGCGCTCGCCGGCAAGACCAACACCCAGTCGAACACCGCGTTTCGCGGCTTCGGCGGCCCGCAGGGCGCGATCGCGATCGAGTACATCATCGACAACGTCGCGCGGGAGCTGGGACTCGATCCGCTCGACGTGCGCAGGGCGAACTTCTACGGCACGACCGGACGCAACGTCACGCCGTACGGGATGACGGTCGAGGACAACGTGATCGGCGCGCTCGTCGCGGAGCTCGAGGCGTCGTCCGACTACCGGCGGCGCCGCGGCGAGACCCGCGCGTTCAACGCGGCGAGCCCGGTGCTGAAGAAGGGCCTGGCGCTGACGCCGGTGAAGTTCGGGATCTCGTTCAACGTGGTCCACTACAACCAGGCGGGCGCGCTGGTGCACGTGTACACGGACGGCTCGGTGCTCGTGAGCCACGGCGGCACCGAGATGGGGCAGGGGCTCAACACCAAGGTGGCGCAGGTCGTGGCGCATGAGCTCGGCATCGGCATCGAGCACGTTCGCTCGACGGCCGCCGACACGAGCAAGGTCGCCAACACGTCGGCCACGGCGGCGTCGACCGGCAGCGACCTCAACGGCAAGGCGGGACAGGACGCGGCCCGGCAGATCAAGGCGCGCCTCGCGCAGTTCGCCGCGAGCGTCTACGGCGGCCAGCGCGGAGGACGTGACGTTCGCCGCCGACACCGTGACCGCGAACGGCACGGCGCTCGCCGTTCGCGGAGCTCGTCGGACAGGCGTACCGCGCGCGCGTTCAGCTGTGGTCCGACGGCTTCTACGCCACGCCCAAGCTGCACTGGGATCCGCGGACGATGAGCGGCCGGCCGTTCTACTATTTTTCGTACGGCGCCGCGGTGTCGGAGGTCATCGTGGACACGCTGACCGGCGAGTGGAAGCTGCTGCGCGCCGACCTGCTGCACGACGCCGGCGAATCGATCAATCCCGGCGATCGACATCGGGCAGGTCGAGGGCGCCTTCATCCAGGGCATGGGCTGGCTCACGACCGAGGAGTTGTGGTGGAACAAGGACGGCGTGCTGATGACGCACGCGCCGTCGACCTACAAGATTCCCGCCGTCAACGACTGCCCGGTCGACTTTCGCACCAGGCTCTTCCGGAACAGCAATGTCGAGGACACGATCCTGCGGTCGAAAGCGACGGGCGAGCCGCCGCTGTTGCTGCCGTTCTCGGTGTTCTTCGCGATTCGCGATGCGATTGCCAGCGTGGGCGACTACCGGATCCATCCCCCGCTCGACGCCCCGGCAACGGGCGAGGCGATCCTCAATGCGGTCGATGCCGTGCGGGCGTCGGCACACGGAGCTCCCGGATGAGCGCCGTCGGGCCAACGCGCGGGTCCGCGGTCGCGGGCGGCCGCGCGGCGACGATCGCCGCGCAGCGTGGGTGTCGTGCGATGAGCGACTGGATCCAGGCATTGACGGTTCAGGCGGCTTCCGGACGGAGTGCCGTGCTCGTGACCATCGTCGCGGCGAAAGGATCGGTCCCGCGGGCGCCGGGCACGCGGATGGTGGTGACCGCGGAGGACATCTTCGGCACGATCGGTGGCGGCCATCTCGAGCACAAGGCCATCGGGATCGCGCGCAGCCTGCTGGTCGACGGCGGCGCGCCTGCGCTGCATCGGTTTCCGCTGGGCGCGAGCCTCGGCCAGTGCTGCGGCGGCGTGGCGCAGCTGCTGTTCGAGCCCGTCGTGCGGATCCGCCGCGTGGCTCGACGCGGTCGGCAGGCTGCGCAGCGAGGGTGTCGAATGCGCGCTCGTCACGCCGACGCGAGGCGACGCGACCGCGCAGCGGCGGATCGTCACCGCGACGACGGCGATCGGCACGCTGGGTTCGGGGCCGTTCGACGACGAGGCCACGGCGCTCGCCCGTACCGTGCTCGCCGAGCGCGCCGACGCCAGGGCTCGTGACGCTCGGCACCGACCCCGGGCTCGAGGTTTTCGTCGACGTCGTGCGCAAGCCCGATTTCGTCGTCGTCCTGTTCGGCGCCGGGCACGTCGGCCGGGCGGTGGTGCGCGCGCTCGCCGGCATCGACTGCCGCATCACCTGGGTCGACACGCGAGACGACGCCTTTCCCGCCACGAAGCCCGCCAACGTCGACTGCGTGACCACCGACACGCCCGAGGCGGAAGTTGCGGCGGCGCCCGCGGGTGCGTATTTTCTGGTGATGACGCACAGCCATCCGCAGGACGAGGCGCTCGCCGAGCGTATCCTCGCGCGTGACGATGTTGCCTATTTCGGACTGATCGGCTCGCTTCCGAAACGGCGCCAGTTCGAGCGGCGGCTGGAGGCGCGCGGCATCTCGCGTGCGCGCCTGGCGACGATGACCTGCCCGATCGGAATCGCCGGAATCACGGGCAAGGAGCCCGAAGTGATCGCCATCGCCGTCGCCGCCCAGCTGCTGCAGGTGCGCAGTCGCGGGGCGGCGGCCGGAACCGCCACGCAGCCGTCGCCGCGCCTGAGCGCGCGCCGGGACCGAGACCAGCAGCGCAGAGCGACTGAGCAAAGGGAGACGCGATGACGAATGCGGCAGCAACGGCGACACCGGACGCGAAGCGACCGCGGCTCGAGATGCGCGGCATTCGCAAGGTCTATCCGGCCGTCGTCGCCAACGACGGCATCGATCTCGCGGTGGCGCCGGGCGAGATCCACGCGGTGCTGGGCGAGAACGGCGCGGGCAAGTCGACGCTGATGAAGATCATCTACGGCGTGACCCGGCAGACCGAAGGCGAGATGTACTGGGAGGGCGAGGCCGTGACGCCGGCCAATCCGGCGCACGCGCGCGCGCTCGGCATCGGCATGGTGTTCCAGCACTTCTCGCTGTTCGAGACGTTGACCGTGGTCGAAAACGTCGCGCTGGCGCTTCCGGGCGCCCCGGATCTCGGCTATCTCGCCCGCCGCATCGAGAAGGTCTCCGAAAAATACGGCCTGCCGGCCGATCCCCGCCGGCTCGTTCACGCGCTGTCGGTCGGCGAGCGGCAGCGGGTCGAGATCATCCGTTGCCTGCTGCAGAATCCGAAGCTGCTGATCATGGACGAGCCGACCTCGGTGCTCACGCCGCAGGCGGTGCGCAAGCTTTTCGAAACGCTGCGCCAGCTGGCCGCGCGAGGGCTGCAGCATCCTCTACATCAGCCACAAGCTCGACGAGATCCAGGAGCTCTGCCACACGGCCACCGTGCTGCGCGGCGGCAAGGTCACCGGCCATTGCGTGCCCGCGCGAGGAGACGCCCGAGACGATGGCCCGGATGATGATCGGCAAGGATCTGCCGGTGTGCGAGCACAGCCAGCCGACAGAGGGCGGCGAAGTCCGGCTGCGGCTCGCGGGGCTGTCGCACGCATCCGACGATCCCTTCGGCACCGACCTCCGGGACCTGCGCCTCGACGTGCATTCCGGCGAGATCGTCGGCATCGCCGGGGTTTCCGGCAACGGGCAGCAGGAGCTGCTCTGGGCGATTTCCGGGGAGGAACGGCTCGCCGGAGAAGTTTCCCGTGCAGATCTGCGGCGCCGAGGCGGGTCGGATGACGCCGGGCCGTCGCCGCCGGCCGGCCTGTGCTTCGTGCCGGAGGAGCGGCTCGGGCGCGGCGCGGTGCCGCAGCATGTCGCTGGCCGAGAACGCGCTGCTGACGGCGCGCCAGGTCGCGCGGCCTCGTGCGCAGGGGCTTGATCGACTTCGAGGCGGTCGACGCAGCTTCGCCTGCGGATTGCATCGAGCGCTACAACGTCAAATGCGGCGGGCCGAAGGCGCCGGCGCGCTCGCTCTCCGGCGGCAATCTGCAGAAGTACATCGTCGGCCGCGAGGTGCTGCAGGACCCGAAGGTGCTGGTCGTCGCGCAGCCGACCTGGGGCGTGGACGTGGGGGCGGCCGCCTTCATCCGGCAGTCGCTCATCGACCTGCGCAACGCCGGCTGCGCGGTGCTCGTGATCTCGGAGGAGCTCGACGAGCTGTTCGAGATCTGCGACCGCATCGCCGTGATCGCCAAGGGCCGGCTGTCGCCGGCCAAGACCGGCGCGCGACACCAGCGTCGAGGAAATCGGGGTCTGGATGAGCGGCATGTGGCCCGGTGCCGACGACGCGGCGGAGGCGCGACATGCTGAAGCTTGAGGCGCGCCCCGAAGCCTCGGACGCGATGCGCTATGCGTCGCCGGTGATCGCCGTCGTGCTCACGCTCGTCGGCGGCATGATCATCTTCGCGGTGCTGGGCAAGAACCCGGCCGAGGGCTTCAAGGTCTTCTTCCTGAACCCGATGCGCGACCTCGACGCCGTCGCCGAGCTGCTGCTCAAGGCGACGCCGCTGATGCTGATCGCGGTCGGCCTCGCCGTCGGCTTTCGCGCCAACGTGTGGAACATCGGCGCCGAAGGCCAGTTCCTGACCGGCGCGGTGGCCGCCACCGGCATCGCGCTCGCCTTCAGGGAGACGCAGCCGGCGCTGCTGCTGCCGACGATGGTGGTCGCCGGCGCCGTCGGCGGCGCGCTCTGGGCGGCGATCCCGGCGCTGCTCAGGACGCGGTTCAACGCCAACGAAATCCTGACGTCGCTGATGCTGGTGTACATCGCGCAGCTGCTGGTGTCGTGGCTGGTGTTCGGGCCGTGGAAGGATCCGGCCGGCTTCAATTTTCCGCAGACCGAGATGTTCGAGGATGCGGCGCTGCTGCCGATGCTGATCGAAGGCACGCGGCTGAACTATGCGTTCGGCATCGCGGTCGTCGCGCTGGTCGCCGGCTACGTCTTCATGGCGAAGAGCTACACCGGCTTCAAGATGCGCGTCGCCGGCGAAGCGGAAGCGGCCGCACGCTACGCCGGATACTCGGCGGCCGGCACGATCTGGCTGGGGCTGCTCGTCGGCGGCGCGGCCGCGGGCATCGCCGGCATGGCCGAGGTGTCGGGTCCCGCGGGACAGCTCACCGACAAGCTCTCCAGCGGGTACGGCTTCGCCGCGATCATCGTCGCCTTCGTGGGACGGCTGAATCCGCTCGGCATCTTCTTCGCCAGCCTGCTGATGGCGTTGCTCTACATCGGCGGCGAGCAGGCGCAGCAGTACCTCAGCCTGCCGTCGTCGATCTCCAAGGTATTCCAGGGGATGCTGCTGTTCTTCCTGCTGGGCTCCGACGTATTGATCCAGTACCGGGTGCGGCTCCTGCCGCGCGCCGGATAGGCGACGACGATGGAATCGATCATCACTGCGATGCTGTTCGCGACGATCGTCGCCGGAACCCCGCTCGTCATCACGGCGCTGGGCGAGCTCGTCACCGAGAAGTCGGGGGTGCTCAATCTCGGCGCCGAGGGCATCATGGCGGTCGGCGCGGTCGCCGGCTTCGCCGTCGCGCACGACAGCGGCAGCACGCTGGCGGGCGTCGTCGCCGGGCTGGCCGCAGGTGCCGCGATGTCGCTGCTCTTCGCCATCGTGACGCTGACGCTGATGGCCAACCAGGTCGCGTCCGGGCTCGCGCTGTCGATCTTCGGCGTCGGGCTCTCGGCGTTCATCGGCAAGCCGTACGAGTCGGCCTCGATGCTCGCCGTGCCGTCGCTCGAATTCCGCTGCTCGCCGACATCCCGGTCGTCGGGCCGGCGCTGTTCGACCAGCAGGCGCTGGTCTACGGGTCGTGGCTGCTGTTCGCCGGCGTGACCTGGTTCCTGTACCGGTCGCGCGCGGGGCTGGTGCTGCGCGCGGTCGGCGAGTCGCCAACCTCGGCGCACTCGATCGGCTACCCGGTCATCCGCATCCGCTATCTGGCGACGATTTTCGGCGGCGCGATGGCCGGCGTGGGCGGCGCGTTCCTGTCGGTGTTCTACACGCCGCTGTGGGTCGAGGGCATGGTCGCGGGCCGCGGCTGGATCGCGCTCGCGCTGGTCGTGTTCGCCACCTGGCGCCCGGCGCGCGTGCTGGTCGGCGCGTATCTGTTCGGCGGCGTCATGATCACGCAGCTGTTCCTGCAGGGCTCCGGCGCGCAGATCGACATCCCGTCGCAGTTCCTGACGTCGCTGCCATACTGGGCGACGATCATCGTGCTCGTCGTCATCTCGCGCAATCTGCAGACGATCCGGCTCAATTCGCCGGTGTCGCTCGGCCAGCCTTACCGGCCGGATTGACGCAAGGCGGCGCGGCCGGGGAATCGAAATGGTGTCTGCAGTCGCTGTTGCGCGGTCGGTGAGGGCGCCGGCCGCGGTTGGAGTGGAAGTGGTGCTGCGCAGGATCCGTTCGGCCGCTGGCCGGTAGTTTCATCACGAAATCGAGGAGAAGAGGGATGTTCGATCGCAGAGGGTGGTTGGGGGCGGCCGGAGCGGGTGCGGTGGCGCTTGCCTGCATGACCGGGGTGGCGGCGGCGCAGGCGCCCGCCGCGGCGGGCGCGCCGGTCAAGGTCGGCTACGTCTACGTGAGCCCGATCGGGGACGCCGGCTGGACGTACCAGCACGACCACGGCCGGAAGCAGATGGAAACGGCGCTCGGCGGCAAGGTGAAGATCGAAGTACGTCGAGAACGTGGCCGAGGGTGCCGGACGCCGAGCGCGTGATCCGCGAAATGGCGCAGAGCGGCTGCAACGCGGTCATTTTCACCACCAGCTTCGGCTACATGAACTCGATCGAGAAGGTGGCGAAGCAGTTTCCGAAGGTCATGTTCGCGCACGCGACCGGGCTACAAGTCCGGCCCCAACTTCGGCATCTACAACGCGCGCTTCTACGAGGGCCGCTATCTCACCGGCGTCATCGCCGGCAAGATGACCAAGACCAACATCCTGGGCTACGTCGCGGCGTTCCCGATCCCCGAGGTGCTGCAGGGGATCAACGCGTTCGCGCGCGGCGCGCGCAGCGTGAACCCCAAGGCCGAGGTGCGCGTGATCTGGGTGAACTCGTGGTACGACCCGGGCAAGGAGCGCGAGGCGGCGCTCACGCTGATGTCGCAGGATGCCGACATCGTCACCCATCACACCGATTCGACCGCCGTCGTGCAGGCCGCCGAGGAGAAGGGCAAGTACGCGTTCGGCTACCACTCGGACATGTCCAAGTACGGCCCCAAGGCGCACCTGACGGCGACGACGCACGCAGTGGGGCGACTTCTACACGAAGGCGGTGCAGGAGGCGATCGCCGGCACCTGGAAGACCGACAACGTCTGGGGCGGCATCAAGGAGGGCATGATCAGGCTGGCGCCGCTCAACCCCGCGATTCCCGCCGATGTCAGGGAGTCGATCGTCAAGCTCGAGGGCGACCTCAAGGCCGGCAAGTTCCACCCGTTTGCGGGCCCGGTCAAGGACCAGGACGGCAAGGAACGCGTCGCCGCCGGCAAGACGATGAGCGACAGCGAGCTTGGCAAGATGGACTACTACGTCGAGGGCGTGGCGAGCAAGCTCCCGAAGAAGTAGCGCGCAGTACTCCGCGTCGCCGGCGGCCGCGCCGCGGCCGTCGGGGAAACTTCGGCGTGCGCGGCGACCGGGAGGAGAGCCGCCCCCCGATCTCGCAAGGGTTTCGCATGGAAGCGTACATCGTCGACTGGCTCAATCTGCTCGTTCGCTGGCTGCATCTCGATCACCGGCGTCGCGTGGATCGGCGCGTCGTTCTACTTCGTGATGCTCGACAATTCGCTGTCGCCGCCGAAGAAGCCGGAGGATGCGCAGCGAGGCGTGTTCGGCGAGCTGTGGGCGGTGCACGGCGGCGGCTTCTACAACAGCCGGAAGTACCTCGCCGGGCCGAAGGGCGAACCGCTCCCGGAGAACCTGCACTGGTCGAAATGGGAGGCCTACACGACCTGGCTCTCGGGTATGGGGCTGCTCGCCATCATCTACTGGTACGGCGCGAGTTCGTACCTGATCGACCAGGAGCGTGCTGCCGCTCGCGCCCGGCGCAGCCGTGGCCATCAGCCTCGCGTTCGTGATCGGCGGGTGGGTCGTCTACGACCTGCTGTGCCGCCTCCTGGCCGGCAGGGAGAATCTGCTCGCGGCCGCGATGCTGGCGCTGGTGATGGCGGCCGCGTGGGCGCTGTTCCACGTGTTCGGCGCCCGGGCAGCCTTCGTCCACGTCGGCGCGATGATCGGGACGATGATGGTGGCCAATGTGTTCTTCCACATCATCCCCGGCCAGAAGAGAATGGTCGCCGACATCCGCGCGGGACGCGAGCCCGATCCGACCCCCGGGCTGATCGGCAAGCAGCGCTCGGTGCACAACACGTACTTCACGCTGCCCGTGCTGTTCGTGATGATCAGCAATCACTACCCGATGACCTACAGCCACCCGTACGGCTGGATCGTGCTCGGCGTGATCATGCTGGCGGGCGTGCTGATCCGGCAGTTCTTCGTGCTGCGGCACCGGGGCCGGAACGCGTGGCTGCTCCCGGCGATCGCCGCAGTCCTTCTGCTCGGGCTCGCCGTCGCGATGGCGCCGGCGCCGACGAAGGCGGCCGGCGGCGACGTGACCTTCGCGCAGCTGAAGACGGTGCTCGATGCCCGCTGCGTCGGCTGTCACGCCGCGCAACCGACGCAGGCGGGATTCGCGCAGCCGCCGAAGGGCGTGGTGCTGGAGACGCCGGAACAGATCGGGCAGAACGCGGCGAAGATCGCCGAGACCGTCGCCAACCGGTACATGCCGATCGGCAACCTGACGCGGATGACCGACGACGAACGCGGCCTGGTCGCCGCCTGGTTCGCGCAGGGCGCGAAGCACTGACGTGCCAGGCGCGCGCGATGGCAACCACGCAGACGGGCAGCCCGGCGAAGGTCCTGGCCTTCCGCGGCGAGATTCGTCGATTTCGTGGGCGATCCGGCGACGCTCGGAGATGGCTGCGCACCGCCATTTCGCCGACGGCCTGCTCGTCGTGCGCGACGGCCGCGTCGCGGCGCTGGGTCCGGCCGCGCGAGATCCTTGCCGCGTTGCCAGCCGCGGCCACGGTCACCGACTATCGCGGCAAGCTGATCCTGCCCGGCTTCGTCGACACCCACGTCCACTACGCCCAGACCGACATCATCGCGTCGTACGGCGCGCAGCTGCTCGAGTGGCTCGAGCGCTACACGTTTCCCGCGGAAGCGAGGTTCGACGCGGACGGACCACGCGCGGGAAGTGGCGGAATTCTTCCTCGACGAGCTGCTGCGCAACGGCACGACCACCGCGATGGTGTTCGCGACGACGCACAGCAACTCGGTCGACGCCATATTCGAGGCGGCGCGCGCGCGCTCGATGCGGCTCGATCGCAGGCAAGGTGCTGATGGACCGCAACGTGCCGGAAGCGGTCCGCGACACCGCCGAGTCGGGATATGCCGACAGCAAGGCGCTGATCGCGCGGTGGCATGGGCGCGACCGGCTGCTCTATGCGGTGACGCCGCGCTTCGCGCCGACGTCGACCGAGCGGCAGCTCGAGCTCTGCGGCCGCCTGCTCGACGAGCATCCGGACGTCTTCCTGCAGTCGCACGTCGCCGAGAATCGCGGCGAGGTGGCGTGGGTGGCTGTGCTCTATCCGTGGAGTCGCAGCTACCTCGACGTCTACGATCACTACGGGCTCCTGCGCCCCCGCGCCGTCTACGCCCACTGCATCCACCTCGACGCGACCGATCGGCAGCGGATGGCGGCGGCAGGCGCCGCGATGGCGTTCTGCGCGACGTCGAACCTGTTCCTCGGCAGCGGGCTGTTCGACGTGCAGGCAGCCCACGACGCCGGCGCGCGCGTGGGCCTGGGCACCGATGTCGGCGGCGGCACGAGCCTGTCGATGCTGCGCACGCTCGACGAATCGTACAAGGTATGCCGGCTCGCGGGCCAGACCCTGTCGCCGCTGCGCGCCTTCTATCTCGCGACGCTGGGAGGCGCAACCTCGCTGTACCTCGACGAGCACATCGGCAACTTCGATGTTGGCAAGGAGGCGGACTTCGTGGTTCTGGACCCGGCCGCGACTGCGTTGCTGGCGCGCCGCATGTCGCACACCACGACACTGGCGGAAAAACTGTTCGCGTTCATGATCATGGGCGACGACCGCGCCGTGCACGCCACCCATGTGCTCGGTTCGCCGGCGCACCTGCGTACGCATGCCTGAAACACGCACGAGCAAGCACGCAGCCGAGCGAACGCTGCTGGCCCGCCATGCCGACGTGCTGGTCACGATGGACGACACGCGGCGCGAGATTCCGGACGGCGCGCTCTTCGTCCGCGGCAACCGGATAGAGCAGGTCGGCGTCTCCGCCGATTTGCCCCCATCTGCCGACGAGGTGATCGATCTTTCCGGTCACGTCCTGCTGCCCGGTCTCGTCAACACGCACCATCACATGTTCCAGACGCTGACGCGCGTGGTCCCGGCGGCGCAGGACAGCGAGCTGTTCGGCTGGCTGAAGGCGCTCTATCCGATCTGGGCACGGCTCGAACCGGATGCCATCCGCGTATCGGCATTGACGGCCATGGCCGAGCTGATCCTGTCGGGCTGCACGACGTCGAGCGACCACCTCTACACGTTTCCGAACGGCTGCCGCCTCGACGATACGATCGACGCTGCACGGCAGATTGGCCTGCGCTTCCATGCCATGCGGGGCGCGATGAGCCTGGGCGAAAGTCAGGGCGGCTTGCCGCCCGACGCCCTGACCGAGAGCGAAGACGTGATCCTCCGGGATGCGCGGCGCGTGATCGAGACCTACCACGATCCGGCGCCGCTTGCGATGCTGCGCATCGGCGTCGCGCCGTGCTCGCCGTTCAGCGTCACGGAGACGCTGATGCGCGAGACGGCGCGCCTGGCCCGCAGCTACGGCGTGGGCCTCCACACGCACCTCGCCGAGAGCGTGAACGACGTCGCGTACACTCGAGAGAAGTACGGCAGGACTCCAGCGGAGTACGCCGACGCGCTGGGCTGGACGGGACCCGACGTGTGGCACGCGCACTGCGTGCAGCTCGATGCGCCAGGGATCGCGCTTTTCGCCCGGACGGGAACCGGGGTCGCACATTGCCCTTGCTCGAACATGCGCCTCGGTTCGGGCATCGCGCCCGTCCGCAAGCTGCGCGACGCGGGCGTTCCCGTCGGCCTGGGCGTGGACGGCAGTGCGTCCAACGACGGCGGGCAGATGCTTGCCGAGGCGCGACAGGCGCTGCTGCTGGCACGGCTGGGCGGCGACCCTGCCGCGCTGTCGGCACGCGATGCGCTGGAGATCGCGACTAGGGGAGGGGCCCGGGTGCTCGGCCGCGACGACATCGGTCACCTGGCGCCCGGGATGGCCGCGGATTTCGTCGCGTTTCCCGTCGCGGACCTCCTCCACGCCGGCGCGCTGCACGATCCCGTCGCCGCGCTCGTGTTCTGTGGCGCGGCGGATGTGGGCATCGCGGTGATCGACGGGCGCGTCGTGGTCCGGGAAGGGCGACTCACGACGATGGATATCGGGCCTCACGTCGAAGCCCACAACCGGCTCGCGCGGCGACTGATGGCAGCCGGGTGAGCCGTCCGCGGGCTGCAACCGCCGCCAGGCGTATCGCGAAGGGAACGAAGACATGAGCCTCGAAGTCGGACGCCGGTCGGGCAAGGACGCCGTTGCATCGGAGGCGGAGCGCAAAGTGCGCCGCGATCTCGCCGCGGCCTACCGTCTCGTGGCACGGGAAGGCTGGGACGATCTCGTCTACACGCACATTTCCGCGCGCGTTCCCGGCAGCCACGACGAGTTCCTGATCAATCCGTTCGGGCTCGCCTTCGACGAGATCACCGCGTCGAACCTCGTCCGCATCGATCTGGCGGGCAACATCGTCGGCGAATCGCCGTGGCGAGTGAACGCGACGGGCTTCGCCATTCATGCGGCGGTGCACGCGGCGCGCCCGGACGCCCATTGCGTGATGCACCTGCACACGCCGGCCGGGATCAGCGTCTCCATGCTGGAATGCGGCCTCCTGCCGCTGTCACAGCATGCGATGCGCTTCTATCGGAACATCGGTTACCATGACTACGAGGGGCTGGCGCTCGATCGGGACGAAGGCGCACGGCTCATCGCCGCGCTGGGGCCGCACCCCGCACTGATCCTGCGCAATCACGGCACGCTCACCTGCGGAGCGACGGTCGCCGAGGCGTATACGCTGATGTTCACGCTGGAGAAGGCGTGCGCCACCCAGCTCGCGGCGATGGCGGCGTCAGACCGGCTCATCGTGCCGCCGGTCGACGTGCTCGAGCGCACGCTGGCGCAACTCGTCGGCGACCCGATGCCGGAGGGGGAGCGCGAGTGGCCCGCGTTGCGCCGCCGCGTCGAGCGTGACGATCCGTCGTTCCTCGATTGATCGCCCGATCGATATTCGCGCCGGATCGCGCTACTTTTGCCGTCAACCCGAAGGAGGTCGGATGCCCACGTTCCGCATAGAGATGTTCGAAGGCCGCAGCCCGCAGCAGAAACACGACCTCGTCGCGGCGATCACCCGCGAGACGTGCCGGGTGCTGGGCTGCGACGCGGCCTCGGTCGACATCATCATCGTCGACGTCAAGCGCGAGAACTGGGCGACGGGCGGCACGCTGTGGTCCGAAAAGGGCAGCTGATGCGCGCTCCGCGCCGGTTCGCCGGCGATGCCGCAATCGCCGTGCCGATGCCGTATTCGCCGCCGCATCGTGGCGTAGTCGACACTCCTTAAGCGTCGCTGCGGGTTGCGCGCGATGTTTGCGTCGTGCCTGCGCCGATCGCGTTCCCGCGGATGCGGTGCTACCCGCTCTGGCACGATCGCACCCATCATTGGGCAGGGTACCGCCGGTTTCGCAGCCTCCTCGTTGCCATCGGCGAGAACCTCTGGCGGCGCAAGGAGGCGCGCACCTGAAGCGCCGGGGAGCCGGGTCGATCAGGGCTTCTTTCCCGATCGGGGCCGGCGAGGCTTGGCGGGGGTCGTTTCCGGCCACACGGTCGCGAGGCGAAGCATGTTGGTCGTGCCCGCCTGCCCGAACGGCACCCCGGCGGCGATGACGATGTTGTCGCCGGCCTTCGCGAAGCCCTCGTGCAGCGCCGTCTTGCAGGCGAGATCGGTCATCGTGTTGATGTCGGCGGTCTCATGCGTCCAGCACCGAATGCACGCCCCAGACCAGCGCCAGGCGGCGTGCCGTCGAGATCTTCGGCGTCAGGCTCAGGATCGGTGCTTCGGGCCGCTCGCGCGATGCGCGGATGCTCGACGAGCCGGAATGCGTGTAGATGACGGTGGCCTTCGCGGACACGATGTGCGCGGCCTCGCGCAGCGAATGCGAGATCGCGTCGGCCGCCGTCGCGCGCGGCTCCGAGCGCTGCGCGTCGGTCAGCGTCCGGTAGTGCTCGTCGTGCTCGACCTCGCGGATGATCCGGTCCATGATCTCGACCGCTTCGAGCGGATACTGGCCGGAGGCCGACTCGGCGGACAGCATGACGGCGTCGGCGCCGTCGTAGACGGCGGTCGCGACGTCGGACGCTTCGGCGCGCGTGGGCACGGGTGACGCGATCATCGATTCGAGCATCTGCGTGGCGACGATCACCGGCTTGCCGGCGCGGCGGCACGCGCGCAGGATACGCCGCTGCACCGTCGGCACCTGCTCGGGGCGCATTTCGACACCCAGATCGCCGCGCGCGACCATGATGCCGTCCGCCTTGTCGACGATGGCGTCGAGCCGCTTGATCGCCATCGGCTTCTCCAGCTTGGCCATGATCGCCGCGCGGTCGCCGATCAGCGCGCGGGCTTCGCACGATGTCCTCGGGACGCTGCACGAACGACAGCGCCACCCAGTCGGCGCCCAGCTCGAGGCCGAACTCGAGGTCGCGGCGGTCCTTGGAGGTGAGCGGCGACAGCGGGATGATCGCATCCGGGATGTTGACGCCCTTGCGCTCGGACAGCCTGCCGCCGACCTTGACGCGCGTCGCGGCGTAGCCGTCGCCGCAGTGCTCGACCTCGAGCCGCAGCTTGCCATCGTCGAGCAGCAGCCGCGCGCCGGGCTTCATGACGGCGAAGATCTCGGGGTGGGGCAGGCACACGCGGCCGACGTCGCCGGGAGACGGGTCGAGATCGAGGCGCAACGTCGCCCCTTCGGTCAGCAGCACCGGCCCGTGCGCGAACGTGCCGATGCGCAGCTTTGGACCCTGCAGGTCCAGCAGCACGCCGATCGGGCGGTTCACCCTGCTTTCCAGCCCGCGGATCGCCTGCATCCGCGCCCGGTGGTCGGCCGGCGTGCCGTGGCTGAAGTTGAGCCGGAAAACGTCGACGCCGCCGCGAAACAGCGATTCGATCATCGCCGGGTCGGAGCTGCTCGGGCCGAGCGTGGCAACGATCTTCGCGTTACGCAGACGGCGCATGTGATTCCCTTGCTGTCGGCACCCGGGGGAGGACGCCGTTACGGCGCGCGCCGGTTCACCGGCGCTGGCCGATCTCGTGGTTCGCCAGGATCTCCAGTGCGCGCACCATCGCGGAGTGGTCCCAACCGGCGCCACCGTGGGCGGCGCAGGCATTGAACAGTTCCTGCGCCATCGCGGTATTGGGCAGCGAGACGCCAAGCAGGCGCGCGCTGGCCAGCGCGAGATTCAGGTCCTTCTGGTGCAGTTCGATCCGGAATCCCGGGTCGAACGTGCGCTTGACCATGCGCTCGCCGTGAACCTCGAGGATGCGCGACGACGCGAAACCGCCCATCAGCGCCTGGCGGACCTTGGCCGGATCGGCGCCGGCCTTCGACGCGAACAGCAGGGCCTCGCCCACGGCTTCGATGGTCAGCGCAACGATGATCTGGTTCGCTACCTTGCACGTCTGCCCGTCGCCGTTGCCGCCGACCAGCGTGACGTTCTTGCCCATCAGGTCGAACAGCGGCTTGACCTTGGCGAACGTTTCCTCGGTCCCGCCAACCATGATCGTCAGCGAGGCGGCCTTCGCGCCGACCTCGCCGCCCGAGACCGGCGCGTCGAGGTACTGGCAGCCCAGGTCGTTGATGCGTTTCGCGAAATCCTTGGTCGCCAGCGGCGATATCGAGCTCATGTCGACGACGATCTTGCCCGGCTTGAGTCCCTTGGCGACGCCGGTCGTGCCGAACAGGACGTCCTCGACGTGCGGCGTGTCGGGCACCATGACGATGATGATTTCGCTGCGCTCGGCGACTTCCTGGCCCGAGGCGCAGGCCACGGCACCCTTCTCCAGCATCGCTGGCGGCAGCGGCCGGCGGTCGTGGGCGAAGAGGCTGTGGCCGCCCGCCGTGAGGTGTCCCGCCATCGGGGTCCCCATGATCCCCAGACCGATGAAACCGATCTTTGCCATGCGTTGCTCTCCTTTGTCAGGGCCGCTGCGGTAAGGGGCGATCAGAGGTACGGCGCCAGCCAGGACAATCCGGCCATCGTCGTCGTCGCCGGCTTGTATTCGCAGCCGATCCAACCATCGTAGCCCAATTGGTCAATGCAGCGAAACAGGAATGCATAGTTGATCTCGCCGGTTCCGGGCTCGTTGCGTCCCGGATTGTCGGCGAGCTGCATGTGGCGTATGCGCGCGAGGTTCGCCTGGATGGTGTTCGCCAGCTCGCCCTCCATGCGCTGCATGTGATAGATGTCGTACTGGACGAAGACATTGTCGGCGCCCGCCGCGTCGATGATGTCGATCGCCTGCCGCGTCCCGGACAGGAAAAACCCGGGTATGTCGAACGTGTTGATCGGCTCGATCAGGAGCCGGATGCCCTCGGCCTTGAGCTTGGCCGCCGCAAACGCGAGGTTGGCGACGAACGTCGCCCGCGCCGCGTCGCGGGTCACGCCCTGCGGAACAATGCCGGCGAGGCAGTTGAGCTGAGGGGCGCCGAGGACCTTCGCGTACGCGATCGCCTTGCCAACGCCGTCCTGGAACTCGCCGACCCGATTCGGGTGGCACGCGATTCCGCGCTCCCCGGCCTCCCAGTTGCCCGGCGGAAGATTGTGCAGCACGAGCGCCAGCCGGTTGCGGGTGAGCCGCTCGGCGATCTCGTCCGGAGCGAATGCGTAGGGAAACAGGAACTCGACACCGCGAAACCCGGCCGCGGCGGCCGCGTCGAAGCGCTCGAGAAAGGGAAGCTCGTTGTAGAGCATCGTCAGGTTGGCGGCGAACTTGGGCATGGTCGTCTCGGTTTGGCTTGCGGTCGGTCGGTGCGGTCGTGGTCAGTCGAGCATCCCCGCCACGGCGGTCGGCGCGTCGGCGAGACTGTCGGCCAGCTCTTCGAACTCGACGATCTTGTCGATCTCGGTTCCCATGGCGATGTTGGTGATCCGCTCCAGCATGATCTCGATGACGACCGGCACCTTGTGCTCGGCCATCCATCTCTCCGCCTGCTCGATGGCCGGGTCGATCTCCGCCTGCGTGTTCACGCGGATGGCCTTGCAGCCCAGTCCCTGCGGCCACGGCGAGGTGGTCGACCCCGTAGCCCTTGAGTTCCGGCGCGTTGACGTTGTCGAATCCGAGCTGCACGCAGTAATCCATGTCGAAGCCGCGTTGCGCCTGGCGGATGAGACCGAGATAGGCGTTGTTCACGACGATGTGGATGTAGGGCAGGTTGAACTGGGCGCCCACGGCGAGCTCTTCGATCATGAACTGGAAGTCGTAGTCGCCCGATAGCGCGATGATTCTGCGGGTGGGATCGGCGACCCGCACGCCGAGCGCCGCGGGGATCGTCCAGCCGAGGGGCCCGGCCTGCCCGCAGTTGATCCAGTGGCGCGGCTTGTAGACGTGCAGGAACTGCGCGGCGGCAATCTGCGACAGGCCGATGGTCGTGACGTAACAGGTGTTCTGGTCGTCGAACGCACGGTTGAGGCACTGGTAGACTCGCTGCGGCTTCATCGGCACGTTGTCGAAATTGGTCTTGCGCAGCATGGTCCGTTTGCGTTCGACGCATTCGCGAACCCAGGCGTCGCGATCCTTCAGCCGGCCCGCAGCCTTCCATTCGCGGGCGACCGCGACGAACAGCTCGAGCGCCGCCTTGGCGTCGGAGACGATTCCGTAGTCCGGCCCGAAGACCCGACCGATCTGCGTGGGTTCGATGTCGACATGGACGAACTTGCGGCCCTTGGTGTAGACCTCGACCGAGCCCGTGTGCCGGTTGGCCCAGCGGTTGCCGATGCCCAGCGCGAAATCCGATGCGAGCATCGTCGCGTTGCCGTAGCGATGGCTTGTCTGCAGGCCGACCATGCCGGCCATCAGTCTGTGGTCGTCGGGAATCGTGCCCCAGCCCATCAGCGTCGGGATCACCGGGACGCCGGTGATCTCGGCGAACTCGACGAGGAGGTCCGAAGCATCCGCGTTGATGACGCCGCCACCGGAGATGATGAGCGGCCGCTCGGCGTCGTTCAGCATCGCCATCGCCTTTTCGATCTGCGCGCGCGTCGCCTTCGGCTTGTAGACCGGCAGCGGCTCGTAGGTGTCCGCGTCAAACTCGATCTCGGCGACCTGCACGTCGAACGGCAGATCGATCAGCACTGGGCCCGGCCGGCCGGAGCGCATCAGATGGAAAGCCTGCTGAAAGGCCCGCGGCACCTGCGCCGGCTCGCGCACGGTCACCGACCATTTGGTGACGGGTTTCGAGATCGACTCGATGTCCACCGCCTGGAAGTCCTCCTTGTGGAGCCGGGCGCGCGGCGCCTGCCCGGTGATGCAGAGGATCGGAATGGAGTCCGCCTGCGCCGAGTAGAGCCCCGTGATCATGTCGGTGCCGGCCGGCCCCGACGTTCCGATGCACACACCGATATTGCCTGCCACAGCGCGCGTGTAGCCTTCGGCCATGTGCGAGGCGCCCTCGACGTGGCGCGCCAGCACGTGCGCGATGCTGCCCCGCCGCTTCATCGCCGCGTACAGGGGGTTGATGGCCGCGCCGGGAATCCCGAACGCGCAGGTGATGCCTTCCTTCTCCAGCACGAGCACTGCAGCGTCGATTGCGGTCATGCGGGCCATGGCAACTCCGATCGTATCGTTGATTCGAACAACCAAGTCTATTGTAGAAGCAAAGGTTTGATAATATGCATTTTCGTACATCAATTAGATACTTTTGATACCGAATGGATCGATTCAAGGAGATGAAGTCGTTCGTCGCGGTGGCCGACAGGGGAAGCTTTGCCGCCGCCGCGGCGGAGGAGGGCGTGACGCCCGTCGTGATCGGCCGGCGCATCGACGCGCTCGAAAGACGCCTCGGCGCACGACTGCTCTACCGCTCGACGCGGCGCCTGACGCTCACCGAGGACGGCGCGGTCTTCCTGGAGCACTGCCGGCGCGTGCTCGCCGACGTCGACGCGGCGGAGGGGACCGTGAGCGCGGGACGCCACGCAGCAATCGGACATCTCGTGATTTCCGCGCCGGCCGGGTTCGGCCGCCAGCACGTCGGCCGGCACGGCTCCGCCTTCATCAAGGAGCACCCGCAGCTCCGGCTGTCGTTCAATCTGTCGGACCGGGTCGTGGACCTCGTGCGCGAGGGATACGACCTCGGCATCCGCATCGGTGGGGAGCTGGATCCGAACTACGTCGCGATCAAGCTCGCTTCGAACCGACGGGTGGTCTGTGGGACGCCCGCGTATTTCCGGCGGCACGGCAAGCCGAAGGCGCTCGAGGACCTGGCGCGGCACAACTGCCTCGCGTTCAATCTGGAGGGTGGCCAGCAGCGCGGATGGCTGTTCCGGCGCGGCGGCCGGCAGGTGAACGTGCGGGTGAGCGGCAATCTCGACTGCAACGACGGCGAGCTGCTCCACCGATGGGCGATCGAGGGCCTCGGCATCGCCTGGCGCTCGACGTGGGAGATCGCGCGCGAGCTGGAGCGCGGCGAGCTCGTCACCGTGCTCGACGCCTTTGCGCTGCCGTCGTACGACATCCACGCCGTCTACCCGCAGCACCGCAACGTGCCGGCGCGGCTGCGCCTGTTCGTCGATTACCTGAAGCGAGCCTACGCGCGGCCGGGCTACTGGTCGCGCGCGTCGTGATCCGCACGGCGCAGGCGCGGCCTCGGCGGCGCGGCTACTTGCCGGGACCGAGCACGACGGTGCCGGACACGGTGACGGTCACCGCGTTCTTGCCGCCCTCGGCCGGCACGGGAGGAGCGGGCGCGCCGTCGGCCATCGCCGCCATCGTGGCACCCCGGAAGGCTACGGGCGCGTGCACGGGGCCGTCGCTGCGCACGGCGATCTGCCCCAGCACGTAGCCTGGGAACCCGAGTCCCTTGGCGATGGCGCGAGCCTTTTCCTGGAACTTGGCGAGCGCTTCGGTCAGCAGCGCCGCCTCGGCTGCCTCGCGCGCTCCCCGTGAAAGCGAGAAGTTCATCGACCAGAGCTTGAGCGCCGGCTGCAACGCGCCAGCCAGCGCCGCGGCTCCCTTGAAATCGCGGCTTTCGAGGATGACATCGGCCCGGATCCGCCAGCCGGTGATCTGGTTCGCCCGGTCGTACGTCGGATTCGTCTGGTAGTTGCCGGAACGCGCCTCGATACGGGGCTCCTTCCTCGCCCTGGCCAGCGCCTCGTCGAGGCGGGCGTTGACCCTGCTTGCAAGCTGGCCGGGATCAGGGCCCTGTTCCTCGGTGAATAACGTCACCGTGAGTGTGTCGGTCGGCACGTCCGCGGTGGCGCTCGCCTCAAGCGTGATGACGTTGAAGTAGGGCTGCTGGGGTGACTGCGCCTGCGCCGCGGCGGTGGCGAAAGCGAGGCAGATGACGGGGAGTGTGAATCGCATGCTTGATCCTCGTTGCGCGAAGACGGAATGGTGGCGGCGTGGCCCGGAGCGCGCGAGCAAGTTGCCGCGAACGGGCGCGGGTCGCGCTGGCGAACCGGTGGCCGAGCCTTCAGATGGTACACACCGGCCGGGCGCGGCGCGAGCGTGGTCCGAGCAAAAATCCCGCTTCGGCCATGCCCGCAACGGGGCCGCCCGATGGCAAAGCTGAGGCGCCCGAACGCCCCCACCGCGTCCAGCGGCCATTTGCGCAGTCGACCGCGGTGCCCGGCAGGACATTCGACGTCGCAGGCTTTTCGACGGCTCGGGATTCCGCTTGAAGTCACGCGCGCCTTCATGCCGGATATCACCGCGTAGAAGGGCGCCGGAAGGGTTTTCATGGCGCGTACATCGTCGAGGCTGTTTGCATGGATCACCGTACGAGGACTAAATTATATTTGACATAATAACAATTATGCGTCATTTCGCGCACCAACTCAGTTCGCCCCGGTACCCGGCGATATCTCGAAATGAGATCGGTCGCAGTCAGCCTGCCGGCCAGTACCCAACAGGGTCCGTCAGTAATCAAGTCGCTGGCTGGATCGTTCCATGAATGAACAATCATTTCAGCCAATTGCATCGAAGACCTGCCAAACGTTCGAGGTCTTCGCGGTGCGGCCGGGACCTGGCTCGCTGTAGCGGCGGATACGGAAGCACTCCAGGTGGCGCGCGAGTTTCGATATTCCCGGACTCCGACCACCGTTCCGCCATTTTGAGTTCTGCACTTCACCGAAGGCCCGCGCGACGGATTTTCTCTGCAATCCATTGCCGGTATCGCCGGAGACGTCGCGAAACCGCCGCCCGCCAGCCAGCCATCAGATCACCCTATCGCTTATCATGCAGCGGGTAACGACCGCGTTCCGGCGTTGCCTGCACTGTCGCCCCGATCGGCAGCCTGCTGACGCTCTGACATATGGATACCCTGGTCGCCACCGACATCCACAAACGCTTTCGGCGCCAACGAAGTGCTCAAGGGCATCAGCTTGGCGGCGCGGGCTGGCGACGTGGTGTCGATGATCGGGTCCTCCGGCTCGGGCAAGAGCACCTTTCTGCGGTGCCTCAATCTGCTCGAGCGGCCGAATCGAGGCAGTCTCGCGCTCGAGGGCGAGGAACTGAAGCTGGTCCGCGATCGCAACGATATGCTGGCAGCGTCCGACCCGGCGCAGTTGCAGCGCTTTCGCAGCCGGATCGCCATGGTGTTCCAGCACTTCAACCTGTGGGCGCACATGAGCGCCCTGGGCAATGTGATCGAGGCGCCGATCCGCGTGCTGGGGTTGCCGCGCGCCGAGGCCGTCGAACGGGCCGAGCGCTACCTGCAGCGGGTCGGCGTCTACCACCGCAAGGACGCCTACCCGGCGCACCTGTCGGGCGGCGAGCAGCAGCGCGTGGCGATCGCCCGCGCGCTGGCGATGGAACCGGCGGTGATGCTGTTCGACGAGCCGACGTCGGCGCTCGACCCGGAACTGGTCGGCGAAGTGCTGCGCGTGATGCGCACCGTGGCCGAGGACGGGCGCACGATGATCGTGGTCACGCACGAGATGGGTTTTGCGCGCGACGTCAGCAGCCAGGTGATCTTCCTGCACAACGGCGCGATCGAAGAGCAAGGTCCCCCGGTCGAAGTGCTCGGGGCGCCGCGCAGCCCGAGGCTCCAGGCCTTTCTGTCCAATGCCCTGAAATAGCAGGGCACCGGCACGGCCAGCGAGCAATGCCCGCGGCAAGCCCGGCGCCGATGGCACGGCACGCTCGGCCCCGTGCGAGCGCGTGCTGCGGTAAGCTCCGCGCCATGACGCCCTGTCTTGTCAGCATCATCGGCGCCCCGACCGACGTGGGGGCCAGCGTCCGCGGTGCGAACATGGGCCCCGACGCGCTCCGCGTTGCCGGCGTGGGCGAGGCACTGCGCCGGTTCGTGGCCGATGTCGTCGACCGCGGCAACCTCAACGGGCCGATCAATCCCGTTCTTCCGGCGCGCGACGGCTACCGTCACCTGCCGGAAGTCGTCGCCTGGAACAGACAGGTTCACGCGGCCGTGTACGATGAGCTCGCGGTCGGGCGGCTGCCGATCCTGCTGGGCGGCGACCACTCGCTCGCCATCGGCTCGATCAGCGCCGTGGCGCGGCGATGCCGGGAAACCGGGAGCAAGCTGCGCGTGCTGTGGCTCGATGCGCACGCGGATTTCAACACCGCGGCGCTGACGCCGAGCGGCAACATTCACGGCATGCCGGTCGCGTGCCTCTGCGGTTACGGCCCCGACGAGCTGACACGCATGGGCGGGAGTTCGCCGGCGCTGCGGCCGGCCGAGGTCCGGCTGGTCGGCGTGCGCAGCGTCGACGCCGCCGAGAAGCACCTGCTGCGGGAAGTCGGCATCGAGGTATTCGACATGCGCGGTGTCGACGAGATCGGCATGCGCCCGGCGCTGGAGCAGGCGCTGGCGGGCGTCGACGCGCAGACGCATCTGCACGTCAGCCTCGACGTGGATTTCCTCGATCCGGACATCGCCCAGGGCGTCGGCACGCCCGTGCGCGGCGGTCCGACCTACCGCGAAGCGCAGCTCTGCATGGAGATGGTCGCCGACACCGGCCGCCTGTCATCGCTCGACGTCACGGAACTCAATCCGGCATTCGATCACCGGAATGCGACCGCCGAACTCGCCGTCGACCTGATCGAAAGTCTTTTCGGCAAGAGCACGCTCATCAGGGAGCATCACCTGCCGCCGGGCGACGCGCAGTCCGGGCCGCGATGAGCTGAAGCGATAGCGGAGGCACTGCGCGCTCCGTCCGGCGGCATGCGTGGATCGTGCTCGCCTCGCCGGCCCGTCACTCGCGCAGGATCGACAGTGCCTTGTCGACACGGTCGACGCAAATAACTTTCATGCCTTCAATGGCTTGCTTTGGCTTGTTGAGATTCGGGATTAATACCTGCCTGAAGCCAAGCTTGGCGGCTTCCTTGATTCTTTCCTGGCCGCGCTGGACCGGACGGATCTCGCCGGCCAGCCCCACTTCGCCGAAAACCAGCGTCTTCGCGGGCAGCGGCCGGCCCGTCAGCGACGAATTGACGGCGAGCAGGATCGCGAGATCGGCCGCCGGCTCGTTGATCCGCACGCCGCCTACCGCGTTGACGAACACGTCGTAGCCGGCCGTCTCGACGCCGCCATGCCGGTGCAGCACCGCGAGCAGCAGCGACAGTCGCTGCGGGTCGAGACCGACCGATAGCCGCTTGGGCATCCCGCCCTGGACGGGGTCGACGAGCGCCTGGATTTCCACCAGCAGCGGCCGCGAGCCCTCGAGCGTCGCGACGATCGCCGAGCCCGCGATGTTCTCGCCGTGTTGCGACAGGAACAATGCCGACGGGTTGGCGACCCCGCGCAGGCCGCGCTCCGTCATGGCGAATACGCCCAGTTCGTTGGCGGCGCCGAAGCGATTCTTGATCGCCCGGACGAGCCGGAAGCTCGAATGCGTGTCGCCCTCGAAATAGAGGACCGTGTCGACGATGTGCTCGAGCACGCGCGGGCCGGCGATCGCGCCTTCCTTGGTGACGTGCCCGACGAAGATCACGACGATGTGCCGCTGCTTGGCGAGCCGGGTGAGCTGCGCCGCGCACTCCCGCACCTGCGCGACGCTGCCCGGCGCGGACGTCAGCGCCTCGGTGTACGCGGTCTGGATCGAGTCGATGACGACGATCTCGGGCGTCTCGCTGCCGATGGTCGCGACGATCGCCTCGAGCTGGACCTCGGCCAACAGCGACACCGGCGCGTTGACCAGGCCAAGACGCTGCGCGCGCAGCGCGACCTGCTCGACGGATTCCTCGCCGGTCACGTACAGCGCCTTCTTCGACGCGCCGATCGCCGCCATCGCCTGCAGCAGCAGCGTGGACTTGCCGATGCCCGGGTCGCCGCCCAGCAGGATGACCCCGCCGGGCACGAGCCCGCCGCCCAGCACGCGGTCGAATTCCTCGAGCCCTGTCGCAAACCGGGGGCTTTTCCTCGCGTCGACACTGCCGAGCGGCCGCACGGTGCTGCCCTTCCCGGCGACCGTCTGGAATCGCGTCGGCGCCGGCGCGGCCACGGTCTCGACGAGCGTGTTCCACGCCGCGCAATGCGGGCACTGGCCCTGCCATTTCGGACTCTGGCCGCCGCACTCGGTGCAGCTGTAGACGGTCTTGGCCTTGGCCACGGCGTGCCGTCGGGCGCGCTACGCCAGTTCGTCGGGCGTGACCACCGCGGTCCCCAGCTTGCCGACGACGACTCCCGCCGCCTCGTTGGCGATGCGCACGGCCGACCGCAGATCCGCGCCGGCGCCGAGCAGCACGCCCAGCGCGGCGATGACCGTGTCGCCGGCGCCGGTAACGTCGTAGACCTCGCGCGCCACCGCCGGAACGTCTTCGGCGCCATCCGCCGTGTAGAGGCTCATTCCTTCCTCCGAGCGCGTGACGAGCAGCGCCGCCACGCCGAGTTCGGCGCGCAGGCGCGAGCGCCTTGGCGGCCATCCCGGCGCCATCCTCCCACGGGCCGACGACCTGGCGGAATTCGCCGCGATTCGGCGTGATCACGGTGGCGCCACGGTACTTGGCCCAGTTGTCGCCCTTCGGATCGACCAGCACCGGCCGGCCCGCGGCGCGGGCACGCTCGATCATCGTCGCGATGTGCGCGAGCCCGCCCTTGCCGTAATCGGAGAGGATGACGAGATCCGCGTCGGCGAGCAGCCGGTCGAAATCGGCCAGCTTGGTCGCGAGCAGTTCGTGCGAGGGCACGGTCTCGAGGTCGATGCGGAGCAGCTGCTGCTGGCGGCCGATGACCCGCATCTTGACGGTAGTGGGCAGCGCCGGATCACGGTGAAACGAGGTTTTCACGCGTTCCGTCGCGAGCAGACGCTCCAGCGCGGCGCCGGGCTCGTCGGTGCCGATCACGGAGAGGAGCGTCGTCTGCGCGCCGAGCGCGGCCGCGTTGCGCGCGACGTTGGCCGCCCCGCCGGGGCGCTCCTCGGTCCGGGTGACCTTGACGATGGGAACCGGAGCCTCGGGCGAAATCCGCTCGACGTCGCCGAACCAGTAGCGATCGAGCATGACGTCGCCCGCCACCAGCACGCGCGTGCGCGCGATCTGCTCGCGCCATGCCGAGAAGCTGGAACTCGACCGATTCATGCGCGCATCGCCTACGGGCGCCCGATCGAGAAGTATTCGAGTCCGGCAGCCCGGACGAGCGCAGGTTCGTACAGGTTGCGGCCGTCGAAGACGAGCGGCTGCTTCAGCGCGCCGCGCAGCGCATTGAAGTCGGGGCTGCGAAACTCCTTCCATTCGGTGACGACGACGAGCGCGTCGGCGCCGGGAAGCGCATCCATCGGCGTGGGGGCGTAGGTGATGTGCGGGGCGTCGCCGAAAACGCGCCGCGCCTCCGGCATCGCGACGGGATCGTAGGCAACGATGTCGGCGCCGCGCGCCGCGAGCGCGGCGATGATCTCGAGGGACGGCGCTTCGCGCATGTCGTCGGTGTTCGGCTTGAAGGCGAGCCCCCACAGCGCAAAGCGGCGCCCGGAGAGATCCGCGCCAAGCCGCGCGACGATCTTCTCCACCAGCCGCAGCTTCTGCGCCTCGTTCGCGGCTTCGACGGCGCCGAGGATCCCGAGCGGCCGGCCGCATTCGGTGGCCGTGTGCTGCAGCGCCTTCACATCCTTGGGAAAGCACGAGCCGCCGTAGCCGACGCCCGGATAGAGGAACTGCCAGCCGATCCGCGGATCCGAGCCGATGCCCTGCCGCACGTGCTCGATATCCGCCCCGAGCGCATCGGCGAGGTTGGCGAGCTCGTTCATGAACGAGATTCTGGTCGCCAGCATCGCGTTGGCGGCGTACTTGGTGAGCTCGGCCGAGCGGACGTCCATCAACAGCAGTCGCTCGTGATTGCGCTGGAACGGGGCGTAGACGGCGCGCATCATGGCGATCGCGCGCTCGTCGTCGGCGCCGATCACCACACGGTCCGGCCGCATGAAATCCTCGACCGCCGCACCCTCTTTCAGGAATTCCGGGTTCGACACGACGGCATACGGCGTGTCGAGGCCGCGCGCCTGAAGTTCCTCGGCGATGGCCGCGCGCACGCGGTCGGCCGTTCCCACCGGCACGGTGGACTTGTCGACAACGACCTTGAACTCGGTCATCCGGCGGCCGATATTGCGCGCCGCGGCGAGCACGTACTGCATGTCCGCCGAGCCGTCTTCGTCCGGCGGCGTGCCCACGGCGATGAACTGCAACGCGCCGTAGCGCCACCGCCGCGTCCTGGTCGGTGGTGAAGCGCAGCCGCCCTGCGGCGACGTTGCGCGCGATCATCGCCTCGAGGCCGGGCTCGTGGATGGGCACTCCGCCCTGATTCAGGATCTCGATCTTGCGCGCGTCGACGTCGACGCAAAGTACGTCGTTGCCGACTTCGGCGAGGCAGGTGCCGGTGACGAGACCGACGTATCCGGTCCCGATCATGGTGATCTTCATGGTGCAGCTCCCAGCGATGCGTTGATGGCGGCCAGCGCGCCGACGGGGTCCTTCGCCTGCGTGATCGGGCGCCCGATCACCAGATAGTCGGCGCCGTTGGCGATCGCGGCCTGCGGCGTGATGATCCGTGACTGATCGTCTTTCGCGCTGCCGGCCGGCCGGATGCCGGGCGTGACGAGCTTGAACCGGGGCCCGAGCGCGGCGCGCAACGCCGGCGCCTCCTGCGCCGAGCAGACGACGCCGTCGAGCCCGCTCCGCGGCCGTCAGTCGTGCCAGTCGCAGCGCCTGCTGCGCCGCCCTGCCCTCGATCCCGGTGTCCCGCATGTCGGCATCGTCGAGACTCGTGAGCACGGTCACGGCGATCAGCAGCGGTTTCGCCCTCCCCTGCTCCGCCGCGACGGCATCGACCGCTGCGCGCGCCGCCGACAGCATGGCGGCGCCGCCGGCCGCGTGAACGTTCAGCATCCAGACCCCGAGTCGCGCGGCCGCCGCGCAGGCCTGCGCGACGGTGTTCGGAATGTCGTGGAACTTGAGGTCGAGAAAGACGCGGAAGCCGCGCGCGACCATCCAGCGTACGGGCTCGGGCCCGGCGACGACGAACATCTCCTTGCCCACCTTGAGCGCGCAGGCCGCGGGGTCGAGGCGATCGGCGAGCGCCAGCGCGTGCATCGGGTTGGCGAAATCGAGCGCGACGATCACGCGCGGGTCGGGTCGCGCTCAGGCGTAGCCATCCGGGGTCTCGGTGCGCCGCGGCGAGTACGTTTCCCACTTGCCGCATCCGGGGCAGCGCCAATAATACTGGCGCGCGCGGAAACCGCAGTGATCGCACTTGTACAGGCCGAGACGCTTGATATGCTGTCCGACCAGTTGCTTCACGAGCTCGAGGTCGTGCCGGCGCTCGGCCGGGGCATCGAGCAGCTGCGCCTCGAGCAGGCGATCGAGGCCGAGCAGCGTCGGATTGCGCGTGAGCTCCTCCTTGATCAGGGTACCGGCCGCCTCGGATCCCTCTTCGGCCAGCGTCAGCGTGAACACCGTGTTGAGCAGATCGAGCGACGGGTACTGCCGCTGGTAGGCACCCAGCACGCGCAGCGCCTGGGCGTTCGCGCCCTGGCGCCGGTAGGCGTCGGCGAGACGGTCGGCGACGAGCGACAGAAAGGCGGGGTTCTGCGACTCGATGCGCTGCCAGGCGTCGATCGCGGCGGGAACCTCGCCTCGCTGCAGCTCGAGGTCGCCGAGCAGCATCGTCGCGCGGGCGCACGCCTTGTATTCGGCGAGCGCCAGCTCGATGTTGGCGCGCGCGCCGGCGACGTCGGCCTTGACCAGCTGCGCCTGCGCGAGTTCGCAATGGTAATGCGCGATCTCCTTGAAGTAGGGCCGCTTCGCGATGGCTTCCATCCGCCGCGTGACGGCGATCGCCTTCGGCCAGTCCTTCTCCTGCTCGTAGATCGAGATCAGGAACCCGAGCGATGCGTGCTCGAACGGCGAGCCGTCGAGCTTCGTGAACAGCTCCTCGGCCCGGTCGAGCAGCCCGGCTCGATGAAAGTCCTGCGCAAGCTCGAACACGGCGGCCTGCCGCTTGTCCGTTGGCAGATCCGGCCGGTCGAGCAGGTTCTGGTGCATCCGCGTCGCCCGGTCGATCTCGCCCTGCCGCCGGAACAGGCTGCCGAGCGCGAAGTGCAGGTCGATCGTCTGCGGATCGACCTTGACGACCTCGATGAAGGATTCGATCGCCTTGTCCGGCTGCTCGTTCAGCAGAAAATTGAGTCCCGCGAAAATACGACAGCGGCAGCGCGCGCGATTCGCGCAGCAGATGCTTGATGTCGATCCGTGCAGCGATCCAGCCCAGCCCGAAGAACACGGCGGGAATCGGCAGCAGCCACCACAGCTCGAAATCCATGCGCGTCGACCGGACGGCGGACTCAATGCCCGACCCTGGTGCAGCGAACACAGTGCGCTGCCGGATCGACTCATCTCACGGACGATCGACCGGTTCCTGGCCGCGCCCGGATCGAGGCGTGGCTTCGGGCTCGGTGCCGGTTCGCGCCCAATCGGCCGGCGGCACGCGGTGACCGGCGCGGTGCTCGCGCCGCAGCCGCGCGAGCTGGCGGGAGAGCCGTGCCGAACGGACCGCGCCGGCGAGCAGTCCGGCCGTGGCGCCGACCGCGAAGGCGATCAGGACCACGAAGATGAGCGGCGCCTGCCAGCTCCACCAATGGTAGAACTTGACCGTCACCAGCTCCGAATTCTGCAGCGACAGGAACAGGAGCACCAGAAAGAGCGTACTGCCGACGACCCAGCGCAGGACTTGCATCACCGACTCTCGTCAATGGAAACGGGCTGTGGCATCGCCCCACTCTCTCATGTCAGGGCCTCCATGGCGCCCGCGACATGCGCCGCGCCAATGCGTCTGCCGCAGGCACTCGCTCGTGGGTGCGCTCCGCCGACCTTGGCTGCGCCAGGCGCTCTCATGCGTTCTTGAAATCGACCCGCTCGCGCAGTTCCTTGCCGGCCTTGAAGTGCGGGACGTGCTTTTCCGGCACCTGCACCTTGTCGCCGGACTTGGGGTTGCGCCCGGTCCGCGGCGGGCGATAGTTGAGGCCGAAACTGCCGAACCCGCGGATCTCGATGCGCTCCCCCTTCGCCAGGCTCTCGGCCATGGCTTCGAGGATCATCTTGACCGCCAGTTCGGCATCCTTGGCGACGAGCTGCGGGAACTGCGCCGCAAGGCGGTCGATCAGCTCCGATTTGGTCATCACGGGACCTGCTTATTCGGTCGGCTTGTTGTCCATCTTGGCACGCAGCAGCGCGCCGAGATTGGTGGTCCCCGAGCTCGTGCCCGACGTGTCCGCCTTGACGTTCTGGATCGCCTCCGTTTCCTCGGCGTGATCCTTCGCCTTGATCGACAGATTGATGCTGCGGTTCTTGCGATCGATGTTGATGATCATGGCAGTGACCGGGTCGCCTTCCTTCAGGTGCGTCCGGATGTCTTCGACCCGGTCGCGCGCGACTTCCGATGCGCGCAGGTACCCTTCGACGTCGCCATCGAGCGCGATGACCGCGCCCTTGCCGTCGAGCGACTTCACGGTGCCCTTGACCATGTTGCCCTTGTCGTGAATCGCGACGTAGTTGGTGAAGGGGTCGCCATCGAGCTGCTTGATCCCGAGCGAGATGCGTTCGCGCTCGACGTCGATCGCCAGCACGACGGCCTCCACGTCGGCGCCCTTCTTGTAGTCGCGCACGGCGGTCTCGCCGGGAAGCGACCACGAGAGGTCGGACAGGTGCACCAGGCCGTCGATGCCGCCCGGCAGGCCGACGAACACGCCGAAATCGGTGATCGACTTGATCTGCCCGGTCACGCGATCGCCCTTCTTGTTGTTCATCGCGAAGTCGTCCCAGGGATTCGACATGCACTGCTTCATCCCGAGCGAGATCCGCCGGCGGTCCTCGTCGATTTCGAGGATCATCACCTCCACCTCGTCGCCCAGCTGCACGACCTTCGTCGGGTGGATGTTCTTGTTGGTCCAGTCCATCTCGGACACGTGCACGAGGCCCTCGATGCCCGACTCGATCTCGACGAACGCGCCGTAGTCGGTGATGTTGGTGACCTTGCCGAAGAGCCGCGTGCCCGTCGGATAGCGGCGCGACAGGCCGACCCAGGGGTCCTCGCCCAGCTGCTTCATGCCGAGTGAGACGCGGTTCTTTTCCTGGTCGAACTTGAGGATCTTGGCGGTGACTTCGTCGCCGACCGCGAGCACCTCCGACGGATGCTTGACCCGGCGCCAGGCGAGATCGGTGATGTGGAGCAGGCCGTCGATGCCGCCCAGATCGACGAACGCGCCGTAATCGGTGATGTTCTTGACGATGCCCTTGACGACCGCGCCTTCCTGCAGCGTCGACAGCAGCTTCTCGCGTTCCTCGCCCAGGCTCGCCTCGAGCACGGCGCGGCGGGACACGACGACGTTGTTGCGCTTGCGGTCGAGCTTGATGACCTTGAACTCGAGGGCCTTGAACTCGAACGGCGTCGTGTCCTTGACCGGGCGGATGTCCACGAGCGAGCCGGGAAGAAACGCCCGGATGCCGTTGACCATCACGGTGAGGCCGCCCTTGACCTTGCCGGTGACGAGGCCCGACACGATGGTGCCCTGCTCCATCGCGGCTTCGAGGTCGTGCCAGGCCTTGAGGCGCTTGGCCTTGTCGCGCGAAAGCTTGGTCTCGCCGTATCCGTCCTCGAGGCTTTCGATGGCCACGGTGACGAAATCGCCGGCCTTGACCTCGATCTCGCCCTTGTCGTCCTTGAATTCCTCGATCGGGATGAAGCTTTCGGACTTGAGTCCGGCGTTGACGACGACGATGTTGAAGTCGACGCGAACGACTTCGGCGGTGATGAGCTCGCCCTGGCGCATCTCCTGCCGCGTGAGGGATTCCTCGAACAGCGCGGCGAAGTTTTCCATCGGGGGAGCAGAGGTGCCGGAGGTCGTGCTGGAAATGGCGGTAGCCATGGGGGTTGGTTCCTTCACTAGCTAGGCCGCCGGTTGCGAGAACCCTTTTTCTCGCGCGGCGGGCGGGTGGTCGAATCCGTTGCGCGCGCCGGCTAAAGCGCGCGGGAACGGCCCTTCGGTACGACCCGGCGACGCCGGGCCTTTCAACGATCAAGCGTGCCCGCGGCCGCTGCCGGACGACCCGATTCCGATGCCTGGAACCGATCGAGCACGTAGCGGACTGCGGCGGCGATGCGTCATGCCGGTGGTATCCAGGATCACGGCGTCTGCCGCGGGTGCCAGCGGGGCCACTGCCCGCTCGGCATCGCGGGCGTCGCGTTCCCGGATATCGCGCAAAAGACTTTCAAGTGTACTGGAGATTCCTTTTTCGATCAACTGCTTATGGCGCCGGCCTGCCCGTTCCTCCGGACTCGCCGTCAGGAAGACCTTGAGCCGGGCGTCCGGAAACACCACGGTCCCCATGTCCCGTCCGTCGGCCACCAGACCCGGACACCGACGGAACGCCCGCTGCCGCTCGAGCAGCGCCGCGCGCACGGCGCCGTGGACGGCGACCTGCGAGGCCGCCGCACCGACGTCCTCGTCCGCGGATCCTGTCGGTGACGTCACGGCCGTCGAGCCGGACCCGCCCGTCGTCGAACGCGACATCCAGGCTGCCGGCGGCGGCCGCCAGCGCGGCCGAGGCATCGACGCCAATTCCCGCTTCGAGCGCCTTCAGCGCGACCAGCCGGTAAAGGGACCCGCTGTCGAGCAGATGAAAGCCGAGCGCGCGAGCGACCCCGGCCGCGATCGTCCCCTTGCCGGAAGCGGCAGGGCCGTCGACGGCGATCACCGGCGCCTCTGCGGTCATTGGATCAGCACGTTCGAAAGCGCCTCGTAGAAGCCGGGGAACGTCTTGCGCACGCAGTCGGGATCGGCGATGCGCACCGCGATCCCGCCCAGCGCAGCGAGAGAAAAGCACATCGCCATCCGGTGGTCGTCGTAGGTTGCGATGGTCGCGGGCGCTGAGCCGCTCCGGCGGATGAACGGTGAGGTGGTCGTGGCCCGCCTCCACGGTCGCGCCGAGCTTGTGCAGTTCGGCCGCCATCGCCGCGATGCGGTCGGTCTCCTTGACGCGCCAGCTGGCGATCCCGGTCAGCGTCGTCGGCCCGCGCGCGAACAGCGCGACGACCGCGAGCGTCATCGCCGCGTCCGGGATCGGCGTGCAGTCGATCGTCATGCCGTTGAGGGCGCGGCCGGCGCGCGCCTCGATCCAGTCGTCGCCGCTGTGGATCGTCGCGCCCATCCGGGCGAGCACGTCGGCGAACGCGACGTCACCCTGAATCGAATGCCGTCCGACGCCGGTCACGCGGACCGGACCGCCGCCGATCGCTCCGGCCGCGAGAAAATAGGACGCGGACGACGCGTCGCCTTCGACGTGGATCGACCCCGGGCTCGCGTAGCGGGCGCCGGCCGGCACGCGAAACGAGCGCCAGCCGTCCTGCTCGACGGTCACGCCGAAGCGGCCCATCAGGTGGGTCGTGATCGCGACGTAGGGTTTCGAGATCAGCTCGCCGGCGATGTCGACGGTCAGCGCGCGCGCGCCTTTCGCGGTCACGAGCGGAAGCGCCATCAGCAGCGCGGACGTGAACTGGCTCGACACGTCGCCGCGCACGGTCACGCGGTCCGGCATGCCCGCGCCGCCGACGTTGCCCGGCTCGATGCCGAGCGGCGGATAGCCCGCGCTGCCGAGATATCGGATCTCGGCACCCAGCACGCGCAGCGCGTCGACGAGATCGCCGATCGGGACGCTCGTGCATCCGGGCGACGCCGGAGATTTCGTAACGCCCGCCGGCAAGCGCGAGGACCGCGGTCAGCGGCCGCAGCGCGGTGCCGGCATTGCCGAGAAAGAGCCGGGCGGCCTTGACCGGGATGACGCCCCCCTGCCCGCGCACGATGAAGTTCCGCCGCGCCGCCGATGCGCTCGACCCGGATGCCGAGCGCTCCCAGCGCGTCGTGCATCCGGTCGACATCGTCGGCGTCGAGCAGGCCTTCGAGCGTCGTGTCGCCCGGCGGCCAGCGCGGCCAGCAGCAGCGTGCGATTGGAGATGCTCTTCGACCCCGGCAGGGCGACGACACCCTCGGCGCGCGCACTCGGCGCCAGGTCGAGAAAGGCGGCGGGGTCCGCGCTGGTCGCGTTCATTGCGCAGGCCGTCCTACGCTTCGCGCGAACCGTCCGCCGCGACGGCGGGACCCGCGTCGAATCGCTCGCCCCACGCCCGCGCGCGGTGGCGGCGCGCGCGAACACCGCTTCGAGCGCCGGCGCCGTCGCCCGCGGCGACCATGGCGGCGATCCGGTCGAGCTCGGCGCGGTAGGCGCCGATCTCGCTCAGCAGCGCCTCGCGGTTGGCGAGCGCGATGTCGCGCCACATCTCCGGCGAACTCGCGGCGATCCGGGTGAAATCGCGAAAGCCGCTCGCCGCGTAAGCGGAAGACCTCGGCGGCATCCGGGCGCGCCGCGAGCAGGTCGACGAGCCCGAACGCGAGCAGGTGCGGCAGGTGCGATACGGCGGCGAAGATCCGGTCGTGCGTTTCGGCATCGAGCTCCCGCACCCGGGCGCCGCATGCGGTCCAGAGCGCGCCGACGAGGGCCACGGCAGCCGGATCCGTTTCGGGAAGCGGCGTCAGCACGACGTTGCGGTCGCGATACAGCGTCGGAAACGCGGCTGCCGCGCCGGTGTGCTCGGTGCCGGCGATCGGATGTCCCGGCACGAAGCGCGGCAGCGCCGCGCCCAGATGCGATCGCGCGGCGGCGATCACGTCCTGCTTGGTGCTTCCGGCGTCCGTCAGCACCGCATGCGGCGGCAGTCGCCCGGCCATGGCCTTCAGGAGCGCGGGGAACTGCGCCACCGGCGTGGCCAGCAGCACGAGGTCGGCGGCGGCGAGCTCGCGCGTCCAGTCGGCGTCGATCATGATCGCGCGGTCGATGATGCCGAGCTTGGCGGCCGCGTCGAGATTCGCGCGTCCGCGGCCGACGCCGACGACGGTGCCGACGCAGCCCGCGGCCCTGAGGCCCGAGGGCGAAGGAGCCGCCGACGAGCCCGACCCCGATCACGACGAGCCTGGCGATGCGGGGGGCGCCTTCGGTCACGGTGGGTGCGGGCAACGCCCCGGCGTCAGCGCGCGAGCGCCGCTTGCAGGGCGTCGAGAAAGCGGCGATTCTCGGCTGGCAGGCCGACGGTGACCCGCAGGTACTCCGGCAGCCCGTAATTGGCGACCGGGCGCACGATGACGCCCTGCTCCAGCAGTCGCCGGTAACACTCGCTCGGCATCGCCGACGCGGAGCAGCAGGAAGTTGGCGTGCGACGGAACGAACGCGAGGCCGAGCGCTCGCGCGCCGTCCTCGAGCTCGCGCATGCCCGTGCGGTTGAGCGCGCGGCTCTCGTCGACGTAACCGGTGTCGGCGAGCGCCGCGAGCGCCGCCGCCTGCGCGAGCGCGTTGACGTTGAACGGCTGGCGCACGCGGTTCAGCATTCCCGCAACGCCCGCGTTCATGATCCCGTAGCCGACGCGCAGCGCGGCCAGGCCGTAGGCCTTCGAGAAGGTCCGCGAGACGATGAGATTGGCGTAGGTTCCCGTCCACGCGGCCGAACGGCGCGCGCTGTGCATGCTCGAGGTACTCGTCGTAGGCCGCGTCCAGCACGACGAGGACATCCGCAGGAACCGATGCGATGAATGCCTCCAGCGCATCCGGTGCGATCCAGGTCCCGGTCGGATTGTTCGGATTGGCGACGAACACGACGCGCGTCGCCGGCGTGATGGCGGCGCGCATGGCCGGCAGGTCGTGACCGAAATCGCGCGCCGGAACCTCGATGCCGGTTGCGCCCCGCGCCTGCACCGCGAGCGGGTAGACGGCAAAGGCATGGCGCGAATAGACGGCTTGATCGCCCGGCCGGAGGAATGCCTGCGTCACCAGTTCGAGGATGTCGTTGGAACCGTTGCCCAGGACGATGCCGTCGGGAGGCGTGGCGTAGCGCTCGGACAGCGCCGACTTGAGGGCGAAGCCGTTGCCGTCCGGATAGCGGGAGAGATCGTCGATGGCCTCGGCGATGGCCGCGCGGACGGCCGCGCTCGGCCCGCGCGGGTTCTCGTTGGAGGCAAGCTTGACGATGTCGCGCTCGGCCAGGCCGAATTCGCGCGCGAGGTCGCCGACCGGCTTGCCTGGAATGTAAGGTGCCAGATTGCGCACGTAAGCCGGCGCCTGCAGCGAAGGATCGCGGCGGTGTTCGTGGTCGGGGGATGGGCTCATGACACTCCTAATAAACTGCTGCAGGATAGGATCCTAATATCTTGAGCATAGGTGCTTTTTTGCCAAGCTCCGCAAGCGCCGCCGCGACCGTCGCATCGTGTTCGTGGCCGACGAGATCGACGAAAAAGAGGTATTCCCACAGGCCGGTTCGCGCTGGCCGCGATTCGAGGCGCGTCATGCTGACGCCGTGGGTGGCAAAGGGCTCCAGCAGCGCGTGCACGGCCCCGGGCCGGTTGGGCGCCGACATCACGAGCGACGTCTCGTCGCGGCCGGAGGGCGGCACCCGGTTGCGGCCGAGCACCCAGAACCGCGTCGTATTGTTGGGCTCGTCCTCGATGTGCGCCGCCAGGACCTTGAGCCCGTAGATCACGGCGGCGTGCCCGCCGGCGATGGCGGCCGTGCCGGGCTCGGCCGCGGCCAGCCGGGCGGCCTCGGCGTTGCTCGCGACCGCCACCCTGGCGGCTGCAGGCAGGTGGCGACCGAGCCACTGCGCGCATTGCGCCAGCGATTGCGCATGCGAATAGACCCGGGTCACTTCGTCCGGCGCCGCCGCGGTCGTCAGCAGATTCTGGCGGATGCGCAGCCGGATCTCGCCGCAGATCGACAACGGCGTCTGGCACATCAGATCGAGCGTGCGGCCGACCACGCCCTCGGTGGAGTTTTCGACCGGCACGACGGCGTGGTCGGCCTGTCCGCTCTCCGCCGCCCTGAACACTTCATCGATCGTCGCGCAGGGCAACATGTCGACGAATTGCCCGAAATGTTTGGCGACCGCCTCGTGCGAGAACGTCCCTGCCGGACCGAGATATGCGACGCGCAGCATCTGCTCGAGGGCGAGGCACGCCGACATCGTCTCCCGGAATATCACGGCGACCGCCTCGTTCGACAGCGGCCCCCGGTTGGCGGACTGCAGCCGGAGGAGTACCTGCGCCTCGCGTTCCGGGCGGTACGCCGCGGCACCGCCCTTCGCCGCGCCGATCGCCTGCGCGTGCGTCGCGCGGGCGTTCAGGCGCTCGAGGATCTCCTGGTCGAGCGTGTCGATCGCCGCGCGGTGGCGGGCGAGCTCGGCAGCGCGGTCGTCCGCCGGCGGCATGTCAGTGCCCGCCCCGCCGCCCGGGGCGTACTGACTGCACCCCCTCGGGCAGCAGCGAACACCAGGCCGAAGGCTGGTCCCGCGAAGCGGAATGTGGCGAAGCCGCGCAAAGCGGGCGTGGGGGCAGTTTCATCCTAGCGCTCTCCCGGATGACGAGGATCCAGCGCCGCGCCGACGGAGGGCATTCCGGGCATCACTCGTCGTCCTCTTCCTGTTCGACGACACGCTGGAGCCCGGCGAGCTTTTCGCCCTCCCCCAGGTTGATCAGCGTGACCCCCTGCGTCGACCGGCTCATCTCGCGGATCGACTTGACCTTCGTGCGGATCAGCACGCCGCCCGTCGAGATCAGCATCACCTCGTCGTCGGGCCGCACCAGCGCCGCCGCGACCACGGTGCCGTTGCGCGCCGTCTGCTGGATCGCGATCATGCCCTTGGTGCCGCGGCCATGCCGCGTGTACTCCACGATGGGCGTGCGCTTGCCGTAGCCGTTCTCGGTCGCGGCCAGCACGGACTGCTCCTCGTCCTCGGCGACCAGCATCGAAATCACGCGCTGCGTCCGGCCGAGCATCATCCCGCGCACGCCGTGGGCGTTGCGGCCCATCGGACGAACGTCGTTCTCGTCGAAGCGCACCGCCTTGCCGCCCGAGCTGAACAGCATGACGTCGTGCGTGCCGTCGGTGAGCGCCGCGCCGATCAGCGAATCGCCGTCGGACAGGTCCACGGCGATGATGCCCGCCGTCCTGGGCCGCGAGAACTCCGACAGCGGCGTCTTCTTGACGGTGCCCATCGCGGTGGCCATGAAGACGAACTGGCTGTCGGTGAACTCCTTGACCGGCAGGATGGCGGTGATCTGCTCGTTGTCCTGCAGCGGCAGCAGGTTGACGATGGGCTTGCCGCGGGCGGCCCGCGTCCCCTGCGGCACGTTGTAGACCTTGAGCCAGTAGACGCGGCCGCGATTGGAGAAGCTCAGGATGTAATCGTGCGTGTTGGCGATGAAGAGGTGGTCGATGAAGTCGTCTTCCTTGGTCGCGGTCGCCTGCCGGCCCCGTCCGCCGCGCTTCTGCGCGCGGTACTCGGCGACCGCCTGTGCCTTCATGTAGCCGCCGTGCGACAGCGTGACGACCATGTCCTGCGGCGTGATCAGGTCTTCCATCGACAGGTCGACGCCCTGGGCGACGATCTCCGAACGGCGGGCATCGCCGAACTGATCGCGGACCGCAGTGAGCTCGTCGCGCACGATCACGGTCACGCGCGCGGGATTGGCCAGAATGTCGAGGAAATCGACGATCTGCGCCATCACGTCCCTGTATTCGCCGAAGATCTTGTCCTGCTCGAGGCCGGTGAGGCGCTGCAGCCGCAGCTCGAGGATCGCCTGCGCCTGCGCGTCCGACAGCCGGTAACCCGGCGGCGCGGCGTCCTCATGCCAGCCGAACTCGGGCGCGAGCCCTTCCGGCCGCGCGGCGTCCGCCGCGGCGCGCCGCAGCATCTCCTCGACCAGAGGCGAGCGCCAGACCCGGGCCATGAGCGCGGCCTTCGCCTCGGGCGGCGAAGCCGCCGCCTTGATCAGCGCGATGATCTCGTCGACATTGGACAGCGCGACCGCCAGCCCTTCCAGGATATGCCCGCGCTCCCGCGCCTTGCGCAACTCGAACCGCGTCCGGCGCACGACGACCTCGCGCCGGTGCTGCAGGAAGTATTCGAGGAACTGCTTGAGGTTGAGCAGTCGTGGCTGGCCGTCCACCAGCGCCACCATGTTCATGCCGAAGCTGTCCTGCAGCTGCGTCAGCTTGAACAGGTTGTTCTGGACGATCTCGGCGATCTCGCCGCGCTTCAGCTCGATGACCACGCGCATGCCGGACTTGTCCGACTCGTCGCGCAGGTCCGAGATGCCCTCGAGCTTCTTCTCGCGGACCAGCTCGCCGATCCGGCTGAGCAGGTTCGCCTTGTTCACCTGATAGGGAATCTCGTCGACGATGATCGCCTGGCGGTTGCCCTTCTCCAGGTCCTCGAAGTGCGTGCGGGCGCGCATCACGACGCGGCCGCGTCCGGTGCGGTAGCCTTCGCGCACGCCCTCGAGGCCATAGATGATGCCCGCGGTCGGAAAGTCGGGCGCCGGCACGACGTCGATCAGCTCGTCGACCGTCATCGCAGGATTGCCCAGCAGCGCCAGGCAGGCGTTGACGACCTCGGTCAGGTTGTGCGGCGGGATGTTGGTCGCCATGCCGACGGCGATGCCGGACGAGCCGTTGATGAGCAGGTTCGGCAGGCGCGCCGGGAGCACCGACGGCTCCATTTCCTTGCCGTCGTAGTTCGGAACGAAATCGACGGTCTCCTTGTCGATGTCGGCCAGCATTTCCGCCGCGATCCGCTGCAGCCGGCATTCGGTGTAGCGGTAGGCCGCCGCGCCGTCGCCGTCGACCGAGCCGAAGTTGCCCTGGCCGTCGATCAGCGGGTAGCGCAGCGAGAATTCCTGCACCATCCGGACCAGCGCCTCGTAGGTCGCCGAATCGCCGTGCGGATGGTATTTGCCGAGCACGTCGCCGACGACGCGCGCGCACTTCACATAGGGCCGGTTCCAGACGGTGTTCGACTCGTGCATCGCGAACAGCACGCGCCGGTGCACCGGCTTCAACCCGTCGCGGACGTCGGGCAACGCGCGGCCCACGATCACGCTCATCGCGTAATCGAGGTACGAATGCCGCATTTCGGCTTCGAGGCTTACGGGGAGGGTTTCTTTGGCAAACTGCTGCATGGGCGCGGATTTCTTCCTGATGGGGAACTCTGTTGGGATCGTCCGAGTTTCCGGACGCTCGCCGGATTTGCGAGGCGGCGCCTCCGGACAACGGCCTGGCCCATCGGGCGCCGCCCTCGGCAGGCGCTCTCCGGCCACCCCGACCACCCGGAAGTCTCGGTCGACGGCGAGAAAGAGCCTTGAAAACGCAACATTTTATCACGGCGTTGCATTGCCGCGACAGTCTTCGCTCGGATGTTGCCAAAACCCCACTTTCCTTTGCACCCCCTGGACCCCTGTGCTATATTTTCCCGGGAAGGAAAAGGATAAGCGCGGCATTGGTTTGGAGCCAGTTTCCACCAGCGCGCGGGTATTCCGGATCCGCAACAACTATCCAAAACCAAAGCCAAAGGGGTTAAACAATGACTCGTCGTATCGTTACCGGTGCCCTCGTCGGCGCGATGGCCGTGGTCTTTTCCGCGGGTGCCGCGGCGCAGGCGAATCCGACCAACAGCGGTTACGTCCTGTCCGCGACGGGCGCGCCCGACAACAATGTCCTCCGGAGCGGTGCCAATCTCTGCTGGCGCACCGGCTACTGGTCGCCGGCGATGGCGATCGTCGAGTGCGATCCGGACCTCGTGCCCAAGAAGATGGCCGAGGCGCCCAAGCCGATGGCTGCCCCGCCCGCGCCGCCCCCGCCGCCGCCCGCCCCGCCGCCTGCTCCGGCGCCCGCGCCGAAGGTGCAGAAGATCACGCTGGCCTCGAAGGCGCTGTTCGACTTCGACAAGGCGGTGCTGAAGCCCGAAGGCATGGCCGCGATCGACAGCCAGATCATCGCCAAGCTGAAGGACGTGCAGAAGCTCGAACTGGTCCTGGTCACGGGCCACACCGACCGGATCGGCTCGCAGGCCTACAACCAGAAGCTGTCGGAACGCCGTGCTGACGCGGTCCGCAACTACCTGGTCTCGAAGGGTGTCGCCAAGGACAAGATCGAAACCCTTGGCATGGGCAAGACCCAGCCGGTGCCTGGCGTGACCTGCACGATGAAGGCGACGAAGGAACTGATCGCCTGCCTCGCGCCGAACCGTCGCGTCGAAGTCGAAGTCAAGGGCGAGGCAAAGGCGATGTAAGTCTCGCGTGCATGCGAAAAAAGCCCCGCGGTTGCGGGGCTTTTTTTCGCCCCGTCCCGCATTTCAGGCTACGCTCCGCCCATGCAGACCTGCGACCTCCGCGTCGATGCCGGCTGGATCGTGCCGATCGAGCCCGCCGGTGCGCTGACCGGTCAGGCCCTGATCGTCGACGCGGGACGCATCGTGGCGGTTGTGCCGTCGCCGGAGGCGGACCTTCGGTTCGAGGCGCGCGAACGCGTCGCCATGCCGCGCCACGCGCTGTTGCCCGGTCTGGTCAATGCCCACACGCACGGCGCGATGAGCCTGTTCCGCGGCATCGCCGACGACGTGCCGCTGCAGGCATGGCTCGAGCAGCACATCTGGCCCCGCGAGGCGCGGTTCGTCGCGCCCGATTTCGTCCATGACGGCGCCCGCCTTGCAGCGGCCGAAATGCTGCGCAGCGGCGTCACCTGCTGCAACGACATGTATTTCTTTCCGGACGCCAGCGCGCGGGCCTTCCTCGAAGTGGGCATGCGCGCGATGCTGGGCTTGCCGGTGCTCGACTTTCCCACGCCTTACGCGGCGGATGCCGACGGCTACCTGGCGCGTGGCCTCGAGATCCGTGATGCGCTCAGGCATGAGCCGCAGCTTGCGTTTTCGTTGTCGCCGCACGCGCCCTACACCGTGAGCGACGCCGCCTGGCGGAAGATCGTCGTCTACGCGCGCCAGCTCGACCTGCCGATCCAGACGCATCTCGCCGAGACCGCGCACGAAGTGACGGCGAGCATCGCCGAGCACGGCCGCACGCCGCTGCGCCGGCTGCACGACCTCGGAGCGACCGGTCCGCAGTTCATCGCGATCCACGGCGTGCATCTTGCGAGCGACGACATCGACCTGCTCGCCGCCCAGGGATGCCACGTCGTGCATTGCCCCGTCTCCAACATGAAGCTCGGCAGCGGCATCGCGCCGGTATCGGCGCTTGTCGCGGCCGGAGTGAACGTCGCGCTCGGCACCGATGGCGCGGCCTCGAACAACCGCCTCGATCTGTTCGGCGAGATGCGCATGGCCGCGCTGCTGGCGAAGGTGGCGACCGGCGACCCGGCGATGCTGCCCGCACAGCAGGTGCTGGGCGCGGCAACGCTCGCTGGCGCGCGCGCGCTGGGCCTCGAGCGCGAGATCGGCTCGCTGGTTGCCGGCAAGCAGGCGGACATCGTCGCGGTGGACCTGTCCGCGCTGGACGCGCTGCCCTGTTACGATCCTGTTTCACATCTCGTCCACGCAGTGGGCCGGGAAGCGGTCACCGATGTCTGGGTCGCCGGCAGACGGGTGGTGGCCCACCGCGTGCTGCAAACCGCCGACGAGGCGGCGCTCGCCGCGTCGGCCCGACTCTGGCAGGAGCGACTGCAATGAATGCGCACACGGCATCGCGGCACCCGGTGGCTTCGGATCAGCGCGGCAACGTCGACGCGGGCGAGCTCCGGAAGTTCGCCGCGCTTGCCCATCACTGGTGGGATCCCGACAGCGCGATGTTCGGGCCGCTGCACCGGATGAATCCGCTGCGTCTCGACTGGATCGACCGGACGAGTGGCGGGCTCGACGGCAAGCGCGTGCTCGACGTCGGATGCGGCGGCGGGATATTGACCGAGGCGATGGCCGCGCGCGGTGCCGTGACGCTGGGCATCGACCTCGGCGACAAGGCGCTCGGCGTGGCCGGGCTGCACAAACTCGAGTCCGGTGCCGCGGTCGAGTATCGCCTCGTCGCCGCGGAGGCGCTTGCGGCAGAGATGCCGGGGGCATTCGACGTCGTCACCTGCATGGAGCTGCTCGAGCACGTGCCCGATCCGGCTTCGATCGTCGCGGCCTGCGCAGCGCTGGTGCGCCCCGGGGGGACCGTGGTTGTCTCCACGATCAATCGCAACCTCAAGGCCTACGCCCTGGCGGTAGTGGCGGCGGAGTACGTCCTCGGACTCCTGCCCAGGGGTACGCACGACTATGCGAAATTCCTGCAGCCCGGCGAGCTGGCATCGTTCGCACGCGATGCCGGCCTCGAGCCGGCAGCCATCACCGGGCTGGCCTACAACCCGTTCACGAAGACCTTCCGGCTCGTCTCCGATCCAGGCGTCAACTACATGATGGCGTTGCGCCGGCCCGCGGATGGATGACACTCCGAATCCCCAGGCTGCCGCGCGCGCGCTGCCGATCGACGCCGTCCTGTTCGACCTCGACGGGACGCTCGCCGATACGGCGCCGGACCTCGGCGCCGCGCTGAATCGCCTTCGCCTCGGGCGCGGCCTCGATCCGGTCCCGATCCAGGAGTTGCGCTCGTCGTCCTCGCACGGCGCGCGCGGGCTGCTGCGCGTCGGCATGGGCGTCGCGCCAGAGCACGCCGACTACACGACGCTGCGCGATGCGTTCCTCGCGCACTACGAGGCGGCGCTCTGCGTCGATTCGAAACTGTTCGCGGAAGTCGATGCGCTGCTGGACGCCATCGAGGCACGTTCGCTCAAATGGGGGATCGTAACCAACAAGGCGACGCGATTCACGACGCCGCTGCTGGAGCGGCTCGGACTGGGCCGACGCGCCGGCGCGGTCGTCTGCGGCGACACGACACCCTACCCGAAGCCGCATCCGGCTCCGCTGCTGGCGGCGGCGGACAGGCTCGGCGTCGCTCCCGCGCGTTGCGTCTACGTCGGCGATGCGGAGCGCGACATCACCGCCGGCATCGCCGCGGGTATGCGCACGATCATCGCCCGCTACGGTTACATCGAAGCGCACGAGTCGCCGGAGACGTGGCCCGCGGACGGCGGGATCGATCATCCCGCGGCGCTGCTCGGGTGGCTGCCCGCGCCGCGCACGACCGCCTAGCTCTTCACCCTTATCCGGGGCAGGCGCCCGCGTTCAGAAACAGCCATGCCGCGGGTTTGCCGTCGCGAATCCCCGCGACGTGGACCGGCTGGCTCGCGATGAGCGGCTTGACGAAGGCGACCAGGATGTCATCGATGCCCGCAAGCGCAATGCCGTTGGCCTGCGCCACGCGATCGCCGGGCTTCAACCCGAGCATCGCGGCAAGCGCGCTCCCCTCGCGCACGGCAAGGCCGCCGGCCACCGGCGCCAGAAATGCCTTCCAGCCGTCCGGCCGCGCGGCGATGCCCGTGAGCAACTCCGCATTCAGCCGGTAGACGGGCCCGCGGTATCCGGGCGGCGCAGCGCAGGCGAGACTCGGCGCGCTGCGGCCTGCCGCGGCTCGCGGCGCAGCGGCGTTCGGGCGCAAGCCGAGATTGCGCATCTCGCCATGATCCAGGATGCGCACGCCGTCGGGGCGCACTTCCACCAGCGTCACGTCCCTGGCAATTTCCTCGCCCGACTCCACCAGCACCGGTCCCCGCCCGGCAATGCGGAACAGCGCGTGACCGTTGCCGTCGCGGCGAGCGAAGACACCGAGCAGTCGGGTGTCACCCTGGAGCATCGCCGGCTCGGTCAACGCGGCCGTTGGCGCGGCTGCCGACGTGGCCGGGCGTCCGAACAACGGCGCGGCCAGGATGGCCGGCGCCCAGCGTTCAGGCGCCTCCTTGCTCGACGCGATCGGCGCATGCGGAAGGAACCATTGCCAACCCCAATGCGCGATGACGTAGGCAAGCACCACGACCGCGGCCGACGTTGCGATCCAGGCCGCCCCACGCCACCGCCACGACGGGCGCGCCATGGGCGCCACCGGTGCGGTGGCGCCGCTCATCGGCCGCCTGCCGCCAAGGCGCGTCGGTCCGCAGCGCGAGTCGACACGGCCGCCGCATTGCCGGTCCCGTATAATTTGCGCTTCCGTCCCGCGGTCGTCATCTTGAATCCCCGCCTGTCGCGCCTGCAGCCCTACCCATTCGAGCGGCTGCGCCAATGGGTCGCCGGCGTCACGCCCAATCGGACGCTGGCGCCGATCAGCCTGTCGATCGGCGAACCGCGGCACCCGACGCCGGCGCTCGTTGCCGACGCCCTTGCCGCGGCAATGGCCGGACTCGCGAATTATCCCACGACCGTCGGCCCGCCCGCGCTGCGGGAGGCGATCGCGTCGTGGCTCGTTCGCCGCCACGGACTCGCTGCCATCGATCCGGCGACCCAGGTGCTGCCGGTGCTCGGGAGCCGCGAGGCACTGTTCGCCTTCGCGCAAACGGTCGTCGACAACAGTCGCGCCGGCGCGACCGTGTTGATGCCGAATCCCTTCTACCAGATCTACGAGGGGGCCGCGCTGCTGGCGGGCGCCGAGCCGTATTGCGTCAATGCGGTCGCCGCGAATGGCTTTGCGCCGGCCTGGCACGAGGTGCCCGAGGACGTGTGGGCGCGGACCCAACTCGTCTATGTCTGTTCGCCGGACAACCCGACCGGTCGCGTGGCGACGGCGGACGAGTGGTCGTTCCTGTTCGCGCAGTCGGATCGCCACGGTTTCGTGATCGCGGCCGACGAGTGCTATTCCGAAATCTACTTCGACGAAGCATGCCCTCCGCTCGGGGCGCTCGCCGCGGCGAGCGCGCAGGGCCGTACCGGATTTCCGCGCCTCGTCTCGTTCGGCAGCCTGTCGAAGCGATCGAATGCGCCCGGCCTGCGCTCCGGGTACGTTGCCGGGGATGCCGCGTTGTTGAAGGCATTCCACCTCTACCGAACCTATCACGGCTCGGCGATGTCCCCGGCCGTCGCCGCCGCGAGCGTTGCCGCCTGGAGCGACGAGGCCCACGTGCGCGCCAACCGCGCCGAGTACGCGGCCAAGTTCGCCGCGCTGCAACCGAAGCTCGCGGCGGTGCTGCCCTGCGCGATGCCCGATGCCGCCTTCTACCTGTGGGCCAGGACACCCATCGACGACGCCGATTTCGCGCGGCGGCTGCTGGCCCGACAGGCCGTGACGGTGCTCCCGGGCAGTTTTCTGGCGCGCGACGCCCGCGGGACGAACCCGGGCAAAGGCTACGTCCGGATCGCTCTCGTCGCGCACCGCGACGACTGCGCCGAGGCGGTGGGCCGCATCGTGTCGTTCGCCCGGTCGCTCTGAGGGAACGCCCGGTGCCGCTCTCACCGTCCGCGGTCGCCGCGCGCAAGCGCTGAAGCCGTGCGTCCGCTCGCGTTCGTCGGCCGCCATGCCACGAAGTTCATGGCCGGCGGGGTCCTGATCGGCTTCCTCGTCCCGCCACTCGCGGCGCTGGCGAAACCCTTGCTCGTGCCGGCGCTGGTGATTCCGCTGGCGCTGGCGTTGATACGGCTCGACTGGTCCGCCATCACCGCCAGCCGGCGCCGGCCGGGCCTCGTCGCGGCGCTCGTCGTCTGGATCCTCGGCGTGTCGCCGCTTCTCGTCTGGGCCGTCACCACGCCGGCACTGGCGCTGGGGCTTCCCGCCGGCCTGCGCGAGGCCCTGATCCTGATGTCGGCCTCCTCGCCCATCGTGTCGAGCGTCGCGATCGCACTCTTCGTCGGACTCGATGCGACGCTCGCGGTGGTGGCCGTGGTCTTCGCGACGGCACTCGTGCCGGTCACGCTGCCGCCGGTGGCGCTCGCCCTGCTCGACCTCGAGCTCACGCTCAGCCTGCCCGCCTTCATGGGACGGCTCGCGGCGATGGTCGGTGGCGCCTTCGCCGCCGCCTGGGTCGTGCGGCGCACGGTTCACCCGTCCACGCTCGCGGCAAGGCGCGACCTCATCGACGGACTCGCCGTGGTGAACCTCGTCGTCTTTGCGGTCGCCATCATGGACGGCGTGACCGCGTTTGCGTTTGCGCGCCCCGGATACGCGGCGCTCGCCACCGTGCTGGCCTTCGTCTTCAACATCGCGCTGCAGGCCGGAGGCTGGCTCGCGTTTCGCCATCGCGGCGCGGCCACGGCGCTCACCGCGGGCCTCGTTTCCGGCAACTGCAACATGGGCCTCGTGCTGGTCGCGCTGTCCGGGCACGCCAGCGTCGGAGGTCACGTCCTTCTTCGCGCTGGCGCAGCTGCCGATGTTCATGCTGCCGGCCCTGCTGGAGCCCCTTTATCGCCGCATGCTGGCGGCTGCCGGCGACGGCCGGTCGCAGGAAAGGGCGAGGTCGAGGTAATATCGCCCCTTTTCGTCCGATTCCCTCGCCATGACCGACCTTCAACAGCTGATCGACAATGCATGGGAGACGCGCGCGACGCTCTCGCCGCAAAACGCGCCCGCCGCCGTGCTCGACGCCGTCGCGCGCGTGATCGCCGCGCTCGACGCCGGCTCGTTGCGCGTCGCCGAGAAGGTCGATGGCGTCTGGACGACGCACCAGTGGATCAAGAAGGCCGTCTTGCTGTCGTTTCGACTGACCGAGACCGGCGCCATGCGTTTCGAGCGGCGCGCCGGCAGCGCGGAGCCGTTCGCCTTCTATGACAAGGTGCCGACCAAGTTCGCGGGCCTCTCCGACGATCAGCTCGCGGCCATCGGCGTGCGGATCGTGCCGCCGGCCGTCGCGCGCCGCGGCGCGTACATCGCGCCGAACGTCGTGCTGATGCCGTCGTTCGTGAACATCGGCGCCTACGTCGACGAGGGCACGATGGTCGACACCTGGGCCACCGTGGGCTCCTGCGCGCAGATCGGCAGGAACGTGCACCTGTCCGGTGGCGTCGGCATCGGCGGCGTCCTCGAGCCGCTGCAGGCCAATCCGACGATCATCGAGGACAACTGCTTCATCGGCGCGCGCTCGGAAGTGGTCGAAGGCGTGATCGTCGAGGAAAACGCAGTGCTCGGCATGGGTGTGTTCATCGGCCAGAGCACGAAGATCTACCACCGCGCGACGGATGAGATCACCTATGGCCGCGTGCCCGCCGGGTCCGTTGTGGTCGCCGGCAGCCTCCCGTCGGCCGACGGCCGGTGCCAGCTCTATTGCGCCGTGATCGTCAAGCAGGTCGACGCGCGCACACGCGCGAAGACGAGCATCAACGAGTTGCTTCGCGCCTGACCCCACGCCGATCGTGTCCGTCGCACTGAAGTCCTCCGAGGACATCGCGATGATGCGCGTGGCCGGCCGGCTCGCGGCGGAGCTGCTCGACTTTCTGGCGCCCCACGTGCAGCCCGGCATCACCACGGGAGAGCTCGACCGCATCGCGCACGACCATCAGGTCAACGTGCAGCACGTCGTGCCGGCGACGCTCAACTACGCGCCCCCGGGGCACCGCCCCTATCCGGCGTCGATCTGCACGTCGGTCAACCACGTCGTCTGCCACGGCATCCCGGGCGACAAGAAGCTGAAGCCGGGCGACATCGTCAACATCGACGTCACCGTGATCAAGGACGGTTGGCACGGCGATTCGAGCCGGATGTTCTATGTCGGCACGCCGTCGATCCAGGCGAAGCGGCTGGTGGAAGCCACCTACGAGGCGATGTGGCGCGGCATCCGCGCCGTCAAGCCGGGCGCCCGTCTGGGCGACATCGGCCATACGATCCAGCAGTTCGCCGAGAGCCATCATTTCTCGGTGGTTCGCGAATTCTGCGGGCACGGAATCGGCCGGCAGTTTCACGAGGAGCCGCAGGTCGTCCACTACGGCCGGCCCGGCACCGGGCTCGTGCTGCAGCCGGGAATGATCTTCACCATCGAGCCGATGATCAACGCCGGCCGCGCGGCGATCCGCGCGCTGGCCGACGGCTGGACGATCGTCACGGCGGACCACTCGCTGTCCGCGCAGTGGGAGCACACGGTGCTGGTGACCGCCGACGGTCACGAGGTGCTCACCCTGTCACCCGCGACGGCGCCGCCCGCGCCCTGACGCCGCCGCTGGCGGGCGCACTCGCCGTGAATGCCGAAGCCAACACCGCGCTCTCGTCGGTCGGGATTGCGCAGCCGGTCGCGCAACGCTGGCGCGAGGAAATCCGCGCCGGTCGCGCGGCGCTGCGCTCTGCGTTCCTCATGCGCGCGGACACGTCCCGGCTCCTGCGCGGGCACGCGCGACTGGTCGACCGCGCGCTCGCCGGCATCTGGACGGATCTCGGTGCGCCCGCCGACGCCGCGCTGGTGGCCGTCGGCGGCTACGGGCGGGGCCAGCTCTTCCCGCACTCCGACGTCGATGTCCTGATCCTGCTGCCCGGGGCGCCCGACGCCAGCGGCACCGCGTTCGTCGAACGCCTGGTCGGCGTGCTCTGGGATGCCGGGCTCGAAGCCGGCCACAGCGTGCGCACGATCGCCCAATGCATCGACGAGATGGCGACCGATGTCACGATCATGACGAGCCTGCTCGAGCACCGTTTCCTGGCCGGATCCCGGCGACTGCATCGCGCCTTCGGCCACGCCGTGGCCGCGGCGATGAACGTGCCGTCGTTCTACGAAGCGAAGCTGCTCGAGCAGCAGCAGCGCCATCTCAAGTACCACGACACCGCCTACAACCTCGAGCCCAACGTCAAGGAAAGCCCGGGCGGGCTGCGCGACCTGCACACGGTCCTGTGGATCGCCCGCGCCGCGGGTCTCGGCTGCGGATGGCGCGACCTCGCGCGCGCCGGGCTGATCACGCTGCAGGAGGCGCGCACCGTGGCACGGCAGGAGCGCCTGATAGGCGCGCTGCGGGTGCGGCTGCACTATCTCGCGGGCCGGCGCGAGGATCGCCTGGTGTTCGACCTGCAAGGCGCGCTCGCGCACGAGCTCGGGCTCGCCGACACGCCGGCCCGGCGCGCGAGCGAGCAGCTGATGCAGCGTTACTACCGGGCCGCGAAAATGATCCGGCAGGTCAACGTCATCCTGCTGCAGAACCTGCATGCGCGGCTCTTCCCGATCGCGACCGAGCCGGTCGCCATCGACGGCGATTTCCTGGCGATCGACGAGCTCCTGCACGTGCGCGACGAGACGCTGTTCGAGGCGCGTCCGGCGGCGATGCTCGACGCGTTCCTGACCATGCAGCGCCATCCGGAGCTGAAGGGCATGTCGGCCCGCACGCTGCGCTCGCTCTGGCGCAACCGTCGCCGCGTCGACGCCCGTTTCCGGCGCGACCCGGCGAACCGGGAGCGCTTCCTGGCGATCCTGCGCGAGCCGCGCGGCATCACGCACGAGCTGCGCCGGATGAATCTCTACGGCATCCTCGGGCAGGTCGTCCCGGCGTTCGGCCGGATCGTCGGCCAGATGCAGCACGACCTCTTCCACGTCTACACCGTGGACGAGCACAGCCTGATGGTCGTGCGCAACCTGCGCCGCTTCACCGAATCGCAGCACGCGCACGAGTATCCGCTGTGCTCGCGGCTGATCGGCGATTTCGAGCGCAAGGAAGTGCTCTACCTGGCCGGCCTGTTCCACGACATCGCGAAGGGCCGCGGCGGCGACCACTCGGTGCTGGGCGCCGCGGAGGCGCGCCGCTTCTGCCGCGCGCACGGGCTCACGGCCGAGGACACGGACCTCGTCTGCTGGCTGGTCGCGCAGCACCTGGCCATGTCCGCGACGGCGCAAAAGCAGGACCTCTCCGATCCCAACGTCCTGGCGGCGTTCGCGGAGCGCGTCGGCACCGAGCGGCGGCTCGTTGCGCTGTACCTGCTGACGGTTGCCGACATCCGCGGTACGAGCCCGAAGGTGTGGAACGCGTGGAAGGGGCAGCTGCTGGAGGATCTGTATCACGCGACCCGCGCGCGGCTCGCCGGAGCGGAGGGCGGCATCACGCTCGCCGACAGCCTGCTCGCCCGCCAGCGCGAAGCGCAACGGCTGCTCCGCCTCGCCGCCGTGGCCGACGGGGCCGAGCGCGGGCTCTGGGCGCAACTGGACAACGTCTACTTTCAACGCCATACCGCCGACGAGATCGCATGGCACGCGCGCCATCTGCACTGGCGGCTGGCGGGCGCGACGCCGGTCGTCCAGGCGCGGCTGTCGCGCGCCGAAGCCGGGCTGCAGGTGGCCGTCTACCTTCCCGACCAGAAGTATCTGTTCGCGCGCATCAGCGGCTTCTTCGGGCGCCGGGGATTGTCGATCCTCGAAGCCAAGATCCACACGACGCGCCACGGCTACGCACTCGACACTTTCACGGTGCACGACCCGGCGGATCCCGACGCGTCGTACCGCGACGCGATCCAGATCGTCGAATTCGAGCTGGCGCAGGTGCTGACGGACCAGCGCCCGCTCGAGGCGCCCACCGTCGGCCGCGCCAGCCGGCATCTCCGCCATTTTCCGCTCACGCCCGAGGTGCGGATCTTTCCCGACGACCAGGGCACGCACTTCATCCTGGAGATAGTCGCCGGCGACCGGCCAGGCCTGCTGGCGACGATCGCCTACACGCTGGCCCGGGCCAACATCAACATCGTGAGCGCGAAGATCAACACGCTGGGCGAGCGCGCGGAGGACGCGTTCCTGATCGACGGTGCGCGCCTGCACGACGAGCACGCGCTGCTGCGCCTCGAAACCGCGCTGTATGAGCAGTTGCGGCTTTGAGCCGTGAGCCGGGAGACGGACCCCGGGATCGGGACTGTCCCCTGCCTACTCGTCCGCCGCGCTGCCGGGGAACAGGATTTCGGTGAAGCCGAACCGGGACAGATCGCGCATGCGCATCGGATACAGGATGCCGAGCAGATGGTCGCATTCGTGCTGGACCACGCGCGCATGGAAGCCGGTGACGTCACGCCGGATCGGGCGGCCGGCGGGATCGAATCCCTCATAGCGCAGGTGGGCATACCGCGGCACCACGCCGCGCAGCCCCGGGACCGACAGGCAACCTTCCCAATCCTCGTCCATCGCGTCCGCCAGCGGCGTCAGCACAGGATTGACGAGCTCGGTGTAGGGCACCGGCTCGGCATCCGGATAGCGGTCGTTGCTCTCCACGCCGAAAATGACCACCTGCTGCAGCACGCCGATCTGCGGCGCGGCGAGGCCGGCCCCGTTTCGGGCGGCCATGGTGTCGCGCAGATCCTGCAGCAGTTCCTCGAGCGCGGGTGTGCCGAACGCAGCGACCGGCAGCGAGCGCTGCAGCAGCCGCGGATCGCCCATGCGCAGAACATCGCGGATCATCGCTGAGTTCCGGTCAGATGAGCGGCGTGACGTGGTCGAGCAGCGCGCGAACCTTGAGCATCGCCGCCTCCAGCACTTTCGTGATGCCTTCCATCGACACCTGCTGCGAGGAATCGCCGCGCCCCGCCGCATGGTTGACGACCACGGCAATGACCGCATAGGGCAGCTCGAGCTCGCGCGCGAGCGCAGCCTCGGGCATGCCGGTCATCCCGACGAGCGTCGCGCCGTCGCGCTCCATCCGGTCGATTTCGGCGGCCGTTTCCAGCCGCGGGCCCGACACCGCGCCATAGACGCCACCATCCACCAGCGCAATGGCGGCCGTGCGCGAGGCGGACAGGCATTTCTCGCGCAGCGGTGGCGCGTACGGATGGGTGAAGTCCACGTGCACGACACGCTGGTCGCCGCCGTCGAAGAACGTCGCTTCGCGGTCGTGCGTGTAGTCGATGAGCTGGTGCGGCAGCACGAGATCGCCGGGTGCGGCGCCGCGAATGACGCCGACGGAGGCCACCGCGAGGATCGCGGTCGTGCCACGGTTCTTCAACGCCCACAGGTTGGCCCGATAGTTCACGCGGTGCGGCGGGATGGTGTGGCCATGGCCGTGGCGGGCGAGGAACACGACGTCGCGGCCGGCGATCTGGCCGAACAGGAGCGCCGACGACGGTTCGCCATAGGGCGTGCGCACCACCTCGCGGTGGGCTACGGATAGTGTCGACAGGCGGGTCAGGCCGCTGCCGCCGATGATTGCGAGCATCAGGCAGTTCGGAAATCGGGTCGAATACGGGATGCTGCGTGAGGGTGACGGGAGTCCGCGTGTTGTAGGTGCATCACGAGATTCTCGCCGGGGTCCCCGGCGCGACGCGAGCCAACTGGTACTCCCTTTCAATTCATGACATCATCATTACCGTCGGCGGCGCGCGGTACTCGATCCGGACCGCGCCGCCATTGTAGCCCGGAGGGCGTTGCAAATGTATCTCGACCGACTCTTCAAGCTGATGGCCGAACGCCAGGCATCGGACCTGTTCGTCTCCTGCGGCGCGCCGCTCAGCATGAAGATCAACGGCGTCGTCGTGCCGCTCACGAACCAGCCGATGGACATCGACACCGTGCGCCGGGTCGCCTACGAGATGATGGACGAGGAGCAGGCCCGCAAGTTCGAGACCGAATTCGAGATGAACCTGTCGTACCTCGACCCGGGCACCGGCAACTTCCGGATCAACATCTTCCGGCAGCGCGGCACGATCTCGCTGGTCATCCGCTATGTGCGCAGCGACATCCCGTCGTTCGAGCAGTTGAAGCTGCCGCCGGTCCTGCTCGACCTGGTGATGGAAAAGCGGGGACTCGTGCTGATCGCCGGCGCGACCGGCTCCGGCAAGTCGACGACGCTGGCGGCGATGATCGACCATCGCAACACGCAGATGACGGGGCACATCCTGACGGTCGAGGACCCGATCGAGTACCTGTTCCGGCACAAGAAGAGCATCGTCAACCAGCGCGAGCTCAATGTCGACACGCTGAACTACACGAACGCTCTGGCCAACGCGCTGCGCGAGGCACCCGACCTCATCATGATCGGCGAGATCCGCGATCGGGAAACCATGCAGAGCGCTCTGCTGCACACGCTGACCGGCCACCTGTGCCTCGCCACGCTGCACGCGAACAACAGTTATCACGCGCTGTCGCGGATCATCAACATGTTCCCCTACGATGCGCGCTCGGGACTGCTGTCCGACCTTTCGATCGGGCTGCGGGCCATCGTTTCGCAACGCCTTGTGCGCAACCGGGAGGGGGGCCTCCAGCCCGCCGTCGAGATCCTGCTCAATTCGTCGCTGATCGCGGAACTCGTCAAGAACGGCGAGATCACGCAGATCAAGGAAGCGATGGAGAAGTCGCTCTATCCGGGATCGCAGACCTTCGAGCAGGCGCTGTGCCGGCTCTACGTCGACCGGAGGATCACCTACGAGGAGGCGATGACGGCCTCCGACTCGTCGACCAACCTGGCCTGGCTCATCAATCAGAACGCCCCGACCGCGCGCGTCGACGCGATGTCGCGCGGCGAGGACGCGGCGAAGCCACAGCAGATCCACAGCGATTTTGCCGAATTGCAGATCGAGCCGGGGATGCTGGACCGGACGCAGTAGCCGTCCGTCCGGACTCCAGGCAACCCGATCCCTCCGTGCCTCGCTCCGACCGCAGCGAACGTCGCGCTCATCGCATGCCCCCCCACCCGCCTGACCAGCTCGCAGCGCCTTCGCGCCGAGACGCTCGGGCTGACGCGCGCGCTCATCGCGCGCCCGTCGCTGACGCCCGACGACGCCGGATGCCAGGACCTGATTGCGTCGCGGCTGGTGCCGCTGGGCTTTCGCGCCGAAACGATGGTCTGCAATGGCGTCACGAACACGTGGCTGCGGCGCGGCGTCGACCGTCCGCTCGTGTGCTTCGCCGGCCATACCGACGTGGTTCCGACCGGTCCCCGGCCGGATTGGCAGTCGGACCCGTTCGAGCCCGCCGAGCGCGACGGCTATCTCTATGGTCGGGGGGCCGCCGACATGAAAGGCTCGCTCGCTGCGTTCGTCACCGCGATCGAGGCGTTCGTCGCCTCCCATCCCCACGCCGCCGGCTCGGTCGCCCTCCTGCTGACCTCGGACGAGGAGGGTCCGTCGATCGACGGCACCGTGAAGGTGGTCGAGAACCTCGCGGCAGCCGGCGAGAGCATCGACTACTGCATCGTCGGCGAGCCGACATCGGTCGACCGTCTCGGCGACATGATCAAGAACGGTCGGCGCGGCACGCTGTCCGGGACGCTGATCGTCAAGGGTGTCCAGGGCCATGTGGCCTATCCGCACCTGGCCCGCAATCCGATCCATCTCGCCGCGCCCGCGCTCGCGGAGCTGGCCGCGACGCGATGGGACGACGGCAACGAGTATTTCCCGCCGACCACCTGGCAGTGCTCCAACATCCATGCCGGAACGGGCGCGACCAACGTCATTCCCGGCGCGCTGGAGCTGACGTTCAACTTCCGGTTCTGCCCCGCTGAGCAGTCGCGAATCGCTGATCCAGCGCTTCGAGACGGTCCTCGTGCGGCACGGGCTCGACTACGACCTCGCCTGGACCGGGTTCGGCCCACCCTTCCTCACCGCGCGCGGCCGGCTGGTCGACGTCGTGACGCAGGCCGTGCGCGCGGCGACCGGAAACACGCCGGAACTGTCGTGCACGGGCGGCACCTCGGACGGACGCTTCATCGCCGCCATCTGTCGCGAAATCGTCGAGCTGGGCCCGGTGAATGCCTCGATCCACAAGGTGAACGAGCGGGTGCGCGCGGACGACCTCGGCACGCTCGCCGCCATCCATCTCGGGATCCTCGAGCGCCTGCTCGCCGGCGTCGCGCCCGGTGCGTGCGCGGAGCGCGTGAACGACGCATGAGCACGGTCGCGCACGATCTGGAGACGCTTCGCGACTGGCTGCGCTACGCCGTGTCGCGCTTCGGCGAGGCCGGGCTCGCCTTCGGTCACGGCACGACCAATGCCTACGACGAGGCGGCCTACCTGTTGCTGCATGCGCTGCACCTGCCCCTCGACCGGCTCGAGCCTTTCCTCGACGCGAAGCTGACACAGGCGGAACGGGCGCAGGTCGCGCAGCTGCTGGAGCGGCGAATCGACCGGCGCGTTCCGGCCGCATACCTCACGCACGAAGCCTGGCTGGGCGAATTTCGGTTCTTCGTCGACGAACGCGTCCTCATCCCGCGCTCGTTCATCGCGGAACTGCTGCCTGACGGCCTCTCGCCGTACGTCGGAGCCGCGGCGGACGTGTCGACGGTGCTCGACCTTTGCACCGGATCCGGTTGCCTCGCGATCCTGCTCGCCTACGCGTATCCCGGCGCCGACGTCGACGCGGTCGACATTTCAACGGACGCGCTCGCGGTCGCCCAGCGCAACGTTGCCGATTACGGACTGGCGGACCGGATCAACCTCATCCGTTCCGACCTGTTCTCGAACCTGCAGGGCAAGAGCTACGACCTCATCATCAGCAACCCGCCCTACGTGACCGCCGTGGCGATGGCGGCGCTGCCCGCGGAATATCGGCATGAGCCCCGCCTTGCACTGGCCGGCGGCGAAGACGGCCTCGACGCCGTGCGCACGATCATCGAAATGGCCCCGCGCTTCCTCAATCCCGGCGCAACGCTCGTGGTCGAGGTCGGGCACAACCGCCCCGGCGTGGAACTCGCGTTTCCGCGGCTGCCGCGTCGTGTGGCTGGAGACCGCGACGGATTCGGACAGCGTCTTCCTCGTCAAGCGCGAGGACCTGATCGCCGGGCGCTAGCCACGCTCGCCCGCCCTCGGGCGCGAGCGCGGCGTCGCGGGCGACGAGCGCGAACGGCGCCGCGTCGATGGCGGGAGCGGATATCCGCGTGAATCCGGGGCTGGTCCGGTGCTCCGGGTCGACAAGAACGTTGAGTCCGCTCAAGACGCCGGCGCGGCCGGCTTATAGAATGGAGCGCTGTCCGGCCAGCCGCAGTTCGCGGCGGCGACATTGCGGAGACGCCCGTGACCCTCCTTCGAACCGGCGCCGAGATCCTCGTCGCCAATCTGCTGGCACAGGGGGCTACGCGCGCCTTCTGTGTCCCCGGCGAGAGCTTTCTGGCCGTGCTGGACGCGCTGCATGACGTCCGCGATCGCCTGCAGCTGATGGTCTGCCGGCAGGAAGGCGGCGTCGCGTACATGGCCGAGGCCCACGGCAAGCTGACCGGCCGTCCGGGCATCGCCTTCGTCACGCGAGGGCCGGGCGCGTCGAACGCCGCCATCGGCATCCATACGGCCGCGCAGGACTCGACACCGATGATCGTCTTCGTCGGCCAGGTCGGCGGCGATTTCCTCGATCGCGAAGCCTTTCAGGAGATCGACTATCGGCGCATGTACGGAAGCGTGGTCAAATGGGCTGCACAGATCGACCGCGCGGACCGGATTCCCGAGTACGTGGCGCGCGCGTTCCGCACGTCGATGTCGGGCCGGCCGGGCCCGGTCGTGCTCGCGCTGCCGGAGGACATGCTGACCGCGCGCGCCGAGTGCCGCGACGCGGCGGGCGTGGAGCCGGTCGGCGCGGCGCCCGACGCGGCGCAGGCGGCAGCGGCGCGTGCGCTTCTTGCCGGTGCCCGGCGGCCTCTGGTGCTCGTCGGCGGCAGCCGCTGGGACGGCGACGCCTGCGCGGCGCTCCAGCGCTTTGCCGAAGCGAACGAGGTTCCGGTGGCTTGCGCGTTCCGCCATCAGCACCTGTTCGACAACCGGCACCCGAACTACGCCGGCGACGTCGGCGTCGGCGTCAATCCGCAACTCGCCGCGCGCATCCGCGATGCCGACGTCTTGCTCGTCGTCGGCGAGCGGCTGGGAGAAATGTCGACCTCGGGTTACACGCTCGTCGAGGCGCCGACCCCGAAGCAATGCCTGATTCACGTGCATCCGGGCGCCGACGAGCTCGGCCGGGTCTACCAGCCTGCGCTGGCGATCGCGGCGACGCCCGGCGCGTTCTTCGCCATGATGAATCGCGAACCCGCGGCGGATACGAACCGCTGGCATGGCCTGCTTGCCGCCACGCGCGCCGATCTCGAAACCTGGCGGGCGCCGCGTCCCGTCCCGGGCCTGCTCGACATGTGGCAGGTGGTTTCGTGGCTCGACGCAACGCTGCCCGAGGATGCAATTCTCACCAACGGCGCGGGCAACTATGCGACGTGGCTGCACCGGTTGTTTCGCTATCGCGGCTTCGGCACGCAGCTCGCGCCCTACTCCGGCGCGATGGGCTACGGCGTGCCGGCGGCGGTCGCCGCAAAGGCACTGCATCCCGGACGCATGGTTGTCTCCTGGAACGGCGATGGCTGCTTTCTGATGAACGGACAGGAGCTGGCCACTGCGGTGCAATACGGACTCGCGGTGATCTTCGTCGTCGTCGACAACGGCATGTACGGAACCATCCGCATGCACCAGGAGCGAAATTATCCGGGGCGGGTTTCGGGAAGCGAGTTGATGAATCCGGACTTCGCGGCGCTGGCCCGGGCCTATGGCGCGCACGGCGAGACCGTGCTGCGGACCGACGAATTCGCGCCGGCGTTCGAGCGGGCGCAGGCCAGCGGCAAACCCTCGCTGCTGCACCTCAAGCTCGATCCGCAGGCCCTCACGCCCAACGCATCGCTTGACGCGCTGCGGGCACAGGGGATGGCCGCGAAGCGGCACTGATTCGATCAGACGACCGGACCCGGGCAGCGGAACAGCCGGTTATTCCGGCGGCACGACCGCTTCGGGCGGGCGCGGGCAAGGTGGTACAGTTACCGCGCACCTTGCCCGAGACCGATGCCCATCCCCTCTTCCATCGACACCGGACAATCGGTGAGCGTCCCCGCGTATCGGGGCCGGTTGTTCCGCAAGTACCTGGCGCTCATCCTGACGCTCGTCACGATCGCGCTGCTGGCGTCCGGCGGAATCAGCGTCTATTTCTCGTATCAGGAGAACAAGTCGGGGCTCGCGAGCCTCCAGCACGAAAAGGCGCTGGCGGCGGCGTCCCGGATCGAGCAGTACATCCGCCAGATCTCGCAGCAGCTCGCCTACGCGGCGTTGCCGCAGGTGGACGCGGGCGACGTCGAGTTGCGCCGCATCGAGTTCGGGAAGCTGCTGCGCCAGGCGCCGGAGGTCACCGACATCGCGCAGCTCGACGCCAGCGGCCGCGAGACGCTTGCCGTGTCGCGACTCGGCATGAACGTCGTCGCCTCCGGCCGCGATCGTTCGCAGGAGCCGGCATTCCGCAGCGCCCGCCGCGGGCAGACGTGGTACGGACCGGTGTACTTTCGCAAGGAGACGGAGCCGTACATGACGATCGCGATGCGCTCGGGCGACGACGGGCCGGTCACGATCGCCGACGTGAACCTCAAGTTCGTCTGGGACGTCGTGTCGCGCATCAGGATCGGCGAGAAGGGCAAGGCCTACGTCGTCGACCGCAACGGCTTCCTGATCGCCGATCCGGACATCGGCCTGGTGTTGCGCAAGACCGACCTGTCGCACCTGCCCCACGTGACCACGGCGACCGCCAGGCAGGACTCCGAAGACCTGGCGATGCTCTCGACCGATCTGGCCGGCACCGACGTGCTGACGTCCGTCGCGCCGATCGAGTCGTTCGGCTGGAGGGTCTTCGTCGAGCAGCCGGTGGCCGAGGTCTACCGCAAGCTCAACGCCTCGATCCTGCGCACCGGAATGCTGCTGCTGGCGGGCCTCGTGCTTTCGGCGGTCGGGGCGCTGGCCCTTGCCCGCGGCATGGTGCGCCCGATAAGCACGCTGGACGAAGGCGCGCGGCACATCGGCGCCGGCGAGCTCGACCAGAAAATAGAGATTCACACCGGCGATGAACTGGAGGGGCTCGCCGACCAGTTCAACCGGATGACGGCGCAATTGCGCGAGTCGTATGCCGGCCTGGAGCGCAAGGTCGACGAGCGCACGGCCGAGCTGACCGAGGCGCTGGAACAACAGAAGGCGTCGGCCGAAGTGCTGGGCGTGATCAGCAGCTCGGTTTCGGACGCCAAGCCCGTATTCGACAAGATCCTGTCGAGCTGCGAGCGCTTGTTCGCCGGCAAGCTGATCGGGATCAATCTCGTCGACGCGCAGGGGCTGATCCGCGTTGCCGCCTATCATGGGCCCGGGCAGGAGCAGCTGGAGCAGGCGCTCGCCGGGCGGCCGGCCGACGAGAATACAGCGACCGGCGCGGCGATCATGCGCGGCACCGTCGTGCACATTCCCGACATCGCGAACGGCCGCGGCGTGCCCGAAGCCACGCGCCGCAGCGGCATGGCCACGGGGATACGGGGGCTCATCCTCGCGCCGATGCTCTGGGAGGGCCGCGGCATCGGCGCCATCTTCGTCGGCCGCGAACTCTCCGGCCCGTTCTCCGACAAGGACATCGCGTTGCTGCGGACGTTCGCCGACCAGGCGGTGATCGCGATCCAGAATGCGCGCCTGTTCAACGAGACGAAGGAGGCGCTCGAACAGCAAACGGCGACCGCCGAAGTTCTGAAGACGATCAGCCGGACGACCTTCGATCTCGACCCGGTGCTCGAAACGCTGATCGAGAATGCAACGAGACTGTGCAAATCCGAGAAGGGCTTCGTGTTCATGCGCGACGGTGACCTGTACCGCATCGCCGCGAACCATGGAGCGCCGCCGGAGCATGTCGAGTTCATTCGCGCCAACCCCATTCCGGCGGAACCCGGAACGCTCGTGGGCCGGGTCGCGCTGTCGCGCCAGGTCGTGCAGATCGAGGACGCAAAGAACGATCCGACGTACACGTGGAAGCAGTCCCAGGCCACTCTCGGTTTCCGCACCATGCTGGGGGTCCCCATGCTGCGGGGAGGAGAGTCGATTGGCGTCGTCGCCATGTGGCGCGAGGACGTGCGACCGTTTTCACCGCGCGACATCCAGCTGGTCGCGACCTTCGCCGATCAGGCTGTCATTGCGATCGAGAACGTGCGCCTGTTTCGCGAAATTCAGGACAAGAGCCGGCAGCTCGAGACGGCAAACCAGCACAAGTCCGAATTCCTGGCCAACATGTCGCACGAGTTGCGCACGCCGCTCAACGCGATCATCGGCTTCTCGGAAGTCCTGCTGGAGCGGTTGTTCGGGGAGCTGAACGAAAAGCAGGACGACTACCTCAAGGACATCCATTCCTCCGGCAAGCACCTCCTTTCGCTGATCAACGACATCCTGGATCTGTCGAAGGTCGAGGCGGGCCGCATGGAGCTCGAACTGGCGACGTTTGACCTGTCGTCGGCCATCGCCAATGCGACGACGCTGATACGGGAACGCGCGCAGCGGCACGGGATCGCGCTGGCGCTCGACGCCGGTCCGGAGCTGGGTGAAGCGGTTGCCGACGAGCGCAAATTCAAGCAGATTCTGCTCAACCTGCTGACCAACGCGGTCAAGTTCACGCCCGATGGCGGGCGGGTCGAGGTCAAGGCGCGCCGCGATGCGGACAGCATCGTCGTTGCGGTGCACGATACGGGCATCGGCATCGCCGCGGAGGACCAGGCCGCCGTGTTCGAGGAGTTTCGCCAGGTCGGGCGCCATTACACGAACAAGCAGGAGGGCACCGGCCTGGGGCTTGCGCTCACGCGCAAATTCGTCGAGTTGCACGGGGGGCGCATCTGGCTGGAAAGCGAACCGGGCACCGGTTCGACGTTCACGTTTACCATTCCGGCACGCCGATGAGCGTCGCCGGGCCGTTCCGAAGCGCGAGCTGCTCCCCCAAGGGGCAGCGCAGCGGCAATAACCGCTTGGTGGGGGTGCGCCAATGAGCCTGATACTGATCGTCGAAGACAACGAGAAGAACATGAAGCTCGTCCGGGACGTGCTGCAGGCCAAGGGCTACGCCACGATCGAGGCAATCACCGGTGAGGACGGCATCCGCCTCGCCACCGAGCACAAGCCCGACCTGATCCTGATGGACATCCAGTTGCCGGGCATCAGCGGCATCGAGGCGCTGCGCGCCTTGCGCGCGAATCCCGGAACGGCGACCATTCCTGCGGTCGCCGTCACGGCTTCCGTGATGCAGCAGGATCGCAAGCACATCACCGAGGCCGGATTCGACGGTTACCTCGGCAAGCCGCTCAACCTGAGGGAATTTCTCGAAACGGTGCGCGCAATGCTCGAGAGAACGCCATGATCCGCGGGCGACCATGAGCACCCAGGCCAAAGTGCTGGTCGTCGACGACACGCCGCACAACGTCAAGCTGCTGGCCGACCTGCTCGCGGTCAAGGGTTACGCGGTCGCCACAGCGGCGAGCGGCGAGGAGGCGCTGGCCAAGGTGGCCTCGGAGCTGCCGGATCTGGTGCTGCTCGACGTCATGATGCCCGGCCTCTCCGGGTATGACGTGTGCCGGCAGCTGCGCGCCGATTCCCGGACGGCGCTGCTGCCCGTCGTCCTCGTCACCTCGCTCGATCCGCAGCAGGAGCGGGTCAAGGGGATCGAGGCCGGGGCCGACGATTTCCTGCCGAAGCCGATCCATCAGGCCGAACTCTTTGCCCGCGTGCGATCCCTGCTGCGCATCAAATCCCTGCAGGACGAGGTGCGGCGCCAGGCGGAGGCGCTGAAGGACTGGAACCTCAAGCTCGAGGAACGCGTCGCCGAGCAGGTTGCCCAGTTGCAGGCAATGGAGCAGCTCAAGCGTTTCTTCGCGCCCGCGGTCGCCGACGCAATCCTTTCGGCGGGCGGAAAGTCGATCCTCACGCCGCACCGGCGGGAGATCTGCTACGTCTTTGTCGACCTGCGCGGCTTCACCGCCTTCACCGACTCGGCCGAGCCGGAGGAAGTGGAGTCGGTGCTGAAGGCGTACCACCAGACGATGGGCGCGCTGATCGCCGAATACGGCGGGACGGTGGACCGCTTCGCCGGCGACGGCATCCTGTTGTTTTTCAACGACCCGCTGCCGGTGCCCGATGCCGCCAGGCACGCCGCGCGGATGGCGCTGGCCATGCAGGCGCAATTCCGCCCGCTGCGCGCCCAATGGGCGAAGCTGGGATACGAGCTCGATCTGGGCATCGGCATCACGCAGGGATTCGCCACACTTGGCGCCTTCGGCTATGAGGGCCGCGTCGACTACACGGCAATCGGCACCGTCGTCAATCTCGCCCACAGGCTTTGCAACAAGGCCAGCGCCGGGGAGGTGCTGATCGACCGCCGCGTGCGTGCGGCGCTCGACGACGACGTGAAGGTGGAAACGCTGGCCCCGCTCACCCTCAAGGGCTACGCCCAGCCGGTGCCCGCGTTTCGCTTGTCTGCCCTTCCCTGATGGCAGTCGCCGCCGCGGGGCGTGCCCAGGCGCCGCCTGCCTGTCCGATCGACCCACGCGCGAGCCGCAAGCGGGGGCTCCCGCCGGCTTGGCGCGGGGGGACTCGACGCCGCGGCCGAGTACAGGCATTCTGTCGGGGTAGCAATGCTGGCTGTTCGGGTCTGGGTGCCGCTCCGCGGCCTGGAATGACGGGCCGCGCAAGGAGATACGGTTGGCAGACCTGATCGAGGTTGAGGACCTTTCCGTCGATTTCGACAATCGCGGCACGATGGTGCCAGCGCTGAAAGGCATTTCGTTCCGCATCCGTGCCGGCTCGACCGTCGCGCTCGTCGGCGAATCCGGATCGGGCAAATCGGTGACGGCGCAGGCGATGATGGGCATCCTGCCCAAGACCGCCCGCATCTCCTCCGGCAAGATCCTCTTCGCAACGCCCGAATCGAGCAAGCCCCCGCGCGACATCACCAAGCTCAAGCCCGACGGCATTGCGCTGCGCAATATCCGCGGGCGGCACATCTCGATGATCTTCCAGGAGCCGATGGTGTCGCTGTCGCCGCTGCACACCATCGGCGACCAGGTCAGCGAGCCGCTGTTCCTGCACCGTCGCGTGGGTCGCAAGGAGGGCATGGCCCGAACCGAGGAGATGCTGCGCCTGGTGGGCTTCCCGGATCCGGCGGGAGCGCTGAAGCATTACCCGTTCGAGCTCTCCGGCGGCCTGCGCCAGCGGGCGATGATCGCCATGGCGCTCGTCTGCCGACCTTCGCTGCTCATCGCCGACGAGCCGACCACGGCGCTCGACGTGACCATCCAGGCGCAGATTCTCGCCCTCGTCAAGGACCTGCAGGCCGAGCTCGACATGGCGGTGCTCATCATCACGCACGACCTCGGCGTCGTGGCCAATCTGGCCAGCGAGGTCGTCGTTCTCTATGAAGGACGCGTGATGGAGCAGGGCCCGATCGAGGCCCTCTACGAGCGTCCGGCTCATCCTTACCTGCGGGCGCTGCTCCATGCCGTCCCGCATTTCGACATGAAGCCCGGCGAGCGACTCGTCCCGGTTCGCCCGATCGATCACCAGGCCGGTGCGCTGGTGCAGAAGACCGAAGCGTGGCCCGCCGACGCGCCGGCGATCCATCTCGACGTCCGCGGCGTCACCAAGACGTTCGAGCAGCGTGGCAGCGGGTTCCTCGGCCGGCGCAAGGGCCAGACCTTCCGGGCCGTCGACGACGTCAGTTTCTCCATCCCGCGCGGCGAGTGCTTCGGTCTCGTCGGCGAAAGCGGCTGCGGCAAGACCACGCTGTCCAAGGTGATCATGCGCGCGCTCGAGCCGGACGGCGGGGAAGTCATGTTCAACGACCGCGGCACGATGGTCGACGTCCTGCGCGCCGGCCCCGAGGCCCTGATGCGCTTCCGCCGCCGCGTGCAGTACATCTTCCAGGATCCCTTCGGCTCGCTCAGCCCGCGGATGACGGTCTTCGACATCCTGCGCGAGCCGCTGGTGATTCACGAAGTGGGCGATGCCGACTACCGGGCGGAGATGGCGAAGGAGCTGATGCGCCTGGTCGGGCTCGACCCGCGCTTCCTCAATCGGTATCCGCACAGCTTTTCGGGCGGGCAGCGCCAGCGCATCGGCATCGCCCGCGCGCTCGCCCTGAAGCCGGATCTCGTGCTCTGCGACGAGCCCGTCTCGGCGCTCGACGTCTCGATCCAGGCGCAGATCCTGAACCTGCTGAAGGACCTGCAGGCCGAGCTCGGGCTCACGTACCTCTTCATCTCGCACAACCTCGCCGTCGTCGACTACATCGCCGACGAAATCGCCGTGATGTGCCGCGGCCGCATCGTCGAGATCGCGCGGCGCGAAGTGCTGTTCAAGAACCCGCTCCATCCCTACACCCTGGGCCTGCTCGCCGCCGTGCCCTACGCGGACCTGAAGCGCAAGCTCGATCTGGCCGCGGTGCTGGACGGCGCGGCGCGCAGTCCCGGAGAGTGGCGCGCGCCGTACGCCTGGACCGCCGAGAGCGCCGGCGAGCTGGTCGACGTCGGCGACGGCCATCGGGTGCGGATGCAGACCGGCGTCAACGACGAAAGGCTCACGGCATGACGCGTCGTTTCGCGTGGCTCGCCCTGGCGCTCGCCGCGCAGCTCCTGAGTGCCGGATGGGCCGGCGCCGAAGAGCCGCCCACGCTCAAGGCGGACGTCGAGGCCGGCATTCTGCCGCCGATGGCGCAGCGGCTGCCGCGCGTGCCGCTGGTCGTCGACATCAGCCGCGGTGACTGGACCATCGGACGCTACGGCGGGGAACTGCGCACGCTGATGGCGAAGGACCGCGACATCCGCATGTTCGTCGTCTACGGCTACTCGCGCCTCGTCGGCTATGACGAGAAGCTGAACCTGGTGCCGGACATCCTCGAGCGCGTCGAAAACGTGGACAGCCGCGTCTTCACGTTCCACCTGCGCCCGGGCCACAAGTGGTCGGACGGGAAGCCGTTCACCACGGCCGACTTCCGGTACTACTGGGAGGACGTCGCCAACAATCCCGATCTGTCGCCGTTCGGCCTGCCGCAGGTGCTGCGGGTGCGCGATCGCGGGCCGCGGTTCGAGGTGCTGAGCGAAACGGCGATGCGCTTCACCTGGGACGAGCCGAATCCGCAGTTCCTCCCGGCGCTCGCCGGGCCGAGCCCGCTGTTCATCTACCGGCCGGCGCACTACCTGCGCCAGTTCCACGCCCGTTACGTCGGCGCCGACGCGGCCAACGCCAAGGCCAAGGCAGAGGGTTCCCGCAACTGGGCCGGCTTCCACCAGAAGAAGGACGAGCAGTTCCGCTTCGACAACCCCGACTCTGCCCACCCTCGAGCCCTGGATCAACACCGACCGCCGGTGCCGTCGACGCGCTTCGTGCTCGTGCGCAACCCCTACTTCCATCGCGTCGACCGGGCGGGCCGGCAGCTTCCCTACATCGATCGCGTGATCGTCAGCATCGCGGACGACAAGCTGATCCCGGCCAAGGCCGGCGCCGGGGACGTCGACCTGCAGGCCCGCTATCTGCGTTTCGACAACTACACGTTCCTGAAGCAGAACGCGCTGCGCAGCAAGTACCGCGTGCTGCTGTGGGAGAAGGGGATCGGCTCGCAGGTGGCGCTGTACCCCAACCTCAACGTCGAGGATCCGGTCTGGCGCGCGCTGATGCGCGATGTGCGATTCCGGCGTGCGTTGTCGCTGGGAATCGATCGCCACGAGGTCAACGAGGTCGTCTTCTTCGGTCTGGCCAAGGAATCGAGCAATACGGTGCTGCAGCGGAGCACCCTCTTCCGTCCGGAATTCCGGACCGCGTGGACCAAGTTCGACCTCAAGGCCGCCAACGCGCTCCTCGATGCGATCGGACTCACGAAGCGCGATTCGCTCGGCTTCCGCCTGCTGCCCGACGGCCGCAAGATGGAGATCATCGTCGACACCGCCGGCGAGAGCACCGAGGAGACCGACGTGCTGGAGCTCGTCCGCGACAGCTGGCGCAAGCTGGGCATCGCGCTGTTTTCCCGTCCCTCGCAGCGCGAAGTGTTCCGCAAGCGCGTGTATTCCGGCAAGTCGATGATGACGATCTGGTCCGGTCTCAACAACGGCATCCCGACGCCGGAAATGAGTCCGCAGGAACTCGCGCCGACCCAGCAGGAGCAGCTGCAGTGGCCGATGTGGGGGCAGTACTACGAGAACAGCCACAAGGGCGGCGAGGCCCCGGCGCTGCCCGAGGCGCAGGAGCTCGTCGCCATCTACGATGCCTGGCGCACGTCGACGACCACGAGCGAGCGCGAGAAGGCCTGGCTGCGCATGCTCGAGATCCACGCCCAGCAGGTCTTCACGATCGGCATCGTGACGCAGGCGCTGCAGCCGGTCCTGGTCAGCGAGAGGCTCCGCAATGTGCCGGCCGAAGGCATCTACAGCTGGGATCCCGGATCCTATTTCGGCATGTATCACCCCGACACATTCTGGCTCGAGCCGCAGGAGCGCCCCTGATGTTGCGCTACGTCGTGAATCGCGTGCTGCTGATGATCCCGACGCTGATCGCGATCAGCGTCATCGTCTTCGCGATCATCCAGTTGCCGCCGGGCAATTATCTCGAGAGCTATATCGCCGAGCTGCAGGCGCAGGGCGAGTCGGTCGATCCGCAGAAGATCGCCTTCCTGCGCCAGTACTACGGACTCGACAAGCCCCTCGTCGAACAGTACCTGCGCTGGGCCGGCGGCATGCTCGGTCGGTGATTTCGGCTACTCGTTCGAGTTCAACCTGCCCGTGACGCAGGTGATCGGCGACCGGATGCTGCTGACCATCCTGGTGTCGACCTTCACCGTACTTTTCACGTGGGCCGTCGCCTTCCCCATCGGGATCTACTCGGCCACGCATCAGTACAGCTGGGGCGACTACGGCTTGTCGCTTCTGGGCTTCCTCGGCATCGCCATTCCCAATTTCATGCTGGCGCTGGTCATGCTGTACTTCGCCAACGTCATCTTCGGCACGTCGATCGGCGGACTGATGGGCCCGGAATTCATCGGCAAGCCGTGGTCGTGGGCCAAGATCGTTTCGATTCTCGAGCACAGCTGGATCCCCGTGGTCGTCATCGGCGTCGGCGGAACCGCCGGCATGATCCGCAAGATGCGCGCGAACCTGCTCGACGAGCTGCAGAAGCAATACGTCGTGACCGCGCGCGCCAAGGGCCTGCCGCCGGGCAAGGTGCTGCGCAAGTATCCGTTGCGCATGGCGCTCAACTTCTTCATCTCCGATATCGGCAGCCTGCTGCCGTCGATCATCTCGGGGGCCGAGATCACCGCGGTCGTGCTGTCGCTGCCGACGACCGGCCCGATGCTGCTGAGCCGCGCTGAAGAGCCAGGACATGTACCTCGCGGGGTCGTTCCTGATGTTCCTCGCGTTCATGATCGTGGTGGGCGTGCTCATTTCCGACCTGGCGCTGATGGCCCTGGACCCGCGCATCCGCCTTCAGGGCGGAGTGGCTCGATGAGCGCCGCAAGCCCGGGGGGCGCGTCCATGACCGCGTCGCAGCTGGTGGAGGTGGCGGGCGAGCCCGGCCACATCGTCTCGACGGCGCCGTTCGATCCGGCTTCGGCGGTGCGCCTTACTCCCGAGCAGGAGCACTTCTACCTGGCGTCGCAGTGGATGCTGATGTGGTGGAAGTTCAAGCGCCATCGTGTCGCCGTCGTCTCCGGGATCATTCTGCTGCTCATGTACGCGTCGACGCTCGTGAGCGAGGTGCTGGTGCCCTACAATCTGCACACGCGGCACACCGATTTCATCTACGCGTCGCCACAGAGCGTGCACTGGGTGCACAAGGGAGAGCTGGTCGGGCCGTTCGTCTATCCGCTCGTCAAATCGCTCGACATGGTGACGCTGCGCCGGGAGTACACGGAGGACACGACGCGGCCGTATCCGCTGCGCTTCTTCTGCTCGGGCGACCCGTACGAATTCTGGGGCCTCGTCGACATGTCCTTCCACCTGATGTGCCCGCCGGAGGGCGCCACGGTGTTTCTCGCTCGGCACCGACCGCCTGGGGCGCGACGTGATGTCGCGCATCGTCTACGGCGCCCGGATCTCGCTCACCATCGGCCTGCTCGGCATCGCGATCAGTTTTGCGCTCGGATTGCTTTTCGGCGGCATCGCCGGGTATTTCGGCGGCTGGTCGGACATGGTCATCCAGCGGGCGATCGAGATCATTCGCTCGTTTCCCGAGCTGCCGCTGTGGATGGCCCTCTCCGCCGTGCTGCCGGTGACCTGGAGTCCCATTCTCGTCTACTTCGGCATTACGGGAATCCTGGCGATGCTCGACTGGACCGGGCTGGCGCGGGCGGTGCGCTCGAAGCTGCTCGCGCTGCGCGAAGAGGACTACTGCACCGCGGCGCGGCTGATGGGCGCGAGCCCGAAGCGGATCATCGGCCGGCACCTGCTGCCCGGTTTCATGAGCCACCTGATCGCGGCGGCAACGCTGTCGATCCCGGGCATGATCCTGGGCGAAACCGCGCTCTCCTTTCTCGGCATCGGATTGCGCCCTCCGATCACGAGCTGGGGCGTGCTGCTGAACGAGGCGCAGAACATCAACGTCGTGGCGCTCTATCCATGGCTGATGCTGCCCGTCGTGCCGGTGATCGTCGTCATCCTGGCGTTCAACTTCTTCGGCGACGGCCTGCGCGACGCGGCGGATCCCTACCGCTGAACATCGGCGTCGGATACGCGGCAAGCGGCAGGACTCTCAGGTCCGCCAGATTCGTGCGCCGCTGTTGCGTATCCGACCCCGATGTTCCCTCTCAGGCCTTCGCGGGACGCAGGGCGCCGTCACAGGCCGCGCGCGCGGGATCGGCGGCCGGCAGCTTGGCGCACACCTTCGCCATCTGGGCGCGAATGCGCCGCACCGAGGCGTCGTGCTGCCGGTTCCTGTTCCAACCCGCGAGTTCCTTTCCCATGCGCTCGAGCGCACGCCGGTTGCGGTCGTAGAAGGTCTCCGGTGTCGCCTCCAGCTCGCCGATGACCTGGCCCGCCGCCCGTTCGATGCGTGGCGCATCCTTCGGCACGGTGGCGATCAGGGCCTTGACGTAACCCACGCCCCACTGCAGGCGCGTCGCCGGGCCCTTGGCCCCGGCATAGGCTTGTTCCGTCCACTCGAGGGCGCGCAGGTCGTCGCCGCGCTTCCTGGCGTTCGCCGCGAGGCCGAGCATGAAGTAGTAAGGCGAATGCGAGCGCGCGAGCTCCCGCGTGAGCAACGCATCGGACTCGGCGAGCAGGCCCGCCTCCGCCAGCACCGTCGCCGCACCGCTGATCGCCGATTGCCGCGCGTAGACGTCGGTTGTTTCCCGGTCCGCGCGCGCCGCCTGGTCCCGCACCGTCGCCAGCAGGGATTCCGGCAGGGCGCCCTTCGGGATCGCCAGCCGCGCCAGTTCGATCTTGGCGCCGACGGCGGCGAGCCGGTCGTCCGTGGCGATGCCCGGATCGGCGATGAATCGATCGAGCGCCTCGCTCCACGCGTCGGTCAATCGGCTTCTCTCGACCGATTGGGCCGGCGTCAGATGACCGGTGACGCTGCCTGCGTAGTAGACGAGGAGGTCGAAGTTCTCGCGCGAGCGCCCGGCGTCCGTCAGGACCGCTGTCACGCGCTGAACGGCGGCGGCCGCCGCCCGCGGGCGCGGCGCCTTGGCGCCTGCGGCCGCCGCCAGGGCCTGCAATTCGAGCCGCGTGGCCGTCTCCTTCTGGTCGGGCGGACAGGCCTTCGCCAGCCGCGACAGGGTCGCGGCGAGATTGTCCTTCGGCACCAGCTGCTGCTCGTCGGTGATCCACGAGTAGTACGCCAGCATGCGCCAGTCCGCGGCCGTCAGTTCCGCCCGTACGCCGGCCACCGGTGAAAGCCCGGCCGCCAGCGTCGCCTTGACCGGCCGCGCGCCAGCCATCCCCATGGTGAGCACGCGCATGTACTGGTCGGCGTCGACCTCGCCGGGCAGGCGAGTGATCTCGCGGCCGTCCGGCGTGAACAGGATCATGGTGGGATAGCCGCTGACCTTGAAGCGCGCCCCCACCTTCTGCGCGTTCGGACTGTCGCCGTCGATGTAGACGGGGACGAAGAAGCGCGATCGCTCGATGAAATCCTGCCGATTGAAGATCGTGGCCTTGACCTGGTTGCATGGCGGACACCAGACCGCGCCCCAATACAGGAACACCGGCTTGTTCTCCGCTTTCGCCGCGGCAAAGGCTGCGTCGACGCCACCCTCCCGCCAGGCGACGCCGGCTTCGCCCTGGGCTGGAACAGCCGGGGCGCTGTGCGCAGCGAGTGCGCGCGGCGGCGCAGGCGTCGCCGCGGCGCTTCCCGAGTCGGAGGTCTGCGAACAGCCCGCCACGGCCAGGAAGACCGTCACGAGACCCGCGCATCTCTGGTTCAAAATGATTCTCCCGGACGTTCGCGTGCGACCAGGCACTCGAGATCGTGGACCAGGGCGCTGCGCCTGCTCTCCGGGCAGCGCGAATGGCCCACCGACGTACGCCAACGCTTCGACCAACGGCGCCACGAGCGTTGTGCGATCCCCGGGCGCCGACGAGCGGAACCGCGGCGAACAGCGTGTTCGCGATCACGTCCTGCCGGAATCGAGGTGCATCCGGCCTTTGCGTGATGACGATCCCCGCCGCGCGCCTTGGCCGAGCGACTGTGTTGAACGTGACCGATCAGCCGACGTGGAATGTCGTTGTGCGGCTGGATGCCGACGAACGGCATCGCCGTACGTCGTTTACGAACAGGTTGCCGGTGAGCGGTACAACGTTGCCTTCGCCCTGGAACAGCGACTCATGGCGATTCTGGTAGAAGAAGTTGTCGTGAATCAGATAATCGTCCTCGACGCCTCTCCCCTGGCGCGGGAAGTGGCCCACCAGCACGTTGGGACGCGCGGAGTCGGCCCGACCCGAACAGGGCTTGGGTTTGTGGATCAGATGCGTCCTCGACGCCTTCCCTCGCGGGAAATCGACGTGGACGCGGAGGCGGCGACGCATGGGGTTTGGCGAAGACGTTGTGACGAACGATCGTCATGCTCCGCCCCTCCGGCATCCCGGGAATGTCCGGCCGGGTCGCCTGGTGCTTGATCTGCAGGTTGTAGCCGATCGTATCGACGATGACGTTGCGCTCGATCAGGCCGGCCACGAACGGCGCGCTGCCGTCGGAATCCCCCAGGTACATGCCGGTGCCGGCGCCCACGATCGTCACGTCGCGAATCACCCAGTTCCACGCCGGGCACTTGGTCGAGATGCCGACGGTCTGCTGATTGTTGCCGTGGCCGCGGATCGTCAGGTGCTCCAGCGTCACGTGATGCGCCGCGCGCGAACTTCGCTCGGCCTTCACGGCGTCGACCGCGACGTTGTCGCCTTCCAGCACCAGATGGCGGATCACCAGGTGGTGCGAATCGACGATGCTGACCGTGTTGTGTCCGGGCCGCGCATGGAACGTTGCCGGCGGACCGCGATCGGGTCCGGTGATGACGATCTGCCCGTCCGGCGTCGCCGGCAGACGATGCGCCGGCGGTCCGGTAATGACGATCTGCCGGTCGGCGCCCGGACAAACGGTGCGCCGGCAGGCCGTCCCGATACTCGCCTGCGGCGAGGACGAGCGTATCTCCGGCGCGAAGACGCTCGAGCAGCGGCCGATAGGTATCGGGCGACGCCTGGTAAACGGCCGCGACGCCGATGTCGCTCGCCGCAACGAGCACGGCGGCGAGGAAAATGCGCGCTCGATCCGGACGGCCGTCGCGGCGCACCGTCATCTCAGGCGAGCAACCGCGACAGCGCCGTCCCCGGGCGCTCGAGGTCCGCGACCGCCCCCTGCTCGATGAGCCGGCCTTCTTCCAGGACGAACACGCGATCGAATGCCCGCACGAGATCCGCCCGCCCGAGGGCCCAGACGACCGTGCGGCCCCTGGCCCAGTCGAGCACCGTCCCCAGAAGGCGCGTTTCGGTCGCGGGGTCGAGGCCGGACGTCGGCTCGTTGAACACCAGGATGTCGGGATTCTTGATGAGGGCCCGCGCGATGGCGAGACGCTGCCGCTGCGAATAGGAAAGGCGCGATCCGGCGTTGCCGACTTCGAACCTCAATCCGAGCTGCACGAGCTCGGCGTTCATGCCGACCTCGGCCGCGACCTCGCGCACCAGCGCGTTGACCCTGCCCTGCGCGTTCGCGTGCTCGAGCGCGACGCGCCCGAACAGGATGTTGTCCTGGATCGAGTGCGCCGAGCTGAAGCGGTCGGGGTCGAAGAACTCGACGACGTCCTCGCGATTGGCGTAGCGACGGCGGAACTCGGCACGCGCCTCGACGATCTTGCGCTGCATGCGGTCGTCGATCACGCCGAGGCGATGCTGCGCCACGACGAGGCGGAACGTGAGCCCGAGCAGGCTCGCCTTCTCTTCCGGCGAGGTCGATGCCAGCGTGCCGTCGGCGATCTTGGCCAGCAGCAGCCGGAATTCCGGCAGGTCGTCGGCACTGATGAAACTGTACTGCGCGAACAGGTCGCTGTCGGGCGCGACGTCCGCGAACAATTCGACCATGAGCCCGGCCACCTTCACGCCTGCGGCGTAGAGGTCCCCAAGCAAGCCGACGTCGTGCAGCAGCGCGACGAACTCGGGATTGCCGGGAAGATTGTCCGGCTGGAACGCCTTGCTTCGCGGCGTGCCGAACAGCAGATTCTGGGCGACGCTGCTGTTCGCATGGTAGCGCAGCGGATCGACCAGTTCGACGAACGACGCCAGGTTCTCGCTCTGCACGCGGTCCCGGATGCGCGCCCTGGCCTCCAGTCCCATGGCGGCGATCCCCGGATGCGCCTGCGGATCCGAGGTGCTGGCGAGACCGAAGCCGATGATCTCCTCCTCCATCTCCACCCGCCGCAGGACGGCGAGCGCGGCCTCGGTCAGCTCCCGCGCGTCGGCCGCGCCGACCGCGGCGTAGTCGATCCAGTCGGCGCGCACGTCGTCCGGGCTGTTGCCGGCCCCCAGCGCGTCGCGCACGCGGGCCTGCTCCCGCTTCGCCTGTGCCTCGTCGTAGGCGGCGGGGCGCAGCGGCTGATGCATGAGGCCGTAGTACAGGTTGTGCGCGATCGTCCCGGAGAAGATGTACGCGTTCTGCGTCGCGAACGCCATGCGGCGCCCGGGGACGGCCTGGTGCACGTCGGCGAAATTCGCGCCGGCGACCGCGAGCCGCCCCCCGACGGGAAACACGAGACGCGCCAGCAGATGGGTGAGGTCATCCTTGCCGCTGTGCCCGCCTCCCACCAGGGCCACGTGTTCGCCGTGGACGACGTTGAAGGAAACCCGGTCGACCCGGTTGGGACCGCCATCTTCGGCGTACACCAGTCGCGGTGGCCGCGATCTCGCCCTTGAGCGGAGCGATGCTCGCCGGCGGCTCTTCCATCAGCTTCGCGTCGACGACGCCCGGCGGCTCGAACTGGGAGACGATCTGCTCGTACTTGATCCGCACGTCCTCCTTGGTCGAATACCAGGTGAGGAGCTCCTTCCACGGCGCCAGGATGTCCTTGTAGGCGGCGAGCACCGCGACCAGCGCGCCGAGCGACAGGCTGCCCTTGATCACCAGGTAGCCGCCGACCGAGTAGAAGAAGAACGGCGTGATCTGCGCGAGGAAATTGTTCAGGAACTTGACGAAGAACTTGCGCTTGAAGATGTCGAACCGGATGCCGTAGATCTTGCCCAGGCGCTCGCTGATGTCGGCGCGCTCCAGGTGAAAGGTGTCGTTGCTGCGGATCTCGGCTGCGCCGGCCACCGATTCGCCGATCCGATCCGACAGCGCCCGGGCCGTCCGCACGCGCTCCTTCGACAGCAGGTTGATCTTCTTCTGCAGACGGGGGATGAGAAAGACCTGCGGCGGGTAGAGCGCAACCGCGGCGAGACCGAGCCAGAAGTCCTGCAGGAAGATGAAGAGGAGATAGGTGAACAGCAGCCCGCCCTGGAAGGCCGGCAGGCTGATCGACTCGCCGATGAAGCCGCCGATCGGATCGGTCTCGGCGACGATCATCGGAATGATCTCGCCGGACGACATCGTCTTGAACTGCGGCAGCGGAAAGCGCAGCACCTGCTCGTAGAGACGATGCCGCAGGCGGCGCATCGTGCGCTCGCCGATGACGCCGCTGTAGACGTTCAGCCAGTACTTGATGCTGCCGTTGAGCGTGATCAGGGCGAGCAGCAGGAACGACAGCGCCATCAGGTAGGAGACCTGCGTGACCTCGAAGCCGAGCAGCGTCTCGGGGATGTGCTTGCCGCTGATGGCGTTGTTGACGATTTCCTTCGGGATGGCGAGGTTGACGTAGATCAGCGGGAAGCTGAACGCGGTGACGATCAGCAGCAGCACCTGGCTGCGCCAGGTGTGCTGGAGGATGTAGCGGAAGAGGGAGCGTTCCATGCGTCGCCAAGCCTCCCGAGGCGCGAAGCCGCTGCCGATCGCCGAGCTGCGGCACGAGCACACGCGGAGGCCCGGCGATGGTAACATCTAGCCGTTCCCGGCGCGGTCCGCCACAGCGCGCGCTCCCTGTTCGCGGGACCCGCGGCGGCGCGGAATCAGGCAACGGAAACCGGATGGATGGTCCGCTCGCGGCCGGCGTCATCGCAGTGATCCTCAAGGGGTATCCGCGCCTGTCGGAAACCTTCATCGCGCAGGAGCTGCACGCCCTCGAGGCGCGCGGGGTCGCCCTGGCGCTGTTCTCGCTGCGCCATCCGACCGACCGCGGAGACCCATCCGATCCACGCCGCGATCCGCGCGCCGGTGGCCTACCTGCCCGAGTACCTGCATGACGAGCCGGCGCGCGTCTGGCGCGCATGGCGCGCCGCCAGGCGCCTTCCCGGATACCGCGCCGCGCTGGCTGCGTGGTGGCGCGACTTCCGGCGCGACCCGACCCGTTCGCGCATCCGCCGCCTGGGGCAGGCGTTCGTGCTCGCCGCCGAATTGCCGCGCGACGTCGTCCAGCTGCACGCGCATTTCCTGCACACGCCGGCCTCGGTCACGATGTACGCCGCGATCCTGCGCGGACTGCCCTGGAGCTGCTCGGCGCACGCCAAGGACATCTGGACGACGCCCGAATGGGAGAAACGCGAAAAGCTCGCCGCCTGCGCCTGGATGACCACCTGCACCGAGGTCAATGCCCGCCATCTGCGCGGTCTCGCCCGCGCGGACCGTCAAGTCGATCTGATCTACCACGGGCTCGACACCGCGCCGGTTTCCTCCCTCGCCCGTCGCGCACCGCACCGGCGACGGCTCCGATCCCGATCAGCCGGTCGGGATTCTCGCGGTGGGCCGAGCCGTGGACAAGAAGGGGTTCGACGATCTCCTGGCCGCGCTGGCGCGCATCCCGCCCGGGCTGCATTGGCGGCTCGTCCACATCGGCGGCGGCCCGCTGCTGAGAAAGCTCAAGGCCGCGGCGGGAAAGCTCGGCATCGCCGAGCGAATCGATTGGCGCGGCCCGCAGGCGCAGGCCGCAGTGCTCGCCGCGTATCGCGCGGCGGACATCTTCGCGCTGCCCTGCCGCGTTGCTGCCGATGGCGACCGCGACGGACTCCCCAACGTGTTGCTGGAGGCGCAAAGCCAGGCGCTCGCGTGCGTGTCGACCCGTGTTTCCGGCATACCGGAACTGATCCAGGACGGCGTCACCGGGCTCCTGGTCGAGCCCCGCGCCGTCGCCCCCCTCGCCGATGCGCTGAGCTCGACTGATCGCCGATCCCGGGCTGCGCCGGCGCCTGGGCGAGGCGGGCCGCGAACGCGCCACGGGGGCCTTCTCGCTGGATGCCGGCGCCGACCGGCTCGCCGCGCGGTTCGCCGCGCCGCTCGCCGCAGCATGAGGGTCGCCTTCTACGCGCCGCTGAAACCGGCGGATCACGCGGTCCCTTCCGGTGACCGGCAACTTGCGCGGGCGCTGCTGCAGGCCCTTCGGGCGGGTGGCCACGAGACGTTCGTCGCTTCGCGCTTTCGCAGCTACGACGGCGTGGGCGATGCGGCCAGGCAGGCGCGCCTGCGCGCGGTGGGCGAACGTCTGGCCCGGCGCCTGATCGCCCGCCATCGCAACGCGATCGCTCGTCCCGACGTCTGGTTCACCTATCACGTCTATCACAAGGCTCCCGATTGGCTGGGTCCCGCGGTGAGTCGCGCGCTGGACATCCCCTACGTGATCGCCGAGGCCTCCACTGCCGCGAAGCAGCGCGACGGTGCCTGGGCAATCGGCCATCAGGGCGCATTGACCGCCATCGAGGCGGCCGCCGCGACGATCTCGCTCAACCCGGTCGATCTCGCCGGGATTCGCCGGATCCGCGGCACGGCGCGCGCGGATGCCTTCGTGCCGCCGTTCCTCGATCTCGCCGCGTTCACGGGTCGGCCCGCGGAAGGTGTTGCCGACACGCCGGAGCGCGGCGCGCGCCTGCGGTTGATCACGGTGGCCATGATGCGGCCAGGCGCCAAGCTCGCCTCGTACCGTTTGCTGGCCGCAGCGCTGGCGCGCATGCGGTCCGTCGACTGGGAACTCGTGGTCGCGGGCGATGGCCCCGCCCGCACGGAGGTCGAGGCTGCCTTCGCAGCCTTCCCCTCGGGACAGGTGCGGTTTGTCGGTTTCCAGGAAACGCCACGGGTGGCCGCGTGGTTGCGCGCCAGCGACGTCTTCGTCTGGCCTGCGATCGACGAGGCCTTCGGCATGGCCTTCATCGAGGCGCAGGCGTGCGGCCTGCCGGTCGTCGCCGGCAACGGCGGCGGTGTCGGTGCCGTGGTGTGCTCCGGCCGCACGGGTCTGCTGGTCCCGGTGGGCGATGTCGAAGCCTTTGCCGCGGCTGTGGGTCGGCTCCTGACCGACGCCGGGCTGCGGCAGCAGTTGGCCCACGAGGCGCCGGCCTACGTGCGCGCGGAACACGACCTGCCGATCGCCGCCGCAAGGATCGATGCGGTGCTGCGCAACGTCACGGCCCGGCATGGTTCCCGCCTGGGCGCCGGCGCCGTTCCCTCCGCGACGCCATGATCGTTGCCTTGCTCCGTCACGGCAGCACGGCGTGGAACGAGCAGCGTCGGATGCAGGGCCGCCGCGACATACCGTTGAGCGCGTCGGGCCGGGCCGAGGTCCGCACATGGCGATTGCCGGCCGACCTGGCCTTTCCCGCGACCGGCGCCGTGCGGTGGCTTTCGAGCCCGCTCGTCCCGGGCGGTCGAGACCGCGCAGATCCTGTCGGGCGCGGCACCGCGCACGGAGCCCGCGCTGATCGAGATGGACTGGGGCGAATGGGAAGGATACGGCGTCGACGAGCTGCGCCGGCGCTTCGGCGACGCGTTCGCCAGGAACGAGGCCGCCGGCCTGGATTTCCGGCCGCCAGGAGGCGAGAGCCCGCGCGATGTGCGCGACCGGATCGTGCGCTGGCTCGGGGAAGTCGCGGCGCTCGGCGAGCCCGTCGTTGCCGTCACGCACAAGGGCGTGCTGCGCGCCGTGCTGTCCGCCGCGACCGGCTGGGACATGACGGGCAAGCCGCCGGTCCGGCTGCAGAACGGCGCGCTGCACCGGTTCGACATCGACCCCCGCGGGCGGGTCTCGGTCCTCGAGTGCAACGTGCCGCTCGCCGGCCAGCCCGGCATCGCCGCGACGTAAGGTCCCTGGCCGGCGTCACGACTGACTTAGTTGCTCCGAAGCGATTGCGCGCCGATTTCACGGCGAGAGGAAACACCGATGGCCTACGCACTGACGCTTCCCCGGATGAGCCAGCTCGGCCGGTTCCTGCGCCGGGCGGAGCTTCCCGCCCGGATCGCAACGCGCGTGCGCGCGCAGGAGGAAGCCAGCGAGATCCTGGTGGGCTGGGTTCAGCTGGCGGTCGTCCTGGGGTTTTCCATGGTCTACCTGCTGGCGCCGAAGACCTTCAGCGAAGCGGCGCCGTTCCGGCCCGTGCCCTGGGTGCTCGCCGCCTATCTCGCGTTCACGCTGCTGCGCCTCACGCTCGCCTACCGTCATCACCTGCCCGAGTGGCTGCGCTACCTGTCCATCGGCATCGACATGACGCTGCTCGTCGGCATGATCTGGAGCTTTCACCTTCAATACCAGCAGCCGCCGTCGTTCTACCTCAAGGCGCCGACGCTGCTCTACGTGTTCATCTTCATCGCGCTGCGCACGCTCAATTTCGACGCCCGCAAGGTCGTGACCGCGGGCCTCGCCGCCGCCGCCGGCTGGGCGGCGCTGGTCATCTACGTGATCACGATCGACCCGCGCGACAGCATGATCACGCGCGACTACGTGCACTACATGACGTCGAACAGCATCCTGATCGGCGCCGAGGTCGACAAGATGATCTCGATTCTGGTCGTGACCGCCATCCTCGGCTTCGCCATCATGCGCAACCGGCGCCTGCTGACCTACGCCGTCACCGAGAGCACGAGCAACCAGGACCTCGCGCGCTTCGTGCCGGCGGAGGTTGCGAACCTGATCAAGACTTCCGAAGACGGCGTCCGGGTCGGATTGGGCGAGCCACGCGAGGCCACAGTGCTCTTTCTCGACCTCGAGGGCTTTACGACGCTGTCGGAGCGCCTCACGCCGCAGGACCTCGTGCGCACGCTCAATGAGTTCTACGCGGCGGTCGCGGAACCCATCACGCGGCACGACGGCGTCATCACGCAATTCCAGGGCGACGCCATTCTCGCCACGTTCAACGCGCCGCGGCTCAATGCCGACCATGCGGCGAATGCGATCCGCGCGGCGCTCGACATCCAGGCGTTGCTGCAGGAGCGGACGTTTGGCGACGGGCTCGCGCTGCGGGCGCGCATCGGCATCAACACCGGCACCGTCATCCACGGGCTCATCGGCACGCCGGACCGGCTCGGCTACACGGTGATCGGCGACGAGGTCAACATCGCGGCGAGGCTCGAGGCCCTGAACAAGACCTACGCCACGTCGATCATCGTCTCCGAGTCGACCCGGGACCATGCCGGGCCGCAGCGATTTTCATTCGAGTTGCTGGACGAAGCCCTCGTCCGGGGGCGGACGACCCCGACGCGCATCTACAAGGTCGGCCCCGAAGCGGCTCAGTAACCCTTTGCGTGCAGCTCGGCGAGCAATCGGTGCAGATTCGCGCGCGCGATCGTCTCGTACCGGTCGCGGAAATATTCCGTCTGGAAGAACCGGGGCCGGCGTTGCAGGATGCTCAGGAACATGACCTGGCCCGCGTGGTACTTCGCGTCGGACTGGCTGGACGATTCCTCGCGCAGCAGCGCGCCGTTGCGCATGAACTCCTCCCACGGCGCGCCGAAACCGGACAGATCGATGTCGACGAGGAAACACCGGTCGTTGCCGTGCACCGTCCCCATGTGGCGGGTCGCCAGGATGTGACGGCAGACGCGGTGCCGAAACACGGATGGCGCCCCGGCGGATGCGTCCAGAAACATCTCGGCGCTGCGCAACTCGTTGGTCGTGACGCCGGTGTCGTACACGGCGTCGTGAAACCAGATCCCGACTTCCACGGCGTCGCGATCGTCCAGCAGGGACGCCACCTCGTCGGCCCGGCGCAGGCAATCCGCGATGTGGTCGAGATTGTGGTAGCGGCGGTAGGGCGCGGTGTAGAGGCGGCAGAGCTCGGCATAGACGATGGCGCCATCCGGTGACGGCGGCGAGGCCACGCGGCGGCGCCACAGGTCCGTGAATCGGCTCTTGCCGACGTCGACGCCGGTCGTCACTCGCGTATCCATGCCCGGTTGTCCGCAGCAGGGCCCGGAAATATCGGGGCGGGACTCACGCGGCAGAACCGCCACGCGAGGACTCCGTCGCGTCTCGCAGTTGCTGCTTCAGCGCCTCCACCTCACGCAACGCCGCGGCGAGGCGGGCATTGCCCGCGTTGACCCGGCCGCTCAGGTCGCGCATCACGTGCAGCGCGCAGCCGGGATTGTCGGTCAAGCAGGCCCAGGAAGACGTCCCCCGCGATCCGCAGTGCCCGCACCTCCCCTTTCGCCCGGACCGTGGTCCCTCGCGGCGCGTTCGCGATGACGCCCATCTCGCCGATCAGCGAGTTGCGGCCCACCACGCCGATGACGAATTCTCCCGAGGGCGTCTTGCCGATGATGTCCACGTCGCCTTCGATGATGACGTAGGCGCTGTCGGCCGGCTCGCCCACGCGCATCAGGTCCTCGCCGGGCGCGAACCGCAAGGCGCGGCTGGTGAACGCCAGAAGCTTGAGCTTGGCCGGATCGAGCCCCCCGAAGAAGGGCACCTTCCGCAACATCTCGGCTTCCTGAAAGACATCCACTCGCAGCCTCCGTGGCCCGGCCGACCGACATTCCGCCGACAGAATACGACATCGCCCGACGGGAGGAAAGGAGGCTGGCCGCGGCCCACCGCCCGGCGACTGCTATGCTTTGCCATGGGCGGATCGGCAACGCACGTCCGCCATGCCCGGCGCGCTGCCCCGGCAACGTCGCCCCGGCCGTGGTCCATGCCAGGGCCGAACGACGCCGCATGACCCTCCTCGCCGCAAGGAGATCGCTTTGACGACCGCAACCGACGAGTTCTACCGAGACATCATCGAGGGCCTGGCCATCTATGCCGGCAGCGCCCTGCAGCGCGATGTCCTGGCGACGATCTCGCGCTACGACGAGCCGGACATCGGCGCCGCGCTCAACAAGAACCAGATCGCGAGCAAGATGTGGCTCGCCGAAGCGTTGCTGAGTGCCGTCGGCTCCGAACTCGGCACGGTCACCATTCTCGGAGGCTGGTTCGGCGTGCTGGGCGCGGTCCTGCTGCACGACCGGCGCTTCTCGATCGGGAAGGTGGTCAGCATCGACATCGACCCGCGCTGCGCCGCGATCGCCGAGTCGCTGAACGCGACGCACGTGCGCGCCGGCCGCTTCACCGCGCGGACGGCGGACATGATGGCAGTCGACTATGCCCGCCCCGATGCCGGTCGGCCGGACACGCGGCCCGGCGATCTCGTCATCAACACGAGCTGCGAGCATCTCGCGGCATTCGACCGCTGGTACGAACGCGTTCCGCCGGGAACACGTCTGGTGCTCCAATCGAACGACTATTTCGCGTGCGCCCAGCACGTCAACTGCGTGCCCGACCTCGCGGCTTTCCAGGCGCAGGCGCCGATGCGCAACGTGCTCTTTGCCGGCGAGCGCAGGATGCGGCGCTACGTCCGCTTCATGCTGATCGGCGAAAAGTAGGGTCGGACTCGACCTGCGTTTCGCCGCCCTCGGCATTGAACAGGCGGCCGGTCACGGCATCGAGTCGCGCCCCCTACTTCGCCCTGCCGAACACGGCGTCGACATCGAGCCACGTCGCGGCGCCGTGATCGCGCGTGCGCGCGAAGAGATCGGCGAGGAATTCCCAGGCCGCCGCGTCGAGATCCAGGTGGTGGGTGAGTATTCCGGTCGGTTCCGCCGGGTCGACGGCGCCCTGGCGGCGCGACTCGAGGTGAGCGACGAGGCGATCGATCGCGGCGGCGACGCCGATGAAGGCGCGGTCACGTCGCCACGCGATCAGATCGACATGCGTATTGCACTGCAACAGGCCGGAAACCGGATGCGCCGCGGCGCGCGGTCCAAAGGTGGATATGCCGGCGAACCCGGCGTCGGGCAATCGTTCGACCACCAGCGGGTCGATGCGATTCCAGGGCGGGACCAGCACGGGCCTGAAACGCCGCCCGAAACGCGACTCGAGGCTGGCGCGACCCGCGGCGAGCTCGGCGAGCGTCCGGGTCACGGGTCGGTGCATCCCCAGTTCCCAGTTGCGCGCGCCCGGCGGCGCATGGTTGCGATGCGCGTAGCCGTGCTGGACGACCGTCGCGACGCGGGCCTGCGCCACCGCGTCGACGAGGCCGGGTTCCACGAGCGCCGGGATGACGGCGAGCGCGACGGGAATCTCAGCGTCCCGCGCGCGCTCGAGCAACCGGTCGAGCGCGGGCGAATCGCGGGACGCGTCGTCGTCACGGCACCAGAGGTCGGCGCGCCGGCCGGCTGCCCGCCACAGGTCGAGCTCGGCGTCAAGGCGCTGCCACGCGCTCAACCCGCTTCTCCCGTCCGGGTCCGCCTCCGCGTCGCGACGAGATCGGCCACGATGGCCGCGCTGCGCGCGGCTCCCTCGCTGTCGAAATCCCAGCGGCCCCAACGCTCGCGGGCGCCGGCCGCGTCGACGGCCGCCGCGAGGATCGCCGGCGTGGCGGTGCGGTCGTCCACGACGACCGCGAGCCCGAAATCGCGCAGGCGCTCGCCGCGTGCGCGCTGCTCGGTTTCGCCGCCACCGGTAAAGGGCACGACGACCGGTCGCGCGCCACTGGTGACGACGTCCATGACGGTGTTGTAGCCGCCCTGCGACACGGAAACGAACGCCTGCCGCAGGAGCGCCGGGAAATCGACCCGCGATCGTTCGACGACAGCCGCGGGACCCGCCTCGCGCAGCAGCCGACGCAGCCCCTCGTCCGGAATGTTGGGACCGGCCAGCACCCGCCACGTCAGGTGGCCGAAGCGCGATTCCTTCTGTGCCGCGAGCGCCATGGCGAGATGCTCGATCCCGACCGCGCCGCCTCCCGCCGACACCACGACTTCCGGCCGGGGGCCGCCCTCGCCGACCGCGAACCTTTCCCCGGGAGTCAGCACGAAGCCCGTGTAGTGCACCGGCGGCCCGAGCTCGGGCATGAGGGGAAACGTTTCCTCGAAGCGGGCGAAACGGGGATCCCCATGCACGAGGATGGCGTCGAACCAGGTCTTCGCCCACCCGAGCATCTCGCGTTCGCGCTCCGGTTTCTGCTGGATCTGCAGGATGTCGCGCACCGAGCCCACCACCACGGGCCGCGGGCGCGTCGCGTCGATGCGCTCCAGCAGGGGCACGAGCTCGAAGCGCAGCGAACGCCGGCCGAACGGAAACGTCTCGAAGATGACCGCGTCGGGCGCCACCGCATCGAAGGTGGCGAGCAGCAGGTCGCGCCGTGTCGTCCGATACGCGTCGTCGATGGGAACGTGATCGCCGTCGCGCAGAGGCATGAAGCTCGCGTCCGAGACCCGGATCGGCGGCAGTTGCACGGTGCGCACGCCGCGCGGCATGCGCCCGCCGATCGGCATGCCGCCGCTCACGAGGTGCACGTCGGATCCCGCATCGGCCAGCGCTTCGGCGATGAGGCGGGCGCGCATCAGATGGCCGATGCCCAGCAGATGCTGGACGTAAATCATGACGACGGGCATGGACAGGTGCCGAAGGACGGTTCGAGGACGTGATTCCGGGCGCGCGACATGCCCGCCCGGGTCGCGAGCGGGTGCCGGTCAGGTCCCGGCGACCTTGGCGCTGATCTTGGTGGCCTCGCCGACATGCATCGCCACGAGATCGGTGATGATGTCGAGGCCGCCCAGCATCCGTTCGGCTCCGCACGCGGAAGGCGGCTTCTGTTGCGGCAGCTCGCGCAACGCCGCGGCCATGACGGCCGGATCGTGCTCGCCGCGCGGGTCGAGCGCGCGCACCAGCCCCAGTTCGGCGGCACGCAGCGCACGCAGCAGCTGTTCCTGCCGCGGCGTCGTGCGCGGGATGAGGATCGCGCGCTTGTCCAGTGACAGGATTTCGCAGAAGGTGTTGTACCCGGCCATGGCCACCACGCCGACGGCGCGCTCCATCAGCAGCTCGACGTGGGCGTCGAACGTCACGACCGCGATGTGGGGCAGCAGCTGCGCACGCTCGCGGAACTGCCGCTGCATCGCCGGCGGCATGAACGGACCGAGCACCAGCACCGCCGCCAACGGGATGCCGGGGTCGTGCTCGTAGGCGCGCAGCACCCAGTCGACGACCGACATCCCGTCGTCACCGCCGCCCACCGTGACCAGCACATACGGCTGCTCGCCGACCGGATACGGGCGACGCGCCTCGGTCAATTGCGGCACCGCGCGGCGGAGGTATCCCGTGTAGATGAGCTTCTTGCGCACCGCCAGCGGGCAGGCGACGCCCTCGAGCGGGTCCGCGAAATCCTCCAGGCCGTAGACCCAGATTTCGTCGTAGAGGTGCTCCAGCGCCGGAAGAACCTGCTTGCGCTTCCACTCCTTCAGCAGGAGCCTGGGCTCGTCCATGATGTCGCGCAGGCCCAGCACGAGCGGTCGTCCCCTGCGCCTTCAGCATCTGCAGCGTCGGCACGACCTCGCCCTTGAGGCCAAGCGGCTCCTTGTCCACCAGAAACAGGTCCGGACGAAAGCTGAGCGCCGTCTGCCGGATGATGGCGGCGCGCATCTCCATGGTCTGGTCGAGGTCGATGTGCAGGCCGAGCGACCGGTACTCGCCGTCGGAGAGCTTGATCACGCCGGGAATGCGCACGAAATCGACCCGCGAGCGGAAATCGAAGCTGCCGATGATGGGCGATCCGGACAGGATCAGCACCGACACGCCCTTGAACCGGTCGACGATCGCGTGCGCGATCGCCCGACAGCGACGCAGGTGGCCGAGGCCGAAGCTGTCGTGGCTGTAGATCAGGATCCGCGCGTCGTTGAGTCGTTTGAGTCGGTCCACCCCATCCCCTGCCTTCTGCCGGCCGTATGTTGCCGGGTACCATAGCCATCCCTGCCGAAATCCGGCAAGCCGCGCGCCATCTTGCCACATTTCACCTGACCGGCGACCTCTCCCGAACGGGACCCGGCCGCCGGTGCTCCTGCAGGCCGATCCGTCGAACTGTCCATCCCGATGCGAACCCTCCGCACCCTGCGCCTTGCGACCGGACTCGTGCTCGCGCTGTTTGTCCTCGTCCACTTTTCCAATCACGCGCTCGGCATCGTCTCCGTGGACGCCCAGGAGGCCATGCGCAAGGTGGTTTCGCCGATCTGGCGCAGCGGGCCGGGTACCGCGCTGCTCTACTTCGCGCTCATCGTCCATCCGATGCTGGGGCTCTACGCCCTCTGGCGGCGGGATACGCTGCGCATGCCGGCGTGGGAGCTGACCCAGCTTGCGCTGGGCCTCGCGGTGCCGTTCATGCTGATCCCGCACGTCTTCGGCACGCGCATCGCGGCCGAGATCGTGGGTGCGCAGACCACCTACCCCAACGTCGTCACCCGCCTCTGGTCCAGTTACGAGACGCTCCTGCGGCAGCCATTGCTGGTGCTCGCCGTCTGGGGGCACCTGCTCTTCGGACTGCACTACTGGCTGCGCCTGCGCAGCGGCTACCGGCGCTGGCTTCCGCTGATCTACCCGATCGCCACGATGGTGCCCCTGCTCGCCTTGCTCGGCTTCTGGGGCGCGGGATTCGAGCTCGCCCGGACCGCGGCGGCGCAGGTCGATGCCGCGACGGCCGATCACGGCAGCCGCGACGACGCCGTCCCGCCCGTCACGCGAAGCGCCGGCGCGGAGCTCGTCGGCCGCAGTTCTGCAGCAACGACTGGAGGAACGCAAGGACCTGGCGCTGGGCGTGGCCGGAGGATTGCTGGCGCTCGTGCTGCTCGCGCGAATCGCCCGGCGCAACGTGCGGCTGCGCCAGGGAACCTTTCGCATCGTCCATGCCGGCGGGCGCACGCTGGTCGCCCATGCGGGGCAATCGCTGCTGGAGGCGCTGCGCGAGGCGCGCATTCCGCACGCATCGGTCTGCGGCGGCCGCGCCCGCTGCACCACGTGCCGGGTCCGCATTGGCCGCGGCCTCGGCGCGCTGCCGGCGCCCAATTCCGCGGAAATGCTGGCGTTGCAGCGCACCCACGCCGCGCCCAACGTGCGGCTCGCCTGTCAGCTGCGGCCGAAAACCGACGTCCATATCACCCCGCTCATTCCCACCGACGCCGGCGCGGAGGATGCCAATCAGGCGGCCGAGGGCGGGCGCGAGCGCGCGATCGCGGTGATGTTCGTGGACCTGCGCGACTCCAGCCGCCTGGCCGAGCATCGCCTGCCCTACGACGTGCTCTTCATCCTGAACCGTTTCTTCTCCGAGATGGCCGAAGCGCTCGAGGAGACCGGCGGCTACTATTCGACGTACAACGGCGACGGCTTCATGGCACTCTACGGGACGACGAGCGATCTCGCGCAGGGCTGCCGCGACGCGTTGCGCGGCGCGATCGCGGTGTCGGCCCGGCTGGCGCAGATCAACACCGCGCTGGCCTCCGAATTGCGCGAACCGCTGCGCGTCGGCATCAGCGTTCACGCCGGCGAGGCGATCGTCGGCACCATGGGACCGCCGGCCCAGCCGATCGTCTCGGCGCTCGGCGACACGGTCAACGTGGCCTCGCGCCTCGAGGGTGAAACCAAGAGCCATCGCTGTGCACTCGTGGTGTCGGCTGCGTGTGCGACTGCGGCCGGCGTCGATCTGTCGGAATTTCCCGAGCACACGGTCAAAGTGCGCGGACGGGCGCAAAGCGTGAGCTATTTTGCGATTGCGGACGCGGCGGCGCTGGCGCCGCTGCTTTCGCCCGACGGAGCGGAGCAGGCGCGGAGTGCGGAGTAGCAGGAGGAAGCTCCTGCGTGTCCCGTTATGGCCCGGTTTGCGAGGGGCCCGGCCGGTGGGACGACGCCATCGAGCGTTCTGGGCGTTGTAGCCGACACGTGGGTCTTTCTTCCAGGTTGGTGGCGGCGCCGCGCCACGCCAGGGCGACCGTTTGTCGGCTCGTTGTCGACGCCGACGGCCCAAGGAGCGGCATTGCATTGAGCGCCTGACGGTTGCGGACAAGAATTGGCTTGCATTTGCCGCGAGAACGACTACCATTCCGCCCTTAAGGCCGACCGAAGGCCAAGACCGCGCGGCATAACATCCCGCGTCTTGGAGGAAGGGCCGAAATATCCGGGGGCACATCATCATGAACGCAATGCGAACGAAGATTCTTGGATTCCTGACAACGGCGCTCGTCTTGGCGAGCTTCGGGTTGTTCGCCGGCGCGGCCAACGCGGCGAAGATCTACACGATGGTCGTGCAGTCGACTTCGCCCACCACGGTCGCCGTCACGATCCACAACGTGACGCCCGAGAACAACTCCACGATCAGTTCGTTCATCATAAACCCGCCCAGGCAATGGCGCGACGCTGGCTCCATTGTCGTCCTCGGCGCCGGCAACGGTCGTGCCCGACGACGGTACGGGGGTGTGAAGGTCAACGGATTCCAGGGCCTGAAGTCGTCCAACCGGAACCCGAACACGATCACCATCGACCTCACGGTCAACTGGGGGGGCGCAGGAACGCCGGGGTGCGGCTCGACGGTCAACTGGACCGCGAGCGTTTACACGGGGAACTTCTCGAACACCACGTTGCCAGTTGGTCGACGCCGCCAACAACAACACTTCCGCTGATTACGTTCTGCAGTCGTTCAATTGTTACACGCTCACAGGTCTGCCCTGAACGCTCAGCGCGGGCACGAGCAATAAGCCATACACTGCGCTGCTCACGAACCTCAACGCCGCCGGCGGCCCGTCGATCAGCTCACTGACGGTTCCGCGTCGACCTCCGGTGTCACCGCAACCGCTGCAGCCCTTTCGCCGGCGGTCGCCCCGGGTGAGACCGTTCCCGTTACGGTCACGGTAAGCACCGCCTGTGGCGCGACGGGTGGTAACTGGAGCTCGTCGGCCACTGGCCCCGGACCCACGACGTTCACAGGTACGACCGACGCGCCGTCGTACACCGTCAGTAATTGCACCCTCGCATTCGCGACCGGAACGCCTCCAGGGCGCGTCGTCAGCGGCGTAGCAGTGATCGCCGGCGTCACCGTTTCCGCGTTCAACGGAGACTCCCCCGTTGCGCCGCTGCAGTGGGACGGCGACGTCGATTGGGCACTCGTCCCGAACGTCCGGCGACGCGGGCAGCGTGGACGGCGGCACTGCCGTCTGCGGCGACATCGTCATCTCGACGACTTGCGCGATCTGGAAATTCCCTGACCTGACGATCACGGTCGAGAAGTGCATCGGTGACCTCTTTAACCTCAAGGCGACGGCTTCGATCGGTGCAGCGGTCGGGGACACGGTCGTGACGAGCAATGCATTCACCGCGTTCTCCGGCATCTTGGGCTGCTATCCCAGCGAGAACTACATTAGTGGCGAGCTGGATCCGACCTTGCCGGTAGCCTATGCTTCTGTAAGCGACGAAGGCAAGTACGGGATAGTTCGCGGGCAAAACAAGAATGGCGCGCCACCGGCATGCACAGATGTGCCGTATCAGTTAGTCGTAGATATCAACGCGACGCCAGAACAGAAGGCGAAATTCATCGTCCCGCCGCCGCGGCATCGGGGGCCAGCAGGTCGCGGCCAGTACGTCGTGGTATGGAAGGCGGTGAAGGTGGTACACCTCGTTGATAGACCAAGGTTGGACGATCAATCGTCCCAAGCTTGCGTGGAAAACTTGTCTCCCCGCGGACGCCGCCTCTTGCACTCCTGGGGAGCCCGTTTACATCCCGGCGCTGTCCTGCGTCCTCGACCCGGTCGAGTTCGGGCAAGTGGCAACGGCTGATCTGGAGGGGCTGCTGCCGGTCATCCCGGACGTTGATCCCTTCAACACGGCTCTGAACCATGCCTATTACCCGGTCGGCACGAAAGCCAAGATGTGCGTCGCGCAGCAGGGATGGACGTCGGTCGGCAAGAACATCGACGGCATCACCCCCCTCGTCCGCTACTGGACGAAGGTGATCGACCAGGGCGACGGCTTCATGACCAACGACTAGTCGCACGCCATCGCAGTAGCGAAAAGCGGCCCCGCGGGGCCGCTTTTCCTTTGCGGCACTCGGCCAGTCAGAGCGCGGGCGCCGGTAGCGGCGGCAGAACGCGAATCTTCAGCCGCGCAAGGAGCGCTTCGCATTCCGTCACCACCTCCGGCGGCGGCTCGTGGCCCGCGCGACGATGCGCTTCGATCAGCGAATTGAGCGCGAGCATCATCTCCTGGAGGTCCTGGCGCGACCGTGCGGCCGCGAGGCTGGCCTCCAGCGCCTCCCGGGCACCGGCGTAGTCTCGCCGCTGCAACAGGGCGTGGCCGCGCACGCGCGCAAGCAGCGAGGCAGCCTTCGCCCCTGCTTTCGACGAGCGCGCCCGGGCGAGTGCGTCGTCCGCCGCGGCGAGCCCGCCATCGATGTCGCCCGCGAACAGCCGACATTCCGCGATCCGCGCGTCCACGTCCAGCACCTCTTCCTCGCGCTTCACGCCGATGAACAGCGCGCGGGCCTCTTCCAGCCGCGACCGCGCCTCGTCGATGCGCCCGGCACGCAACGACACGCGACCCAGCAGCCAGAGGCAGCCACCCAGCAGGTAGCGATATTTCGACGCCCGCCACACCGGCAGCGTGTCGAGCAGCAGTTCCCCGGCCTGCGCGAGCTCGCCGCGGTCGGCGAGGATTTCAGCGACGTTCATGCGCGCGATCGTGGCATCGAACTGTATTGCCGAGCTTCACCGACTCGGCGCGCCCGCGCTCGTAGTAGGAGAGGGCCTCGTCCCACCGCCCTTCCCATTGATAGATGACGCCGAGGTTCGATAGCAGGCCCGCCTGCCGCAACACATTGCCCGAGCGGCGATACGCTTCGAGCGCGCGTTCGAGAAACGCCGCGGCGCCCTCCTTGCCCAGGACGCCGTAGGCCCAGCCCATCGCGTACAACGCAGCGCCCAGCGCTTCCTGGTCGCCGGCGGCCTCGGCCTCGCGAATCGCCCGCGCGGCCCAGCGCATCGCGTCGGCGGTGCGACCCTCGGCCTGCAGCACGGTCGCGTACCACGCGCTCAGGCGCGCGGCCTGTCGTGCCGATTCCTCGCCGGAAACGCCCTCGACCGCCTTCGCTGCACGCGCTGCCCAACGCAGCGCTTGCGGATACTTGCCGAGCTTTTCTTCCAGCTTCGAGCGCTTGAGCAGGAGCGCCGATGCGAGCAGCCGGTCGTCGCCGACCAGGCGAATGGCGGACGCGTAGGCCTCCGCTGCCTTGGGCAACTCGCCGGCACGGTACCAGCAGTCGGCGAGCGCCTCATGCGCGACGGCAAGCTCATGCTGCGGGAGTTCCCTCAGCTTGCGCCCTGCCTCCAGCGCACGCGAGTACATTCTGGCGGCCTCGACGTAGGCATAAGCATGCTGCGCGCGCTCCGCCGCGATCGACGCGTACCGCCATGCCGGACGATACTCGCCGGCGACGACGTAATGCAGCGAGAGGATGTCGGCGGCCTCCTCCGGCTGGTCCATCTCGTCCTCCATGCGCGCCGCCACGGTGCCGTGGAATTGCCGGCGCAGCTTGTAGGGCAGCCCTTCGTAGGCCGCATCGCGCAAGAGCGAGCGGCGGAAGCGCAGATAGCCATCGCCATCGTCTTCGAAGTGTTCCTGCAATCGCGCCCACGTCGCGGGACCGGGTTGACTCGCCTGCCCGTCGTCGGCGCACCATGCGAGCATGCGCGGGTGGAAACTCAGCCCGAACACCGCCGCGCGGCGGATCACCGAGCGGTCTTCCGGCGCCAACGCATCGATCCGCGCCATCGCCGCCGCCTCGGCGGAATCGGGCAATCCGCCAACGCCGCCGGACTCGATCGCGGAGTGCAGCAGATCGCGCAGGAACTGCGGGTTGCCTCCCGACCGCCGCGCAACGGTCTCCAGCACGTGCCTCGGCAGGGGATCGTCTTCGGTGGCGAGTTGCGTCATCCGGAATGCGTCGTCCGCCCCGATCGGCTCGAGCTTCAACCGCACCACCGCGGGCATTTCCGGCGCCTTGAACCTCGACCCATCCTCGCGCCGCGCAACTCCAAACAACCAGGGGTGGCTGTCCAGCTGCCCGCACATGTACGCGAGTAGCTCCGCCGAGGGCTCGTCTATGTGCTGTGCGTTCTCGATTTCGACCAGCACCGGATCCGGCATCATGGCCGCGAGAAACCGGCCGACCACCTCGTGCAACTTCGGCCGCCGGTTCTTCTCGGCCAGCGCCTCTACCTCAGGCGTCATCGGCATCCCGACATCGGATGCGATCGCGAGCAGCGGCAGCCACGGCTCGAGGTCGGGACACCGCGTCGTCACCGCAGCGCGAAGGCGATCCGCCATGACGGCGTCGGAATCTTCGCGCGCAACCTGCAGCAGATCACGCAGCAACTCCCCCCATACGGCATACGGGGTCGAGGCGGTGTAGGCTTCGCCGGTCGCGTGCAACTGCCGAAAGCCGGTCGCCTCGTCGCCCAACGCCTCGAGCAGGCGCGTCTTGCCAGAGCCCGCCTCGCCTACGATCTCGATCAGGCGCCCGGAACCGGAGCGGGCAGCCGCGAGGGCTTCGCGCATCATGGCGAGCTCGGGGTCGCGGCCGATCAGCGGCAATTGCCTGAGCATCACCTTTCGCTTGCGGGAGCCCTTGGCGCGGCCCACCGACCACGCCCGCACCGGCTGCGCCTTGCCCTTCACTGCAAACGGCGCCAACTCGGTCGTCTCGAAAAGCGTGTTCGAGCGGTCGAGCACCTGCGCGGTCGCGTAGATCCGCCCGGGCTCCGCCTTCGCCATCAGTCGCGCCGCGAGGTTCACGGCATCGCCCATCACGGTGTACGTGCGACGGTAGACAGGACCGATGTCGCCGGCAAACACCGAGCCGCGATTGACGCCGATCCGAATCGGCATTGGCAGGTCGGCTTCGACGATTCTGCGCAATGCAAGCAACAGGCGCTCCTCGTCGTCACCCGTGCTCTTTGGCGCGCCCGCGGTCAGGATCAACTTGCCGCCGTCGGCATCGACGTCGGAGGCGAGAAACGTCACCTCCTGCGCCTCGGTGGCAGCCTCGACGACGCTCATGAGCCGATGCAGCGCCTCGGCGGTGGCATGGGGCCCGCTGCGACCGATCAATGCGTCGATTCCCTCGTAGCGAATGAACGCGATGGTGACGGCGCGGTGCTCCGACATCCCGCCGCCGCTCAACACGTGCGCGCGAATGGCCGGAGACAGGCACCGCGCGATCGTCTCCTGCGGCAGAGCCGGACGTGGCTTCAGCGGCATCCTGGCGGTGTGGCCGGTCGGCTCGCGCTGCAGAAGCACGCCGGGGCCTTTCGCTGCTCCGAGGCACCGGCTGGGCAACTGGGCCGCCGTTTCGGTGCTGAGCAGAATTTCGCCCGCCACCGCCGCATGCTCCATGGCCACGAGGCGGCTCCACCCGGGCCCCGTGGGCAGAAACTCGAAGTGCGACGTGCCGGCCGCGAAGAAGTGGAATTCACCGCTATGGACGCCCTGCGACATCCGCAGCGTGACCTTCGCCCCCGGAACCGCGATGCGGCCGACATCGCGCAGCACCCGGCGCATCAGAAGCGTCGCACGGCAGGCGTGGTCGACGTGGCCTTCGTCCTCGAACCAGAGCAGCAGTGCGTCGCCCCCGAATTTGAGCAGGCTGCCACCGTTGTCATAGGCCACCTCGAGGACCGATTCGAAACTGCCACCGATGGCGTCGGTGATCTGTTCCGCACCCTCGCGGCCCTTGCGGGCGAGCCGCTCGGACAGCCTGGTGAATCCGGAAATGTCGACGAACGCGGCGGTGCCGCTCGCCGTCCAGAAACGTTCGGCAGGGTTATCGACCAGGTGCTGCTGGAGGATCCGGGGGACATAACGGCTCGCCTGACCGGTGTCGGTCGCAGCCCCTTCAAGCGGTGGCTCGCGTGCGTCCGTCGCAACGGGCGGAAGGGGGAGATCAGCGGACATGGCGAGTAGACAGGCTCGTGGCAGCGTTCAATTCGCTATGATAAACGTTCGGAGTCGGCGCCGCAGGCGCGCCACTCCGCCGCATTCCACTTGCGCGCGATCCTGTCGGACGCATCCGGCGCACGGTGTCCGGCCGGCGGCATCGCGGTCACAGCCACCGGTCGAGCCGTGACATGCAGTCGACGCAAGGCGCCCCGACGACGCAGCTTGCGAGCGCCCGATCCCGTCAGCACAAACCGCAACCGCCACGACTCGGTGCGGCGATGAACCTCGTCGAGCAACTCCGGCACACGTCGAATCTCGTCGGCTGCGACCCAGCCCTTGTGTGCTGGCGGGATCCGGTCGCCGGGCCGCTGCGGCGCAGCCAACTTCGTACGGGCCACCCGGCCGAACCGCGCGCCCCGGCTATCCGCCCGGCCACCGCTCGATGAACGCGACCTGCTCCGGCGGTCTCCGGCGAGTTCGGATGCCGCGTGCGCTTCTCCATCGAGCGCCACTTGCGCCCGATCAGCTCGAGCGCTTCGGCGGGGCCGTAGCCCTGCTCGCGCAGCAGGCAGCCGACCACGGTGCCGGTCCGGCCGACGCCGCCCCAGCAGTGGACGTAGGGCATCTCCCCGGCGTCGAGCGCGCCGTAGATCGTGTCGAGCGCCCTGCGCATCAACGCCGCGGACGGCACGCCCATGTCCGGGATCGCATGGCGCCGATGGGCGACGCGGACGCCGCGCGCCGCGGCGCGATCGACCAGCACCGCCACGTACGGCGCCGGCCCCTCGTGCGCGGCGGTGAGATCGACGAACTGCCGGACTCCGGTGTCGAGGAGGGCCTCGATGCGCGCGCGGCCCAGGGACGGGTCCATGGCGCCCGGGTGCTCGCCCGCCAGCAGCCGCCCGGGAATCACCCAGTAGCAGTTCGCGTGCGGCCGCGCGAGGAGGTCCCCCGGCGTGTCGAACGCGTCGCGGTCGATGACGGGGATCGTCATGTTGCAGATGGGGACAGACCCCATTGGGCGTCCCCCGTCTGTCCCCTCGGTCTCAATGCGCGATGATCTTGGACAGGAAGTCCTTCGTCCGATCGTTCTGCGGATTGTTGAAGAACTCCTCCGGCGTGTTCTGCTCGACGATCTGTCCCTCGTCCATGAAGATCACCCGGTCGGCGACCGAGCGGGCAAAGCCCATCTCGTGCGTGACGCAGAGCATCGTGATGCCCTGGCCGGCGAGCTCGACGATCACGTCCAGCACTTCCTTGATCATCTCGGGATCGAGCGCGGAGGTCGGCTCGTCGAACAGCATGATCTTCGGCGTGAGGCAGAGCGCCCGGGCGATCGCAACGCGCTGCTGCTGTCCGCCGGAGAGCTGCAACGGATACTTGCCGGCCTGCTCGGCGATCTTGACGCGCACCAGCTGCTGCATCGCGCGCTCCTCGGCCTCGCGCTTCGGGATCCGGCCGACCCACATCGGCGCCAGCGTCAGGTTCTCGAGCACGGTCAGGTGCGGAAACAGGTTGAACTGCTGGAACACCATGCCGACCTGCCGGCGTATGGCCTCGATCGCCTTCAGGTCGTCGGTCAGCTCCACGCCGACGACCTTGAGCGTGCCCTGCTGGTGCTCCTCGAGCCGGTTGATGCAGCGGATCAGCGTCGACTTGCCCGAGCCGGAAGGGCCGCAGATCACGATCCGCTCGCCGGCGGCAACCGAAAGGTCGATGTCGCGCAGCACGTGGAACTGGCCGAACCACTTGTTGACCTTGACGAACTCGATGATGGGATCGGTGTCCGGCATGCGGGCCTCGGCTGGGTTACTGGCGGCGGGTGCCGACGTTGAGGTGGTGCTCGACCCACCGGCTGTAGCGGGACATCGCGAAACAGAACACGAAATAGACGGCGGCGATGAACAGCTGCCCTTCGAGGAAGAACTTGCGCCAGTCCGCGTCGCCCAGGGCCAGCTGCAGCGCGCCGGTCAGGTCGTAGAGGCTGACGATGGTGACGAGCGAGGTGTCCTTGAACGCTCCGATGAACGTGTTCATGATCGCCGGCACGACGAGGCGCAGCGACTGCGGCAGCACGACCATGCGCGTCGCCTGCCAGTAGGACAGGCCGAGCGACTCGGACGCCTCGATCTGGCCCCGCGGCAGTGCCTGCAGCCCGCCGCGCACGACCTCGGCAAGATACGCGGCGGAAAACAGGATGATGCCGACCTGCACGCGCAACAGCACGTCGATGGTCCATCCCGGCCGGCATGAACAGCGGGAACATGAACGACGCCATGAACAGCACCGAGATCAGCGGCACGCCGCGGATCAGCTCGACGTAGAGCACGCACAGCGTGCGGATGCCCGGCATCCGCGAACGGCGCCCCAGCGCGACCGCGATGGACAGCGGAAAGGCGACCGCGAGCCCGATCGTCGACAGCATGATCGTCAGCGGCAAGCCGCCCCAGCGCGCCGTGTCGACTTCGGACAAGCCCAGCACGCCACCCATCATCAGCGTGAAGAACGCCGCGAACACGCCCGCCCAGGCGATGATCAGCCAGCGGCGCCAGAACGCGCGATAGCAGCTCGCGGCCAGCAGCGCGATCATCAGCGTCGTCGCGACGAGCGGCCGCCACTGCTCCTCGTACGGATACCGTCCGAACAGGATGAGCCGGCCCTTTTCCGCGATGACGCCCCAGCAGGCGCCCGCGTGGCCGATCGCGCGGCAGGCGGCGTTGTCCGGCTGGACCACCGCCTTGAGCACCGCCCAGTCCACCAGCGGCGGCAGCAGCCGGACGAGCAGCGCAAGCACGATGAGGGTGCCGAGCGTGTTCTTCCAGTCGCTGAACAGGTTGCGCCTGAGCCACGGCAGCACGCCCTCGGTCGCCACGGGCGGCGGGCGGCTGGGGATCGCCACGAACGTGGTGCTTGCCGAACTCATCGTTCCTGGATCGCCACGCGGCGGTTGTACCAGTTCATGAACGCCGCCGTCAGCAGCGACAGGGTGAGATACACCAGCATCAGCAGCGAAATCGCCTCGATGGCGCGGCCCGTCTGGTTGAGCGTGGTCGTCGCGATCGACACGAGATCCGGATAACCGACCGCCACCGCCAGCGACGAGTTCTTGGTGAGATTGAGGTACTGGCTGGTGAGCGGCGGGATGATCACCCGCAGCGCCTGCGGCAGCACGACGAGGCGGATCTCCTGCGACCGGTTCAACCCCAGGGCGCCGCACGCCTCGTGCTGGCCGTACGCCACCGCCTGGATGCCGCCCCGGACGACCTCGGCGATGTAGCTCGCCGTGTACAGCGTGAGCCCCGTCAGCACCGTGAGGAACTCCGGGCTGACCGCGCCGCCGCCGACGATGGTGATCATCGTCTTCTCCGGGATGTCGATCGCCGTCGGCGCGCCGCCGGCGAGCCAGCCGATGAAGCCGCCGGCGATGACGAGCGCGATCCCCGGAAGGATCACCGGCATGATCTGACCGGTGTCCTCGCGCCGGCGCCGCGCGAAGCGCGCCCAGAGCCATGCGCCGACGCACCCGGCCAGCGCGCCCACGCCCAGCCACGCGTGGCCGATCGACCACACGGGGATCGGGTACTGGAGGCCGTTCTTGCTGAAGAAGACGTCGGGCAGCGGCTGCAGCGCCTCGTCGATCGGCGGCAGGAATTCCGTCAGCACGAAATACCAGATGAAGAGCTGCAGCAGCAGCGGCACGTTGCGGAACGCTTCGACATAGACGCCGCAGACCGAGCGGATGAGGAAGTTCTTCGACAGCCGGCCGATGCCCACCAGCGTGCCGAGGAGCGTGGCGAGCACGATGCCGACGAAGGCGACGCGCAGCGTGTTCGACAGGCCGGTCAGGAAGGCCCGGGCATACGAATCCGACGAGTCGAACTGGAACAGGCTCTCGCTGATCGCGAATCCCGCCGGCTGCAGCAGGAAATCGAATCCGCTCTGGATCCCGCGCACCCGCATGTTGACCAGGGTGTTGTGGACGAGATACCAGCCTGCTGCCGTCACCAGCAGCACGGCGACGACCTGGTAGACGACGCTGCGGAACGCCTCGCTGCGCCAGGACCAGCGGAAACGCTTGGAAGGTGCCGCCATGACGACGCCCTGCGCGGATTGGAAATCGGCGTGCGGGGCGCGCAGCGCCCCGCGGACGGAGGCAGGCGCCCCGGGGACCTGCCCCGGCGCGCCCGACCTAGCGGGTTCTAGCGCACCGGCGGCGCATACATCAGTCCGCCCTTGCTCCACAGGTTGTTGGAACCGCGCGGCAGCTTCAGCGCCGACTTCGGACCGACGTTGCGCTCGAATATTTCACCGTAGTTGCCGACGGCCTTGATCGCGCGATACGCCCAGTCCTTGTCGAGCCCGAGCAGCTTGCCGGTGTCTTCCGACGTGCCGAGAATGCGCTGCACCACCGGATCCTTGCTCGACAGGCGCATCCCGTCGACGGTCGACTGCGTAATGCCGTATTCCTCGGCTTCGATGAGCGCGAAGACGACCCACTTGACGATCGTGAAGTAGTCGTCGTCGCCACGGCGCACCGACGGCCCCAGCGGCTCCTTGGAGATCAGATCCGGCAGGATGAGGTGGTCCTCGGGATTGCCGGCTTCCTTGTTGCGCACCGAGGCGAGGCCCGACGCGTCGGTCGTGTACGCCTGGCAGCGTCCCGAGAAGTACGCCTTGTTCGTCGCCTCCTGCGTTTCGAAGACGACGGGCTTCATCGCGAGATTGTTGGCGTTCGAATAGTCGGAAAGGTTCTTCTCGGTCGTCGTGCCCGACTGCACGCACACGGTGGCACCCTTGAGCTGCTTCGCGCTCGTGACCTTCAGCTTGACCGGCACCATGAAGCCCTGCCCGTCGTAGTAGGTGACGCCGGTGAACACGAGGCCCAGCGACGCGTCGCGCGTCAGTGTCCACGTCGTGTTGCGCGAGAGAATGTCGATCTCGCCGGACTGCAGCGCGGTGAACCGCTGCGACGCGTTGAGCGGCACCCACTTGACCTTCTTGGGATCGCCGAGGATGGTCGCCGCGACCGCCCGGCAGATGTCGACGTCCAGTCCCCCCCAGTTGCCCTGGCTGTCGGCCGCGGAAAATCCCGGCAGACTGACGTTGACCCCGCAAATGAGCTGGTCCCGCTGCTTGATGGTGTCGAGTGTCTTGCCCGCCTGCGCGTTGCCCGCGAACGCGGACAGCAGCGCCACCGTGATTGCCAATTTCCTTATCATGCTCTCCTCCTCGGGTTGGGCCGTTATCCGGCGCGAACGATTGCGACGGCCGAAGTTTAAGCCCACTTTCGGCCATTTGGCGAGGGGAAGATGCTCCGTCCCCTCGCGGCCGATCCGGCCGGTACCGCATTCCGCAGGCCCCGCAATGCGCTCCTGCGCGAGTTCCCGCGCCGCGACGGGACCGGGCTCAACCATTCCCCGAGCCCCAGCGCTTCGGCCAGCCGGGCAAGACCGCCCTCCGTGGTTTCGGGGTCGTGGACGAGCGCGATGCGCACGAAGGCGTCCCCGGCGTTGGCGCCGTCCGCACCAGGTTGGGTGAGATAGCTGCCGGGCAGAACGCGCAGGGCGAAGTCGCGCCACAGGCGTCGGGTCAGCGCCGGCCCGTCGTCCACCCTCACCCACAGGAAGAAGCCGCACGGCGGGCGGTAATACCCGTCATGCATCGCCGAGCAGCCGGTCGGCCGTGTCCTTGCGCGAGCGCAGCCGCGCGCGCATCGCGTCGACGTGCGTGTCCTCCGACCACAGGGCCGTCGCGGCGGCGAGCAGCGGCAGCGGCGTGCAGGAAGTGCCGTTCAAACGCACCCGGTTGAGCGCGGCGAGGACGTCGGCAGCCCCGACGGCAAAGCCCGAACGCATCCCGGCAGCGCTGGAACGCTTGGACAGCGAGTGCAGCACCAGCACGTTGTCGAGCCAGCGCGCCGAGGAATCGATTGCCGCGAGCACGTCGAGCGCGCCCTGCGGCGGTTCGCCGTCGTACAGTTCGGCGTAGCACTCGTCGAAGACGACGAGGAAATTGTGCCGGCGCGCGGCTTCGATCGCCCATCGCATCTGGTGCGGCGGAATCACTCGACCGTCCGGATTCGACGGCGAGCACAGGTAGAGAATCGACGCGCGGGACAAGGTCGCCTCGTCGACATCGGCCAGGTCGAGCGCGAACTCCGGAAACCCGCTGTGCCGCAGGTAACGCGGCTCGGCTCCGGCCATGATCGCCCCGACCCGATAGGTCTGGTAGAACGGGTTCTGCATCAGCGCCAGCGGCGCGATCCGGGCGGGGCTGGTCGCGATCGACGCCGCCAGGTAGAGACCTTCGCGGCTGCTCGTGACCGGCGAGATCTGCGCATCGGGCTCGATCCGGCCGCGCGTGGCGGGATAGCGGCGCTCCAGATAGCCCGCCGCCGCGCGCCGGAATTCCGGCGTGCCGACCGCCGGCGGGTAGCGGTTCCACAGGTGCCCGTTGGCGGCGACGGTCTCGGTGAGCAGCGAAGGCGGTGCGTCCTGCGGCTCGCCGACCGACATGTTGATCGGCGGCAGTCGCGGATTCGGCACGATGCCTGCGAGCAATTCGTCCAGCCGGCGAAACGGGGAATCGAAACGCGCGATGCGCTCGTTCAGCAACGGATTCATCGTCCTCCTCTCAATGCGGCGGTCCCGGAATGAAGGCATGGGTGCGGGCGATGCACGCGCGATGCGCCGGCCGGCGTTCCGCGATGTCCCGCTCGAGGAGCACGACGCCCGATGCCCTGAGCAGGAATGCCGGCCACCAGCCGGACGAGGCTCGCGAGCCAGCCGGTCGAATCCGGTGGCAAGCAGCGCAAGAGCGCATCGAAGGCCGCGGCGGCTTCAGGCACGCCGCGTTGCCAATTCGACGCCGGCAACCGTCGCCGGCGGGTAACCGTCGAAACGCCGCGAGAGCCGGATGAGCAACGGCGTCAGCACGGCCCACCCGAGCCCGAGGGCTGCGGTGGCCGCGACCGGCGCCACGAACTCCATCGCTCCGAGCCGCGCGCCTCCCCAGTAGGCGAGCGGCCCGCCGGCCGCGCCGAGCGCGACCGCGGCGAAGGGATACCGTCGCAGCCAGCGCAGGCTCACGTTGAGCGTCGTGGCGAAGAGCATCCACATGGCGACGAGCCAGACCGGCGCGGCGCCGGGAACGACCGTGCCCGAGGCATAGCGGACCCAGCCCGAAGCAACCAGCACGCTGTCGGCCAGCGCGCCGATGCCGGCGGAGATCAGCGCGAGGATCATTTCGTCGCGCGGGCGCCCGGCCCGTGCGACGTGCCACGCCACGATCGCCACGGCGATGCCGGTGCCGAGCCACGGCCGGTCGTTCGCGCCGCCCAGCACGCAGGCGAACCAGCCGACCTGGAAGAGGATGAAATTCGCAAGCATCGTCGCGTGCAATATATCCGATAGTGCCGGGGCGAGGGGCGCCCGGCGTGCCGCGGGCCCCGGCCCCGACGCGCGCAATCCAGGCCTGCGCCATGGTAAGTTTGCGACCTTCCGACTGCGGACCTGCGCAAGGATCGAAAAGTACCGCAATGAGAACAGCGACCATCACCGTCCGCCGGCGGTCCGCCCTGCCCTGCCCGACGCGCGCGCCCGTCAACTGACATGCCGCCCGTCTCCGCGCTCCCGCCGCGGCGACGCGTCGTCGTGTTCGATTTCGGCGGCGTCCTCCTCAACTGGAATCCGCGGCACCTCTACCGCAAGCTCTTCGCCGGCGACGAGGCCGCGATGGAGTCGTTCCTCGCCAACGTGTGCACGACGGAGTGGAACGAGCGGCAGGACGCGGGTCGCAGCTTCGCCGAAGCGGTCGCCGAATTGCTGCCGCGCCATCCCGACAAGGCGGCGCTCATCGCGGCGTTCGGCCAGCGCTTCGACGAGATGATCGCGGGGCCGATCGACGGCACCGTCGAGATTCTCGCGGACCTCAGGCGGGCTGGCGTGCCGCGTTACGGACTGACGAACTTCTCGGCCGAGACGTTTCCTCCGCAGCGCCAGCGCTTCGAGTTCCTGTCGTGGTTCGACGGCATCGTCGTGTCCGGCGAGGAAGGCGTGATCAAGCCCGATCTCCGCATCTTCCGCATCCTGCTCGAACGCTATCGCATCGCGCCGGAAGAAGCGGTGTTCATCGACGACAACCCGGCAAATGCGGAGGCCGCGGCGGCACTGGGCATCCACGGCATCCATTTCCGGTCGCCGGAGCTTCTCCGGCGCGAGCTGGAGTCGCTTGGGCTGCTTTGAGGATCGCGGACCCCGCATGCCTGCCGTGGGCGGGGCGACGGCAGGTGCCGTCCTGCGGAAGCCGGGCGCGAGCGCGAGCTGGCCGAGGTGCGCGCAGTCGACGTTCCGCGTGACCGACAAGAACGCGGCGGCAGTGGTCGAAATCTGTCGACGGCTGGACGGAATCCCGCTCGCGATCGAGCTGGCCGCCGCGCGCGTGCGCGCTCTTTCCGTCCAGACCATCGGCGAGCGCCTGTCCGACCGGTTTCTCCTGCTCACCGGCGGCGATCCGACCGCCCTCCCGCGCCAGCGGACCTTGCGCGCATTGATCGACTGGAGTTACGACCTCCTTGACGAGCCGGAGCGTGCGCTTCTCCGGCGGCTGTCCGTTTTCGCCGGTGGCTGGAGCCTGGAAGCCGCCGAAGCGGTGGGCAGCGGTGGCGAGATCGACATCGTGCAGGTGCTCGACCTGCTGACCCGGCTGGTGGAGAAGTCGCTGGTCACCATGGAAGCCGGAGGGACACGGTACCGGCTGCTGGAAACCGTGCGGCAGTACGCCCGGGAACGCCTGGAGGATTCAGGCGAGGCGAGCGACACCCGGACGCGCCATCTCGGAACTGGCCGCCGCCATCAATGCACTGGCGCAGCTCCATCGCGCCGAGGGCGCGCTGGACGCAGCGGAACCTCTCTACGAGCAGGTGCTTGCCCAGGCCGGCGAACTCGGCGACCGCGAAATCATCGCCGTCGCCATGCTCAATCTGGCAATGGTGTCGATCGGGCACCGGCATGGAGCATCGTGCGCGCGACCGCTTGCTCGGGGCGCTTGCGATCGCCGATGAGATCGGCTCGAAGCCGATCGGACAAAGCGTGCTGGAAGTCTCGGCGGGACTCTGCTCGCTGCGCACGGAATGGCCGCAGGCCGCGCATTTTTTCGGCGCGGCCGAGGCCACTGGCCACGGTGACCGGATTGCGCCGCGATCCCGCCGACGAGGCGTTCCTGGCAGCCGCTGGTCGCACAGGCGCGCGACGCAATCGGTGTGGCGGCGTTCGGAGCCGCCGAGGCCAGCGGCCGCGCACTCGCCTACGACGCGGCCATGGCCGACGTGCGCAGTTGGCTGGAAGATTCAGCCTGACCGCTCCGGTGGCGGCCGCCCTAGTCGTTGAAGACCGTGGGGTCGGAGTTCAGGATCGTCGTGCCGTCCCTGGTCACCTTGATCATGTACGGATACTTGCCCTTGTTGGCGCGCACATACGTGCAGACGAAGGTCTTGTTGTCCTGCGGGTCGGCCTTGCAACGCCCTCCCGGAATGGGACGGATGAATTCGATGCCCTTGTCCCGGTTCGTATCCGGAAAATAATAGGGACCCGTGGGATCCAGATACCAGTAGAGCGTGTTTTCCGTGGACTGCTGGACGTAGATCGGCTCCTGGCTCACGACGATCTTGTCGTTGACGACCGCCACGCTGGCGTACGCAACGTTGGCGGCCTTGACGGCAAACGGCCTGAAGCCCGGCCGGTTTCCGTCAGCCGTGGCACAACCCGACAATGCAAGGACCAACCCGATCGCCGCAATGAGTGACCTGTTCATGCCTTTCTCCTTCGCATCGATTGGAACTCGCCCGGCCATGCCGTCCAGGGTACTGTCGCCCAGCAGATCGTGCATCGATGGGCAACCCTCCGCTACGGAGACTGGATTCCAGTCTACTGCAGCATCGCGAACGGTGTCATCACGATCCGGCATTCTGCCGACTTGAGTTCGTCGCTGAAACCGACCAGAATTCTTTTCCCGAGGCGCGGCAATGCCGGTCGTCCCGACAGCGAGCGGAAGTCCATGGCGGAACCGACAACGGACAGGGATGCGGAGGCGATTCGTGGCCACCGGTCGCGGCACGCGCGGATCGAGAGCATGACCCAGGAGCCTGGCGAGCGGATCCTCGTTCTCCCGGAATTTCGCCGAACGCCGTCCCGGGCGAACTCGTCGCGAAGGGTTTCCGCGCGCGCAAAGGAGCGGCCGGCTCGCACGCTCTGTCGGGGCGCGCACCGGCGGAAACGACATGAGAACAGCCCACGGCGAGATGCACCGCCCATGAAAAAAGAGGACTGGGATTCGGCAAGGCTCGCGCACCAGCGCGGCGACTACGCGACGGCGCTGGCACTGTATCGCGCGCTGGCCGAGCAGGGAGACGCCCGTGCCCAGGACAATCTGGGCGTGATGTACGAAAGCGGACTCGGCGTGCCGAAAAGCCATGCCGAGGCGCTGAAATGGTATCGTCGCGCGGCCGCACAGGGCAACCGCGACGCGCAGAACAACCTGGGCGTCATGTACGAGCATGGCCATGGCGTCGCGCGGGACCCCGCCGCGGCGGTGCAGTGGTATCGAATGGCCGCCGAACAGGGCGACTCCAACGCGCAGCACAACCTCGGCAATGCGTACCAGAGCGGCCTCGGAGTCGTCCAGGACCATGCCGAGGCCGTCACGTGGTACCGGAAGGCCGCCGCGGCGGGTCATCCGATGGCACAGGCCAACCTGGGCGTCATGTACGAGCACGGCCACGGCGTCCGCCAGGATTTCGTCGAGGCGCACAAGTGGTACACGCTCTCCGCCATGACCTTCCGCGCCGCGGAAGCGAAGAGCCGCGGAATCGTGATCAGGAACCGCGATCAGCTGGCCGCGCGGATGACGCCGGAAGAGATCGCCGAGGCGCGCCGGCGCGCCCGCGAGTGGCGGCCGAAAGGACGGCCCGAATGACAGGCCGGTCCGCCCTTCAATCGCCGGCGCTTGCGGCCCCCACCACCGCCAGCGCGGTCAGGTTGACGAGCCGCCGCACCGTGGCCGACGGTGTGGCGATCAGGACGGTCTTCTGCGCCCCCAGCAGAATCGGGCCGATGGTCACCCCGTCGCCGCCGGTGATCTTCAGCAGGTTGAACGAGATGTTCGCGGCATCGAGATTCGGCATCACCAGCAGATTCGCCTCGCCCTTCAGCGTCGAATCCGGATGGACGCGGTTGCGTATCGCGTCCGAGAGGGCCGCGTCGCCATGCATCTCGCCGTCCACCTCCAGTTCCGGCTCCCGGTCGACGAGCAGCCGCCGCACCTCGCGCATCTTGTGCGCGGACGCCGAGTCCTCGCTGCCGAAATTGGAGTGCGACAGGAGCGCGACCTTCGGGACGAGGCCGAACCGCCGCACCGCGTCGGCTGCCAGCCGGGTGATCCCGGCCAGCTCTTCGGCCGACGGGTCCTGGTTCACATAGGTGTCGCAGACGAACAGCGTGCGGTGCGGCAGCAGCAGCCCGTTCATCGCCGCGAACACCGGCGCGTCCGCTCGCTTGCCGATGACGTCGGCGACATGGCGCAGGTGCGCCTGGTACTTGCCGACCGTCCCGCACAGCAGCGCGTCGCAGGCGCCGATGCGCAGCAGCAGCGCGCCGATGAGCGAAGGCTTGCGCAGGACGGCCTCCTTGGCGTCTTCCGGCGAGATGCCGTTGCGCCCCATCAGCTGGTAATAGAGCTGCCAGCAATCGCGGTAGCGCGCGTCGCTGTTGATGTTGACGAGCTCGAAATCGGTTCCGGCGCGCAGGCGCAGTCCGAACTTGGCGATGCGCGCGGCGATGACCTCCGGGCGCCCGATCAGCACGGGCTTCGCCAGGCCTTCGTCCACCACGACCTGCACCGCCCGCAGCACGCGCTCCTCCTCGCCTTCCGCGTAGGCCACGCGCTTCGGCGCCCGCTTGGCGCCTTCGAACACGGGCTTCATGATGAGGCCGGAGTGGTAGATGAACTGCGACAGGCGCTCGCGATACGCGTCGAAATCGGCGATCGGCCGCGTGGCCACGCCGCTGTCCATCGCGGCCTTCGCCACGGCGGGCGGCACGATCACCATGAGCCGGGGGTCGAACGGCTTCGGGATCAGGTACTCCGGACCGAACGACAGGTCCTCCTCCGCGTAGGCTTGCGCCACGACGTCGGATTGCTCGGCGTGCGCGAGCTCGGCGATGGCGCGCATGCACGCGAGCTTCATGGCCTCGGTGATCGTCGTGGCGCCCACGTCGAGCGCGCCGCGGAAGATGAACGGAAAACAGAGGACGTTGTTCACCTGGTTCGGATAATCGGACCGGCCCGTGGCCAGGATGGCGTCGGGCCGCGCCGCCTTCGCGAGCTCGGGCAGGATCTCGGGCTCGGGATTGGCGAGCGCCAGGATCAGCGGATCGCGCGCCATGCGCTTGACCATGTCCGCGGTCAGCAGCTTCGGACCCGACAGCCCGAGGAAGATGTCGGCGTCGACGATGGCATCCGCCAGCGTGCGCGCGCCGGTCCTGGCGGCGTAGCGCGCCTTGTTCTCCTCCATCGGCGTCTCGCGGCCGTGCGAAGATCACGCCCTTGCTGTCGCAGACGATGACGTTCTCGCGCTTGCAGGCCGACGCCCGACCATCAGGTCGAGGCACGCGATCGCGGCGGCGCCCGCGCCCGAGCACACGAGCTTGATCGTGGCGATGTCCTTGCCCACCACCTTGAGCCCGTTCAGCATGAACGCCCCGGCGACGATCGCCGTGCCGTGCTGGTCGTCGTGGAACACCGGGATCTTCATCCGCTCGCGCAGCTTGCGCTCGACGTAGAAGCAATCCGGCGCCTTGATGTCCTCGAGGTTGATGCCGCCGAACGTCGGCTCGAGCCGGGCGATCGTGCGGACCAGCTCCTCCGGATCGTTTTCCGCGATCTCGATGTCGAACACGTCGATGCCGGCGAACTTCTTGAACAGGCAGGCCTTGCCCTCCATCACCGGCTTGCCGGCGAGCGGCCCGATGTTGCCGAGCCCCAGCACCGCCGTGCCGTTGGTGATGACGGCGACGAGATTGCCGCGGGAGGTCAGCGAGCGCGCCTCGGACGGATCGGCCGCGATCGCGTCGCACGCCGCCGCCACGCCGGGCGAATAGGCGAGCGCGAGATCGCGCTGGTTGATGAGGCCCTTGGTCGGCGTGACCGAGATCTTGCCGGCCGTCGGCAGACGGTGGTACTCCAGTGCGGCGATGCGCAGTTGCTCGTCCATGTCGGTCCTCGCAAAGTCAGGTTGCAGGATGCGGTGTCACGGCGCGCCAGGTGCCGCCGCAGGCGCTCGACGCCCTCGGCAAGCCGCGCTTCGCTCGCCGCGAAGCACCAGCGCACGAATCCCTCGCCCTCCGGGCCGAACGCTATGCCGGGAGCGAGGCCCAGACCGGCATCGGCCACGAGCTGCCTGCAGAACGCGAGACTGTCGGCAACACCGTCGACGCGAAAGAACGCGTACATCGCGCCCGGCGCGACCGCCGCCTCGATGCCCGGAATCTGCCGCAGCCGCGCATGCAGGAAATCGCGCGCGCGGTGCAGGCGGTCCGCGGTGTGCGCGATCACCGCGTCGCCTTCGGTCACCGCGACCACCCCGGCGCGCTGGATGAACACCGGAGCGCACGACGTGTTGTACTCGATCAGCTTGCCGAGATCCGGCATCAGCGCTTGCGGCGCCACGATCCAGCCCAGCCGCCATCCCGTCATGAGCCAGGTCTTGGAAAACGTGTTGGTGCTCACGACCCGGTCTTCGGGCTCGGTCAGGTCGAGAAACGACGGCGCCGCGTCTCCGACGCCCGCCCCTTCGAAATAGAGCCGCTCGTAGGCGTCGTCCGCGACGATCCAGATGCCGTGCCGGCGGCAGTGCGCCAGGATGGCCTGCTGGTCGGCGGCGCCGAGCGTCCAGCCGGTCGGATTGTTCGGCGAATTGATGTACACCGCGCGCGTCGCCGGAGTGAGCGCGCGAAGCAGACGGTCGAGGTCGAGCGTCCAGCCCGCGCGCCCGAACGCCAGCTCGACGCAGGCGACTTCGGCGCCCAGGATCTTCGGGATCTCGACCAGGTTGGGCCATAGCGGCGTCACCGCCACGACGCGGTCGCCGGGCCCGACGAGCGCCTGCGTGGTCAGCATCAACGCCGACATCCCCGAGCTCGTGACCGCGATCCGGTCGAGACCGACGGGGCCGTGCAGACCGGTGACATAGGCGGCGATGGCCTGCCGCAGTTCAGGGATCCCGAGGTTGTGCGTATAGAACGTCGCGCCGGCGCTCAAGGCGTCGATCCCCGCCTGCCGGATGAACGCGGGCGTGACTTCGTCGGGCTCGCCAAACCAGAATGCCAGCACGTCCTCGCGCCCCATGCCGGCATTGGCCACGTCGCGGATCTTCGAGGCGCGCAGGCCGCGCACGGCCTGGCGCGCGGTGGGGGACGATTGAGTCACGATGTCCGGTTCACTGTGCATTTCGGGAGGTCGTCGCCGCGAGCTGGTTGGATGCGGCCCGCGCTGGACGATCCAGGCGCAGCGCTTTTCGCGCCGGCGGTGTGCGCAACAGGCGCGGCAGGATTACCGGACGCGGACGACGAACTCGTCGGAGTATAGCCGAATGGTCGAGCATTCCATCGGCGTACGACCCGCCCGCTCCGCCTTTGCGCGAGAACGGCAACCGCCTTTGGAAAGGGGAAGCACACGGAAAGCGGTGGCCGGAGCCGGTCGCGACTACTGCTTGAGCGCACCGGCCAGCAGGCCCGACACGATATGGCGCTGGAAGACGAGCGCCAGCGCGACGATGGGCACCGTGACGAGCACCGCCGCCGCCATGATCGGTCCCCAGGGCAGCTCGAAGGCGCTTGCGCCGGAGAGCAGCGCGATGGCGACGGGAACGGTCCGGCTTTCATCGGACAGCGTGAACGTCAGCGCGAACAGGAACTCGTTCCAGGCGGCAATGAAGACCAGCAGGCCCGTGGCCGCCAGCGCCGGCCGCAGCAGCGGCACGAACACCCGGAGGAGCGTGGTCAGCGGACCGGCGCCGTCGAGCGCGGCGGCTTCCTCGAGCTCCACCGGGATGCCGCGCGCGAAGGTCGCGAGCACCCAGGCGGCGAACGGCAGCGTCAGCGCGAGGTACGAGAACACCAGCGCGCCCAGCCGATCGAAAAGGCCGAATGAACGGACCAGATCGAACATCCCGGCGAGCACCGCGATCTGCGGAAACATCGAGATCGCGAGTACGCCGAACAGGACCGCGGCGCGGCCGCGGAAGCGGATGCGCGCGAGCGCGTAGGCGGCGCCCAGGGCCAGCAGCAGCGTCAGCGCGACCACCGCCGCGCTCACGACCGCCGAGTTGACGACACTGCGCAGAAACAGCCCGGCCAGCACCCCGCGATAGTGCTCGGCCGTCCACCGTGCGGAAAGAGCGCCGGCCGGAACAGCTCTCCGGACGGCGTCACCGAGGTCACGAACGCGAAATACAGGGGGAAGAGCGCGAAGGCCAGGATCGCCGCCAGGAAGGCGGTGAACGCGATCCGACGCAGCAGCCGGCGCGCGCTCACGCCGCCTCCGCGTGCGCAGCCGCACGAGGCGCAGGTAGGCGATGGCGGCGAAGCCCACGGTCAGAAACACGAGCGTCGACGCCGCGGACCCGTAGCCGACATCCTGGAAGTCGACCAGCTGCTGGCGCGCGTAGACCGAGATCGACATGGTGCTGGTCGAGTTCGCGGTGAGCACGTAGACGAGATCGAAGATGCGCAGCGCGTCGAGCGCGCGGAAGGCGACGGCGACCGCGAGCGCGGGCCACAGCAGCGGCAGCGTGACTCGCAGAAAGACCTTCAGCGGATGCACGCCGTCCACCCGTGCCGCCTCGAAGCAATCCCGCGGCAGCATCTGCAATCCGGCGAGGATGAGCAGGACGAGGAACGGAGTGGTCTTCCAGACGTCGACGGCGATGACGGCCGCGAGCGCGAGGTCGGGGTCGGCGACCCAGGCGACGGGCGCGGTGATGACGCCGAGAGCGAGCAGCACGTGGTTGAGGATTCCGAACTCGTCGTTCAGCATCCATGCCCAGAGCTTGGCCGATACCACGGTCGGAATGGCCCAAGGCACGAGCACGGCGGCACGCACCAGGCCGCGTCCGGGAAACGGCACGTCGAGCGCGAGGGCGATCGCGAGGCCGAGCACGGTCTCGAGTCCGACCGACACGACGGCAAAGACGACCGTGTTGCGCACGGCATGCCACCAGAGCGGATCGGCAAGCACGCCGTACCACCGGCCCTCGTCGTACTCGAGGTAGTTCGCCCACCCGATCCAGGCCACGTCCGCCGGTGCCGCCAGCGTGGCGTCGGTGAAGCTCAGCCAGACGGTGCGCGCGAGCGGCCAGCCGGCGGCCAGCGCGAGGGCGACGAGCATCGGGGCCAGCAGCCACCACGCCGATCGGGCGCGGCGCGCGCGCAGCGAACCCGCGCTCAACGGGCCGCCTTCGCCGCCTGCGCGGCGGGCCAGTTGCCGCGGCGCTTCAGGCGCTGCAGCTGCCGCTCGACGACGCGCAGGCTCGTCTCGGCGTCGCTGCCACCGGCGAGCACCGCATGCACCGCGTTGGCGAAAGCGTAGCTCACCCGGTTGTAGTCGGCCCCGACGGCCGCGGCCGGACGCGCGACCGCGCCGTCGAGCGCGTCGCGCAGCGCACCGAAAAGCGGGCTCGCGGCCAGCAGCTCCGCGTCCTTGTACAGCGCGGGAAGCGTCGGGTGGTAGCCGCCGGCCAGCGCCCGGCGCTTCTGCTCCGCGCGGCCGACGAGGTGGAGGACGAGCGAGGTGGCCGCCGCGCGATGGCGCGAATAGCGCGAGACCGCGAGCTGCCAGCCGCCCAGCACCGCGGCCGGGCTGCCGTCCGCGGCGGCCGGCAGCGTCGTGATGCCTACCTTGCCGCGCACCGGGCTGTCGGGACTTTGCAGCAGGTTCCACGCATACGGCCAGTTGCGCATGAACACCGCGCCGCCGCTCTGGAACACGCCGCGCGATTCCTCCTCGGTGTAGTTGAGCACGCCATGCGGGCTGATGCGGCGCACCCAGCTCGCGGCGAGCGTGATCGCCTCCGCCGCCGCGCGGATTGTTCACCGTGACGCGGCCGGCGGCGTCGACGATGGTGCCGCCGCCCTGGCTCGCCAGCCATTCGAGCGCATTGCAGGTCAGTCCCTCGTAGGAGCGTCCCTGCCACACGAATCCCCACAGCCGCGATGCCCCCGCCGCGCGCTCGGCGCGCTGGATGCGCGTCGCCGTGTCGGTGAGCTCCGGCCAGGTTCGCGGCACCGCAAGGCCATGGCGCGCCAGCAGGTCGCTGCGGTAATACAGCAGCCCCACATCGACGAACCAGGGCAGCGCGACCAGGCGGCCGCCCACGAGGTTGTTGGCGACGAGCTGAGGGAAGAACTCGCCGCGCACGGCTGCCGCGTCGGCGCCCAGATCGACCAGGTGCCCGGCGAGGATTCCGGGCCAGACGACGTCGACCTGGAGGACATCGAGATCCGGCGCGCCGGCGGCCAGCAGCTGCTGGTAGAGCGCGAGACGCTCCGAGCTGGAGTTGGGCGTGGACACGAGCTTCACCGTGTTGCCGGTGCGCGCCGCCCAGTCCATTGCGCCCTCGCGGCAGATCTCGAGCTCGCGGCCGACGGCGCCGCAGGAGATCGCGATCGTCACGGCATGGGCAGCGATGGCCGGCACGAGCGCCAGCGCGGCGACGACCAGGCGCAGACCGCGCGTCATCGTGGCGTGCTCCCGGCAGGGTCGAGCGCCTCGCCGGCGCCGTCGAACACGTGCACGCGTTCGGCCGGCGCGTGCAGTCCGAGGGCGACGCCGACGCGGATCGGCGCGTCCGCATCCAGGCGCGCGACCACGAGACCGTCGCGAGCGCCGGCGACCTCCAGATAGGCGTAGCACGCCTCGCCGACCGCCTCGGCCACCGTGACGTTGCCGCGGAACGCGGCATCCGCGGCATCGGTGGGCTGCAGGTGTTCGGGACGCACGCCCACCGTGACGCGCTCGTCGACGCGCAACCGGGCGCCGTTCACGGCCGCGCGCAGCTGCGTGCCGCCGTCGAGCCTGCAGCGGACCTCCCGGGCATCGGCGGTGACGACGCTGGCCGCGACGAAATTCATCGCGGGCGAGCCGATGAACCCGGCGACGAAGACATTGCGCGGGCGCCGGTAGATCTCGAGCGGGGTGCCGGCCTGCTCGATGCGGCCTTCGCGCAGCACCACCAGCCGCTGCCCGAGCGTCATCGCCTCCAGCTGATCGTGGGTGACGTAGAGCATCGTCGCGCCGAGTTCCCGATGCAGCCGCGCGAGTTCCAGGCGGGTCCGCGCGCGCAGGCCGGCGTCCAGATTGGAGAGCGGCTCGTCGAGCAGGAACACGGCAGGATCGCGAACGATCGCGCGGCCGAGCGCGACGCGCTGGCGCTGGCCCCCCGAGAGCTGCGCGGGCTTTCGCTCGAGCAGGTCGCCGATCTGCAGCCGCGCGGCCGCGTGCTGCACGCGGCGGGCGATCTCGGCGCGTTCGTAGCGCGCGAGCGACAGGCCGAACGCCATGTTCTGATAGGCCGTCATGTGCGGGTAGAGCGCGTAGGACTGGAACATCATCGCCACCGCGCGCTCTTCGGGCGGCAGACCGTCCACGCGACGGCCGCCGATTTCGATGGCGCCCGAAGTCAGCTCCTCGAGACCGGCGATGACACGCAGCAACGTCGATTTCCCGCACCCCGACGGACCGACCAGCACCACCAGCTCGCCAGCGGCGACCTCGAGGTCGATGGCGCTCAGCACCGGCACCGCACCGAACCGCTTGGTCACTCCGCGCAGCGCGACACCCGAGGCGGGTGTCCCCGGTATGTGGGTGGTCGAAGCCGTCGGCATGGACATGGGTCGCATCGTGGTCGTGCGCGGATGGCGCTTTCAATCGCGAACGCGCGAGTCCGAGGTCAGAGGATTGCTCCCTGCTGCAGCACCTCCTCCCGGATTCGCCTGGAATCCTCCGCCGAGCCGCCGTCGGCGCCATGCGCCGCGGCAACGCCCGCTGCCTGGCCGGTGGCGAACGCCGTGCCCATCACGCGCAGCGACCCGTAGGCAAGCTCGTCGCAACCGATCGCGCGGCCGCCTACCCACAGATTGTCGACGGCGGAAGCGCGAATGGCTGCGAGCGGGACGTGATAGTAGCCTTCGCCGCCGATCGGCTGGAACGTCGGGCCGCCCGTGCCCTTGTGCAGCTCGGCCGGCCAGCAGCCGCACGCGATGCCGTCGTCGCGCGTTCGCCCGGAAAGAACGTCCTCGCCGGTGAGGCGGTAGCGGGTCTGCAGTTGCCGGCTGTCACGAATGCCGAGCCCGGGCCCGCTCGCGCCGATGTACGCCTGCTCGAAGCCCGGCACCCGAGCGCGCAGCAGCGCCAGGAATTTCCACGCGAGATCGCGTCCGCTCCTCTCGGCTGCCGCGAGATCCGCCGAATCGAGGCCGTCGGTCGCGAGATCGATGCCCATCCACCAGAGCTCGTTCGACCGCGGCAGGCGAAAGAAGTGGCCGCCATTGCGGCGAACGTGGGCGCTGCGCGTCGCCGGCGTCGAAATGTTCCATCAGCGACAGCAGCGTCGCCCGGCTGACGTCGACCTGCGGCGGCACTCCCCCGATCCTGACCGGGAACGACGCCAGCTGGCGCTGTCGCTGCGACAGCGGATCGGTCAGCGGCGGCACACCGGCGGCGAAGCCCAGATCCGCGTCGCCGGAAGCGTCGACGAAGCACGACGCCGCGACGTCGAAGGCTCCGGCGTGATCGAACAGCGTGACGGCTTCGATCCTCGCCGCGGCGCGGCTCGCGCCGATCAGCGTGCAGTGCAGGCGGCAGTCGATGCCGTCTTCGGCGACGATCCGGTCCAACGCGTATTTCAGCGCCTCGGGGTCGAGCATCACGATCCAGTTGCCGCTGGGCGCCCGGATGGGAGCCACGTCGAATCCCAGCTCGGCCAGCGTGTCGAGGACCCTCGCCCCGGCGCCGCCCACGACCTGTCGCCGTTCGTCGCTTCGCGTGTAGAAGCCGCAATACGAGAGCACGTTGGCGTTGGTGGCGGCGCCCCCGAGGAAGCCGTAGTGCTCGACCAGCAGCGTCCGCGCGCCGGCCCGACGCGCGCCGACGGCCGCCGCGATGCCCGCCGCGCCGCCACCGACCACGACGACATCGTAACGCTGGCTTCGCCCCTGGCTCATGCCGTCCCCGCTCGCGTTCGACTCCGTGTCTGAGGCTGGAAGCGACGTGTGTCGCGGTCCGGCTCCCGGCGTGACAGTCGCGCCGCCTAATCGCGCTGCCAGGGCATGACCCTGCGCTGAACCCACTGCAGGAGATAAGTTAACACGATGCCGAGCAGCATGACGACGACCAGCCCCGCATACATCTTCTCGGGACTCAGCACCTCCCAGTAGTAGAACGTGATGAAGCCCACGCCCTGCTTCGCGCGCAGGAATTCGACCGAGATGATGACGATGAGCGCGGTGCCCAGCGCGAGGCGCAGCCCGGCGAAGATGACCGGCAGCGCCGCCGGGATGATGACGTGCCGGAGCAGCTGAAACCCGCGAGCGCCGTAATTCCTGCCGGCCATCAGGAAGACCGGGTCGATGTCCCGCACGCCGGCCATCGAGTTGATCGTCATCAGGAAGAACACCGCCAGCGCGACGACCATGATCTTCGGCCCTTCGCCGAACGGATCGGCGAACATCAGCATGACGATCGGGAAGATGGCGATCTTCGGCAGCACGTAGATGGCCGAAAGGGTGGTGTCGAGCATCAGCCGGACGGTCTTGTTCATGCCCATCACCACGCCGAGCAGGATGCCCGGGATCGCGCCGAGGAAGAAGCCGGACGCGACCCGCGCGAGGGTCGCCCAGACGTGGCTTTCCGCGACCAGGCTCCATGCGCCCTGCCACCCCGACTGCCGGAAGGCTTCCGGCATCAGCCAGGGGCGGCCGAAGAGGCTGGTGTGCGAGAAGCGATCGTAGCTCACCGTGAGCTCCCAGAGCGCCCGCGCGATCCGGGTCGGCTGCGGAAACCATGTTTCGCTGAGAATTCCGGCATCGACGATCAGCTGCCAGGCAACGAGCGCGAGGACCGGAAAGCCGAAAGCCAGGGTTCGCTCGTAGAGCGGGCGCCGCCGCGGCGGCACGACGCGGCCGACGCGTTCGGCGATCAGCACCGCCAGCACGAATTCGCCGAGGAGCCCCAGCCACCACAGAGTGAACCAGAGTCCGGCCGCGAAGAATGCGACATTCCAGGCCACGAGTGCCGCGACCAGCCACGCCACGCCGGTCCGGAAGGCACGCTGCCGCGAATGGCGTTGCCTGCCGGCTTCGGCATCGACCGCGTCGCCGGCGCCCGCCTCGCCTGCGGCGTGCTGCGACTCCGTCATGCCTGCATCTCCATGGCCCGCGCGACTTCCCTGGCGAGCAGGTCCCAGATCGCGCTGCGCAGCTCGGCAAACCGCGGGGTATTGATGGTGTCCAGCGTGCGCGGTCGCGCGATGTCGATGGGAAAGGTCGCGAGGTGGCGCCCCGGATGTGCGGTCATCAGGACCACCCGGTCGCCGAGCAGGATGGCTTCGTCGAGGCTGTGCGTGATGTAGACGACGGTCTTGCGCGTTTCCTCCCAGATGCGCAGGAGCTCGTCCTGCAGGACGATCCGCGTCTGCGCGTCGAGCGCGCCGAGAGGCTCGTCCATCAGCAGGACTTCCGGGTCGTTGGCCAGCGCGCGGACGATGCTCACCCGCTGCTTCATGCCGCCCGACGTCTGGTGCGGATAGTAGCCCGCGAACTTGCGCAGCCCGACCCGCTCCAGCCAGCGCATGGCGACTTCGAGCCGCTCGGCCTTGCCGATGCCGCGCATCTGCAGGCCGAAGGCGACGTTCTCGATCACCGTCTTCCACGGAAAGACCGCGTACTCCTGGAAGACGACGCTGTTCAGCGGCTTTCCCGGATCCGGCCCGGGCCGGATCAGCACGCTGCCGGCGCTGGGAGTGTCGAGGCCCGCCAGGATCCGCAGGTAGGTGGACTTGCCGCAGCCCGACGGGCCGACGACGCAGACGAACTCGCCATCGGCCACGTCGAGACTGAAATTCTCGAGCGCGGTCATCGGGCCGCGCACGGTCGGGTAGATCCTGGTGACGTTGCGGGAGACGATCTTCGCGTCTTGCGACGCGACGTGCGGCCCGACGCTTCGGCGACAGGCGACATCATGGGCGTTGCCCGGAGGCGATTGCCACGGACCGACGGGGACGGCGGGCGGTCCCCGTGGCCGCGCGCCGCCCGACGAAGGTCACTTCTTGTAGGGGCCGAGAGTGGCCAGCGCCTTCTTGACGAACTGACCGTCGGCGACGACGTTGAGATCGATGGGCTTCGTGTACTCGAGGCGGCCGTTCTCCCGGTACACCCGCTCGGCGTCGCCCAGCGTCTCGAAGGGAATCTTCATGTCCGGATCGTAGACCACCGGATTGCCTTCGCGGATCGCCTTTTCCGTCGTGTTGGCGAAGGTCATGTAGGCGTCGATGTTGGCAGGCGCGAGGTATTCGTTGCCCTGCATCATTCGCGCCGCCTCGGTCAGCGCGAGCACGAAGCGCTCGGCGACCTCGGGCCGCTCCTTGATGAACTTCCCCGAGCCGACGAAGGCGACGGTCATCAGCCCCGGCGTCAGGTCGGTCGCGAGAACGGCCGCGTGGCCCGAATTGATCGCCTGGTCCGCGTACGGCGAGCCGGCGAGCGCCGCGTCGACCGACCCGCGCTCCAGCGCGGCCGGCATGTCGGCATTGGCCACGTTGATCAATTCGACGTCGCGGATGGTGAGCTTCGCGCGCTCGAGCGCCTTGGTCACCTGGTATTCGCCGCCGCTGCCGGGTCCGCCGGCGGCGGCGACGCGCTTGCCCTTGAGATCGGCAACGGTCCGGACCTTGCCCTCCTGCTGGAGCGTCTTGCGCACCAGGAGCATGGTCGGGCTGTTGGTGAACGGCTCCAGCCCGCCTGGCGCGATGATGCGTATCCCCAGCCCGCGGTTCCACGAGTTCCACAGCGAAGTGACGATGGCGATGCCGCCGACGTCGACGCTGCCCTGCGTGAGGAACGCGATCGCCTCGGTGCCCGACTTGACGCGCTCGAAGTCCACATCGAGGCCGTATTTCTTGAACAGGCCCCGCTGCGCCGCCACGTACATGGTGGCGAATTTCATGATCGGCACGTACGCGACCTTGACCTTCTGCGGCGGATTGAGCGGCGCCGGCATCTCGGCTGCCGTTGCCGTGCCGGCGACGACGACCAGCAGGGCAGCGCCGACAAGTCGCGCAACGCGGTACGTGAAGTCCATCGACCGATTCATACGTCCCCTCCGGATTGCGAAATTCCCTGCTGTGAACGAGCCACCGTCGGCCGGTCGCGGTGAACCACACGGCGACCCTGCCGCGCGGCGGGACAGGAGCTTCGGGCCACCAGTCCACCCCCCGCAGGCGAACGTCTGCGCGGTCCGAGCAATCATGTTAACGCATCCTGCCGTCGACGTCGGCAATCAACGAGAGCCGGTGGAGCCGCACGGCAGACGGTCAATAGCCCATGGTGTCCATGCCGCAGCGCGATCGCAAGCAGCCCCGCGGGGATGACCTCACCATGCCACGCACCGGTCCTGGGTCCCTGCTTCGCCCTTGAGCGGACCACCCGTTCCAGACGCCTGTCGGGAAATCGAGCGCAGGAGCACCGGAATTCGGGAACTTGCCGTTGCCGATGACCACCGGGACCCAACCGGCGCGGCCAATTGCGGTAGCATTGCATTCTCCCGCTTCGTCGGGACCGACCCATGCGCTACTCCGCTTTCGGCCGCACCGGACTGTTCGTCTCCGAGCTCTGTTTCGGCGCCATGACCTTTGGGGGCAAGGGCGGCATCTGGGAAAAGATCGGCAATACCGCGCAGCAGGAAGCCGATCGGCTGGTCGGGATCGCGCTGGACGCCGGAATCAACTTCTTCGATACGGCCGACGTGTACTCCGACGGCGATTCGGAGCGCATCCTCGGCAAGGCGCTCGGATCCCGGCGCAAGGACATCGTGCTGGCGAGCAAGGTGCGCGCCCGCACGGGGCCGGGACCCAACGACGTGGGTCTTTCCCGCGTCCACATCATGGCGTCGGTCGACGCGTCGTTGCGCCGACTCGGAACCGACTGGCTCGATCTGTATCAGATCCACGGCTACGATCCGTTGACGCCGCTCGACGAGACGCTGCGGGCACTGGACGACCTCGTGCGCACGGGCAAGGTTCGCTGCATCGGGTGCTCCAACCTCGCGGCATGGCAGATCGCCAAGGCCAACGGTCTGGCGGCGATGCACGGCTGGAGTCGCTTCGAATCGCTGCAGGCGTATTACACGATCGCCGGCCGCGACCTGGAGCGCGAGCTGGCGCCGGTCCTGGCCGACCAGCAGATGGGGCTCATGGTGTGGAGTCCGTTGGCAGGCGGCCTGCTGAGCGGCAAGTACGCGCGCGAGCAGGAGGGCCCGGCCGGATCGCGGCGCACCACTTTCGACTTTCCGCCCGTCGACCGCGAGCGCGCGTTCGCCTGCATCGACGTGATGCGCATGATCGGCGACGCGCACGGCGTGAGCGTGGCGCGCGTCGCGCTGGCCTGGCTGCTGGCGCAGAAGCACGTCACCACGATCATCATCGGCGCCAAGGACGAACGGCAATTGCGTGACAACATCGAAGCGACGACGCTCAAGCTCGCGCCGGAAGATCTCGGCGCGCTCGACAAGGTGAGCGCGCTGCCGCCGGAATATCCGGGTTGGATGATCGCGCGCCAGGCGGCCGGGCGCGAACCAGCAGCGCGATGAGCCGGTCAATGTCGGCTGCGCAGATCGACCGGGCCGCAGACTTCCCGAGAACTGCGGGATCCCGGTCGTGGCGACTCGGCGCGGCGGCCGGCCAGTGGCGAACCTGAACGGCGCTCCCGGCGCCTGGCTTGACGAGCTATCCAAGGAGAACACGATGGGCAAGACGATCAGCTACAAGCGGCCGGACGGCCAGAGCGTTGTCGGCTATCTCGCCGAACCCGCAGCGCAACCTGGCCGCGCCCGGCATGGTGGTGATCCAGGAGTGGTGGGGACTCAACGATCAGATCAGGGGCGTCGCGGACAAGCTGGCGGCCGCCGGCTACCGGGCATTGGTACCGGACCTCTACCGCGGCCAGGTCGCGCTCGAGGCCAACGAAGCCGAGCATCTGATGAACAACCTCGACTTCGCCGACGCCGCGGGCCAGGACGTGCGCGGTGCGGTCGAGCACCTCAAGGCGTCGGGCAGCGCCAGGGTCGGGGTGACCGGTTTCTGCATGGGCGGGGCGCTCACGCTGCTGGCGGCGGTGAACGTGCCCGAGGCCGACGCCGCTGTCATCTGGTACGGCTATCCGCCGCTCGAGTTCGTCGACGCGGCAAGGATCAAAGCGCCGCTGATGGGCCACTGGGCCACCGACGACGCGGCGTTCCCGATCGCGAAGGTCGACGAGCTGGAGAAGATGTTCCGCGCCGCGCACGTCGATTTCGAGTTCCACCGGTACGATGCCAAGCACGCCTTCGCCAACGAGACGGCGGACTCGAAGAACCTGCCGTTCCTGAAACATGATCCAGTGGCGGCGGAGCTCGCCTGGCGCCGGACGATGGGCTTTCTCGCCAAACACCTCCGATAGCTGCCGCGTCGGAATCCTCGCAGCCTCGTCCAAGCGCGACTGCGCGGCCCCTGCTCCTCCCGGCGCGATGCGGCATCGTCCGCTGGCGGTGACCTGCACTACCACCGACCGACCGGTATGATCGCGTCCTGCCCTCAGTCAAGCTCAGGGCAAATGTCGTTCCGTCGCCCGTAGCTCTGGTTTCCAGGGACCTTCGGCACCGAGGCTAGACCGGGTCCCCAACCGAACCAAACCTGCCCGCTGCCACGACGGTCACTGCGACGCCGGTCCGGTGCCAGCCCATGTGGAGCGCGAGTTCCGCTGGCACCTGGAGTGCGATATCCTGGCCCATGGCGTTGCCCGTGGCGCGGGGTGGACAGTGCGGGCACGACTTCCTGATCGCGTTCTCGTGCGTGGGCAGAGGCGTCTGCCCAATGACGCTCTGGTTCCGCCCTCCCTTTGCTACTGGGTTGTCGTGACGCCACTCGAACGCAAGCTGCAGTTCCCCGCCGGCAAGATACGTTGCAGCTTGAGGTCACCAGTTACGTTCTGCCCAGAAACCCTATCGGTGAACCAATAGTGAGCCACCGCTTTTTCGCAGGACGTGAACTCGACATCGAATCTTCCAATGGCGGTCGTTAGGGTGGAAGGATCATTTGGCCATTCCGGGCTCGCCAATGTCTCAAACACGAGCAGCGATCCCTTTCTGCCATCGAAGAAGCCATTACTGTCGCCAGCAGTGGCATAAGGACGGCTGTCCAGCATGTACCACATCCGTTCAGCAAAGCCCTCAACTCCAATGCTGCCGTCAGTCCTGAACGCATACCACCAGGCGAGCAGCCGATCGCCGGGAGGAACAACCTCCAGCACCAGACCGGAACCATCCAAGCTGGGGTCATACCATGATCCACCAACGCCCAAATCGGCGGAATCTTGCTCGCCTAGCTTCAGCCGAAGGGACTCAAAATTAACGGCACCCGGATAGCCCTCATCGAATATTGCCCAAGCGGTCCCAATGTGTAATGTTTCGACCTCGATAGTTGCGCCGACAACAACTTTGTATGAACGTTGGGAATCAAGCTTGACGTCCAGCGTCCCAATTGCGTTGCCGTGGGGCCTTTCTGCCTCAAGACCCAATAGGTTTGCCGATGAAGGGGTAGTTCCATGAACCCCTTCCTCGCAGGTCACTACTTTGGCCAACACGGTGCTGCAACTCTCAATCCGTGGTTCGGAGCACTCATACACTTCAAGCCAGGTTCGAAAGTGTGCGGAGCTACCGTTCACACCTGCCTCAAGGAGTCCGCCATATGAGAGGTTTGACGTAATCGTTGCGTCGAGTGATTGGCTTGGTGCTCCTCCGGTTGGAATTAGGAAGTTTAGGGAAACAGTTTTCCACCCCCGAATTCCGACAGCCCCAACAGGAATTGAACAGCGCAGATCGTATGATCCAGCTGGAGATGTTTCCTGCCCACTACAGGTATTCGTGCCTCCAGCGGGGTCCTCTTCTTGAAAGTCTCGGCCAGCGAAATACTGGCTATTGTCCAAGGTCTGACGCGTAATCGTTAATACTGAGCCTGGGTTTAGTGGGGTTGGCTGGCCAAGGGACAGCGTTGGTGCGATCAGTACAGCGAATAGCAGCATCCAACTGAGCGGACGATATGCCATGGCTTCTCTCCCGACAGATCAACGCATAAAATATTTACCATGTTTCTTAGAGAGATGGCTTGACAATTGTCAACGGATAGACATCTCAACCGCGCGATGCCTCGGCGTGCCCCCCTTAAGAAATGCCGGTACCAGCGAATTCCCGCGCCGAGCGATTTTCGTACGTGAAGCTTACGATGAACCTCGCACCGTTTAGGATGGCGCTTGGCGAATCGCGGCAGCTTGATCATTGGGAAGGCGGCCGTGCTAGCGTCAGCAGGCTGCCTTCGAAGGCAGCCGGTAGCTAGAGCGCGGGCGCCCAGGTCATCTGTCAAGGGCAGCTCATTCGATAGCGCCCTTGTGGGATCAGGAGCGGCCCGGTGTTAAGCCTCGTCGCATCTGGAACGAAGCGGCGGTCAAGTATCTGGCGACGACGTCGCATGAGGCTTCGCAAGCCGACGACAGGACGCATCTGCGTCCAGCGCATCGATTCGTGAACGGCATCGCGTTGGAGAAGATCGACCCCGAGTTGCTCGACCGGATCATGACGGCGCGCACAGTCGAGGGGCTTGTAAACTCCGCTGTCTATCGCACGCTGGAATTGGTCCGGGCGGCAATGCGGCGGGCGGCTTAAGATTGGATCGCCAAAGCTCCCGCGCGTGCGGACGCTGCCGGAACCAAAGCGGCGCATTCCGTGGTTAACGCGTGAGGAAGCGGACCGACTGATTGAGAGGACATCTGCCGCGCGCGCGGGTGGCCCGCCCGCGCTGACTTGAGTGCCGCCACAAATCGGACGCGCTGACGGCTCAAACTGGGCTGATCCGGGTGCCCGCACGCTCGCCTTCATCACGAAACGGCCGCGCGCCCACGAGCACGATCTCACCGTTCGCGCGACAATGACAGGGTAACGGTCTACGAGGAGGTGCACGATGCTGCGCAGAAACGTCCTGCTGACCATCGCGGCCGGACTGGTTGCCGCCGTGCCAAAACGCGCCGCGTCGGCGCAGCCGGGGGGCAGCGGTGGACGGAACAAACTGGTGATGCAGGTGACCGACGCCGAGCCCGCGCGGTGGATCCTCGCGCTGTCGAATGCGCGGAACGTGCAGTCGGAACTGGGCCGGGGCAACGTCGACATCGAGATCGTCGTCTACGGCCCCGGGATCGAAATGCTCAAGATGGAATCCGTCGTCGGCCCGAACGTCGCCGAGGCGCTCGCCGCGGGCATCCACATCACCGCCTGCGAGAACACGATGATCGGACAGCACATCACCCGCGACGACATGCTGCCCGCCATCGGCTACGTGAAGGCGGGTGTGGTCCGGCTGATGCGCCGGCAGCAGGAGGGCTACGCGTACGTCAGGCCCTGAGCGCCCCGGCGGTGCCACCGCATCCGCCCACGCGCGCACGCGGGACGCAGCGATGCAGGCAGGTCGCCGTCGCCGTGGCGTCATGCGCGCCGCCGACGAAGCGCCGCGATCGCGGGCGAAACCCGCACTGCGCCCGGCAATACGCGAACCCCGGCGCGCCAAAGCAGCTCGGCTTTCATATCCCTGCAGGCGACGGCGTCAGTGTGCCGTTCAGCGGAAGCGCGTGCACGCGTAGGGATGGGGATCGATGCTCGGCTTCGTGCCGTTGATGAGCTCAGCGACCAGGCGCGCGCTCGGCGGCCCGCCGGTCATCCCGTAATGTCCGTGCCCGAACGCGAGGAACAGGCCCGGCAGTTCGGGCGCCTGACCGAGGACCGGGAGGCTGTCGGGCATCGACGGGCGAAAGCCCATCCAGTACGTCGGCTCGCCGGTCTCCAACGACGGAAAGAGGCGCTTCGCATGCTCGGCCAGGATCATCGCGCGCCGCTCGTTGGGCGGGGCCTCGAGGCCGCCGATCTCCACGGTGCCGGCGGCGCACAGCCCGCCGTCCATCGGCGTGAGCGCGAAGCCGCGGTTCTTCACGATCAGCGGCACCTTGAGCTGGAGGTTCGGCGACGGCATCAGCGCGTGATAGCCCCGCTCGGTCTCCAGCGGCAGGCGCAGCCCCAGCGGCTCGAGCAGTCGCATCGACCAGGCGCCGGCGGCGACGACGACGCGCTGCGCACGCCTGCTGGCCTCGTTGGTCATGAGCAGGAATCCGGCGCCGTCGCGCGGCACGATCTTCATCACACGCTGGGCGACGATCCGGCCTCCGGCCTCGACCAGCAGGTCGCCCAGCGCGCGCACCAGGCGCTGCGGACTGACGGTGTGGGCATTGCCCGGCATCAGCAATCCCTCGGCGACGTCCTTCGCGATCTCCGGATAGATCTGGCGCAGGTCGTCCTGGTCGAGCTCCTGCACCGGAATGGCGTGCCGCTTGCACAGGTCGAGCTCGAACCGGCGCGCGCCCTTCGACTCGCCTTCCCAGACCCTGACCAGGCCTCGCTCCCGGATGAGCACGCCGAAGCGCTCCGCGCCGAGCAGCTCGCGCCAGCAGGCGAGCGAGTCGCGGTGCAGCGCGCGCAGGCAGTCGGACAGGCGGATGACGTCGGCCATGCGGCCCGCCTTGATCCAGCGCAGGAGCCAGGGCAGCGCTTGCGGCAGGTACTCCGGCCGCAGTGTCAGCGGGCCCATCGGGTCGGCCAGCCACTTCGGCACCTTGCGCAGCATGCCGGGCATCGCCACCGGAAGTGCCGTGTCGCCGCTGATCAGTCCCGCGTTGCCGTACGACGCGCCGCCGGCGGGCGGCAGCGGATCGAGCACGGCGACCTCGCTTCCCGAGCGTTGCAGGTAGAGAGCGGTTGCCAATCCGACCACACCGGCGCCGATCACCACTGTCGTGTTCTTGCTGTCCATGCCGAAGAGCCCCCAGGCGTTGACGATCGGCGTGCACCTGCCCACGCCATCGCACGCCGCTAATCGTTGCCGGCCTTGCCAAACAGCTGCGACAGCGCGAACAGCACCGACGTCACCAGGATCATGATCGTCGAGATGGCCGCGATGGTCGGATCGATCTGGTCGCGCAGGGCCATGAACATGTTGCGGGTCAGCGTCGAGTTGGCGCCTCCGGAGACGAAGAGCGCGAGGATCACCTCGTCGAAGGAAGTGAGGAACGAAAGCAGCATGCCGGAGATCACGGCGAAGCGGATCTGCGGCAGCGTGACCAGCATGAACGCGCGGGCGCGCGAGGCGCCCAGGCTGCGGGCCACCATCTCCTGGTTCGAGTCGAAGCTCTTCAACGCGGAGGACACGATGATCACGACCAGCGGCATGGCCAGCATGCTGTGCGCCAGAACGAGCCCGGCCAGCGTGTTGTTGAGCCTCGCCTTGACGTAGACGTAGAACACCCCGATGGCGATCAGGATGACCGGCACGATCAACGGCGTGATCAGCAGCACGTGCACGGCGCGCGCGGCGCGGAAGCGCGATGCGGCGAGGCCGTAGGCGGCCATGGTGCCGAGCGGGGTCGCGACCAGCGCCGTCAGCGCCGCGGCCTTGAACGACGTCGCCGTCGCCTGCATCCAGGACGCCGACGCGAAGTAGTTCTCATACCAGCGCAGCGACCACTGGCGCGGGGGAAACTCGAGGTATTGCGCGCCGGAGAACGACATCGGCACGACGAGCAGCGTGGGCACGACGAGGAACACCAGCACGAGCGCGGCCACCACGTAGAGCCACAGCCGCGCGCGGTGCGTGATCTGCGTGGCCGAGGCGGCGCCGTCGAGCCAGCTCATCGCTGCGCCCGCCGCCGCCCCGCGAGGGCGCAATCCGTCCTCATCGCCCGCCCTCGCCCAGGACCTGCTCGAGGCGCGTGAGGCGCGAAGCGACGTAGAGGAACAGCAGCGTCAGAACCAGCAGCACCACCCCCAGCGAGCTCGCCGCGCCCCAGTTGAAGAAGAGCTCGATGTCGCTCGCGATCTGGTTCGAGACCATGATCACCTTGCCGCCGCCGAGCACGGCGGGGGTGACGTAGAAGCCGAGGCAGATGATGAACACGATCAGCGACCCCGCGAAGAGTCCCGGCAGCGACAGCGGGAAGAACACCGTCCAGAAGGCGCGCGTGGGGCTCGCGCCGAGGTTCGCCGCCGCCTTGACGTAGTCCTGATCGATCGAGCGCATCGTGCCCAGCACCGGCAGCACGAGGAACGGCAGCATGATGTGCACCATGCCGATCAGCGTGCCGGAGAGGTTGTGCACCAGCGCCAGCGGCTCGTCCCACAGGCCGAGTTGCATCCCCCAGGTGTTGATGAGCCCCTGCCGCTGCAGCAGCACGAGCCATGCGTAGGTCCGCACGAGGAGCGACGTCCAGAACGGCAGCATCACGGCGATGAGGCACAGGTTCGCCGCCCGCCGCGGCAGTTGCGACAGCACGTACGCCAGCGGATAGCCCAGCACGATGCAAACCGTCGTGGTGAGCAGGCTCACGTTGAACGTCGTGATGAAGATCCGCGCGTACGAGGGCTGTTCGATCATCCGCCGGTAATGAACCAGCGAGAAGCTGCCGTCGTCGGCGAGGAAGGAGAGCCAGAACAGCCACGCGACCGGCACCGCCATCGCGACGACGACGAGCAATATCGCGGGTGCGCCCAGGCCCAGCAGCGCGAGCCGTTCACGCAGCTCGTCGCGGCGCAGGCCGCGCGCGTGGAGCGCTGTCCGTTTCGCCGCCGTCGGCGCGTGCGGGCACGGGCACGGCTATCCGGCGTCGTCGGCGACGAGCACCGCGTCCTGCGCATCGAAGCCGAACGGCGCGACGTCGCCCACGTCCGGCACGCGGCCGAGCGCCGCGGCGCTCGCGATGCCGCGTGCGCTGATGCGGCCGCCGTCGGGCAGCACGGCCTGCACGAGATACGTGTCGCCCTGGTAGATGACATCGGTGACGCGGGCCTCCAGCACGTTGTGCCCGTCGCGTCGGCCGCCGTCGCCGACGCGCACGCGCTCGGGACGCAGCATCAGAACCATCGCGCCGCCCGCGGCGGGCGGCGACGCGACCTCGAGCGGCACGCCCGCGCAGCGGCACCTTGCCGTCCCCGGTCTCGACCTTGAGGAACGTCGACTCCCCGACGAACTCGGCGACGAACCGGTTGGCGGGATGGTCGTAGATCGTGCGCGGCGCGTCGACCTGCATCACCCGGCCGTCGGCGATGACGGCGACGCGGTCGGACATCGTGAGCGCCTCGCGCTGGTCGTGCGTGACGTAGATCGTCGTCATGCCGAGCTTGTCGTGCAGCTGCCGCAGCTCGATCTGCATCAGCTCGCGCAGCTGCTTGTCGAGCGCGGAGAGCGGCTCGTCCATCAGCACGATGCGCGGCTCGAAGACGATCGCGCGGGCGAGCGCCACCCGCTGCCGCTGCCCGCCGGAGAGCTGGTTGACGCGGCGGCTGCCGAAGCCGGCCAGCTTGACCATCTCCAGCGCCGCCTCGACCCGCCGCGCGATGTCGGCCGCGGGCACGCCGCGCAGCTTGAGCGGGAACGCGATGTTCGCCGCGACGTCGAGGTGCGGGAAGAGCGCATAGTTCTGGAACACCATCCCGACGTCGCGCTTGTGCGGCGCGAGCCGGATCACCTCCGTCTCGCCGAAACGGATGCTGCCCCGGTCGGGCCGGATGAAGCCGGCCAGCACCATCAGCAGCGTCGTCTTTCCCGATCCGGAGGGGCCGAGCAGCGTCAGGAACTCGCCGCTGCGGACATCGACGTCGACGTGGTCCAGCGCGAGGACGGCGCCGTACGCCTTGGCGACCCCGCGGATCGTGATCGGAACGGAAGCGGCGCGGGTCGTCATGCCCGCGCCGCCAGGGGAAAGGACTGCCGGATGGCCAAGCGTGCCGTCTTCGGGCCTACTCGGTCAGCATGTTCTGGTAGAGCTCCGCCGCCCGCGCTTCGTTCTTGATGTACCACTCGAGGTTGACCGGCAGCTGCTTCGCCGCGTTGTCCGGGTGCGAGGGCAGACGCTTCGCGTAGGCGGCGTCGATCGTGCCGAGCTCGTAGGCCTTCTTGTTCGTCGGACCGTAGGTGATGTACTTGGTGAACTCGGCCTGGTACTGCGGCTTGCTGATCTCGGCGAGGAACTTCATCGCGGTCGCCTTGTTCGGCGCGTCCTTCGGGATCGCGTAGCAGTCGTAGTCGAGCAGCGCCTGGTTGAAGGTGTACGCGACCTTGCCGCCGTCCTTGGCGACCACGTCGAAGCGGCCGTTCCAGCCCGTGACCATGTCGACCTCGCCGTCCTTCATCAGCTGCGCGTGCTGCGCGCCTGACGCCCACCAGACGGCGACGTGCGGCTTCAGCTCCTTGATCTTCTTGATCGCGCGCTCGATGCCGCCCGGCTGCGACAGCACTTCGTAGACCTTGTCCGGCGGCACGCCGTCCGCCATCAGCGCGGGCTCCAGCGCGCCGGCCACGCTCTTGCGGTACGAGCGCTTGCCCGGGAATTTCTTGACGTCCCAGAAGTCGGCCCAGCTCTGCGGGCCCTTGTCGCCGTAGGTCTTGGTGTTCCACGCCAGCACCGTCGAGAACACGTCGCCTCCCACGCAATACTCTCCGGCGAGCCCGGGCAGGAACGACGACACGTCGATCAGCTTGTAGTCGAGCTTCTCGAGCAGACCCTCGGCGCCCGCGCGCGCGGCGCTGCCCGAGCCGCTCGCGACGACGTCCCAGGTGTTGGCGCCCGCCTTCATCTTGAGGCGAAGGTCGCCGATCCCGGTGTAGGTCTCCTCCTTGACCTTGATCCCCATCGCCTTGGCCGCCGGCTGGAACAGCGCCTTGCTCTGTCCTTCCTGGTACGAGCCGCCGAACGATACGGCCGTGATCTCCTGCGCCTGCGCGGCGGCGACGGACGCCGCCAGCATGACGGCGACGGATAGGGGGGCAAGACGTTTGATCAGCATGGTGAATCCTCCGTGGGTCCGGTCGATCGGGACGAGCCTCGCGCCGGTTGTCGTGGCAGTGTGGGCAGCATGTGGTCGGCGGAAAAGAGCCATTCTGAACTCGGGGCCATACCGCTTTGCGTGGTCGGCGCGAGGCGGGATCCACGCGGCAAACGGAGCGTAGTCCGTTCGGCCGGCGAGCGCCAGCGCTTCGTGCAGCCGGCTCCGCGGGCTCGCCGGATTACCTTCGTGCTGCGCGGTCCCCCATTCGCCCTCGGGAGCCGCCCGGCGCGCTCATGCCGCCTCGCTCGCCCGGTGCGTCGCCTGCGCGAGCCATCGGGGGTCGATCTCGACGCCCCACCCCGGCTCGCTCGGGATCGTCACCGTGCCGTCGACCACGGCATAGGGAGAGCCCAGGAACAGCCCCTCCTGCCACGGATAGTAGTCCGGCCCCTCGATCGACAGCTCGAGATACTTGCCGGCGTTCGGGATCGCGCCCAGCAGGTGCATCGTGAACAGCGTCACCATCGACAGATTGGCGCTGTGCGGCGTGCATGGAATGCCGGCCTGCTCCGCCATCTTCGCCACGCGCAGGGTCCGGGTGATTCCGCCCAGGTAGCAGACGTCCGGCTGCACGATGTCGACGGCGCGCATCGCGATCATCTGCCGCCACGTCGGAATCCAGCAGTCCTGCTCGCCGCCGGTCACGTCGAGGTCGAGCGCGTCGCGCACCTCCTTGGTCTGCTCGAGCTCCCAATACGGGCACGGCTCCTCGTAGTGACTGATGCCGTGCTCCTGCAGCAGGTGCCCGACTTCGATCGCGCGCCGGGGGGAGAAGCCGCTGTTCGCGTCGACCAGCAGCGCGACGTCGCCGCCCAGGGCCATGCGCATCGTCGGGACGATCTCCTCGGTGCGGCCCGGCCATTCGTCGACGTCGTGGCCGCATTCGGCTCCCACGCGGAATTTGAACGCGTCGAAGCCGTAGTCGTCGCGCAGCGCGGACAGGCGCGCGGCCTCGTCGCGCGGCGTGATGTCGCGCTTCATCGACGACGCGTAAGCGCGAAGCGGCCGCGGCGTGCCGCCCAGCAGTTCGCAGACGCTCCTGCCCTCGCGCTTGCCGCGCAGGTCCCACAACGCGGTGTCGAGCCCGGCCATCGCGCGGCAGAGGTACGAGCCGGGGAACTTGTGCTCGCGCTCGGGAATGAGGTCCATCAGTGCCTCGATGTCGAGCGCGTCGCGTCCGAGCGACCACGGCGCGACCTGCCGGTGCAGGATCTCGCTGGTGATGTCGGCGTTGTAGGTCGAAACCTGCCCCCAGCCCTGCGCGCCGTCGCTCGCCGTGACGCGGACAAAGCCGACGAACTGGTTGCAGAACGTCTCGATGCGCTGGATCTTCATCCAATCCCCGTCGCGGCCGGTACCGACGGCCTGGCGCAACGATGATGCCAACCGAAATGGACTGCCCGTAAGGTCCATTCTGAACAATTCGTGATACCGTTTGACCGTTTCGTCGCAGGGAGCTCACGAATGGTCAAGCGCGCCGGCGGGGCGCTCCTGCTCTCCGTCCGGATCGATCACGAGTCGTCGCGTCCGGTCAGCACCCAGCTCTACGTCATCCTGCGCGATCTCATCCTGTCGGGCGGCGTCGCGGCCGGCGAGCGACTGCCGGCGAGCCGCACGCTCGCGCGCGACCTCGCGGTCTCGCGCACGACCGTCATCGACGCCTTCGACCGCCTGACCGCCGAAGGCCTGATCGAGTCGCGCGTCGGTGCCGGAACCTACGTCGCCAAGGCGCTCGAGGCCGAGCGGCCACAGCCCACGGCCACCCGCGCCGCGAGCGCGAGCGAACGGCCGCCGCGCCTGTCCCGCGCGATGGCACGCTCGGTCGAGCGTTTCGGCGAGCGGCAGCGTCTCCCCTCGGTCGCCCGGGCGTTCACGACTGCACTGCCGGCGTTCGACGCGTTCCCGATGGCACAGTGGGCGCGGCTGTCCGCCAAGCACTGGCGGCGCAACCGCGGCGACGTGATGGGTTACGGCGAGCCGTTCGGCTACCCGCCGCTGCGCCATGCGATCGCCGCGCACCTGCGCGCCAACCGCGGCATCAGCTGCGATGCGGAGCAGATCTTCATCGTCGCCGGCGCGCAGCAGGCGTTCTCGCTCATCGGGTCGGTGCTGCTCAATCCCGGCGACCGCGTCTGGTTCGAGAACCCGGGCGCGATCGGCGCCCGCAACAGCCTGATTGCCGCTGGCGCCACGCTCGTGCCCGTCCCGGTGGACGAGCAGGGCCTGCGTGTCGACGAGGGCCTGCGGCGCAGCGCGCGCTTTCGCCTCGCCTTCGTCACGCCTTCACACCAGCAGCCGCTCGGCGTCGCGATGAGCCTCGAACGGCGCTTCGCGCTGCTGCAGGCGGCGGAGCGCGCGGGCGCCTGGATCATCGAGGACGACTACGACGGCGAGTTCTCGTTCGGCGGCAGCCCGCTGCCCACGCTGAAGAGCGTCGATGCGACCGGCCTCGTCATCTACGTCGGCACGTTCAGCAAGTCATTGTTTCCGTCGCTGCGCCTCGGCTACCTGCTCGCGCCGCCGGCGCTCGTCGACACGCTGCGCTCGATCATGAACAAGCTGCTGCACGGCGTGCCGTCTTTTGTGCAGGCGGTGGTCGCCGAATTCATCGACGCGGGACACTTCGCCGCCCACCTGCGGCGCATGCGCCGCATCTACGCCGAGCGCAACGACGTGCTGTGCAGGGCCGCACAGCGTCGTCTGGCGGGGCTGCTCGACGTCGTGCCGAGCCAGAGCGGGCTGCATACGATCGGCCACCTGCGCGCGGGCCTTTCCGAGCTCGCGGTGGCCGAGGCCGCGCACCGGCGCGACATCACCGTGTCGCCGATCGCGCGCTTCTCGCTCACGCGGCTTCCGCCGCGCGGCCTGGTGCTGGGCTTCGGCGGCGTCCGCCCGCCGGAGATCGAGGCCGGCGTGAACGTGCTGGGCGAAGTCCTCGAGACGCAGGTGTCGCGCTGAAGGCTTTCCATTGGTCTTGAAGATTCGCCAAAGTGGACCTGCACGGAAGTCCACTTCGTGTGGCAACCTGTCGGTTCATCGCCTTCCGGACCCCGGCGCCGTGTTCCGCAGGCAACGTCCCGATCGGACGCGCCCCGCCGGAAGCCAGCCCCGTTGAACGCATTCGATTACATCGTTGTCGGCGCCGGCTCCGCGGGTTGCGTGCTGGCCGACCGGCTGAGCGCCGACGGACGCCATAGCGTCCTGCTGCTCGAAGCGGGCGGCACGGACAACCGTTTCTGGGTGCAGGTGCCCATCGGTTACGGCAAGTGCTTCTTCGAGCCGCGCGTCAACTGGATGTACCGCACGGAGTCCGAGGCCGCGCTCGCCGGACGGTCGGGCTACTGGCCGCGCGGCAAGCTCCTCGGCGGCTCCGGCGCGATCAACGCGATGGTGTACGTGCGCGGCCAGCCCGAGGACTTCGACGCGTGGGAGGCGCTCGGCAACCCCGGCTGGGGCTGGCGCCACGTGCTCCCGTACTTCCGCAAGCTCGAGGACAGCCCGCGCGGGGAGAGCGCATGGCGCGGCGCCGGTGGACCCGTCGCCGTCGCCGACATCCGGGCCGAGGCGCACCCGCTGTGCGAAGCGTTCCTGCGCGCGGGCACCGAAGCCGGAATCCCGCGCAACGCCGACTTCAACGGCGAGACCCAGGAGGGTGTCGGCTACTACGAGATCACCGTTCGCGACGGGCGCCGCGTGTCGACCGCAAGCGCCTACCTGAGGCCGGCAATGCGCCGCGCGAACCTCGAAGTGCGCACGCACGCGCACGCAACGCGCATCGGCTTCGAGGGGACGCACGCGGTCTCCGTCAGCTACCTGCGGCACGGCACGACGCACACGGTGCGGGCCGCGCGCGAGATCCTCCTGTGCGCCGGCGCCATCAACACGCCGCAGCTGCTGCTGCTGTCGGGCGTGGGGCCGGCGGCGCAGCTGCAAGGGTTCGGGATCCCGATCGTCCACGACAGCCCCGCGGTGGGCCGCCACCTGCAGGATCACCTCTGCATCGACTACCTTTACCGCTCGCGCGTGCCCTCGCTCAACGAAGAGCTGCGGCCGTGGCACGGCAAGCTGCGCGCCGGCATTCGCTACCTCGCCACGCGCCGCGGCCCGCTCGCGCTGTCCGTCAACCAGGCAGGCGGATTCATGCGCTCGCGCCCCGGCCTCGACCGGCCGAACATGCAGCTCTATTTCTCCCCGCTCTCCTACACGCGCGCGCCGAAAGGCAAGCGCCCCCTGATGAGCCCGGACCCGTTCCCCGGATTCATGCTGAGCGCGCAGCCGTGCCGCCCGGAAAGCCGGGGCCACCTCGAGCTCCGCTCGCCGGACCCGTTCGAGGCGCCGCGCATCGAGCCGAACTCGCTGGCAACCGGGCACGACCTCGAGGAGCTGCTCGAAGGCGCCCGGTTCCTGCGCAAGCTGGCGGCCACTCCGTCGCTTTGCGGCGGTGATCGACGCGGAGATGCATCCGGGGCCGGGCGTCGGGACCCGCGAGCAGATGGTCGAGGACATCCGCGAGCGCTGCTCGACCGTGTTCCATCCGGTCAGCACCTGCCGGATGGGACCGGACCCGCGCGGGGCCGTCGTCGACCACCGGCTGCGCGTGCATGGGCTTGCCGGCCTGCGCATCGTGGATGCGTCCGTCTTCCCCGCGGTCACGTCGGGCAACACCAATGCGCCGGTGATCATGCTCGCGGAACGAGGCGCGGACCTGGTGCTGGAGGATGCGATCCAATCATGACCGACCCGAACGAGAATCGAGCAGGAGTGCAACCCATGGACAACCCTCTGTTCGCCCCCGGCGCGAAACTCACGCCCTACTGGTGGGATCACGTACCGCGGCCCGCGCTGCCCGAGATCGATTTCCCGCGCAGCGTCGACGTGGCGATCGTCGGCTCCGGCTACACCGGCCTGCATGCCGCGCTGCAGACCGCGCGCGGCGGACGGCACACGGTCGTGTTCGACGCGGAGGATGCGGGATTCGGCTGCAGCACGCGCAACGGCGGCCAGATCTCCACGAGCGTCAAACCGACGTACGAGATGCTCGCGCGCCGGCATGGGCCGCAGCAGGCCTTCGCCATCCTGAAGGAGGGGCAACGCTCGCTCGAATGGACCGGCGAGTTCGTCAGGGCCGAGCAGATCGACTGCGACTTCGGTGTCGTCGGCCGTTTCCACGCGGCCCACAACGCCGCGCAGTTCGAGGCGCTCGCGAAGAAGGTGCGGAACCAGCCGCAAGGCCTCGAGGTCGAGGCCCACGTCGTGCCGCGCGCCGAGCAGAAGAGCGAGATCGATACCGACGCGTACTTCGGCGGGGTCGTCTACGCGCAGCATGCCTCGATCGATCCGGCACGCTATCACCAGGGACTCCTCGAGCGCACGCGGGCTGCAGGCGCGGACGTGATCGCGCGCTGCCCGGTGACCGCGATCGAGAACGACGGTACGCGCTTCCGCGTGACGACGGCCCGCGGCACGACCAGCGCCCGGGACGTGGTGATCGCCACCGACGGCTACACGGGACCCCTCGCGCCGTGGCTGCAGCGGCGCATCATTCCGATCGGCAGCTACGTGATCGCGACCGAGCCGATGCCCGAAGGGGAAGTGGCAAGGCTCATCCCCCGCAACCGCATCGTCAGCGATACCCGCAAGGTCGTCTTCTACTATCGCGCTTCCGCCGATCGCCGGCGCATCCTGTTCGGCGGCCGCGTCTCGCTGACCGAGACCGACCCCGCCATCAGCGGACCGATACTGCACGCGGACCTCGTGAAGATCTTCCCCGCGCTGGCCAGGGTGCGCATCAGCCACTCGTGGTGCGGCTTCGTCGGCTACACGTTCGACGAGCTGATGCACGTCGGCCGGCACGAGGGCGTCCACTACGCCACGGGCTACTGCGGGTCGGGCGTCGGCATGGGCGGGTATCTCGGGATGCGGATCGGGCAGCAGGTGCTGGGGCTGCCGGAAGGACGCACGGCGTTCGACGGCCTGCCGTTCTCGACGCGACCCTTCTACACCGGCAACCCATGGTTCCTCGCGCCGTCGATCCGCTTCTTCCGCTGGCGCGACCGTTTGCCGATCTGATCTTCGCGCGGCCATTCGCCTGCGGGCCGACCCGGCCATGCAAGGCCGGATGCGGCACCGGAACCGCAGTTCAATCCGGCGTTGGGCGGGCTCAACGCGAGCAGCTATGCATCCTGTTCGTTCGCGTCGGCCGGCGATCCAGGCCGCTTTTCTGGCTTGCCGATCGCATTCGTTACTCGGTGCAAGACACCGACGCCGTGGGGCGCTCGTCCCGCCCGCGATGACACGATCTGTGCGCCAACGTACGGACGATCACCCGATCGGACCGGTATCGTCGCTCCGGGTTCACGAGATTTCCCCGGACAAAGGATCGACATGTTGAAACGGATGCTCTTGCTCTTGACGCTCGCCGTGACCGGACAGGTGCACGCGATCGACTACACCGACCTCTGGTGGGATCCCGCGGAATCCGGATGGGGCGTCAACCTCGTGCAGAACGGGGACTTCATCTTCGCAACCTTCTTTGTTTACGGAGCGGACGGACGTCCAACCTGGGTGACCAGCCAGCTCACGCTCAATGCCGATGGCCACTTCGACGGACCGATGTTTGCCACCGACGGTCCTTACTACGCCGCACCGCCCTTCGATCCCGGCCAGGTCGTCCGCGTGCAGGTCGGGAGCGTGAACTTCCGTCCGGGAAGCGCGGAATTCGGTGTGCTTTTCTATAGCGTCGGGGACGACTTCGTCAACAAGAATATCCGGCGCCAGACGCTGGCGCCGATCGTCATCGCCGGAAGCTATCTGGGAGGCATGATCACCAGCGTGTCGGAATGCATCGATCCCGCGCAAAATCGCGCTGCCAGCTCGTTCGCGGAGATCAGCGTGATCCAATATCATACCGGGCACATGCGATTGGACGTCAGCAGCCAGGGCGCGGCCGCCTGTACCCTGCAGGGAACATTGTCGCAAATTGGCCGGCTCCAACGCGTCGTTGACGCGTCCTACACGTGCGACACTGGACTCGAGGCCAACGCCACCGTGTACGAACTCAAGGCCACGGCGCAGGGAATCGAAGGGCGCTGGGCTGCGAGCATCGGCGAAGGGTGTCGGGAAAACGTGCATTTTTCGGCCGCGCTCAGGTAGCGCCGCTCGGGATCGCACCGGCGCGCTGCCTGCCGCTGCGGGCGGCCGCCCCGGGTTTCGCGTTCACTCTACCCGGGCTACGCGGCCACGCGGATGGCAAAGAGGGAACCGCAGCCGGTCACGCGGCGACGGCCGAAGGGCTCTGGCGGTGCCGCACATCGGATAACAGGCGGCCGATCTCTTTTTTCACGACGGCGTAGCACTCGCAAGCGCCGGTCTCCAGTCCCGCCCGCTCGAGCACCGCGATGTGGCCGCGGCGGTAGCGGATGACCCCGGCGCGCTGCAATTTCCCGGCGGCCTCCGTGATGCCTTCCCGGCGCACGCCCAGCGCGTTGGCGATCAATTCCTGCGTCATGACCAGCTCGTTCGACGGCAATCGATCGAGGGTCATCAACAGCCATCGGCACAGTTGCTGCTCGATCGAATGGTGCCGATTGCAGGCGGCGGTCTGGAACATCTGCGTGATCAGCGCCTGCGTATAGCGCAGCAACAAGCGATGCATCGCCCCGGCGCGATTGAATTCCTCCATCAGCGACCGCGCTCGCAGCCGGTAACCGTGGCCCGCGGTCTGTACGACGGCCGAGCTGGGCGTGGTATCGCCTCCCATGAACAGGGACACGCCGACGATGCCCTCGTTGCCCACGCCCGCGATTTCGGCTGCCGCGCCGGACTCCACGACATAGAGCAGCGACACGATGGCGGTCGTGGGGAAATAGGCATACTGCAACTGGCCGCCGGGCTCGTAGAGTGTTTCGCCGAGCAGCATCGGGACCCGTTCCAGATGTGGCGCCAGTCGCTCGAATTCCGCCGTGGGCAGCGCGGCGAGCAGATGGTTGTGATTGGGGCTGTGCGGCGATGGCATGGTGGACAGTCGAACTCGCGTGCTCTATTTCGCTGCGGTGAGCTCCACGCCGACCCCCCGGTAGCCGGTGAAGCGGCAGGACTGGTTGAACATCGGCTCCCCGCTTACCCGAAACTGCTGCGCCGAGCCATCGGCATTGACGCGGTTGAACAGGAAGTCCAGGAACGGCTGCCGGTTCGCGATCATTGCCTGGAGCACCGCTCGCTCCGCCTCGTTCCAGCCGGTCGGCGCGTCGTGGCCGTTTTCGCCGACAAGGGTGTCGACCTTCAATCCGAGCATTTCCAGGACCGGACCGGATACCTTGGTGAAGTTTCCGTTCTCGTCCTGCTCCCAGTACCAATCGGAGGCCAGTTCGGTCAGGCTGCGATAGCGCGCTTCGCTTTCGCGCAGCTCGGCGGTTCGTTCCCGAACCGTCTCCTCCAGGATCCTGTTGTGATTCTCGAGTCTCTTGTACAGCAACCGCACCTCCAGCATGTTGTGAATGCGCGTCTTGACTTCGATCAGGTCGAACGGCTTGCTGATGAAGTCCTTCGCGCCCGCCTGCAGCGCACGGAGCTTGTGACCCGGCTGGGCGGTGAGCACGATCACCGGCAGGTAGGGGTCGGCCTCGCTGGACTTCAGGGCTTCCATCACCTGGAAGCCATCCATGCCGGGCATCTGCAGGTCGAGCAGGATGAGATCGTAGCGATTCCTGCGATGCAGCGCGCAGACCTCCGTCGGATTCATCGTCGAGGCGACGTGGGTGTAGCCGGCCTCCGTCAGCAATTGCAGCAGCAGGCTGACGTTGGGTTCCTGGTCGTCGACGATCAGTATGCCGGCGTCGAGAATGTCGCGCGCGCCGACGATCATGCTGTCCTGCCCGCGACTTCACGAGGCGGACCCGCCTTCGCAAAATTCAGTGCGATATCCATCGTAGTCCATGAATTCGTTGACCTTGATGGGTTTGGTGAGGTAGCGGAAGAATCCGGCCTCCAGTCCCTTCTCGATGTCGCGGGGCATCGCATTGGCGCTGAGCGCGACCACCGGGATGTGCGCCGTCGACGGGTTCGCGGCAAGGAGTCGCAGCGCCGTGATGCCGCTGATGCCCGGCAGGTTGATGTCCATCAGGATGACATCCGGCTGGGAGGCGCGCGCGATCTCGATGCCGCTGTTGCCATCCCGCGCGGTCAGGAGGCGAATGTCGGGTCGGCGCGCAATGAGATCCTCGACCAGCATCAGATTGGCCGGATTGTCCTCGACATAGAGCAGCGTGCGTACGGGCGCGCCGGCTCCTGTTTGCGTCAGGGCGAAGACCGCGGGTTCGGCCGGGCCGGCATCAAGTTGCGGCTTCGCCGTCAGCATCAACTCGAACCAGAACACGCTGCCCTTGCCGACCGTGCTCTCCACGCCGATGACTCCCCCCATCAATTCGACCAGCCGCTTGCACACCACCAGGCCGATGCCCGTGCCTTCCTCGATGTCGGCCTCGCGTCCCAGCCGATTGAACGGCTGGAAAAGCTGCGTCAATTGCAACGGCGTCAACCCTTCGCCGGTATCCGCGACTCCAATGCGCACGCGTCCCGGGGCGCTTGCGACGCAGTCCACGACGACCGTTCCGCCCACCCTGTTGTATTTGATCGCGTTGGAAAGAAGGTTGATGAGCACCTGTTTCACCCGTGTGCGGTCGGCGTTGACGAAGTACGGCGTGTCCAGCTGGGGGAACGTCACGGCGATGCCGCGCTGTTTCGCCTGTGCTTCGATCATGGCCTGGGAGTCGTGCATGACATCGGCGAGCGAGCTCGCTTCCACCGACAGCGACAGCTTCCCGGACTCGATCAGCGCGAGATCGAGAATCTCGTTGATCAGTTCCAGCAGGTACCACCCCGCGTGGAGAATCTGGTCGATGCTGCGCTTCTGGGAAACCGTCGGCGGCGGGGAGCCGGATTCCATCAGCTGCGCAAAGCCGAGGATCGCGCTGAGCGGCGTGCGCAGCTCATGGCTCATGCTGGAAAGGAAATCCGATTTCGCCAGGTTGGCCCTCTCGGCAACCGCCATGGCCTGGTGGAGCTTCAACTCGACCTGCTTGCGCACGGAGTTGTCGGTGCCGATCAACAGGTAGCCGATGATGCTGCCGTAATCGTCGCGCAGCGCGGTGATCGACACGATGGCCGGAAAGCGGCTGCCATCCTTGCAGATATAGGTCAGTTCGTAGACGTCTTCGATCCCGCGCGAAGCCTTGAACGCGAGCGCCTCGAAGCCCGGCGCAATGGTCGTGGCGAGCTCCCGGGAGAGATCCGCCGCGCGCGCGATCACTTCCTGCTGATCGTGGATGTCGCTGGGGCTGATCCTGTTGACGACTTCGGCGGCCAGATAGCCCAGCATGCGCTCGGCGCCGACATTGAACAATTGAATGATGCCTTTCTCGTCAGTGGCGATGATCGAGAAATTCGCACTGGTGAGAATGGCGTTCTGCAACGCCCCCGTCTTGAGCAGCGCTTCCTGGCGCAGTCCTTCGGAATCGCGGGCCGCCTGGCGGGTCGCGTCGAGAATGCCGGCAGCGGTTTCGTTCTTGGGCATGGCTCACCTTGGCTCAACACGTACGATGCTGCGGGCGCGTCGTCGCCGGCAGCAAGCGACTAGCGCTGGGCGCGCTCGTACACCGTCTTTACGATCTGATAGCACGAGCACGACGCCGCCTTGAGTCCCTTCACGTCCAGGATCCGGATGTTGCCCCGGCTATAGTCGATCAGGCGGCGTTGTTTGAGTAGGCTGGCGGCCGCCGTGACGCCCTCGCGCCGCAAGCCCAGCATATGCGCCAGAAATTGTTGCGTCAGCGGAAGCTCGTCGACACCGAGTCGATCGCGGGTCATCAACAGCCAGCGGGCGAGGCGGGCCTCCGTTTCGTGAAAGCGGTTGCACGCGGCGGTCTGCGAAATCTGCGCCATCAACGCATGGGTGTAGCGGTGCAGCGCGTCCTGCAGCGGCCGATTGCGGTCGAACTCGACACGAAACGGCGCCGAGGGCATGCGCAGTGCCGTGCCGGAACCCTGCACCAGCGCGCGGACTCCGGAGACGCCCATGCCCAGAATGAACGGCATGCCGGCCATGCCTTCGTTGCCGACCATGCCGACCTCGAGCGACCGGCGTTTGTCCACGGCAGTGAGCAGGGAAATGAGGGAGTTGACGGGGAAATAGACGTGTCGGATTGCACTGCCCGGTTCGTAGAGCACCTGCCCCAGAGTCAATGCAATCGGCTCGAGCTGGGCTTGCAGGCGCCGATATTGCGTCCGGGGGATGCTCGCCAGCACTCGATTGGTTGGGGCTATGCGGTTCGTCACTTGTCCGACCTGGCGTCGTCGTACGCTTCCCGGTGCCAATCATGGCGCGAGTGAATGACGGCAGCGGCATGCCGCTGTCGAAGCGGACCGGATTCGTCTGGACCGAAGCGCATGCGCCATTGTGAGCGCGCGTCGCAGTTCCGTATGTTCGGCACCACACATAGCGTGGAATTACCGGTCGCTCCGTGCACCCGGTGACCCACGAGCCGGAGCACAGACTCCAATGCCGGTCGCGGAGCGACCGAATGGCGCCCGGGAATGGCGAGGGGCCGATGCCTGCGCACCGGCCCCTCGTTTTCTGCCCGGCCCGCGAAGCGGGAACGGGCTAACCTTTTTGCTTGGGGTTTTCTTCTTCGGTCTTCGGTTGGTCGCCGTCCTTTTTCTTGTCTTTCGGCTTGCCCGCGTCAGGCTTGGGTTCTTTGCCATCCGGGCGCGCATTCGGGGCCGGTGCTGCAACGGTTTGCCGTGGGGCAGGCGGGGCCGCAGCCGCGCCTTGCCGCGGCGGTGCCGGAGTCGGTGCGGCGGCTTGACCGCGCGCGTCTTCCTTCACCCGCTTGTCAGGCTTGCCGCGTTGTTCCGGCGGCTGGGCGGTGGGCGCCGGCACCGCGACGACTGGCGGCGATGCCGGAGTCGGTGCGACAGCCTGTCCCTTCTGGTCTTCCTTCGCGCGCTTGTCGGGCTTGCCGCGTTGTTCCGGCGGCTGGGCGGTGGGCGCCGGCACCGCGACGACTGGCGGCGATGCCGGAGTCGGTGCGACGGCCTGGCCCTTCTGGTCATCCTTCGCGCGCTTGTCGGGCTTGCCGCGTTGTTCCCGCGGCTGGGCGGCGGGCGCCGGCACCGCGACGACCTGCGGCGGTGCCGGCGTCGGTGCGGCAGCCTGTCCCTTCTGGTCATCCTTCGCGCGCTTGTCAGGCTTGCCGCGTTGTTCCGGCGGCTGGGCGGCGGGTGCCGGCACCGCGACGACTGGCGGCGATGCCGGAGTCGGTGCGACAGCCTGTCCCTTCTGGTCATCCTTCGCGCGCTTGTCGGGCTTGCCGCGTTGTTCCGGCGGCTGGGCGGCGGGCGCCGGCACCGCGACGACTGGCGGCGATGCCGGAGTCGGTGCGACCGTCTGTCCCTTTTGGTCTTCCTTCACCCGCTTGCCGGGCCTGCCGCTTTGGTCGGCTGGTTGTGCTGTCGCTACCGGCGCTGCCGCCGGCGGACGCTGCCTCGGCGGCGCCGTTTGCGTCTGTTCGACCACCTTGACGACCGGCGCCGGCGCGGCCGCTTCACGCTTCAATTCCTTGCGCTCGGCGGCGTCGAGAGGCTTGCCCGGCTGCGCGGTCAAGCTGTGTCTGTTGCGCCGCGAAACCGACGGCTGCCGGCGGCGGCGCGGTGCGGGCGACGGCGCTCCGCTCGAACGTGCGGGAAGGCGGCTTGCCACCCTGCGCGCCGGCGCCGCGGACGCTCCTCTCGGTCGGCACCACGGGCGCCACGAAGGCCACCGGCACCTGCTCCACCATTTGCTTGGAGACCCGCACCCGCGACTTGGCGACCGATTGCGACTGCACGAACGCGGTCGTCGGCACGGCGACCACCGCACCCGGCACCTGCCGGTTGGCGTAGACGACATTGGTCACGCTGCTGTTGTTGTAGTAGTTGTTGACAACCGTGGTATTGACCACCGTGTTGCTGACGTTGACCCGCTCGAAATAGCCGCGGCTGACCGGATAGGCCGGCCGATAGACCTCGCGCGGTCCCAGCGGGAACCAGGCGACGCCGCCGACGTTGCCACTCGAAATCGACAGCTGGAAATTGCTGCCGCCGACGAACGCCACCAGCGCCGGGGCGTAGTAGGCCTGGCTGCGCACGGGACCCGGCACCCAACCCCAGGTTCCGCTCAGATTCGTCCAGCGGCCGTAATGGGACACGGCGAAGCCCCAGGGCGCGTCATCCACCCAGGTCCAGCCCCAGGGGTCGACCCAGGCCCAGTGACCGTCGCGGTACGGCGCCCAGCCGGCGGCCACGCGGGTCGGGACCCACACGTTGCCGTAGTTCGCGTCGACGCGCCAGGTGCCGTTGGCATCGAGATCCTGATAGCCGACGACGTCCTGCGAAACATAGCGGGCGGAAACCGAGTTGTCGTACCTGCGGTCGCGATCGCTCGCCCAGCGATCGAATTCGTCGGGGCGCGGCGCATTCACATATTGGTAATCGCGCAAGCCGGTGCCGCTGAAGCGATACGGTTGCCGCGAATCGATCACGTACGCCGCGCCTTCTCCATAGACCTCGCCCTGACCCTTGCGCACGATGATGTCCGTCGCATTGCCGTCGGGATCCACCGTGATCCGGTATTCGCCCGGTTGCCGCAGCGTAAACGCAAGGTTCGGCGTGTCGACCTCGAAAACCTGGTTGGACGCGAAGCGGCGCACGCGCACGTTCAAGGTGCCCTGCATCAACTGCAGCTGCGTGATCTGGTCATCGAGATTGAGCACGGATACGCCCGTATCGGCATTCATCCGTATCATCGCGCCGCCGACCTGGATTTCGGCCCGCGCATCCGCATCTGTCCACAGCCGGTCGCCGGTGGTGAGCGGACGATTGACCACCGCCTGAACCCAGTCGTTCTCGCCGGCCGGCGAGAAACTGACCGTGCCGCTCATGTAGCCCAGGCGCGCGACGCGCGCGGGCGGGTCCGCGCTGGCCCAGCCGCTGAAGACCAATACCGCGATTCCGGTCGCGAAGGCGAAAGCTCGAAGTCGGAGAAATTGCATTTGCATGGCGTTTCCTTGCTGGAAGACTGCGCTGTCTGGAACGGAGGATCGCGTCGAGCCGCGCAACAGCGGAATGGCTCAACTGCGGGCCTGATGTGCGGTGTCGGTTCCCATGTCAACGTCGGCGCGCGAACGCAGAGGACGCCATGAGGCGAAGCTCATGCGAGCCCGCGATCATCGCGTCCATGTGCAGCCATAACGCATCGCACGCTCGTTTCGATGACACCGGTATCTGGAAAGGGCGGCACGGCGCGCGCCGAACGACTCCGAATGCTGCAGCGGAGGCTCTCCGCGAACAGCGGCGAGATCACCGGTTACATTTCGTTGCAAACATGTCGATCAGGCTAAGGAGCGCTGCCCTCGTTGTCTGTGCGCCAACGCACCGAACGAGACTTGAATGCCCATCGACAGACGCCGCGCCCTCTCGGTGCGGCGCAGGGAAAGCGGTCCGCGGAATTACCTGACGACCTCGGGCAGCAGACGATCCATCTCCGTCTTGACCACCTGATAGCACTCGCAGGACCGCGCCTCCAGCCCCGGCCGGTCGAGCACGGTGATCTTGCCTCGGCTGTAATGGATCAACCCGGCCTCCTGCAGCTTGCCGGCAGCCTCGGTGACGCCCTCGCGGCGCACACCCAGCATGTTGGCAATCAATTCCTGCGTCATCGTCAGTTCGTTCGAGGACAGGCGGTCCAGGCTCAGCAGCAGCCACCGGCACAATTGCTGGTCGATCGAATGATGCCGATTGCACACCGCGGTCTGCGCCATCTGGGTGATCAGCGCCTGGGTATAGCGCAGCAGCAGGTGCATCGTCGGACCGAAACGCCCGAACTCGTCCTTCATCAGATCGGCCCTGAGCCGGAAACCGTGCCCCCCGCTCTGCACCACGGCGCGACTGGGCGTGGTGTTGCCCCCCATGAACAGCGATATGCCGAGGATGCCCTCGTTGCCGACGATGGCAATTTCGGCCGATCCGCCATCCTCCATGACGTAGAGCAGCGAAATGATGGACGTGGTGGGGAAATAGACGTGACGCATCTGGGTCCCCGATTCGTAGAGGACCTCCCCGAGCGCCATCGGTATCAGTTCCAGATGGGGTGCGATCCGCTCGTAGTCGCTGGCCGGCAGGGCGTCGAGCAGATGATTCTGATGGGGACTGGCGTTTGCAGGTGCAGCCGTGCGCAATTTGTCCTTCAAGGGCGAAGATGACCCGCCCTCGTTACCCCCCCCCGCACGTGCGCCTGCCATCAGAACAGTCTAGGCCAAAATGGCACCACTATGTGCGTCATCGCACGCTGGCTGACGGCGGGCCGTCGGGCGGTTCGGCGCCCCTATCCTTGACGCCGCACCGGACATCGCCGCAGTCCCGGATGCCTTCGCACCCGCGTCGAGGGCTGCATGAAACGGCATACGGTCGTCGCACGCCGGCAGCCGACCCTATCCGCCGTAAGCGCGCCACCGCACAGACGACCTTCGGGGTCACGGCCAACATTGGTGCGGCCGGCGTGAGTCATGAAGGGCTCCATGATGAGAGTGCGTTTCTGGGGAACGAGAGGTTCGCTTGCCACGCCCGGGCCGGGCACGAATCACTTCGGGGGAAATACGTCCTGCGTCGAGCTGGCCACCGCCGCCGGCGACCTCTTGATTCTTGACTGCGGCACCGGCGTGCAGAGGCTGGCCGGCGCGTTGATGGCCCAAGGCAGGAAGGCCATTCACTCGAACATTCTCCTCGGACATACGCACTGGGATCACATTCAAGGCTTTCCGTTCTTCAGCCCGGCCTTTGTCAAGGGGAATTCCGCCTCGATCTATGGCCCGGAAGGCAGCCGCGGCTCGCTGCATGACGTGCTGGCCGGCCAGATGGAGTACACCTACTTTCCCATCGCGTTGAACCAGCTGCCGGCCGCGATCACCTACCACGACCTGACCGAGGGTATCCACACCATCGGCAATGCGCGGGTCGCGACGCAATTTCTCAATCACCCGGCCATGACGGTGGGCTATCGAGTCGAAGCCGACGGCGTGGCGGTGGTCTACCTGGTGGACCATGAGCCGTTCTCCGACGAGCTATGGCGCGCCGGTGCCGAGCCGGGCCGCATCGAATCCATCCTGCACGAGGGAGACCGCCGGCATGCCAAATTCATGGCCGACGCCGATCTGGTGATCCATGACGCCCAGTACACGCCCGAGGAGTACAGTTCCAAGAAGACGTGGGGACACAGCCCCTACGACTACGTGGTCAATATTGCCGCGGCGGCCGGCGTGCGGCGGGTCGCGCTGACCCACCACGATCCGAACCACGACGACCAATTCGTCGCGGACATCGAGCGCAAGGCCCGTGCCCTGGCCCTGCAACGCGGGACGGGACTCGACGTTTTCTGCGCGTATGAAGGCTGCGAACTCGTCCTGGAGCCGTGCTCGACCTCGAAGCCGTTTGTCGCCGCGGCTCCCTACCAGGCGTCCGTCGGGCAGCGCCGCTTCCACATCCTGGCGGTCGATGACCAGCCGGACACGCTCACGATGATCGTGCGTGCACTGGAAGACGACCAGTACATCGTCAGCAAGGCGGCCAGCGGCCCGGAAGCGCTCCGGATGATCGACGAGCGCCTGCCGGACCTCGTGGTGCTGGATTACAAGATGACCGGCATGGACGGGATGGCGGTCATGCACGCGCTCCGCGCCAAGCCCGAGACACGGGCCCTGCCTGTGCTGATGCTCACCGCCATGACCGACGAGCCCAGCACTCGCGCCGGTTTCGAAGCGGGGGTGACGGACTATGTGACCAAGCCGTTCTCGATCCCGCAGCTCACCGCGCGCGTGCGCGCCTGCCTCGCCAGGACCCAGCTCCGGTAATCGTGTGCCGGGCTAGCGTTCCGGTTCGGGGACGATCTCGACACGATCCAGGTAGCTGGACAATTCGCCCACCCATTTGCGCGACGCGTCGCCATCGGCGCTTCCGGCCGCCTGCTCGAGGGCGGCGCCGATGTCGGTGATGGCCTGGAATCCCCAGCTGCCTCCGGCGCCCCTCATGCCGTGCCCCAGACTCTCCACGGTAGCGAAGTCACCCCGATCCAGCGCGGCCAGCAGCGCGAGGACGTCCTGCCTGCGGTTCTGCAGGAACCCGGGGGTCAGGTCCGCGAGTTTGGGATTCGCTCGCACAAGGATCGCGTCGTTTCGGCTGCCTTCCTCTTTTGACGACGCAGGCGAGGCCACGGAATGCTCCTTGATCGCTTGCAGCAACGCCTCCTGTTTGATCGGCTTCGTCAAATACGCCGTGCACCCCGCCGCCACGAACTTTTCCTGATCTCCCTTCAAGGCAGAGGCGGTGAGCGCGATGATCGGCGTGGGCGGCCGGTGGTTCGCCTGTTCCCACTCTCGAATCGCCCGCGTCGCGGTCAGGCCATCCATGACCGGCATTTGCCGATCCATCAGGACGAGGTCAAAGTGTCCGCCGGTAAACTTTGCGCAGGCGACCGCCCCGTTTTCGGCGATTGCGACCCGGTACGGCGTGTCCTGCAGGTAGGCTACGGTGATCGTGCGGTTGTCCGGGGAATCCTCCACCAGAAGAATATTGAGCGCCGGCAGCGGCGACTCGGGAAACGTACCGACCGGAACGGCCGCCCGCCACGTGGCCGCCGTCCAGATCTCGAACGGCACGGTGAAGGCAAACACGCTGCCCTTCCCCACGTCGCTTTCGACCCGGATGCACCCGCCCATCAGCTCCACCAGGCGCTTCGAAATCGTGAGCCCCAGCCCCGAGCCACCGTATTTGCGAGTGGTGGACGAGTCGGCCTGCGTGAATCGCTCGAACACCGCGCCCAATTTCTCGCCCGGAATGCCGATGCCGGTGTCCGCGATCGTGAACCGCAATGCGCCCGGAACGGAGGAATCTGCGTCCGGCGCGACGCGCAGGGCCACTTCGCCGGACTCGGTGAACTTGATCGCGTTGCCGAGCAAATTGAGCAGTACCTGCCGCAGCCGTGTCGGGTCGCCGACCAGGTCGTTGGGCACGTTCGGCGCGATCTCGGATACCAGGGCCAATCCTTTTTCCTGGGCCCGGACCGCCACCATCTCCTTCACCTTCTCCAGCAGATCGTTCAACGAGAACCCGGTCCGCTCCAGCTCGAGCTGCGAGGCTTCGACTTTGGAAAGATCGAGGATGTCGTTGATGAGATTCAGCAGGTTGTCGCCCGCGCGACGAAAGATCTGCACATACTTGTCTTGCTCCGGCGACAGAGGGGTCTTTGCGAGCAGGTCCGCGATGCCGATGATCGCATTCAAAGGCGTGCGGATTTCGTGACTCATGCTGGCCAGGAAATCCGACTTGGTCTGGCTTGCGGTCTCGGCCATGGCCTTGGCCTGCTGCAGCTCGGCCTCCACGCGCTTGCGCTCGGTAACGTCGCGCGCCGCGGCGAAGACGCCCTGGAGCATCCGGCTCCGGTCGTAGATGGTGGTCGCGTTGTAGGACACGACCGTCTGCTTCCCGTCGCGCGCGCACGCGGTCAATTCGTAGTCAGTGACCTTCTTTTCGCTCAGCACGCGCTTGATCCCGGCTTCGGCCCGCTCCGGATCGGTGAAATAGCTCTTGAACGGCGCGCCGATCAGCTCGTCGCGCGTGCAGCCGGTCAACGCCTCCATCTGCTTGTTGACGTCCGTGATGATGCCGGCGGGATCGGTGGTCATCAGTGCGTCGATGTTGGATTCGATCAGCGAGCGCGTGTAGAACTGCTGATCGCGCAGGCGCTGATCGAGCTTTCTTTGCTCCGCCTCGACCAGCTTGCGCGCGGTGTTGTCGGTGCCGATCAACAGATAGCCGATGATGGCGTCCTGCGCGTCGCGCAGCGCCGTGACCGACACGACCGCCGGGAACCGGCTGCCGTCCTTGCGGATGTAGGTCAGCTCATAGATGTCTTCGATCCCGCGCGAGGCCTTGAACACCAATGCCTCGAAGCCTGGCGTGATCGGGGTTCCAAGCTCGACGCTCAGCGCTTTGGCGCGCGCGATCAGTTCCTGCGGATCGGAGATGTCGGCGGGCGTGATCTTGTTCATCACCTCGGCGGCGGTGTAGCCCAGCATCCGCTCGGCGCCGACGTTGAAGATCTGGATGACGCCCTTCGCGTCGGTGGCGATGCTCGAGAAGTTGGCGCTGTTGAAAATCGCGCGCTGCAGGGCCCCTGCCTTCAGCAGCACCTCTTCCGCCTGCCTGCGCAGGGTCACGTCGCCGGTGCGCTCGGACGCACCGCTCCCCGTCCTCGTCGCTTCCTTTCTGTTGGTCATCGTATTGCCTTGTGGTAATGCTGCCGCCACACTTCGACATTGCACTGCGCGTCCGCCGTCGGATGGTGCGCCGGCCACGTTTTCCATGCTCCAGGCCTCATTGATCGCCCGCACCGCCGGACACGATCTGCCTGTGGAATGGCGATCACGATTCCGCTGACGCCCAGTCCGCCCCCGATCACGCCGATCCCCCGACGATCCTCGACATTGCCGCTGGCCCGGTGCTCCCCCAGTCGCATGGTCGTCCTCGCCCTTCCCCGTGGTGCAATTCGGTCATGCGCGATCGCGGGCCGATCGCGTATGCCTGCGCTCTTCGCTACGGTCAGAGGCGACCCCGGCGCAAACGGACGCCGGAATCGGCTTGGACGTCATGACCCGCGTCGCCCGCTGATGAGGTTGACGAGGACCATGACGACGGCGACGACGAGAAGAATGTGAATAAAGCCGCCCATGGTGGAAGAAGTGACCAGCCCAACGAGCCACAGGACGAGCAGGACAACCGCAATCGTATATAGCATGGCATGCACCTCTCCGTTGTCCGGTCTCCCGGATGGTGGTTGAAGCAATTGCCAGCCCGGCCTGGCTGAAACTGCATCCAGAGCGGGTCCGCTCTCATCGACGCATCCATTCGGTGGAGCAAACGCCGAACGTAGGGCGAGGCGCCTCGAGAGCTGGAGAAAGTCTGGTGCGGCTCACGTCCTGCGTCTGTTCGGTAGCGCACCTGCTCCCCGCCACGCAAGCAACATCGACCCGCCCTCGCGTCTGGCATCCGGGCGGCGGCGCAGCGGGCGTTCTTCGCGGTGTGGTTCCGACGTACCGATGCGAATCCGCAGCGGCCGCCAATCATCGCGGGGCCAAGCCCCGCCGACGGCGCAACGCCACGACGCGCAACGCACCGCAGGCGTCGGAGGCCACGTCGAATGGACCCCCCGCGCATCGCCAGCATGCGTGTGGTAACGCACGGACGGCGTTCGGTATCGCAGATATTGTGTCTGCCTGGCCGCCGCATCGTTAGCTGTTGCATGCCAGCTCCGCCGCTGGAGTGCAGGCAGCTGCAGGGCGGTGGCGGTAAACAAAGGAGCAAGCCATGAGTCTTGGAACCATTCTGCTGATTCTGCTTATCCTGGCCCTGGCCGGCGTGATCCCCGCCTGGCCGCATGCACGGAACTGGGGATACGGGCCCAGCGGAACCGTCGGCGTCGTGCTGTTGATCGTCATCGTCCTGCTCGTGCTGGGGCGCCTGTAATCCCGTGCCGTACTGGGGAACTCTTTCACTCAAAGGAAAACGCATTGGACCAGATCAACAACCTGCCCGCCGCGACGGACGCATCCAATGGCGGACTCGCTCACGCAGTGGACACGGTCAGTACGGGAGCGCATGAGGGCGTCGACCGGATGTCCGACGCCTTGTACCCGGCCGTGGATCGCCTTGCAGCCGGCGCGCATCGGTCGGTCGAGCAGATCGCCGCTGTCGCGTCGCAGGCGGCAGAAACGTTCGGGGCAAAGCGTATGCAAATGAACGATGCGCGCGTGCGCGTGGCCGCGCAGTGTCGCGACTACGTCCGCGCGAATCCGCTAGCCTCCGTTGGCCTGGCCCTGGCGGCAGGGTTCGTCGTCAGTCGCCTGGTCAGGTCGCGCGAGCGGTAGACGAAACCCGGCACTGCCGGGCCCTATTTTCAACTGGAACCAACGATGAACATGACCTTGAGTCTCGCCCCGCTCGTTTCGCTGATCGCCGGCATACTGATTCTTGTGGTGCCGCGGTTGCTGAACTACATCGTCGCCATCTACCTGATCGTCATTGGGCTGCTCGGACTGTTCGGCGCCGGCAACATGCGTCTGTCGTGACTGCGCTCGACTGCCGCGCTCGATTGACCGGATGCGCGACCCGCGCGGTGTGACGAATGCAATGGGTTTCGGAAACGAGCCGCGAATCGTATTGATCGGATTCGCAGAACATATAGCGCGTCGATGGCGACGAAGCGAAGGAATCTTGGTGTCGCGCCTGCGCTTGCCGACGCTCGGAATACGGGGTGCCGACCGTTTACCGGCACAAGTCATGAGGAGCAAGCTATGAGCATGAACAAGGACCAGGTCAAGGGCCACGTCAAGGAAGTCAAAGGCACGATCAAGGAGATCGCGGGCAAACTCGTGGGCAACGAGAAGCTGCAAAGGGAAGGCAAGGTACAAAGGATCGTCGGCGAGGCGCAAGCGGAAATTGGCGACATCAAGAAGAGTGTGAAGGACGCGGTCAAGGGCACCTGACTTCAGGCCGCCACCACGCGCCGCGGGTACGTTGTCTACTGGCTGACGGACACCAGCGCACAACCATCGCCCGGCAACCGAGACATACTGCGGCCATGCGCATGATCCCCGGGCGATATTCGACCGGTCGCGCTTGTTGCGGGCAACGCCATCCAGTCGCGCTGCGACGCCCCGGCGGCATCGTCGTGATCCATCCCGGCCACAGTGACCCATCCGGGCGCTTCGAACCCTGCGGCCTCCCCTCCAATCAACGGTAACTGACCATGCAAACCTTCGCGCGCCGAACGCTTGTCGCCGGACTCGCTCGGGATCGCCGTTGCGCTTGCCGGTTGCGGCGGTGGTGGCAGCTACGACAATCCGCCCGGCACCGTGACCCCGACCACCGTCGTGCCTGCGCTGCCGCTGCCGGGGCCCAACACCGTGGCCTGCAGCAACGTCGCGCAGGACTTCGGCCGCATGGCGCCGGGTGAAGACGTTAAGGACTATTGGGAGGGGGCTCCGACAGACGGCCGCAGGGCGCGCTACGTGACCGATCTGCTCACCGATGCCACGAACACGCTGTCGGTCACGGTGCGGGCTCCGAACGACGGCAACCTCTACGGGTCGTTCGCCGGAAAGGACATCGTCTCGGTCGTCATCGTCTGTTATCCGACCACCGCCGACAATTCCCGGCCCGATTACCTGCTGCCGACCGGCCAGGTCGTGCCACACATGCAAACCGGCGCCGAGCCACCGCTGTTCGCGGACCCTGCGACGCATTACCCGGTGCTCGCCTTTTCGCACGGCTACGCCGGCAGCCCGCTCTCCGACGACTACCTCGCCGCGTTGTCCTGGTTCGCGAGCTACGGCTACGTCGTGGTGGCACCGTTCCACGGCGACCCGCGGATTTCCGACCTTCGGATCGACGACGTCACGGACGCCGTGATGGTGCTGACGCATCTCGGAGACTTCACCGCTCTGCAGGCGATGCGACCGCTGGCGATGTCGGCCGCGCTCAGACCTCGTGCTTGACCATCCGCAATGGCGCGACCACGTCAACGCAGCGCAGATCGGCGGCTTCGGGGCGAGCATGGGCGGCGAAACGCTGATGCTGATGGGCGGCGCCGGATTCACCGTGACCGCCGGACTGTCGTCGACGCAGATCACCCACGACCGGCGACTGAAAGCGGTCGCCGCCTACATCCCGTATTTCGGAGAACCGTTCCTGCCGGCGTTCGGTCGCGACCAGCGCGGGCTCGACGGCGTCACCCTGCCGTATCTCGCCATCAGCGGCACGGCGGATACCACCGCGCCGATCGCGCTAACGGAACAAGGCATCGCCCGGCTCGCGGGACCGCGCGAACTGGTCAGCCTGGCCGGTGTCAAGCACCGGTTCGACGCAGCGTCGACCAACGACATCTTCACCTGGTCGCTCACGTTCCTCGACGCCGAGGCGCGCGGAGACCCGAGCGCGCGCCAGCGGCTGTCGACGATGGCGAGTGTCGCCGGCGGCGGCGACGATCGCGTGGTCATTCCGTACAACGGCACGGTCGCGGATTGATTCGCGGATCAGCGTCGGCGACACGGCCGGCGCGCGGACTTGCAGCGGCTGCGCGCATCGCAAGGAATATTCGCCTGTGTGTCCCAGCGAACCGACAGGCCATTTCGATCCGGCTATTCTGATCGAACCTGCCGTAGACGCATTGGATTCGAACCCGCGTTCCACGACGAATGCCGTTCGGATCAGCGTGACCAAATCGGCCAGCGCGATATTCTGGAGACAAACACGATGAATACGGTAACGAAAGCCACGCTGATGGCAGCCGGAATGGCCGTGGCCACGCATGCGGCCGCGCAGGTGACGTTCTACGAACGTGAAGGCTTTGACGGCCGGTCGTTCACCACGCAGAATCAGATCGTCAACTTCGAGCGCCATGGCTTCAATGACCGCGCCTCGTCGGTCGTCGTGCAGCGCGACCGCTGGGAGGTCTGCGAGGACGCCCGGTTCGGTGGTCGTTGCGTCGTCCTGCGTCCGGGCAGGTATTCGTCGTTGGCCGCGATGGGCCTGAACGACCGCGTTTCATCGGTGCGGGCCGTGAGCAGAAGCGCGCGCTTCGATGACAGTCGATATGCACCCGCACCAGTGGCCATCTACGACGACCATCGGCGCCCCAACGAGCGGCTGTACCAGGCGAACGTCACGTCCGTGCGCGCGGTGGTCGGGCCACCCGAGCAGCGCTGCTGGGTCGAGCGGGAGCAGGTCGTGCAGAACAGCGGCGACGCCAACGTTCCCGGGGCGATCATCGGCGCCGTCATCGGCGGCATTCTCGGACACCAGGTCGGCAGCGGCCGCGGCAACGATGTCGCCACCGTCGGGGGTGCAGTGGCGGGGGCTGCGGTTGGCGCCAACGTAGGTCGCGGCGGCGGGCAGGTCAGGCCACGCAAGACGTTCAACGCTGCACCAGCGCGCCCGGGCACGGCCGCCCCGACCATTGGGATGTCACCTACAGTTTCCGCGGCCAGGACCATCGCGTGCAGATGGTCGCGCCGCCCGGGCCGACCGTGACCGTCAACCGGCAGGGTGAGCCCCGGGCCTGACGCCACGACGCGGCAGACAGGACAAGGCGGCCTTTCGAGGCCGCTTCGTCTTGCCGTCGGTTCGCAGCGCCTGGAGCGCCAATCGCGCTGCAATCGCCCGGCACTGCGGCGGGAAGAACCTCGCCTGTCCGCGGTTGCCCGAGGCCGCCCAATAATGCTACGGTACCGTTGCGTTGCGTTATTGCGCATGTTAGCCTGTCCTGGGTTCGATCCCGAAGGTGGCGCGCCGCCCCGGCAACTGAGGAGAATTTCATGATTGGAAAAAGAAATTTGGCGATTGGCAGCGTTCTCGCGTTGGCGCTCATTGCCGCACCGATCTCCTCTGCCTTCGCCGGCGGGGGCAATCACGGCGGATATGGCCATGGCGGCGGCCATGGCGGGCATGGGTACGGCTACGGATACAACCCCGTCGTCGGCCTCGCAACAGCCTGGTCGGCGTTGCCGCGGCGATCATCACCGCGCCGATCGCCATCCTCGCTGCGGCAGCCAATGCTCCCTACTACACGGCGGGCCCGAACTATTCCGGCGGCCCCGCAGCCTACGGCGACCCGACCGGCGGCGCAAGGCTACTATGGCGCACCGGTCGCCCCGATTGTCGTACGGCCCGCCGGCCAGTTCCGTCTATTACGGCCCGCCGGCCGCCAGTCCCGCTTATTACGGCCCACCGGCCGTGACGTATTACAGCCCACCTGCGGTGACGTATTACACCCCGCCGGTCGTGAACTATTACGGACCGCCGCCGGTCCGTGGCTATTACGGATCTCCCGGTCGCGGCGTATTACGGCGCTCAGGGTCGCGGCTATTACGGATCTCCCGGTCGCGGCAATGAGGCTCCATCGACTGCGCCGCGTCACGTGCAGCGGCCACCGGTCAACTACCGCCAGACTGCGCCCGGCAATCAAGGCCCGCCTCGTGTTCGCCCGAACTACGGCCAGACCGCTGGTGCGGGCGCTCGCGGCGCACAGCTCGCCAATTACGCGCCACGCGTGGCCGATCGGGGACCGCCCGGTAGCGGCTACAACTACCCCAACGGCAATCCGAACGTCAGCAGCGGTGCGTCGTCGGGGCGTTACAACAGCCCGCGCTAACAGCGGCGCCGGATGAGACGGAAGCCGACGAGCGCGCCGATCGCGCGACGCCCGGCAAAGACGGGCGTCGCGGCCCCGCCCCCGGCCGCCCGTCGCGGCGGCCGCCCGTCGCGGAGCGAAGCGGAACAGCTCCGCGAAAGGATCCTCGATACCGCCACCGCGTTGTTTTTCACGCAAGGCTACGGCGCCACGACGATCGAGGCGGTGGCCAAGCGCGCGCGAATCTCGAAGCGGACGTTCTATCACCGATTCGACGACAAATCGGAACTTTTCCGCGCCGTAGTCCATCGCACGATCGACCGTCTGCGTCCACCCGCTCATGTTCCACTGCTCGACGGAGCGAACCTGCAGGAAGTCCTGCAGCGACTGGCGGGAATTATCCTGCGTGGCGCGCTATCCGCGCCGGCCATCGCCCTGCACCGGTTGATCGTGGCGGAATCGGCCCGCTTCCCGAAGCTGGCGGTTGTCGTGACCGATCAGGGCGGCAATAACGAAGCCGTCTTGCTCATTGCGGGGGTGCTGGAGCGCGAGGTGCGCGCCGGCCGCCTGGCGCTCGATGCGCCGAACTTTGCCGCGCAGCAGTTCCTGCACATGGTGATCGCGTGGCCGCAAAGGCGCGCGATGGGGCTCGGCCAGCCGATGACAGCGAATGAAATCGATGCCTGGGTAGGCAACGTCGTCAATCTGTTCCTGAACGGCTGTCGCGGATGGATTCCGGCAAAGCCATGAGAGCACGCATGGCTGTCCGATTCGGAGAATCACGAAGCTGCGCATAAACATCGGCCGCGCACGGTTGCCCGATGATCCGTTCCCAGGAACGAGGCGCGAGCGCGCCTCGCTCTTTCTCGCCATCGCGGCTCTGCCGTCACCTGGCAGCGTATCCGGGCCGGCGTGGAAGCGAAAGTTCCGCGCCCTGTGTACGCCAGCGCACAGACGACCTTCGCTGGACAGCGGATCATCGGCGGCAGTGGGCTTCCACCGTCGTCAACGGTTCCAACAAGGAGATCGATCATGGCAAGAAAGCTGCTGACAATACTGATGATGCTGGGGATGCTGGGCCCGCTGGTCGCGATTTCGGGGTGCAATACCGTGGCCGGCGCAGGACAGGACATCGAACGCGGCGGACAGGCGATTGAAGGCACGGCCAAGGACGTGCAAAAGAAGATGTAACGCCGTTCGACGGCGGCCGGGCCGCCCGGCCCCAGGCCGCCGCCACGGCGATCGTCGCTGCGCCGACCCTGTCAATCGGAATCCGCAATGAATATGACCTTGAGTCTCGCCCCGCTCGTTTCACTGATCGCCGGCATACTGATTCTCGTCGTGCCGAGATTGCTGAACTACATCGTCGCCATCTACCTGATCGTCATCGGACTGCTCGGACTGTTCGGCGCCGGCAACATGCATCTGGCGTGACTGCGCGCGACGCTCTCGATCACTTGACCCGATGTCCGGCGTCGCGCGATGCCCGACGAGTGCATACCCGGCGGTCGCCCTGCACAATTGCACCGAGTTGCCGCTTCGCTCACACATTCAGCCTGTGCGCAATCTCTAGGGATTGGCATGGTCCTGGTGTCGTCCCGGTCGGGCTCCGACGACCTATCGAAAATTCGGAGGTCCTCGCGTAGTGATGCCTGAGCCTGTGCCCTTGCCCCAACATCCGCATGTCGCTCAGGCGGCAGCGACGCCTTTGGTTCCGGCCGTCCGCATGCCGGTGGAAGCGCACGGCCTGGCGCTGTCGATCCTGGCCGCGATCGCGGTGGTATTCGCGCTGGAGTGGGCGCAAGCGTTCGTCATCTCGCTGCTGCTCGGCATCGTCATCGCCTACACGTTGAATCCGCCCGTCGTGTGGCTGGAGAGAATCCATATGCCGCGGGCGGTCGCCTCGACCATCGTGATGCTGGCGGTGACGGGCGCGCTCCTGCTCGGCGGCTACTCGCTGCGTGGCCAGATCGAGCGGATCCTCGAGCAATTGCCCGAGGCCGCAAGCAAGTTCTCCGCGGGTCTCGCGCGGCAGCAGACCATCAAGCCCGGCACCATGGAGAAAATGCAGAGCGCAGCGACGGCGGTGGAGAACGCGACGACCAAGGCAGCGGGCGGATCCTCCGTTCCCAACCAAGCCGGCACGCGCGTCGTGGTCGACCGAACCCCTTTCAAGCTCGGCGAGTTTCTCTGGCTCAGCTCCAAGGGGGCCTTGGGAGGCCTGGGTCAGGCGATCATGGTGCTGTTCCTGACGTTCTTTCTGCTGGTGGGGGGCGACACCTTCAAGCGCAAGCTCGTGCGCCTGTCCGGACCGACGCTGTCGAAACGCAAGATCACCGTGCAGATCCTGGACGACATCAACGATTCCATTCAGAAATACCTGTTCATGATGCTGGTCACCAACGTGCTGGTCGGCTTGCTCACCTGGGTGGCCCTGGCCTGGATCGGTCTCGAGAATGCCGGGGCCTGGGCAGTCGCCGCGGGGTTCCTCCATGTGATCCCATACCTCGGTCCCGGCGTCACCGCCGTCGCCACCGGGATGGCCGCGTTCATGCAGTTCGACTCGTTCCCGATGGCGCTGCTGGTTTCCGGCGCATCGATGGTGATCGCCACGGTCGTCGGAACCTTCGTCACGACATGGATGACCGGGCGCATCGCCAGGATGAACGCCGCCGCGGTGTTCATCTCGCTGCTGTTCTGGGGTTGGCTGTGGGGGATCTGGGGCATGCTGCTCGCCATTCCGATCATCGTCATCGTCAAAGTCGTGTCACAGCATGTGGAGCAACTGCAACCGGTGGCCGAGTTGCTGGGCGAATGAAGTGATACCGAAATCAAGGAGAAATGCATGACGAACATCCGCAATTGCGTCGGCGCAGTCCTGGCAGCGAGCCTGTTGATCGTGGGCCTGACCGCCTGCGAGAAGAAGGAAGGACCGGCGGAGCGCGCCGGCAAGGGCATCGACCAGACGATCGAAAAGGCCGGGCAGCAACTCGAGAAAGCGGGTCAGGAGATCCAGGATGCCGTAAAGGACGCCAAGAAATAGGTGGGTCTGGAAACAACTTCTCCTGGCCTGGCGGGAGTCAAGTGAAACACAATCGCGCCCGCGGGGCCCTTCGCCCCGCGGGCGGCTCGACGCCTAGCTGCGCTTGCCGCCCAGGACCAGGAGCAAGGCACCCAGCGCAATTCCGCCCACGCCGACCCAGACAGGCACGTTCAAGGTCTCCTTGTCGACGACCGACAGGACGAGCGGCCCGATCTTCGCCTCATGCGTCTCCTTCGTGTACGTAAATCCACCGTACGCCAGCCCCAGGACGCCGCAGACGATCAGTGTGATTCCCACCATCTTGATCGCGTTCATGATTGCTCCTCCGAATTGGGATGGCAACTGAAAAGCACTTCGCGATCCGTCCCGATCCTTCCGGAACAGATCGGAATGCCCTAAAGCGTGCGGCGCCCGCTGATGAAGTTGACCAGAATCATGACGACGGCGACGACCAGAAGGATGTGGATGAGCCCACCGACCGTATAGGACGACACGAGCCCGAGGAGCCACAGGATGAGAAGAACGACCGCGATTGTATAGAGCATGGAGTGCACCTTTTTTGCCATCCGGTTTCCCGGTGATCGGCGGAACAAGCCTCTATCACAGACCCGCCGCCCGTTCCGCCGGCGCCGGCTCGATCCCGACAGCGCGTCACACTTCGGGTGGAACTTCGGCGAGCTGTCGAACTCGCCCCGATGACAGTTTCCCCTGTCGCGTCGCGGTCGTCTGTTCGCAAGCGCACACTCCGCCACGGATTGTCGGTAGACGCCGTTCGCTCTCCCGCGAGGCTTTTCGTCTCCGTCCCCGCAATCACCAGGATACGATCGCCTACCTGCAGGTTTCGCGGCGTCGTCTCGTCGAATACCTGCTTCGTGCCATCTCGGAAACGGACGACAATCTGATGCCGCGTGCTGACCGTGACCTTCTTACCGCCTCGCTCTCCGGCGATCACCGAGGCCACGGTCTCGGTGAGCGACTCGACGCTATCGCGCCGTCGGCCGACAAGATCGTTGCTGTCATTGGGGTGCCGCGTCGAATCGCCGATATCGCAGACCGCCATGAGCGCAGGATAGGTGTCGATCCGTCGCACCGACTCGACGACGGCACATTCCGCGCACCTCACCCTGTTCCGCGCCTTGCCGCTCGCCGCCGATGGCTCCGCCGGAACATTCACGACCTTGGAGATTCCCGCTACGGGCTGACGCATCGCCAACCCGACAGGTCGATCTGCATCCGCGCCATTGGCCAAAGACCAGCCGACAATCACAGCCATGCCAGCATGGTGGGCCAACGCAATCGTCATTCGCGTTCCCGTCTGCCGCGGTCGGGGTCGCTCGAAATTCTTCATGCATCGAAGGATAGCGACCGCCTGAGAACCGGTCGGTACGGCGCCACACATAAGTGGCCCCGCCAGCCGATCAGCCTCCTGCTATCGAAGTCGCGTTGCGGAGCCCGCGCGGCATACATGCGGCGCGGACACGCGGGCTCATCGTGTCATCCACGAGCGCGAGCGCACGATCACGATCGCATAGGGGAGAATCCAATACAGCGCGAAGAACGCGATCGAGAACGCCGCGCGCTACGGCACGCGGGTGGGGATCACCATCGAGGACGACGAGAACACGCTGCGGATCGCCGTCCGCGACAACGGGTCGGGTATCCTCAGGTCGGACCTTGAGCGGGTGTTCGAGCCGTTCTTCTGTCTGGAGCCGTCGCGCCACCGCGACAGCGGCCGAACGGGCCTCGGCCTGGCTATCGCGCGCAACATTGCACGCTGGCATGGCGGCGACATTCGCCCGCACCACGTCCTGCACCGCGACGCTGACCTCCCGCGCGCGGTCCCGCGCCTCGTCCCGCACGCGGTGCGGCAACGTCTGCGCGCACACAGCCCGCGCTCTGGGCGCGCAGCTCTGCGCCGTGGCCTTCGCGCACCATGAACAACACGGCGCGGCAGCGCGCGGGCCGCGAAGCCGGTCTCCAGCCGGCGCGCATCCATGACCTGCGGCACACGTTTGCCTGCCGGTTACGTGCGGTCGGCGTGGCGATGGAAGATAGCGAAGTCCTTCTTGGGCTTGCCAACCACTCGATAGCCGGGCACTACGCGAGTGCCGACGCGGGCCGGCTCCTTGAGAAGGCGAACTTAATCCTCAACCGGGAAGCGACGCGCATGGTTTTGCGCGTCGTTATTCCGACCGCGTCGGGTCAGTGGATACACGGTCCTGCAAAGGTCCCGCGGCAACAAACACGAGCCGACGTGCGGCGCGTAAGACCTTGATTTACTGGCGCGCCCGGCAGGAATCGAACCCACGACCCCCTGTTTCGTAGGGGTTGGCGCAGTATATTTAGCATTTGATATCAGTTGCTTACGACGCCTGTTTAACACCAAGTCTAGCCGAGGTTAGCGGTGCTTAGCCGCGCTTAGCCTCATTGCGTTACAAATTCACTACGCTGAGTCCGACGCGATGATCGAGCCGAAGCCGTCTCCGGCCGGCGCTGCGTTTTGTCAAACCGCCTGGCTCTTGATCCTGCACCTCCCTTGGCTAACACGAATGCATTTGCCATTTGTTGTCAAATATGACAACATGCGCCTTGGGAGTCCGAGGTGACAAGATCAACGCGACCGATTTCCTGGGTCAGTGCCGCCCGCAAAGAATTCGATAGCTTCCCGGAAGGGGCGCAGGCAATCTGCCTGACGGCGCTGACCATCGCGGCGGAAGGAGGCAAGGCGGATATCGCCAAGCCGCTGAAGGGTTTGGGATCGGGCATGATGGAAATCGCCCTACCCTATCGTGGCAACGCCTTTCGGGTGGTGTACGCGGTACAGATTGGCGCGGAACTGTGGGTGGTGCACGCGTTCCAGAAGAAATCGACTCAAGGGATCAAGACCCCGAAGCGCGAGATCGACCTGATCGAGGCGCGGGTGAAACGGTTGAAGGAAATGTTGCGATGAAAAACGAACCGCTCGAAGTGATCCGTGGCAGCGGCAATGTCTTCCGTGACCTTGGCCAAGACGACGCCGACGTGAAGCAGTTCAAGGCGCTGCTGGCGGCGGAAATAATCAAGACCCTCGATCGTGACCGCATGACAGTGCGGGCTGCGCATGCGCGCACCGGCATTGCGGCGGCGGACTTCTCGCGTATCCGCAACGCGGACCTTGCCCGCTTCACGCTAGATCGCCTGGTCGGGATCATCAACCGCCTCGGCGCGCGCGTCGAAATCAAACTGAAGGTCAAGCCAGCCGCGCGGACAGGCCACACTGCGTTGGCGTGAAGTGATGGATAAAGAAACCCCGGCAGCCGATAGACGCCAGCGATGACCCGGTTGCGGGCGGTTGCGTGAAAAAGTCGCGAAAGTCACGCAGCGCAAGAACAAAGGGGCTGCATCGCTGCAACCCCTTGATTGATTGGCGCGCCCGGCAGGAATCGAACCCACGACCCCCTGGTTCGTAGCCTTTTTTAGGCACCAGCGGGTCTTATTAATCAACGACTTGCGGCTGATCGCTCCACCGAGTTTGCACAGCAATGCCCATTGATGCACAGCAAAGTCACGCAAAAGTCACGCAGGCCTCGCCGCTGACAATTGGCGAGTATCTGTGAAATCGCCAACCACAGGTAGTACTGATTCGCGTATGATAAGTACTGTTTTCGATACCAATGGAGCAAGCCATGAACACCCTCACCGCTGCCGAGCTCAAGCGCCGTGGCATGGCCGCCATAGAAGATGGCCTGCGCCACGGACCAGTGCATCTTATGAAACACAACAAGCCTTCTGCCGTGGTTCTCTCTGAAGACGAATATGCTCGGCTGGCGCAGGGTAAGGTTAGTGCCGAACCGGTCGGGATCAGCGCCGTCCAATGGCTGCTCAACCAGCCCACGATCGGCACCAAGCGCAAAGCCCGGATCGACAAGGAGCTTCGCCAAGAGCGCGACAGTTGGAAGTGATTGCCTTCTTCGACGCTAGCGCTTTGATCTACCTGGTCGAGGGAGCGGAGCCATTCGCCAGCCGTATACGTTCCGTGCTGGCACAGATGACCACAAAGCACCCCAGGATGGGTGCGGCCGTAAGCCGCCTCTCGTGGCTGGAATGCCGGGTACGACCTGCGCGCAACAACGAGCTCGCCACCCTGGCGAAATTCGACGCGTTCTTCGCTCGCCCTGATCTGGTCTGGGTCGAACTCAGCAAGAATGTCGTCGAGCTGGCGACTGCCATCCGGGTCAGGCATGGGCTTCGAACGCCCGATGCACTTCAGGCCGCGAGCTGTCTCCAGCTTGGCGCAAAGCATCTTTTTGTTACGGGAGATATCGCGTTCAAGAAGGTCAGCACATTGAATGTAAAGATGCTGACATGAACCCTGTCGGTGGCGAATTCGTGGTGTGGCGCTATCCCTGTGCTCCGCAAATAATCGGGCCGCCTTTGCTTCCGCCCTGCCCTTTTGTCAAGCTCAAGCCAAATCTCGTTGCCCCGCCTGAACCACGGTCTCCAGGGAGGGTCGTACCGAGCCCAGACCGGCTCGCCAAACCGGGCAAATCTGAGAACGTATGGGTTGAGACTGTGGCGCTGGCTCAACTCAGGTAACCGAACTTGATCTGACGCCAACTGCAAGAATTTTCGTAGATCGTCGCCGCTCCGTCCGCTGGCGTCCGCCTGCGGGGCGCCCAATCGGCGGGAGTTCATCGGCGGCAGTTGACCTGCTCAGGCCCTTCGAGCTTCCGGACAGCCGCCATTCAATTGCGGCACAGCGGACGTTGCCTCAGCATCCCAAACCACCGGCAGGCCAGTGTCATTCGTCGTCGCGCGACTGGCGCTTTTCACCTCGCGCCAGGCCAACGAAATGCGACACGACGACAGCGGTGCAGAACACTCCGAACGATGAGGACAACAGGCTTAACGTCGTCGCGGGCGCGCAGCGTCACGGCGCAGCCGGCACCGCGTGGTCCGCGAGCACCCCGAGCACACTCACCAGCGCCACGTCGCGCTGGATCATCGGGCCGCCGAGGCTCAGGCCCTCGACCGACTTCCCGGACTTCGCGGTCCAATCGATATACCGGTACGTGGCCACGAGATCACCCCAATGGAACCCATAGCCGACTCCGGCGATGGCTTGCCACGTCAGTTTCGTCTGGCCGGTGCCGACGTCGAGATAGAACGGCAGGAACCACTTGCGGTCATCCGTGAACGTGTAGCGACCCTTGACACCGACAATCCCGTCCCAAAGGCTATCGCTGACCTTCTTGCTTCCGCTGCGGCCCGGGCAGGGCGATGGGGCCGATACTGCCGTTGATCGAAAACCCGAGCGTCGTCTTGACGTCCAGCAGTCGCGCGCCGGCGAGCAGGTCCACGGTCCATGCGGGGTCGGACACGACCCGGTACTCGCCGGCCACCGTCCAGAACGTGGTCGATGCCGAGGTTCAGTTCCGTGGTGGTACTGGCGGGTAGGTCGATGTTGCCGAGCGAGAAATCGCGCGTCCGCGACGTGACTCCGCCGAGGTCCCCGTAGAAGACGTCGTTGAAGATGCCCCAACGGCCGTTGTGCGCATCGAGCGACCCCTGGAACGTCATTTTGAGATGGCTGAGGACGTCGCGCATGCTGACATGGATGTCGCTGCTGCGCGTGTCTCCCGCGTAGTTTACCGTGCCGTCGATAGCGGGGACGAAGCCGTTGAGGGTCGCCGAAAAATCGCCACTTGCCGGCTTCCCAGGGGGGTAGCGCCGATGAGCTGCTCGCCGGCGCCGGCACCAGCGCGCCGCCGGCGAAACAAAAAACCGTCATCGTGCCGCTCAGGAAACCGGAAATCTTCATCGTGGACCTCTCAAGGGGGGCTGGGCGTTGGCTGCGACTTCAAGCGATGCGGATTATAAATGCCTGCGCTTCAAATCACTTGGGAAACATGAACTGCACCTGCGCGCGGATCTGCCGGTTCGCCTGATAGTCGTGCCGCACGACGTTGTAATACACGGCGACCTGCGTGTTCACCGGCAGCTTCCCGAAGTGCAAGATCTTGCCGATGCCGCCCCCCAGCGGGACTGTCCATTTCCGGCCGGTCAGCGACCTTCGAGTCTGAACGTGAGCGGTTTGATCTCGTCGTCGGTCGCAGGTCGACCGAGGCTGTGTAAAAACACCGCGTGAAACGAGGTGTCCGCAACCGTACGACCGCGTAGAACGCGCTGTATGCGATTTATTTGAGGTCGGGAGGGGTTTTGATACTCCCGAAAACGGACCGCAATCGCGTTTTTACACAAGCTCCACCCTGAGCCGCCGGCAGCGTCCTTCGAAACGGTCATTGAAATCGATTGAAGCCGCCGTTCAAACAGCGGAAGGTCGGCGCCTGAGCCTTCTCAGATGGGTGCCTACTATGCAGTGCAAGGATTGCGCCTGCCCGCGGCCCGACGCTGAGGGTGGAGCTGGCGTCGAGCGCGATCCACCCGCCGATCCGCCGCTCCAGTCCGCCCCCGCGTTTGAGCTCGGCCGGCACCGCACTTGGTAGCCACGACCGTCGACGCTCATCCACGAGCGACGCCTCCCGTCGTGCCGGTTGGCAGCGCATCGCTTGCTGCGCTCAGACGGCTCGGTATCCGCCCTGGACCCAATTCAGCACCATCTCGGCGAACTCGTCGGCCTTGTCCTGGTAGGAAAAATGCCCGCAGCGCTCAGACTGCAGCTGGCTGCGTTTCAGGCGCTGCTGCAGTCGCCTCGCATTGTCGACGAGCAGGAACACGTCGAGATCGCCCCAGAAGATCTGGACCGGAAGGTCGAGCGCCGCGAGGTGCGGGTCCACCGTTGCCAGGTTCTCGGGGTAGGTCTTGAACCAGTGCGTCACCGGGCCGACGCGGCCGTCATAGGACGCGACGTAGTCCGCGACTTCCGCCGTACTTGGCACGTAGTTCACGCAGGCCAACCGATACCCGCCTTCCACGAACGCCTGTGCGCCCGTGACGCGGAACATCATGCGCCAGAAGCCGGAATCCACCGCCTTGTTGATAATGCTGCCGTTGGCGGAGGGCACGATGCCCGGACCATCGCCGATGATCAGGCTCGCCACGTCGTGCTTCTGATGGATGGCATAGTGCAGCGCGGCGGCCATGCCGACATCCGGGCCGACGATGTGGATCTGCTTCAGGCCCAGTGCCCGGACGAACTTGTCGAGGAAGCGGCTCTGGGCCTCGAAGCTCATGAACTCCAGCCCGCCCTCGCTTCGTCCGAATCCGGGCAGGTCGAGCGCCACCAGGCGGCAGTGCTCCCCGAGCTTCTTCCAGATGGGGTCGAAGCAGAGGATGCTCTGCGGCAGAGGACAAAGCAGCAACACGACGGGCCCATCCTGCTTGCCGCCTTCCGCGCAGCGGATCTTCGTCCCGTCATCGTCCGGTACTCGGACGGCATGGCGAAGCTGGCAGGACGTGTATCGGCGCGTCCCGCGCCGGGCGCCAGCTTTCTTGATCTGGGGTATCGGTGGCGACGGCCAGCAGCACGCCGGCATTGAGCTCGCCGAAGAGGCCAATCGGATCGGGAGTCGTGTTCATGGTGCGGGCGGGTTCGGGTGATGTGGTTTGATGGCTCATTTCGGCTTCTTGTCGTCGACGAAGCCGTGCCACGGCTCCAGTCGTCGGCGACCGGAACGAGGCCCTTGTCTTCGGCGAACTCTCTCGTAGATGGCGATCAGGGTCTTCAGGCGCTGGGGCTGTGCTGCTTCCAGCGGCTGCGTCTCGCCCGGATCCTCCGGGTACGTTGTAAGAGGTGCCACTTCCCGTCGCCATACATGGCGGGGCGTACGCGGATGGCCTTGTAGTCCCGGGCGACGCACGTAGCTGTCGCCGAACAGCTCGAACACGACCGGCTGCTCCTCGGTGCGCGGGCGCGCCGCGCTTCCCTCGAGGAAGCCGCGCACGGATACGCCTGACGGCGCGACGATGTGCGGCCCTTGTATGCGGACTGCGGGTGCTTCACGCCGGCGTAGTCGAGGATCGTCATCGGGATGTCCTTGACGCTGGCGAATCGTCCGTCTCCGCGCCGCGCGCACGAACGTGCTGCTCTTTGGTGGCACGATGACGAGTGGTACGCGGACGCCGCCCTCCCTATGAACCACTTCCACCACTGCAGTCCGCCGGTGGCCGCGTAGGCGAAATCGGTGCCAATGAAACTATATGAATTTCCGTGACCAATGTCGTCGAACTTCTGGCTGAAATTTGTCCTAACCCACTTGGTCGCCATCGGGTTGCTGAGCTCGCCCTGGTCGTCAAGGCCGCTCGTTGTCGGACATGTACACGATGAAGTGTATTGTCGAGCTGCCCGGTCTCACGTAGGTAGTTGAGCAGCGTGCCTACGTGATAATCCTGGACTCGATCATCGCCGAGTACGTCGCCATCACGCGCGCCTGCCTGCGCTTCTCCTCATCGCGAAGCTGCGACCAGGCGCGCAGCATGCTCCGCTCTTGTCGGAAAGCGCGCGCTCTTCGGGATGATGCCGAGCGTCTTCTGTGACTCGAACCGGCGCGTTTCAGCCCCTCGTAGCCGAGCTTGAGGTAGTGATCGAAATATTTGTCGATCAGGAAATCGGGCGCCTGTATTGGCGCGTGCGGCGTGGTGTAGGCGAGGTAGGCGAAGAACGGCTTTC
>CAVOXS010000006.1:0-64544 GCA_963700415.1 uncultured beta proteobacterium
CCGTCTGCCGGAACACCGGCAACGGCTTCCTCCGGCGGCACGTCCTCCGCGTGGCCCTGTGCGTTGACCCGCGTTGCCGGCGGATCGAAGATGTAGCGGCCCTGCACCATCTGCTTCACGAGGTCGGGGGAAATCGGATCGGCATCGAATAGTCGCCGACGTAGATGTCGAGGCCGTCCATCACGTTGAATTGCGGATCGCGCAGCAACTGCCGCAACGCCTGCCGCTTCAGCGTCTCGCCGACCTTCGGCTGGAAGAAGGGCGTGAAGTCGGAGTCGATCGTCAGCGATTCGACAGGCGGCAGTGTCGCGGCGGTGGCCGGTGCCCCCGCCCCAGGCGCGCCTTCGACCGGCGCCGGCGCGGCGACCGGCACCGGCGCCGTGTCGGTCGGAGCAGTCTTCTCGCGCGCGGCCTCGAACTTTCGCCGCGACCAGCGCTTGAGCGACAGCCCCTCGGGCGGCTTATCGTCGGCGGTCATCGATGGCTCCCCCCGGCGATACTTCAGCCGCGCGGCCCGCGCTCGCGCCGAAACGCGCCGTCGGCGAACGGATCGTTGCGGCGAACCCGTTTCTTCGGCTCGGGCTTGTAGTGCTCCGCCACGAACGGCTCCATCCACGCCCGGATGCCTGCGGGCAGCGGCACGGCGTCGACGCGCTCGCCGCCGTCGAGCATGCGGGCCGCCTCGTTGTAGCTGACGGTCACGATCACCGGGAACACGGGCGGGTCGCCGCCGTCGTCGGTCGTGCGCCACATCACGAAGGCTTTCGGATCCGGCGCGACGAGATTCAGGTAATAGCCCTCGGCCTCGGAGGGGTGCAATTCGAACGAATGTCCGTCGAAGCGCCAGCGCGTCGCGGACGGATCGTCGCGGACCTTCACCGGCGCGGGCGCCGGCGCCGCATCGACGGCCCGCGGAACGACGGCGACGGGCTCCCAGCGCTCGTCGATCCAGCGATTCGCGATCGGCGTTCGTTCGAAGATCACGGCGACGGGAAACCGCATCGCTGGCATGGGAATTCCGGGCATTGCGCAGAGGGAAAACGGAGAGCGCGGTCCGCCGGCGATCATACACCAGGGGCTTCGCGCCTCTGCTAACATGATCGACCGCATTCTCACCCGCTTCCCGGCCCGCACACCGTGCCTACGATCATTCCGCTTGCCGACGCCCGCGCGCCGTCGCGTCGCGCTGCGCTCGACCGCTTCGTGCGCGCCGCAGCGAGCGCTCCGGGCGTGCCGGGCGCGCCCGCCGACACGCGCGGCAGGCCGATGCGCGACCTGCGCATCTCGGTCACCGACCGGTGCAACTTCCGCTGCGTCTACTGCATGCCCAAGGAGGTCTACGACGCCGATCACGAGTTCCTGCCGCGCGCGGACCTGCTCACTTTCGAGGAGATCACGCGCGTCGCCCGGATATTCGTCGCTCAAGGCGTGACGAAGCTGCGGCTGACCGGAGGCGAACCGCTGCTCCGCCGCAACGTCGAGCGCCTGGTCGAAATGCTCGCGCGACTGGGCGACGTCGACCTGACGCTGACGACCAACGGCGCGCTGCTCGCGCGGAAGGCGCGCAGCCTGCGCGACGCGGGCCTCACGCGCGTCACGGTGAGCCTCGACTCGCTGGACGACGCGACGTTCCGCGCGCTGAACGACGTCGATTTCCCGGTGGCGAAGGTGCTCGAGGGAATCGATGCCGCAGCCGCCGCGGGCCTCGCGCCGATCAAGGTCAACATGGTGGTCAAGCGCGGCACCAACGAGTCGTCGATCGTGCCGATGGCGCGGCACTTCAAGGGCAGCGGGCACATCGTCCGCTACATCGAGTACATGGACGTCGGCGCAACCAACGGCTGGCGGATGGACGACGTCGTGCCCGCGGGCGAGATCGTGCGCGCCGTCGACGCGGAGTACCCGCTCGAGAGCGCGGACCCCAATTACGCCGGCGAGGTCGCCGAGCGCTGGCGCTACCGCGACGGCAGCGGCGAGGTCGGCGTCATCGCGTCGGTGACGCAGGCGTTCTGCCGCGACTGCACGCGCGCCCGGCTGTCGACCGACGGCAAGCTCTACACCTGCCTGTTCGCGACCGACGGCTACGACCTGCGCGCGCTGCTGCGCGACGGGACCGGCGACGCGCCGATCGGCAACGCGATTGCCGCCATCTGGCGGCAGCGCGCCGACCGCTATTCCGAAATCCGCACGGCCAGCACCCCGCGCATCCCGAAGATCGAGATGAGCTACATCGGCGGATGAGCGCACGACCGCCATTCGTCTCGCGCCAGAGGCCGGTTCCGACGTGAACGCTCCGAACACTCCGTACCGCCCGCTGCTCACCAGCGCGGCGCGGCCCTCGACGTTCACCGTGCGCGCCGTCGACGAGACGGGGGCCCCGCGCGACACGCCGATCGCCGGCGAGCACCCGCTCACGCTGTACGTCGACAAGCACGAGCTCGTCACGCTGATGACGCTGGGCGCGGCGCCGGAGGCGCTCGCGATCGGCTACCTGCGCAACCAGCGCCTGGTCGAGCGCGTCGAGGACATCGTGGCGGTCCAGGTCGACTGGGACGTGAGCGCGGTCGTCGTCAAGACCCGGCACGGCCTCGCCGACCTCGAGGCGAAGACGAGGAAGCGCACCACCACCAGCGGTTGCGGACAGGGCACGGTCTTCGGTGACCTGATGGCGGAGATCGAGAGCGTCCGCTTGCCGCCCGGTGCGACGCTGTCGCAAGCCACGCTCTACGCGCTGCTCGACCGCGTCCGGGTCCACGAGACGATCTACAAGCAGGCCGGCGCGGTGCACGGCTGCGCCCTCGCGACCAACGAGCCGGACCGGTCCGAGATCCTCGCGTTCGTCGAGGACGTCGGGCGCCACAACGCGGTGGACGCGATCGCCGGCCGGATGTGGCTCGATCGCATCGACGGTGCCGACAAGGTCTTCTACACGACCGGCCGCCTCACCTCCGAGATGGTGATCAAGGCGGCGCAGATGGGCATTCCGTTTCTCGTCTCGCGCTCGGGCTTGACGCAGATGGGCTTCGAGATCGCGGAGAAGATCGGGATCACGTTGATCGGCCGCGCGACCAACAAGCGCTACCTGCTGTTCACCGGCGGCGAGCGGTTCACGGCGTCGCCGGCATGAGCGCCGCAGGGCTGCGCCAAGGCGTGAACGACTGCCCTCTCCAGGGGAAGGCACGCCGCGCCAGGGGGGCGCCGATGAGCGTCGCCGAGGCCCGTGGGCGCTGCATGTGCGGCCGCGTGCGCTTCGTCGCGCGCTTTCCGTCGCGCTTCTGCTGCCACTGCCACTGCGAGAGCTGCCGGCGCGCGCACTCCGCCGGCTTCGTCACCTGGATCGGGTTTCCGTCGGCACAGGTGACGGTCGAAGGGGGCGACGACGAACTCGTCGCCTACGAGTCGTCGCCGGGAACGAGGCGCTCGTTCTGCCGCGCCTGCGGAACGCGGCTCTTCTTCCAGTCGGACCGCTGGGCGGGCGAAACGCACGTCGCCCTGGCCGCCTTCGACGATCCCGTCGACCGCACGCCGGACCGGCACGCGTTCTTCGAAGAGCACGTCGGCTGGATTCCGTGGCCGGACGCGGTCGACCGATGACGGTCGCGGATGCCGACGTCACCGGCGTCGTGCTGGCGGGCGGCCAGGGCCGGCGCATGGGCGGCATCGACAAGGGGCTGGTGGAACTGGGCGAAGCGCCGATGGTCGCGCACGTCCTCGCGCGGCTGGCGCCGCAGGTCGGCGCCGTGCTGATCAACGCCAACCAGAATCTCGATCGCTACCGCGCCTTCGGCCTGCCCGTGGTTCCGGATGCCGTCGGCGGTTTCGCCGGGCCGCTGGCCGGATTGCACGCGGGCCTCGCCCGTGCCGGCGGCGAGTTCGTCGTGACGGTGCCGTGCGACTCGCCGTTCCTGCCGCTCGATCTCGTCCTCCGGCTGCGCGCGGCGCTCGATCGCGAGGGTGCGCAGCTGGCAGTCGCGAAGACGTTCGACCAGCCGCATCCGGTGTTCGCGCTGGTCCGCCGCGACGTGCTGCCGAATCTTGCAGCGTTTCTCGCCGCGGGCGGGCGCAAGATCGACGCGTGGTATGCGTCGTTGCGGGTCGTCGAGGTCGCGTTCGACGACGAGGCCGACGCTTTTCGCAACATCAACACCGCCGACGAACTTGCCGCGGCGGCGAAAACCTGATTCGAATTCACCGGGGACCCTCCCATGAGCCAACCAGACTCCCTGCGTGCGCTCTCCTGCGCCGACGACTACGACCCGGACTCGATGCCGGTCGGCCGCGCGCGCGAGCTGATCCGCACGTTCCTCGTCCCCGTCACCGCCACCGAGCGCGTGCACATCCGCGCGTCGCTCGGCCGCGTGCTGGCCGCGGACGTCGTCTCGCCGATCGCCGTGCCCGGCCACGACAACTCGGCGATGGACGGGTATGCGGTCCGCTTCGCGGATCTCGCGCCGGACGCGGAAACGACGCTGCTGCGCGTCGGCGAGTCGTTCGCCGGCAAGCCGAGCGGCGCGACGGTGGGCACCGGCCAGTGCGTGCGCATCTTCACGGGCGCCGTGATGCCGCGGGGCGCGGATACCGTCGTCATGCAGGAGCGCACGAGCGAAGACGCCGGCCGCGTGCGCGTCGCCGCGGGCGCCGTCACGAGGGAAGGGCAGAACCGCCGCTTTGCCGGCGAGGACCTCAAGGCGGGTCAGGTCGTGTTTCGCCGGGGGCAACTCGTGCACCCGGCCGAGCTCGGGATGATGGCCTCGCTGGGGATCGGCGAAGTCACCGTCTTCCGGAAGCTGCGGGTGGCGTTCTTTTCGACGGGCGACGAGCTGAAGTCGATCGGCACCGAGCTCGCCGCGGGCGAAATCTACGACAGCAACCGCTACACGATCCACGGCATGCTGACGCGCCTTTCCTGCGACGTCCTCGACCTGGGCGTGGTGCCCGACGTGCCGGAGCGGCTCGAGCGGGCGTTCGCCGACGCCGCGGCGGCGGCCGATGTGGTCATCACGTCGGGCGGCGTGTCGGTCGGCGAGGCCGATTTCGTCAAGCAGCTGCTCGACAAGCTGGGCGAAGTCGTGTTCTGGAAGATCGCGATGAAGCCGGGCCGTCCGCTGGCCTACGGCCGGATCGGCGGCGCGCACTTCTTCGGGCTGCCCGGGAATCCCGTGTCGGTGATGGTGACATTCTACGAGTTCGTGCAGGACGCGCTGCGCATCCTGCAGGGCCGGCGCGAAGTCGCGCCGCTGCCCACGTTCAAGGTGCCGCTGTCGGCGCCGATCCGCAAGGTTCCCGGACGCACCGAATTCCAGCGCGGCGTGCTCGCGCCCGACGGCGCCGGAGGATTCACCGTGCGCACGACCGGCGATCAGGGTTCCGGAATCCTGTCGTCGATGTCGCAGGCGAACTGCTTCATCGTGCTGTCCGCCGAGACCGGCAACTGCGCGGCAGGGGACGCGGTCGAGGTGCAGCTGCTCGAAGGGTTGATCTGACTGCCGGAGCGAGGCGACGGACCGCCTCGCCTTGACGTCGCGCAAGACCCGCTGTTAGCATCCGCAACCAGGGCATACGCAGACGCCCCGCCGCATCGCTGGCTCCGCGCCATCCAAGTTCTGCTTCGTTGCTGCCCACGCAGCAGGAGGCAATCGAAGACTATGGACGCGGCCATCACCCCTTTTGAACTGAAGCAACGACTCGCGGCGTTTCCGCCGCCCACGCTCGTCGACGTGCGCCGGCAGCCTGCGTTCGAGCAGGATCCCGAAATCATCGCCGGCGCGCTTCGCCGGCTCCCTGAAACGGTCGACGCATGGGCCGCTGGCATCGAGCCATGGCGTCCGGTCGTCGTCTACTGCGTGCGCGGTCACGAGGTGGGCCAGGGCGCCTGCGCCGCGTTGCGGGCGCGTGGCCTCGACGCGCGCTATCTCGCGGGCGGGCTCGAGCAATGGCGCGCCGAGGGCAACCCGACCAGGCCGTTCGCGGCGCCGACCCGCTGGGTCACGCGCGCGCGGCCGAAGATCGACCGCATCGCGTGCCCCTGGCTCATCCGGCGGTTCGTCGATCCGGCGGCCGAATTCTTCTACGTGCCGAATGCCGAGGTGCGGGCGTTCGCCGCGGCAAACGGGGCCACCGCCTACGACATCCCGGACGTCCCGCATTCGCACGTCGGTGACGAATGCAGCTTCGATGCGTTCATCCGGCTGCACGGACTCGACCATCCGGCGCTCGCGCAGCTCGCGCTGATCGTCCGCGCCGCCGACACATCGACGCCTCAGCTCGCGGCGCAGGCGCCGGGCCTGCTCGCCGCCTCGCTCGGATTGTCGGCGATGTTCGCCGACGATCACTCGATGCTGAGGTGGGGGATGCTCGTCTACGATTCGCTCTACGCGTGGTGCCGCGCCGCGCAAACGGAGACCCACGACTGGTATCCGGAAAAATTGCCGGTCGCGGAGCGCGCGTGAGCGTGACGGCCACGAAACCCGCGGCGCCCGCCCCGCCGACGCGCGCCGAGGCCTTCCGCTACTGGCTGAAGCTCGGCTGCGTGAGCTTCGGCGGACCGGCGGGCCAGATCGCGATCATGCACCACGATCTGGTCGACACCAAACGCTGGATCTCGGAACGGCGTTTCCTGCACGCGCTCAATTACTGCATGGTGCTGCCGGGTCCGGAAGCGCAGCAGCTCGCGACCTACATCGGGTGGCTGCTCCACCGGACCTGGGGCGGCGTCATCGCCGGCGCGCTGTTCGTGCTGCCGTCGCTCGTGCTGCTGATCGCGTTGTCCTGGCTCTACCTCGCGTACGGAAGCGTCCCGGCCGTCGCGGGCATCCTGTACGGAATCAAGCCGGCGGTCGTGGCGGTCGTGCTGCACGCCGCGTGGCGGATCGGCACCCGCGCGCTGAAGCGGCCGATCCTCTGGGTCGTTGCCGCGATCGCGTTCGTCGCCATCTTCGCTTTCGCGGTGCCCTTTCCGGCGATCGTCCTGGCGGCGGCGATCTTCGGCTATGTCGGCGGGCGGATCGCGCCGCGGGAATTCGCGATGAGCAGCGGCCGCGGCCCGGATGGCGGAGCGCACGCGCCCGCGGTGATCGACGATGAAACGCCCGCACCGGCGCACGCACGATTCCGCTGGCAGCGCCTTGCATGGGTCGCCGCGAGCTGCCTCGCGCTCTGGCTGTTCGCGCTCGCGCTGCTGGTCGCGACCTACGGTCCCGGGGCGCCGCTCCCGCGGATCGGGTGGTTCTTCACCAAGGCCGCGCTGCTGACGTTCGGCGGCGCGTATGCAGTGCTGCCCTATGTCTACCAGGGCGCCGTCGAAACCTACGCCTGGCTCAGTCCCGCGCAGATGATCGACGGTCTCGCCCTCGGCGAGACCACGCCGGGCCCGCTGATCATGATCGTCGCGTTCGTCGGCTTCGTCGGCGGCTGGACGAAGATGGTCTTCGGCCCGGAAGCGCTGGTGCTTGCCGGCATCGCGGGCGCCTGCGTGGCGACGTTCTTCACCTTCCTGCCGAGCTTTTTCTTCATCCTGGCCGGCGGACCGCTGGTCGAGACGACGCACGGCCAGCTGCGCTTCACCGCGCCATTGACGGGCATCACCGCCGCCGTGGTCGGCGTGATCGTCAATCTCGCGCTGTTCTTCGCCTGGCACGTCTTCTGGCCGCAGGGCTGGACGACCGGCGCACCGGCCGGAGGGCTCGACCTCGCGTCGCTTGCGATCGGCGTCGCCGCGGCCCTGGCGCTGTTCCGCCTGAAGGCCAACGTGATCCTCGTCATCGTGGCCTGCGGCGTGGCGGGACTCGCCGCCCGAACGATGCTGCCGGCATGATCGCGGGTTCGGGCGGCGGCCCGTCGTCCAATCGAGTGCTCGACTGTCGCGTGGATCGGCCCGTCCGTCCAATCGAGTGCTCGACTGTCGCGATGAAGAAGCTCGCACCCGCATCGGGCCTCGTGCTTGCGGCAGCTGCGGCGTTCGTCGCCGATTCGCGCTTCTACCGCCGCCCGGCGGACAGCACCCCCTTCAGGTCCTTGACGAGCGCGAGCGCGCGGGCGAGCGCGTCAAGGCTCTTGACCTCGAGCGTGAACGCCATCCGCGTCACGCTGTTGCGCGTCAGCGTGTTCGCCGCGGTGACATTGATCCGCTCCCGCGAAAAGATCTCGGTGACGTCGCGCAGCAGGCCCTGCCGGTCCATCGCCTCGAGCACGACGTCCACCGGAAAAACCTCGTCGCGCGGCTTTCCCCAATCGGCGGCGATCAGCCGCTCGGGCTCGCGCGCGCGCATGCGCGTGACGTTGCTGCAGCGCTGGCGGTGGATCGTGACGCCCTTGCCGCGGGTGACGAAGCCGACGATGTCGTCTGGCGGCGCCGGCTTGCAGCAGCGCGCGAGATTGGTCAGCAGCCGATCGACGCCGACCACCAGGATGCCGCTGCCCGCTCCGGCGGCCCTGCTCTGCTTCGCGACGACGGCCGGCTCGGCTTCCGCTTCGGGTGCGGCATCCGGCTGGGTCACGGCCCGGATGGCCGACGTGTATCTGCCGCGTGTTGAGCTCCGCGCGCCCGACCGCGACGTAGAGTTCGTCGGCCTTGCCGAACCCGGCCTTGACGGCAACCGCGTCGAGGCTCACCGCCGTGGCGCCCGCGCGCTGCAGCTCGCGCTCGACGATCGCGCGGCCCTGCGCCAGTGTCTCCTCGTGCTGCTGCGCCTTGAACCACTGCCGCACCTTGGTGCGGGCGCGGTGGCTGTGCGCGTACCCCAGCTCCGCATTGAGCCAGTCGCGCGACGGCCCCCCCTGCTTGGCAGCGACGATCTCGACGCGCTGGCCGTTGCGCAGCGCGTGGTTCAACGGCACCATCGCGCCGTCGACGCGCGCTCCCCGGCAGCGGTGGCCGAGGCTCGTGTGCACCGAGTACGCGAAGTCCACCGGCGTCGCGCCGACCGGCAGGTCGACGACCTTGCCCTGCGGCGTCAGCACGTAGATCGTGTCGGTGAAGAGGCTGCTCTTGAATGCGGCGAGCCATTCCGATGCGTCGGCGACCGCATCCTTCCAGTCGAGCACCTGGCGCAGCCACGCGATGCGGTCCTCGAATGCGGGATCGCGGCGCATGCCCTTCTGCGCACCCTCCTTGTAGCGCCAGTGCGCGGCGACGCCGTACTCCGAATGCTGGTGCATCTCCCAGGTCCGGATCTGCACCTCGAGCGGCTTGCCCTCGGGGCCGATCACCGCCGTATGCAGCGAGCGGTAGTCGTTCGCCTTCGGCTTCGCGATGTAGTCGTCGAACTCGCCCGGACAGCGGCGCCCACAGGTGATGGACGATGCCGAGCGCGGCGTAGCAGTCCTTGACGTCGTCGACGAGGATCCGCACGGCGCGGATGTCGTACAGGCTGTCGATGCCCGACTGCTTGCGCCGCATCTTGTCCCAGATGCTGTAGATGTGCTTCGCGCCGGCCGGTGATCTCGGCCCGCACGCCGGCCGCGCCAAGCTCGCGCACCAGGACCGCGATGACGTCCTCGATGTAGCGCTGCCGGTCGAGCCGGCGCTCGTCCAGCATCGTCGCGATGGACTTGTAGGCCGCGGGCTCCAGCGCCCGCAGGCTCAGGTCCTCGAGCTCCCACTTCAGCTGCCAGACGCCCAGCCGGTTGGCCAGCGGCGCGAAGAGGTCGAGCACCTCGCGCGCAGTCCGCTGCCGCGCTTCGGTCGCTTCCGGGCCGGCAGTCATCAGGAAGCGCAGCGCCGCCGTCCGCTCCGCGAGCTTGATCAGCACGACGCGGATGTCCTCGACCATCGCGAGCAGCATCTTGCGCAGCCGCTCGGCCTGCGCGGCCCGCTCGGCGGCATCGCCCTGCGGTGGCGTGGCCCGTATGTCGTCCATCCGGGCCACGCCGGCGACGAGCGTCGCGACATCGTCGCCGAAGCGCGCGGCGAGGTCGTCGGCAGCGAAGGCATTGGCCCCCGCCAGGCCAGTGAGCAGTGCGGCCTGCACCGTGCCGGCATCGAGTCTGAGGCCCGCGAGGATCATCGCCGCGCCCACGGCGCGGTCGAGCAGCGGCTGGCCCTCGCGGCCGGAGGTGGCGCCGCAGCGCTCGCGCGCGTACGCCAACGCTGCCCCGAACGCGTCGCGGTCCTCGTCGGGATAGATGCCGCGCAGGGTGTCGAGCCACGCCGCGGCGGTCTGCGGAGCGCCCGCCTCCTGCGCGGCGTGCAATACGGCCACCATCCGCGAATTATCGCCCTGCCGCCGTCCCCGCGAAAGCGCTAATCCGGGAACGCGCAAGGCATCGCGCGTGACCGGTCGTCAGGCGCCGGTCGCCGCGGCAATCACGTCGGCCAGCGCCTGCGCGTGCCGGTCGGCGAGCGTGGCCTCGCGCGCCTCGACCATCACGCGCAGCACCGGCTCGGTGCCGGAGGGACGCAACAGCACGCGCCCGGCATCGCCCAGCGCACTGATCGTTCCGGCCTGTGCCGCGCGAATCGACTCGTTCGCCTTCCAGTCGTAGCCCTTCGGCATGCGCACGTTGATCAGGCGCTGCGGAAAGAGCCTGATGCCGGCCGTCGGCCTCGGCGAGCGTCGCGCGCTGCTCCACCAGCGCGCGCAGCACGGCGAGGGCGGCGATGATCGCGTCGCCCGTCGTGTGCTTGTCGAGGCACAGGATGTGCCCGGAATTCTCGCCGCCGAGGAGCCAGCCCCTTTCCCGCAGCTTCTCCAGCACGTAGCGGTCACCGACCGCGGCGCGATCGAGCCCGATGCCCTCCCGCTCCAGCGCCTGCTCGAGCCCGAGGTTGGTCATCAGCGTGCCGACGACCCCGCCGGTGAGCGCCTTGCGGCGGTGATAGTCCATCGCGATCACATAGAGAAGCTGATCGCCGTCGTACGCACGGCCGTCGCGGTCGACCATCAGCAGGCGGTCGCCGTCGCCGTCGAGCGCGATGCCGATATCGGCCCCGTGCGCGACCACCGCCGCCTGCAGGTGCTTCGCGTTCGTTGCGCCGACTCCGCTGTTGATGTTGAGTCCGTTCGGCTCCGCGCCGACGGCCACGACGTCGGCGCCCAGCTCGTGGAATACCGGCGGCGCCACGTGATATCCGGCGCCGTGCGCGCAGTCGACGACGATGCGCCAGCCCTTGAGATCGAGCTCGCTCGGGAACGTGCTCTTGCAGAACTCGATGTAGCGGCCTCCGGCATCCTCGATCCGGCGCGCCTTGCCGAGCTGCGCCGACGGCACGCAGACGAGCGGCTGGTCCATCACGCCCTCGATCGCCTGTTCGATGCTGTCGGGAAGCTTGGCGCCGGCGTCGGAGAAGAACTTGATCCCGTTGTCGTCGTACGGGTTGTGCGATGCGCTGATCACGATGCCGGCGGAAAGCCGCAGCGCGCGGGTCAGATAGGCGACCGCGGGGGTGGGCAGCGGCCCGGAGAGATAGACGTCGACGCCGGCGGCGGACAGGCCCGCCTCCAGCGCGGCCTCCAGCAGATAGCCGGAGATGCGGGTGTCCTTGCCGATCAGCACGCCGGGGCGCACGCCATCGCTGGACGTGTCGGCCGCAAGCACGAGGCCCGCGGCCCAACCCAGCTTCAGGACGAGCTCGGGGGTGATCGGCGGCTCGCCGACGCAGCCGCGCACGCCGTCAGTGCCGAAATATCGTCGGGTCATGTTCCGAAGCACAACGTTGGGTTCAAGAATCAGGAGTCCGTCTGCCCATCACCGAGCGCGCAGCGGCGTCGGCTCCCACGCTGCCTTGCCCTCCACCGCATGCCACACCCGCAGCGCGTCGACCGTCTCGCGCACATCGTGCACGCGGACGATGGCCGCGCCGCGCGCGACCGCCGCCAGCGCGGCCGCCACGCTCGCCGGCATCCGCTCGTCGACGCTGCGTCCGGTGATCGCGCCGAGCGACGATTTGCGCGACAGACCGGCCACCACCGGATAACCGGTCGCCGCGAACGTTCCCATCGACCGCAGCAGTGCGAGATTATGCGCCAGCGTCTTCCCGAAGCCAAAGCCCGGATCGATCGCAATGCGTTCGCGCGCGATGCCCGCCGCCTGGCAGGCCTGGGCGCGCGTTTCCAGGAACGCGAGGACCTCGGCCACCACGTCACCGTAGTCGGGCGCCGCCTGCATCGTCCGCGGCTCGCGCTGCATGTGCATCAGGCAGACACCCACCCCGCTTTGTGCGCAGGCCTCGAGGGCACCCGGCGCCGTCAAGGCTTCGATGTCGTTGATCATCGCCGCCCCGGCCGCCGCCGCCGCGCGCATCACCGCGGGCTTGCGCGTATCGACCGCCAGCGGGAAGCCCGCACGCGCCAGCGCCTCGACGAGCGGCAGCACCCGGTCGAGCTCCTCGCTCTCGGACACGGGCGCCGCTCCCGGCCGCGACGACTCGCCCCCGATGTCGATGAGATCGGCGCCGTCGTCCCGCATCCGCCGGGCGTGCGCGAGCGCATGCTCCCGATCGACAAAGCGGCCGCCGTCGGAGAACGAGTCCGGCGTCACGTTGAGGATGCCCATCACGAGCGGCCGCGTGAGCGCGAACGTGTAGGCTCCGCAGCTAAAGGCGGGGGCAGGCTCGATGTTTCCAGGCAACGCGCTGACCCCCGTCGATTCGCGTGGCGAAAGGCGGGTCGGATCCGGCTGTTCCGCGTGGCTGGAGGTCGAGGCTGACGCCGCGCTTCAGGCGGGATTCGCCGACGGCGCGGCGCCCGCGCCCGGTGCGGCGCCGGTCGTCGACGGGCCACTGCCCGACTGCGTCGGCTTCGGCGGCCGCGGCGGAAGGCCGGCCATGATGTCGTCGATCTGATCGGCGTCGATCGTCTCCAGCTCGAGCAGCGCCTTCGCCATCGCCTCGACCTTGTCGCGGTTGTCCTCGAGGAGCTTGCGCGCGACCGCGTACTGCTGGTCGATGATCTTGCGGATCTCGCCGTCGACCTTGCGCATCGTCTCTTCCGACATGTTGACGGTGCGCGTGATCGACCGTCCGAGGAACACCTCGCCCTCGTTCTCGCCGTAGACCATCGGGCCCATCAGGTCGGACATGCCGTAGCGCGTGACCATGTCGCGCGCGATGTGGGTCGCGCGCTCGAAGTCGTTCGAGGCGCCGGTCGTCATCTGGTTCATGAACAGCTCTTCGGCGATCCGGCCGCCGAACAGCACGGCGATCACGTTCAGCATGTGCTTGCGGTCCATGCTGTAGCGGTCGTGCTCCGGCAGCTGCATCGTCACGCCGAGCGCGCGGCCGCGCGGGATGATCGTGACCTTGTGCACCGGGTCGGTCTTCGGCAGCAGCTTGCGCGACGATCGCGTGCCCGGACTCGTGGAAGGCGGTGTTGCGCCGCTCCTCCTCCGGCATCACGATCGAGCGCCGCTCGGCGCCCATCACGATCTTGTCCTTCGCCATCTCGAAGTCGTCCATGTCGACGAGGCGCTTGTTCTTGCGCGCGGCGAACAGCGCCGCCTCGTTGACGAGATTGGCGAGGTCGGCGCCGGAGAACCCCGGCGTGCCGCGGGCGATCACCTCCGCCTTGACGTCGGCGGCCATCGGCACCTTGCGCATGTGGACCAGCAGGATCTGCTCGCGGCCGCGGATGTCGGGCAGCGGCACGACGACCTGGCGGTCGAAGCGGCCCGGCCGCATCAGCGCCGGGTCGAGCACGTCCGGCCGGTTGGTCGCGGCGATCACGATGACGCCGGCGTTGCCCTCGAAGCCGTCCATCTCCACCAGCAGCTGGTTCAGCGTCTGCTCGCGCTCGTCGTTGCCGCCGCCCAGACCCGCGCCGCGCTGGCGGCCGACGGCGTCGATTTCGTCGATGAACACGATGCAGGGCGCGTTCTTCTTCGCCTGCTCGAACATGTCGCGCACGCGCGCGGCGCCGACGCCGACGAACATCTCGACGAAATCGGAGCCGGAGATCGAGAAGAACGGCACTTTCGCCTCGCCGGCGATGGCCTTGGCGAGCAGCGTCTTGCCGGTGCCCGGGGAGCCGACCATCAGGACGCCGCGCGGGATGCGCCCGCCGAGCTTCTGGAACTTCGACGGATCACGCAGGAACTCGACGATCTCGCTCACTTCCTCCTTCGCTTCGTCGCAGCCGGCGACGTCGGCGAAGGTGACCGTGTTGTTCGACTCGTCGAGGATCTTGGCCTTGCTCTTGCCGAAGGAGAACGCGCCGCCGCGCCCGCCGCCCTGCATCTGGCGCATGAAGAAGATCCAGACGCCGATCAGGAGCAGCATCGGGAACCAGGAGATGAAGATCTGCGCGAGGAAGCTCTGCTCCTCGTCGGGCTTGGCCTCCACCTTGACGCCGTACTTGACGAGGTCGCCGATCATCCAGATGTCGCCGGGGCTGTAGGTGACGAAGCGCTTCTTGTCGGCGGACACCCACTTGATGGTGCGGCCTTCGACGATCGCCGATTCGACGCTGCCGGATCTCGCCTGGTCCATGAATTCCGAATAGGGGACGGAATCCTTCGGGCCCTGGCGCGCGTCGAATTGCTTGACGACGGTCAGCACGACCAGGCCGATCACGAGCCAGATGCCGACGTTCTTGAGCAGATTGTTCAATGTCACTCCTTGCGGCGCTTTTCACGGGGCCGCCGCGCCCCAACCCAGTCAACTGCGTGGCGACCATCCATCATGAATGCCGCCACCATGCAATTCTATCTGCTCACAGGGAACACGGCCAATTTAATACCGGCCTCATGTCTCCCATCGGCGACAATTGCCCGAAAAACGTTCAAAACATCAGCTTTTCAGGCCCTTTGCGACGACGTACACCTCACGGCTTCGGTCTCGCGACGCCTGCGGCTTGCGCACGTAGACTTTCGCGAAATTCGCCTCCATGGCACGCCGGAAATCAGCGAAACCCTCGCCCTGGAAGGCTTTGACGACCAGATCGCCGCCAGGTTGCAGCCACGACTTGCAGAATTCCAGCGCCAACTCGCCCAGATGCACGGAACGTGCCTGATCCGCAGCCTCCACGCCGGATAGGTTGGGGGAGAGATCCGAAACCACAAGGTCCGCTTTGCGCCCCTTCAGCGCATTTTCGAGTTGCGCGAGGCCGTCGTCCTCGCGAAAATCAGCCTGCACGAAGGTCACGCCGGCAACGGGCGCCATTGGCAGCAAGTCGATGGCGACGATGGCGGCCCTGGGCCCGAGCCGCTGGCGCAGCACTTGAGTCCAGCCGCCCGGCGCCGCGCCGAGGTCGACGACGCTCATCCCCGGGCGGAACAGCTTGTCCTTGTCGGCGAGCTCGATCAGCTTGAACGCGGCGCGGGAGCGGTAGCCCAGCCGCGTCGCTTCCTTGACCCACGGGTCATTGACGTGCTCGGCCATCCACGCCTTGACGAATTTGTTCTTCTTCGTTCCCTTGATGGCCATGACAGCGACAGGCGTATTGATCGGGAGGCGCGATCGCCGACGAGTAAAATGTGGCGATGAGAACTCTAATCACCCGCGGCGCGGCGCGCCTTGCGCGCGAAAGCGCACTCGCTCCATCCGTTCGTCAGCGTCGGCCAGCACGGCCTCACGCCGGCCGTGCTGCACGAAATCGACGTCAGCCTGGTCGCCCACGAGCTGATCAAGATCCGCGTGTTCAACGACGACCGGGGCGAGCGCGAAGCGTTGCTCGCGCGGATCTGCGCCGAGCTCGACGCGGCACCCGTGCAGCACCTGGGAAAGATCCTGACGGTCTGGCGCCCCGCGCCCCCCCCCGAGCCCAAGCCCGTCGCACCGCGTTCCGACCGCCGGATCCGGGCCGGAACGCCGAAAGCGAGCGGAGCGGCGGCCGGCACGAAGGCGCCGGCGGGTCGGACGACGGTCGGCACGCAGGCGAAGCGCGCACCGCGGCGCGGGCCGAGCGTGATACAGGGGGGGCAGACCACTGGGCGCCAGCCGCGCGGCACTGCCGTCGGGTCCGGGAGCAGACCGGCGGCGCGGCGGCCACCCCGCCCTCACGGCAAGTCGGCGTCGAGCAGCGTGGGCGCGTCCGGCGCGCGCCGCCGACGCAAGGCGCGCTGACCGCCTGCTGACCGCCTGCTGACCGCCCGCTGACAGTCCGGCAGTCAAGCGGGCGGACCTGCCTGCGTGCCTGCGCCACCCCCGCCGCCTCGGCCGGTATCGCGCCGGGCCGCGGTCGCGTTCCGCTCGGGCGCGCCTCGTGTGCACCCGCCACCCGGTATCGGGATCGCGCATTCGCGACCGCTTGACGAACCGCATTTCGGGAGTTAACGTATACGATAAGGTACGCGTTAATTCATCGTCGGCTTCACGCCGGCCCGAGGTCGCGAAGGAGATTCGGAGTGGGGCGTGAAGGCCGCGTGGTGATCGATCTCGCCGACGTAAGGCGCCTGGGCAGCGGCCTCAACCGCCCCGAAGGCGTGGTTGCGAACGCGGCGGGCGACATCTTCACCGCCGACTGGCGCGGCGGCGTCGCGCACCTGAAGGCGGACGGAACGCAGGCGCTCTACCGCGGCGAGATCCCCGGCGGGCGCCCGGCGCGACCGAACGGCATCGCTTTGCGGCGCGACGGCTCGTTCCTGTTCGCGGACCTCGGCGCCGAGCACGGCGGCGTGTTCGCGCTTTCCCGCAGCGGCGAGATCCGGCCGTTCCTGGAGGAAGTGGACGGCATCGCGCTGCCGCCGTCCAACTTCGTGTTCGAGGACGTCCGGGGCCGTGTCTGGATCACCGTGAGCACCCGCCTCGTCCCGCGCGCACGCGGCTACCGGCGCGACATCGCCGACGGCTTTGTCGTACTGGTCGACGACAACGGCGCCCGCATCGTCGCCGACGGCCTCGGGTACGCCAACGAGGCCGCGCTCGATGCCAGCGGCGAATGGCTCTACGTGAACGAGACGTTCGCGCGGATCACCTCACGCTTCCCCGTCCGGCGCGACGGCAGGCTCGGGCCGCGCGAGGTGTTCGCGCAATACGGGGCGGGGACCTATCCCGACGGCATGGCGTTCGATGTCGAAGGCCATCTGTGGATCGTCTCCATCATCAGCAACCGCGTGCTGCGAGTCGCGCCCGACGGTGCCGTCGCGACGGTGCTCGAGGATCTCGACGCCGCGCACGTGGCATGGGTGGAGGCTGCCTATCTCGCCAACGAGCTGGGTCGCCCGCACCTCGACGGCGTCAAGAGCGCCCGGCTCAAGAACATCTCGAGCATCGCGTTCGGAGGACCCGACCGGCGCACGGCCTACCTCGGTTGCCTGCTCGACGACGCCATCTATGCCTTTGCTTCCCCCGTCGCGGGCCTCGCTCCCGCGCACTGGAACTGGCCGGAACGCTGATGGCCGGACGCATTTCCGTCGCGCGCACGGCCGAGCCGACGGCCACGACCCTCGTCGACGCGGCCTATCGCACGATGCGCGCGAAAATTCTCGACAACGAGTGGGCTCCCGGTCACCGCGCACTCGAGCAGCAGCTGGCACTCGAGCTCGGAGTGAGCCGCACGCCGGTGCGCGAGGCGCTTGATCCGGCTCGCACAGGAAGGACTGGTGGAGGTGGTGCCGCGGCACGGGATGCGCGTGCTGCCCGTCTCGGCAGCCGACATGGACGAGATCTACCAGCTGCTGGGCAGTCTCGAGGCCACCGCTGCGGAGATGGTGGCGCAACGCAAGCCCGCGGCGCGCGAAATCGCGCCGCTGGAGGCGGCCTCGCGCGCGATGGACGTGGCGCTCAAGGCCGACGACCTGAATGCCTGGGCGCAGGCCGACGAGCGATTCCATCGACACCTGGTGGAACTGTGCGGCAACCGGCTGCTGGCGGCCACGGTCTTCAACTTCTGGGACCGGGCGCACCGCGCGCGGATGTTCACGCTGCGGCTGCGACCGACGCCCGTCCATTCGACCCGCGAGCACACCGATCTCGTGCGCGCGATCAGGAAGGGCGACGCCACGGCGCGCGCGCGAGATCCATCGCGCGCATCGCGAACGCGGTCGGCGCGAGCTGATCGCAATACTCGAACGATACAAGCTTGCACAAATGTGACGACCAGGGATCATGGCCAAGCCAACCTACGAAATCTGCGTGCTGCCGGGTGACGGCATCGGCACCGAAATCACCGCCGCGGCACTGCCGCTGCTCGAGAAGCTCGCCCACGGCGCCGGATTCGGCCTGGCATTCGCCGAGCATCCGGGCGGCGCGCTCCACTACAAGGCGACCGGTGACGCGCTGCCCGATGCGACGTTCGCGGCGGCCGAACGCGCCGACGCGATCCTGTTCGGCGCGATGGGCTGGCCCGAGATCCGTTATCCGGATGGCACCGAGATTGCGCCGCAGCTCGACCTGCGGGTCCGGCTCGAACTCTACGCCGGCGTGCGCCCGGCGCGCGCCGTGCCCGGCGTTCCGTTGCCACTGGCCGATCCTCGCGCGAAAGACATCGACCTCGTGCTCGTCCGCGAATCCACGGAAGGCCTGTTCGCGTCGCGCGGGCGCGGCGTGGTCGAGGCCGACCGCGAAGCCCGCGACACCATGGTGATCACGCGCGCCGGATCGGAGCGCGTGCACGAATTCGCGTTTCGCCTGGCCGAGCGGCGGCGCGCGCGCGGCCGACCCGGCAGCGTCACCTGCGTGGACAAGGCGAACGTGTTCGTGTCGATGGCGTTCTTCCGCAGGATCTTCGACGAGGTCGCCGTGCGCCATCCGGAGATCGCCGCCCGCCATCACTATGTCGACGCGACGGCGCTCGATCTCGTGCGCAAGCCCTGGAGCTTCGACGTGCTCGTCACCGAGAACATGTTCGGCGACATCCTGTCCGACCAGTGCGCGGCGCTGATCGGCGGCATGGGCATGGCACCCTCCGCCGACGTGGGCGACCGCCACGGTCTCTTTCAGCCCTGCCACGGCTCCGCGCCGGACATCGCCGGACAGGGCAAGGCCAATCCGACCGCGATGATTCTGTCGGCGGCGATGATGCTCGACTGGCTCGCCGAGCGGCACGATGACCCGCGCCTCGCGACCGCCGCCCAGAAGCTCGAGCACGCGGTCGATGCCGCGTTCGAATCCGCGACGCTGCTGCCATTCGAACTCGGCGGCAACGCCGGCACCGCCGCGATCCGCGACGCCGTCCTCGCCAACCTGTGAGAGGCCGACCGTGAGCAAGCTGCGGGTGCTGGGCGTGGGCGCGGGCTACTTCAGCCAGTTCCAGTATCTCGGATGGCGCAACATCGACGACGCCAAGTGCGTGGCGATCGTCAACCGCGACCAGGCGAAGGCGCGCGCGCTGGCCGATCGCTACGGCGTCGAAGCCGTCTACGGCGACATCGACATGGCGCTCGATGCGGTCAAGCCGGATCTCGTCGACCTGATCACGCCGCCCGAGACCCACCGCAGCTTTGTCGCGAAGACCGTCGAGCGCGGGATCCCGACGATCTGCCAGAAGCCTTTCGGCACGTCGTACGCCGATGCCGTCGCCATCACCGAGCTGGCCGAGGCGGCCCGCGTGCCGCTCATCGTGCACGAGAACTTTCGCTGGGAGCCGTGGTACCGCGAAGCGAAGCGCATGATCGACGCCGGCACGCTGGGCGCGCTGCACGCGGTCGCGTTCCGGCTGCGTCCGGGCGACGGCCAGGGCCCGCGCGCCTATCTCGACCGGCAGCCCTACTTCCAGCAGATGCCGCAGTTCCTGGTCAAGGAAACGGCGATCCACTGGATCGACACGTTCCGCTTTCTCATGGGCGAGGTTGCCGCCGTCTATGCGCGTCTGCGCCGCGTCAATCCGGTGATCGCTGGCGAGGACGCCGGGTACGTCGTGTTCGAATTCGCGGGCGGTTCCACCGGCCTGCTCGACGGCAACCGCCTGAACGACCACGTCGCGGCCAATCCGCGCCGGACGATGGGCGAAGCCTGGATCGAGGGCTCGGCCGGCGTGCTGCGGCTCGACGGCGAAGCGCGACTGTGGTGGAAGCCGCATCACGGCACGGAGGTGACGCACGCCTACGACCGCGGCCCGGACGATACCTTCGGCGGCGGCGCCTGCGAATGGCTGCAGCGACACGTCGTGGCGCACCTCGGAGAAGGCAAGCCATTGGAGAACACGGCGCGCGACTATCTCGCGAACCTGAAGGTGCAGGAAGCGGTGTATGCATCGCACCGCGAGGGGCGGCGCATTGCGCTCGCTGATTTTTCACCGCCGCTCGCCGGAGCGGCGCTTTCGGTCGTCTAGTCGGCCCGCAAACGGCCGGAACACACCACGGAGGAACGCATGAAACGCAGAACGTTCGTACAGCAAACGATGGTCGCAGTCGCTCTCGCAGCCGGGTTCGCCGTTGGCGCTCAGGCGCAGACGGTGCTCAAGTTCAGCCACACCGACCAGCCCGGGGGCGCGCGGCAGAAGGCGGCGGAACTGTTCGGGCAGAAGGTCGAGCAGTACACGCAGGGCCGTTACAAGGTGCAGATCTTTCCGGCGGGCCAGCTCGCGAACGACCCGAAGGCGGTCGAGCAGCTGCAACTCGGGGGCATCGATTTCACCGTCACCGGCACGGGCACCTACGCGACGCACATCCCCACGCTCAACCTGACCGCGCTCCCGTTCATCGTCGAGAGCTACCCGCAGGGCTGGAAGCTCTACGACGAATCGAAGTGGATGCAGGCGCAGTTCGCCAAGGGTCCGGAGAAGGGCTTCCGTTTCCTGTCGCCGTTCGAGGCGGGCTTCCGCTCGATGACCACCAAGGATCCGCTGGCGACGCCGGCCGACGCCAAGGGCAAGAAGCTGCGAAGCTTCCCCAACGAGATGATGCGCTGGCAACTCGAGGCGATGGGCTTCACCGTACAGATCATGCCGCTGCCCGAGGTCTATCTCGCGATCCAGCAGGGGGCGGTGAGCGGGCAGGAGAACCCGATCGATACCATCCACGCCAACAAGTTCTACGAGGTCGCGCCGAACGTCACGCTGACGCAGCACGTTTACAGCCCGATTCCGATGACGATTTCGGAGAAGACCTGGCAGAAGCTGACCCCGGCGGACCGGGAAGCGGTGCAAAAGGCGGCGAAGGAAGCCTCCGACTGGAGCCGCAAGGAGGTCAGCAGCAACGACGAACGTCTGCTCGCCGAAATGACGGCCAAGGGCGCCAAGGTCGCGCGGCCCAACATCGGCCCGTGGCGCGAGGCGGTCAAGCCGGTCTACGCGCAAGCCAGGGAGAAGTACGGCGCCGATGTCGACGCGATCCTGGCCGACGCCGACGCGGTGCGCAAGGCCGTTCCGGCGAAGTGACGGCGTGACCGAGCCCGATCTGTCCCCCGGCGCGCGCCAGCACGCCCGCGTCCTCGGCGCGGCGGGGGGGCGGCGCGGCGACATTCTGCCGCCGGCCCCACCCGCCCCGCGTGCGCTCACGCTGTTCGGAAACGCCGTCGACTGGGTCGTCGTCGCCATCGGGGCAGCGATGATCGGGCTCGTTTTCTTCAACGTGCTGATGCATATCGTGCAGAGAGACCTGGCCTGGGTGACCGAGCTCGCCGAGCTTCTGATGGTGTGGGTGACGTTCCTGGGGGGCGCCTGCGCCACGCGCCGCGGCGCGCAGATGACGATCACCGAATTCATCGACAAGCTCGACGGCCGGAAGCGCGACGCGGCCGACGCCGTGGTCGACCTCTTTGCGCTGGCGGTGCTGGCCTCCCTGGCCTGGTATGGCGTGAATCTGGTGATCGCGGGCTGGGGGAATGAGCTCACCGTGCTGCAGATTCCGATGTCGTTCCAGTACCTCGGCATGCCGGTGGGCTGCCTCGCCATGCTGGTGTGGATCATCTTCGATCTCGTGCGCATCCTGCGCGGGGAAACCCGCGCACAGCGCTGGACGCCGTAAGCGATGCTTCCGGCCATCCTGTTCCTCGTGTTCTTCGGACTGGCGCTGGCCGGCGTGCCGCTGTTCTATGCGCTCCTCGGCACGACGGTGGGCGTGATTGTCGTCGCCGGGCTCACCCATCCGCTGGAGACGATCTACCTGTCGTTCATCGGCGGGGTCGAGCCGTTCATCCTGATCGCAGTGCCGCTGTTCATCTTCGCCGGCGAAATCCTGTCTTCCGGCGGGGTGGGCAGGCGCATTGTCGATTTCGCCAAAGCGCTGCTCGGCTTCCTGCCCGGCGGCCTCGGCGTCGTCACCGTCGCGTCGTGCCTGATGTTCGGCGGCGTTTCCGGCTCGGCGATCGCCGACACGGCGGCCATCGGCTCGCTCGTGATCCCGGCGATGATCAAGCGCGGCTACTCGCGCGGTTTTGCCGCCGCCCTTCTGTCCGTGGCCGGGACGCTCGCGCTGCTGATGCCGCTGTCGATCCCGTTCCTCGTGTACGCTTTCATCTCCGGCGTGTCGATGCGGCAGCTCTCGATGGCCGGCATAGTGCCGGGCATCATCGCCGCGATCGGGTTGATGATCGTCTGCGTCTGGCACGGCAGGAAGACGGGCTGCGACGACGGCGAAGGGCGCCTGTCGGCGCGCGAGGTCTGGGCCGCGACCCGGGCCGCCGGTCCCGCTCTGCTGATGCCGCTGATCATCGTCGGCGGCATCTGGTCCGGCGTCTTCACGCCGACCGAGTCCGCGGCCGTCGCCGTCGTCTATGGCGTGGCCGTCTCGCTCGCGCTCTACGGCGACATGACGGCACGCGACCTGCCGCGGCTGCTCGTCAACGCGTTCCAGACCAGCGCCACGGTGATGCTGGTGATCGGCGCCACGGGGGCGCTCGCCTGGCTCATCACCGCCGAGCAGGTCGCCGTCCAGATGGCGACCTGGATCAAGTTCGTCGCCAGCGAGCCATGGATGTTCCTGCTGCTCATCAACATCATCCTGCTGCTGCTCGGCATCTTCATCGAGCCGCTGCCCGCGCTGCTGCTGACGGCCCCGCTGCTGCTGCCGCTGGCGAAGACCTTCAACATCGACCTGGTTCATCTTGGCGTCGTGATGACGGCGAACCTCGCGATCGCACTCTATACGCCGCCGGTCGGTGGTACATTGTTCGTGGCGGCAAAGCTCGCGAAGGCGGGCATCGGCGAGATCACGAAGGAGCTGTGGCCGCTGCTCGCCGCCTCGATCGTGGTCCTGCTCATCATCACGTTCGTGCCATCGCTGACGACCGTCGTTTGGCGGCTGATCCAATGAGGGAAGAGTGCTCCTGGGCTGCATCGCGGACGATCTGACCGGCGCAACCGATCTCGGCGTCAACCTGGCGCGCGAGGGACTCTCGGTCATTCAGGTCAACGGCGTTCCCGGCCCCGATCTCGACGTGCCGACCGCGGATGCGGTGGTCGTCGCGCTCAAGTCGCGTACGATCGCCCCCGGGGACGCCGTCGCGCAGTCCCTGGCGGCGCTGGCCTGGCTGCGCCGCCGCGGCGCCGAGCGGATCTACTTCAAGTACTGCTCGACGTTCGACTCCACGGCGCAGGGCAACATCGGCCCGGTGACCGAAGCGCTGCGCAAAGCGCTGGGCGTGGCGACGAACGCGTTGCCGACACCCGCCACGCCCGCCTATCCACGCAACGGGCGCACGGTCTATCTCGGCCATCTGTTCGTCGGCGACGTATTGCTGTCCGAATCCGGCATGCGCCACCATCCGCTGACGCCAATGACGGACGCCAATCTCGTCCGCGTGCTCTCGGCGCAGACAACGGGCAAGGTCGGACGATTGCCGCAGGCCGACCTGGAGGCCGGCGTCGATGCCGCGCGCAAGCGCCTCGAGGTGCTTGCCGCCGAAGGATTCAGCCATGCGATCGTCGACGCAACGCGCGACCTGCATCTGGCCGTGGCGGGACAGGCATGCGTCGATCTGCCGCTGACCACCGGCGGCGCCGGACTCGCCGTCGGCATCGCGCGCGCCCTGCGCGAACGCGCGCATGCAGGTGGCGGCGCCTGGGCGGCGCCGTCGCCGCGCGGCCCGGTCGCCTGGCTGTCCGGCAGTTGTTCCGAGGCCACCCGCGAGCAGGTCGCCGCCGCACGCAGCGCGGTGCGCTCGTTTCGCATCGATCCGCTCGCGCTTGCAGCGAACCCGGCCTGTGCCGACGTGATCGCGGCCGAGGCCCTCGCCGCGCTGTCCGAGGGGCCCGTGCTCGTCTACGCGACCGCTCCGCCCGACGAGATCGCGGCCACCCAGCGGTCTCTCGGGACCGAGCACGCAGCCGATGTCGTCGAAACCGCGTTCAGGACGATCGCCACGACGCTGGCGGCAAACGGCGTTCGCGCGTTCGTCGTGGCAGGTGGCGAGACATCCGGCGCGGTCGTGGAGGCGCTGGGCGTGCACGCGCTGGCCATCGGCCCGGAAATCGACCCCGGCGTGCCATGGACGCGCGCCGTCGGCGGCGAGCCGTTCTGGCTCGCGCTCAAGTCGGGCAACTTCGGCGGGCCCGACTTCTTCGCCAAGGCCACGGCGGCTCTCGCGTGAACGAAAGTGCGCTCCGCGAGGCGATCGTCGAGCGCGGCCGGTCGCTCTACGAGCGCGGGTACGCGCACGGCAGCTCGGGCAATCTCAGCGCGCGCATCGACGACGGCATCCTCGTGACGCCGACCGGCAGCTCGCTGGGTCGCCTCGATCCGGCCCGGATCGCCAAGGTCGACGGCAGCGGCGTTCACATGGCGGGTGATCCGCCGTCCAAGGAAACTTTTCTGCATCTCGCGATGTACGCGGAGCGCCCGGGCGCCGGCGCGATCGTGCACCTGCATTGCACGTGCGCGGTCGCGATTTCCTGCCTCGTCCACGCCGATCCGCGCAACGTGCTGCCGCCGCTCACGGCCTATCACGTGATGCGGGTCGGAACCCTGCCGCTCATCCCCTATTACCGTCCCGGCGATCGCGCACTGGCCGAAGCGGTACGGCGCGTCGCGGCAAGGCACCGGGCGGTGCTGCTCGCCAATCACGGTCCGGTCGTGGCCGGCAAATCGCTCGACGACGCGGCGGACAGCGCCGAGGAACTAGAGCAGACGGCAAAGCTCGCGTTGCTCCTGGGCGCGCGGCCGGTGTCGATGCTGACGCCGGCACAGATCGCCGACCTCGAAACCGCCTTTCCCAGCTGAGGAGCAGACGCTTGTACGTCGTCACCGTCGAGTTCGCGATCGACCCGCCGCAATTCGATCGATTCCTGCCGCTGATGCTGGACAATGCCCGTCGCTCGCGCGAGAACGAGCCCGGCTGCCGGCAGTTCGACGTCTGCGTCGACGACGCTCGGCCCGGCATCGTGCATCTGTACGAGCTCTATGACGATCGCGCCGCATTCGACGCGCACCTCGCATCGCCCCACTTCGTGTCCTTCGCGGCGGCAACGCAGGCGATGATCACCGAACGCGCCATCCAGACCTGGCGGCGAATCGCACCCTGACCTCCTAACCCCGGAGTTTCTTCAGCAACGCTCCGAGAACCGGGGGCCATGCCGTCAGCGGGTACGAAGGATCCTGTGCGAGATAGTCGCGCAGCACCGTGCCGCCGGGCAGCCGCCCGTGCATGCGCAGGTGGTGCAGCAGACCCAGGGTGAAGCCGCCGCGCAACTGGCGGATGCGCGCTTTCAGCAACTGGCGCTGCGAAGGCGACAGCCTGTATTCTTCAAGCATCCGGCGGCGGTACTTGATGTCGTCGATGATGATGGTCAGGTATTTTTCCTGGCCCCAGGCGGGCTCCGAGTAGATGTTGACCCCGGCGCCATAACGGCATTCCGGCCGGTCGCCAAACGCGATCCGCTCGCTTCGCAGCGCGAGCTCCATCCAGAAGAGGTACTCCTCGCCCGTATGACGGAAGCCTCTCCGGAATCGCAGGCCGGGCATCTTGTGAAATGCATACGCCGTGACCGATGTGCCGAGGATGTTCCCGGCAATGATCTGGTCGACCATGTCGCCGCGGTACTCGCGAATTGTGGTTGAACCTTCCAGCAGCGGATGCTCCGAAGGTTCGATGCGCTTCGCGCGTTCGAATGCGCTGACACTTTGTCCAAGCTGATAGAAATCGGCGAAGTAGAACTCGAAGCCCCGCGTCAGCGCGAACAAGGCATTGGCGAGGTGATCCGGGAACCATTCGTCGTCGGAGTCCGCAAATGCGACAAATTTCGTCCCCTCCGGAAGGCTTTCAAGCCCTTTGTTTCGCGCACCCGCGGCCCCCGTGTTCGCCTGCTCGACGAGGATGATCCTGTCGCCGACCTCCCGTATGAGGTCGGCGAGCTCGATGCGACCACTGACCGGCGACGAATCATCGACCACGACAATCCGAAAGTCGTCGACACCTCGCTGCGCGAGCACGGATCGAACGGTCCGCGCCAGGATCCCGGGAACCCTCTGGAAGAACGGTATGACGACCGAAACGTCAGCTCCGTGTGGAACGCGATGGTGCGGCAAAGTGGTGGACCTCAGCTGTATCGCACCGCCAGGATCTCGTACTCGCGTACGCCGCCCGGCGCCTGCACCTCGGCCATGTCGCCCTCGACCTTGCCGATCAGCGCCCGGGCGATCGGAGAGCTCACCGAAATCTTGCCGTGCTTGAGATCGGCCTCGTCGTCGCCGACGATCTGGTAGGTCACCGGATCGCCCGTCGCGGCGTCCGTGAGCTCCACGGTGGCGCCGAACACGACACGGCCGTCGGCGTCGATTTCGGCCGGGTTGATCACCTGCGCGTGCGCGAGCCGCCGCTCGACCTCCCCGATCCGGCCCTCGATGAAGCCCTGCCGCTCCTTGGCCGCGTCGTAATCGGCGTTTTCAGAGAGGTCACCGTGCGAGCGCGCCTCGGCAATCGCGGCGATCACCGCCGGCCGGTCGACCGTCTTCAGGCGATGCAACTCGGCCTTGAGGCGCTTCGCGCCCTCCACCGTCATCGGGACTTTCTTGGTCATGTCACGGTACCTGGATAGATTCTGCGCACGGAAACTCCAGCTCGCCCGGCGTCAGGAGAGGCGTTCATGCAGTGCCTGGATCGAATAGGGAACGAGCTCGCGCATGCCGGCAACGCCCAGCGCCGCGGCGCGCGCGCCGGCCAGTGTCGTGTACGTCGGAATCTGGTCGGTCAGCGCCTCCCGCCGGATCTGGTAGCTGTCGTGGATCGCCGAGCGCTTTTCCTGCACCGTGTTGACGACGAGCGCGATCTCGTCATTCTTCATCATGTCGACGATGTGCGGTCGGCCCTCGTGCACCTTGTTGACCGGTGTCACCGCGACGCCCGCAGCCTCGAGCGCCGCCGCGGTGCCGCGCGTGGCGACGAGCAGGAAGCCGAGCTCGACCAGTATCCGCGCGAGCTCGATCGCGCGCGGCTTGTCGGCATCGCGCACGCTGACGAAGACGTTGCCCGCCACCGGCAGCTTCACGCCGGCGGCGAGCTGCGATTTCAGGAACGCCTCGGCGAACGTCTCGCCGACGCCCATCACCTCGCCGGTCGACTTCATCTCCGGCCCGAGGATCGTGTCGACGCCGGGGAACTTGATGAAGGGAAACACCGCTTCCTTGACCGAGAAGTAGGGCGGGACGATCTCACCGCCGATGCCCTGTGCGGCGAGCGACTGGCCGACCATGCAGCGCGCGGCGATCTTTGCGAGCGGGCGCCCGGTCGCCTTCGACACGAACGGCACCGTGCGCGACGCGCGCGGGTTCACCTCGAGCACGTAGATGACGCCGGCCTGGATCGCGAACTGCACGTTCATCAGGCCGACGACCGAGAGCCCGCGCGCCATGGCCGCCGTCTGCCGGCGCAGCTCGTCCTGCGTGGCGACCGACAGCGAGTATGGCGGCAGCGAACACGCCGAATCGCCCGAATGCACGCCTGCCTGCTCGATGTGCTCCATGATGCCGCCGATCACGACCTTCTCGCCGTCGCACAGCGCATCGACGTCGACCTCGATCGCGTCGTTGAGGAAGCGGTCGAGGAGCACCGGCGAGTCGTTGGACACCTTGACGGCCTCGCGCATGTACCGCTCGAGGTCGCGCCGCTCGTGCACCACCTCCATCGCGCGGCCGCCAAGGACGTAGGACGGCCGCACGACGAGCGGGTACCCGATTTCCTCCGCCGCGGCGATGGCAGCCTCTTCCGTGCGCGCAGTGCGGTTCGGCGGCTGCCGTAGCTGCAGCCGATGCAGCAGCTGCTGGAAGCGCTCGCGGTCCTCTGCCATGTCGATCATGTCCGGCGACGTGCCGATGATCGGGACGCCGTTCTTCGCCAGGTCGCGCGCGAGCTTCAGCGGCGTCTGCCCGCCGTACTGGACAATGACGCCGAACGGCCTTTCGACATGGACGATCTCGAGCACGTCCTCGAGCGTGAGCGGCTCGAAGTACAGCCGGTCGGACGTGTCGTAGTCGGTTGACACCGTCTCCGGATTGCAGTTGATCATGATCGTCTCGTAGCCGTCGTCGCGCAGTGCCATCGCAGCGTGCACGCAGCAGTAGTCGAACTCGATCCCCTGCCCGATCCGGTTGGGCCCGCCGCCCAGCACGATCACTTTTTTCCGGTCGGTCGGCGCGGCCTCGCATTCCTCTTCGTAGGTCGAGTACAGGTAGGCCGTCTGCGTGGCGAACTCCGCGGCGCAGGTGTCCACCCGCTTGTAGACCGGCCGGATTCCGAGTTCGTGCCGCCGCGAGCGGACCGCGCGTTCGTCGACCTTGAGGAGGTGGGCGATCCGCCGGTCGGCAAAGCCCATGCGCTTCAGCGCGCGCAGGTCGTCGCGCGAAAGCTCCGCGAGCGAGCGCTGCTCCAGCCGCAACTCGACGTCGACGATCTCCTTGATCTGGGCGAGGAACCACGGATCGATCCTGGTGTAGCGATGGATCTCGTCCAGCGACATCCCGACACCGAACGCGTCGGCGACATACCACAGCCGCTCGGCGCGCGGATACGCGAGCTCGTCGCCGATCTTGTCGGGGTCGACCGTCTTTAGATTGAAGCCGTCGACCCCGGTCTCGAGGCCGCGCAGCGCCTTCTGCAGCGATTCCTGGAAAGTGCGCCCGATCGCCATCACCTCGCCGACCGACTTCATCTGCGTCGTGAGGCGGTCGTCGGCCTGCCGGAATTTCTCGAAGGCGAACCGGGGGACCTTGGTGACGACGTAGTCGATTGCCGGCTCGAACGAGGCCGGGGTGGCGCCGCCGGTGATGTCATTCGCGAGCTCGTCCAGCGTGTAGCCGACCGCGAGCTTGGCTGCGACCTTGGCGATCGGAAAGCCGGTCGCCTTCGACGCCAGCGCCGACGAGCGCGAGACGCGCGGGTTCATTTCGATGACGATCATCCGTCCATCGTCCGGATTGATCGCGAACTGCACGTTCGAGCCCCCGGTGTCCACGCCGACCTCGCGCAACACGGCGATCGACGCATTGCGCATGATCTGGTATTCCCTGTCGGTCAGCGTCTGCGCCGGCGCGACGGTGATCGAGTCGCCGGTGTGCACGCCCATCGGGTCGAGGTTCTCGATCGAGCAGACGATGATGCAGTTGTCCTTGCGGTCGCGGACGACCTCCATCTCGAACTCTTTCCAGCCCAGCAGCGACTCCTCGATCAGCAGCTCGTGCGTGGGCGACAGCGCCAGGCCGCGCTTGCACATCTCGACGAACTCGTCCTTGTTGTAGGCGATTCCTCCACCCGTGCCCCCCAGCGTGAACGACGGGCGGATCACGGCGGGGAAGCCGATGGCTTCCTGAACAGCCAGCGCCTGATCGACGTTGTGCGCGATGCCCGAGCGCGCGGAACCGAGCCCGATGCGCGTCATCGCCGCCTTGAACTTCTCGCGGTCCTCGGCCTTGTCGATTGCCTTCTTCGACGCGCCGATGAGCTCGACGTCGAACCGGGTGAGCACGCCTTCGCGGGCGAGGTCGAGCGCGCAGTTCAGCGCGGTCTGGCCACCCATCGTCGGCAGCAGCGCGTCGGGCCGCTCGCGCTCGATGATCCTGGCGATCATCGGCCAGGTGATCGGCTCGATGTAGGTGACGTCCGCCATCTCGGGGTCCGTCATGATCGTGGCCGGATTCGAGTTCACCAGGATGATCCGGAAGCCTTCTTCGCGCAGCGCCTTGCACGCCTGCGCGCCCGAATAGTCGAACTCGCACGCCTGCCCGATGATGATCGGGCCGGCGCCGATGATCAGTATCGATTCGATGTCGGTGCGCTTGGGCATCGGAGGGTCGCCTGATCGGCCTACCGGTCCATCAGCTTGATGAACCGGTCGAACAGGTACGCGACGTCGTGCGGACCGGGACTCGCCTCGGGATGGCCCTGAAAGCCGAAGGCCGGCCGGTCGGTGCGCGCGATGCCCTGCAGGCTGCCATCGAACAGCGACAGGTGCGTGACGCGCACGGTCGCCGGAAGCGTCGCGGGGTCGACGGCAAAACCGTGATTCTGGCTGGTGATGAACACCTGGCCCGTGTCCCTGTCGATGACCGGATGGTTGGCGCCGTGATGGCCGAACTTCATCTTCACCGTCCGGGCGCCCGACGCCAACGCCAGCAGCTGGTGGCCGAGACAGATGCCGAAAGTCGGGATGCCGGCCTCGACGACCGTCGCGATCGCGCGGATCGCATAGGCGCACGGCTCAGGGTCGCCGGGTCCGTTGGACAGGAAGACCCCGTCGGGAGCGAGGGCGAAGACCGCGTCCGCCGGCGTTTCCGCGGGCACCACCGTCAGCCGACAACCGCGCTCCGCCAGCAGGCGCAGGATGTTGTGCTTGATGCCGAAGTCGTAGGCAACCACGTGCAAACGCGTGGCGCCGGGCGACCGAAAGCCCTCGCCCAGCGCCCAGGCGCCGCCCGTCCACTCATAGGGAGAACTGCAGCTGACCGCCCTTGCGAGATCCTGTCCCGCCATCGAAGGAGCCGCCTGCGCGCGCGCGACGGCTTCCCTGATCTCGGCGTCGCCGAGAGCCACGGCCGCGACGACGCAGCCGTTCTGCGCGCCCTTTTCGCGCAGGCTGCGGGTGAGCCGGCGCGTGTCGAGGTCGGCGATGCCGACGATGTTGTTGTTCGCGAGATACGCGCCGAGATCGCCGGTCGAGCGGAAATTCGAGACGAGCCGGGGCAGGTCGCGGATGACGAGCCCCGCCGCGAACGGACGCCGGGATTCGACATCTTCCGCGTTCACGCCGACATTGCCGATGTGCGGGTACGTCAGCGTGACGATCTGTCCGGCATAACTCGGATCCGTGAGGATTTCCTGGTACCCGGTCATCGCCGTGTTGAAGACGACCTCGCCAACTGAGGAACCCGGCGCGCCCACCGCCCGGCCACGAAAGACGGTGCCGTCGGCCAATGCCAGGATCGCTGGCGCCGCCGCCGGAAACAGGGCCGGGCGGGTGTTGGCGGCGGTGGTCGTGGCGGGCATGGCGAAGGCGCGATCGGCTTGGGGCGAACCACCCGCAACGGGCAGTCCGGTCTCCGGACGTGCGAAGCGGGAACGCCAGCGTCACCCGCAGCCGTTCCCGCTTTGAGGCTGCCGATTATACCGGCGGGGGCGCGACGTTACAACCGAGCATCGGCCTCAGATTGGCCATGCTTCGTTTTCAGTACGCGGCCGAAAACCCTCCGTCGACGTAGAGCACGTGACCGGTAACGTAATCCGCCGCCGCCGAGGCGAGGAATACCGCGGCGCCGGCAATCTCCGCCGGCTCGCCCCATCGTCCCGCCGGCGTGCGCCGCGCCACCCAGGTGGAGAATTCGGCGTCGGCGATCAGCGGCGCATTCATCTCGGTCCGGAAGAACCCGGGAGAGATGCCGTTCACCTGGACGTTCGACGGCGCGAGCTCGACGGCAAGCGCGCGCGTCAGCATCCGGAGCGCGCCCTTGCTCGCCGCGTACGGAACGATGTGGGGCCGCCCCAGGTCGGCGGCGAGCGAGCAAATGTTGATGATCTTGCCGCTGCGCCGCGACTTCATTGCCGGCAACAGCGCGCGCGTTACGAGGAACGGACCGTCGAGATTCGCCGCCATCAGCGCGCGCCATTCGTCCGGCGTGAACTGCTCCAGCGGCTTGCGCCGGTTCAGCGCAGCGTTATTGACGAGTATGTCGATCTGCCCGGCCTCGCTTTCGACCCGCGCGACCCCCTCGACGACGGCATCGGCGTCGGTCACGTCGAACGGCGCGACGGCGGCATCGATTCCCTCACCGGCCAGCGCTTCGGCCGCCCTGGCGAGCTTGTCCCGGTTGCGACCATTCAGCACGACGCTCGAGCCCGCGCGCGCGAGGCCGCGAGCAATGGCGAAGCCCAGCCCGGAGCCGCCGCCGGTGACGAGCGCCCGCGTTCCGGTCAGGTCGAAAGGATGCGCCGCGGCGGTCACCGCAATCCAAGCACGTCCCGCATGTCGGCCATGCCGGGCTGTCCGGCGGCACGGCGCGCGGCGACGAAGTGCGCGGCGCGCAGCGCGCCCGCGGCAAAGTTCTGCCGCGACGTCGCCTTGTGCGCAAGCTCGATCCGTTCTCCCGTGCCGGCGAAGATCACCGTGTGCTCGCCGACGACGTCGCCGCCGCGCAAGCTGGCGAACCCGATGGCGCCCTCCTTGCGTTCGCCGGTCAGGCCCTCGCGCGCGTAGACCGCGCATTGCGCCAAGGCGCGACCGGCGCCGCGCGCGGCCGCTTCGCCGAGGCCGAGCGCGGTGCCCGACGGCGCGTCGACCTTGTGTCGGTGGTGCATCTCCACGATCTCGATGTCGTACGCGGGGCCGAGCCGCGCCGCCGCAGACTCCACGAGTGCCAGCAGCACGCTGACACCGACGCTCATGTTCGGCGCGAACACGACGGGGATCTTCAGCGCGTGCCGGGCGAGTTCCGCCTTCTGGTCCGCCGAGAATCCCGTGGTGCCCACGACCGCGCCGGCGCCATGCCGCGCGCAAGCGGCGAGATGGACGATGCTGCCTGCCGGCCGCGTGAAATCGATCATCACGTCGGCGATGCCCGCCGCCGCATCGGCATCGGCGCCGACCGTCACCCCGGTCGCGCGACCAAACCGCTCGCCGGCGTCGCGCCCGACCGCGCTGCTGCCGGCGACGTCGAAGGCAGCGACGAGCTCGCTGCCGGCGTCGGCGAGCACCGCCTCGACCAGCGCCTGCCCCATGCGCCCGCCTGCCCCTGCAACGGCGATCCTCGCCGCCATCGTCAATTCTTGAACACGTCGACGATCTTCTCCCACCACGAGCGCGGGTCGGACCACGCGCTCTCGCCCGCGGTGATCGCGGTCGCGGCCTTGTTGAGCTCCGCTACCGACGCGGGCATTTCATCGCCTTCCCAGCGCGCGAGCCTGTCGTCGACGAAATAAACGGTGAACGTGCGATGCTCGCGCACGAGGCCTTGCCGCGTGAACTCGTAGACATAGTCCCACCGGTTGTCGCGGAAGGCGCTGACGACGAGCGGAGTGCCCAGCAACTGCTGCACCTGGACCTTTGTCTGACCGGCCTTCAGCTTGTCCACCATGTCCTGGGACAGGTAATTGCCCTGGTTGATGTCGAGCTTGTAGACACCGAACGAGCGCAGCGTCGGCATGTAGGTGTCCACCGTCGCACAGCCGCCGCCGAGAAGTGTCGCGGCCGCAAGCGCGGCGAGGCCAAGGTGACGCGGGAAAGGTCGCTGAGACGGGGAGATCAACGCACGTGCCTGTGGTTTGGCAGGATAATCCGCTATTATAGCCACGGCTCGGGGCGTGTCCGGAATTCCTGCCGGAGCGTGCCGGGGCGCCGTCCATCACTCCTGCCCGCTCCCTGCCCCCGCACCGCCGCCGTGTCCTCGCCTACTGATCTCAAGAATGCCGGCCTCAAGGCGACGCTGCCGAGGCTCAAGATCATCGGCCTGTTCGAGACGTCGAAGGTGCGTCACCTGTCGGCCGAAGACGTCTACCGGAAGCTGCTGGACGACGGACCCGACATCGGCCTGGCCACGATCTACCGCGTGCTGACGCAGTTCGAGCAGGCGGGCATCCTGGTTCGCCACCATTTCGACTCCGGCAAGGCCGTGTTCGAGCTGAACGAAGGCCGGCATCACGATCACCTCGTCTGCCTCGATTGCGGGCGGGTCGAGGAGTTCTACGACCCGGCGATCGAAAAGCGGCAGCACGCGGTCGCGCGCGGACGCGGCTTCGAGATTTCGGAGCACGCTCTCTACCTGTACGCGCAGTGCGTCAAGCCGCGCTGCCCGCACCGCAAGCAGAAGTAAGGAACACCGGGGTCGGATACGACTCCTGACATTCAGCAGCGATGCGGGTGCAGTCGGGCAAGAGGCGAGGCAAGAGTCGTATCTGACCCCGGTGTTCGCTAATCGTCCGTCGCGACGTCCCGCCGGTTGAAGTCGGCCGGGCGAAATCCCAGCAGCCACAGCGCGCCGAAATACGCTGCCGCTCCCGCGGCGCACACGCCCGCGAGCCGGGGGATCTTCTCCCACAGCGACGCCGCGAGCCAGTACGACGCCGGCCCCCCGAGCCACAGCAGCACGGCGGCGAGCACGAACAGCGCGGCGACGAGCTTCGCCACGAACAGCAGCCACCCGGGCCGGGGCGCATAGATGCCGCGCTTGCGGAGAAACCAGAACAGCAGCCCCGCATTGAAGCTGGCGCCGATCGACGTCGAGAGCGTCAGTCCGGCATGGCCCAGCGGGAACATCAGGATCAGCGCGAGCGTCTGCGACAGCAGCACGGTGGCGAAGGCGATCTTCACGGGCGTCGTCATCACCTGGCGCGCGTAGAAGCCCGGCGCCAGGATCTTCACCACGATCAACCCGAGCAGGCCCACGCTGTAGCCGAGCAGCGCCGTGCGCGTCTGCAGCACGTCGTCGAGGGTGAAGCGGCCATACTGGTAGAGCGTCGAGATGAGGGGAATGGCGAGCACCCAGAGCGCGACCGCCGCCGGCAGCGCCAGCATGAAGGCGAGCCGCAGTCCCCAATCGAGCAACGACGCGTACTCGTCGGGCTTCGCGTCGGCGTGCAATTTCGCCAGCGACGGCAGGAGCACCGTGCCCAGGGCAACGCCCAGGAGCGCGCTCGGGAACTCCATCAGCCGGTCGGCGTAGGTGATCCAGGAAATGCGGCCATCGCCCAGCCACGCGGCCAGCTGCGTGTTGATGAGCGCCGAGATCTGCGCCGCGGACACGCCGAGCACCGCCGGCCCCATCGCCACCAGCACGCGACGCACGCCCTCGTCGCGCCAATCGAAGCGCGGCCGGCAGAGCATCCCGATCCTGGCCAGCGGATAGAGCTGCAGCGCAAGCTGCGCGATGCCGCCGATGAAAACGCCCCACGCCAGCGCCTTGATCGGCGGGTTGCAATACGGTGCCAGGAAGAGCGCCGCCCCGATGATCGAAAGGTTGAGCAATACCGGCGTGAACGCCGGAATGGCGAACTGGCGGTAGACATTGAGCACGCCTCCGGCCAGCGACACCAGCGACACGAAGAGCAGGTAGGGAAAGACGATGCGGATCATCTCGGCCGTCAGTTCGACCTTGCCGGGAGTGGCCACGAACCCGGACGCGAGCGCGTAGACGAGCCACGGCGCTGCCAGCACTCCGATGACGGTCACCAACAGCAGCGTGAAGGCGAGCAGCGTTCCGACTCGGCCCACGAGAGCACGCGTCTCCTCCAGCCCACGCTGACGGCGATACTCCGCGAAGATCGGGACAAACGCCTGCGCGAACGCGCCCTCGGCAAACAGCCGGCGCAGGATGTTCGGCAGGCGGAAAGCCGCCTCGAAGGCGTCCATCTGGACGCCGGCGCCGAACACCGCGGCCTTGAGGCTCTCGCGGGCGAGCCCGGTGATCCGCGACAGCAGCGTCATTCCGCTGACCGTCGACAGCGTACGGAGCAGATTCAATGCGGCCTCCGGCGCACGCACGCCGGGCCCAGGGCGCATCGCGCCGATCCGCGGAAGTGGAGGGAAAGATCGGGAGTGGGGACGGACATTCGAAGAGGCGCCTGCATCGGGCACCCGCGAGACCTGGCGGTCTTGCGCGGGCGGCGATAAGCTGCTATTATGCTTGGTCTTTTTCGGCTACTCCAGTTCACGAAGGATTTTAGACCCATGGCGAACAGCGCCCAAGCACGCAAGCGCGCCCGGCAGGCGGCGGGAACCAACAAGCACAATTCCAGCCTGCGCTCGGCATTGCGGACCGCAGTCAAGCAGGTCCGCAAGGCAATCGCCGGCGGCGACAAGGCAGCGGCGGCGCAGAAGCTGAAGTCTTCCCAGGCGGTGATCGATCGCATCGCCGACAAGAAGATCGTCCACAAGAATCTCGCTTCCCGCACGAAGTCGCGCCTCGCGCACGCCATCAAGGCCATGGCCTGACGCGCGCCGCGCGATCCGCAAAAGGGCGCCCCGGAGGCGCCCTTTGCATTGCTGCAGGCGACCGCACTCCCGGCCGTCGGGCGCCAGCGCGCTAGCCACGGCGTCTGCGCGCGTCCTTTTCCGGGTCGGCGGCCGCCGACTCCTCCAGCTGCAGCAGATGCCAATCCCTTGCCCGGATGCCTGCGGCACGGCGATTGCTTGATGCCTCCGAAAGCCATCCCGCCGCCGGCGGACGCGTCGCCTTCGAGCCCCCGGCGCCGCCTGCCGAACCTTTGGGAAAACGAGTACGGGAACACCTGACGTGCCGAACACGCGCACTGCCCACCCAACCGGCGCGCCCATCGCGAGCCTCCGGTCGCCGCGGCCGGAGAATGACGGTGCGACCAGCGCGGCACGGCAGACATTGCCACCCGTGGCGCCGGCTGCGCGATGTCCGCCCGTATCCGGTTGGACGTTGGCCATCGCCGGTGCGGCGCTTTGCCTCGCCGCGATCGTCGGGTCGCCGACCGCGCTCGCCGCGGAACCGATCCTCGCCCAGGCGCACGAAATCGAGGCGCAACTTTCCGGATTCCCCAGACGCGCCGAGGCAGACCTCGCTGCGCTCATCGCGCGCGAGGATGAGGCTTCCGGGCCGGAGCGCCGATATGTCTTCGCTCTTTATGGGCAGGCGCTGGTCGCCGCCGGACGGACGGTCGAGGCATTGGCCCTTGCCGACCGCTTCGAACGGGAAGCCGCCAACCCACCCGACGACCTTCTTCGGGCCTCGGCCCGCCTCGTGCGTGGAACGGTGGAATGGCGCGCCGGCGACACGGCCAAGGCCAACGCCTATGCGAAGGAGGCGCGCGCACTGCTGAAGGGAGAGTCCGACCCGTATCTCGCCTATCTGGCGGCCATGACGATCGGCATGACCGCCCGCAGCAGGGGCCAGGTCGAGGAAGCCCTGGGCAGCCTGCAGGACGCGATGGCGATGGCGGAGCGTGACGAGGATGCGTACCGTCGCTCCAGCGCGCTCTACCAGCTGTCCACCCTGTACCTGGTGCTGAAGCAGCCGCAGAACGCGCTGGTGGCGAGCCGCCAGGCCTACGGGTTCGCCGAACTCGCGGGAAGCACGCCCGGCATGGTGAATGCGCGGATGGCGGAATCCGCCGCGCTCGAAGTTCTCGACGACCCCGCGCGCGAACTGGCCGCGATGAATGAGGCGCTTGCCCTAGCCCGGCAGTCGCGGTCGCAGGTCGGCGAGAGCCTCGCGCTCATCAACCTCGCCGACATCAGCTTGCGCCGCAGGCAATTCAATGACGCTTTGGATCTTTCGCGCCAGTCGCTTGCGCTCGCGACCGGGCACAACGATGCGGGGGCGATCGCGACCAGCAAGGCAAACATCGGTTTCGCGCTGTTCGGTCTCGGACGCGCGGCCGAAGGCAAACGCTACGCCGACGAGGCGCTCGCCGAATGGGAACGCACAGGCGCAACGGCCGAAATCGCGTCCCTGCTCGCCGAGTACGGCCACTATCTCGAGCGAGCAGGCGACTACAAGTCCGCGCTGGCGTTCCTCCATCGGGCGCACACGCTCAATGATGAAATGGCCGCGATCGCGCACCAGCGGTTGGTGCTCGAACTGCAGGAGAAATACGAGTCGGAACGGAGTCGGCGCGAAATCGAATTGCTCAATCGCCAGAATGCGCTCCATTCGGCCGAGCGCGAAAATCAGGGGCTCCGGGAACGTGTCGGGTGGCTCCTCGCTGCGGTCTTCGTGATCTCGCTCGGCGTCATCATCGTGTTTTACCGGAGACTGCGCGCCAACAACGGACTGCTCGCACAAAGGAACCGGGAGCTGAGCGCGCGCAGCAGCCGCGATCCGCTCACCGCGCTCTACAACCGGCGACATTTCCAGGACTTCATGCGCGACGCGCCCGATCGGCCGGAGCGCCGACGCCGAAACGAACCCGATTTGCCTATCCACGCGCTGCTGCTGATCGACATCGATCTCTTCAAGCAGACCAACGATCTGTATGGCCACGCGGCCGGGGACGCGGTCCTCGTCGTCGTGGCTCGCCGCCTGCGCGACACCCTGCGGGAAACCGACATGATCGTGCGCTGGGGAGGCGAGGAATTCCTGGTTTTCGTGCCGGCGACCAGCGTCGACCAGCTGGCGGAGATCGCGTCCCGCGTCATGACGGTGGTGGCCGCGGAACCCATCGTCTACCAGGGCCACAGCATTCGCGTAACGGCGTCGATCGGCTACACGCCGATGCCGCTGCCCCCGGAGAACGTCGCCGTGCCCTGGGAGCGCGCAATCGGACTCGCCGACATGGCGCTGTACATGGCCAAGCTCGACGGGCGCAATTGCGCATACGGTATCCGCCGGTTGCGACGAAGCGATGACGAAGCGATGGAGCGGATCGAACGCGATCTGCAGTCCGCGTGGGCGAACGGCATGGTCGAGATGCACCTGGAGCGCGGGCCCGCGCGCGACGCCGACGACGGCGAGCAAACGCCCGGATTGCCTGCCTTCGCCTTGGCGTGACGCGGCCGCCGCCGGGTCCGCGTCGTTGACGCGCGTCGAGAGCGCGACCGGAATGGGCGCCGGTCCGGGATGTTAAGATTTCCATTTGCCAGGGTTCTGCCGAATGCCCGGTCGAACCGACCCGCCATGACTGCCACGCCACCGAAGCACTTCCTCCAGATCAGCGACTTCTGCCTCGAGGAGTTCGACCACCTCATCGCCCGAACGCGCTGGATCAAGGACCGCTTCAAGCGCTACGAGATCTATCAGCCGCTGCGCGATCGCACGCTTGCCATGGTGTTCGAGAAGGCATCGACACGCACGCGCGTCTCGTTCGAGGCCGGCATGAATCAGCTCGGCGGCATCGCGATCAATCTCAACCGCGGCGACACGCACCTCTCGCGCGGCGAACCGATCGAGGACGTCGCACGCGTGATCTCGCGGATGGTCGACGTCGTGATGATCCGCACCTTCGAGCAGTCGATCATCGAGCGCTTCGCCGCCCACTCGCGGGTCCCCGTGATCAACGGTCTCACCAACGAATACCATCCCTGCCAGATACTCGCCGACATCTACACCTACATCGAGCACCGCGGCTCGATCCGGGGCAAGACGGTCGCATGGATCGGCGACTCGAACAATGTCTGCAGCACGTGGCTGCAGGCGGCGGTCATCTTCGACTTCAACGTGCGCGTATCCGCCCCGCCCGGCTACGAGATGACAGCCGAGCGCGCCGGTCCCGCCGCACGCCGCCACTTCGAGTCATGCGCCGATCCGCATGCGGCGTGTCGCGGTGCCGACCTGGTCACGACGGACGTGTGGACGAGCATGGGCTTCGAGGCGGAGAACGACGCGCGCAGGCGCGATTTCGCGCACTGGCAGGTCGACGCCGGGATGATGCGCCAGGCGAAGGACGACGCCGTATTCATGCACTGCCTGCCGGCGCATCGCGGCGAGGAAGTCACGGCCGAGGTCATAGACGGTCCGCAATCCCTGGCATGGGACGAGGCCGAGAACCGGTTGCACGCGCAGAAAGCGCTGCTCGAGTTCCTGGTGTGCGGCCGCGTGAATCCATAGGGGATTGCAGTGGCCGATCGCGCGGCGGCATGCCGCCCCGTGCCTGCGCCAGGGCCGATTCCGGCGCCTACTTCGGCGCCGTGTCGCCGTCGGTGAGCCGCGGCAGCGGCGAATCGCCCGAGGCTCGCAGGAGCCCGGTCTTCATGTAGGTCAGGAGCTTCTCGCGCGTGTCGGCGATGTCGAGGTTGCGCATCGTCAGCTGGCCGATGCGATCCTGCGGGCTGAACGACGAGGCGCCCTTCTCCATCGTGAGCCGCTCGGGCTTGTAGGTCAGGTTCGCGCTCGTCGTGTCGAGGATCGAGTAGTCGTTGCCGCGTCGCAGCTCCAGCGTCACTTCGCCCGTCACCGCCCGCGCGACCCAGCGCTGCGCGGTCTCGCGGAGCATCATCGCCTGCGGATCGAACCAGCGTCCCTGGTAGAGCAGACGTCCGAGCCGGCGGCCGTTGTCGCGGTACTGCTCGATCGTGTCCTCGTTGTGGATGCCGGTGACCAGGCGCTCGTAGGCGATGTGCAGCAGCGCCATCCCGGGCGCCTCGTAAATCCCTCGGCTCTTGGCCTCGATGATCCGGTTTTCGATCTGGTCGCTCATGCCGATGCCGTGCCGGCCACCGATCGCGTTGGCCTCGAGCACGAGCGCGACCTCGTCCGCGAACGTGATGCCGTTCAGCGCGACGGGACGCCCCTCGTCGAAGCGCAGAGAAACCGTCTCCGGCCTGACGACGACCTCCTCGCGCCAGAACGCCACGCCCATGATCGGCTCGACGATCCTGATGCCCCGGTCCAGGAACTCGAGGTCCTTCGCCTCGTGCGTCGCCCCCAGCAGGTTCGAGTCCGTCGAGTACGCTTTCTCCGCGCTCATCCTGTAGCCGAAGCCGGCACGGGTCAGGTATTCCGACATCTCCCTGCGGCCGCCCAGCTCGTCGATGAACGTCGCGTCGAGCCACGGTTTGTAGATGCGCAGGCTGGGGTTGGCAAGGAGCCCGTAGCGATAGAAGCGTTCGATGTCGTTGCCCTTGAACGTGCTGCCGTCGCCCCAGATGTGGACATCATCCTCGCGCATCGCGACGACGAGCATCGTGCCGGTGACGGCACGCCCGAGAGGCGTCGTGTTGAAATACGTCGCCCCTCCGGTCGCAATGTGGAATGCGCCCGCCTGCAGCGCCGCGATCCCCTCCGCGACGAGCGCCGCGCGGCAATCGACGAGACGCGCCGCTTCCGCGCCGTACTGCTGCGCGCGGCGCGGTATCTCGTCGTAGTCCGGCTCGTCCGGCTGGCCGAGATTCGCGGTGTACGCGTATGGAATCGCGCCCTTGGCCCGCATCCAGTGCAGCGCGGCGCTGGTGTCGAGGCCACCGGAAAAGGCGATGCCGACCTTCTGGCCGACAGGAAGGTCCTGCAGGATGTGCGACATGAGAGTGGCGTCTCGGACAGAGTGAAAGGCCTGTCATTCTAGCCGAGTCCCCGCCGCTGCGATGCGTGTATTGTCCGGCCGCGGCGATCGTGTTAGGGTCGCAGGGGTACCCCACCTTGCGTCGTCATCATGCCCTCATTCGACATCGTTTCCGAAGTGAACCAGGTCGAGGTCAGGAACGCCCTGGACCAGACCAACAAGGAAGTCTCGACGCGATTCGACTTCAAGGGTTCGGACGCGCGGGTCGAGCATGCCGAGAAGACGCTGACGATCTACGCCGACGACGACTTCAAGCTGAAGCAGGTCACCGACATCCTGACGGGCAAGCTCACCAAGCGCGGCGTCGACATCCGCTCGTTGAAATATGGCGACGTCGAGAAGGTCTCGGGCAACAAGGTGAAGCAGGTCGTCACGATCCGCGTCGGCATCGAGCAGGAGTTGTCCAAGAAGATCGTCAAGCTGATCAAGGACAGCAAGACGAAAGTGCAGGCGTCGATCCAGGGCGACGCCGTGCGCGTCTCCGGCGCCAAGCGTGACGACCTGCAGGACGCGATCGCGCTGGTGAAGAAATCGATCACCGATTTCCCGGTCCAGTTCGGCAATTTCCGCGACTGAGCCCGGCCGGAAGCAGACTCCCGGCCCCGCCGCTCCTGTCGCTGCCGGAGCGGATCGCGTCGTTTCCGGCCGTCCTGCCCGCGCTGCGGCCCGACGATGCGCCGTGCGTTCTCGAGCTGCGCGGCGACGGCCGTCAGGCGCGCCGGCGCGGGGATTGCCTACGCGAGGTCCGAGGCGAGCGCCGCGCGTGTCGCCGGGGCCACGCCGGCTATCGTGACGTCGTAGGCAGGGTGGTCGACGCCGACCGCGAGGCCGGCGCCGCGGCGCAAGGCAGACGCCATTTCCGGGGTCAGCTCGAAACGCAGGAAGTGCACCGCCGAAGTCTTGGCGTCGGTCGCGCGCGGCAGATCCTCGTCGGCAATGGCGTAGACCCGGGCGCAGCCGTCGACTCCGACCCAGACGCGATTCTCGATGCCGACGAGCCCGGCCAGCGCGTCTTTCCGCGCGGCGGGATCCTCGTATTCGATCAGCATCGTCGCCTTGAAGTTCGACCCGTCGGGCACGAGCGGGTTGTACGCGTCGAGCTCATCGCGGATGCCGGCTTCCTCGAAGACCTTCTCGATGCGCAGCATCTCCTGGATCTGGTAGCGAACCGTGAGTTCGTCCTCGAACAGAAGGGTCACGTGCTCGCCCAGGTGCACGGTGCGCGCTTTCTTGTGCGCCAGCACGCGCTCGCGGAACTCCGGGCGCGCCCTGGCATACGCCTCGAGCGGCAGGAGGCTGTCGCGGGTGATCGCGGCCATGGCGCGCATCAATGCCGGCCGGTGATCGGGCCGGTCTTGAACAGCGCCTCGCGCAGTTCCCGGTCGAACACCGCGTTCTTGCGGCGGATCCATTCGAGCGTCATCGCCGCGTGCTCGACTTCCTCGTCGCGGTTGTGCGCGAGGATCGCCTTGAGCTCGGGATCGGCACAGGCGTCGACCCGCTGGTTGTACCAGTCGACGGCCTCGAGCTCCTCGATCAACGAGACCACCGCGCGATGGAAATCCATCGTCTGCGGAGAGAGCCTGTCGACCGGCTCGTGATAGCCTTCATGTGCCATGAGCGTGCTCCAGTTCGGGTTGACGTTCGGTTCGCGGCAGGTTCATCGGCGTGGGCTATCGTCGCGCTCGCTCAAAGTCCGTAAGCCATCCGCACCAGCGTCAGCGGGTGTTCCTTGCGCGCGCGATGCTCGCTGCCGGACTCCTCGATGCCCTGCATGATGCGGCGCCCCGCGATCGGGCAATCGGAACAGACATAGTCGGGCGCGGTCTCGCCCATCTGGCGAAAGACGGGCTTGCCGATCTTCATCGATTGGGCGAAGAACTCGCTCTTTACGCCGTAGGTCCCGTCGTGGCCCGCGCAGCGTTCGACCGTGTTGACAGTGGTCTCCGGAATCCATTCCAGCACCTCACGCGTCTTCTGCCCGACGTTCTGCACGCGCGCGTGGCAAGGAATGTGGTAGCTCACCTTGCCCAGCGGCGTCTTGAAATCCTTGCGCAGCAGGCCGTCCTTGTCGCGCAGCACCAGGTATTCGAACGGATCGAACATCGCGTCCGCCACGGCTTTGACGTCGGGATCCTCCGGAAAGATCAGCGGCAGCTCGTGCTTGAACATCAGCGTGCACGAGGGGATGGCCGTCACGATGGCGTGACCTGAGCGGGCCAGCGCGGCCAGCGGACCGATGTTGATGTCCTTGAGCCTCTCGACCGCTTCGAGATCTCCGAGCTCGAGCTTCGGCATCCCGCAGCAGGCCTCCTTCTCGACGATCCGGTATGGAACTTCGTTGTGGGCGAGGATCTGCAGGAGATCGTGGCCGATGCCGGGCTCGTTGTAATTGATGTAACACGTCGCGAACACCGCCACCTTCCCGGGCGTGCGCGTGCCGTCGCGGACCGGCCACGCGACCGTCGCCTTCGCGGTCTCCCGGAAACGTGCGCCGTCGTAGGGCGGCAGCTTCGCGCCGGCGGCCACGCCGAGCACCTTGTCCAGCAGCTTTCGCGCCGACGGCATCGTGTTGGCCCTGTTGACGACCTGCACGACGACCGGAATCGTCGCGAGCCGACCGACGCGGTCGGTGCTCGTCAGCAGGCGGTCCCGGAATTTCGTCTTGCCCTGCCGGAACTCGACGGCCTTGGCCCGCAGCATCAGGTGCGGGAAGTCGACGTTCCACTCGTGCGGCGGCACGTACGGGCACTTCGTCATGTAGCAGAGGTCGCAGAGGTAGCATTGCTCGACGACCTTCGCGTAATCCGCCTTGGCGACGCCGTCCACCTCCATCGTCTTGCTGTTGTCGACGAGATCGAACAGCGTCGGAAACGACTGGCACAGGCTGACGCAGCGTCGGCAACCGTGACAGATGTCGAAGACGCGTTCCAGTTCGCGTTCGAGCGCGGCCTCGTCGTAGAACCCCGGGCTGCGCCAATCGAGCGGGTGGCGCGTGGGCGCCTGCAGATTACCTTCGCGGGCAGTCATCTTGGGAGAGGCCTCGGGCTAAGGACGTAAGCGTTCCGGCGAACATTGAAGCCCCGAACCGGGACCGGGACTTGCTCTTGTCGATCACCGTTGGCACGCCGCGGAACCCGCGGCGTGCCAACCGTGTGGTGCGCATCGCGCGTTCCGCGACGTTCCAACGTGAACTGCCAGGCTCAGTCGGCCAATGCGTCAAGGGCTTTCTGGAAGCGATTCGCATGCGACCGCTCGGCCTTCGCCAGCGTCTCGAACCAGTCGGCGATCTCGTCAAAGCCCTCGCCGCGCGCAGCCTTGGCCATGCCCGGATACATGTCGGTGTATTCGTGCGTCTCTCCGGCGATCGCCGCCTTCAGGTTCGCGCGAGTGGCACCGATCGGCAGATCCGTGGCCGGATCACCTACCTGCGCGATGTAATCGAGATGACCATGGGCATGCCCGGTCTCGCCTTCGGCGGTCGACCGGAACACTGCCGCAACGTCATTCTGCCCTTCGACGTCGGCCTTGTTGGCGAAATACAGGTAACGCCGGTTCGCCTGCGATTCGCCGGCGAATGCGGCCTTGAGATTGTCATGCGTCTTGGTGCCTTTCAGACTCTTCATCGTGCTTCTCCTTCAGTTGATCGCGCCAAACCGTCGCCGCCGGCCCGCCCGACGGGTTATCGTTCGCCGCCGCCTCGTTTTGCCGACGACAACCCGATTTTGCGCGTTCGGATTCCGATACGTCCAATTGATTGTTCCAATAACATCGATAGCCTGCCCCAATCGCCAGACCGCTCCCCGGCTGACGTCGTTTACATTAATGCGGATCACCGGCATTTCAATGCCCGGCCCCGACGGCCTGACTCGAATCACAAAGGAAACGCCATGGCTCTGTCCCCCGACGCCCTCGACCGCATCTTCCGCACAGCCCGCACGCACCGTGCATGGACGGCCCGGCCCGTGACCGACGAAACGCTGCATGCAATCTACGAATTGATGAAGTGGGGGCCAACGTCGTCCAACTGCTGCCCGGCGCGGATCGCATTCGTGAGGAGTCCCGAGGCCAAGGAGCGGCTGCGGCCGGCGCTGGATGCCGGCAACGTGCCGCAGACGATGGCGGCCCCGGCAACGGCAATCATCGCCTACGACCTCGAATTCCACGACAGGTTGCCGCTGCTCGTTCCGCACCGCGATGCGCGGAGCGGGTTCCTGGGCAAGTCCGACCTCATCCGGACGACGGCGCAGCAGAGCGGGACGTTGCAGGGCGCGTACCTGATCATCGCCGCGCGCGCACTCGGGCTCGACTGCGGCCCGATGGGCGGCTTCGACAACGCCAAGGTCGACGCCACGTTCTTCCCGGGGGGCACGGTCAAATCGAACTTCCTGTGCAACCTGGGGTACGGCGATCCGGCGAAGCTCCATGCCCGCGCCCCGCGACTCGTGTTCGACGACGCCTGCAGCATCGTCTAGCGTCGAAGATCGGTCGGTCGGATCGGCCCGATGCCCTCCCTGCGCCCATGCCGCGGCAAGCAACGCCATTGCGCATCAGGGGTCGGGCAGACGGACCAAAAAAAAGCCCGCCGGGAGGAAGGTAGCGGGCAAGGGGGACCGGTTGTCGGAAGCGACCCGTGTGCGAAGCCATGCCAGGGCTCCGCGGTCGGTCGCCACGACGAATGCGTGATCGGATCAGTAAACGCTGCGCGCCGCGTTGACGCGCTCGGCGAGTTCCTCCCAGGCTTCCTGTTGGGCCGGCGACAGCGAATCCTCAGTTCGACCGTCGGGACGCTCGTCCACCGACACCGCCTGGCTCGCAAGCCAGTGTTCCGCGAGTTCGGGCGAGAAGGCGTCCATGATCGTTGAGTCGCTATCGGTTCCTGTTCGATTACACCAAAGCAATTCACGTGCCACGAGAGATCGCCGCGCTCAAAACCGACCCATCCGCCCGTTCGCTCCTCTGGCGTCCCGATTGCGGCGCTCGCGTCCGGCGCAATTGTCTTCTGGCTCTGATGGCCAATTTGTCTCATTTTGCCGACAACTAATGTGTCTATTATGCTAATGCATTGAATATACATAGTTATGCATGTCGCGTTGAGGCGACATGTTTTTTCGAAGTCGCTGTTTATTGCGACGGAACAACGACATTGGGATGTGCGCCGCGGGTGCGCGATCGGTGCGGTCTTCGGGCTGATCTCGCCTCATGGACGGCGCCGTCACCGCGACATTCCCGGGACCGTCAGGGTTCCTTGCCTTCCTTGAACATGGCGGGCTCGAGCCGGTGCCGCTGCAGCAGCTTGTAGAACTCGGTGCGGTTGCGCTTGGCAAGAAGCGCGGCCTGCGTCACGTTGCCACTCGTGATCTTGAGCAGCCGCACCAGGTAGTCGCGCTCGAACGTCTTGCGTGCCTCTTCGAACGGCACCAGCGCGCTGGCGTCCTCGCGCAATGCTCCCTGGACGAGCGATTCAGGAATGAGGTTCGTGGTCGCAAGCGCCACCGCCTGCTCGAGCAGGTTCAGCAGCTGCCGGACGTTTCCCGGCCAGGGCGCCGCAATCAACAACGCCATCGCGTCGGGCGCGAGCGTCGGCACCGGCCGCTTGTAGCGCTCCGCCAGCCGGCGCAGGAAGTGCGTGGCGAGCAGCGGGATATCCTCCCGGCGCTCGGCGAGCGCCGGCAGCTTGAGCGATACCACGTTGAGCCGGTAATAGAGGTCCTCGCGAAACCGGCCGGAGGCTTTCTGCAAATCGAGGTCCCGATGCGTCGCCGAGATCACGCGGACATCGACCGGGATGGGCTGCGTCGCGCCTACAGGCCGCACTTCGCCCTCCTGCAGCACGCGCAGCAGCTTCACCTGCAATGCCAGCGGCATGTCGCCGATCTCGTCGAGGAAGATCGTTCCTCCATCCGCCGCCTGGAACAGGCCCTTGTGCGCCTGGACGGCGCCGGAGAACGCCCCTCGCACGTGACCGAAGAGCTCCGATTCCAGCAGCGGCTCGGGGATGGCCCCGCAGTTCACGGCCACGAACGCCTTGTCACGCCGCGGGCCGGCGCGGTGGATCGCGCGCGCCAGGAGCTCCTTGCCGGTACCGGAATCGCCGTAGATGAGAAGGCTTGCGTCCGAGTCGGCAACGAGACGCGCCTGCCGCAGCAAATCCTCCATGCGCGGACTGCGGGTGACGATTCCGGCGCGCCACTCGGCCGGCGCGCTCTCGTCCCTGATCGACGAATCGCCGGCGACGCGAAGCGCCGCGGCAACCTTCTGCAGGAGCTCCTGACTGTCGAACGGCTTCGTCAGGAACCCGAACACGCCACGCTGCGTCGCGGCGACGGCGTCCGGAATCGTGCCGTGCGCCGTGAGGATGATCACCGGCAAGGCGGGATGCTCGCGGTGTATCGCTTCGAACAGCTGGAGGCCGTCGATCCCGGGCATGCGCAGGTCGGAAATCACCACACCCGGCCGCGCCACGGCGAGCGAAGCGAGCGCAGCCTCGCCGCTGTCGGCCGTGCGCACGCGATAGCCCGCGGAAGACAGCCGCAAACTGATGAGCTTGAGCAGATCGGGATCGTCATCGACCAGCAGAACGTCGGCAGAATGCGTGGTCGTCATCTTGTCTCCGGTCTCAACTTCCGCCTCCGCCACCACCGCTGCCGCTGGACCCGCCGCCGCCCCCTCCGCCGCCGCTGCGGATTCGATCCCGCAGCAGATCACGCTCCATGTTCCGGAGCGCCTCGAGCTTCTTCACGGCCGCATCGGCCTTCTGCTGTTCGTCCCGGACGGCACGCATCCGTTCGGCCACTTGGACCTGCAGCACGGCGGCGAGTTGCTTCGCTCCGGGAGATACCGGATTGCTCTTGATGACGCTATCCAGTAGCTGCATCGCGCGCTGGTCGTCCTGCGGCGTCTTGGCGAGCGTATGAAGCACTGCGAGGCGGATCCGGTTGAAGTCGTTGCGCTGGCGCGCGAGCAGCTGCGTGGCCGCGTTCTGCTCGCGCCGGATCTCGTCGGCATTCAACGCCCCGAACCGTTGCAAGTCGGACAGCAGGCTTGCGAGCTGCTGCTCCTCGGTCGGCTCGGATGGCTCGGTCGTCACTGCGACGGCCGCGACCCCTTGGAGCGGCCTCACCGGCGGCGCCGAAGCCGGAGCGGAGACAACCGGAAACTGGGCCGGGCCCGGGGTGTCGGTCGAGGCGACGTTCGGGGCGACGTTCGGGGCGACGTTCGGGGCGACGTTCGGGGCGACGTTCGGGGCGACGTTCGGGGCGACGTTCGGGGCGACGTTCGGGGCGACGTTCGGGGCGACGTTCGGGGCGACGTTCGGGGCGACGTTCGGGGCGACGTTCGGGGCGCGTCGGGGCGACGTCGGGGCGCGTCGGGGCGGCGGCGCGGCGGCGACGTCGGGGCGGCGGTCGGGGCGGCGGTCGGGGCGGCGGTCGGGGCGGCGGTCGGGGCGGCGGCCGGGGCGGCGGCCGGGGCAACGGTCGGGGCGGCAGGCTCGAGCGGCGGATGCTCGATCAATGCTGGCGGCGGGACGATCACCGGCGCCGCGCGCTCGACCGGAGCCGCGACCGGCGGCGGGGTCGGCGCCGCGCAGCCGGCCAGCATGACGGCGGTCACGGCGAGCGAGAGCACGAAACGCGAACTCATCCACCCCTCGCCAGCGTGACGGGCGCCGTCGCCGACCCGTCGGAGCGCTCGGAGATCTTCGCGTCACTGACTGCCAACGGCAGCCACAACCGGAAGTGGGCGCCGCTTCCATGATCGGAACGATCCCGGATCTCGATCCGGCCACCGTGCGCGAGCGCGTATTCGCGCGCGATCGCAAGGCCGAGGCCGGATCCCTTCACGCGGCCGTCGACGGGCGGCCTGCCCTGGTAGAACGAGTCGAAGATCCGTTCGCGCTCCTGCCGGTCGATGCCGGGGCCGCAGTCGACGACATCCAGCACCGCGCAGCCGCGCTCGGTGCCGAGTGCCACCATGATCGACGCCGATCGCGGCGAGTACTTGATCGCGTTGGAAACAAGATTGTCGACGATGGTGCGCAGCTTGACGGCATCGCCAACCACCAGCGCGGGCTCCAGATGCTGCTCGAAAGTCACCATTCGCGCCAGCGCGGCGAGCTTGTGCTCGCTCAGCACCTGCCGCACCACTTCGAACATGGAAACGGACCCCGCCGCCTGCGGCTCCAGCGCGCGCGTCTGGTGGTAATTCAGCAGGTCCTCGATCAGCTTCTGCAGCGACAGCGTGTTCTGGCGCACGATGCCCACGATCTCGCGCTGTTCCGGCGACAGCTTGCCGCCCACGTTGTCGCGCAGCAGCTCGGCGCCTTCGCGTACGGCGGTCAGCGGAGTCTTGAGCTCGTGCGACACGTGCCGCAGGAACCGGTTCTGCTGCTCCTCGAGATCGTGCAGCCGCGAGCGCAGCCATTCGAGACGCTGCCCGAGATAGCGCAGGTCCTGCGGCCCGTTGACCTCGATCGGGTGCCCGAAATCGGCGGTGCCCATCCGGCGGATCGCCTGGTCGAGCTGCCGGATCGGACGCGCGATCAGCACCGCGAAGAGAATCGCCAGCGCGAGTGCGATGGCCGCCGTGGCGAGCGCGAGGTACAGCCACTTCTGCCGTCCCTGCGTCGCAATCTCCTGCAGGCGCTCGATGGCCCTTTCGGTCAGCCGGTTCGTCGCAGTGAGCATCGTCCGCGTGCGATCGGCGAGGCGCGCGTATCCGTCCGCGAGCTGAGCCTGCATTTCCGCCGACCGCTGCGGCGACGTGAGCAACCCGCGCAGCCGGGTCTCGCTGTCCGTCAATGTCGCAAGCTCCGCCAGCGGTTCGGGATCGAGCGGCAGCAACGCGAGCTGCGCTGCCGTGCTCTGGAACTCCTGGCGCACGCGATCGTAGTCGTCGAGCAGCGCGCGGTCCTCGAGGATCAGATGCTGCCGCACGATGCGCTCGAGCGTTCCCGTCTGCTCGAACAGCTGCCGGCTCGCGCGTCCGGCCTGGGCCGCCTGCTGCACCGCCTCGCGACCCTGCGTCTGCAGCTGGTCGAGCGACAGGATCAACTCGCCCAGCGCGTAGAGCAGCGGCAGGCTCACCAGCAAGAAGCCAAGCAGGATGAATTTGAGGAACGAACGGGGGTAATACACGTGAGCCGCCGCTATAATCTGCGCCAATTATGACACCCCACCGGGCGGCACCGCGGCGAGCGGCGCAAAATTCACCGGCGTCGGACACCGTGACATCTGCCTCGGCCCTGCCGCGGATCGCACTGATCGCTGCCGTCGCCGCGAACGGCGTCATCGGGGCGGGCAACAAGCTGCCATGGCAACTTCCCGAAGACCTCAGGCGCTTTCGGGCACTGACGCTCGGGCACGCCGTGGTCATGGGCCGCAAGACCTGGGAGTCGCTGCCCCGGGCGTTGCCGGGACGGCAGAACATCGTCGTGACGCGGCAACATGGCTACACCGCCGCCGGTGCCGACGTCGCGCCTTCGTTCGCCGCCGCGCTCGACTGCGTCCGGATGCCGGAACCCGTGTTCTGCATCGGCGGCGGCGAGATCTATCGCGCCGCCCTGCCGCTCGCCACGACGCTGCAGCTGACGGAAATCGCGCGCAGTTTCGACGGCGACACGCGTTTTCCGGCGTTCGAGCGCAACGACTGGCGGGAGACCGCGCGTGAGGTCCACCCGCCGGACCGACCGGACGGGTTTGCCTATGCGTACGTCACGTACGAACGCGAGATGGCCGGCGCCTGACGCCGGACCGCCGCCTTGATTCGGCTACGTTGACGCGCCCGGTTCGAGGCGCGCGACGAGTTCCCTCCGCAGGAGCTTGCCGGTGACCGTGCGGGGCAGCGCGTCGAACGCAACGCAGCGCGTCGGGCGCTGGTAGGGCGGCAACGGCGCCAGCGCGCGTTGCAGCGCTGCCGACGCGGCCACCTCGTCGCCTTCGCTCACATAGGCCGCCGCGAGTGTGGTGAGACCGTCCCCGTCCGCGAGCGCAACCAATGCAACCTCGCGCACCGCGGGTCCGGCCGCGGCCGCGATCGCCGCTTCGACGTCGGGCAGGCTCACCCAGCGACCACGCACCTTCACGAGCGTGTCGGCGCGACCGGCGTAATGCCAGCCATCCCCGGCCGGCGCAAACCGGTCGCCGGGCGTGAAGCCAGCGGGGCCAAACGACGCGCGTTCCTCGGCTTCGCGGTTCCGGTAGCCAAGAGCTAGCGTCGGCGCACGCAATGTCAGGTGATGCAGGCCGGCTTCCGCGATCGCCGACAGCAACCGCAACACCGGGAGCGGACCGAAGTACCGTCGCGTGCGCCCGGCTGCGGTCGCCCGACAAGCATCAGCGCGAGCGTCTCCGACGTGCCATACCCGTCCCAGGTCGGGATACCGGTCGCGACGCGCCATTGCTCCGCGAGCGGCGGGGCGATGGCTTCTCCCGCCGACACCGCCACGCGGAGCCCGCGCGCGAGCGACTTCGCGCAGCCTTCCTGCAACAGCGCGCGATAGAATGCCGGTACGCCGAAGAACACCGTCGGGCCGTCGCGTGCGGCGGTCGCCGCGACATTGCGGACCGTCGGCCATTCCCGTTGCAGGATTACTGTCGCGCCGCAGGCGAGACCGGTGAACAGGCTGTTGGCCAGTGGATAGGCGAAGAACAGCCGCGACGGCGCGAACAGGCGATCGGAAGCGTCAATGCCGAGTACCTCGGTGCCGCAACGCGCCACCGCCGGGACGACGCGGTGCGCATGCACGACGGCTTTCGGCACCCCGGTTGTCCCTGACGAGTAGAGCCAGAACGCGGGGGTTTCCGGCGAACACGCTTCGGCCGCCGTGGCCACAGCAGTGTCCATGCGGGTCCGCCATGCGCTGCGCGACGCCGTCTTCGCCACCGCGGCGGGCGCAGGAACCCCGTCCTCGCCAAGCCATGCAGAGTACCCGCCCTCCGCCGCAAGGGCGTTCAGGTCGCCCGGCGCGATTCTGGGGTTCAACGCCACGGCGACCGCGCCGCCGAATATCGCACCGAGAAATGCGGTAACCCATACGGCATCGTCGCTCAGCGCGATCACGACCCGTTCCCCGGGGCGCACCCCCATCGCCCGCCAGGCGCCGGCGGCCCGCGCGGCGGCCCGCCGCAATTCGTCGTAGGTCATCGGCACGCCATCGGTGACAAGCGCCGTCGCGTCATTCCGGCCGCCCGCGAGCAGTGCCGACGCCAGGTTCATCACGGGTCCCGGCCCGCGGGTGGCGCGAGGATTGCGGCGCCACCGACTGCGGATCGCATTGGCGCGCGCACCCGCGAGCGAAAGGCAAACGCAATGCGAGGCATCGGCTCGCCGCCGGTCAACCGAGATTGCGCAACTCGCGCAACGCGACCGCAAGCATCGACGCGTCGGTTGCGGGTACCGCGCGCAGCTCGTCCATCAGCCGCCGTGCGCGCTCGGTGGCGCGCTGGTTGCGCTCCTGCCAGGCAGCCAGGAGCTCGTCCCGTGTGGAGATGTCGGCAGCGCCGCCCAGCACTTCGCCGGCGATGGATCGCTGCAGCCCCGAAACGTCGTCGTCCATCGCGGTCCGCGCGAGCACTTGCCAATGCTCGTCGCCGGGCAGGCGCGCGATCATCTCGCGCAGCCACGGCAATTCGAGCCGCGTCGAAAGCTCGAAATAGATCTCCGCAACCAGCTCGACCGGCCGGCGGGCGGCGCCGGCGACTTCGACGATGTCGAGCGTCAGGTACAGGCTGTCCAGCGTCACGACGCGCCCCGCCAGCGCCTCCGGAATCCCCTTGGCGACATGATCCCCCACCGCCACGCCGATCCGCGCGCGAGCCGGCTCGTCGAGCAGCGCCGGCAGCCCCGCAGCCAGCGCCTCGACGCGTGGCGCGAAGTTCGCGATCGTTGCGGCCATGTCCTCCCCGAGTCGCCGCGAACGCAGAAACCATGTCGTGCCGCGTTCCAGCTCGCGGCTCATCTTGATGAGCATCGCCGACTGGAGCGCGTCGTCGACCTTGCTGTCGAGCGCTTCGATTGCCTTCCAGAGCGCGACGAAGCCGAAGACTTCGCGGCTCAGCAGATAGGCGCGCACGACCTCGTGGGGTCGCGCGCCGGTCGCCTCCATGAGCCTGTGCACGAAGGTGCTGCCCACGCGATTCAGCATGCTGTTGGTCACATGGGTCGCGATGATCTCTCGCTTCAGCGGATGCCGGTCCATGTACGCGGGATAGCGCTCGGCAAGCGCCGCGGGGAAATAGCGGGACAGCACGCTCGCGACCCAGGGGTCGTCGGGGAGGGTCGATGCGACGAGCTCGTCGAAGAGCCACATCTTGGCGTAGGCGAGCACGACCGCCCGCTCCGGGGCCGTGAGCCCCTGCCCGCTCGCCCGTCGCTCGGCGAATTCCTTGTTCGACGGGAGATACTCGATTGCGCGGTGGAGCCGCCCCTCCTTCTCCAGAAAGCGGACGAAGCGCTGCTGCGCATCGAGCAGCTCGGGCCCGATGCGCCCCGTGACCGACAGCACCTGGGTCTGGAAGTAGTTGTCGCGCAACACCAGCGCGGCGACTTCGTCCGTCATCTCCGCGAGCAGCGCGTTGCGCTGCTTCCCGGTCAGCTCGCCGTCGCCCACCGCGAGGCCCAGCAGGATCTTGATGTTCACCTCGTGGTCGGACGTGTCGACTCCCGCCGAATTGTCGATCGCGTCGGTATAGACGCGACCGCCGGCCCGCGCGAATTCGACGCGGCCGAGCTGCGTGCAGCCCAGATTGCCCCCCTCGACCAGCACCTTGCAGCGCAGCTCCCGTCCATCGACGCGCAGCGCATCGTTGGCACGGTCGCCGACCTGCGCGTGCGTCTCCGTCGCCGCCTTGACGTAGGTGCCGATCCCGCCGTTGTACAGCAGATCGACGGGCGCCTTCAGGATCGCGTTGACGAGCTCGGTCGGCGTCAGCGCGTCCGCGGTGATCGCCAGCGCGGCTTTGACCCTGTCGGTGATCGCGATCGATTTCGCGCTCCGCGCATGGATTCCGCCGCCGGGAGACAGGAGCTTCGTGTCGTAATCGGCCCATGTCGACCGCGGCAGCCGGAACAACCGCTCCCGCTCGCGCAGCGAGGATTGCGGGTCCGGGTCCGGATCGATGAAGATGTGCCGGTGGTCGAATGCCGCGATCAGCCGGATGTGCGGCGACAGCAGCATGCCGTTGCCGAATACGTCACCCGACATGTCGCCGATGCCCACGACGGTGAAGTCGGTCGCCTGCGTGTCCACGCCCATTTCGCGGAAGTGGCGCTTGACGGACTCCCACGCCCCGCGCGCGGTGATGCCCATCGCCTTGTGGTCGTAGCCGGCCGAGCCTCCCGATGCGAACGCGTCGTCGAGCCAGAACCCGTACTCGCGGCTGATCGCGTTCGCGTAATCGGAGAACGTCGCCGTTCCCTTGTCCGCCGCGACGACGAGATACGGGTCGTCCGGGTCGTACCGCCGCACCTGCGGCGGCGGCACGATCCGGTCGCCGATGCGGTTGTCGGTGAGATCGAGCAGCGCGCGCAGGTAATCCTGATAGCACGCGACGCCTTCTTTCAGGTACGCCTCGCGGTCGGCCGGCGAAGGCGCGCGCTTGAGCACGAAGCCTCCTTTCGAGCCCACGGGCACGATGACCGTGTTCTTGACCATCTGCGCCTTCACGAGGCCGAGAACCTCGGTGCGGAAATCCTCCGGCCGATCCGACCAGCGCAACCCACCGCGCGCAACGCGGCCGCCGCGCAGATGAACGCCCTCGAAGCGCGGCGAGTAGACGAAGATCTCGTACATCGGCCGCGGTTCCGGGAGGCCGGGCACCTTCGCCGGGTCGAACTTGAACGACAGGAAACTGCGCGGGCGTCCTTCGGCATCGCGGCGCCAGAAATTGGTGCGCGTCGTCGCGAGGATCAGCGCCAGCAGCTGCCGCAGCACGCGATCCTCCGAGAGGTTGGCGACCGCCTCGAGCGCGGTCTCGATTCGGCGCATCCGCATCAGGACCTCGTCGTCGCCGTCGGCAGCGCGCTTCCGGATCGAAGCGCGCCTTGAACAGCGCGACGAGATCGGCGGCGATGTGCGCATTCGCCACCAGCGTCGCTTCGACGAACGCCTGCGACAGCGGAAAGCCCATCTGGCGCAGGTATTTCGCATACGCCCTCAACACGACGATTTCCGCGGCAGGCATGCGCGCCGCGACGACCAGGCGATTGAAATCGTCGTTCTCCACTTCGCCGCGGAAGATGCGCCCGAAGGCGTCTTCGAACACCGGGTGCAACCCGTGAATGTCGGCGTCCGTGTCGGCCGACGCCGTCTGCATGCCGAAGTCGTGGAGCCAGATCGGCGCCTGGTCCGGCGGCGCCACGCGATGCGGCCGCTCGTCCAGCACCCGGAGTCCCATGCGCTCCAGCATCGGCAGGCTGTCGGACAGCGTCACCGGACCGCCCAGGTGGAAAAGCTTGAAGCGCAGCGCGCCCGGCTCCGCCTCCAGCGGTCGATACAGGCTCATGCCCAGCGGCTTGCCGACGGAGAGGCCTGCCATCATCTCGATGTCGGGCACCGCCGCGCGAGCGGTGAAATCCTCGCGATAGGCCCCCGGCAACGCCCCGGCGAACCGGCGGAAGAGCTCGTTGCCGCGCGCCTCTCCCAGCGCGTCGATCAGCGCGTCCTTGAGGTCATCGTCCCAGCGCCGCGCGGCAAGCGCGAGCCGGGCTTCCAGGTCGTGGGCGTCGAAGGCGGGAATGGCGCCAGGCGTCGTGCGCACGGTGATCATCACGCGAGCCAGGATCGATTCCGAAACATGGACGTTGAACTCGGAGCTCGTGCCGTTGAAGGCGTCGCGCAGGATCGCCTGCCACTTCTCGCGCAATTCGGTCGTGTAGTTCTCGCGCGGGGCGTAAATGAGGCAAACGAGAAAACGCTCGAAGGGATCGCGCCGCACGAACAAACGGAAGCGCTGCCGCTCGCCGAGATGCAGAATGCCCATCGCCGTGCGCAGCAGCTCGTCCTCGCCCGTCTGGAACAGCTCGTCGCGCGGATAGCCCGCGAGAATGTTGAGCAGCGCCTTGCCGGCGTGGCTGCCGGGGGTGACGCCCGCCCGGGCGACGACGTTGGCCGTCTTCCGGCGCAGGAGCGGAATGTCCGCCGGATTCGCGCTGTACGCGGTCGACGCGTACAGGCCGAGGAAGCGATGCTCGCCGCAGACGTTGCCGGCGGCGTCGAAGCGCTTGACGCCGACGTAGTCGAGATAGCCCGGGCGGTGCACGGTCGAGCGGGCGTTGGCCTTCGTGACGATCAGGAGGTTGGGAATGCGCGCGTACGCCCGGACCTCCGGCGGCAGTGCCGCGAAGCTGGTCGCGACCTGCCGCGCCGCGTCCTCACGCAGGAAGCCGAGGCTGGAGCCGGGGACGATCTTCAGCGCGTCGTGGCCGTCCGACCACGACCAGATCGTGGCAGCGGTAGGCGAGGAGCGTGAAGTGCGCATCCGCGAGCCAGGAGAGGAAGGCCTTGCCTTCGGCCAGCTCCTCCGCCGGCAACGGGGGCGGACGGAGTTCGAGCTCGGCGACGACATTCACCAGCCGGTCGCGCATCTTCGCCCAATCGGAGACGGCCGCCTTCACGTCGGCGAGCACGCGCGCGACGTCCGCGGCCAGCGCGTCGAGGCGCGATGGCTCGACCACCCGGTCGATCTCGACGTGAATGAAGGATTCGCGCCGCGCCTCGCGCACATCATTGCTCGGGACATCGTTGAGCGTCCCGTCGCCGGCGCGGATGACCGCGATGATCGGGTGAACGATGAGGTGCAGCGTCAGGCCGTGGCGGTTGACTTCCATCGTCACCGAATCGACGAGGAAGGGCATGTCGTCGTTGACGATCTCGATGATCGTGTGCGTCGACTGCCAGCCGTGCTCCTCGACCGACGGGTTGAAGACCCGCACACGGGCCTGGCCCGGCTCGCGCTTGCGGGCGAAATTCCAGTGCGAGAGCGCAGCGCCGTACAGATCGGCCGTGGCCCGCGCGGCGAGATCTTCGGGATCCACCTGGCCGTAATAACGGGTCACGAAGCGCTCGAGCACTTCGCGCTGCGCGGCCGTCGTTCTGGCCTGCACCATCGCCAGCACGGGGTCGAGCTGGTGTGCCCTGTCGTCATCCGCCAACGTCTTCATCGTCGCCTCCGGGCCAATGCCTTCTTGATCGTACCCCGATCCCTGCCTTCTTCACCACCTGTCGATGCGGACGCGCTGCGCGCTCGCCTGGCAGCCGGGGCAGGAGGAACCGCGCGAGCCGGCAGCCGGCGGCCGGAATTGACGCATTGCCGAAGCGCGTGCCCGGTTCCACGAGCCGGCACGCAAACAGGCGACACACCGCGGCCCGGGGCGATATCGCGCGGCGTTCGTTGCCCATCATGATCGGCATGTGCCGGATTGCGCTGGTCGGCCAAAGGCAGGACGCAGCGGGAACGCGATGGCAGATGGGGGGCCGTTGCCGGATGCGCTGGGCGGCGGCGGCGGTTTCCGCGATAATGGCGGCTTTACCTCCGCCGGGCAACGCGAGCCGCTGCGTGCCCCGTGCCCAATGCCGGGATGGCGGAACTGGTAGACGCAGCGGACTCAAAATCCGCCGGTGGTGACACCGTGGGGATTCGACTTCCCCTCCCGGCACCAATGGCCCCCAAAAAAGAACCCCCGACGACGCGAGGGTTGGAGTCCTGCCAGAGGAGTTGTCTCAATCGCGCAGGTCGCCCTGCGCGCGAGACCTGATGCACGGCACGTGCCAGGCGCGTTTATTTCATAATAATCAATGCCCTGGCAAGGCCGCCCAGCTTGCGGCGACCGCCGATGTAAACATGGCCGACATTTCGATGCCACCGCGCAGACTCTCCGACTTCGACTATTCGTTGCCACCGGCGCTCATCGCGCGAACGCCTGCGCCCAGGCGGGCCGGCAGCCGGTTGCTGCATGTGCAGGGAACGTCGCTCGCGGACCGCGCGTTTGCGGACCTGCCGCGTCTTCTGGCGCGCGGCGATCTCCTCGTGTTCAACGACACGCGCGTGATCAAGGCGCGGCTGCGCGCCGTGCGCCCCACGGGTGGCAAGGTCGAGTTGCTGCTCGAACGCGCGATCGCGGCGGACGAAGCCGTTTTCCAGCTCCGCGCGAGCCATCCGCCGAAGCCGGGCGGCGAACTGCTGCTGCCGGGCGGCGTGCGCGCGTCGGTGCTGGCGCGCGATGGCCGATTCTTTCGGTTGCGACTCGCGAGCGTCGAGTCGCTGTTCGACTATCTGGAGCGTCACGGCGAAGTGCCGTTGCCGTCGTACATCGCGCGCGCCGCCGGAGCCGTTGATGAGGCGCGTTACCAGACGGTCTACGCGCGCCACGCCGGCGCAGCGGCGGCGCCGACTGCCGGCCTGCACTTCGACGCGCCGATGCTCTCGGCGCTCACGAGCGCGGGCATAGCATCCGCCTTCGTCACGCTCCACGTCGGCGCCGGAACCTTCCAGCCGGTCGAGGCGGAGGACCTCTCCGCGCACCGGATGCACGCGGAGTGGTACCGGATACCGGAGGAGACCGTCGCCGCGATAGAAGCCGCGCGCGCGCGCCGCGGCCGAATCGTCGCCATCGGCACGACGAGCCTGCGTGCGCTCGAGTCGGCGGCCGACGACGAGGGACGCCTGCTCGCCGGCGCGGCGGAGACAAGGCTGTTCATCACGCCGGGTTACCGCTTCCGCGTCGTCGAGCGACTCCTCACCAACTTCCATCTGCCGAGGTCGACCTTGCTGATGCTCGTGTCCGCCTTCGCCGGCCACGAAAACATCCGCGCTGCCTACGCGCACGCGATCCGCGAGCGTTATCGCTTCTTCAGCTATGGCGATGCGATGCTGCTCGAGCCTGCGCCCGCCGAGGGCTGAACGGCGCCCGCGCTCGCCGCGTTCGCGCCCCCCGCGCGGGGGCGCCGGCGCTGCTACAATCGCCGCGATGCAATTCGCGCTGCAGGCGACATCGGGTCGTGCGCGCCGCGGCCGGCTCGAAACCGCGCGCGGCGCCATCGACACTCCGGTGTTCATGCCGGTCGGCACCTATGGCACGGTCAAGGCGATGGCGCCGAACGAGCTCGAGACGCTCGGCGCGCGGATCGTGCTCGGCAACACGTTCCATCTCTGGCTGCGGCCCGGGGTCGACGTGATCGCCGCGCATGGCGGGTTGCATCGATTCATGGGCTGGCCGCGGGCGCTCCTCACCGACTCCGGCGGTTTCCAGGTGTGGAGTCTCGGTCCGTTGCGCAAGGTGCGCGAGGACGGCGTGGCGTTCGCGTCCCCCGTCAACGGCGACCGGTTGCTGCTCACGCCCGAGATCTCGATGCAGATCCAGCGCACGCTCGATTCGGACATCGCCATGGTGTTCGACGAGTGCACGGCGTATCCCGCGACCCGCGACGAGGCGGCGACGTCGATGGAGCTGTCGGCGCGCTGGGCCCGGCGCTCGCGCGACGAATTCGACCGCCTCGAAAATCCGCGTGCGCTGTTCGGCATCGTGCAGGGCGGCATGTTCCCTGATCTGCGCGACGCCTCGCTCGGGTCGCTCACCGACATCGGCTTCGACGGCTATGCGATCGGCGGCATGTCGGTAGGCGAGCCGAAGGATGAGATGCTAGCGGTGCTCGACCACACCGCGCCCCGGCTGCCGGCCGATCGGCCGCGGTATCTGATGGGCGTCGGCACGCCCGAGGACATCGTCGCCGGCGTCGCGGCCGGGGTCGACATGTTCGACTGCGTGCTGCCGACGCGCAACGCGCGCAACGGCCATCTCTTCACGCGCTACGGCGACGTCAGGATCCGCAATGCGGCGCACCGCGGAGACACCCGCCCGCTCGATGCCGAATGCGGCTGCTACACCTGCGCCCATTTCACGCGCGCCTACCTCCACCACCTGCAGCGCGTGAACGAGATCCTCGGAGCACGCCTCAACACGATTCACAATCTGCACTACTATCTCTGGCTCGCCGCCGAAATGCGGCAGGCCGTCGCCGCGGACCGCTTCGGCGCCTGGGCCCGCGATTTCCGCGCCGACCGCGCGCGAGGAGCCTAGGGCCCGCCCGGCCGCCCGAAGGGCCCGCTCCCTCAAGGGGCAACGAGCGCCGCGGGCGCAGGAGTTGATCATCCGCCGGCTGTCGACGTGGTAGAATAACTGGTTTCCCATTCGTGCCCGGCCCCATCCGGACGACCCTGCGCCGGGCCGAACTCGCGATCCCTTTTGCGGAGGACCAGAACGTGCTGACCGACTTCCTGATCGCCCCGGCATACGCGCAGAGTGCGCCCGCGGCCCCTTTCGGCAGCGACCTGATGGCATTCCTGCCGATGGTCGCGATCTTCGTCGTCTTCTATTTCCTGCTCATCCGGCCGCAACAGAAGAAGGCCAAGGAGGCAAGGGCGATGCTCGAGGCCCTGCAGAAGGGGGACGAGGTCGTCACCGGCGGCGGGATGCTCGGACGCATCTCGAAGCTCGGCGAGCAATACGTGACCGTCGAAATCGCGCCGAACACCGAGATCACCGTCCAGCGTGCCGCGATCGCCCAGCTCCTGCCCAAAGGCACGATCAAGGCCCTGTGACGCCCCCCCGCAGGGCAGCCGGCGTCCGCCGTTCGATCGCACCTGAAGCGTCCGCCAACGATCGGGGCTGACCCTGGTCCGACCGCTGCCGCAGCCGCATTTCCGTTCCCACCGGCAACATGAATCGATACCCTCTCTGGAAATACGTGGTCATCGCCGTCGCGCTTGCGACCGGCGTCCTCTTCACGATTCCGAATTTCTTTCCCGAGGTGCCGGCGGTGCAGGTATCTTCGTCGAAGGCCACCGTGAAGATCGACACCGCGCTCCTGTCCACCGTCGAGGACGCGCTCAAGGCGGCGGCGATTCCGTACCGCGGCGCGGTGCTGGACGCGACGGGCATCAAGGTCCGTTTCGAGGACACCGACACGCAGCTGAAGGCCAAGGACGCCGTACAGGCAAAGGTCGGGGAAAACTACATCGTCGCGCTGAATCTGCTGTCCGCCTCGCCGCAATGGCTGGCCTCGATCCGCGCGCTGCCGATGTACCTCGGTCTCGACCTCCGCGGCGGCGTGCACTTCCTGCTGCAGGTCGACATGAAGGCGGCGCTGGACAAGGCCGCCGACCGGTACACCACCGACATCCGTTCGCTGCTGCGCGAAAAGAGGGTGCAGTACGCCGGCGTGGTCCGCGAGGGAACGAATGTCGTTGTCCGCTTCCGCGATGAAGCGGAGCGCACCCGGGCGCGGGGAGAAATCGAGAAGGCGTTCCCCGATCTGCTGCTGCGCGAGGGCGAGGCAACGGCAGGCGAGCTGCGCCTCGTGGGTGCACTGAAGCCCGAGGCGCAGAAGCGCATCCAGGACGGCGCCGTGCAGCAGAACATCACTATCCTGCGCAACCGGGTCAACGAACTCGGCGTGGCCGAACCCATCGTCCAGCAGCAGGGAGGCGACCGCGTCGTCGTGCAGCTCCCCGGCGTGCAGGACACGGCGCGCGCGAAGGACATCCTCGGCCGCACGGCGACGCTCGAGATCCGCATGGTCAACGACGAGCCCGGTGCGCTGGAAGCCGCGCTCGCGGGCCAGCCGCCGCTGGGCAGCGATCTGTACACCGAGCGTTCCGGCGGGCCGCTCCTCGTTCGCCGTCAGGTGGTGCTGACGGGCGACCGGATCAACGACGCGCAACCCGGCTTCGATCAGCGCAACAACGAGCCGGCCGTCCACGTGAACCTCGACGGCACCGGCGCACGGCTGTTCAAGGAAATCACGCGCGAGAACGTCGGCAAGCGGATGGCGATCGTGCTGGTCGAGAAGGGCAAGGCCGAGGTCGTCACTGCGCCGGTGATCCGCGAGGAAATCGGCGGCGGGCGCGTTCAGATCAGCGGCCGGATGAACACGCGCGAGGCCAACGACATCGCGCTCCTGATGCGCGCCGGCGCGCTGGCGGCTCCGATGGAGATCGTCGAGGAACGCACGGTCGGCCCTTCGCTGGGCAAGGAGAACATCGACAAGGGCTTCAACTCGGTCCTCTACGGCTTCATCGTGCTGGCGCTCTTCATGTGCGCCTACTACCTGTTGATGGGTCTCATCTCGACGATCGCGCTGACGGTCAATCTGATGCTGCTGGTCGCGCTGTTGTCGATGCTGCAGGCGACGCTGACGCTGCCGGGCATCGCGGCGATCGCGCTGACGCTGGGCATGGCGATCGACTCCAACGTGCTGATCAACGAGCGCATCCGTGAGGAACTGCGCTGGGGTGCAACGCCGCACGCGGCGATCACGGCGGGCTACGAGCGCGCGTTCGGCACGATTCTCGACTCGAACGTGACGACGCTCATCGCCGGCATCGCGCTGCTGATCTTCGGCAGCGGCCCGGTGCGCGGCTTCGCGGTCGTCCATTGTCTCGGCATCATGACGTCGATGTTCTCGGCGGTGTTCGTCTCGCGCGGGATCGTCAACCTGATCTATGGCGGCCGCAAGCATCTGACCAAGATTTCCATCGGCCAGGTATGGCGACCTTCGCCTGCTGCCGGCATCCCGGCGAAGTAGGTCGCGGCCACATCGCCAGCCCCCCCGAGAGATCGAACCATGGAATTTTTCCGCTTCCGGCGCGACATCCCGTTCATGCGGTTTGCGCTCACGTTCAACGTGATCTCCCTGGTGACGTTCGTGCTGGCCGTGCTCTTCCTCGCGGTGCGGGGCCTGAACCTCGGCGTGGATTTCCGCGGCGGCACCGTCATCGAGGTCGTCTACAGTCATGCCGTGGATTTCAACCGCGTGCGCGGCGCCATCGACACGCTCGGGCTGGGCGACTATTCGGCACAGAGTTTCGGCCGTTCCGACACCGCGCTGATCCGCCTGCCACTGAAGGATGGCGTGTCGAGCGCGCAACTGTCGGAGCGCGTGATGGGCGCGCTGCGCGGCGACGACCCGTCGGCGACGCAGCAGCGCGTCGAATTCGTCGGCCCGCAGGTCGGCAAGGAGCTCTACGAGAATGGCGCGCTCGCGCTGCTGCTGGTCTCGCTCGGCATCGTCGGCTACCTCGCCCTGCGTTTCGAGTGGCGATTCGCCGTCGCGGCGATCGTCGCCAACCTGCACGACGTGATCATCATTCTCGGCTTCTTCGCGCTGTTCCAGTGGGAGTTCTCGCTCCCGGTGCTGGCGGCGGTGCTCGCGGTGCTGGGCTATTCGGTGAACGAGTCGGTGGTGATCGCCGACCGGATCCGCGAGAACTTCCGCAAGATGCGCAAGGCGACCGTGACCCACGTCATCGACAATGCGATCACCAGCACGATCTCGCGGACGATCATCACCCACGGGAGCACGCTGATGATGGTGCTGTCGATCTTGTTCTTCGGTGGCGAGACACTGCACTTCTTTGCACTGGCGCTGACGATCGGCATCTGCTTCGGCATCTACTCGTCCGTGCTGGTCATGGCGCCGCTCGTCATGTGGATGGGCGTTTCGCGCGAGGATCTCGTCAAGCCGGAGCGCAAGCACGGTCCCGAGGGCGAGAAGATCCTGCCGTAATGGCGGGATCGACGAAGGGACTCCCGCTCAGGGTCGGCCCGGGTGGAGCCTACGGGCCGCGGGTCCTGTGGATCGCGAGCCGTCTCCGCCGGAACAGTCGCCCCTGACCCCGCTACCCGATGCTGACGACGCTCTTCTATTCGCTGCTCGCGCTCGACCAGACGGTCGCGCAGATCGCGAGCCAGCACGGACACTGGCTCTACCTGCTCCTGTTCCTGATCATCTTCGCGGAGACCGGGCTCATCGTGTTTCCGTTCCTGCCCGGCGATTCGATACTGTTCATCGCCGGCACCGTGGTGGCGACCGCCGGCCTGAACGTCCACCTGCTGGTGGCTCTGCTCATCGTCGCCGCGATCCTGGGCGACACGGTCAATTACTCGGTCGGCCACTACATCGGCCCTCGCGCCTTCGACAAACCCGACTCGCGCTGGTTCAAGCAGGCGCACCTGCGCCGCACCCAGGACTTCTACGAACGCTACGGCGGGGTGACGATCATCATCGGCCGTTTCGTGCCGATCGTCCGGACCTTCGCGCCCTTCCTCGCCGGCGTCGCCGGCATGACGTACCGGAGATTCATCTCCTACAACGTGGTAGGGGGCATCGCGTGGATCTCGTCGCTCGTCTACGCCGGGTACGTGTTCGGCAACATCCCCTGGGTCAAGCAGAACCTGACGCTGATCGTCCTGGCGATCGTCGCGATCTCGCTTCTGCCCGCGGTCAGCACGTTCATCAAGGAGCGCCGCGAGCGGCGGGAGCCGCCGGCGGCGTGAAGGTCGTGGGTCAGATGCGGCC
>CAVOXS010000007.1:0-455632 GCA_963700415.1 uncultured beta proteobacterium
TCGCCAGCGAAGGGTCGTCGGCCGCGAGCGTCCGCTTTGATGGGCCGGTGCCGCGACAGGTTGTGCCGGTCGGCGAGCGGCCGCCCGCCGCCATCCCGCCCACGAGCGGCGTGAACTTCGTATCATTGCGCGATGGACGCCTGGATCTCGCCGCTGCTGGCCGCGCTGGCCCTTCCGAAGTACGGGCTCAGCACGGTGTTCGTGGTCGCCTTCGTGTCGGCCACGCTGCTGCCGATGGGCTCGGAACCGGCCGTCTTCGGCCTCGTCAAACTGAACACGGACCTGTTCTGGCCCGCGGTGCTGGCCGGCACCGCGGGCAACACGCTGGGCGGCGCGCTCACCTGGTGGATGGGCTACGGCGCCGAGCGCGTCTACGAGCGGGTGTCGAAGGATGGCGGCGCGGCGCATCCGCACGCGCTGCGCTGGCTCGAACGGTTCGGCCCGCCGGCGTGCCTTCTGTCGTGGCTGCCGATCGTCGGCGACCCGCTGTGCGCGGTGGCAGGCTGGCTGCGCCTGCCTTTCTGGCCGTGCGTGGCGTACATGGCGATCGGCAAGTTCGCGCGCTACTCGACGATGACGGCGCTGCTGCTCTGGGTCTTTCCGGGAACTTTTTCGATCTGAGCGTCGGGCAGACGTTCAAGTTCGCGCAGAAAGGTCAGCCCGACTCGATCAGGACGCCGTCGACGAGCTGCAGCGTCCGGTCCGTCCGCGCGGCAAGGTCAGGATCGTGCGTGACGATCACGAGGCTCGTTCCGATCGCGCGATTGAGTTCCAGCATCAGGTCGAACACCTGCCCCGCCGTGCGGCGATCGAGGTTGCCCGTGGGCTCGTCGGCGAGCACGCACCGCGGCTCGGTCACGAGCGCGCGCGCGAGCGCCACGCGCTGCCGCTCGCCGCCCGACAACTCGCCCGGCAGGTGCCGGACGCGATGCTCCAGGCCGACTCGATCCAGCATGCGCTGTGCGGCTGCCCGCGCCGCCGGCACCGGCATCCGCCGGATCGCGAGCGGCATTGCGACATTCTCGAGCGCGGTGAATTCCGGCAGCAGGTGATGGAACTGGTAGATGAAGCCGAGCGCGCGGTTGCGCACGGCGCCGCGCTCCTTTTCCGAGAGCGTGGTGAAGTCGACGCCCTCGACGCGCACGTCACCCGCCGTCGGCGCATCGAGTCCGCCGAGAAGATGCAACAGCGTGCTCTTGCCGGAGCCCGAGGCACCGACGATCGCCACCCGCTCGCCGCGCGCGACGGAAAGATCGATGCCGAGCAGCACCGGTACCTCGAGCGGGCCGCTGACGAAGGTCTTGCGCAGCCCACGGCATTCGAGCACCGGCGCCACGTGGGTCGGCGGCTCACTCATAGCGGAGCGCTTCCGCCGGGTTCACCTTCGCCGCGCGCCAGGCCGGATAGACGGTCGCGATCAGGGCCAGCGCGAGCGCGATCCCGGCGATCGTGACGACATCGCCGCGCTGCAGGTCGGACGGCAGCTCGCTGATGTAATAGACCGTCTTGTCGAGGAACTGCACGTTCAGCAGCCGCTCGACCGCCGGCAGGACGGTGCCGACGTTGAGCGCGAGCAGCACGCCGCCGGCCACGCCGATCAGCGTGCCGATCACGCCGATCAGCGCGCCCTGAATCATGAAGATCGCGGTGATCGACGACGGCGCCGCGCCCAGCGTGCGCAGGATCGCGATGTCCGCCTGCTTGTCGGTCACCGTCATCACCTGCGCCGAAACGATGTTGAACGCCGCGACGGCGATGATCAGGGTCAGGATGATGAACATGACGCGCTTCTCGATCTGCACCGCGCGGAAGAAATTCGCGTGGCTCCGCGTCCAGTCGCGGATCTCGGCGTTCACGTTGATCGTTCCCGCGAGCGCGCGCGCGACGGCCGGCGCGGCGAACAGGTCGTCGAGCTTGAGGCGCACGCCCGACACGCCATCCAGCCGGTAGAGTTTCATCGCGTCGTCGAGGTCGATCAGCGCGAGGCCGCTGTCGAACTCGTACATCCCGATGTCGAACACGCCGACGAGCCTGAAAGTCTTGAGCCGCGGCAGCGTGCCTGCCGGCGTCATCGTGCCCTGCGGCGTGATGACGACGACGGGATCGCCCGTGCGCACGCCAAGCGCCCGCGCGAGCTCAATGCCGAGGACGATCCCGAACTCGCCGGGCTTGAGGTCGGTGAGCGCCCCGGAGCGCATGTGCATGCCGATGTCGGCCACCGTGTTTTCGCGGGCGGGATCGATGCCGCGGATGATCGCGCCGCGGTTTGCCTCGCCCGCGGAGAGCATCGCCTGGCCCAGCACGTACGGCGCCGCGGCTTTCACGCGGGAATTGGCCATGGCCATCCGGGCGATCGCGGCATCGTCGGCGAGGGTCGGCAGGCCGCGTATCTCGATGTGCGACGCGACGGCAAGAATGCGGTTGCGCAGCTCCTCCTGGAAGCCGTTCATCACCGACAGGACGACGATCAGCGCCGCGACGCCCAGTGCGATCCCCGCCATCGACGTCAGCGCGATGAACGAGATGAACGTGTTGCGGCCCGAGCCCCGGCGCGCGCGCGTATAGCGCAGGCCCACGGCGAGTTCGTAGGGAGACAAGGAGGCGTCCGCGGTTCAGCCTGGATCGGATGGCGCCACCGCAGGCGGGGGTCGCGCAGGGCGATGGCAGCGCGCGGATTATCGCACGCACGGACGCTGCGTCGGACCTCCAGCGTCGATCCGGTTCGCTTCGGCACGGTCGTCTCCACCGCGGTCGCGCGGGTTGGCGGCCTGAATCGCCGGACACTGCGATGGCGCCGGCGCGGAAAACGCCGTCGGGGCTTCGATGCGCGACGTTGCTGCTAGACTGCCGTTCCGCACGCCGCAACACATGCAGCTCATTCTCGTCCTCCCGGGACTCCCCGAATTGCGCGCCGGCATGACGGCGTCGGTTCGCGCCCCGGCGCTCGCGCATCTTCTGGCGCTGGCGGGCGCCCCGACGCGGGAGAGTGGCGGCACCGCCGCCGCGCTGGCGGCGCGCTATGGCGTGACCCGGCAGGCGGACTGGCCGCTGGCGCCGATCCGGCTCGCCGCGCTGGGCGTCGATCCCGGAATGGCGTTCTGGCTCGCGGCCGATCCGGTGACGCTCGCCGTCGGGCGCAGCGACGTCCGGCTCACCGGCATCGTCGACGACCTCGACCGCCGCCGACGCCGACGCGCTGGTCGCAACGCTGAATGCGCACTTTGCCGGCGACGGTCTCACGTTCGTCGCGCCACGGCCCGACGCGCTCTTCGTGCGCACGGCGACCTGCACCCGGTTGTCGACCCACCGGCCGGACGCGGCGCTGGGCCGCCCACTCCACCGGCTGCTCCCCGAAGGCGCCGACGCCGACACCTGGCGGCGCTGGCAATCGGAAATCGAGATGCTGCTGCACGAGCATCCGGTCAACGTCGAACGCGAGCGCGCGGGGCGAGCGTCGGCAAACAGCGTCTGGTTCTCCTGCGGCGGGACGATGCCGCAACCGCCCGCGCCCGCGGGCTCGATACGCACGTTCGCCGCGGCCGGCATCGCCGCGGCGCTCGCCGCGCACGCGGGCTCGCCCGCACGCGCGCTGCCCGGCGATCTCGGCGCTGCGCGCGAGGATGCGCGCGGCGCGACGGCGATCGTGGTCGCGCTCGAGCCGGAACTCGACGTCGCCGCGCTCGAGCGAGCCTGGGCCGCGCCTGCACGCGACGCGCTCGCCGGCGGCGCGTTCGACGCGGTGACGCTGCTGGCCGACGACATGGGGGACGCCGTCGTCTGGCGCGCGCGCCGCCCCGGGTTCTGGCAGCGCTTCGCCGGCCGCCACCGGCGGCACGATCTCGCCACGCTGCTCGGCGACGCGAGCAAGGACGACTGATGGACATCGTGCGTCGCGCCGTTCCCGCCGCCGCGCAGACGCTCGCCGCCTCCGGCGTGCATCCGGTGCTCGCGCGCGTCTTCGCGGCACGCGGCGTGGCGGGGCCGGAGGAGCTCGACCACGACCTCGCGACATTGCCGCCGTTCGCGACGATGAAGGGGATCGACGCCGCCGCCGCGCGCCTCGCCGACGCGATTGCCCGCCGGGAGAGGATCCTGATCGTCGCCGATTACGACGCCGACGGCGCCACCGCGTGCGCGGTCGCGGTGCGCGGGCTCGCGGCGATGGGCGCCGTCGTCGATTTTCTCGTGCCGAACCGGTTCGAGTACGGTTACGGCCTGACGCCGGAGATCGTCGTCGCGGCCGCCGCGATGACGCCGCGGCTGGTCGTGACTGTCGACAACGGCATCGCGAGCCACGACGGCGTCGCCGCGGCAGCCACCCTCGGCATCGAGGTGCTGATCACCGACCACCACTTGCCGGCGGCCACGCTTCCGGCGCCCGCGCTGATCGTCAATCCGAACCAACCCGGATGCGGGTTTCCGGGAAAGCATCTCGCCGGGGTCGGCGTCATGTTCTACGTGCTGCTGGCCACGCGGGCGGAGCTGCGCTCGCGCGGCACGTTCGCCGGCCGCGCGGAACCGAACCTCGGCGCGCTGCTCGACCTGGTCGCTCTCGGCACGGTGGCCGATGTCGTGCGCCTCGACCGGATCAACCGGACGCTGGTCGCGCAGGGCCTCGCGCGCATCCGCTCCGGTCGCGCGCAAGCCGGGGTCAACGCGCTGCTGGCCGCCGCGAGTCGCGATCCGCGAAGGGCGACGAGCTACGACCTGGGCTTCGTGGCCGGCCCCCGCCTCAATGCCGCCGGCCGTCTGTCCGACATGGCGCTCGGCATTCGCTGCCTGCTCGCCGACTCCGCGGCAACGGCATTGCCGCTCGCCGCCGAGCTCGACCGGCTCAACCGCGAGCGCCGCGACGTCGAGTCGACGATGCAGGAAGAAGCGCTGGCCGCGCTCGATGCCCGCGCCATCGACGCCGCCGATGCCGACGCCTATTCCCTGTGCCTGTTTCACCCCGATTGGCACCAGGGCGTCGTCGGCATCGTCGCGGGACGGCTCAAGGATCGGTACCATCGCCCTTCCATCGTGTTCGCCCGCGGCAGCGGCGGCGAGCTGAAGGGGTCGGGGCGTTCGATCGCCGGTTTCCACCTGCGCGACGCCCTCGACCTCGCCGCCAAACGCGCGCCCGGCCTGCTGACCAGGTTCGGCGGACACGCGTTCGCCGCCGGCCTCACGCTCGCCGAGTCCGAGCTGCCGCGGTTCGCCGCGATTTTCGAGGCGATCGCCCGCGAGCAGCTGTCGCCGTCCGATCTCGCCCGGACGTTCCATTCGGACGGAAGCCTCGCGTCGGGAGAGCTGGGCGTCGAGCTCGCAGAGATCCTGCGCGCGGAGGTCTGGGGCCAGGGCTTCCCCGCCCCGGTGTTCGACGACACGTTTTCCGTGCTGGCGCAGCGCACGGTCGGCGGAAATCACTCGAAGCTCGCGCTCGCCCGCGGCACCGAACGCTTCGACGCGATCCTCTTTCGCCACGCGGATCCGCTTCCCCCCTTCATCCGCGCGGTCTATCGCCCGGACGTGAACGAGTGGCGGGGGAGTACGTCGCTGCAACTGGTGATCGAGCACTGGCAGCCCGTCTGAGGCCCCGAGCCCGTCGCGGTCGCGAAAAGCGCTAATCTGCCGCAGATGCAGCATGGATGATCTGGATCATATCGACGACGCGCCCCTGTTTTTCGCCATTGCGTGCATTTCTGTGTCTAACACGTTGTTTTTACTATGTTGTTAATCCACCACAGCACGGCTTTCCATTGACGGGGGTCAGTTGTGCACCGCATCAAATCGACTATAATCGCCGGGTTCGGACTCTTCCAGTTCGTGAGTCCCCAAGACACCCAGCGGAGAACGCACCCATGCGCCTGCTCGATAACGTCGCGATCATCACCGGTGCCGGCCAAGGCATTGGCCAGGCGACCGCCGTCAAGTTCGCCCAGGAAGGCGCCAAGGTCGTCGCCTGCGACATCAACCAAGCTTCCGTGCAGGCGACAGTCGATCTCGTCATCGCGAACGGCGGCGAGGCCATCGGATTCATCGTCGACGTCACCAAGAAGGACAGCATTGCCGCGATGGTCAACGGCGTGATGGCCAAGTGGGGACGGATCGACACGCTGGTCAACAATGCCGGGATCGTCGAGGACGCGCAATTCAAGAAGATGAGCGAGGACCAGTTCGACCGCGTCATCGACGTCAACCTGAAGGGCGTCTACAACTGCACGAAGGCCGTCGTCGACGTCATGCTCACGCAGAATTCGGGTTGCATTCTCAATGCGTCGTCGATCGTGGGCATCTACGGCAACTTCGGCCAGACCAATTACGCTGCGACCAAGTTCGGGGTCATCGGCATGGTCAAGACGTGGGCGCGCGAACTGGGTCGCAAGGGCATCCGCGCGAACGCGATCTGCCCCGGATTCATCGAGACGCCGATCCTGGCCAAGATGCCGGAGAAGATCGTCAGCATGATGGCGGATCGGGTGCCGATGGGCCGGCTGGGCCGCCCCGAGGAGATCGCGGCCACGTACGCTTGGCTCGCCTCCAGCGAGGCATCCTATATCAACGGCGCAGTGATCGAGGTGTCCGGCGGCGCCACGCTCTGATCCGGGCGGAGATGCCGTTTGCCGCTCCGATGCGCGCAAGCGGTGGCCCGCCGCGTCTGCGGTCCGGTATCTTCACCGCGGCCGGCTTCGTCCGTCCGGCCGGCTTGAGCCGGACAGGCCGCGTGGGTTAGCATTCGCCAACCCGATCTTTCGAACCGGCCCGTCCATGGTTCATTTCTTCCGTCGCGCGCTCGCGCCCCTGATGCTCGGCCTGATCGCCGCGGTGGCCCCCATGACCGCCCGGTCTGCGGAAACCGCCCCCAAGCCCGAGACCTACCTCTGCCCGAACGCGACGGGCGGCGCCGTCGACTGCTTCCTGCACGCGGTCGAGCACCTGTACACGATGTGCCGGCAGGTCAAGAGCATCGAGATCATCGAGTTCGGGTACGAGAAATCGACTGAGGGAACCAACGGCGCGAAATCCGAATATTGCGTCGACAAGCACCGGCTCTCGATCACGCGCCCCTACCAGTCGGCGTTGCGCGAGGCCACGCCCAATCGCACCGCCGTCGACGGGCTTCGCGCGATGTACAACTTCTGGCTCAAGGCGCTCGCCGAGCTCCAATGGGTTCCCGGAGAGAGCGACGTCGAATACAAGGCGCGGGTCGCCAGGCCCTACGATATGTTCAGCGAGCGATCCGACGCCGTCCGGGCGATGCTGGCCGCCGGCAATGGCGGCAAGACACCCTCCGCCACTGCCGCGGTGCCTCGATCCAAGAGCGCGAACTGAGCCGCACCGCGACCGTCCGCGACGGCGCCGCCGACAATCCTGCCGCCGATGCCGGGTTGGCCGCGATCCTGGGTGATGGCGGCGTACTGGCCGGCGCCCTCCCGGACTTCCGCTTTCGCCCGCAGCAGCTCGCGATGGCCGATGCCGTCGCCGCGGCCATCGCGAGTCGGTCCGCATTGATCGCCGAAGCCGGCACCGGCACCGGCAAGACGTTCGCCTATCTCGTCCCTGCGCTGCTGTACGGCGGCAAGGTGATCGTCTCCACCGGCACCAAGACGCTGCAGGACCAGCTTTTCGCCCGGGACCTGCCGCTCGTTCGCGACGCGCTGAAGCTGCCCGTGACCATCGCGCTGCTCAAGGGCCGCGCGAATTACGTTTGCCACCATCATCTGGAGCGCACCGCCGCCGACGGCCGCCTGCCTTCGCGCGAGGACGCGCGGCACCTTCCGCGGATCGTCGCGTTCTCGCGCGCATCGGAAACCGGCGATCGCGGCACGCTGGCCGACGTCCCGGAAAACGCCACGATCTGGCCGCTCGTCACGTCGACCCGCGACAACTGCCTCGGCGCAGACTGCGCGTTCCACTCCGATTGTTTCGTGTTGAAGGCACGCAAGGCCGCGCTCGAGGCGGACGTCGTCGTCGTCAACCATCACCTCTTCTTCGCCGACGTGATGCTGCGCGACGAGGGGCTCGCCGAGCTGCTGCCCGCCTGCAACACGCTGATCCTCGACGAGGCGCACCAGCTTCCGGACACCGCCACGCTCTTTTTCGGGGAGCAGCTCTCGGCTGGGCAGCTCGCCGAGCTCGCCCGGGACGCCGAAGTCGCGGCCCGCACCGGCGCGCGCGAAGTCGCTGCCCTTCCCGACGCCGCGTCCGGCATCGGCCCCGCGATACGAAAGCTGCGCCTGGCGCTCGGCGAGACACCGGGCAAGGTCGCGCAGCGCGCTGCGGCGGAGCGGGAAGGGTTCACCGCAGCACTGGACGAAATGACGGCCGCACTCGATCGGCTCGCCGCCGAGCTGGCGCTCTTCGCGGAACGCAGCGAGGAGATCGCCAACTGCGCGCGGCGCGCGGCGGAGGTGGCGGCGCAGCTCGCGCGCTGGCGGGCGGGGTTCACGACTCCGGCCAGCCCGGGCGAGACCGCGCCGGAGAGCGACGAAGCCGCTCCGGGCGTGTCGTGGATACGCTGGGTCGACGTGTCGCAGGCGGGTTGGCAGCTGCACGCGTCTCCGCTGTCGGTCGCCGACGTGTTCGGAAAGCGGGTGGCCGAGTCAGGGCGCGCCTGGATCTTCACGTCGGCGACGCTTGCGGTCGGCAGGGACTTTTCGCTGTACCAGCGCGAACTGGGCCTGACCGACGCGGCCACCGGATGCTGGGAGTCGCCGTTCGACTACGCCTCGCAGGCGCTGCTCTACGTCCCGCCCGACCTGCCCGCAGCCCAACTCCCGCGAGCACACCGAGGCGGTCGTCGCCGCCGCGCTGCCGGTGCTCGCCGCAAGCGGCGGACGCGCATTCCTGCTGTTCACGACGCTGCGCGCGCTCGGCATCGCGCGCGAATTGCTCACCGAGGCGTTCGCCCGCGACGGGCGCGACTGGCCGCTGCTCGTCCAGGGCGAAGGCTCGCGCAGCGAGCTGCTGGCGCGTTTTCGCGAGCTCGGCAACGCGATCCTGCTGGGCAGCGCGAGCTTCCGTGAGGGCGTCGACGTTCCCGGCGCCGCATTGTCCGTGGTGATCATCGACAAGCTGCCGTTCGCGCCGCCCGACGATCCGCTGCTCGCAGCGCGCCTCGAGCATCTGCGCGCCGAAGGCGGCAATCCGTTCTTCGACTATCAGCTGCCGCAGGCGGTCATCGCCCTGAAACAGGGTGCGGGCCGGCTCATCCGCACCGAGACCGATCGCGGCGTGCTGATGATCTGCGACCCGCGCCTGACCGACAAGCCGTACGGCAAGCGGATCTGGCGCAGCCTGCCGCCGATGCGACGGACACGGGAGCTGAAGGACGTCGAGGCGTTCTTTCGACCGGGGTCGGATATTCGATCGGGGCCGGATACGTAACAAACGGCACCGCCGATCGCTGTGCCCGCTCAGGGCAACGTTTCTTGCGTAGCTGACCCGGATCGAAAGACCCCGATCGTGCTGCCTTTCCCTACCAGAGCTTCCACCAGGGCTTCTCGACCGGCCCGGCTAGATAGATGCTGTTGGGGAACGTCTGCCGCAGGATGGCAAGCGTGTCGTCGCGCAACTGCACGAGCCCGAGCTTGTCGTAGCTCCGGGCCAGAATGTCCAGCGCGCCCTCGCTCGCTGCCGTTCGCGGATAGCCGATGATCGCCGCCTGCGCCCGGTTGACCGCGGCAACATAGGCGCCGCGGTTGTAGTAATAGCGTGCGACGTTCACCTCGTACCGGGCGAGCGCATTGGTCAGATAGACCATCCGATCGGTCGAGTCCTGCGCGTAGCGGCTGTCCGGAAACTTGGCCACGAGCTCCTTGAAGGCCACGAACGCCTCGCGCATCGCCTTGGGCTCGCGCTCCGCCAGGTCGAGCTCGTACACGTAGCCCAGCAGTCCCTGATCTTCGCGGAAATTGACAAGCCCCTTGAGGTAATAGGCGTAGTCGACGCTCGGGTTGTTCGGATACGTCCGGATGAAGCGGTCGCAGGCCGCGACCGCCGCCGCGGTCTCACCGGTACGATAGTTGGCGTAGGCGAGCTCCAGGACCGCCTGCTGCGCGAAGCGGCCATAGGGGTAGCGCGCCTCGAGCGTCTCGAACAGCTTGACCGCGCGGGTATAATTTCCCTCGACCATCGCCTCGTGCGCCAGCTTGTAGAGTCCCTCGACACTGAGGTTCGTCGTCTCGTCGACAACCTCGGGCAGGAGACCGCAGCCGCCGACCGCCAGGATGGCCATCCAGCCGACAAGCCAGGCGAAGAAGCCCCGGCGCGGCCGGGTGCGGCCGCGGTGGGACAGGATCGGATACGGCAAAGGGGTCATGCGCTTCAATCGCTTCTGTCGAACTGATGATTATAGCCGACACCTTGTCCCGCCCTGCCCCTCCAGTGCCTGCCTCCCCCGCTGACCTTCTCGCCGCGCCTCCCGCCGCCGGCCGGGCGGCCGATGCCGCCGTGCATGTGCTCACCCTGCCGTCCGATGCCGCCGGGCGCCGCTTCGATGCCGCGTTGGCGCGCGCGCTGCCGCAGTTCTCGCGCGCGCGCTTGCGGGCCTGGATCGACGCCGGCCGCGTGACGGTCAACGGCCGTGCCGCGGCGCCGACCGCGAGGGTCCGCGGCGGCGAGGAGGTCGTGGTCCACGCGGCATCCGATCCGCGGGACATGGCGTTTATGCCGGAACCGATCCCTCTGTCGATCGTTGCCGAAGACGACGCGCTGCTCGTGGTCGACAAGCCGGCAGGTCTCGTCGTGCATCCGGGCAGCGGCAACTGGGACGGCACGCTGCTGAACGCACTGCTGCACCACGCCCCCCAGCTTGCCAGCGTGCCCCGCGCCGGGATCGTCCATCGTCTGGACAAGGACACGAGCGGCCTCCTGGTCGTCGCGAAGACGTTGACGGCGCAGACGGCGCTCGTGCGCCAGCTGCAGGCCCGCACGATGACCCGCGCCTACCTGGCCCTCGCGGCCGGCGACATCGCCCGGGGCGACACCGTCGACGCCCCGATCGGACGCCACCCCACGCGCCGCACCACGATGGCCGTCGTCGCCACGGGGAAGCCCGCGCGCACGCACTTCGACGTCCTCGAACGTTTCGCGGTCGCGACACTGCTCCGGTGCCGGCTCGAGACCGGGCGCACGCACCAGATCCGCGTGCATCTCGCGTCCCTCGGCCACCCCCTCGTCGGCGATCCCGCCTACGGCCGAACGGGCCCTGTTCCGTTCGGCCGGCAGGCGCTGCACGCCACCCGGCTCGCGCTCGTCCATCCGTCGACGGGTCGTTCCTGCGCCTGGACGTCACCGATGCCGCCCGACTTCGAGGAACTGGTGTCCGGGCTGCGGGCGCGCGCCCGATCGTGACTGACCGGACCGCGGCGGCGAGTCTCGGCAGCGCACTCGGCGCCAGCAGTCTCGACTGGATCCTGCCCGACTGGCCCGCGCCCGCGCCCGTGGGCGCGCTGGTGACCACCCGGCGCGGCGGAGTGAGCGCGGGGCCGCTCGCCGAGCTGAACCTCGGGCGCAAGAGCCTCGATGACGCCGCCGCCCTCGCCGAGAACCGGCGCCGTCTGGCGGGCTTCCTGCCGTCGCCGCCGGTCTGGCTCGATCAGGTGCACGGGAGTGCCGTCGCGACGCTGACGCCGCAGAGCGCCAACCTCCCGGCACCGATTGCCGACGCTGCGGTCACCTGCGGGCGCGACATCGTCTGCGCGATCCTGATCGCCGACTGCCTGCCGGTGCTCTTCGCCGACCGTGAGGGCTCCGCGGTGGGCATCGCGCACGCCGGATGGCGAGGGCTGGCCGCGGGCGTGCTCGAAGCGACGATCGCGGCGCTCTCCGATCTCGGTGCGCGCCGGGCAGACCTCATGGCCTGGCTTGGCCCCGCCATCGGCCCCGCGCGCTTCGAGGTCGGCGCCGACGTGCGCGCCGCATTCTGCACGGGCGACCCCGGCGCCGCGACGCATTTCACACCGCATGCGCCAGCCAAGTGGCACGCGGATCTCTACGGTCTTGCCCGGCGGCGGCTCAACCGCGGCGGTGTGACGCGGGTCAGCGGCGGCGGCTACTGCACCTTCACCGACGAGGCGCGCTTCTTCTCGCATCGCCGCGACCAGGGATCCGGCCGGATGGCCGCCGCCGTGTGGCTCGCGCGCGAATGAGCGCGCGCGGACCGCGGAGCGGGAAACGGAGGCTGCGATGCACCCGCGTCATCCACAATGAACCGGCGCTCTGCGGGGCGCCGCCTCCGATGCCCTTGGCATACGTATAATCGAGAGCGGCCACTGCCCTGCCGTCGCAACCCCGCGCCAAGCCGCCCCACGACTGTCCCGCCTTGAGCATCCTGATGCAGATCGTCATCGCCGCGCTTTCCGGCGGCGTATTCGCGACGATCGCCGCCGCCGGCACGCTGGTCCTCCACCGGTCGTGGATCTCCCGCATCGTGTCGTTCGCCGTCGGCGCGCTGCTGGGCGCCGTTTTTCTCGAACTGCTGCCGCATGCGCTGGAGACCGGCAGCGCGGAACGGGTGATGGTGACCGTGCTCGCCGGGCTGCTGGCGTTCTTCGCGCTCGAGAAGCTGGTGCTCTGGCGGCACGCGCACGGTCACGCCGAGCACGAGGAAGACGCCGACGAATCGGAGCACGAGCACGCGCTGCACGCGCACGGCGCGGACCAGGGGCGTTCGGGGCTCATGATCCTCATCGGCACCAGCGTGCACAATTTCTGCGACGGCGTGGTCATCGCCGCGGCGTTTCTGGCGAGCCCGGCGCTGGGCGTCGCGACAACGGTCGCGATCGTCGCGCACGCGGTGCCGCAGCAGGTCGGCGACTTCGCGGTGCTCGTCCATTCGGGGTTCGCGCGGTCGCGCGCATTCGCGTACAACGTGGGGGTCGGCGTCGCCACGCTGGTCGGCGCGCTCGGGGGGTACGTCGCCCTGGCCGACATGCAGCAGGCGCTGCCCACGGCGCTCGCCGTCGCCGCGTCGAGCCTGCTGTACGTGGCAGTCGCCGACCTCATCCCCAGCCTTCACCGCCGGCCCGAGCCCATCGAGACGGCGAAACAACTGCTGTTGATCGGGCTTGGGGTTGCCGTGATCGCGCTCGCGCACGTGGCGCTCGAGCCTTGATGGCCAAGGCGCCGCGCGGCTCGCGTCGTTGACGTGACTTCGATCATGGCCGACGTTTCGAGTCCCGTGTCGCCTGCGCCAAGCGAACTCGCCGCGCGGTGGCACGCGCTCGCGGAGGAATGGGCGCGCTGGTACGCAACGGCCGCGTCCCATTTCACGGGTGAGCCGCTGCTCGGGAGCATCGCGAATCTGGCATTGGCGCCCTTTCCTCCGACCGGTCCCGTCGACGTCGAGCGGCTGGTCGCGCTGAACGAAAAGTACCGGCCCCGCTGGGAAGTCTTATGGTCTGCGGCGATCGACGCGGCGGCGGCGGGGGGAGTGCCGGCGCAACCGCTGCCCGACGTGGCCAGCCGCGCGCCCGGCGACCGCCGTTTCGCCGCGCGCGAGTGGCGGGAGCTGCCCTTCTTTGCGCTGGTGAAGCAGGGATACCTTCTGCTCGGAGAATACCTGGTCGAGGCGGCGATGCTCGCGCCTCTCCCGGAGCCGGACCGGCAACGCCTGCTGTTCCTGACGAAGCAGTCGCTGGATGCGCTGGCGCCGACCAATTTCATTGCGACCAACCCCGACGCGTTGAAACGCGCGCTGTCGACTGAAGGCGCGAGTCTCCTGCGGGGAATTGCCAACCTCGCCGAGGACGCCCGGCGCGGCCGCATCACGATGAGCGACGAGCGCGCGTTCGAAGTGGGCCGCAATCTCGCCGTCACGCCCGGCAGCGTGGTTTATCGCAACGATCTGATCGAGCTCATCCAGTATGCGCCGACGACGGCGCGCGTGCACCGGCGGCCGCTGCTGATCGTGCCTCCGTGCATCAACAAGTACTACATTCTCGACCTGCAACCCGAGAATTCCCTCGTCCGCTGGGCCGTCGGCGAGGGACACACGGTGTTCATGATTTCGTGGCGCAACATCCCGCCCGGGCTCGGCCGCCTCACGTGGGACGATTACATCGAAACGGGCGTTCTCGGCGCGATCGCCACCGCGCGGCAGATCACCGGCAGCACGACCGTCAACACGCTCGGCTTCTGCGTCGGCGGCACGCTGCTCGCATGCGCACTGGCGGTGCTCGCGGCCCGCGGCGAGCGGTCGGTCGCGAGCGTCACGCTGCTCACCACGATGCTGGACTTCGCGGACCCGGGCGAAATCGGCGTCTACGTGTCGCGCGAGATGCTCGCCGCGCGCAAGCCGGCGCTCATCGAGGGAAAGCGCATGCAGGGCAGCGAGCTCGCCGGCGCGTTCGCGAGCCTGCGCGCGAACGAGCTCGTCTGGAACTACGTCGTCAGCAACTATCTCAAGGGCGAGACGCCGCCGGCGTTCGACCTGCTCTACTGGAACAGCGACTCGTCGAACCTGCCGGGACCCATGTGCGCGTATTACCTCGAGCAGATGTATCTCGACAACAAGCTGCGCGAGCGCAATGCGCTGACGATGGCCGGCGCCAGCATCGATCTCGCCCGCGTGACGATGCCCGCCTGCATCGTCGCCTCGCGCGAAGACCACATCGTGCCGTGGCGATCGGCGTACCAGACCACGCGGCTGCTCGGCGGCGACGTGACATTCGTGCTGGGCGCGTCCGGGCACATCGCCGGAGTCGTCAACCCGCCCACGAAGAACCGGCGCAACTACTGGACCAACCCGGTGCTCGCCGCCACGGCCGACGAGTGGCTGGCGCGTGCCGAAACGCACCCCGGAAGCTGGTGGCCGCACTGGGGGGCGTGGCTCGCGCCCCATGGCGGCGGACTGGGTCCGGCGCCGCGCGCCGCAGGCAGCGCCGCCACCCCCCGCTCTACCCGGCACCCGGCCGGTACGTGCTCGAGACGCCGGAGTGAGCCGCGCCAGCTCGCGCCGACCGGCAAAAACGCTGCGTCCGTGCCAAGGCATCCCTGCCTGCGCTAACATGTGGCCAGAAGTTCGGCAATCGACCCGACCAACGCCCGGCGCAAGAGCCGGCATCGCCAGAGGAGAGAGAAAATGCCCATGAAGATTCCGCGCGTCGCGCTCGTCACCGGGGGGATGGGTGGTCTCGGCGAAGCGATCTGCATCAAGCTCGCCGCGCTCGGCTACAAGGTCGTCACGACCCATTCGCCGGGCAACACCAAGTCGCTGGAGTGGCTTGAAGGCATGAACAAGATGGGCTACGGCTTCCGCGCGTATGCCTGCGACGTCGCCGACTGGGATTCCTGCGTCGCCTGCGCGCAGAAGGTGGTCGCCGAGGTCGGACCGATCGACGTGCTGGTCAACAACGCCGGCATCACGCGCGACTCGACGTTCCGGAAAATGGACCGCGTGAACTGGGATGCAGTGTTGACGACCAACCTCGATTCCTGCTTCAACATGACCAAGCAGGTGTGCGACAGCATGGTCGACCGCGGCTGGGGCCGGATCATCAACATCTCGTCGGTCAACGGGCAGAAGGGCGCGTTCGGCCAGGTCAATTATTCGGCGGCCAAGGCCGGCATGCACGGTTTCACCAAGGCGCTGGCGCTCGAGGTGGCGCGCAAGGGCGTCACGGTCAACACGATCTCGCCCGGCTACATCGGCACGCAAATGGTGATGGCGATCCCCACTGAGGTGCTCAACTCGAAGATCATTCCGCAGATCCCGATGGGCCGGCTCGGCAAGCCCGAGGAGGTCGCGGGGCTGGTGGCGTACCTGTCGAGCGACGAAGCCGCTTTCGTGACGGGCGCCAACATCGCGATCAACGGCGGCCAGCACATGTTCTGACCGGAGGCCGCGGCGGCACGCGCTCGGCATCCAGACACAAAAAAAAGAGCCCCGGCTTTTTGGGCCGGGGCTAAGGCTGTATCTCTCAGGAGGAGGAGAAAGATACAGGTTGTTACGAGCAACCTTTACGCAGCCTTGCGACCCTTGGCGACGGGCTTCATCACGTTCGCGGCGTTGGCGGACGCGGCGCGCACGCTCGCATCGGCCAGGCTCACGACCTGCTTCGTCGCCTTCTGGAACTGGTCGAACGCGGCGGTCGACGCGGCGAACGTCGACTTGAGCGCATTGACGGCGGCATCCGAGCCGGCCGGGGCCGACTTGCTGGCCTGCTCGACCCAGGCCGCGGTGTCCTTGGTGTACGTCGACCACGCTTCCTCGGCGAGCGCCGTGAACTGCGCTTGCGCTTGCGACGAGATCTCGTACAGGCTGCGCGTGTAGGCGGTCGCCGCTCTCGACGCCGGTTTCGGCGTACTTGGCGCGCAGCGCCATCAGGTCCTCGACGTCCTTGACCGACGGCGACGGCGGCGGCGCTTTCGACACCCTTCGCCATCACGACCTTGGCGGCGTTCATGTTGAGGTTGACGATCTTCTCGGCATTCTGCATCGCGAGCGCGGCGAGCTTCGTGGCTTGCGCGACATTGACCTTGTTGAAATCGGCGAATTGTTCAGTGGCTGAATACATGGTTTTTTCCCTTTCGTGGGTTGATCACGGTCGCCCGACGCGACCCGTTCCGTTCCAATCTTCGGGTGCCTGCCAACCGGTCCGCCCATTGATGTAGGCTTCCTCGGGATCGGCGATATTGCTGCACCGCACAAACGTCATTCTAGGTACAGAAAACAACGAAGTCAAGACTTTTTTGTGCGGCGCACCAATCCATTGCCGGGCGGCGGCGACATGAATCCAAACATCCTATAAATCAGCGAGTTATAATGTCCACCTCGATTCCCCGGAGTGCGCCATGAGCGATTCCCCGCGCATCATCAAGAAATACCCGAACCGACGCCTCTACGACACGGCCAACAGCGGCTACATCACGCTCGCCGACGTGAAGCAGATGATCCTCGCGGATCTCGAGTTTCAGGTCATCGACGCGAAGACGGGGGACGACATCACCCGCACCATCCTGCTGCAGATCATCCTCGAGGAGGAGGCGGGCGGGATGCCGATGTTCAGTTCGGCGATGCTCGCCCAGATGATCCGCTTCTACGGCAGCGCGCAGCAGACGATCATGGGTCAGTACATCGAGCAGAACGTCACGGCGTTCCTCGCGATCCAGCACAAGCTCCAGGACCAGGCGAAGCAGATCTACGGCGACAAGATGATGATCACCCCGGATCTGTGGAAGCAGTTCATGCAGATGCAGGCCCCCGCGATGCAGGGGATGCTCGGCAACTACCTCGAGCAGAGCGCGAAGCTGTTCATGGACATGCAGCAGCGGATGCAGGACCAGACGCGGGGCATATTCTCGGCGTTTCCGTTCCCCGCCTTCAATGCCGCGCAGCAATCGGCCCCGGACGACGAAGAGAAGCGCTGATCGCCCGAAGCACCGCAACAACGGCAGTCGCCGGGTCCGGTTTTTTGCGCTGCCGCATCTGCCGATCAGCTCCGCCCCAACCCCCGTTTTCCCGCGGCGCGACGCGCGGGTGCCAATCCCCGACACTGCCGATGCGACGTACGCCCCATGCCTCGCCCGCGAAGGCCCCGACGCCTTTGCGCCCGCCCGCGGCGAAGCGCACCGATCCGCCTCCCCCGCGCGTGGGCTTCGTCTCGCTGGGTTGCCCCAAGGCGCTCGTCGACTCCGAGCTCATCCTCACGCAGCTGCGCGCCGAAGGGTACGCGATCGAGCCGACGTACGCCGGCGCCGATCTCGTCGTCGTCAACACCTGCGGCTTCATCGATGCCGCGGTCGCCGAGTCGCTGGACGCCATCGGCGAGGCGATCGCCGCGAACGGCAAGGTGATCGTCACCGGCTGCCTCGGCGCGAAGGACGGCGGCGGCTATGTCCGCGCCGCCCATCCGAAGGTGCTCGCCGTCACCGGCCCGCACGCGGCCGGCGAGGTCATGTCGGCGGTCCACGCGCACCTGCCGAAGCCGCACGATCCGTTCGCCGACCTCGTCCCGCCGCAGGGAATCAGGCTCACGCCGCGCCACTACGCGTATCTCAAGATCAGCGAAGGCTGCAATCACCGCTGTACGTTCTGCATCATCCCGTCGATGCGCGGCGATCTCGTCAGCCGGCCGCTCGGCGACGTGCTCGCGGAAGCGCAACGGCTGCTCGATGCCGGCGTGAAGGAGCTGCTCGTGATCTCGCAGGACACGAGTGCGTACGGCGTCGACGTCAGATATCGCACCGGCTTCTGGCAGGGTCGGCCGCTGAAAACGCGGATGACGGAGCTCGCCGTCGCGCTCGACGCGATGGCCCGGGCGCGCGGCGCGTGGGTGCGGCTGCATTACGTCTATCCCTATCCGCACGTCGACGAGGTCATCGCGCGGATGACCGCCGACCCGGCCGCGGGCGGCCTGCTGCCGTACCTCGATGTCCCGTTTCAGCACGCGAGTCCGCGCATCCTGAAGCTGATGAAGCGGCCCGCGAACGCGGAGGGCACGCTGCGGCGAATAGAGGCGTGGCGCGCGGCGCGTCCGGACCTCGTCATTCGCAGCACGTTCATCGTCGGCTTCCCCGGCGAGACCGAGCGCGAGTTCGAGGAGCTGCTCGCGTTTCTCGAGGCGGCGGAACTCGATCGCGTCGGCTGCTTCGCCTATTCGCCGGTCGACGGCGCGGCGGCGAACGCGCTGCCGGACCCCGTTCCGGCCCCGCTCAAGGAAACGCGGCGCGCGCGGTTCATGGCGGTCCAGGCCCGGATCAGCGCACGGCGGCTCGCGCGCCGCGTCGGCGCCACGATGACCGTGCTCGTCGACGGCCACGAAGGGAGGATCGCGCTCGCCCGCAGCGCCGCCGATGCGCCGGAAATCGACGGCGTCGTCCGGATTGCGGCGGGGAATCGTCTCGCCGTCGGCGAGTTCGCGCGGGTGACGGTCACCGGGGCCTCGCGGCACGACCTGCGCGCGAAGATCGCCGGCTGACCGGCGACGGACCGGCACCCGAGCATCGCCACGCCGCGCTCGCCGTCACCGGTCGGCGCGCCCGGCACGCTCGGCTCAGTCCCGCCGCAGCAGGAAGCCGCAGTCGTCGTCCGCGCCGATCTCGCGCGGCGCCTCACCGTGGCGGAAGATCCTGCAGTTCGCCGCTCCGAAGAGCCGCACCGTGTCGCCCTCGATGCGCAGTCCGGTGCCCTCGCGCAGGCCGGCGACCCACGTTCGCGGATGCAGCGCGCAGAACTGCACGATGCGCTCCTCGCGCGTCTCGCCGTTGAAGCCGGGCGGATTGCCGTGCAGGTAGTGCGGGTTGATCTGGAACGGGACGAGCGCGAGCGCGTCGAATCCGCCCGGATCGCAGATCGGCATGTCGTTGGTCGTCTTGATGGTCGGGCACGCCAGGTTCGCCCCTGCGCTCCAGCCCGCGTACGGCATGCCGGCGGCGACGCGGTCGCGGATCGCCGGCAGCAACCCTCCGGCACGCACCTCGCGCAGCAGCTTCCAGGTGCTGCCGCCACCGACGACGACGGCCTGCGCCTGCCGCACCCGCGCGAGCGCGTCGCCGTCATGCACGCTCGCGACGCGCACGCCGAGATCGCCGAAGACGGGCCGGACCTGCTCGACGAACTGGTCGTACGTCCGCGTCACCGCGGCATAGGGCACGAACAGGATTTCGTCGACCGCAGCACCCAGAAAATCCCGGAATTGCCCGGCGGCATGCTCGAGATAGCCCATGCCTTCATGCTTGCCGTTGCTGAGCAGCAACATCCGCACGTTGCCCTCCTATCCGCCCGGCGCTGCGATGCGACACGCGCGCGCCACCACGTGTCCTGCCGTCATTGCGCAGGAGCGGCAACGACGCCGCGCGCCGCGAGCTGCTTGATGATGAGATCGGCGTAGCCCGGCGCCTCCTGCGCGACGGAGGTCGGGTTCAGCGTTTCGGTCGTCGCGGCCCAGACGAGCCGCCGCGTCCTGACGTCGTACAGGCTGGCCTCGACCGTGGCGATGTCGTACTGATTCACTTCGGTCACCGGATACCAGGCGGGACCGTACATCCCGCCGTAGGGCCCCCATCCGAAACCGCCGGAAATCATCGTCGTGGAGACCTGGGTTCTCGTATCCACGCCGAGCAGCCGGACCATGAGCGCTCCCTGGGCGCCCGACTTCTCGACGGCCGCGGCAAAGGGCGCCTCGGCCACGCGGGCATCGTCCCCGATCACCGTGTAGCCGGGGATCCCGTCCACGCCGGCCGCGCGCAGCTTCTGCGCGAACACGTCCTCGAACACGCGCCGGTTGGCAACGTCGCCTCCCACACCGACAACGACGATTTTCTTCATCGCGCCGCCGGTGTAGCCGGGGTCGAACCACGCCGTCTTGATCGAGGTGGTTTGGCATGCGACCAACAGCAAAGCGACGATGCCCAGGGCCATCGCGCGGCAAGACTCTTTCATGGCGCTTTCCTTCCTGCGGCAGAACAGAGGCCGTCACGCCATTATATTGACGCCGCCGTCGACGTGCAGCGTTGCGCCGGAAAGACGCCGCGCGCAGGGCGTGGCGAGGTGCGCACCGGTGAAGCCGGCGCCGCCGGGCGCGGGCACGAGGGCATGAGCTCCGGTCGCGACGAGAAGATCCTCGCGGCGAGACCGGGGAGACGCCTCTCACCGATCTGCCGGAGGGCCCGCCACGACGCGCCGCAGGCGCGACTGGCTGGTGTCGGACACGCGCAGCTTGCGCAGCCGAGACGTCTTCTTGTGCTGGTGCTCCTCCATCCGTCCGAGCACGTCGATCAGGAAGCGCAGCGTCTCGCGGATGTAGGGCCCCTTGTTCAGCATCACGCACTCGGCGCGGCTGCTCATCGCGGCGTCCGTGACCTCGGCGCGCGACGGGGCCGCCCTTGGCGAGCGATTCGAGCACCTGCGTCGCCCAGATGACGGGCACGTGCGCCGCCTCGCAGAACCACAGGATCTCCTCCTGCACCTCGGACAGCCGCTCGAAACCGACTTCGACGCCGAGGTCGCCGCGCGCGACCATCACGGCCACTCGCGGGTGGCGCATCGCCGCGAGCAGCAGGATCGGCAGGCGGTTGAAGGCCGCCCGCGTCTCGATCTTGAGGACGATGCCGAGCCGTGACGCCGCCGAGCCTCGCGATCTCGGCCAGCAGCGCTTCGACGTCCTCGGGCCGCCGCACGAACGACAGTGCCACCATGTCGGCGTGCTTCGCCGCGAACGCCAGGTCCTCGACGTCCTTCGCCGTCAGCGCCGGCAGGTCGAGTTCGGTTTCCGGCAGGTTGATGCCCTTTTCGGCCCGGAGCTTCGCGGCGCCCCCGGCGACCGCCGTGATCTCGGCCCGCAGGCGATCCGCGGCCACACCGCGGATCGTGCCGCGGATCCTGCCGTCGTCGAAGAGGATCGGCTCGCCGACGCGGACCCCCACGAACACCTCCGGCAGCGCACAGGACACGAAGGCCGGCTGCAGCAGCCGCCCGTCGCCGTCGCGGACCGCGTCCCGGCCGGGCATCTCTCCGCACACGAGGTCGAGGATGTCGCCGGGCCGCAGCGCGAGCCAATGCTCCGCCGCCGGCAGCGCACCGACGGTGCCTCTGGCGATCGTGCGCGACTTGCGCCGCAGCGAAACGTGCATTCCCGGCACGACGTATGCCGTCGTCTCGGTCTCGCACAGGCATCCCCCGGCGCGCACCCCGACGACGCGCAACAGGCGCTTGCGGTCGCGGGTGTCGGTGAGCACGACCGTGTCGCCAGACTTCGCTTTGGTCAGCAGCGCGCCCGTGACCGGAATCGCTGTCGCGTCGCCACTCGCTGCGTCCGCACCCGCGACAAGGCGCACGCGCGCGGGCGCCGTCACGCGTCCGAGCGCATCGCGCACCGGCCGCCACTTCGCGACCGCCGGCCCGGGCTCGATGGGGCCGGTGCGGAACTTGGGCCCGGCCAGGTCGAAGGACAATGCGCAGCGCTTGCCGGTGTTGCGGCGGGCCTGGCGCAGGTGCTTCACCATTCGCTCCCAGACCGCCGGGCTGTCGTGGGCGCAGTTGACGCGCATGACCTCCATGCCGGCTTCGACGAGGTCGCGGATCAGCGTCGGCTGGTCGGCCGCCTCGCCCGGCATCGTCACCATGATCCGGGTCGCCCGGCCATGGCGTGAGGGTCCGAGGATCGCGTCCGCGTGCGCCGCGAGCAGCGCGTCGCCGCTGCCGAAAACGATGGGTGGCGACGCCGCAATTTCGGCCGGAACCGGTTGCCCGCGAAGCGTGAACAGCGCCTCCTGCACCGCCTGCAGCGAGGCCATCACGTGCGCCTCCATGCGGCCCAGCGAGCTCAGGCCGAGGCGGGCGAGCTCGTCCTGCAACTCGCGCACGTCGAGGCGACGGACGGCAAGATAGTGGACGAGGTTGTAGGCGCTCTCGCGCATCGAGGGCGCCGCGGCGTCGAGCTCGGCCGCGAACTCCAGCTCGGCCGCCAGCGCCGCGCGGCGCAGTTCATCGATGCCGCGAGCGGCCCGGTCGAGGCGCAGTGTTCGGGCCGCTTCGTGTTCGGTGCGGAACGCGGCGGTCATCGCGACCGGACGCCGACTTCAACCGCCGGGTCGATGTTCGGCGGCGTCGCGAACCCGCTGTTGCGCGCGAGCGGCCCTCGACGAAACTCGGCATCCACGCAACCACCTCCCGTCCGGCGCTGCGGTGTCGGCGCCTGGCTGAGCTCGGTCAACGAGAAAACGTGCGCATGCCACGCCGCCACGTCCAGGTAGAGACCGCGCGCCCGCAGATCGTCGCCGTCGCGTTCGTGCGTCGCGTCACCGATCGCATCCGTCGAGCCGCCACTGCGCGGCGCCGAGATCCGGCAAACGGCAGCCGCACGTAACACTGGCTCTGGTTGGGCGCGTAGTTCACCGCACCAGCAACCGCTCCTCGTCCGACGCCTGCCCAGGCAAAGGCGACGAAGCAATCCCACGTCCAGTTGCCCTCCCACGCTGGCGTGCAGTCGAGCAATTGCCAGTTTCCCTCGCGCACCACCGGCTGCACGCAGCAGCCGAGCAGCCGGTCGTAGAAGCGTTCGCAGCCGCTCGTCAATGCGCTTCCTGCGGCGCGCGCACCAGATGCGGCGAGATGCGCTTCCTGCGCCCTTCGAACTGGCCCTGGTGGAAGAACCGCAGCCCGGGCGACAGGAACGTGAGGACTGCCGCGGCTTCATGGACGTCCGCCGGGAACGTTGCGGCCGCCCGCGGCTCGTCGTGGTTCTCCAGGAAGCGCGCCAGCTTGTCCTGATAGTCGAGCCCGGCGTGGAAGTGCTCGCGCACCGGGCGGGCGTGCCCTTCGCGCAGGCGGTCGTAGAGTCGCTTGTCGTAGGCGTAGTCGAACCCCTGCTGCAGCATGGTCCATTCCAGGTCCCAGTAGACCTCGGCCATGAACGTGAAGTGCGGGTGAGTGCTCCGCACCGCCGCGGTCGCCCTCGGCCAGAAGGGCTCGGCCCGGATGCCCCAGGTGCGCTCGAATACCTCGGGCAGGACCAGCATGGCCATGTCGCAGCGCACGCCGTCGCATTGGCCGGCGATGCGCTGCAATTCGCCGATCATCGCCTGCTGCAGGGCCGGGTTGCCGTAGTTCAGTTGCAGCGTGTCGGGCCAGCCGTCGAAGTACGGGTCGCGACCGAGGGCGAGCAACCGTTGGCTGCCCGCGCATTGCGCGCGGCAGTAGTTCTGCGGTGCGCGAGCGAGGTCGGCCTCGCTGCCATGGACGAAATAATCGGGATGCTCCTCGGCCCACGGGTGGTCCGGAGCCATGTGGTTCGGAACGAAGTCGAGCATCAGCCTGAGTCCGCGCATCCGCAGGCGCGCCCGCAGACGTCCCAGCGCCGCGTCGCCGCCCAGATCGCGATGGACGGTGTAGTCCTGGATCGCGAATCCGGAGCCGGCAATGTCGTCGTCCCGCAAGTCCGGCAGCGTTTCGCTGAACTCGCGCCGCCATCCGGGCATTCGCGCGCGAGATCGCCTGCGCCGCCGGCCCGGTCTGCCAGACGCTCAGCAACCACACCCAGTCGAAGCCCAGCGCAGCCAGGCGGTCCAGCTCGGCGTCCGGAATGTCATCCAGCGTCGCGCGCCTGCCCAGCGCGCGTGACAGCTCGGTCAGCCAGACGCGGGTGTTGATCTGGTACAGCGCCGGGTAGCGTGGATCGGACATGTCCGCTCCTCAACGCGTTTTCGTCTTGTCTCCGCCCATCTGGTCCCTGACGATCCTCGAAATCACCTGCCCGCGTTCGGTCTCCAGCAGCGTCTTGGCGTCGACCCGCCCGAACATGTCCAGGAGCGGGGCGACCAGGCCGGTCCAGCCCGTCTGGTGGCTGGCCCCGATGCCGGCGCCGTTGTCGCCGTGGAAGTACTCGTAGAACAGGATCAGGTCGCGCCAGTGGGGATCGTCCTGGAACTTCGCCGTCGCCGCCGTAGACCGGCCGCTGCCCATCGGCATCGCGCAGGAAGGTGCCCGTCAGCCGGCGCACGATCTCCTGCGCCACCTCGAACAGCGTCATCGACTGCCCGGACCCGGTCGGGCATTCGACCTTGAACGTGTCCCCGTAGAAACCATACAGATTCACCAGCGCCCTGACGATCAGCAGGTTGACCGGCATCCACACCGGGCCGCGCCAGTTCGAGTTGCCGCCGAACATGCCGCTGTCCGACTCTCCCGGCAGGTACTGCACCTTGAATTCCTGGCTGCCGACGCTAAACACGAACGGATGCTCCAGGTGATGGCGCGACAGCGAGCGAATGCCGTGCGGCCCGAGGAACTCGCTCTCGTCGAGCAGGTAGCCGAGCACGCGCTCGAGCTTCTTCCGGTTGAGGATCGACAGCAGCCGCCGCTTCCTGTGCCCGATGAAACCCGTATCGGTCGGCGCCACATGGGAAATCAGCTCCGGGTGGCGCTCGCGAAACTGCGCGATCAGCTCCGTCAGCTTCGGGTTGCGGGTGACGGCATCCTCCTCGAACACCGTCGACGCGCACAGCGGCAGGAGCCCCACCATCGACCGCACCTTCAGGCGCATCGCCCGCCCGTCGGGCAGCCGCAGCAGATCATAGAAGAAGCCGTCCTCCTCGTCCCACATCTCGTCGTGATGCTCGCCGCGGCGATCCATCGCATAGGAGATCCACAGGAAATGCTGGACGAACTTGAACGCGACCTCCTCGTACATCGGGTCGTACTCGGTCAGGATGAGGGCGATCTCCAGCATGTTCTGGCAGTAGAACGCCATCCACGCCGTACCGTCCGCCTGCTCGAGCGACCCGCCGGTCGGCAGCGGCGCGCTGCGATCGAAGATGCCGATGTTGTCGAGGCCGAGGAAGCCGCCGGCGAACACGTTGCGCCCGGCCGGATCCTTGCGGTTGACCCACCAGTTGAAATTCAGCATCAGGCTCTGGAACGAACGCTCCAGGAACTTGAGGTCGGCCCGGCCGAGCTGCTTCTCGTACTTGTACAGCCAGAGCGTCGCCGCGGCGTGCACCGGCGGATTCACGTCGCTGAAGTTCCACTCGTAGGCGGGAATCTGCCCGCTCGGGTGAAAGTAGAGGCTGCGCAGCATCAGCAGCAGCTGCTCCTTGGCGAAGTCGAAGTCCACCAGCGCCAGCGCGACCGTGTGGAACGCGAGGTCCCACGCGGCGTACCACGGGTACTCCCACTTGTCCGGCATGGAAATCACGTCGGCATTCAGCATATGGAACCACTCGGTGTTGCGCACGCCCTGGCGAGCCGTCTCGAGCAGCGGGTGACTCCTGTGCTCGCGCAGCCAGTGCTCCAGGTCGAAGTAGTAGTACTGCTTGCTCCACAGCATTCCGGCCAGCGCCTGCCGGTGCACCCGGCGCTGATCCTCGTTCAGCGACTTCGGCGCAATCCGGTCGTAGAATTCGTCGGCGTCGGCGATGCGGCTCGCGAAGACCTTGTCGAAACCGCGGAAGGGGCTCTTCGCCCTGGCCGCCGTCAGGCGCAGCCGGACCGTCGCGCTGCCGCCGCCGGGCACGTCGAGGACGTAGTCGGCGGCCATCTTGGTCCCGACCCGGGCCGGATTCACGGCCTCGCGCCGTCCCGAGACGACGCAGGCGTGGAAAGCGTCCTTGACGAAGGGCGATGCGTTGGGCTGGGACCACAGGCGCTGCGCATTGCTCTCGTTCTCCGTGAACAGCAGTTCCGGCGTGCCGTCGCAATGCAGCCAGTATTCGCCCAGCTCGTGGTGCGCGGCCTGCACGACGCCGGAACCCGCTTCGCGCAGCGACGGCCTGCGCTCGTCCCCGCCCCAAGACCAGGTGTTGCGGAACCACAGCGTCGGAAGGACGCGCAGCCGGGCCGCGTCCGGCCCGCGATTGTGCGCGGCGATGCGGATCAGCACGTCTTCCGGGCCGTCCTTGGCGTACTCGACGAATACGTCGAAGTAGCGGTCGTCCGCAAAGACCCCGGTGTCCAGGAGCTCGTACTCGGCGTCGTGGCGTCCGCGGCCCCTGTTGGTGTCGACCAGGTCGGCGTACGGGTACGCACGCTGCGGGTACTTGTACAGGTACTTCATGTACGAGTGGGTGGGCGTGCTGTCGAGGTAGAAGTAGTATTCCTTCACGTCCTCGCCGTGATTGCCTTCGCTGTTGGTCAGGCCGAAGAGGCGCTCCTTCAGGATCGGATCGTGCTCGTTCCACAGCGCCAGCGCGAAGCACAGCCGCTGCCGGTCGTCGCAGATCCCGGCGAGCCCGTCCTCGCCCCAGTGGTAGGCGCGCGAGCGCGCCTGGTCGTGGCTGAAGTAGTTCCACGCGTTGCCGTCGTCGCTGTAGTCCTCGCGCACCGTGCCCCACTGGCGCTCGCTCAGATACGGTCCCCATTTCTTCCACGGGATTTGCGCCTCGCGCGCGTCGTTCAGCCGCTTCTGCTCAGCAACGTCCTTGATTCCGGGACTCATGTTCGGCCTCCATGGATAAGTAGTTGACCTGCAGGCGGCTCGTCGCACGCTTGGGCGCCGTGGCACCGAGCCGCCGACGGAAACCGGGCAGGCGCATCACAACCCACCGCCCCAGCGATATTGCCACGCCACGCCGATGCCGTCGTAACTGTTGCCGGTGCGCGCGGACACGCCGCTGCTGGCGTAGAACTTGATCGAGTTCAGGCGGTCCACCGGCAGCGCCAACGTCGCCCCGACACGCCAGTTCTGCTGCAGGTCGTTGTTCAGCACGCCATCGACCGTGGTGCGGCCGCCGGCGAAGTACGTCGCGTCGACCGAAACCCAGATGCCCGAGCGGAACGCGTAGATCAGATGTCCCTGCAGCGAGTAAAGCGGGTCCTGCGAACGCGTCTTGCCGCCGTAGAAGTCGTCGTTGTTGGTGAAGAACGTCGTCGCCCCCTGCAGTTCCAGCGTCCACGGCCCGACGGCCTTCGAGATTCCGATCTCCGGCTTGAACGACCAGCGATTGGTGCCGATGTTGACCAGCTTGCTCGAATCGTACTCGCCCACGGGCGGCGACACCTGCAGGCTGGCGCCGATGATCAGGTCCTGTTCCCACCCGGCGAATTCCTTCAGCGGGAGAGCGGGCGCGCCATAGAGATTGACCGACAGCCGGAAGGCGGATCTGGCGAAGCCGCTGACGATCCGCTCCACGGGATCGCCCTGGTACTTGGCGGTTCCGGACAGCCAGGTGTACGGCACGATCGCGTCGAACCTGCCCGACTTTCCCCACAGGTCGAGCACCGTTGCGTACGCCAGAACGGCGTTCGACGTATCGAGGTTCGCGTCGCTGATCGGCACCGCGGGATCGAACGACAACCCACCCCGCGTGTGGGCGTAGCCCGCGATCAGGAAGTTGACGCCGACCGGAGCGTTGGAATAGGCCCGCGGCTCGATGTCCTGCGCGCGCGCTGGCGACAGGCATCCCGCAACCACGCAGGCGGCGAGCGCCGCGAGGCCACGCGATACTGACCGAACCAGACCCATCGCGAATTCTCTACTGCTTCGCCGACTCCCAGATTGAGCGCGATTGCGCCGCTCGGGGTTGCGCCAAGTCAAGGCGCACGCGCGTGCGGCGCTGCCGGTGGCCGCGCGACGTTCATCCGCCGAGCGCGTTGATCGCGATCACCAGCGCGGTGCCCAGCCCGACCATCATCAAACCGGCCTTCCAGCTCCCGTATCCCGCGTAGCGACCCAGCGCGAGCCCGCCGAAGAACAGCATGGCGAGCGCGATGGCACGGGACACGTTCTTCGCCGTTGTGGCATCGTCGAACAGAACAAAAGGCAGGACGACCGGAAAGGTCGACGCGACGACAATGAGGAATATCGCGGCCGACGCGAGCAGGTCGTCCCGCTTCAGCGTCGGCCGCTCCGGCACCGAGGCCAACGCGACGATGCGTCCGCGGACGGCCTCGATCTCCGTCGGCGACACCAGACCCGCCATGACGCGCGACAACGAGCCGGCGATGAGCCTGCGGCCGGTTTCCGCGTCCGGGGCGGCGCGCACCGAGCGCACGAGCGTGAGCGACTTGCCGCGATCGGTGACCGTGCGGACCAGGTACATGACCGCGTCGACGAGACCCCAGGCCAGGTTGCAGCCCAGGGCAGCGGCGAACATCGCCCGGATCTCTTCGCCCCCCGAATCCGCGGCCGACACTGCCCCCACGAAAGTGAGCGCCATGAACAGGCCGAAGAGCAGCTCCGAGACCCGGTCCACGGGATTCAACACCGGCTCGCGGCCCCGATTTTCGACGACGATTTCACCGCGCATCGCAATCTTCTCCCCCGCTGGATTTCGCGATCCGATTCCTTCCGGTTCCGTGATTCTCGCCGCAGTGGCATCGGCGCGCACCAACATCGCCGCGCGTCGAAGACACCCCGGGCGCGGCTCAGCTGATCGTCGTCGAGCAGGACAGCGTGCGGCCCTTCCAGTACATCCCGTTCAGGCGGAGAGCGAGCTTGCCCAGCGAATCGAATTTCTTGTTAGCGAACGTGAGCATCGCGGCGGGGCGGCTGCCGTCGCCTTCGACGCGCTGCAACTCGCTGCACTCGAGGTCCGGCGCGTACTTCTTCACCAGTTCCTTGAGTTCTTCGTCGCTCGTCCCCGGCGCGATGTTGGCGATCCAGAGCCGTTCCATGATCCTGCTCCCGATGTCGTCGATGAGATTGTGAGCCGGACGGCTGCCGCACTCGGCGCGCGCGGTCACGCCATGATGTTGACGCCGCCGTCGACGTAGAGCGTCGCGCCGGACAGGCGGCGCGCGTAGGGCGTGGCGAGGTAGGCGCAGGTGAAGCCCACGTCCATGATGTCGACCAGCTCGCCGATCGGCGCGCGCTGCGCGGCCTCGGTCAGCAGCAGGTCGAAGTCCTTGAGGCCCGAGGCGGCGCGCGTCTTCAGCGGCCCCGGCGAGATCGCGTGGACGCGGATCCCTTTGCCGCCCAGCTCAAAGGCGAGGTAGCGGCAGCACGCTTCGAGCGCGGCCTTGACCGGACCCATGACGCTGTACGTGGGCACCACCTTGTTGGCGCCGTGATAGCTCATCGCGAACATGGTTCCGCCGTTTTGCATCAGCGGCGCCGCAAGCCGCGCCATCCGCACGAACGAGTGGCAGGAGACGTCCATCGCCTTGGCGAAGCCCTCCGCCGAGCAGTTCGATGAGCCCGCCCTGCAGGTCCTCCTTCGGCGCGAAGGCGATCGAGTGCACGAGGATGTCGAGGCCGCCCCACTGCCGGCTTACCGCGTCGAACACCGCTTCGAGCTGGCCCGGCACGGCGACGTCGAGCGGCAGGAACAGCGGGGCTTCCAGCGAGCGCGCCAGCGGCTCGACGTGCGGTCGCGCCTTCTCGTTCAGGTAGGTGATGGCGAGATCGGCGCCGACCTCGCGGAACGCCTTGGCGCAGCCGTAGGCGATCGAGTGCTCGTTGGCGATGCCGACCACGAGCGCCCGGCTGCCTTTGAGCACCGGACGCGGGATTTCGACGGACATGTGATCGCTCCTGGTCAGAGTTGCATGGTTCGCACGGTAGCGGGCACGACGAGCGCGGCCTCGGTGGCGGCGACGACCGCATCCACCGAAACGTCCGGCGCGGTCTCGAGCAGCGTCGCCCGTCCGCCGGGAAACGCGATCACCGCCAGCTCGGTCACCACGAGGTCGATGGGACGCACCGAGGTGAGCGGCAGCGTGCATTGCCGCACGATCTTGGCCTTGCCCCTGGCCGTGTGCTGCATCGCGACGACGACGCGCTTCGCGCCGCACACCAGGTCCATCGCGCCGCCCATCCCGGGCACCATCTTGCCCGGGATCATCCAGTTCGCCAGATGCCCGGCCTCGTCGACCTGCAGGCCGCCGAGCACGGTCATGTCGACGTGCCCGCCGCGGATCAGGCCGAACGACATCGCGCTGTCGAACGCGCACGCGCCCGGCAGCGCGCTGACCGGCCGGCCGCCGGCGTCGGTGAGACGGCGCTGGACCATGCCTTCCTCCGGAATCGGGCCCGTGCCGATCAGACCGTTCTCGGACTGGAAGAAGACATGCACCCCGGCGGGCAGGAAATTGGCCACCAGCGTGGGAATGCCGATGCCGAGGTTGACGAGCATCCCGCTTTGCAGCTCCTGCCCGATGCGCCGGGCGATGAGGGTCTGTGCATCCATGGTCGTCACTCGTGCGCGATGAGATAGTCGACCAGCGCCGCCGGCGTCACGACGTTGTCCGGGGGGATCACGCCCACCGGCACCACATGCTCGGCATCGACGATCACGGTGGCGGCCGCCATCGCGATCACCGGGTTGAAATTGCGCGTCGTGAGCGCGTAGGTGAGGTTGCCGAGGTAATCGCACAGAAACGCCTGCACCAGCGCGAAATCGGCGCGCAGCGGCGTTTCGAGCAGGTACTCCCGACCCTCCACCTCGACGCGGCGCTTGCCCTGCTCGACCACGGTCCCGACCCCGGTCGGGGTGAGAATGCCGCCGAGCCCGAAGCCGGCGGCGCGGATGCGCTCGATCAGCGTGCCCTGCGGCACGAGGTCGACCTCCATCGACCCGTCGAGCATCCTCTTCTGCGTCTCGGGGTTGAGGCCGATGTGGCTCGCGATCGTCTTTCTCACCAGCCCCGCGCTCACGAGCTTGCCGATGCCCACCCCGGGCAGCGCGTTGTCGTTGGCGATGACGGTGAGATCGCGCTTGCCCTGGCGCACCAGCTCGTCGACGATGCGCTCCGGCGTGCCTACGCCCATGAAGCCGCCGATCATGAGGCTCGCGCCGTCGGGAATCATGGCGACGGCCTTGTCGAGAGCGAGGGTCTGCATGGTCAATCGGCTCCGGTCAGGCGAAGGTCAAGCCGCGCTCAGGCGCCGCGTGTGGCGCGCGATCACGAGCTCTTCGTTGGTCGGAATCGCCCACGCGGCCACACGGCTGGCCGCGGTGCTGATCCGCGGCCCGTTCGCTTCGTTGGCGGCCGCGTCGAGCTCCACGCCGAGCCACGCCGCATCGCGGCAGACGCGCGCGCGCAAGCTGCGGCTGTTCTCGCCGATGCCGCCGGTGAAAACGATCGCGTCGAGGCCGCCCAGCGCCGCCGCGAGCGAGCCGAGCTCGCGGCCGATCCGGTAGGCGAAGACGTCGATCGCGGCCCTGGCTTCCGGGGCATCGCTCGCCTCCAGCGTGCGCATGTCGCTGGAGATGCCGGACATGCCGAGCAGCCCCGACTGCTGGTAGATGAGCTTCTCGACGGCGCGCGTGTCCATCCGCAGCTCGTCCATCAGGTACAGGATCACCCCGGGATCGACGTTGCCGCAGCGGGTGCCCATCGGCAGTCCGTCCACCGCGGTGAAGCCCATCGTGCTGGCGACGCTGCGGCCGGCGGCGATCGCGCACATGCTGGCGCCGTTGCCGAGGTGGAGCACCACGGTCCGGCCGCGCGCCGCGCGCTCGTCGTGCCGGGGCAGAACGCCGGCGATGTACTCGTACGAGAGCCCGTGGAAGCCGTAGCGGCGCACGCCGCGGTCGGTGATGGCCTTGGGCAGCGCGAACGCCTGTGCCACCGTCGGCGCGCGACTGTGGAACGCGGTGTCGAAGCAGGCCACCTGCGGCAGTTCCGGCGAGCGAGCGAGCAGCGTCCTGATCGGAGCGAGGTTGTGCGGCTGGTGCAGAGGCGCGAGCGGCACGTATTTTTCGAGTGCTGCCAGGATCGCGGCATCGAGTCGCACCGGCTGCGTGTACTCCTGGCCGCCATGGACCACGCGATGGCCCACACCCGCCAGCCGATGCCCGGCAAACGCGGCGCGCAGGAACGCAACCAGGTGCTCGAGCGCGCCGTCGTGTCCGAGCTTGACCCCGGCCCCCCACGACTTCTCGTCGAGCAGCTTGCCCGCGCCGTCCTTGGCGACGAACCTGGGCGAGGTCGACAGACCTTCGGCCTGCCCGCGCGCGATCAGATCGAACTCGTCGCCGCGCTCGACGAATGCCGAGAACTTGAGGCTCGACGAACCCGCGTTCAGAACCACGATTGCATTGTTCATATCAGCGCCCGCCCGGCCGCCCGAAGGGCGCTGTGCGCCCCCGCGGGGGCAGCGAACAGCGCGGGCGCGGGGTCCGCTCATCAGGTCACCGCCCTGCCGGTCTTCTCGCGCCGCGCGCTCGCCACCAGCGAAGCGACGCCGCACGAGGCGAGCCGCGTCATGACCGAGTCGGCGCGGCTGGTGAGGATGATCGGCACTTTCGCGCCGAGGACGATGCCGGCGGCATCCGCGCCGGCCAGGAACGACAGGCTCTTGGCCAGCATGTTGCCGGCCTCGAGGTCGGGGACCACCAGCACGTTGGCGCGCCCGGCCACGGGCGAGTCGATCTTCTTGATCGCCTTCGACTCGAAGCTGATCGCGTTGTCGAGCGCGAGCGGACCGTCGACGATCGCCCCGGTGATCTGGCCGCGATCGGCCATCTTGCACAGGGCCGCCGCCTCGATCGTCGACGGCACCTTCGGGTTGACGGTCTCCATCGCCGACAGGATCGCCACGCGCACCTCCGGAAAACGCAGTGCATGCGCGAGGTCGATCGCGTTCTGGACGATGTGGACCTTGTCCTCCAGCGTCGGCGCGATGTTGACGGCGGCGTCGGTGATGATCAGCGTCTCGCTGTGGCTCGGCACATCCATGACGAAGCAGTGGCTGACCCGGCGCGCGGTGCGCAGCCCCGTGTCGCGCCTGACCACCGCGGCCATCAGCTCGTCGGTGTGCAGGCTGCCTTTCATCAGCGCCTCGGCCTTGCCCTCGCGCACCAGCTCCACGGCCTTATCGGCGGACGCCTCGCTGTAAGGCGCGTCGACGATCGGCAGTCCCGCGATGTCGATGCCGTGCTCGTTCGCGATCGCCTCGATGCGCGCGCGCGGACCGACCAGGATCGGCGCGATCAGGCCCAGCCTGGCGGCGTCCACGGCGCCGCGCAGCGAACTCTCGTCACAGGGATGCGCAACGGCGGTCGGCGTCGGCGGCAGCGCCTTGCAGGCATCGACCAGGCGCTGGTATTTCTCGTGCTTGTGCTCCATGCGTCTCTCCATCGGCGCGCCGCGACGTCAGCGGCTCTTGCGTCGCTTGGCGACGGGCTTGCGGGCGGCCTGCGGCAGCCTTGCGGACCGGTGCGGCGCGCCGGCCAGGCGCCGGCGTGACGTCGAGGGTCGCGCCGATGTTCTCGACCATCGCGAGCTGCTCGGTCGTCGGCTCGAAACGCCGCATCCTCTCGTCGGCGAGCAGGCTGCGCACCAGTGTCACCAGCCGTTCGCGATCGCCGGGCTTCGTGAGCAGCTTCGGCAGCGTCGCGATCGCCTTCTCGGGCTCGTAGCGGACGATGATGTCCTGCTCGCCTCGAATGCGCCGCCACTCGTCGGGCGCAAAGTCGGGCAGCAGGTCGCGATACTCGATGGCGAGCTCCTGCTTCAGCGCGAGCCGCGCCAGCGGCAGCGGCGCGCCCCGCCGGGCGAGCAGGGCGCCGACGCGAGCCAGCGCCTCGGCATAACCGCCCTTCTCGATCGACGCCAGCGCCTCCTTGACGAAGGGCAGCTCGCGCGGCTCGGCCGCACTTTCCGCGGCTCGCTCCAGCGCTTCGTGCTTGTCGGCGAGGTAGAGCGAGAACACGTTGCCGTACGTCTGGAAGAAAGCCGCCTCGCTGGTCGCGTCGCGCACTTCGCGGTAGTAGTCGAGCGATGCGCTGATCGCGTCGGAGACCATCTTCTCCATCCTGCGGACGGGCTGGTCGGGATTCGCCGGTTGACGCTGCGCCTTGACCGCCTGCGCCGCCGGGCCAAGCCACGCGAGCCAGGGATTGAAGTCCGAGAGCGCCCAGCGCTGGAAGCGCAGCGGATGGAACTGCCGCGCGAGCTTCGCCGTCATCTCGTTGGAGAGCGATTGGACCAGCGGCTGCGCGAAGAGCTCGTAGGCGCGCTGATTGAACTCGGAGATCGCGGCCACCGCCTCGAACGGCTTCTCGTCGGCGCGCTCGAGGCGATTCAGCCGCGCGACGACTTCCTCGAGCTGCCGCTCCTGGAACTCGACCTCGTACGCGGCCTTGCCGTCCGGTCCCTCGACCTCGTGGATCTGCATCCCGTAGAGGCCGGGCGGCAGCGCTTCGATCGACTTCAGCACGGAAACGATCTGCCTGTGCTCCTTCTTCGCCACCTTGCCGGAGACGAAGATGCCGAGGTGGCCAATGTCCTGGTGCAGGAGACCCACGATCACCTGACCGCGTGCCTTGATCTCGTCGGTCGAGCCGTAGACGTCGGCGACCCAGTTGAACGCCTGCTGCGGGGGCGTGATGTTGTCGCCCATCGAGGCGAACAGGACGATCGGCGCCCTGATCTCGCGCAGGTCGAAGGCCTTGCCGCCCGCTCCCGTGGTGCCGGACCACAGCTTGTTGCCGACGAACAGGTTGCGGGTGATCCACTCGATCTCCTCCCGGTTCATCAGGAAGAAGCCCCCCCACCAGCGCTCGAACTCGAGGAAGCGACCGGGCTCGGTGTCGACGTTCGCGAAAAGGTTGTAGTACTTGTCCCAGAACGTGTTCGCCGGATTGAGGTTCTCGAAGTTCTCGACCAGGTACGCGCCGTCGAAGACGCCGTCGCCCAGGTCCGCCGCGAACGACGACAGCCAGGTGCCACCCAGCATCCCGCCCGCGTAGCGCATCGGGTTGTCGCCCGCGCCTTCCTGGAACGCGCCGCCCCAGTACGACATCGGCGCGCCGTTGATCACGATCGGCCCGGTGTCGCCCGGACCCGACGCCGCGAGCATCATCGCCGCCCAGCCGCCCTGGCAGTTGCCGACGATCGCCGGCTTGGGGCTCGCCGGATGCAGCTCGCGCACCTTCTTCACGAACTGCTGCTCGGCCTCGCAGACGTCGAGCAGCGTCTGGCCGGGTTCGGGATCGCGGAAGAAGATCACGAAGTAGACCGGGTGCCCGTCGCGCAGCGCGACGCCGACCTGCGAATCGTCCTTGAAGCCGCCGATGCCGGGACCGTGTCCGGCGCGGGGATCGATGATCACGTACGGGCGCCGCTTCGGATCGATCTCGACGCCTTCCGGCGGAATGATGCGCACCAGCGCGTAGTTGACCGGGCGGCGCAGCTTCCGGCCGTCGACGACCATCTCGTAGTCGAAGTGCAGCACCGGCGGCAGCCCTTCCCGGTTGTGCTCGACGAAATTGTTGCCGCGCTCGCGCAGCGTGTCCCAGAACAGGATCGAGCGCTGCGCGAAATCGGTCGCGTACTGGTACCAGTGCGACCACGGATCGATCGGCGCGGCCGGCTTCCCGGCGAGGCCCGCCGCGCAGCCGGCCCAGGCCTTTTCGAGGCGCTCGGCGAAGTGCTCCTGGGCGAACTTCGCCCGCTTCTGGTAGAGCTGCGCGACCTTGGTCGAAAGCTCGTAGCTTCGTGCAACTTGTCGAACATTGTTCATTGGTGGATCTCGCGTCCGTTTCGATGCAAATACAAGCGACTATTTTAACACTCCATGCCTCGTATATCGTTGACGCCAGTCAACGCTGTTTGCGCAAAATCAATGAGGAAAACCTCCCTGCGCGCAGAATGACCACATTAGCAGCTGCAAGTTCCACCGCGCGCGGTGCCGGCGCCCCAGCGCGGACCGCGGCGCTTTAAGGAAACCCCGATCAAGGAGCCAGACCATGGGCCATCGCATCGAAAAGGACTTTCTCGGCGCCAAGGAAATACCGGACGACGCGTACTACGGCGTACAGACGCTGCGAGGGAAGGAGAACTTCCACATCACCGGCATCCCGATGTCGCTGGAGCCGAACTTCGTCAAGGCGTTCGGCTACGTGAAGAAGGCGGCAGCGCTGGCGAACCGCGACCTCGGCGTGCTCGACGCGAGGATCGCCGATGCGATCGCCGGCGCCTGCGACCGGCTGATCGCCGGCGAGATGCGCGACCAGTTCGTCACCGATTTCATCCAGGGCGGCGCCGGCACGTCGACCAACATGAACGCGAACGAGGTGATCGCCAATCTTGCGCTGGAGGCGCTCGGGCACAGGAAAGGCGAATACCAGCACGTCAATCCCAACGACCACGTGAACTTCGGACAGTCGACCAACGACGTTTACCCGACGGCGTTCCGGCTGGCGCTGATCCTTCGCCTCGCCAGCTACATGGAGGCGCTCACGCGGCTGCAGGAGGCGTTCTTCGCCAAGGGCAAGGAGTTCGAGCGCGTGCTGAAGATGGGCCGCACGCACCTGCAGGACGCGGTGCCGATGTCGCTGGGCCAGGAGTTCCACGGCTGGGGCACGACGATCGGCGAGGAGGTGCAGCGCATCGCCGAGGTGCGAGCGTTCCTGCACGAGATCAACCTCGGCGCGACTGCCATCGGCACCACGGTGACCGCGGCGCCGGGCTACCCGGAGCTCGCGACGAAATACCTCTCGGAGCTGACCGGCACGAAGTTCATTCTCGCCGGCGACCTGATCGAGGCGACCTCGGACACCGGCGCCTACGTGCTGCTCTCCGGCGTGCTGAAGCGCACGTCGTCGAAGCTGACCAAGATCTGCAACGACCTCCGGCTGCTCGCCTCGGGGCCGCGCTGCGGGTTCAACGAGATCAACCTGCCGCAGATGCAGCCGGGCAGCTCGATCATGCCGGGCAAGGTGAATCCGGTGATTCCCGAGGTCGTCAACCAGACCGGCTTCCTGGTGATCGGCCTCGACCTGACCGTGACCTTGGCCGCCTCTGCCGGCCAGCTGCAGCTGAACGTGATGGAGCCGGTGATCACCTTCGCGCTGTTCACGTCGATCGCGACGATGGAGCACGCGGTGGACAGCCTCACCGTCAACTGCGTCCAGGGCATTACGGCCAACGCCGAACGCACGCGCGACATGGTGCTGAACTCGCTCGGCATCGTGACCGCGCTGAAGACCACGCTGGGCTACAAGCAGTGCGCGGAGATCGCGCGCGAGGGTTACGAGACGGGCAAATCGCTGCACGACATCGTGGTCAGGGAACGGAAGCTCCTGACGCAGGAAAAATGGGACGAGGTGTTCGCGTTCGAGAACCTGATCAACCCGAAGTTCGAGCAGTAGCCGCGCGAGCCGGGAAGCAGGGGCCCAGGCGCAGGTGGCGCATGGCGCTGCGACCCGGCGAGTCGGCGCCGGCGGCTGACGGCGCTGCGCGGCGAACCTGGTTGCGGTTGCGGAGGCCGCGCAAGGGGCCGGAAAACCGGGAGTGAAGCCATGACATTGACCATCCTTCTGCAATTCATCGTCGTGCTCGCCGCGATCTGGATGGGCGCCCGCTACAGCGGCGTCGGCCTCGGCCTGTGGGGCGCGGTTGGCCTGCTGGTGCTGGTGGTCGCGTTCGGCGTGAACCCTACTTCGCCGCCGATCGACGTGATGCTGATCATCCTGGCGGTGATCATGGCCGCGTCGGTGATGGATGCCGCCGGCGGCATCGATTTCCTGGTGCGCATCGCCGAGCGCATCATCCGCGCCAACCCGAAGTACGTGACGATCGTCGCTCCGCTGACCACCTGGACCTTCACCTTCCTCGCGGGCACCGGGCACATCGTCTATCCGCTGCTGCCGGTGATCTACGAGACCGCGCACCGGGCCGGCATCCGTCCGGAGCGGCCGATGGCGGTGGCGACCATCGCCTCACAGCAGGCGATCACCGCGAGCCCCGTCGCCGCGGCGACGGCCGCGATGATCGGGCTCTTCGCGGAGAAAGGCCTCACGCAGTGGGGTCTGCCCGAGATCCTGATGATCTGCGTGCCGGCGACCCTCACGGGCGTCGTCGCGGCCGCGATCGTCTCCATGTTCATCGGGAAGGACCTGAAGGACGATCCGGAGTATCAGGCGCGCCTGGCCTCCGGAGCGATCCCGGCGCCGCAGGCGGCAGCCGATCGATCGCCGCTCCCGCCTGCCGCGAAGGCGTCGGCGCTCATCTTTCTCGCCGGCGTCGGGCTGGTCGTGCTGTTCGGGTTCTTCCCGGAACTGCGCCGGCTGCCCGGGGCAAAGAGCCCGCTGGCGATGCCGATCGTCATCGAGGTCGTGATGATGTCGGTCGCGGCGGCGATGCTGCTGGCGACCAAGGTCGACGTCAACGCCGTGCCGAAGACGCCTACGCTGCGTGCGGGCGTGGTCGCCGTCATCGGCATCTTCGGCCTGGCGTGGCTGGGCGACAGCTTCATCGCCGCGCACAAGGACGTGATCGTGCCGGCGATCGGCGCGCAGGCGGATGCCCACCCCTGGACGTTCGCGTTCGGCCTGTTCTTCGCGTCGGTGCTGCTGTACAGCCAGGCGGCGACGACGCGCGCGCTGATGCCGCTGGGCATCGCGCTCGGCATCCCGCCTCAGTTCCTGATCGCGATGTTCCCGTCGGTCAACGGCTACTTCTTCATTCCGACCTACGGCTCGCTGATCGCGGCGATCAACTTCGACCTGTCGGGGACGACGAAGATCGGCAGGTACGTGCTCAACCACTCGTTCATGATTCCGGGCGTCGTCGCGACCGCGGTGGCGGTCGTCACCGGGCTCTTCCTGGCGAGGCTCATGTTCTGAGCGGCGGTACGACCGCCGGCAACCGGGAGGGCGTGATCTTTGGCGGCGGCACCTGGAAATTCGGCCAGGGCGACTACCTGCGCATCGACGAGCAGTACGCGGGCGATTCGCGTGGACCGGCGTCGGGCCGGGACAGGCCGTGCCGCGCTCAATCCGGCGGCAGGCCGATCAGCTCCAGCGAGCGCCGGAGCTGCACGCTCATCGGCAGCGCCAGCGCGCCTCGCGCGGGCAGCGGCCGCATGAACCAGCGGTTGTAGATCCAGACGAGCTCGCGGTTCGCGGCGAGCGTGCGCAGGCTCCGGTCGACGACCTCGGCGATGCCGGCATCGTCCTTCGCGTACATGATGCCGTAGGGCTCGAACGAGAGCATGTCGCCGACCAGCCGGAACTCGGCCGTGCGCCCCGTTTCCAAGAGCAGGCCGCGCAACAGAATGTCGTCGGCCGCGAGAGCATCGCCCTGGCCTGCGGCGACCAGCTCCAGCGCCTCGCGATAGTCGGCGGCGGCGACCAGCCGCAGGCCGAGCGAGCGTCCCCGGTCGAGCTCGCGCATCGCCGCCTCGTTGGTCGTGCCGCGCACGACGACCACGGGCCGGCCGCGCAGCTCGCGGAAGTCGCGGACCCTGCTCCCGCGCGGCACCGCGATGCGCGTCCCGGTCACGAAGATCACCGGCGAGAAGGCGACCTGCCGGCGCCGCTCGGCGGTGTTCGTCGTCGCGCCGCATTCGAGGTCGACGGCACCGCCGACGACACGCTCGATGCGGTCCTGCGCGCTGACCGGCACGTACTCGACGGCGAGCTGCGCCAGGCCAAGGTCCTCGCGAATCGTCGCCACGATCGCGTGACACAGTTCGAGCGAGTAGCCCACCGGCCTGCCGTCGGGGCCCGCGTACGAGAACGGAATCGCGTTCTCGCGATAACCCAGCCTGACCGTGCCCCTCGCCTTGATCTCACCGAGCCGGCCCGTCAGCGCGTCCGGCCAGTCGCGCGCCCACGCCGGCGCCGCGACGATGGCGCACGCGACCGCGATCGCGGCCGCGACGCGCGCGGGAAGGTTCACGCCTGCGCCTTCGCCGGCGGCGCGACCGCCAGCGCGTCCGCGTCCTCGGACCGCGGCGGGCCGAGCGCGCCCTCCCACTTCGCGACGACCGCGGTCGCGATGGCGTTGCCGATCACGTTGGTCGCCGTGCGGCCCATGTCGAGGAACTGGTCGATGCCCATGATGAGCAGCAGTCCCGCCTCGGGCAGGCCGAACGCGGGAAGGACCGCGGCCACGACGACGAGCGAGGCGCGCGGCACGCCGGCCACGCCCTTGCTCGACAGCATCATGAACAGCAGCAGGACGACCTGCTGCCCCAACGACATCTCGATGCCGTAGGCCTGCGCGATGAACAGCGCCGCGAACGCCTGATAGACCATCGATCCGTCGAGATTGAACGAGTAGCCGAGCGGCAGCGTGAGCGCCGTCACGCGCTCGTTGACGCCGAAGCGATCGAGCCGCTCCATCAGCTTCGGGTAGGCGGCCTCGCTGCTCGCCGTCGTGAACGCGATCATCATCGGCTCGCGCACGGTGGCCAGCAGCGCGAACACGCGGGGGCCGAGGAAAGCGAAGCCCGCGGCGATCAGCACGCCCCACAGCACGACCAGGCTCGCGTAGAACGAGCCGATGAACTTGCCGTAGGTGGCCAGCACGCCGATCCCCTGCGTCGTGATCGCGGCGGCGATCGCGCCGAAGACGCCGAGCGGCGCGGCCAGCATCACGTACTCGGTGAGCTTCAGCATCGCGTGGGCAAGCTCGTCGACGAAGCGCACGATGGTGGTCGCCGGACGGTCCTTCAATGCCGTGAGCGCAAAGCCGAAGAACAGCGAGAAGACGAGGATCTGCAGGATCTCGTTGGTCGCCATCGCCTCGAAGAAGCTCTTCGGGAAGACGTGGACGATGAACTCCTTGAGCGAGAGGCCGCCGGTCTTGAGGTTGGTCGACAGGCCGGCGTCGGGCAACGGCAGCGCGAGATTGGCACCCGGCTGGAAGAAATTCGCCAGCGTCATTCCGAGCAGCAGCGAGACCAGCGAGGCCGTGACGAACCATGCGAGCGCCTTCGCGCCGATGCGGCCGACCGCCTTGGCGTCACCCGTGCCGGCGATCCCGGCGACGACGGTCGCGAACACGAGCGGCGCGATGATCATCTTGATCAGGCGCAGGAAGATGTCGGCCAGGATCGCGAAGTACCCGGCGATCGCCGCCACCGTCGCCGCATCGGGCGCCAGTTCGTGGGCGATATAGCCGGCCAGCACGCCGCCGACTGCCGCAACGAGGATCCAGGTCGTCAGCTTGGCGTGCATCGCGCACCGTCCTTTACGCGTTCATCGGATGTTCGTCCAACGCAACAGCGATTCCCGCGGCGATTCATCCGGGACTGCAATTTCACCGGCCCGTGCTGCGCGGCCGGCCCGCGTTGCTACTTCTTCGGCGCGGGCGCGAGGGCGACGGCAAGCGCCTGCGTGTAGGTGGCCTCGACCTGGTCGCCCTTGGCCACGCGCTTGAACTGCTCCGGATCCTGGATGCGCAGCTCCACCGTGCGCTGCGGACCCTTCAGCGTGACGACCTGCTTCGCGGCGTCCACGCCGACGACGTCGGCAATGACCGTGACCCGGCGGCCGGCCACGCCCGCCGGCGTCTCGCCCGGCTTCGCACCCTTCGCGGCCGCCTGCTCGGTGCGCTGCACGACGAGGCCGCCGCCCTTCTTGAGCTCGAGCGTCAGCGCCTCGACGTACTCGACGTTCACCTGGTCGCCGACCTTCAGGACATCGAAGTTCTTCACCTGCGGACCGGCCGTGACCGTCACCTCGTTGCCCTGCGGCCCCTTCAGCGTGACATCGCGGCTCGCCTTGTCGATGGCGGTGATCGTGGCGGTAACCTTGACCGTCTGGGCGACGGTGGCCTTGCCAGGCTCCTTGGCGACCACCACCGCGCCCGTCTGGGCGAGGGCGGGAACGGCCAGCGCGGCCGCGGTGGCGATTCCGAGGGCCGCAACGAGTCGATGGATCTGCATTTCCGGTTTACCTTTCGTGGTTGGTGAATGAGTTTTGCGCACGGCCCCGTCAGAACTTCTCCGGAACGAGCTTCACCGAATCGGCCGGCGGCTTCGCGCGCGCCTTGCGCTTGGGCAGTTTCACCTTCTCCCGCTTCGGCGCTTCGTAGGGAATGCGCGAGAGCATATGGGAGATGATGTTGAGGCGCACCCGCTTCTTGTCCTCGGAGCGCGCCACGTACCACGGCGCCCACGCGGTGTCGGTGGCCGCGAACATCTCGTCGCGCACCTTCGTGTAGTCGTCCCAGCGCGTATACGACTTGATGTCCATCGGCGAGAGCTTCCAGATCTTGCGGCCGTCGTCGACCCTAGCCTCGAGCCGGCGCGTCTGCTCCTCGGGGCTCACCTCCAGCCAGTACTTGAGCAGGACGATGCCGGACTCGACCATCAGCTTCTCGAACATCGGTATCACCTGCAGGAACTTCCGCGCCTGCTCAGGGGTGCAGAAGCCCATCACCCGCTCGACGCCGGCACGGTTGTACCAGCTGCGGTCCCAGATCACGATTTCGCCGGCCGCCGGAAAATGCGGGAAGTAGCGCTGCCCGTACATCTGGGTCTTCTCGCGCTCGGTCGGAGTCGGCAACGCGATCACGCGGAACACCCGCGGGCTCACGCGCTCGGTGATCGCCTTGATCGTCCCGCCCTTGCCGGCGCCGTCGCGGCCCTCGAAGACGACGCAGATCTTGAGGCCCTTGAGCTTCACCCATTCCTGGAGCTTCACCAGCTCGACGTGCAGCTTCTTGAGCTCCTTCGCATACTCCTTGTTGGAGAGCTCCATGCCGGCGACCGGGGCGCCGCGGTCCTTCGCGGCCGCGCCGGCGGCGTCGCCGTTCCCCTTCTTCGCCTTGTCCTTGATCTTGTCCTTCTCTTTCGCCTTCTTGTTTGCCATCGTCATCTCCGTCGAATCATCACGTCGAGTGGCTCATTGTCCGCGGCTTGCCGCCGCGGTGGCGCCGGGCTCCGCCTGCCATCCCCCGCCGAGCGCCCTGTAGAGCTGGATCACGCTCAGCGACTCGTCGCGCTTCGCCTGGACCAATTGCACCTCCGCGTCGAAGTACTGCCGCTCCGTATCCAGGACCTCCAGGTAGCTCGCCACCCCGCCCTCGTAACGCATTGTCGCGACTTGGCTGGCATCCGCCAGCGCATTGACCAGCAGTTCCTGCTGCTGCCGGAACTCCTGCCGCTTGCGGACGGCGACCAGCGCGTCCGACACTTCGCGCAGCGCCTGCTGCAGCGTCTGCTGGTAGAGCAGGCCCGCCTCCTGGGCGCGCGCCTCGTTGAATTCGACGTTGGCCTGCAGGCGGCCCATGTTGAACACGGGCAGGGTGATGGCCGGCAATGCGCTGAATATCCCGTATGGCCCGTAGTTCGCGCCGCCGATCGTCGCGCCGCCCACTCCGGCAAACCCGGAAATCGTGACCGTCGGATAGAGCTGCGCCGTTGCCACGCCGATCTGCGCGTTCGCGGAAATCAGCTGCTGCTCCGCCCTGCGGATATCCGGCCGCCGCGTGAGCAGGTCCGTCGGCAGGCCCGGCGGCAGCACCGGCGCCGCGATCTGCGCTTCGAGCGGGCGGCCGCGCTTGATTGGCCCGGGATTCTGTCCAAGGAGAATGCTGATGAAGTTCTCGGTCTGCTCGATCTGGCGCTGAACCTCGGGGATCGTCTTCGTCGCCGTGTAATAGAGCGTCTCGGCCTGCCGCAGATCGAGCACCCCGGCCACGCCGCCATCCAGCCGGGCCTGCACGAGGTCGAGCGACTTCGACCGCGAGCCGACGGTGCGCTTCGAGATCTCCAGCGTGAGGTCCAGCGCGCGGAGTGTCAGGTAGGCTTCGCCGACCTGAGCGACGAGGATCGTCATGACCGCGTAACGGGCCTCCTCGGTGGCGAGCAGGTCCGCCCGCGCGGCCTCGGTGTTGCGCCGATATTTGCCCCAGAAATCCAGCTCCCATGCGACGCCGAGTCCCGCCTGCGGCTGGAAGCTGTTGTCGGGAAAGGTCGCGGGGCGGTCGGAGCCGGTGTATCCGGCGTAGGGAGCGCTGCCGCTGCCGTCGACCGTCGGGGACTCCAGCGACCGCGCGATCGTGAGCTGGCTCTGCGCCTGCAGGATGCGCTGCACGGCCACGCGCAGATCGTAGTTCTGCGCGAGCGCCGTGCGGATCAGCGCCTGGAGGTCAGGATCCGGAAAGACGCTCCACCATTTGAGATCGCCGAAGGATTCCGCGCCTGCGGCCGGCGGCACTGCGTCGGCCCCGCGATAGACGGGCGGAACCGAGCTCTCGGGCCGTACGTAGTCCGGGCCAACCGTGCAGCCGGCGGCAAACAGCGCGGCGGCGCAAAGAAGGAGATTTCGTCGGTGGCTCATCTCAGTGCGCTCCCTCCTTGGCGGGCACGACGGGCGGCGCCGCGTCCTTGCCCTTCCCGCGGCGGCCGAGTCCTTCGACGAAGGTGTAGTTGCCCGGAATGATGAACACGCCCAAGGCGGTCGCAACCAGCATGCCCCAGAACACGCCGGTGCCCATCACGTTCTGCGCGCCGGCGCCGGCGCCCGTGGCCACCATCAGCGGCACGACGCCGAGGATGAAGGCGAACGCGGTCATCAGGATCGGCCGGAAGCGCAGGCGGGCCGACTCCAGCGCCGCCTCCTCGAGCGACGCGCCCTCTTCGTGCTTGGCCTTGGCGAACTCGACGATCAGGATCGCGTTCTTCGCCGCGAGGCCGATCAGCATCACGAGGCCGATCTGCACGTAGACGTTGTTGTCGTAGCCCATCAGCCAGACGCCGAAGAAGGCGCCCAGCGCCACCAGCGGAGACCCGAGCAGCACCGCCCAGGGCAGCCGCCAGCTCTCGTACAGCGCGGCCAGCAGCAGGAACACGCAGACGATGGCCATGATGAAGGTCGGCGCCGCGGGCGGCGCGACCTTCTCCTGGTAGGACATCGACGAGTAGGCGAAGCCCATCTCGCCGGGCATCGTCTCGGCGAAGACCTGCTCCAGCGCGGCGAGCGCCTGGCCGGAGGTGTAGCCGGGCGCCGGCGCGCCCTGGACCTCGACCGAGCGCTGCAGGTTGAAGCGCGTCGTCAGCTCGGCGCCGACGATATCGCGGATGGTCACCAGCGTGGCGAGCGGCACCATCTCGTTGGTCGTCTTGGAGCGCACGTAGATCTGGCCGATGTCCTCCGCCTTCAGCCGTGCGTCCGCGTCGGCCTGCACGTAGACACGGTACAGTCGCCCGAAGCGGTTGAAGTCGTTGACATAGGAGCCGCCCAGCGTCGTCGCCAGGGCCTGGAACACTTCGTTCACCGGCACGCCCAGCGTGCGCGCCTTCTCGCGGTCGAGGTCGACCCTGACCTGCGGGTAGTTGGGGTCGAACGAGGTGAACACGGTGCCGAGCTCGGGCCGCTGCCGGGCCGCGGCGAGGAACTTCTGCGTCTGCTCGCCGAGCTGCGCAACGGAAAGCGAGCCGCTGCGGTCCTGCAGCAGGAAGTTGAATCCCGAGGCGGCCCCGAAGCCGGACAGGGTCGGGATGTTGAACGGGAAGATGACCGCCTCCGGTATGGCGGTCAACTGCGGCCGCAGTTTTCCCATGATGCCGTTGACGTGCAACTGCGCGGTCTTGCGCTCCCCCCACGGCTTCATGCGCACGAAGATCGTGCCGTAGTTCGGCTGATAGGTGCTGGTCACCGCTCCGTAGCCGCCGACGGTCTGGTACGAGTCGAGTCCGTCGGTCTTGGCGAGGATCTCCTCGATCGTCGTCAGCACGCGGGCGGTGCGCTCGAGCGAGGCGCCGGCCGGAAGCTGAACGCTGATGCCGAAGATCCCCTGGTCCTCTTCCGGGATGAAGCCGGCCGGCAGCACGCGCGCGAAGAGACCCGCCCCGATCACAACCGCGGCGACGATGCCGATCGTCAGCAACGCCTTGCGCACGAGCAGGCGCGAGACGTTCACGTAGCCCCGGGTGCTGACGTCGAACGCCTTGTTGAAGCCGCGGAAGAACGCCCCCAGCGGCCCCCGCATCGGTTTCGGTTGCTTCAGCATCATGGCGCACAGCGCGGGCGTCAGCGACAGCGCGTTGAACGCCGACAGCAGCACCGAGATTGCAATCGTCAGCGCGAACTGCTTGTACATGCTGCCGACCAGCCCGCCGAGCAGGGCGACAGGGATGAACACCGCCGACAGGATCAGCGCGATGCCGATCACCGGCGCGGAGACCTCCTCCATCGCCTTGATCGTCGCCTCGCGGGGGCTCATCCCGTGCTCGAGGTGGTGGATGACCGCCTCGACCACGACGATGGCGTCGTCCACCACGATGCCGATGGCGAGCACCAGGCCGAACATCGACAGCGTGTTGACCGAGAACCCGAGCAGCGGGAAGAAGATGAAGGTGCCGATCAGCGATACCGGGATCGTCAGCAGCGGGATGATCGTCGCGCGGAGGTTCTGCAGGAAGATGAACACGACCAGCGTCACCAGGACCAGCGCCTCGACGAACGTATGCACGATCCCTTCGATCGACGCCTCCACTGCCGGCGTGGTGTCGTAGACGATCTTGTAGTCCATGCCGGGTGGGAACTGCCCCTTGCTCCGCTCCATCGTGGCGTAGATCGTCTCCGAAGCCTTGAGCTGGTTCGCGCCGGGCAGCAGGTAGACCGCCATCGCGCCCGCCGGCTTGCCGTTCAGCCGCCCGAAGGCGTTGTAGTCCTGCGAGCCCAGCTCGGCGCGGCCGATGTCCTTGATCCGAACCACCGCGCCGGTGTCGCTCTGCCGCACGATGACGTTCTCGAATTCCTCCGCCGTGACCAGCCGCCCCGGCGCGCTGACCGTGTTGGTGAACTGCTGGTCCTTCGGCGTCGGCGCGGCGCCGACCTTGCCGGTCGGGCGCCTGCAGGTTCTGCTCCTTGATCGCGTTGATCACGTCCGCCGGGGTCAGGCCCAGCTTGGCCAGCCGGTCGGGCTTGAACCAGATCCGCATGCCGTAGTCGGTGCCGCCGAAGAGATCGACCTGCGCGATCCCGGGAATGCGCAGCAACTGGTCGCGCAGATTGATGCCGGCGTAATTGATCAGGAAGTTGGCGTCGTAGGCGTCCGCCGGCGAGTAGATCGAGATCACCATCAGGATGCTGGGGCTCTGCTTCTTGACCGTCACCCCCTGCTGCGTGACCTCGACCGGCAGGCGCGCCTGCGCCGCCGAGACGCGGTTCTGCGTCAGCACGTTGGCGATGTCCTGGTCGGTGCCGACCTCGAAGTTGACGTCGAGCTGCATGCGGCCGTCGCTGGTGTTCGACGACTTCATGTAGATCAGCCGGTCGACGCCGTTGACCTCCTGCTCGATGGGGGTGGCCACCGACTGCTCCACCGCTTCGGCAGAGGCGCCCGGGTAGGTCGCCGTGACGCGGATGTTCGGTGGCGCGAGGAACGGATACTGCTCGACCGACAGGCGGGTGAGCGTGATCACCCCGAACAGGACAGTCAGGATCGCGATGACGATCGCGACGATCGGCCGGCGGATGAAGAAACTGCCCACGGGCTATTTCCCTCCGGCCTTCGCCGGAGCCGGCTTGCCCGGCGCCTTCTCGCTCGCCTTGCCGTCCGCCGGGCTTGCCGCGGCAGCTGCCGTCGGCTTGACCTTGGATCCCGGCCGGGCCTTCTGGATGCCATCGACGATCACCCGCTCGCCGGGCTTGAGTCCGTCGCGGACGATGAGCAGGTCGCCGACCGTTTCGCCGGGCCGGATGGTGCGCAGCGCGACCATGTCGTCGGCGCCGACCACGAGCACGGTCTGCATCCCCTGGATCTCCTGGACCGCCCGCTTCGGAACGAGGATCGCGTCCTTGACCGTCTCGGCGACCGCACGCACGCGGCCGAACTGTCCGGGGCGCAACTGTCCATTGGGGTTCGGAAACTCGGCGGCGAAGGTAAGGGTGCCGGTCTTCTGGTCCACCGCCCGATCGACGATGACGAGCTTGCCCTTCTGCGGAAAGACGCTGCCATCGACCAGGATCAGCTCCAGCGCCGAACCGTTGGCCTTCCGCCCCCCATCCTTCACGTGCTGCCCATAGAACCGCAGGTATTCCGCTTCGCTGATGGTGGCGTTGACGCGAATCGGGTCGATGCTCGATACGGTATCGAGCAGCGTGGCCTCCCCTTTGCCGACGAGGTTCCCCGGGGCCACCAGGCGCTTGCCGATCAGGCCCGTGATCGGCGAGCGGATCGTGCAGTAGCTCAGTTCCAGCTCCGCCGCGACAACATCGGCGCGGGCGGCCTGCACGTTCGCCTGGGCGGCCAGCAGATTCGCCGCCGCATTGTCGTAGTCCTGCTGCGGCACGGCCCTGCGCTCGGCCAGCGGCTTCAGGCGCCGCTCGTCGGTTTCGGCCTTGCCGAGCCGCGCCAGCGCGACCTCGAGCTGGGCCTTGGCCTGCTGCAGCTTGGCCTCGAACTCGCGCTTGTCGAGCGTGAACAGCAGCTGGTCCTTCTTGACGATCGTGCCCTCGGTGAAGTGCTGCGCCTCGAGGAAGGCCTGCACCCGGGCGCGGATCTCCACCGTTTCCTTGGCGTCGGTCTGGGCGACGAACTCGCCGTAGATGGGCACCGTCTTCTGGACGACCTCCGCGACGACCACCGCCGGGGGCGGCGGGGCGGCGGCCGCCTGCCTGGCCTTGTCGGCGTCCTTGCTCCGATCGCAGGCAGCAAGAGATACGGCCAGCGCCACGACCCCGGACGCGGTCACGACCTTGGCCAGCGATCGACCACTCGGGAAACACTGCAATACCGCCATCTCACTCTCCTACCGGCGAGATACACGCCGTGGCTGCACTTGGTGGATCCGGCGACCCATAGGGATCAGCCCGAAGCTTCAATCGTTCACTCGACAGTTTACCTGCACTCTTCGAGGCATGCCGTGCGCACCATCAGTCAGAAGCGGACCGCGTAGTTGAGGATGGCGCGCGGCTGCGTCCTCGTCTGCGGCGCGCCGAGCGCCTCTTCGCCCTTCGCGGCGTCGGCGGGCCAGTACAGCCCATCCTGCCTGCCCGGTGAGCTGGCGAGCTTCTGCGCGTACTGCAGCACGCCGTCGCCGTTGCGGTCGCGCGCCGCGTACGCGCGCTGGGCGTCGAGATACGCGTTGAGCACATGGATGGCGTTGCGCTCGTTGGCGCCGACGCGGCGATTGACGACCTCGTCCGCGCCTTCCTCGGTGGCGAAGCGCCAGCGATCGCCGACGCGCACGAGGGGAATGGGCATGGGCCACGCCTGCGCACCGATCAGGAGCTCCCGGCGATCCAGGCCCTGCTCCTTCAGCACGCGCAGCGTCTGCATCGCCCGCAAGAATCCTGGCCCGCGTGGCGCTGGCCGCCGCGCGATCGGACTGGATGATGAGGTCCTTGTGCTCCTCGCCGAAGATCGCAATCAACGCCGCATCGCTGTCGGCCTTGAACGCGGCCATCAGCGCGTCGACCGCCGCTTCCGGCGTCGTGAAGGTCTCCTGCGGTGCGGCGCAGCGCGGTGAGTGGAGCAGCCACGATCAGCGCCAGCGCAAGCCGGCGCAAGGAAGACCAGAAGTGCATGATGTTCATGGGCGATGCCTTGCGTTCGAGGGATGGAAATGTGCGCATGAGCGTTCTCCCGGCTTCAGCGGCGCCCACCGCCACGCCCGCCGCCGCCACGCCCGCCGCCGCCGCCACGCAACGCTCCGGCGCCGAATCACATCGCGCCGCGGCTCGAGGCGCCGCGGGAACTGTCCATCCGCGTCTGTCGCCCGGACGCGGAACCGTAGCCCGACATCGCGCCGCCCGAGGCGCCGGCACGAGTGGCCGCTCCGCCGATCGATGCAGAGCCCGCGGCCTGCGCCCGCCCGCCACCGGCGCCGCCGGTCGGCTGCGCCGATGCGCGCCCCGGGCCGCCACCGCCGCGCGCATCGCCCCACGCGCGTGGACGAGGCGGGCCCGCCAACCGAGCTCCTGACCTGGCCGGGTTGCTTGTTCGACTTCCACGCGGAGCCGCCACCGGCCGGCCGCTGGGCCGCGCCGCCGCCTCGGTTAGATGTTGCCGGTGTTGATGTTGGTGTTGCGGTTGACGTTGATGTTCGCGTCCCCGCAACAGCCGTAGCGGTTGCCGCTCCAGGCTGCGCCGATCGCGGCACCCCAGATCGACGCCCGCGGCGAGCGCGGCGCCGGGCGCGTACGGGTAGTAGTACGACGGGTAAGGCGTCGGGTAGTAGCCCCACGGGTAGCTGCCGGCAACCACGATCGTCGCCGGGTTGTACTGCGGCACGTAGATCACCTGCGGATCGGCAGGCTCGATGTAGATGATCTCCTGCTCGACCTTGACGACCTGCTTGCCGTCGGACTTGAGATTGCCCGCAGCCTGCGCCTGGCGACGAAAGGTCTGGACCGCCTCCAGCACCTCGCCCTGGTCGGCGACGACCGCCTCGCCCAGCGCGCTCGTCCAGTCGAGATCCGCACTCATCATCTTCACGACGTCGGGATAATTCACAGGACGTTGGAACCGCGCTGCGCAACTTCGTGCGCTACCTTCATCTTCACGTCCGCGGCGCGACCACGAGCCTGGTGGTGGACGGCGGCACGGCGATGTTCGCCTATGCGATCCATGAACCGGTGGCCGAAGCCGTCGATCAGGTCGGGGATGGTGCCGTCGCCGTGATGCACAACGTCGTGCGTGACCTTTGCGGTCCCGATTTCAGGCCCACGGAAGCCTGGTTTGCACATCGCAAGCCGGCGGATGTCGGGCCCTTCCGCCGGTTCTTCCGCGTTCCGCTGCGTTTCGACGCCGAGCAGTTCGCCCTGCTGTTCTCCGCGAGGTACCTGAACCGCCGCCTGCCGGTCGACGACGGCGACCTGCGGCGTCTGTTGCAGGCGCACATCAACGCGCTCGAGGAGCGCCACGGCGGCGACTTCCCCGAGCAGGTGCGCGGCGCGCTGCGCACCGCGCTCATGACAGGTCACGCCAACGCGGATCACGTCGCCGCGCTTTTCGGAATGCACAGCCGCACCCTGCATCGCCGCCTCGATGCCTTCGGCATCGGCTTCCAGCAACTCGTCGACGAGAGCCGCTTCGCGATCGCCCGGCAGATGCTGGAGGGTTCAGCGATGGGGGTGGGCCAGGTCGCCGAGTGCTCGACTATGCCGCCCCGGGGGTGTTTACGCGGGCATTTCGCCGCTGGAGCGGCACCACGCCGACCGATTGGAGGGCAGCGCGGAAGCGCGCGCCCTAGCATTCGCCGGGGCACAGTCGCTGACGCATTCCGTCCGGAAGCCGGCGCTTCGCGCGCGGCCTGATCCCGCCGCGGCACCGATCAGCGCGCGACGGTAGTTGCGTCGCCATCGAGCATGCCGGGAGCGCAGGGCTACAATCGTGCAGCTTCGTGCAGTTCGCGGCGCGCGACGGGCCGACCGAATTCGCGCATCACCGGGAGCGAGCCATATGAACCAGCCTCCGACCGCCGCGCCAGCGCGCCCGTCCGGCGCCACCGCGCTTCGCTTCGACGTGGTGGCGGGCCTCACCGCCGCCGCGGTCGTGCTGCCCAAGGCGATGGCCTACGCGACCGTCGCCGGCCTGCCGGTCGCCGTCGGCCTGTACACCGCGTTCGTCCCGATGCTGGCCTACGCGCTGCTCGGCACGTCGCGCGTGCTCTCGGTCAGCTCCACCACGACGCTCGCGATCCTGGCCGGCACGCAGTTGGGCCTTGCCGTGCCCGACGGCGACCCGGCGCGGCTCGTCACCGCGACGGCGACGCTGACCGTGCTCGTCGGCGCGATGCTGGTGCTGGCCCGACTGTTGCGCCTCGGATTCGTCGCCAATTTCATTTCCGCGCCGGTGCTGACCGGCTTCAAGGCGGGCATCGGCCTCGTGATCGTGCTCGACCAGGTGCCGAAACTCCTCGGGATCCATATCGCCAAGCAGGGCTTCTTCGCCGATGCCTTGAGCGTCGCGCGCCACGTGGCCGACACGTCGCCGCTGACGCTGGCAGTGGCCGTGGCGACCTTCGCGATACTGATCGGCATGGAGCGGCGGTGGCCGCATTCGCCGGCGCCGCTGGTCGCCGTCGGCGGCAGCATCGCCGCGTCGTGGTTCCTCGGCCTGCACGCGGCAGGGGTCTCGACCGTCGGCCTGATTCCGCAGGGCTTCCCTTCGCTCACGCTGCCGAACCTCGAGCTGATCGAACAGCTGGTGCCGGGGGCGCTCGGGATCGCGCTGATGAGCTTCACGGAAACCATCGCGGCGGGCCGCGCGTTCGCGCGCCCGGGAGATCCTCCCATCGATGCAAACCGCGAGCTGGTCGCCACGGGTGTGGCCAACCTTGGCGGTGCGGTATTCGGCGCGATGCCGGCAGGCGGCGGCACGTCGCAGACGGCGGTGGTGCGCTCCGCGGGCGGACGCTCGCAGAAGGCGTCGCTGGTGACCGCGGGCGCAGCGTTGGCGACGATGCTGCTGCTCGCGCCGCTGCTCGGCCTGATGCCGCACGCGACACTGGCTGCGGTCGTCATCGTCTACTCGGTCGGACTGATCCAGCCGATGGAATTCCGTGTGATCCGCAGCGTGCGCTTGATGGAGTTTCGCTGGGCGCTGATCGCCTGCGCCGGGGTGCTGGTGTTCGGCACGCTCAAGGGCATCGTGGTGGCGATCGTCGTGTCGATGATCGGTCTGGCGAGCCAGACCGCCTACCCGCGCGTGTCGATCATCGGCAGGAAACGCGGGGCCGACGTGCTGCGACCGCTGTCGCCCGAACATCCCGACGACGAGACCTTCGGGGGCCTGCTGATCGTGCGGCCGGAGGGACGCCTGTTCTTCGTCAACGCGCAGTACGTGGGGGAGCAGATCACCGCGCTGGTCGCCGAGCACAAGCCGCGCGTGCTGGCGATCGACATGAGCCGGGTGCCCGACATCGAATACTCGGCGCTGCAGATGCTGCTGGAGGGGGACAGGCGCGCCTCGGAGCAAGGCGTCGAGCTCTGGGTGGCGGGCCTCAACCCCGGAGCCCTCGAAGTCGTTCGACGCTCCGGGCTGGACCGGCGGCTCGGCCGCGAGCGATTGCTGTTCAATGCGCGCGAGGCGATCGCTCGCTACCAGGCGCTGCCGGCAAAGTCCAACGGCACGGCGCGGCCCGCCACGCCGTGATCCGCTGCGCGGCAGCGGGCGGACCCCGAAACGGGTCTGTCCCCTACTGCGCGTCCCGCAGACTCAGACGGCAGACGCGAAGGGAATGATCGTCGGGATCCCTCTCGACGTTGAACCCGACGCGGGCCGCGAGTCGCAGCATCGGCGTGTTCGCCGCGAGCACGAAGCCCACCATCTCTTCCAGCCCCCGGCGTCGCGTCGCGTCGATGAGCACGCTCATCAGCGCTTGCCCGAGCCCTGCGCCGCCGTAGTTCGCACCGACGGTGATCGCGAACTCGCAGGTCACCGGGTCGGAACCGAGCACGAAGATTGCGCTCCCGACGATGTCGATGCCGTCGGTCGCCGGGACGGTCGCCACGATGCCAGCGCCGCGCGCGGGGAACGACGCGAGCGCCTTCCGCAAGCGCTGGAGGTCGGGCTCGCGGACCGCGCGCAGGAAGCGCATGTACCGGGCGTCGTGACTCATCCGGTCGAACGCCTGCAGCAGCTCGGCCTCGTCCGACGGGCGCATCGTGCGAATGTGCACAATGCGCCCGTCGCGCAAGGTGACGTCAGCCGCGGGCAGGTCCGCTTTCATCGGGAGCTCCGCGCGTCAGCGGTCGACGGGAAATGGCGGACGGACCGCGTTGACGCCGTCCACCCGCCGCGAGCGCTTGCTCCATTGCACGAACGCGACCATCGTCGCGCCCAGGCCGAGCGCGTAGCCGATCACCGCGGCGGTCACGTCGGGCGGCGCGCGATTGACGGTGGCGATCACGAGCGCGAGTCCCGGGTTGCGCATCGCCGCCGCAATGGCCGCGGCCGGTCGCACCTCGGCGTCGCGCCACGCGAACGCCGCGCCGACGGCCAGCGCGCACAGCGTCATCGCCACGCCGGCGACGGTCGGCACCCAGCCGACCGCGGCGATGATCGGCGGCAGATCGACGACGACCGCGATCGCGAGCAGCAGCAGCAGGACATTGCCGAGGCGTCCCAGCGGTCCCTCCAACCTCGCAGCGACGACAGGGAGGATCGCACGCAGCGAGGCGCCCAGGGCCATCGGGAGCAGCTGGGCGAAGAACACCTGGCGCCCGATGTGGAGCGGCGTGACGGCGATGTTGGCGGCGAAGATCCAGTCGAGGATCGCGACGCTCGCCGGCACGGTCACCACCGCCAGCATCACGATCGCAAGGTGCAGCGCAGGCGCGAACGCGCGGTCGCCGCCGGCATCCAGCGCGCGCCGCAGCGCGACCGGCGCGCCCGGCGAGATCGCCATCAGCACGATGCCGGCTGCCACCGCCCCCTTCAATCCGAACGCCTTGACCGCCAGCACGGCCAGCGCGGGCACCGGGACGACGACCGCGAAGACCACCGCCACCAGCACGACACGCCGCTGCAGCGCGGCCGCGATCTGCTCGCGCCCGAGCATCAGGCCGAGCGCGAACATGACGGCGAACACCGTCGCGGTCGCGAACAGGCCGATCCATTGAAAGGGTATGAGCATCGAGCGCCGCGGTACGCGCCGTCACGCGACCCTGTGGCGCGGAGCGACGCGCACTCACCGCGTCGTTCTGCGGCACGACGTGCCGTCACGAAAGCGCGCTTGAAACATAGCACAGGCGGCACCGCGATCGCTATCCGGGGGCGAGGCGTGGCGCCCACGGCACATTGCGTCGCGGGGTTTCCGGTCGGACCGTGACCCCGCGTGCATCGGCGACTCGCCAAGAAAGAGAGGGCCCCGCGCGAGGCCCTCCGCGTCGATCGATACGGCGCGATCTACTTCTTCCTGGCGGCGGCGGTGACCTGCGCGAGCAGCTTGTCGGCCGCCTTGTTGTGGACGTCCATCCGCACGAAGATGTCGGTCGGGAGCACCTTCTTGCCGTAGAACGTGGCGTTCCAGTCATCCGAGACCGTCATCACGGTGCCGTCGAAATTCAGGCCTCCGTACACGCCCTTGGCCCGGTTGAACGTGATGAGGTCGGCCACGATATTGCTTTTCGCGCCCGCGCCGACCGGGCCCGCGGCGACGCTCGCGTCGCCGCCCATCTTGAACGACGTCGAGAGCAGCGAGTTGAATCCCTTGTCGGTCATCACCAGGGTCACCCCTTCCGACACCGACAGCCCGGCCTGGAAGCCGACGCTGGCCGTCGCCATCGCGTAGAACGCGGGGCCGACCCACTTGCCGCTCTTCGGATCGCGCGCGACCACGAGCGCACGGCCGCCGGAGCCGCCGAAGATGAAGCCGGCCTTGACGATCTCGGGCGAAATGATCACCGCCTTGGCGCGGCTGAAGTTCTGCTGCAGCCAGGTCATGTCGGGGTCGCGCAGGAAGTGGGAAAGCGTCACCTCGGATGCGCTGATATGTGCCTGCGGGTCGGCCTGCGCCTGAACGCCGGGAACGACGAGCGCCGACGCGGCCGCCAGCAACACGGCCAAGCCAGTGGAGCGAAACAGTCTTTGCAGCATGGGCATCTCCTTCACGCGATGTTCGCGCGGTTGGTAAAGGTACCGACAACCCCACCCCTCCCCCTGACGTCAGGAATATTCTAAACGAACGGGTTGACAACGAGATTGATCTCGAACATGGCAGGCTCAAGCAGTCCCGGGCTCGGGCGCACCGGATGGTTCCGCCCTGCCCGCGCCGCGGCCGCCCGCCGCCCCGGGACGCGCCCGACCTGGCGCCACGTCATGCTCGAAAATCCTCCTGCCAGTGCCCGGATCGGCGCGCGGCCGACGACGATCAGTGGTTGACCCGTACGATTGATCCCTCAATACTCTCCCTCGCGTGATCGAAATGCCCATCCGTCGTCCAACTGTTAGGATGGGATCTTCAAGCTTGAGGATCAGGGCGTGGAACAGCAGGGCGTCGAACGCAGGCTCGCGGCCATATTGGCGCTGGACGTGGTCGGCTACAGCCGGCTCATGGAAACCGACGAAGTCGGGACGCTCGCGCGTCTCAGGTCCGTGCGCCACGACTTGATCGACCCCGCCATCGCGAAATGCAAAGGCCGCCTCATCAAGACCACCGGCGATGGCATGCTGGTGGAATTCCAGAGCGTCACCGAGGCGGTCCGTTGCGCGGCTGCCTTTCAGCGTGCGATGGCACTGCGCAACGAAGGTACGGGCGCTGGCCTGCTGTATCGCATCGGCATCAACCTCGGCGACGTGATCGTCGAGAACGACGACATCTTCGGCGACGGCGTGAATGTCGCTGCGCGTCTCGAGTCGATCGCGGAACCCGGCGGCATCTGCGTCTCCGCCGCCGTCCGCGAACAGGTCGGCGACCGGCTCGACGTCGACTTCGAGGATCTCGGCGAACACACGGTGAAGAACATCAGCCGGTCGATACGCGTTTTCCGGGTTCGCTTGAACGGCAAGGAGGCCGGGCTGGCCGCGATTCCGGGCGCCGCGCACCCGCAGGAGATGCCGACGCGCGTGCCGTCGATCGCCGTGCTGCCGTTCGTGAACATGAGCGGTGATCCAGACCAGGAATTCTTTGCCGACGGCTTGACCGAAGACATCATCACCGAAGTGTCCCGCTTCCACGACCTGCTCGTCATCTCCCGCAATTCGGTCTTCGTGCACAAGGGGAAAAAGGTCACGGCACGCAGCATCGCCAGGGAGTTCGGCGTCGACTACGTGGTCGAAGGCAGCGTGAGGAAGGCCACCGATCGCGTGCGCGTCACCGTTCAGCTCATCGACGGCGAGACGGAGACGCACATCTGGGCGGAGCGCTACGACCGCAAGCTCGAGGATATCTTTGCCATCCAGGACGAAGTGACGGCGGCGATCGTCGGCACGCTGCGCGGCCGCGTGGAAGCGGCGACGCACGACCGCGCGAAGAAGAAGCCGACCGGGAACATGGCGGCCTACGAATATGTGCTGGCAGGGAAGGCCTTGCATCATCGCTCCGAGCGCGGCGACAACGAGGAAGCGATGCGCATGCTGGAGCGCGCCATCGCCCTCGATCCGATATATGCGCACGCCCATGCGTGGAAGGCTTGCGTGCTCGGCCAGAGGTTTGTCTATGGCTGGCACGACGATGTCAACGCGCTCCTGAAGGCCATCACGGCCGAGGTGGAGACGGCGCTGTCGCTCGACGAAACCGATGCCGACGTGCATCGCATCCTGGCGGCGCTGCACCTCGCGTTCAACCGCCTCGACAAGGCGCTCTACCACCAGGAGCGGGCGCTGGAGCTCAGTCCCAATTACGACCTCGTCGTGGTCCAGCATGGCGAGGTGCTGACCTGGCTAGGCCGGCCCGGGGAAGGCATCGAGTGGATCCGCAAGGCGATGCGCATCAACCCGTACCACCCGGAACGATTCTGGAATCACCTTGGGCGGGCGCAGTTCGTCGCGCGCGCCTACGGCGACGCGATTCAGTCCTTCAGCCGCATCACCAAGCCGGACCACACGCACTTCGCCTTCCTTGCCGCTGCGTCGGCGCAGCTGGGCGACGCGGTTGCTGCGTCCGGTTACGCGCGCGAGGTGATGAGCCGCGCACCGGATTTCACCGTCCGCGCCTACCTGGCCACGCTTCACTACCAGAACAACTCCGACCTCGCGCACCACCGGGAGGCATTGCTGAAGGCCGGACTGCCCGCCTGAGCAGGACTACCGCGGCAGCTCCGCCGCGGCCAGGTCGCGCGCGAGGTCGGCGAGGATCGTCGAGAGCGCCGCGTTCCACGCGCGGGCGAGCGCTTCGGGGGTCGCGTCCGCCATCGGCGTCTGCCGCCGATACTCGCGCGACCAGATCACGGCCGGCGTCATCGCATTGGCCGGCGAAACATAGAATGCGATTGCGAGCACCGCAACGGGCTTCGCGGGATCGCGCACGTCGCCGTAGAATTCCGACGCGAATCCGTCCAGGACGTAGTCGCCGGTGTCCGTGGCGCCGGGAGGGATCGTCCGCCGGAACACGCTGGCCGAGGCGAGCGCCCGGGCCGTCGCCTCGGACAGCATCGCGGCTGGCGCGACGAAGAACTCGTCGTAGTAGTCGGATTCGAACTTGAGCTCATCCTGCCGGTACACGAACGCCTTGCCGCGGTAAGGCGCCGCCACGTTGACGACGCCGACCCGAAGCGAGACGAGCTTCTGCACCGAGGCCATCGGCGGCGACGCGGGCTCCAGCAGGAAGGTGCGCTTGACCGGCGCCGGGCGCGACAACGAGCACGACGCGAGGGCCGCGGCGAACGCGATGACCGCGAGCGCGCCGACGGCGCGCCCGACGAACGCAAGAGGCGATGGCAGGGCTGACGACGGTCTCATCGGATGCGCTCCGGCGGTTTCGGCGGATCGCCGAAGATCACGTTGGCGGGATAGCGTTTGCTGTCTTCGGTGAGATCGCGCAGGTTGTCGGTGATCTGGCGCAGGTTCTCGACGGTGACGGCCAGGTCCGCCTCGCCGCCGGTGAGAATCCGGTCGATCCGGCCGAGCGTCTGCGACAGGTGCGCCAGCGTCTTCGGAACGTTGGGATCGTCGAGGATCGCGCGCACGCGGGCAAGCGCCGCGGCCGCGTCGTCGGGCAGCTTCTGCAGCACCGGGCTCGCGAACGTCTTCCTGAGCTCGGCATTGGTGACCCGCAGCTCGGAGAGCAGCGCCACGCCCTCGTCGGACAGGTTCTTCGTCGCGAGGCCGTCGAGCGTCGTCTCGAGCTTGGCGAGGACACGCTCGCCGCGCTGCGAGAGCACCCTCGTGTCGATGGCATCGATCCGTGCGTTGGCCGTCACCATCAGCCTGTTGAAGTTGGCCAGCGTCTGCTCGATGTCGAGGTTGTGCAGGCGCTGCAGCGTGTCGATCACGGAGTTGACGACCGTCGTCACCGTCGACGGCGCGCTCGGGATGTAGACGTTTCCCGGCTCCCAGTCGATCTTGAGCACCTCGGGCACCGGGTCGACGTAATCGATCTCGAGGTAGCTCGTTCCCGTGATCCCCTGCGGCGCGAGGCGCACCCGCAGGCCCTTCTCGATCTCGAGATCGGCGCTCTTCTGCTCGGTGAGTTCGCCCGCCCCGGCGCGGCCGCCCACGAGCTTCGGCTGGATCTGCGCCTCGACCAGGACGTAACGCTCGCGCTGCAGCATCGGCTTGTCCTGCTGGTACCAGTTGTAGGTGAACCCGATGCTCTTCACTTCGCCGATGACCACGCCGCGGTACTTGAGCTTGGACCCGATGTCGAGTCCCTGCACCGACTCGTCGAAGTACGTCTCGATCGTGAGCTTCGGCTGGAACCACCGCCCGGAACCGATCACGACGAGCACGACGACGCCGGCCACGACGGCGCCGACCACGAACAGGCCGAGCTTGAAGTAGTTGGCTTTGAGGCTCATCGGCGTCGATCAGACGGGTGTCACTTCGGCTTCGCGCCGGAAAAACGCACGGACCCGCGCGTCGGTCGTCTCGTCGCGAAGGCGGCGCGGGTCGCCTTCGGCAATGATGCCCTTCGCCGCACGGTCGAGCAAGATCACGCGGTCGGTGGCGACGAACACGCTGCCGAGGTCGTGGGTCACGATCACGAACGTGACGCCGAGGTTCTCGGACAGGCGCCGGATCGTGGCGTCGAGCGATGCCGCCGTGATCGGGTCGAGGCCGGACGAAGGCTCGTCGAGGAAAAGGATCGACGGATCGAGCGCCATCGCCCGCGCGATGCCGGCGCGCTTCTGCATGCCGCCGGACAGCTCCGACGGCATGTGCCCGGTGAACGCCTCGAGCCCGACCAGCTCGAGCTTCATCCGCGCGACGAGGTCGATCGCGTCGTCGGGGAGATCGGTGTAGACCTCGAGCGGCAACCGCACGTTTTCGAGCAGTGTCATCGACCCGAACAGCGCGCCGGACTGGTACATCACGCCGAACTTGCGCTGAATCTTCTCCAGCAGCTTGTCGTCAGCGGTCGCGATGTCGTCGCCGTCGATGTAGATGCTGCCGGCGATCGGCGCGTTGAGCCCGATCATGTTCTTCATCAGCGTGCTCTTGCCGCAGCCCGAGCCGCCGAGGATGCCGAAGACTTCGCCGCGGCGGACCTCGCAGTTGATGCCCGCGAGGATCGCGTTGCCGTCGTAGCCGGAATCCACGTTCTCGACGCGGATGAGGACGTCAGCGGCCATGATCAGATGTCGAGCAGGTAATAGGCGACGGCGAACAGTCCGTCGACGACGACGAGCATGATGATGCCGGTCACCACGGCGCGCGTCGCCGCGTCGCCGACGGCCGATGCGCCCGCCTTGGTCTGCAGGCCGCGCAGGCATCCGACGCCGGCGACGAGCACCGCGAACACGAACGACTTGCCGAATCCGGCGAGGAAGTCGGTCATCGTCACCGCGGAGTCGACCTGCTTGAGGAACGTGACCAGCGGAATCGAAAAGGACTGCATCGTCAGCGCACCGCCGAGCAGGCCCACCACGTCGGCGAAGAGCGTCAGCAGGGGGGCCATCAGCAAGGCGGCGATGATCCGCGGCGTGACCAGGAACCGCACGGGACTCAGTCCCATCGTCGTCAGCGCATCGACTTCCTGATTGACGCGCATCGTTCCGATCTCGGCCGCAAACGCGGCGCCCGAGCGGCCGGCAAGCAGGATCGCCGTCATCAGCGGGCCGAGCTCGCGCAGCATCGACAGGCCGATGAGATCCGCGACGAAGATCTCGGCGCCGAAGCGCTTCATCGGGATGGCCGACTGAAATGCGAGAATCATGCCGAGCAACCCCGAGATCAGCGCGACGATCGGCAGGGCGTCCGCGCCGACCTGCTCGCAGATCCGCCAGACGTCCTTCCAGCGCACGCTGCCGGGATGACGCGCCGCGTACACCAGGGCGGCGAACGTCTCCCCGATGAACTCGACCTGGGTCCGGATGTCGCGCCAGACGCCGTACGCCGCCAGGCCGATCTCCTCGACCGCCGGCCGTCGCCGCGACTCGGGATCAAGTTCGTGCGCAAGGACCGCAGGATCGAATTGCTGCAACAGCGCCGCAAATGCCGGCTTGAGGTTGGCTACCTGGACCGCGCCCTCCCGCTCCTGCCGCAGGAGATCGACGAACAGCGCCGCGCCGGCGCCGTCGCAGTATTCGACCCCTGCCGCATCGATGACGAGGGGACGCCGGGAAGCCTCGTCCGCCGCGCGCCGCGCCGCGTCCCAGAGGCCGGGCAGCGTCGTCGCGTCGAGGCGGCCCGTCAGCGCCAATATGCGGCGCCCGTCGGCGGTGTCGTTGATCGCCAGGGCCGCCATGGAAGCGTTGCGCCCGGAAGATCAGTCGATGCGCTCGAGACTGTTGCCGGCAACGCGCACGCGGTCGCCCTCGAGCACGAAAGGCTCGTAGGCAACGGTGACGACGCGCTTCTGGCCATTGTCGAGCTTGATCGTGACTTCCCAGCGCGGCTGATCGTACTGGCTCGGCGACCTCCTGTAGGCGGCGCCCCCTCCCGCCCCGAGCAGCACCATGCCCTGGTTGGACAGGCCCGGCCCGATCTGGAACGACGTGCTCACTCGTCCCGTATTGTCGCCCGGACTCGCGGAAGCTCCGCCGCCGAGCGGAGTCCACGGCTGCTTGACCGTCGTTTGCCGGATCGTCTCGACGCGGCCGCAGGGGAAGCTCGTGCAATCGGGCGCGTCCGTGCCCGCTGGCGTTGGCACCTGCGCCGAAACCGTCGCCACGCCGGCGAACAGGAGAACCGGCAGATACCTGGCTGACCCGCGTCGCATCGTCACTCCGGCAGGGCGTTGAGGTAGAACATCGAATGCAGCAGCGGCCCGGGAATTCCCAGCGCGCCGAGCCAGCGCTGGAAGATGCCGTCGATGTCTCCGCTGCGGTAGATGCCCGCCAGCGCGCGGTTCACCGCCAGCCGGAAATCGGGATCGTCGCGGCGCATCGGCAGGCCGAACGGCTGCAACGAGAAGTCGCCGTCGACGAACGCATAGGCCTTCGGATTCGGCGCGCGCAGCTTGAGATAGGCCAGCACGACGCGGTCGGCGGCATAGGCATCCACGGCGCCCTTGGTCAGCATCGCCATGCCCTCGGCACCGTTCTTGACCGGAACGAGCACGGCGGTCATCCCGAGCGCGTTCATGCCGCTGACGAGATCCTCCTCGGTGGTCGTGCCGCTGATCACGGCGATGCGCTTGTTCTTGAGATCGACGAGACGCGCGAGCTTCGACTTGGCGCGCACCAGCACGCTGCCGCCGTCGACGTAGATCGGCAGGCTGAAGTCGACTTTCTTCATCCGCGACAGCGTGATCGTCGTCGTGCCGCAGACGGCGTCCACCTTGCCGTCGGTCACGTAGTCGAGGCGGCTCGAGGCTTCCACGGGAAGCCACTCGATCCTGAGCGCGGGCAGTCCGAGTTCCTTCTGGATCGATCCTGCGACCCGCGTGCACAACTCGACGCTGTAGCCGCGGATGCGGCCTTCCCGATCCTTGTATGCGAACGGAACCGCGTTGTCGCGATACCCGAACGTGATCACGCCCGTCACTCTTATCGTGTCCAGCGTCGGCGAAGCCGCGGCGGCGATCCCCGCCGCCAGGCTCATGCCGGCGACGCCGAGCGCGAAGAAGGCAGCAGGAAGCAGGGTGAATCTGCGCATGGCGGGAGGCGGAACAAGGCGGGTTTGGAATGCGGTCCAGTTTAGCATGGGCGCCGCGGCCGTCGCCGCGACGGCGCCACCCCCCGGACATCGGGTAAAATTGCGCCTCGAGACCCATCGTGGCATCGCCTTCATTGGCGTTGCCGCCCCGGCACACCCCCAAGAGGAAAGACCGACGCCATGAAAAAGAACCCCCTGTTCGCCGCATTCACCACGCTCGCGCTGGCCGCCATCTTTCTCGCCGGCCCGTCCGCCGCCCAGACCCCGGCCCCCAAGGCGCCCGCCCAGAAAGGCACGGCTGCCGCCAAGGCATCCGGCGCGGGAGCGCCCCGCAACACGCTCGGCAAGCTGAAATCGTCCGGGCAGATCAACGTGGCGTTCTCCGGCGACTCGCTGCCGTTCTCGTTCGTGGACGACAAGCGTCAGCCCGCGGGCTACTCGATCGACCTGTGCAAGCGCGTGATCGCGCAGCTGGGGCGCGCGGCCGGCGTGCCCGACCTCAAGGTGAACTGGCTCGTCGGCACCGTGGCGGAACGGCTCGCGATGGTGGCATCGGGCAAGGCCGATCTCGAATGCGCCAACACGACCGCGACGTTGTCGCGAATGGCCGAGGTCGACTTCTCGTCGCTGATCTTTCTCGACGGCGGCGGCCTCCTCGTCAAGGCGGCGGTGGTGAAGCAGTTTCCGGACCTCGCCGGCAAGAACGTCGGCGTCATCGCCGGCACGACGACCGCGACGCGGCTCGAATCGATCCTGAAGCTGCGCCTCATCAATGCGAAGGTGGTGACGGTCAAGGACGGCAACGAGGGCATCGCCATGCTGGAGTCGGGCTCGCTCGACGCCTTCGCGAGCGACAAGATCAAGCTGCTCGGGCTTGCCCTGCAGGTCAAGGATCCGAAGGCGCTCGCCATGCTGCCCGACGACCTTTCGATCGAGCCGCTGGCGTTCGCGCTGCCGCGCGGGGATTCGTCGTTCCGGGTCGAAGTCAACCGCGCGCTGACGCAGGTGTATGTCGGCGGCGAGATCGAGTCGATCTTCGACCAGTGGCTGGGCACGCTCGGGCGGCCGAGCGGGCTGCTTGCCGCCATGTATGTGCTGAACGCGATCCCGCGTTAGCCGCCGGTCGCGGCGCGGTACAATTGCGGCGACGCGGGTTCGCTGCGCCCCACTGCGCGCGAGGCATCATCGCCGCCCCGCCGATTCCAGGAGACCTGCCATGATCAAACGATTCGTACGCTATGCCGGCATGGCGCTGTTTGCCGTCGCCTCCTTCGCCGTGCTCAGCCCGGCAGCGCAGGCGCAGGGCGACCAGCAGAAGCTCGTGGTCGAGGCCGAGAAATCCCTGTCGAACTTCCTGCGCGACCCCGACATGACGTGGCTGCAGCAGAACATCAGCCGCGCCAAGGCGCTCATCATCGCGCCCGAGATCGTCAAGGCCGGCTTCATCTTCGGCGGCTCGGGTGGCCGGGCGCTCGTGGTCGCGCGCGACCCGGGGAGCGGCAAATGGGTCGGCCCGGCGTTCTACGTGATGGCGACGGGCAGCATCGGCTTCCAGGCCGGCATCTCGGTGTCCGAAGGCGTCACCGTGGTCATGACCGACAAGGGTTTCAACTCGCTGCTGGCGACGTCGTTCAAGATGGGCGGCGATGCGAGCGTCGCCGCGGGTCCGGTCGGCGCGGGCGCCAAGAGCAACATCATGGCCGACCTCATCACGTTCAATCGCGCCAAGGGCGTCTACGGCGGGCTCAACTTCGATGGCACCGTGGTCACGGCGGCGGACGACTGGAACCAGGCGTATTACGGGAAGAAGGCGCTTCCACCCGACATCCTGGTGCGGATGAGCGTCAGCAACAGGAATGCCGACGGGCTGCTGGCGAAGGTAACGGCCGCTACCGCCAGGAAGTGATTGCTTGCGGCGCCGGCGTCGCGAACGACAGTCGCGCGGCATCCGAACCGCGGCCATCCGCCGTCGCCGCCAGGCTCGCGGCGGATGCCCTCGGGATGATCTTCACCGAAAACGCGGCGAGCGCGTGCTCGAGCGCCGCCAGCACCGCAGCCACGAGCAGGCCGCCGATCCACTGGAGTGCGCGCCGGCGCGGCGCGTCGACTTCGCCGCCTGGCGGTGGGTGAGCGGGCATCGCCCATCATAACCGCGGGGGCTCGGCCCGCGCCGGCCGCAACACGATCGTCGCGCCGCCAATGACGAGGGCGCACCCGGCGATCATCGGCAGCGTGATCGTCTCGCCCAGGAACAGCGCACCCCACAGCATGCCGAACACCGGCATCAGGAACGCCATTGTCATCGCGCGCGTCGGGCCGATGTCGGCGATCAGCCGGTAGTAGAGCGCGTACGCCGCCGAGCTGCTGACCACCGCCAGCGCCAGCAGGTTGGCCACGATGAGCGGCGTGATGGAACCGGGCGGCGGCGCGAAGGGCACGAGCGGCAACAGGGTGAGACCGGCGAAGACCTGGCTCCAGCCGGCGATTGCCAGCGAGCTGGCTCCGGCCACGTGCTTCTTCATGTAGATGCTTGACGCCGCATAGCAGAGCGTCGCACCCAGACAGGCGGCGACCGCGAGCGCGATCCACAGGTCGGGCATGACGGGTCCTGCCCCGCTCACCAGCGCGACGCCGGCAACTCCGGCGAACAGGCCCGCGACCTTTGCGGCGGTCAGGCGCTCGCCGAGCAGCGGCACCGCCAGCAGCGCGGTGAAGAGCGGCGTCATCGCATTCAGGATCACCGAATAGGATGCGGGGAGGTACAGCGCGGCGAACGCGTACAGCATGAACGGCACGGCCGAGTTGCCGATGCCGATCACGACGTACTGCCGCCAGTGGCGGGCCAGCCCGGCATCGACACCGACGACGCTGCAATACGCGACGAGCACGCCGCCTCCGATGAGCACGCGGGTCGTCACCGTCAGCACGGGGCCCAGCGCCGGCGCCAGCACACGGATGAAGATGAACGACGCGCCCCAGATGGCGGACAGCGCGACGAGCCGCGCGGTGTCGGACTGGCGCACTCCGTGCCCGTCCGTCAGACGAGCGCGGGCGCGAGCGCGGACATCCTCGCCCCGCGGGGCGCCGGAGCGGCCGCGACCGCGGCCTGCTCCAGCGCGAGCAGCGCCCGCTTGCGGGCGAGGCCTCCGGCGTATCCGGTCAGCGCGCCGTCCGCACCTACGATGCGATGACAGGGAACGATGACCGACAGCGGATTGCGGCCCGTCGCCGCGCCCGCGGCGCGGACGCCCGCCGGCCGGCCCGCGGCTGCCGCCAGCTCGCGATAGGCGATCGTCGCGCCGTAAGGCACGTCGGCAATCGCCTGCCAGACGGCCCGCTGGAACGGCGTACCGCCCGGCGCCAGCGGCAGGTCGAACGCGATGCGCCTGCCCGCGAAATACTCGGAGAGCTGGGACGCGGCGCGGCGCAGGACCGCCAGGTCGCAACGACGCTCCCAGCCGGGGCCGATCGGCGGCTGATGGCGTTGCCCGTCGAACCACGCGCCGGACAATGTGTCGCCGTCGCTCGCCAGCACCATCTCGCCGAGCGGGGACGGCATGCGATCGAAATAGACGATGTTCATCATGAGGCATTTCTCCACAGGTGCATGACGGCGTAGGAACGCCAGGGACGCCAGGACTCGCTCGCGCGCAGTGCCTGCGCCGGCCGGGCCTCCCCCAGCGCCTTCAGGACGACCAGATCGTTGGCGAGGAACGCATCCGGCCAGCGCAAGGCCCGCATCGCGACGTAATTCGCGGTCCAGGTTCCGATCCCGGGCAGCGCCGTCAGCGCCTCGATGGTCGCGTCCACGTCGCTCTCCGGCTCCAGCCGGATCGCGTCCGACGCGACGGCGGAGGCAAGCGCGACGAGGGTTCGCGCCCGCGCCTGCGTCAGGCCAAGCCCGACCAGTTCGCGGGCCGGCACGGCCGCGATGCGCGCGGCCGCGGGAAACACCCGGTTAAGCGCATCGTCTTCGCGCACGATCAGCGGCTCGCCGAATTCCCGCGCGATGCGGCCGAGCAGCGTGCGCGCGGCGCGCACGGAGATCTGCTGACCCACCACGGCGCGAAGCGCAAGTTCGAATCCCTCGAACGTGCCGGGGACGCGCAAGCCGGGTCGCCCGGCGGCGAGCGGGCCCAGCGCCGTCGCGACCACCCCCGGATCGCACGCGAGATCGAACGCCCGCTTGACCCGCGACAGCACGACCGGCACCGCGCGCGCGAGGGATGGCGACACGGAAACGCGCAGCGCGGATTTGCGCGGCGAGCGCCGCACCTCGATGCGGCCGACGTGCAGCGCTCCCCGGTGCGCGATCGAAACCGTCCGCGCATACGCGTCGCGCGTCACCGCTTCCACTCCTTCGACCGCCCGCCGGCCGAGAAACGCCAGCATCGATTCCCAGTCGTAAGGCGGCCGGTACCAGAGTTCGAAAGCGAGCGCGGCGGGAAGCGACTCGGCGCCCCGTGCCGCGCGCAGGCGGCCGGGAGGCATACGATACCGTGCCTTGAACAGCGCGTTGAAGCGCCGCACGCTCGCGAAACCGCTCGCGAGGGCGACCTCGGTGACGGGCAGCACCGTATCGGTGAGCAGCCTCTTCGCGAGCAGCAGCCGCTGCGTTTGCGCGTATTCGATCGGCGACACCCCGAACTCGGCATCGAAGATGCGCCGCAGGTGCCGACTCGTCACCCCCACGCGCGCCGACAGCTGCTCGATGCCTCCCGCGTCCAGAACGCCGTTCTCGATCAGGTCGACGGCGCCCTGGGCAAGGCGCGCGCCCGCGTCGATGCTCGCGTTGCCCGGAGCGAGCTCGGGCCGGCAGCGCAGGCACGGCCGGAAGCCGCCGACCTCGGCGGCCGCGGCGCTGGCGAAGAAGTGGCAGTTCTCGCGGCGCGGCAGGCGCACCGTGCAGACGGGCCGGCAATAGATGCGAGTCGAGGACACCCCGACGAAGAAGCGGCCGTCGAAGCGAGGATCGTGCGTCGCGAGGGCGCGGTAACAGGCGTCGGAGTCGAGCGGCATGGACGGATTATGCCAGCGGCCCCGGCAGTGCACTCGCCATTTTCGGACGTGGCATCCGGGTGCGCCTCGCGACGGCGAACTTGCGCATAATGGCGTATCGTAAGTTTCGCCTTCGCCCGGCCAACCTTGGACCGCTCCCCCATGACCCGAAGCTTCCGCCGCCTGCTGACCGCGCCGATCCTTGCCGCAATGTCCATTGCCGCATTGGCGCAGCAGCCGGATCGAATCGTCTTTGCCACCGACTGGCTCGCGCAGGCCGAGCACGGCGGTTTCTACCAGGCGGTGGCGGAAGGCACCTACGCGAAGCACGGGCTCGACGTCACGATCCGGATGGGAGGCCCGCAGGTCAACGGCCTGCAGCTTCTCGCCGCCGGCCAGCTCGACGTCGTGATGGGCGACGCGCTGCAGGTGCTCTCCGCGGTCGAGCAGGACGTCCCGATCACCGCGATCGCCGCGACGTTCCAGAAGAATCCGACCGTGATCATCGCGCACCCCGGGGTGACCAAACTCGAGGATCTCAAGTCGAAGCCCATCGCGGTCGGCGCGGCCGCCAACACCACGTTCTGGCCGTGGCTGAAGCAGCGCTACGGCTTCACCGACGATCAGAAGCGGCCCTACGCGTTCAGCGTGCAGCCTTTTCTCGTCGACCGGAACCTGTCGCAGCAGGGCTTCGCGACGTCCGAGCCCTTCTCGATCGAGCAAGGCGGCGTGAAGCCGGTCGTGTTCCTGTTGGCCGAACAGGGTTATCCGCCCTACTCGGAAGTGCTCGTCGTGCGGCGCGACGTGCTGGCCAGGCGCGCCGATGCGCTCGCGCGATTCGTCCGCGCGTCGGCCGAGGGATGGAAGAGCTATCTCGCCAATCCGGCGCCCGGCAACGCGCTCATCAAGCGCGACAATCCGCAGATGGGGGACGGGCTGCTTGCCTACGGCCATCGCAAGATGAAGGAGTACGCGATCGTGACCGGAGGCGACGTGCCGATGGCGGGGCTCCTGACGATGACCGACCGGCGCTGGCAGCAGACGCTCGACTTCCTCCGCTCGACGGGACTCGCCAAGCCGAACGTCGACTACGCGCGGGCGTGGACGCTTTCGATCCTCAAGGATGTGCGGGTGCTGCCCTGACCCCGCCTGATCCTGCCCGGCGGGTCGGCGTCGCGCCCGTCGTCGCGATCACCGGCGCCGAGAAGGTCTATTCCAACGGCACGCGGGCGCTCGCTCCGGTCGACCTCGAAATCCACCGCGGCGAATTCCTGACACTGCTCGGTCCGTCCGGCTGCGGCAAGACGACGCTGCTCAACCTCGTCGCCGGACTCGTCGCTCCAAGCGGCGGAACGCTGCGCTGGTGGGGTGGCGAATTCGCGGCGACCGGCGTGCCGGGCCGCCGGCTTGGCTTCGTGTTCCAGTCTCCGACGCTGATGCCCTGGGCGCGCGTCGAGGCAAACGTCCGGCTGCCGCTCGACCTCGCCGGCGTCGACCGCGCCACCGCGACGCGCGGCGCCGTCGCAGCGCTCAGGCAGGTCGGCCTCGCGGAATTCACCCGGCACTATCCGCGCGAGCTCTCTGGCGGCATGCAGATGCGCGTCTCGATTGCGCGCGCGCTCGCCACCGCGCCGGATCTGCTGTTGATGGACGAGCCGTTCGGCGCGCTCGACGAGTTCACGCGGCAGCGCCTGGATGGCGAGCTTGCCGGACTGTGGGCCAGTCGCGGACTCACAGTCGTGTTCGTCACCCACAGCATCTACGAAGCGGTGTTCCTGTCCACGCGCGTCGCGGTGATGGGGCCGCGCCCCGGCCGCATCATCGCGGACGTCCCGATCGACGAGCCCTTCCCTCGCGGCGACGATTTCCGCGTGTCCACGTCATTTGCGCGCCACTGCCGGCAACTGTCGACGCTGGTCGCCGAAGCCGGCGCGGGCACGCCGCGCGGCGCTGCCGCCTGATGCCATGACCGGCAGCGAAGCGCCATCCCGCGTCCTGCGCATCGCCGCGCCGGCGCTGATCGCCGTGCTGCTGCTCGCCGCATGGCAGGGGCTCGTCGTCCTCTACGATGTGCCGAAATACATCGTGCCGTCGCCCCGGGTCGTGCTGCAGGCGCTCGTCGCCGATCGCGCATTGCTGGCCGAAGCCCTTGGCGTCACGCTCGGGGTCGCTTTGAGCGCGCTCGCCGTCGCGACGGTCGCGGGGACGCTCCTCGCGCTGCTGTTCGTGCAGAGCCGTTGGATCGAGATGAGCCTGTTTCCCTACGCGGTTCTGCTGCAGGTGACGCCGATCGTCGCGATCGCGCCGCTCATCATCATCTGGGTGAAGGACACGCGGATCGCGCTGATGCTGTGCGCGGTCGTCGTCGCCATCTTTCCGATCATCGCCAATACGACGCTCGGGCTGCGCAGCGTCGATCACGGCTTGCTGAGCCTGTTTCGGATGTGCCGCGCGAGCCGCTGGCAGATCCTGCTGCGGCTGCGCATCCCCGGAGCGCTCCCGTATTTCTTCGGCGGCCTCAGGATCGCAAGCGGCCTTGCGCTGATCGGCGCCGTGGTCGCCGAATTCGTCGCCGGCACGGGCGGACAGGGCGCGGGGCTCGCCTACCAGATCCTGCTCGCAGGCATGCAACTCAACATACCCCGACTGTTCGCCGCGTTGTTCCTGATTGCCGCGGCCGGCATTGCCTTGTTCGCGGCGACCAACTGGCTGTCGCGCGCCGCGCTTTCGCGCTGGCACGAGAGCGAGGTCGCCCCGCCGGGTTGACCCGACGGCGAAGCGCCAAGCGGCGATGGGCGACGGGCACTGACCGGCGTCGACTTGCCCGCCGGACATTTCACGGCACCTTTGCCTCCGGACCGGTCCTCATGGTACGTTTACACGGAGCTTCATTTAACGGAGGATCAGCCATGGCAACAGCGCGCAAGACGACAAGACGGAAAGCCCCAGCGAAACCCGCGGGCGGCGACACGACGGCCAAGGTGACGCGTGTCGCGCATCAGGCACGGACCGCCCTCGAAGTGGCGGCACAGGACGCCCGGCTCGCACTGCGCCGAACTGCCCGCAAGCTCAAGATCAAGATGGAAGACGCCAAAGTTCCGGCGAAGCGAACGGCCCGGCGCATGGAGCGAGAAGTCTCCGCCGCATTGGCGAGCGCCGGCGAATCGATCGCCGCCGCGGGGAGCCGGGCGAAGGCGAAATTCGATGCAGCGAGGCAGGCGATTGCCGAGGTGTCGGCTGCGCAGCGACTCGCGGCAAAAAAGCCCGCTGTGAAGAAGACCGCAGCAAAGAAGACCGCAGCAAAGAAGACCGCAGCAAAGAAGACTGCGGCGAAAAGACCGGCAGCAAAGAGGCCGGCGGCAAAAAGACCGGCAGCAAAGAGGCCGGCGGCAAGGAAACGCGCGTCCCGGCGAACGTCGGCGTCATAGCGGTCAAATCAGCCGGGCATGCCGCTCGCCAACCGGCTTTCGCGGTCGGCAGTGCCGGCGCGATGGTGGCGGTCCTGCCCTTGCCGTTGATCATCTGCGGCCGTGGCTCACCGCGGTTGACTTGCCTTTCCCGTTCCCCCATGTCCGGGAGTTCCGGCCGGACCCCAACGCCGTGACGGGCATCTCCAGACCACCTGTTGCGCGAAGCGTCGTCCAGGCCATGGCGCGACCGGAGGCGCGTCCGATGATTGCCAGGGCCGGGCAACCGTAGTCACACGACGCGAACGTGCATCGGATCATCGCCGACGGCCGGCGACCGGAATCCGTTCCCTTTCGGCCAGCGAGCAGGAACGCGACCGGTATCAACACCCTGAACGATCCTCCCGATGAACGATTTCGAAATCGCCAAGCGGACATTTTGCGACTACTACGACGCCAGCATCTCGCTATGGCGCGATGCCGAGAAGTCGCTTCGGGCACAAATTCTCGGCGTGCTCGCGGACCAGCCGGCGTTTGCGACACCGCACGTCGTCTCGCGCATCAAGACGCGCGAGGAGTGCATCAGCAAGTTCCAGCGGAAGTATCTGGCGTCGCTTGGCGGAACCGGCGCGCGCTACGCGATCAAGGACCATATCGACGACCTCATCGGCATCCGGATCATCTGCCTGTACGTGACGGACATCATGGAAATCGCCCGCCTGCTCGAAGGCGAATTCGACGTGCTGGCGATAACCGACAAGGCGCGCGAGGTCGAGGTCACTGCCGATACGTTCCGCTACAAGGGATTGCATCTCGATCTGGCGCTTTCCGGCCGGCGCAAGGCACTCCCCGCGTACTCGCGGTTCGCGTCGGTGCGCTTCGAAGTGCAGATCCGCACGGCGGTTCAGGACGCCTGGAGCACGCTGGATCACGCGATCAAGTACAAGCGGGATGTGCCGCACGAACCGAGACGTCGCATCAACGCCCTGGCCGCGATGTTCGAAATTGCCGATCGCGAATTCCTGGCGATCAGGAATCAGGTCTCGGAGCTGGCACAGGGCGCGTCGGCGAACCCCGACGCACTTTCGGACGAGAGTCGACGGCCATCCGCGTTCGACTTCCTGCCGATCCTGCAGAAGCACTTTCCGCGCTTTTGCTTCGACGATCAGCGGCTGAGAGGATTCGTCGAAGCGCTGCAGCTGCACAGCCCGCCGATGACCCCGGCCGACCTCGACGCCGCGCTGGCGGCGGAAAAGCCCGCGCTGCTCGAGTACGCGAGGCATCAGTGGTTCGGCTATCGCAACTCGCTGAGTCCGCTGACGCTGGCGCTGCACTCGCTCTATCTGCACGACCCCGCAGCCTGCGAGAACATTCTTTCGGAAGCGCAACGCGCCCGATTCGATGAATGGCGCGCGGACCAGATCCCTCGGGGACCCGAAGGCGCGGCGCCGGGGTCCGGCAGCTTCGGCGACGAGCGGGATCCCGATTGGTTTCCCGAGTAGGCAGCGGCACGCCGGCCCGGGATCCTGGGGGGACCCGGCTCAGTAACGGGAAGGGCCGCGACGCGGCTGCCCGCGGCCCCTGCCCAGGTCAGGCCTTCGTCGGGCGCGCCGGATTGCCGACGACCGTGCTGCCCGCTGCCACGTCATGCGTGACGACGCTGCCGGCGCCGATGATCGCATCGTCGCCGATGGTCAGGCCGGGCAGGATGATCGCGCCGCCGCCGATCCAGACATGCCGGCCGATGCGGACGGGCCTCCCGAACTCCAGGCCTTCGCGGCGCCGGGCCGGATCGCGCGGATGATCGGCCGCGTAGATCTGGACAGCCGGGCCGATCTGCGTCCCTTCCCCGATCGTGACCGCCACCACATCGAGGATGACGCAGTTGTAGTTGAGGAAGACGTCCCGCTCCAGATGGATATTGAAACCATAGTCGCAATAGAAAGGCGGGCGGACCACGGCGCCAATGCCGACCGTGCCCAGGCGCTCGGCAAGCAGCGCGCGCCGCGCGGCGCCCGACGCTCCCAGCGCCGCGTTGTAGCGGGCAAGCCAGACTTTCGTCGCCGCCTGATCCGCCTGAATCTCCGCGGCGCCGGGTCGATAGAGCTCGCCGGCCAGCATTTTTTCCTTTTCGCCACGGGCCACGGTTGACTCCACTTTGGGACCGGCCGCCATTTCACTGCCGACCTGTTCGCGAGGGCAACGCCGGCGGCATGCGGGTGCCCCAATCCGGCGGGTCTACAGCGCCGGCGGCTTCCTGTCCCTGCCGGTATCGGATTCGTCGTCGTTGCGGCGCGACCAGCGCTCGAGCAGCGCCGCAGCGCGGTGTTGTCCGCCCAGGCCGAACGCGAGCGCGACGCCGAGCGCGAGTCCGAGCGCGACGGCGCCCATGACGATCAGGAACGTCTGCCGGATGATGTCGCCCAGGCCGAGCTGATCCAGCGCAATCAGGACCACGAACACCAGAATCGCGTAGAACGCGATGCGGCCGAGCAGCCCGGCGTCGCCGAGGCCGACGTTGCGGCAATACGTCGTCACCGCCGTGCCGATGAAGCGCGAGAAATAGGCGCCGAACGCGATGATCAGCACCGCCACCATGACCCGCGGGACGAACAGCACGACCCGGCCAAGGAGCTCCGTCACGTTGGCGAGGCCCACGCTGTTGAACGCCACCATCAGCGCAGCGAGGATCACCAGCCAGTACGTCAGCATGCCCAGAATCGCGGTGGCGTCGAGCTCGCCCCCGCCCTGCTGCAGGAACTTGTCCACTCCGGCCTTCTCGGTGACGACATTGAAGTTGAAGGCGCGCAGCATTTTCACGATCGTGAAGCGGATCGCCTTCGCCAGCAGCCAGCCGACGATCAGGATCGCCAGCGCGAGCAGCACCCGAGGGAGGAATTCGCCGATCTGGTGCAGCGACGTCCGGATCGGCTCGAGCAGCATTTCCATGTTTTCCATCGCGTTCTCCAGTAGATTTCAGTCCGCCCGCCGCGTGCCGCCCCGATCCGCGCATCCTGCCCAGCGTCACCCGGCGCCGTCCAGGATGTCGGCCAGCCCGCGCAGCGGAACGCGGACCCAGTCCGGACGGTTGTCGATCTCGTAGGCAAGCTCGTAGAGGACCTTTTCGAGCAGGAACAACTCCAGCAGGCCGCTAGGCTCCGCGCGTGGCAGCGCGAGCCCCGCCGTGCCGGCAATCTCCTCGTAGCCATCGAGAAACGCGCGCCGCGTCTCGGCCTGCCAGTCGTGACCCGCGCGTTCGCGCGCGGAACGTGTCTCCGTCCGGTCGCCGTCGGCCCGTTCCAGCGCGACGTGCATCGCGTAGTCGAACGAGCGCAGCATCCCCGCGACATCCTTCAACGGCGACTGCTTCTCGCGCCGCTCAGCCAGCGTGCGCGTCGGCTCGCCCTCGAAATCCACGATGATGAAGTCGTTCTGCGCAACCAGCACCTGGCCCAGATGGTAGTCCCCGTGCAGCCGCGTCTTCGGCGCCGCGGACCGATCGGTCGCGTGCCGGTCGATCCGCGCGAGGATCGCGTCGCGACGCCCGACCATCTTCTCCGCCGCGGTCCGCACGGGGTCCGGCAGTTCCGCCAGCCTCCGCGCGAGGCGATCGAGCGCGGCTTCGCCGCCGCGGCGCACTCGCTGCGTCCACGCGACGACGTCGGCCGGCGCGACCGGCTCCGGATCGAACGCCACATTGCCGCTCTTGCGGGCGAGCGCCGCATGCAACTCCGCAGTGCGCACGCCCAGCGTGCGCACGAGGGCGAGATAGCCGCCATGCGCCTCCGGCGCCTTCGCCGGAGCCGCCGCTGCGGTCGCCACCGGCGGCAACTCGAAAAAGCGATCGAGATGGTTGAGCGTGAACTCCCAGCCATCGCCCTGGTTTTCGACGTAGCCTTGCAGGAGCGCGAGTGTGGTCGCGCGGCCGTCGTCGAGAATGTATTCGACGGTGCCGCCGACAGGCACGCTGTTCCGGAAGTGGGCGACCTCCGTCAGGTACCGCCCGATTTCCGCTTCGGGGTTGATGCCCGCCTGCAGGCGCCGGTAGGCCTTGAGGAAAAGCCGGTCGCCCACGTTGACGATCGTGTTGCTGCTCTGCGCGCCGGGAATCGCGACCGGCAACTTCTCCCACCCTGCGCCCGCGATCCTGTCGAATGCGTGCGTCGGGACACAGGAGAGCCTGCCGTGCAACGTCTTGCGCTCGTCGGCGGAGCCGATGGCGGCGATCAGCACGCGGCAGAACGACTCGTCGCCGAAGGCGTCCGCGAGGACCCCGACGCGGGCCTGCTGCCTTACCTTCGCGATCGCCAGCGGCGCGAGTGCGCGCAGCACGTCCTCGGATCCATCCTCCCACGCGAGCGTGAGCGGAAGGAAATAGGACTGCGGGTCGCCGCCTTCGCGCTTGACGTCGGCGATCGCGACCAGCCAGCCCCGCTCGCCAGCACGCCACTCGACGTGATCGGCGATGGCCACGCGCTGCACGCGATCGCCTTTTGCCGCATACCACCGCCGTCCGGCGACGAACGACGGCAGGACGTCGCGCTCGAGCTGCGCGCGCACCTTGTCCGCCATCCCGATGCGCCACGGCACGACCCGGTCGCGGAACAGGCTCGCCCAGCCGTCGAACAACACCAGCATCGGCAGCTCGTCGCGCGCGAGGCGTTCCTCGTGCCAGGCGGGCATGGCCTCCTCGCCCGTGGCGAACCGGAACCAGAGAAAGCCGTGCCCGGCAAGGGTGAGGAGATAGGGCAGGTCGCCGATCGGCGGAAACGGCGTGCGGCCCATCATTTCCACCGGCACGCGGCCCTTGAATCGCGCGAGGTCGAGCTCGACCGGCTGCGCCGAGCGCGCGAGGTTGGCCACGCAGAGAATGATCTCCTCCTCGTGCTCGCGCAGGTAGGCGAGGATCTTGCGGTTCCCGGCCTTGAGGAACGTGAGCGTGCCGCGGCCGAACGATGCGCACCCCGCGCGCACGGCAAGCATGCGCCGGGTCCAGTTGAGCAGCGACGAGGGATCGCGCTGCTGCGCCTCCACGTTGACCGCTTCGTAGCCGTAGACCGCGTCCATGATCGGCGGCAGGTACAGCCGCTGGGGATCCGCGCGCGAAAAGCCGGCGTTGCGCTCCGGCCGCCATTGCATCGGCGTGCGCACGCCGTCGCGGTCGCCGAGATAGATGTTGTCGCCCATGCCGATCTCGTCGCCGTAGTAGAGCACGGGCGAGCCGGGCATCGACAGCAGCAGGCTGTTCATCAGCTTGATCCGGCCGACGTCGTTCTCGAGCAGGGAGGCGAGGCGGCGGCGGATTCCGACATTGATCCGGGCGCGCGGGTCGGCGGCGTACATCTGGTACATGTAGTCGCGTTCCTTGCTGGTCACCATCTCCAGCGTCAGCTCGTCGTGGTTGCGCAGGAAGATCGCCCATTGGCAACCCGGCGGGAATTTCCGGCGTCTGCTGCATGATCTCGGTGATCGGGTGCCGGTCCTCCTGCGCGATGGCCATGTACATGCGCGGCATCAGCGGGAAGTGATAAGCCATGTGGCACTCGTCCGCTTCGCCGAAATACTCGCGTACGTCCTCGGGCCACTGGTTCGCCTCGGCCAGCAGCAGCACGTTCGGATAATGCGCGTCGACGAGCGCGCGCAGCTCCTTCAGCACTGCGTGGGTTTCCGGCAGGTTCTCGTTGTTCGTGCCCTCGCGCTCGCACAGGTACGGAATCGCGTCGAGCCGGAAACCGTCCACGCCCATGTCGAGCCAGTAGCGCATCACGCGGAAGATCGCCTTGCGCACCTGCGGATTGTCGAAGTTCAGGTCCGGCTGGTGGCTGAAGAAGCGGTGCCAGTAGTAGGCCTTGGCCTCGTCGTCCCAGGCCCAGTTCGACTTCTCGGTGTCGGTGAAGATGATGCGGGTGCCGGTGTACCTGGCCGGATCGTCGCTCCAGACGTAGTAGTTGCGCTTGGGCGAGCCCTTGGGCGCACGCCGCGCCGCCTGGAACCACGGGTGCTGGTCGGACGTGTGGTTGACGATGAGCTCGGTGATGACGCGCAGGTTCCGGCGATGCGCTTCCTTCACGAACTGGTGAAAATCGGCGCGCGTACCGTAGGACGGATGCACGTTCCGGTAGTCGGCGACGTCATACCCGTCGTCGCGCAGCGGAGACGGGTAGAACGGCAGCAGCCAGATGGTGTTGACGCCGAGATCCTTGACGTAGTCGAGCTTCTCGGTCAGTCCGGTGAAATCGCCGATCCCGTCGTCGTTGGAATCGAAAAACGTCTTGATGTGCAGCTGGTAGATGACGGCGTCCCGGTACCAATGCCTGTCGGCGCCGGCGGCGGTGGCCACGACCGGCGCTTCATTTGCCACAGACGTTTGTCCGGACATCCTGGCCCCTTAGAGAAAGTAGTCGAAGTCGCGCTCGGTGCGGATGCGCCGGCGGACGCGGAAGACGTGCGCCGGCGAGCGCGCCGGGTCGAGCTGGACGAAGTTGTGCGCGCCGCTCCACATGAAGCGCGCGCCGGAAAGCGACGTCGTGCACCTGGAACGGCTTCCCGGCGTCCAGGCCCAGCACGTCGAGATCGAGCGTCACCCACCCCGAATGCGTGTGGTCCGGGTCGAGATTGACCACGATCAGCGCCGCGTTATCGCCCTCCGCGTCGATCTTCGCGTAGCAGATCATCTCGTCGTTGTCGATCGGGAAGAACACGAGGCCGCGGTCGTGCTGCAGCGCCGGGTTGTCGCGCCGCTCCGCATTGACGCGGCCGATGAACGCGGCGAGGCTGTCGGCGCGCTCGAGGTCCCAGGCGCGCAGCTGGTATTTCTCCGAGTCGAGGTACTCCTCCGCGCCCGGCTCGCGCGGGAGGTGCTCGAGCAGTTCGTACGCGGGCCCGTAGATCCCGTAGTTGGCCGACAGCGTCGCCGCGAGGACGAGACGCGCCATGAACGCGGGGCGCCCGCCGATCTGCAGGGATTCGGGCAGGATGTCCGGCGTATTGGGCCAGCAGTTCGGGCGGAAGTAATCGCGGCCGGGCGCCTGCGGTGAGCTCGGTCAAATACTCGGTGAGCTCAAGCTTCGTGTTGCGCCAGGTGAAGTAGGTGTACGACTGCGTGAAGCCGAGCTTCGCCAGCCGGTGCATCACCTTCGGCCGCGTGAACGCCTCGGCGAGGAAGATCAGGTCCGGGTGCGCGCGCTTCAGGCGGTCGATCGCCCATTCCCAGAACGGGAACGGCTTGGTGTGCGGATTGTCGACTCGGAAGATGCGCACGCCCTCGCCGATCCAGAACTCGAATACGTCAACGAGCTCCTCCCAGAGCCCGGTCCACTCGTCCGATTCGAAGTTGAACGGATAGATGTCCTGGTACTTCTTGGGCGGATTCTCGGCGTACTGCACGGTACCGTCGGGACGCCAGCGAAACCACTGCGGGTGTGCGCGCACGTACGGGTGGTCGGGCGCGCACTGGAACGCGATGTCGAGCGCGAGCTCGAGTCCGAGCTCGCGGGCGCGCGCGACGAGCGCCCGGAAGTCCTCCATCGTGCCGAGTTCCGGATGCAGCGCCTTGTGCCCGCCCTCGGCCGCGCCGATCGCCCACGGACTGCCGACGTCGCCGGGAACCACGTCGAGCACGTTGTTGGGGCCCTTGCGCCGCTCGCGGCCGATCGGATGGATCGGCGGCAGGTACAGCACGTCGAAGCCCATCTTCGCGACGTATTCGAGCCGCCCGATGCAGTCGCGCAGCGTGCCGTGCGTGCTGGCGTCGGCGCCGCACGAGCGCGGGAACAATTCGTACCAGGTCGAAAACCGCGCGCGCTCGCGGTCGACGACGAGCGGAAACTCGGTCGGGTGCGTCGTCGCAAGGCTGCGGTCCGGGTAGCGCATCGCGACGGCGGCAAGATCCTTGTCCATCGCTTCGGCGCGCACCGCGGGCTGGTCTGCGGCATCGCGCAGCCGTTGCGCCCACGCGGCGAGACGCTTGCGGTCGTCGCGTCGCGCACGCGCGGCCGCCGCGTCGATCAGTTCGGCGCCAACCACGGCCGCGACGCGGATGTCCGCGGGGTCCACACGGCGCGGAAAATCGTGGCGCCACGACAGGAACGGATCGACCCATGCGGTGACCGTGTACCTGTAGCGACCGGGCATGGCGACGGTGAAGACCCCGCGCCAGCGATCGTTGCCAAGTGCCACCATCGGCGTTTCGTTCCATTCGGCTTCGTCGTCGCGCCGGTACAGAACGCGGCACGCCAGCTCGTCGTGGCCGTCGGCGAAGCAGTCGGCCTCGACCTCGACGACGTCACCGGCAACGCGCTTGGCCGCGAAGCGCCCGGCGTCGACGGAAGGCGTGATGCCCTCGATGACCGCACGGGAGCGTCCCGTCGCCGGAAAGCCGGGCGTCGCAGTACTCGGAAGGTTTTTTCCAGCCATTATCTCACCGCGGTTTGAGGAAGAGGGTGGCAAGCGGGGGCAGCGTGAGCGTCAGCGTGTGGAATCGGCCCTGCGCGGCGACCGGCGCCGACTCGACGCCACCCATGTTGCCGACGCCGCTGCCGCCGTAGAGCGCGGCATCGCTGTTGAGCCGCTCCTCCCAGTACCCGCCCTCCGGCACGCCCACGACATAGTTGGTGCGCGGAACCGGCGTGAAATTGCAGACGACGAGCACCGGCGGCCCGGCGCGCGGCCGGCGCAGGAAGCTCAGCACGCTGTTGTCGGCGTCGTGACAGTCGACCCACTCGAAGCCTCCCTGCGCGAAATCGACCTCGTGCAGTGCGCCTTCCGCGCGATAGAAGGCGTTGAGGTCCGCCACCCAGCGCTGCATTCCGGCATGCTCGGGGTACTGCAGCGCACCCCACTCCAGCTCGCCTTCGTGCGTCCATTCGCGCCGCTGGCCGAACTCGCAGCCCATGAACAGCAGCTTCTTCCCGGGATGGCCCCACATGTAGCCGTACATAAGGCGCAGATTCGCGAACTGCTGCCAAGTATCGCCCGGCATCTTGTTGACCAGCGAGCCCTTGCCGTACACGACCTCGTCGTGCGACAGCGCCAGCATGAAATTCTCGAAGAACGCGTACCAGATCGAAAACGTCAGGCGGTCATGATGGTACTTGCGGTAGATCGGCGGCTCGCGCAGGTAATCGAGCGTGTCGTGCATCCAGCCCATGTTCCATTTCATGCCGAAGCCGAGGCCGCCCACGTACACGGGACGCGACACCATCGGCCACGACGTCGACTCCTCGGCGATCACCTGCACGTCGGGATGGTCGCGATAGACGGACTCGTTCAGATGCCGCAGGAACTGGATCGCGCCGAGGTTCTCCCGGCCGCCGAACGCGTTGGGAATCCACTCGCCCTCCTTGCGCCCGTAGTCGAGGTAGAGCATCGACGCGACCGCGTCCACGCGCAGGCCGTCGATGTGATACTGGTCGAGCCAGAACAGCGCGCTCGACAGCAGGAAGGCCCGCACCTCATGGCGCTCGTAATTGAAGATCGAGCTGTTCCACTCCGGATGGAACCCCTGCCGGGGATCGGCATGTTCGTAGAGATGGGTCCCGTCGAAGTAGGCGAGCCCGTGGCCGTCGGCGGGAAAGTGCGACGGCACCCAGTCGAGGATCACGCCGATGCCGTGCTGATGCAGCACGTCGACGAAGTGCATGAAGTCCTGCGGCGTGCCGTAGCGCGCGGTCGGCGCGAAATACCCCGTCGTCTGATAGCCCCAGGAGCCGTAGAATGGATGCTCGGTCACGGGCATCAACTCGACGTGCGTGAAGCCCTGGTCGCGGAGGTACTCGGCGAGCGGTTGAGCGATCTCGCGATACGTCGGCAGGCGATTTCCCTCGCCGCGGCGCCACGAGCCGAGATGCATCTCGTAGACCGAGAACGGCGCATCGAGCGCGTTGCGCGCCTTGCGTGTGGCCATCCACTCGGCGTCGCCCCACTCGTATTCTAGAGTCCATGCGCGCGACGCGGTCAGCGGCGGGACCTCCGCACAGAGCGCGAACGGGTCGGCCTTGTCCATCACGTGGCGACCGTCGCCACCGATGACGCGGAACTTGTATGCGTCGCCGCGCTGCACGCCGGCGACGCTCGCTTCCCAGATCCCGGAATCGTCGGCGCGCGCCACCATCGGATGCGCGTTCGCATCCCAGCCGTTGAACTCGCCGATCACCGCAACGCGCGACGCGCTCGGCGCCCATACGCGGAACGTGGCGCCGTCGCGGCCGAGAACGCAGCCCATCGCCGCATAGAGCCGTCCGTGCGTGCCTTCGCGAAAGAGATAGACGTCCTGTTCCTTGAGCAAAGGTCTCCCCCTTTCTGGTCAGTTCCGGTTTGAAGCTCTGCCCGACATGCGCAGGCCGCGTGTGCCGACGGCATGAGGCGCGCGTCGTCCAACTGTGCTCTCCTCGCGAGAGCACCCCTGACCCGGACCAACAGCAGCGGTGTGCGCTGACTGCGCGGTCGCGGGAACGATTCCGACCGTCACCCGAAGAGCAACCCGGGGACGCCCTCGCACAGCTCTGATCCGGCGGATCGTCGCAGATGCGATTCGGGGATTATAGTCGCCGAGGCCTCGAAAGCGCAAACGGAAACAGCCGCGCGCGCGATCGCAGGATGTGCTGCGCGAGCAGGAAGCTCGCCGCGTTCCACGATTGCCCGGACATTCCCTGCGGCGCGAGCGTGCGGCCGTGCAGCCATTCGGTGAACGCCCAGTCCGCCAGCGCGTTGGCTCGCGCGACGCTGGCGAGCTGCGCCTCGGCCTCCACCCGCAGGCCGGCCTGCGAGAGCGCCATGGCCCAGAACGCCCCGACGAATGGCCAGATGCCGCCGTTGTGATATTGCCACGCGAAGTTCTGCCGGTGGCGCGACATGTAGGGCCGCCAGAACACGCTCTCCTCGACGATCGGGTTGCAGACGACGCGGACCGGATAGGGCTCGTTGGCGCGCGCGCGCATCACGGCATGGACGATGCCGTGTGTCGCCGCCTCGTCGGCGAGGCCCGCGAGGATCGCGAGCACGTTGCCGAACACGTCACCCTCATCGCCGCAAAACGAGAAATTGACGAAGCTGAAATAGAGGTCGCGCTGCCCGGCGCGGCGCCGCGTGTAGTGGACGAGGAGACGCGCGCGGCGGTACTCGGCGGGGGCGCCGGCGACGGGGTGAAACAGCTGGTTGAGGTTGCGGTGCGTTTCGGCAGCGTGTTGCAGACGGTACAAACGCTTCACCGCGTACCAGAGAGCGTTGGTGTAGAGCACGAAGCCCGACCGCGGCATGATGTCCGCCCAGTCACTCGCCTCGTTCTGCTGCAACAGGTGGAAGCGCTGGTGCTCCTGACACGAAAGCCAGAAGATCGCGCGCTCGATGTTGCCCGCGAGGCGCTGCGCGAGCCGCCCTTCAGGCTGCAGTCGATCGAGCAGTGCAATCGCGATCAGCCACCACAGCGTCGCGTCGATGCAGCCGAGATACCAGAAGTCTGCCTCGTCGCCATTGGTGTCGACGAATTTCGGGATCTGGCCGTTGCGCGCCTGATGCCGGGCAAGAGTCACGATGCCGGTGGCGGCATGCCGTTGCAGCGTCGCATCCGGCGCGACCGCCATGCCCAGCGCGCAGATCGCGGCGTCGCGGCCGAAGATCGCCGCGTAGCCGCGCGCCCGCGCGGCGGGGTTCGGTGTCGCCGCGAGTATGCCGGCGGGACACAGATTCGCCTTCAGCAGCGCCACCGAGCGACGGCCGCACTCGGCGACGAGCGACAGGTCGCTGCGCTGCGGCGCCCGCGCCTTCACTCCGGCACCGGCGGCGCGCCGACGGGGCCGGGTTGCACGGAGACGAGATCGCGGACGCTGACCCCGCCGAGCGCGGCCGAAACCGCCGCGTCGATGCGCGCCTCGACGTCGGCGATTGGCGCCGAGACCGGCAGCGCGTCGGGATTGAGAAATTCGTCCTCACCCGCCTGGCGCACCACGGCCAGAAGCTCCGCGATCGACAGGTGGGCGAGATCGCGTGCCGGCACGTAGGCCGGCGGATCGGCATCGGTCTGCACCAGCAGCCCGCTGCCGGCGAGCGCGTCCACCACCACGTCGACGGAGTGCATGGGAACGCCGAGGTGCTGCGTGAGCTGCTGCGGGGTCCACGGCGGGCGCCCGTGCACGAAGTTGGAGGCGACGAGGCCCGCCACGGCCAGCGCGAGCCGCTCGCGCATGCGGTTCGACAGACGCGGCTCGCCGGGCAGCGCATACAGATATTCCGGATGCTGAAGGTAGAACGAGATGTCGGCGCCGAACAGCAGGATGAGCCAGCTCAGGTACAGCCAGATCAGGAACAGCACGAGAATCGCGAAGCTGGAATAGATTGCCGCGTATTGCGTCGACGAAGCGGCGAACAGCGCGAAGGCCCAGCCTGCCGATTGCCAGAGGATCCCGCCGATGACGCCGGCGGCGAATGCGGGAGCGAAGCGGACGCGCGTGTTGGGGACGAACATGTACATGAACGTGAACGCCGCGATCACCAGCACGAACGGCATCACGCGGCCGACGACCACGGCAACAACGCTCAAGGGTTCGAACGCCAGGATGTAGCGGGCGATCTCGGAGTTGAGCGCCACGGCGGTGATGCCGAGCGCGCTGAACACGAGGATCGGGCCGACGAGCAGGACGCTCAAGTACCGGCTGACGCGCTCGCCGAGACTGCGCAGGTGCGTGATGTGCCAGATCGCGTTGAACGACTCCTCGATCTTCTGCATCAGCGACACCGCGGTGTACAGCAGCAACGCGAGGCCCACCGAGCCGAGCACGCCGACGTTCATCTGCGCGATGAAGCCGACCATCCGGCTGGTGATTTCGTGGCCCTGCTCGCCGAGCGGCGCGAGCAGGTTCTGCAGGATCGGCTCGATCTGGTTGTGGACACCGAAGGCCTTCAACACCGAGAAGGAGAGCGCCAGCAGCGGCACCATCGACAGCAGTGTCGTGTAGACGAGGCTCATGGTCCGCAGCGTGAGGTTCCCGGCGACGAGGTCACGGACGAGCGCGATGACGAGGCGAACCGCACCCAGCGCGCGCGCCTTCCAGAGCGGCAGCAGCGCGTGCCGCGGCCCCCAGATCGTGCGGTCGATGCGCTTCAGCCAGTGGCCCGGTTCGCGCGGCATGCGGTCATCCCTCCCGACGGCTCGTGTTCACGCCTCCGTTCTACCGCAAGGCGGGGACGCGCGTCAAAGGGACGCGCCGGGCGATCGAGCTGCCGAAGGCATCGGAAATCGAGGGCGCACATGGCAACTCCCGCGGGTCTGCTGTTATCCTTGGGCGGTTGCTGCGGACCGGCAAGCGACGAAAAAACGGAGGTGCGTATCCATGGGACGCAGATGGAACGAAGGGACGCTACGGGACGCGGGCGCCATTGCGCGCCCGCAACTTCCGGTCGGGGCGCGGACCGAAGTGGGGCCTCGGACTGCGGGGCGAGCAATCCTGCCAGCGCGCGCGGCGCCGGACGGTGAACCGGGCGGGCGACGATGACGCTGCCGATCACCGCGGTCTGGCCCGGACGTCCGAATCCGCGCGGCGCGACCTGGGACGGCGAAGGGGTCAACTTCGCGCTGTTCTCCGAGCACGCCGAGCGCGTCGAACTGTGCATTTTCGACCCGAGCGGACGGCGCGAGCTGCAACGCATCACGTTGCCCGAGCAGACCGACCTCGTCTGGCATTGCTACCTGCCCGAAGCACGCCCCGGGCTTCTGTACGGCTTCCGCGTCCACGGCCCGTACGACCCCGAGCGCGGACACCGCTTCAACCCGAACAAGCTGCTGATCGAGCCCTACGCGAAATCGATCGCGGGCCGGGTCAAGTGGAGCGATGCGCACTTCGGCTACCGGATCGGCTCGAAGCGCGAGGACCTCTCGTTCGACCGGCGCGACAACGCGCCGGGCATGCCGAAGTGCCGCGTCATCGACCCGGCGTTCTCCTGGGGCGACGACCGGCCGCCGCGCGTGCCCTGGCACGAGACCATCATCTACGAGCTGCACGTCCGCGGCTTCACGATGCAGCATCCGGGCGTCCATCCGGCGATGCGCGGCACCTTCGCCGGTCTCGCGACCGCGCCCGTCGTCGAGCACCTGCGCCGGCTCGGCGTGACGACCGTCGAACTGATGCCGGTGCATCATTTCCTCGACGACCGCCACCTGGTCGAAAGGAAGCTCGCCAACTACTGGGGCTACAACTCGGTCGGCTTTTTCGCCCCCGATCCCGCGTACTCGGCCACCGGTCGCGTCAGCGAATTCAAGACGATGGTGAAGACGCTGCACTCCGCCGGGATCGAGGTGATCCTCGACGTCGTCTACAACCACACGGGCGAAGGCAACCACCTCGGCCCGACGCTGTCGCTGCGCGGCGTGGACAACGCCTCCTACTACCGGCTGGTGCCGGACAACGCCCGCTATTACGAGGACTTCACCGGCTGCGGCAACACGCTCAACATGCGCCACCCGCGCGTGCTGCAGCTCATCATGGACAGTCTGCGCTACTGGGTGCTGGAGATGCACGTCGACGGCTTCCGCTTCGACCTGGCCTCGGCGCTCGCGCGCGAGCTGCACGCGGTCGACCGCCTGGGGGCGTTCTTCGACATCCTGCGCCAGGATCCCGTGCTCTCCGACGTCAAGCTCATCGCCGAGCCGTGGGACCTGGGCGAAGGCGGGTACCAGGTCGGCAACTTCCCCTCGGGCTGGACGGAGTGGAACGACCGCTACCGCGACACGATGCGAGCGTTCTGGAAAGGCGACGGCGGCTTGATCGGCGAATTCGCGCAGCGCCTCACCGGGTCGAGCGACCTGTACGAGCGCACCGGACGCCGGCCGCATGCGAGCATCAATTTCATCACCGCGCACGACGGCTTCACGCTGCACGACCTCGTGAGCTACAACGAACGGCACAACGAGGCCAACCTCGAGAACGGCCAGGACGGGCATTCGACGAACCTTTCGTGGAACTGCGGGGCGGAGGGCGAGACCGGAGACACGGAGATCCGGGCGCTGCGCGAGCGCCAGAAGCGCAATCTGCTCGCGACCCTGCTCCTGTCACAGGGCGTTCCGATGCTGCTCGCCGGCGACGAGATGGGCCGCAGCCAGCGCGGCAACAACAACGCCTACTGCCAGGACAACGAGATCTCATGGGTCGACTGGAACCTCGACGACGAGGACCGGCAGCTCGTCGACTTCGTCGCCGGCGTCGTCGGGCTGCTCAAGGCGCACCCGGTTTTCTGCCGGCGCCGGTTCTTCCAGGGCCGGCCGATCCGCGGCAGCGCGGCGAAGGACCTGCAGTGGTTGTCGCCGGAAGGGCGCGAGATGACCGACGACGAGTGGTCGCACGCGCATGCCCGCTGCCTCGGCGTATACCTTTCGGGCAGCAGCATCACCGAGACCGACGAACGCGGACGATCGTTGCGCGACGACAATTTCCTGCTGCTCGTCAACGCGCACCACGACCCGATACCTTTCGTCCTGCCGGCGCCCGACGGCGAGACACACTGGATCGTGGTGCTCGATACGTATTCGCCGGAATCGTTCCCCGCCGCCACGCAGCTCGACGCGCAGGCGCGCTACCACCTCAACGCTCGCTCGCTCGCGGTGCTTCGCTGCCCCAGCCCCGCGCGATGAGCAACCTGCAGCAGACTCGCGAAAGGCGAAGCCGGGTGGAAACGCGCCGCCGGTTGCCGGCCGGGTCCAACTACGGGAGGTTCGCGCCATGAAACGCCGCCATGCGATGCCCTTCGGCGCCGAGGTGCGCACCGACGGCACGACCCGTTTTCGCCTGTGGGCGCCGTCGGCGCGGCGGGTGGAGCTCGAACTCGCCACCGACACGGCACGGTCGGACCTGCCAATGACGCCGCAGGCCGACGGCTGGTACGAATCGATTGCCTCCGGCGCGGGCGCGGGAACCCGCTACGCGTTCCGCATCGACGGCGGCATCGTGGTCCCCGATCCGGCATCGCGCTGCAACCCCGAGGACGTCGACGCGCCGAGCATGGTCGTCGATCCGGAAGCTTTCGATTGGCAGGACGACGACTGGCGCGGGAGGCGGTGGGACGAGGCCGTGATCTACGAGCTGCATGTCGGGACCTTCACGCCCGAGGGCAGCTTCGACGGCGTCCGGTCGCGCCTGCCCCACCTGGCCGACCTCGGCGTGACGGCGATCGAGCTGATGCCGCTCGCCGACTTCCCCGGACGCCGCAACTGGGGGTACGACGGCGTGCTTCCGTTCGCCCCCGACGCGGCCTACGGCACACCCGACGACCTGAAACGCCTCGTGCAAAGCGCGCACGCGCACGGCATCATGGTGTTCGTCGACGTCGTCTACAACCACTTCGGCCCGCAGGGCAACTATCTGTCCGCCTACGCGCCGGGCTTCTTCACGCGGGATCAGCCCACGCCATGGGGCGACGCCATCGATTTCCGCGGCGGCGACATCCGGCCGGTGCGCGATTTTTTCGTGCACAACGCGCTCTACTGGCTCGAGGAATTCCACCTCGACGGCCTGCGGCTCGACGCCGTGCACGCGATCTTCGACCGTTCGAGCCCGGACATCCTGGAGGAGATCGCGACGGCGGTGCACGCGGGTCCCGGGCAATCGCGCCAGGTGCACCTCGTCCTGGAAAACCACGACAACGCCGCGCGCCGCCTCGGTCGCGGCGTCGAGCTCTACGATGCGCAGTGGAACGACGACGCGCACCATGTGCTGCACGTGATCCTCACCGGCGAGTCCGACGGCTACTACGCGGACTTCGCCGAGGCTCCGGTTTCCCGGCTCGGCCGTTGCCTTGCCGAAGGCTTCGCCTACCAGGGCGAGCCTTCGCCCTGCGCCGGCGGCGCGCGGCGCGGCGAGCCCTCGCTGCACCTGCCGCCGCGCTGTTTCGTGCCGTTCCTGCAGAATCACGATCAGATCGGCAACCGCGCCTTCGGCGACCGGCTCACCTCGCTTGCCACGCCCGAGGCGCTGCGCGCGGCCGTGGCGATCCTCCTGCTCGCGCCGCAGCCGCCGCTCATGTTCATGGGCGAGGAATGGGGGACGCGAACGCCGTTTCCGTTCTTCTGCGATTTCACCGGCGAACTGGCCGCCGCGGTGACCGAGGGACGCAGGCGCGAATTTGCGCGCTTCGAGCGCTTCCGCGACCCGGCGGCGCGGGCCTCGATCCCGGATCCCTGTGCCGAGAGCACGTTCCGCGCCGCGAAGCTCGACTGGTCGGAGCTCGCGGTCACGGACCACGCAGCGTGGCTGCAGCTGTATCGTCGGCTGTTGCGACTGCGCCAGGAACAGGTCGTGCCGCTCTTCAGCGAACGAACCGCCGCCGGCTCGTTCGCGCCGATCGGGGCGGCCGGCGTCGTCGTCCGCTGGGAGCGCGCCGGCGCACCGGCCTATCGCCTGCACGCGAATCTCGGCCCGGACCCGCTCGTCGTGGGCGCGCCGCGGACCGGGAGCGTGATCTACGCGTCGCCCGGTGCGGACCCGCATTCCGCTTCCCTTCCCCCATGGTCCGTCATCTGGAGCCTCGAAGTTGCCGCCGATTGACTCCGCTTCCCTCGCGACCATCGCGCGCCGCCTCGGGGTAGCGCTCGCCTACGACGACATCCGCGGCGTCAGGCGCACCGCCAGCGACGACACGCTGCGCGCGCTGGTCGCGGCGATGGGCGCCGATCCCGAACCGGGCGCGGCTTCGGACGCGAGCGGCGGCGTTGCGGCGAGCGATGTGCTGCCGCCCGTCGTCGTCGTCCGCGAGCGCGCGCAGCCCGTACGCATCGCCGTGAATTTGCCGGCGGCGAGAATCGGCGACACGCTGCGGTGCCGGATCATCGAGGAAAGCGGGCGCAAGCACCGGCAGACGTTCCGCCCGGCGGACAGTGCCGGTCCGGGGAGCGGCACCGTCGACGTTGCCGGTCATTTCGACTGCGAGCTGGCGCTCGCCGCCGTCCTGCCCATCGGCTATCACCGCGTCGAGCTGCAGACGCGATTCAGCGTCCTCGCGCGCATGCGCGTGATCGTCGTTCCCGACGCCTGTTACGCAACGGCGCCGGGCGCAACCGACGGCCGCGTGTGGGGGCCGGCCGTTCAGCTCTACGCGCTGCGCTCCGAGCGCAATTGGGGCATCGGCGATTTCACCGACCTGCGGCAGGTCGTCGAGCAATGGGCCGCGCGCGGCGCGGACATCGTCGGCGTCAGCCCGCTGCACGCGCTCTTCTTCGCCGAGCCGGAGCGCGCGAGCCCTTACAGCGCGTCAAGCCGGCTGTTCCTCAACCCGCTCTTTCTCGACGTCGAGAGCATGGCCGACTACGCGGATTGCGAGACGGCGCGCGAGCAGGTGCGGGCACCGCCGTTCCAGATGCAGCTGTCTTCCCTGCGCGCCGCCGAGCTGGTCGATTACGCCGGCGTGGCCGCCGCCAAGCGCGAAGTCCTCGCGACACTGTTCGCTCACTTCGACGAGCGCCATCTGCGCAAAAGGACCGCGCGGGGGCGCGAGTTCCGCGCGTACGTCGAAACGCAGGGAGAGCCATTGCGGCGCTTCGCGCTGTTCGAGGCGCTGCACGAGCATTTCGTCGCCCGCGGAGCGAACGGCGGGGACTGGCGGGAATGGCCGGCGCCGTACCGGAATCCCGAGTCGCGCGAAGTCCGGAGCTTCCTGCGCGCGCATCGCGCGCGGGTCGATTTCTTCTCGTACCTGCAGTGGCAGTGCGAACTGCAACTCGACGCGGTGCAGGCCCGGTCGACCGAGCTGGGACTTGGCGTTGGCATCTACCGGGACCTCGCGGTGTCGGTGGAGGCCGCGGGCGGCGATGCCTGGGGCCGCCAGTCGCTCTACGCGTCGACGGCCGCCATCGGCGCGCCGCCCGACGAATTCAATCCGCAGGGTCAGGACTGGGGGCTCGCGCCGCAATTGCCCACGCGCCTTGCCGAGGCCGCGTACGACCCGTGGATCGAGGTCCTGCGCCACAACATGCGCGGCACGGGCGCGCTGCGCATCGACCACGTCATGGTGTTGTGGCGGCTGTTCTGGATTCCCCGCGGCGCCACGCCGGCGCAGGGGGCCTACGTCGAGTATCCGCACGAGGCACTGCTCGGCATTCTCGCCCTGGAAAGCGTGCGCAACCGCTGTGCGGTGATCGGCGAGGATCTCGGCACCGTGCCGGACGAAGTGCGCGCGTCGATGCGCCGGATGGGGATCCTGTCCTACCGGCTGCTGATATTCGAGCAGGATCAGGGCGGCGAGTTCAAGCCGCCGGCGGCGTATCCGCCGGAAGCTCTCGCTGCGTTCGCCTCGCACGACCTGCCCACGCTGGCCGGTTACTGGGAAGGACGCGATTGCGCGCTGCGCGAGCAGCTCGACCTGTATCCGGACCCGGCCGCCCGCGATGCCGACATCGCGCGGCGCGCCGAGGACCGCGCCCGCCTGCTGCGCGCGCTGGAGCGCGAGGGGCTGCTCCCGGACGGTATGACTTCGGACCCCGCGACCGCGCCGGCGGCCACGCCGGAGCTGGTGCGCGCGATCCACGTGTACCTCGCGCGCTCGCCGGCCCGCGTCGTGCTCGTTCAACTCGAGGACGTGCTGCGCCAAACCGATCAGGTGAACCTCCCCGGACCCGGCTCCATCCGGCATCCGAACTGGCAGCGCAAGCTCACGCTGCCGGTCGAACGATGGCCCGCGAACGCGGATTTCGTCGACCTCACCGACGCGATCGCAAGGGAGCGCGGCGGGCCCATGCCGGGCCGGGAGCGGGCGGCACGCCAGACGCTGACGATCCCGCGCGCGACCTACCGGCTGCAGCTTCACGCGGGATTCGGCTTTCGCGCCGCCACGGAAATCGTTCCCTACCTCGCGCGACTGGGCATCAGCCACTGCTACTGCTCGCCGTTCCTGAAGGCGCGCCCGCACAGCACCCACGGCTACGACGTCGTCGACCACAACGCCTTCAACCCGGAGCTCGGCACCGAGGAGGATTTCGGGCGCCTCAGCGCCGCGCTGCGCGCGCGCGGCATCGGACTCGTCATCGATGTCGTGCCCAACCATATGGGCGTCATGGGGGCGGACAACGCATGGTGGCTCGACGTGCTCGAAAACGGCCCGGCATCCGTCTACGCGCCCTACTTCGACATCGACTGGGCGCCGGCCAAGCGCGAGCTGCGCGGCAAGCTCCTGCTGCCACTGCTCGGCGGGTCGTACGGGGCGGTGCTCGAGCGTGGAGATCTCGTCCTTCGCTTCGACGCCGCGGCCGGAGCGTTCAACCTTCACTATTTCGGGCACCGGCTTCCCATCGCGCCGCGCGAGTACCGGCACTTGCTGTCGCGCTGCCGCGACGCGATCGAGCGCCAGCTCGGCCGCGAGAGTCGCGCCTGCGCGGAGCTGCAGGACCTGATCACCGCGTTCGGGAATCTCCCGCCGCGCACCGTGCGTGCCGCCGGCAAGATTCTCCAGCGCCACCGGGACCGGGAGCTGTGCAAGGGCCGTCTCGCGCGGCTGTGCGCCGAGGTGCCGATCGTAGGCGAGCTCATTGCCGATGTCGTGCGCGAGCACAACGGCACCGCCGGCGATCCCCGGTCGTTCGACGCGCTGCACGAGCTGCTCGAGGCGCAGCCCTACCGACTCGCCGACTGGCGCGCCGCCGCGGACGAAATCAACTACCGGCGGTTCTTCGACATCAACGATCTCGCCGCGGTCCGCGTCGAGGACCCGACCGTCTTCGAAGCGACGCACCCGCTCGTGCTGGGGCTGCTCCATTCCAGCCAGGCGCAGGCGCTGCGCATCGACCATCCCGACGGGCTGCGCGATCCCGCTGCCTATTTCATCCGCCTGCAGCAGCGCGCGGCCCGCGCCGGAAGCGTTGCGGCAGCGGCGGCCGGAAACTCCGGCGCGACCGCGGAACCGGCCGTCTACATGGTCATCGAGAAGATCCTCGCCGTCGACGAGGAGCTCCCCGGCGATTGGCCGGTGCACGGCACCACCGGCTACGATTTCATGAACCTCGCCAACGGTCTTCTGCTCGACGGCGGCGCCGCGCGCAACATGCTCCGCTTCCATGCCGCGTTCGTCGGCGGGCGGCAGGATTTCGACGATATCGTCTATCGCTGCAAGCACCTGGTCCTGCGCTACGCGCTGGCGAGCGAGCTGACGGTGCTCGCCAACCAGCTCAACCGGATTTCCGAAGGCGACCGGCACACGCGCGATTTCACGCTCAACCGCCTGCGCGACGCGTTGGCCGAGGTCATCGCCTGGTTTCCCGTCTATCGGACCTATGTGGCCGGGGACGGCCCCGGCGCCACCGATCGCGCGCAGATCGAGTGGGCGGTCGCGCGCGCGCGCCGGGGTGCGCGGGCGCAGGAAGTCGGCATCTTCGACTTCCTCCGCCAGGTGCTGCTGCTCGAGCAGGGTTCGAGCGAGCCGGCGGCGGACCGGGAGGCGCTGCTGCGCTTCGTGATGCGCTTCCAGCAGCTGTGCTCTCCGGTGATGGCCAAGGGCATGGAGGACACCGCGCTGTACCGGTACTCGCCCATGGTTTCGCTCTGCGAGGTAGGCGGCGATCCGCGCCGCTTCGGCGTCCCGGTGCGCGCCTTCCACGACGCCATCACCGCGCGGGCGCGGCGCTGGCCGCACGCGATGCTCGCCACCTCCACGCACGACAGCAAGCGCAGCGAGGACGTGCGCGCCCGCATCAACGTTCTCACCGAGCTGCCGTCCGAATGGCGGGCGCACGCGCACCGCTGGGCGCGCATCGCGCGGGCGCACAAGCGCGAGGTGGAAGGTGTCCTGGCGCCCAGTGCCAGCGACGAGTACCTGCTCTACCAGACGCTGATCGGCGCCTGGCCGCAGGAGCCGGTGAGCGAAGAGACGCGCCGCGAGTTCGGCGAGCGCGTCGTGGCCTACATGCAGAAAGTCACCCGCGAGGCCAAGGTCCACACCAGCTGGATCAACCCCAACGCCGCCTACGAGGAGGCCACGACGGCCTTCGTCACGGCGCTGCTGGACCCATCGGCTGACAATCCTTTCCTCTCCGATTTCCTGCCGTTCCAGCGCGCGGTGGCTTGGTTCGGGATGTACAACAGCCTGTCGCAGGTACTGCTCAAGCTCACCTGTCCGGGCGTGCCTGATTTCTATCAGGGCAACGAGCTCTGGGACCTGAGCCTGGTCGATCCGGACAACCGGCGTCCGGTCGACTATCGGATGCGCTCCCGCGCTCTGGTCGACATCGAGCAGCGCTTCTCCCGCAAAGGCGCGGCCGGCGCCGCCGAGGCGCGGGCGCTGCTCGACACGCTGCCGGACGGCCGCGCCAAGCTCTTCCTGACCTGGAAGACGCTGGCGCTGCGCCGCGACGACGAAGCGCTGTTCCGGGACGGCGAGTACATTCCGCTCGACGTCAGCGGCGCGCGCGCCGCGCACCTTTGCGCCTTCGCGCGGCGCACCGAAGGTCGCGTCGCGGTGATTCTCGCACCGCGCCTGTTCGTGGCCTTGGCGTCCGCGAGCAAGGCGCTTCCGCTCGGGGCGGAGGCGTGGGGCGACACCAGCGTCGACCTTAAGCCGGTCGCGGCGGGCGGCACGTGGCAGCAGGCATTGACCGACGAGCCCGTCGTCGTCCAGGGCGCGCCGGACGCGCCCGTCATCCGCGTCGGCGACGCGCTGCGCAGCTTTCCCGTCGGGGTGCTGCTGCGGCCCAGCGGACCGCCCTGACCGGGGCCGATGCCGACCTCCATGGGATGATCAAGCCACGTGCCAAGGCGACGCTGCCGAATGGTAATCTTGCCGTCGAAGAAGCCGGTCGAGCAACCGGCTGTCGACAACGGCGATGACGAACATGCGACTGCTGGAGCGGATTCCGGTTCCACCCGACAGCGGCTTTCGTCCCTTCGGGGCTGACGAGGTCGCGCAATCGATCGCGCGGCGTTTCGCGCAGCAGGTGCGGGCGCATGGCGACCGTCTCGCCGTCAAGGCGGACGGCGTGCAGTACAGCTATGCGTCGCTCAACGAGACGGCGAATCGCCTGGCGCACACGATTCTGGCGCGGCGCGGTCCTGCGGCCGAGCCGGTTGCGCTCATGTTCGCGCACGGCGGCGAAGCGCTGGCTGCCATCCTCGGCGTGCTCAAGGCGGGGAAGTTCTACGTCGTCCTCGATCCCGGCTACCCGGCGGATCGCCTGCGTTACATGCTTGCCGACTCGGGCGCCCGGCTCATGCTGACGGATGCCCGCCACCGTGACGACGCAACGCGGCTGTGTGGAAGCGCGATCGAGTTGATCGATTTCGGCGACGTCGATCCGCAACTGCCCGGAACGGATCCCGCCGACACGGCCGGCCCGGACAGCCTGGCGATGATTCTGTACACGTCCGGGTCGACGGGCCGTCCCAAGGGGGTGCTGCACACCCATGCCGGTGTCCTCGTCGATGCACGCAACCTGACCAACGGCTGGGGCGTCAACCCGCGCGACCGCTGGCTGCTCGCCACGTCGCTCAGCTTCGCCAACTCGGTGCGCACGATCTACGGTTCGCTTCTCAATGGCGCGGCCGTGTTCCCTTTCGACGTCAAGGCAAAGGGCTTCGGCGCGCTCGCGGCATGGATGGCGGACAACGAGATCACCATCGTGCGCGGCGTGCCGACCTTCTTCCGCGGGTTCATGGCGACGCTCGACGCGCGCCGGACCTTTCCCGCGGTGCGCGTGCTGTCCCTCGGCGGAGAGTCGATGCTCCGCGCCGACCTCCGCCATTTCAACCGGCACTTCTCGCCGCACTGCGTGCTGTCGCACGCGTTCGGACCGAGCGAGTGCCTGACGGTTTGCTGGGCGTTCGTCCCGCACGGCACCGCGGAGGGCGACGGCAAGCTGCCGATCGGCTACCCGCTGCCCGACAAGGACGTCCTGCTGCTCGACGCTTCGCGGCGCGAGGTGGCCGACGGCGAAATGGGCGAGATCGCCGTGCGCAGCCGCTACATTTCGCCCGGATACTGGCGCGACCCGGAGCGCACCGGGGCCGCATTCCTGCCGGACCCGGCGGGTGGCGGGGCCCGCATCTACCTCACCGGGGACCTCGGTCGGCGAGGCCAGGACGGACGGCTGTTTCATGCCGGCCGCCAGGATTTTCAGGTCAAGATCCGCGGCTATCGCGTCGACGTCACGGAAATCGAGAGCGCCCTGCGCGCGATCGCGGGCGTCGGCGATGCGGTCGTCGCCGGGCGCGAGTTCGATCCCGGCGAGCAGCGGCTGGTTGCCTATTTCGTCGCCTCGGGCGAGCCTGCTGTCACCGCGGGCGCGCTGCGCGAGGCGCTCGCGCGGAAGCTTCCGGATTACATGATCCCCGAGATCTTCGTCGCCATGGAAGCGATTCCGCAGACGCCGAACGGCAAGGCGGATCGCCTTGCCCTGCCGTTGCCGGCGCGCAGTCGCCGCGACGCGGACGCGACGATGACCGCGCCGAGGTCCGCGCTCGAGGCCGAGCTGGCGAAGATGTGGGCCGAGGTGCTCGACCTCGACCAGGTGGGAGTCACCGACACGTTCCTGAGCCTGGGCGGCAACTCCCTGCAGGCGTCGATGATCGCCGCCCGCGTGGCCGCGCGCTTCGATGTCGACGTCCCCATGCGCACCCTGCTGGAAGCGGGTACGATCGCCGCGATGGCGGAGGTCCTGGATCGTCACGGCAGCGTGCCGCCCGCCGTCCGGTCACGTTGACGTTCCGGCGCCGCGCTGCGTGGCGCGATCGGCAGGGCGCATTCCCCGGCAAGGAACCAGCAGCTGCGGACAACCCGGCCGCAATCGGGTGACACACCTCGCCGGGCGGCTCTGGCGCCTGGACGCGGTTTCCACTCTCACCTGTCGGGATTTCCCGAAGGATTTCCGGGAAACCAGACGTCGCCGAAGGACACCTTGATCTCCTCCCGAGCGAACTTCGGCTTCTCGTGATCCTCGCGCTCAAAACCCTTGTCGCGATCAAAATGCAACACCTGGATGATTTCTGCGTCGCCCTCACCGACGCTTTCGAACCAGTAGCGGTTATTGCGCGGCATCATGATCCCCTCGCAGGGGCCCAGCTCTCCGTAGAGCACATTGCCTTCGCCGTAAAAAGCGACCTTCCCGGACAGCACCATCCAGAAGCCATCGACCGACCGGTGCGAGTGCAGGTGCTCGCCACCACCCCGGCGAATGACATGCACCGACCCGCGCATGGTCGGTGACTGGCACAGCACCACCACCTCCTTGGTGCCCTGACGCTCGGTGGCGGGCTTGCGGTAACGGAACAACTGTGGCCGCAACGGCCGCGCCAATTCGTTGTCGCCTGTCATAACACTCCTCTTTCGCCAATGGTCGACAATCCCGCCTGCCCGGCCATCCTCATCCTGGCCTGCAGTGTATGCCGGATTGCACAAGGCTCGCAGGGTTCAACCGGCCATCCTTCGGCAGTCACGGCCGATCCTGGAATCGCGCCCGCTGCGCCACTTCCGGCCGCGGCTGGCGACGAGAGCGGTCGAATGTCACGGAAAAACTGGCCGTCAAGTTCCTTCGCGCCCGATATATTGCAGCATATTGCCGTACTCATGGTGGCGGCCCCGCTGAGGGCAGCCGTGCGGGGCACACCAGCGTCGACCTGATTTCGCGGGTGCCGCCTGCGGGTACAATCTCCATGCAGTCCACCCGGTCGCAATTACCTTTCGCGAGGAGACTCCCACATGTTCACGCTTCCCCCTCTGCCCTACGCCGACAACGCACTCGAGCCGGTGATCTCGGCGAACACGATTTCCTTCCATTACGGCAAGCATCACAAGACCTACGTCGACAACCTCAACAATCTGGTGAAGGGCACCGACTACGAGAACGCGCCGCTCGAGAAGATCATCAACGAAACGGCGGGCAAGGCGGACAAGGCGGGATTGTTCAACAACGCCGCACAGATCTGGAATCACACCTTCTACTGGAACAGCCTGAAGGGCAACGGCGGCGGCAAGCCGTCGGGCAGGCTCGCGCAGATGATCGACGCGGCGTTCGGCAGCTACGACAACTTCAGGAAGGAGCTGGGTGCGACGACGGTGTCGCAGTTCGGCTCGGGCTGGGGCTGGCTGGTGCTGGACGGCGGCGCCCTCAAGATCGTCAAGACGCCCAACGCGGAGGTGCCGTTCACCAAGGGCCAGAAGCCGTTGCTGACGATCGACGTCTGGGAACATGCCTACTATCTCGACCACCAGAACAAGCGCGCGGCGTATGTGGACGCGGTGATCGACCGGTTGTTGAACTGGGACTTTGCCGCACAGAACCTCGGCTGAACCAGCCGTGCCATGTTCGGGGCTCCTTCCGGCCAGGTGATTCGATCACCCGACCCGGCCCATTGAGGGCTGGGTCGCGCAGGGCGCCGATCGAACCCGCAGGCCGGGCGGGCTCGGGCCCCGCCGGCGGCTTGACCGGGGAAGAAAAGCCACGGGACCGGAGCACGACGCGGCACGGCAACTTGCCGGCGCCGTTTCGCAACGCGCCTAGGGATGCGGTGCCTGGGTCTCGTTCGGCTCGACGTGGATGGTCACGTGCGACTTCGCGAGGTGCGCGATGATCGATGCCTCGATGCGATCGCAAAGCGAGTGCGAATCGTGCACGCTCATCGTGCCGGGCACGAGCAGGTGGAATTCGAGGAAGCGCCGCGCGCCCGCCTTGCGCGTGCGCAGCGCGTGAAAGCTCGCGTCTTCCGGGAGTTCCGCGCGGATCAGCGCCTCGGCGCGCATCACCTCCTCCGGCGGCAAGGCGGCATCCATCAGCCCATCGGCGGAGCGCCGGAGCAGGCCGACGCCGATCACGACGATGTGAATGCCGACCGCGATCGCCATCAGCGGGTCGAGGATCGCCCATTGCGGCATCGCCATCACGACGAGCAGCCCACCGATGATCCCGACCGAAGTCCAGACGTCGGTCAGCAGGTGCTTCGCATCGGCCTCGATCGTGATGCTGTCGTGCTGCCGCGCGACCTTCAGCATGATGCGCGCGGTGACGAAGTTCGCCGCGCCGGCCAGGAACGCGACGACGAGGCCGGACCCGAGTCGCGCGAGCGGTTCCGGATCGATCAGGCGATGGACCGCCGACCAGATGATCGACACGGCCGCCACGAGGATCAGCGCGCCTTCGACGCCGCTGGAGAAGTACTCGGCCTTGTCGTGGCCGTAGGCATGGCGATCGTCGGCCGGCTGTTCGACAACCATCAACGCGCCCAGCGCGACGAGGCCCGCCGCGAGGTTGACGAGCGACTCCAGCGCGTCCGACCAGAGACTCACTGACCCGGTCAGGAAATAGGCGCCGAATTTCAGGACGATCGTCGCCAGCGACGTCGCGATCGACAGGTACGCCATCCGGCGCACGGCGCGCATCACGTCCTCCACATCGGGGCAGATGCGCCATCATCGCCGGCCCCCGCGCCCCCGGCGTTGACAGGTGTCAAATGCCGTGGGCTTCGAGCGCCTGTTCCATCGCCGCGACCAGCCCCGGCGCCTCCTGCGCGCCCGAGACGGCCACCCGGCCGCCGAAAATGAAGAACGGCACGCCGGTCACGCCCAGTTCCCGGACCCGCCGGTCCATCGCTGCGACCGTGTCGGCGCCTTCGCCCGAATCGAGATAGGCGCGCGCCGTGTCCGCCGGGAGCCCTGCTTCGCCCGCAATGGCCGCCAGCACGCCGCGCTCGCCGATCAGGCGCCCCTCGAGGAAAAACGCCCGGAACAGCCGCTCGACCAGTTCTTCGGCATCGCCGCGCGCCTGTGCCCACGAGATCAGCCGATGCGCGTCGAGCGTATTGGGCTGGCGCTCGATCCGGTCGAACGCGAAATCGATGCCGGCCGACTCCCCCGCATTGCGGACGCGCGCGTAGACCTCGTCGGCGCGCTCGCGACCGCCGAACTTCGTCTCGACGTAGGAACTGCGGGCGATGCCTTCGCGCGGGAGGTCCGGATTCAGCTGGAACGGGTGCCAGCTCACGACCGGGCGCACCTGCGGCTCGCGGGCCGCGAGCAGCGCAAGCGCCTCGCCCAGCCTGCGGCGCCCGATGAAGCACCACGGGCACACGACGTCGGAAATGACGTCGATCGTCATTGCGCGTTCCGGGATTGCGGCGCTCATGGGCTGTCATTATGCCCGTCGCCGCAGGCACCGGCGCGCGATAATGGCAGACGCAGCGCACCGACAACCACTCATGTCCGCACCCCGCCGCTGGGACATCTTCGGCCGGATCGTCGACAACTACGGCGACGCCGGCGTCTGCTGGCGCCTCGCGCGCCAACTCGTCGCCGAGCACGCGCGGGACGTGACGCTGTGGCAGGACGACCTCTGCGCTCTCGCGCGGATCGCGCCCGGCATCGATCCGGCGCGCGATCTCCAGCAGGCGGCGGGTGTCACCGTGCGGCGCTGGACGGAACCCTTCGTGGAAACCTCTCCCGCCGACGTCGTCGTCGAGGCGTTCGGCTGCGGGCTTCCGGACCGCTACGTCGCGGCGATGGCAAATGCCGCCCCCGCGCCGGCATGGTTCATCCTCGAATACCTGAGTGCGGAGTCCTGGGTCGAGGGCTCGCACGGACTTCCGTCGCCGCATCCGCGGCTGCCGCTGCCGCGTCGCTTCTGGTTCCCCGGCTTCACGGCCGGGACCGGCGGGCTCATCCGCGAGCGCGGCCTCTTCGCGGCCCGCGATGCGTTCCGGCGCGACCACGCCGCACAGCAGGCGCTGTGGTCGTCACTCGGCGTCCCTGTGCCAGCGCCGGACGAAATCCGCGTGTCGCTGTTCTGCTACCCGAATCCCCGCTTGCCCGCTCTTCTCGACGCCTGGGCCGATGGTGAGGCGCCGGTGGCCTGCCTCGTGCCCGAAGGCGTGGCGGCGGGCGGCCTCGACGCCTGGACCGGCGGCAACGTCCCCCACCCCGGGCATCCGTTCCGGCGCGGCCGCCTGTCGTTGCACGCAATTCCTTTCCTCGCGCAGGACGACTACGATCGCCTGCTCTGGCTGTCGACCGTCAACCTGGTCCGCGGCGAGGATTCGTTCGTCCGCGCGCAATGGGCGGCGCGTCCGTTCGCGTGGCACATCTACCCGCAGGCCGACGGGGCGCATTGGCGCAAGCTCGACGCGTTCGTCGACCGTCATGTCGCCGATCTCGCCCAGGAACCGGCGGCAAGGCTGCGGCGGTTCTGGCGCGCCTGGAACGGGGCGCCCGGCGCCGGGCCGGTCGACGTTGCCTGGCGGGATTTCGCAATCGCCCGCTCCCCTCTGGAGGCCCATGGGGACGCGTGGGCGGCGAAGCTGGCCGCACTGCCGGACCTTGCCACCGGGCTGGTCAAGGCGGCCGCGCTTCAGGTATAATTAAAAGTTTTCCGAATCAACCTCTTACTGCAAGACAGGTGCCGTGATGAAAATCGCCCAGGAAATCCGCGCCGGCAACGTGATCATGGTCGGGAAGGACCCGATGGTGGTCCAGAAGGCCGAGTTCACGAAGTCCGGCCGCAACGCGTCGGTCGTCAAGATGAAGCTCAAGAACCTCCTGTCCGACTCGGGCACGGAGACGGTGTACCGCGCCGACGAGAAGTTCGACGTGGTCCAGCTGGAGCGCAAGGAGGTGACGTACTCGTACTTCGCCGACCCGCTCTACGTGTTCATGGACAACGAGTACAACCAGCACGAAGTCGAGGCGGACAACCTCGGCGACGCCATCCACTACCTCGAGGACGGGCTCGCCTGCGAGCTCACCTTCTACGAAGGAAAGGCCATCTCGGTCGAGCTGCCCAACTCCGTCGTGCGCGAAGTGAAGTACACGGAGCCCGCGGTGAAGGGCGACACGTCCGGCAAGGTGATGAAGCCGGCGAAGCTCGCCAACGGCGTCGAGATCCAGGTTCCGCTGTTCGTCACCACCGGCGACCGCATCGAGATCGACACGCGCAACGGCGAGTACCGCCGCCGCGTGTAGCAGGCCCCGCGCAGCCGGCGGGCGCGACCGTGAAGACCATTGCGCGCTACCTTTGCGCGGTCGCAGCGATGGTCGCCGCGGCGTGTGGCAGCCCGCGCGATGCCGCAGTGCCGGCCGGCAGCGTGGTGCTGGTCGTCGGCGACAGCATCAGCGCCGGGTACGGGGTCGAACCGGACGAAGCATGGCCTGCGCGGCTCGCCCAGCGCACCGGCTGGCACATCGTCACCGCCGGCATCAACGGCGATCGGACGAGCGGCGGACGTGAACGCCTGCCTGCGCTCATCGACGAGCATCGACCCGCGCTCGTGTTGATCGAGCTGGGTGGCAACGACCTCCTGCGCGGGGTTCCCGCGGCGCAGATCGCCGGCAATCTCGATGCCATGATCGAAAAAGCGCGGGCCAGCGGCGCGCGCGTTGCGCTGATGGCAGCACCGCAGCCATCCCTGCTCGGCGCGGTGACCGGCCTCGCCGCGGCAAGCCTCTATGCCGACCTCGCCAAACAGCGGAAGGTGCCGCTGATCGAAAAGGCGCTCCCCTCGGTGCTGTCGGACGAGGATCTGCGGCAGGACGCGATCCACCCCAATGCGGCGGGGCATGGCGTGCTCGCCGAGCGCGCGTTCGAGGAACTCGCACGCAGCGGTGTCGTCGCGACAGAGTAGGTTCGCGCGGCGGATCGCGCCGATCCGGCGACGCGCAGCGGGGCCGGCCGGCAGCGATAGCGCGCCGGCATCCGCCGCCGCGCCGATCGCTTCGCCGTTCAGGTGCCGAAGCGCCTGATTGCGGGCTGACTGTCGACAGGGTCCGCTTCGGACCTGGCGCGATGCCGGAGCATCCAGCGCAGGAACTCGCTTCCTTCCAACGGCCTGGAGACGAAATATCCCTGGACCCGGTCGCACCCGAGACCTGCCAGCAATTCGTATTCCGCGCGCGTTTCCACGCCCTCCGCAACGGTCTTGAGGCGGAGCTGCCGCGCCACCGCGATCGCGTTCCCGATCATCAGGCGGTACTTCGGGTCGCTCGCCGCGCCCGCAACGAACGAGCGGTCGATCTTGAGTTCGGTGAAGGGCATGCTCGAAAGCGCCTGCATCGACGAGTAGCCGATGCCGTAGTCGTCGATCGCGAGCCCGAACCCCTTGATCCGCAGCCGCGTGAGGTTCTCGAGGGCAGCCGCAACGTTCAGGATGGCCTCGGTTTCCGTGAGCTCGAGGATCATCTCCGACGGCTCGAGCCCGTGTCCGGTCACGATCTGCGTCACCGCATCCGCATAGCCCGGATCGGCCAGCGATGTCGCCGAAACGTTGACCGACACCGTCAGTCTCTGGTTGTCGCGGGGCCACCGCCCCATCTCCATCGCCGACATCGACAGCATGATCCACGACAACTCGTCGAGGTAGCCGGCTTGCGCCAGCGGCGGCAGGAACACCTCCGGCCCGAGGATGCCCCGGGACGGATGCCGCCACCGCGCCAGCGCCTCGGCGCCGACCACGTTGCCGCTCCCGAGCTCGACGACCGCCTGGAAGAACGGCTCGATCTGGCCCGCGGCGATTCCGTTGAGGACATCGGCTACCGTCGGCGCGAACGCGACGCTGGCCTCGGCTCGATCCTCGGCCTCGGCCGCCGGGACACGGAAGTGGTCGAGCACCAAAGAGAGTTTCGCCCGGGTCGCCGGTTTCTCGATGGTGCCGATGACGCGCACGCCGTAGGCCTTTGCCATCGCGGCTGCGGACGCCAGAAGAACGCCGTCCAGCCCGCTGACGAGGATCATCGATAACGGAAGCTTGCGCTCGCCGATGCGGCGGACGAGTTCCATCCCATCCATCTGCGGCATCTGGAGATCGGTCACGACGATATCGATCGCGTGCCCGGCGCGATCGAGGATGGCCAGTGCCTCCTGCCCCGACGCCGCCTCGAGCACGCGCGCCCTGCCCATGCCGGCCAGCGTCCGACCGACCAGGTAGCGCTGGTCGTGATCGTCGTCGACCACGAGAAAGCGCAGGCTGTCGAAGTCGATCGCCTTCGCGTCGGCCACGCACTCGATCATGGCGTCGTTCTCGACACCGAGCGTATCCACTCACGGGTCGTCGCCCATGGCCCCGCGACGCGACCGGGGGCACGCGGCCGGTCGGTCGGCGCCGGGCGTGAATCTGTTCGTGCTGGGGTCATCGTGGGCTCAAGGAGTTGACGTCATTCGGTGGCGTTGTGGTCGACAGATCTCGCGTCGGGCTCGGGGCTGTCATGGCAGCCATGCACAGGGGTCCCCAATGCCAACTGCGACTGCATCCTTCGTGCCAGTCCAGGGTTCGATCAACCCGGGGGTCGCAAGCCGCAAGCGGATGCGGTAGTCGCCCGCAGACCAGGCACCTGGCTGAGCGCCGACGGCGAAAACCGGGCAAAAGATGCCGCAATCGCGTTGAACGCCGATGAGCGCCTGCGCAGGGCCGGCGCGTCCGCGCGGGACGCAGGCTAGGGCTTGAGCGCCAGGATGTATTCGGCGATCTTCCGCGCGTCCGCGTCGGGCACCTGCGGCATGGGGGGCATGTGCCACGGGCCGCTGCCGTGCGCGCCCTTCTTCACCAGCGCAGTCAGCGCCGCAGCGCCCTGCGGGTTGCCGCCATACCTGGCCGCGACGTCGACGAAGGCCGGGCCGGTCTTCGTCTCGGTGTCCCCATGGCAGATGTAGCAGTCGTATCTCTGCAGCAGGACCTGCCCTTCCCGGGCGTGCGCTGCCCCGGCCGTGAACGCGGCGACAGCGAGGATCAGGACAACGCTTGGCATGGCGTCTCCGGCTGGATGCAGCAATGATGCGCGTAATCCCGGCACGCCGTAAGTGCGGAGCCGCAAAGGCCGCCTGTCGCGGCCGAGTTGGCGTCGCGAAGTGGCGGTCCCGTCGCTCGTCTGCCCGGCATTTGTTAAGATCCCCACCCGCGCTCCCGCATTCCCTGGCGGGAATAGGCGGCGGCTCGCAGCTGTTTTCCAGGCCGTTGCCCGCGCCGCGGGCGGCTAACGACAACCTTAATGGGTGGGTTCATCGATGCGTAACCAGCTTTTGACGTCAGGTCTCGTCCTCGCGCTCGGCGCGGGGTCTGCGTTCAACGCCTTTGCCCAGGTCAAGCCCGAAGTTCTGGTCGACCAGCGCGTCGCCGCGATGCGTTTGCAGGGCAAGTACCTGTTCCCGCTCGTCGCGATGGCGCAAGGCAAGGCCCCCTACGACGCGGCCGTCGTCGCGCGCAACGCCGGGTACCTCGACGTCTTGATCAGATTGGCATGGGACGGCTTCGTGCCGAGCACGCAGGGCGTGAAAAGCCGCGCGCTGCCGGAAATCTACACGGAGCCGGCCAAGTTCAAGGCCGCGCAGGACACCATGTTCGCCGAGACGGACAAGTTCGTCGCGGCGGCCAAGAGCGGCAACGAGGCCAATGCCAAGGCCGCCATCAACGATGTTCTGAAGGCGTGCAACGGTTGCCACGACACCTTCCGGCAGAGGGCGCAGTAGCAGTCGCAGGCCATTGCGCCCCGGCGGATTCCCCGCCGGGGTGGGCAGGGCTTTTGTGCGCGCTTGTGCTGCTGGCGGGCACGGCGAGCGGAAATGCCGCGGCCGCGGGCGACGCCGGCCGCGGTCAATATCTCGCCATGGCCGGAGGCTGCGTCGGCTGTCACACGGAGGACAGGAACGGCGCCGCGATCTTCGCCGGCGGTCGCGCGCTGAAGACGCCGTTCGGCACGTTCTACGGGCCGAACCTCACGCCGCATCCGCAGGCCGGGCTCGGGCGCTGGACCGAGGCCGATTTCGTGCGCGCCATGCGCATGGGCGTGCGTCCCGACGGCGCTCATTATTACCCGGCGTTCCCGTATCCGTCGTTCACGCTGATCCGCGACGGCGATCTCGCGGACCTCTGGGCGTACCTGCGCTCCCTGCCGCCGAACAGCCGCCCCAACCAGGCGCACGAGCTGCGCTTCCCGTTCGGCTGGCGCTACCCCATTGCAGCCTGGAAATGGCTTTTCTTCACCCCGGGCCCGTTTCTGAGCGACCGTCGTCGCACCGCGGTCGTCGATCGCGGGGCCTATCTCGTCGAGGCCCTCGGTCACTGCGGTGAATGCCACACGCCGCGCAACTTCCTCGGGGCCATGAAACGGGATCGACCGTTCGCCGGCGGGAAGGGCCCTGCGGGCAAGGACCTGCCGAACCTCACGCCGACCCGGCTGAAGAAATGGAGCGACGCGGAACTCGGGGAGTTTCTCGTTTCCGGCGTCACGCCTGAATTCGATTCGGCCAACGAGACGATGGCGGAGGTCGTGCGCAACACCACGAGCCGGCTCACGCCCGCGGATCTCGCGGCGATGATTGCCTACCTGCGCGCGCTGCCGCCGCTGCCCGAGGCGTCGCGTTAGAAGAACGGCCCCGGAAAGGGGCCGTCGTTCTTGCTGACACACGCTCTTCAGTTCCTGCGCAGCTCGGCCACGTCCCTTGTTCGCGCCCGATCCCGGTGGAAAGGGTGAGCCGCGCCGCGCGAATTTGCATCTGCGGTCTTGCGAGCGCCCGCAACCAGTCACCGGCGGTGTCTGCGCCCCTGCCCGGATGTCGCAGCCGCCCGCTGGCTGCCCGTGGGGGCCGGCGTCGCTCGACACAGGTATGCTTCGGTCTGTCGATTGCCCGCGTGGCTCCGGATCGCCGGGCTCGCGCAGTTGCATCAAGGATCGAAGACCGGTCCCGTCGTTTCAGTTCAGCGAAGGGTTCAATATGAGATCAGCACGACTCACCGCCATCGGCCCCGCGGAAACGGTAGTCGAATGCATCGAGATCCCCGATCCGGGAGCGCCCGGCAAAGGCGAGGTCCTGGTCGACATCGTCGCCTGCTCCATCAATCCCGCCGATATATTGATGATTGAAGGCAACTACGCGTCAGTACCTGATACACCGTGCGCGGTCGGCATCGAGGGCGCGGGAACGGTAGCGGCCGTTGGCCCGGGCGTCACCGATCTCGGGGTTGGCGACAAGGTGATCAGCCTGGGTCGCGCCAACTGGGCCCAGCGGATTCGTGACAAGGCGGGTAGTTTCGTCCGCCTGCCACCGGAGGCAGATCTTGCACAGGCGGCCATGCTCAAAGTCAACGTCGCCACGGCGCATCTCATGCTCGCGAAGTACGTTTCCCTGGCCAGCGGCGACTGGCTGATCCAGAATGCCGCCAATTCCGGCGTCGGCGTCGACCTGATACGCCTCGCCCGCGCCGAGGGAATTCGCACCGTCAATGTCGTGCGCCGCGCTGAGCTCATCGAGCCACTGAAAAGACTTGGCGCAGACGTCGTCGTGGTGGACGGACCCGGCCTACCGGAGCGAGTCAGGCAAGCGAGCCGTGGCGCAACAATCAAATTGGGCATCGATGCCGTGGGCGGTTCTGCGATCGGCCGCCTGACGGACTGCGTTGGGGAGGGCGGCACGGTCGTGAACTACGGCCTTCTGTCCGGGAAGGCATGCGAGATCAATGCATTCAACTTCGTGTTTCGCGGCATTACTCTGACGGGCTTCTGGCTCGCCAAGCTGATGCGAGGCATGCGCCCCGACCAGATTCAGGCGATGTACGAACAGCTCGCCCGGCGACTGATGGACGGCACCATACACGTCGACATCGAAGCCGCTTATGCGCTGGAGAATATTTCCGATGCGTTGGCGCACGCCAAGCGCGAGGGGCGCGGTGGCAAGGTTCAATTGCGGCCAAACGGTTGACCTGAGGAAACGCAGCCATCGCCGACCCGCTCGGGAAATCCCGTCGGGTGTCCGCAACGAGATCGATCGAGGCTTGCGATCCTGGCGTCGCGGCAACGGCAACGAAAGACCCGGTGGCGTGGTCTCAGCGCCTGCGTGGGCCAACGGAACCGAGCACTGGCCCCAGACTGGGGAAGCCAGGCCCGAAGAGGCTTGGCGGGGAGCGGAACCCGGGTTGGGCGGGTGGGGAGCGGTGCCCGGATTGGCCGGGCGGGAAGCGGTGCCCGGGGTGCCAGCGGTGCCCGGGCGGGGAGCGGTGAAAATTCGGGGCGCGCACCACGATTACGCTCGCCGGATAAAAGCCCGATCCCCACCCTCCCCAGCAACTCGACCACGCGGGATCACACTCGCCACCGGCCGGCGGCGTCATTTCCGCCTGGTACTGCACGGGCGCGGGGACCGGAACGGGCACGTACACCACCTGGGGCGGCAGCACGGGAGGCTGGGCGATTTCGGCTTCGTTCTCCAGCTGTCGCACGCGATCGGCGAGTGCCTGCAACTCCGCCTGGCGCACCGCCTCCCGGGCGGAGTCCTCGCGCGGAGCAGCGTTCCGGGGGGCTTCGTGGGCCACGCGGATTACCCGGACACCTTCCGGGGGCGACAGGTTGCTGATATTGACGGTTCCCGATGCATCGACCCAGGTGTAGATATCGGCACAAGCCGGCCCCGGCCCAAACGAGCAGACTAGAACTGCCGACCAAGCTGCAACCTGAAGTCGTATGAGCATCGACGCCATCGCCTACCTGTTCCTCACATTCTAGGCCGTCGCGCGGGCGTCCGGTAGTGGGGCCGGCAGCGTGGTGGAGTGCGGTGTCCGCGTGCGGCGCGCTTTGATCGGCGCCGCGGCCGGTTTGATACCATCGCGGTCACCATGACCGATTCCGCCACCAAACGCCTCGACGAACTGTCGCTCGGCTTCCGCGAGCGGCCCCCGTCCTACGATGAGCTGACCCGACAGCTGCGCGGATGGGCCGACGCATTCCCGGACCTGTGCCGCGTCACGTCGATCGGGCGGACGCCCGAAGGCCGCGACCTCTGGCTGCTGACGCTGGGACCGGAGCCCGATCGTGCACGGCCGAGCGCGTGGGTCGACGGCAACATGCATGCGAGCGAGCTCGCCGGCTCGAGCGTGGCGCTCGCCATCGCCGAGGACGTGTTGCGCCTGCACCTCGATGGCGACGCGAAGCCGGCTGTCGCCGGGCTCTCCGATGCGGCGGCGGCGCGCGTGCGCGAGGTCCGCTTCTTCGTGTTGCCGCGCATGTCGCCCGATGGCGCGGAGACGGTGCTGACCAAGGGTCGTTACGTGCGCTCGGTGCCGCGCGACGAGCGTCCGGCGCGTGCACACGCGTACTGGCGTGGCGAGGACGTGGACGGCGACGGGCTGGCGCTGTCGATGCGCGTGGTCGACGCGGGCGGCGAGATGGTCGAGTCCTCCGAGATTGCGGGGCTCCTGCTGCCGCGAACGATCGACGATCCGCCGCCGTACTACAAGGTATATCCCGAAGGCGTCATCGAGAACTTTGATGGCCACAACGTGCCGTCGCCGCATTTCCTTTCCGACAACCAGACCGACCTCAACCGTAACTTCCCCTACTTCTGGGCGCCGGATTCCAAGCAGGAGGGCGCGGGTGCGTTCCCGCTGTCCGAGACGGAATCGCGGTCCGTCGTCGAGTTCGCCACGGCGCACCCGGAGATCTATCTCTGGCTCAATCTGCACACCTTCGGCGGCGTGTTCATCCGGCCCCTCGGCGACAAGCCCGACACCAAGATGAATCCCGAGGACCTCGCGCTCTACCGCCAGGTCGGCGCGTGGGCCGAGGAGCTGACAGGCTATCCGATGGTGTCGGGCTGCGAGGAGTTCCTGTACGAGCCGGACACGCCGCTGCATGGCGACCTCACCGACTACGCGTACTATCAGCGCGGCGCGATCGGGTACGTCGTCGAGCTCTGGGATCTGTTCAAGCAAGCGGGGCTCGAACGAAAGAAGCGCTTCGTCGACAACTACACGCACCTGACGCGCGACGACATGATGAAGATCGGCGCATGGGACCGCGACAGGAACGCCGGCCGCTCGATCCGGCCGTGGCGCAAAGCTGCGCATCCGCAGTTGGGCGAGGTCGAGGTCGGCGGCATCGATCCGCGCATTGGTCTGTGGAACCCGCCGCCCGAGGAAATGCCGAACGTCTGTCGCACGCAGGCCGCGCACTATCTGCGCGTGGCGTCGCTGGCGCCGTCTGTCGTCGTTGACGTCGTCGAGACCTCAGCGCTGGATTCCGGGCTCACCCGGGTGACCGTCACCGTCGCGAATCGCGGCTACCTGTCCACCGGGTTCCTGGCGTCGGCGAAGGACCTGACGCACAACGAGCCGCTGTGGGCGGACGCGCGCGGCGAAGGTTGCGAACTCACCGACTCGGCACACGCGCATGTCGCGATCGGCCATCTCGACGGCTGGGGCCGCGGGTTGTTCAGCGGCGCGGGCGCGATCTACTACGCTTACGGCCGCGGCACGACCGGCGCGAAGACGGTGACCTGGGTCGTGCGCGGCCACGGCACGCTGGAACTGCGCGTTGGCTCGTGCCGTGTCGGGTGGATCACTAAACGCGTGACCGTCTGAACCGGGCCGGAAATCCGGTCGACTTCGACGGTGAGTCGATCCGGCGTTGCGGCACCACGGTGCCGTTTCCCGGAGTCCGACCACTGACTATGCCGGCTGCTTCGCCTTTCGACCGGGCGCCGGAGGCGGGACCCAGCCCGACACGCGACACATCAAACCGTCGATTCGCTTGCCGTGCTCGAAGCGAGTCAGGTTGCAGGTGATGATGGCGCCCGTCGCGGCCAGTTCGGCGAGACGCTGCCGCACCTTCGCTATCGGCACGCCGGTCTCCTTGGCGAGTTCCGAGTCGAGTCGCTGACCGTATTGCTTGAGACAATCCAGGATTTCGGGCACGGCAGGCACCAAGAGGGAAGGGGTAGGCACTTTAACAGACCCCGAACCCGCCATCCCAAAAAGACTAGGACGCGCCCTTTTTCCCGGTGCCCGCGCCGCTCTTCTTCGCGTCCTGCCTGCCAAGCTCCTCCCTGGTCAGCTTGACCTTTTTCACTTTTTCCGTCTTGACTTTCTCTTTCTTCACCTTCTCCTTCTTCACTTTTTCCTTCTTCACCACCGGTCCTGCCAATGCCTGCTTCGCCAGCCGTTTCGCCTGCTTGGCTGCCGCGTCGAGCAGTTTCCTGGTCTTCTGGTGCTGCCGTCTGGCTTTGAGCATGGATGCGTGACTCATCTTGACCTCCGATGGATGAAGAATGAATTCGACTTCAGTTTGGCGAGAATGCAGTTTCAATCGGTTTTCGGCGGTGCGGCACAGACTTGCTCGTAGCGATAGCGTTGCTTCAGCAATCCAACGTATTCGAAGATATCCAGCGTCTTTTCATAGGCCGCCTGCGTGATTTCGACATGCGGCGTCCAGCACCCGAGTTGCTGATAGGTTCCGATGCAATCGGCGAGCACGTCCTCGCCGAAATCCGGAAAATACGGTTTCTCCAACCGGGCAATCTCGATGGCCGACGCTTCGTTCATGTAGATCCGGGTCTTCCTGTAGGCGCGCATGAACGCCTTCGCCATGTCCGTTGCAAGCCAGTCACGAGTCGCCGCGAGGCTGGAAAAACCGCATGGTCCGATCTGTTTGCCGACTTGCGCAACGACATGACCGATGCCATCGGCCTGCAGTTGCTGGGGGAACGGACCCTGCTGCTGCACATACCGGCCTTTGCCGCGACGGAATGCCTGGTCGATTTCGGCGGCGCCCCCGGGGCAGACGGGGCGAATCTTGTTGAAATCGATGCCCGCCCTGTGGCAGGCGTATTTGAACATGGCCCTCGGCTGGCCGCCGCTGAACATGACGACTTCGGCGCCTTCCAGCTTGTCCCATGTGAAGGCGGGATCCGCCTCGCGTCCGGTGAGGAAGAACCCATCCATCTCGTTGACCTGGGCGAAATGGACGGCGGCCGGCGTCTCTCCGCCGTCGAGCGACGCGAACCCCTGGCTCAGGGCCGACTGAACGACGTGGGCGGAGCCATCCTTCAGGGCTGCCAACGCGGAGCCGCCCGGTGGCGACACCGACCACTGCGGATCCAGTCCTTCCGACTTGAGGAATCCGCCCGCCATCGCCGCGATGAGCGGCGAGTAGAACGCGGAGAACAAGGTGAATTGAATGTTGATCCGGTCCAAGTGGCTTCGCCCCCCTCGTGCGCAGGCGGATGCCGAATTGCGCGGGGCCATCCTAGACCATTCTGCGGTCGACGGCCAATTTCGGCGTGCATCCAGCCCGCCGCCGTTCGCGGTCCGCGCTGCAGGGTCCGGGTCGGCTGGTTCCGCAACCGTCGACAACAGCCCATGGGCGCTGCCGCGAAGCCGCCGTTTGCAGGCACGGCGGCGGCGCGCCTGTTCGGAGCCGATCGCGGCGCCCGCGCGCGATCTATAATCGTCGCCATCGCCAGGAGGAGACATGAACATGAAGATTCGCAGCGCCCTGCGCTCCGCGCTCGTTGCCGGCTCGGCATGCGCGCTCTGCGTCAGCGCCAGCATCGCGCAAAGTGACGTCGAGCAACGCGCCTCCCAACTGAGGATCTACGCCTTTGGCGAGATCCCCATGGGTCGATACGAGGTCGTGGGCCGCCCGTGGACGGACTCCTGGCGCTCCGCCTTCTGGGTGCCGACCTTTCCGAGCCAGGAACAGGCCATCGCGGCTCTGCAGGCGGAAGCCGTGCGCCACGGTGCGGACGGATTGCTCAACGTCAACTGCCTCGATCAGGGTCACCGGACCCTGTCCTCGAACGGGGAGCCTGCGTTCCTGTGCTACGGAATCGCCATCCGCGTGCGGCCGAACCAGGGATAGCCGGCCCATGGCGTGACCGCTGCCTGGGATCCCCGACGCGCAACTGAATTGGCCACGACTGGAGGAGTCCGCCAGCGGGTCGCGAGCGGGCATCCCGGATCATCTTCGGGGCCGGTTCTTAAGGGTTCGTCGGGTGGAGTGCGTGCCTGGCCCGGCGTTCGGTCGCCTTCAGCGCACGCGGTGCCGCTCGAGCGCATCCCAGTCGAACTCGACACCGATCCCGGGGTGCTCCGGCACGACGGCGCGATGGTTCTCGATCACCAGCGGGCGCCTGGTATAGCGGTCGATCGGGAAGCTGTGGATCTCGAGCCAGCCGCCGTGAGTCTGCGCCGACACCAGGCTGACGTGCAGCTCCTGCATGCCATGCGAGCAGACGGGCACCCCATGTTCTTGCGCGAGCCGGGCGACCTGCAGCCAGCCGGTGATGCCGCCGCAGTTCGAGGCGTCGGGCTGGATGTAGGACAGGCGCGCCTGCTCGAAGGCGTGGCCGAATTCCTGGATCGTGTGCAGGTTCTCGCCCATCGCCAGCGGCATCCCGGTCGCTTCCGCGATTGCCGCGTAGCCGTGGTAGTCGTCGGGCAGCGTCGGCTCCTCGAACCAGAGAAGGTCACTCGGCGCGAACGCCCGCGCGGCGCGGATCGCCTGCTCGACGCTCAGCGAGTAGTTCGCGTCGACCATGAAAGTGACGTCGTTGCCGATGAAGGCGCGAACGGCCTGCACACGCTCGACGTCCTCGTCGAGATTCGCGCGTCCCACCTTGATCTTCACGGCGTTGGCGCCGGCATCGAGATAGCCCCGGATGTTGGCGAGCAGCTTGTCCAGCGGGAACGAGAGGTCGATGCCGCCACAGTAGGCCTTGCAGCTGCGCGCTGCGCCGCCTGCCGCCTGCCATAGAGGGCGCCCCTCGCGCCGGCAGCGAAGGTCCCAGAGCGCGATGTCGATCGCCGAGATCGCGAACGACGCGACGCCTCCGCGTCCGACGTAGTGGACGTGCCACTGCAGCAGGTCGTGGATGCCCTCGACATCCTCACCGTCCTTGCCGAGGATCGCGGGCGCAAGGTCGTGCTCGACCATCGCCAGGATGGCGTGCCCGCCTTTGCCGCCGGTGTAGGTGTAGCCGGTGCCTTCGCTGCCGTCGGCCAGCGTCACGGTGACCGTGACCAGCTGGAAGTGGGTGTGGTCGCCGTGCTTCGCGTCCGCCATCACCTCGGACAGCGGCACGACGAACAGCCTGGCGTCGACCTTCGCGATTGCGCTCATGGACCCCTCCGTTGGGGTTGCTCGTCGGACATTGCGGGCGCAGGACCGGCCAGCGGCCTCGATTCCGGGCGCCCGGATCCCGGTCGAAACGCCGTCATCAACGGCCTCGACCGGCGTTCGAGCGGACACGTCGACCTCCCCGTGCCTGCGTTTGCAGACGGCCGCGATGGCGCCCGACTTCGCGGCTCAGCGGCCGAGCCAGCCTCCGTCGACGACGATCGTCGCGCCGTCGACGTAGTTGGACGCCTGCGACGCGAGGAATACCGCGGCGCCGGCCATGTCCTCGGGCTTGCCCCAGCGTCCGGCCGGGATGCGCTCCATGATCTGGCGGCTGCGCGTCGGGTCGGCCATCAGCGCGGTGTTCATCTCGGTGTCCATGTAGCCGGGGGCGATGCAGTTGACGTTGACGCCCTGCCCCGCCCACTCGTTGGACAGCGCCTTGGTGAACTGCGCGACGGCGCCCTTGCTGGCCGCATAGGCGGGCACGGTGAGGCCGCCCTGGAAGGACAGCAGCGACGCGATGTTGATGATCTTGCCGGACCTGCGCGCGAGCATCCCGCGCCCGACCGCCTGGCACAGGAAGAACACGGCATTCATGTTCACGTTGACGACGACATCCCAATCCGCGCGCGGGAATTCGGCGGCCTTGTGCCGCTTCTGGACGCCGGCGCTGTTGAGCAGGATGTCGATGGGGCCGAGACTCGCCTCGACGCGTGCGACCAGCCCGGGAATGCCGTCGATGTCGGCGAGGTCGTACTCGAAGAACGCGGCACGCACGCTCTTCGCCTCGATCTCGGCGACCACCGCCGGATCGTTCCTGCGACCGACGACGGCGACGTCGGCGCCCGCGGCGGCGAGCCCCAGGGCCATCGCCCGGCCGAGGCCGCGGCTGCCGCCGGTGACCAGCGCCACCTTGCCCTGCAAGCTGAACAGGTCGTTCATGTTCACTCCGTTCAGAGGTCGTTGCCGGCTACAGCCGGAAAATCATCTTGATGACGTTGCTGCCCTGGACCAGATCACGGAACACGGCGGCGGCAGCCTCCGGCGCCGACTCGGTGAGCAGCGAATCGAAATCGACGCGCCCGGACAGAAGCATGTCGGTCGCGATCTCGAAATCGCGTCGCTCGTAGACGCGGATGCCCAGCATCGTGAGTTCCTTGAACTCGACCTTCAGCAGATCGACCTCCGGCGGCTTCTTGTACGAGCCGACGATCACCGCTGTTCCGTGCACGCGGATGACGTCCAGCAGCGTCGCCTGCACGCTGGGGTGCGCGGCACAGTCGAACGCGAAGTCGGCGTTGGCGCCGCCGGTCAGTTCCCGGACCCTGGCGCGGACATCCTCGGTCGCGCCGTTGATCGTCGTGCAGCCGAGCTTCGCCGCCACGCCCAACCGGTGCGCGTTGGTCTCGATGACGATGACCTCGGAAGCGCCGAAGTACGTGAGGCAGGCCGCCACGCAAAGCCCGATCGGACCGGCGCCGTAGACGACGGCCCGGTCGCCCGGCTTGTAGCCTGAGCGGCGCACCGCGTGGACGCCCACGGCCAGCGGCTCGATGAACGCGCCGAGCTTGAGCGGCAACTCCCGTGGGATTTCCAGGATCTTGTCCGCCGGCACCTTGACGTATTCCGCCATCGCGCCGTCGCGGTCGATGCCGATCAGGCGCAGCGTGTTGCACACGTGCGCCGCACCGGACAGGCAGGGCTCGCAATGGCCGCAGGAGAGCAGCGGGTAGACGGTCACCGGCGTGCCCTCGGGCAGCGTCGGGTGCCCCTTGACGATGGTTCCCGTGAACTCGTGGCCCATGATCAACGGCGCCTTGGCGCGCGGATGGGCCCCCTGGAAGATGTTGAGGTCCGTGCCGCAGACGCCGACGTAGGCAACCTTGACCAGCACCTCGCCGGCGGCGATCTCCGGTATCGGCTTGTCTTCGATGGCGACTTCGTGGGGGTTCCTGTAGACGATGCTTTTCATGCGCGCGCTCCCGAAACGGATCAGAATTTGTTCACCTGGTAGAGCGGCGGCTCGCCGCGCAGCACGCGGCGCACTTCCTCGGCCGCCTTGCGCTTCAGCTCCTGCGCCGCCTCGTCGGAGTGCCACGCCATGTGCGGCGTGCACAGGAAGTTGTCGTGCCGGAACAGCGGGTGGTCGGGCGTGCCCGGCTCGCGGGCGAGCACGTCCAGCGCCGCGCCGGCGAGCTTGCCCGCGCTCAGCCGCCGCTCGAGCGCCGTCTCGTCGACGATCGAGCCGCGCGCGGTGTTGATCAGATACGCGGTGGGCTTCATTCGCGCCAGCGCCGCATCGTCGATCAGGTTGCGGGTCTCGTCGGTGAGCGGACAGTGGACCGACACGACATCCGACTGCGCGAGCAGTTCCGACAGGGTGACCAGCGTCACGAACGGCGGCACCTGATCAGCCGAGAGGTACGGGTCGCAGCCGAGCACGCGCATGCCCAGCGCGTGCGTCTTCCGCGCCATCGCGCCACCGATGCGTCCCACGCCGATGATGCCGACGGTCTGCACCTGGTGCCGTCGCACCGGCTGCAGCAGGCGGAAGTCCCACTGCCCGCCTTTGACCAGGCGGCTCGCGTACGCGAGCTTGCGCGTGAGGCAGAGCATCAGACCGAGCGCGTGGTCGGACACTTCGTTCGTGCCGTAGTCGGGCACGTTGGAGACGATGATCTTCCGGTCGGCCGCAGCCTGCAGGTCGACGGTATCGACGCCGACGCCGTAGCGGGCGACGATCCGGCAGCGGGGGAGCTGCTCCAGCACGCGTCGGGTCATCGGCGCGTACTGGATGAGCAGACCCTCCGCTTCGCCGCACCGGGCGATCAGTTCATCCTCGGTGCGGCACGCGAGCCAGCGCAGCGTACCGCAGGTGTCGCCCAGCACGCCCTGCTCGATGTCGATCGACGGGTGGTCGCAGTCGGCGACGATCACCAGGCGGCGCGCGGCATGCGCGCCGGGCCCGGCGCTGCCGGGTTGTTTCGCTGCAGCGGGAATCATGAACGCCCTTGGACCGATGGGGGTTGTCGAGGAGTCAGCGCGCGTCCGTCGAACGCCTTTCGAATCTTCTCGTTCATTTTAGCATGGGCCACATAAAAGCGGAATGGCGTTCCGTTTTTCTGCTTTCGCGACGTCGCACGGTTTCCGGCAGGAGCGGCCAGTCGTCGCGCGCGGGGAGGCTGTCGGCGCGTGCCCCCTGTAGTCGCCGGCGGGCCGTGGCGAAAGACCGCGGCACTCACCGCATCCAGAGCCCGCCGTTGACGTCGATGGATTCCCCGTTGACGAAATCGTTCTCGATCGCGTACTTGATCGCCAGCGCGATGTTCAGGGGCTTTCCATTGCGCTTGAGCGGATTGGCCTCGCCCCAGTTGCGCATCTGCTCGGGGGTCGAAACCTTCTCGTGGAAGGGCGTTTCGATGACCCCAGGGGAGACGGAATTGACGCGAATTCTCGGCGCGAGCTCCTTGCAAAGCCCGCGCGAGAACACATCCAGCGCACCCTTCGACGACGCGTAGATCGTCGCCGTCGGCCCGCCGTGCCGGACCACCACCGACGTGACATTGACGATCGAAGGATCGGTCCCCTTCTCGAGCAGCGGGATGCACAGGGAGGCGATCTTCATCGCCGAGAACGTGTTGAGCGAGTAGGTCTCGAGCATGAGATCCCAGGACAGCTCGCGGGCGGGCTGCCGCCGCACCAGCCCTCCGGCGTTGTTCACCAGCACGTCCAGCGAATCGGTGTGCGCGCCGAGCGCCTCCACGAGCCGGAGGCATGCCGCTTCGGTGGTGAGATCGGCTCTGAGCAGCACGGCCTTGCCTCCGAGCCGCTCCACTTCTGCCGCGACGCCTTCGGCCTTCTGCTGCGAACTGCCGTAATGCACGAACACGAGATTGCCCGGCGCCAGCAGGCGGGCGGTCTCGGCACCTATTCCCGTGCTTGCGCCGGTAATCAGGAGTTTCTTCATTGGAATCACCTTTCGGTTCAGTGGTCAGGAGGGCCCCGCGACCCGAGGACGCGCACGGATGGGACGCGGGATACGGGGACCGGAAACGCCGTTCGGCGTCCCTCGCAAGGAAATGGAGTCGTCAGATCGTGCCGTGTCCGGCCAGCTTCCGGCCGCTGACGAAAATGTCCCGAAGGCTGTACGCGATCATGAACATCCCGGAAACGGGCATGCTGGCGTACAGGATCTTCTTCGGCATGTTGATGACCGGGGTCCAGTCGGAGACCCGCAGCGTGAGTTTCAGCGAATACCAGGTGAACACGCCGATGAAGAGCAGCCCAAGGAGGCTCAGGAACACGTCGAGCCCGTGCCCCGACGGCTTGCCCCGAAACAGATTGGGGAAAAAGGTGATGGCGAAATGCTCGTTCTCGCGCCACAGCGCCGCAGCTCCGAGAAACACCATCCACGCCACCATCAGTTCGACCACTTCATCGAACCACCCCAGTTGCACGATCGGGAAGAAGCGGAGGAAGGCGTTGACGACCAGGAGCACGAACACCAGGCCCAGGAGCGTGACGCTGCCCCAGCGCAGCAGGCGGCCGACGTGGCGATCGAGAGCGGCAAGGAGGGTCATGGCTCCATCGCCCGTCAACCGAACATCCGCGGAATCCACAATGCGATCCCGGGGGAAAACGCGAAAACAAGCGTGACCAGCAGAATGCCGATGATGTACGGCGACATCTCCCAGCTCAATTCGCCGATCGCGACCCCGCTGATGCTCGACATGGTGTACAGGCACATCCCGACCGGAGGCGTGAGCAGTCCGATCATCGAGCAGAGAATCATCACGACGCCGAACTGCACGGGATCGATGCCGAACTGGGTGATGATCGGCAGGAAGACCGGGATCGTGATAACCATGACCGCAATGCCCTCCATGAAGCAGCCGAGCACCAGGAGGATCACGACAAACAGGGTCATTACAACGGTCGCAGTGCTGCCGAGTGCGGAGAGTTCGACGATGACCTGCTGTGGAATGCTCTGGAAGATGAGCAGCCAGCCGAAGAACCCGGCAACGGCGATGATGAACATGATCCGGATCGTGAACACGACCGTTTCCCAGCCGATTCCCGGCAGGTCGGACCACTTGATCTCCCGGTAGACGAAGATGCCGAGAGCCAGGGCGTAAAGGCAGGCGACGACGGAGGCCTCCGTCGGCGTGAAGAAGCCGGTGACGATGCCGCCGATGATGATCACCGGCGCCATCAGGGGAAGGAAGGCACCCTTGAAACTGTCCAGTACCTCACGCGGGCTGGCCTTGGGCTGGCGCGGATAGCCGCGCCGCCTGGAGGTGAAATAGACGGAGATGCCCAGGACGACCGCCATCATGATCCCGGGCAGGAATCCCGCGAGGAACAGCTGCCCGATCGATACGCCGGCGATGCTTCCGTAAATGACGAAGGGAATGCTGGGCGGGATGACCGGGCCGATCGTGGCGGCGGCCCCGGTGATGGCAGCCGTGAACTTCCTGTCGAATCCCTGCTCGGGCATGGCCTTCATCGCCAGCATCCCGAGTCCGGCGGCTTCCGCGACTGCGGCACCGCACATGCCGGACATGATGACGGCGGCGACGATGACCACCTGCGCGAGTCCGCCCCAGGTGTGCCCGACCAGTGTCGAGGCAAACTTGAAGATCCGGGAGGTGATGCCTCCTGTGTTCATCAGGTTGCCGGCCATGATGAAAAAAGGAATGGCAAGCAGCGTGAAGCCGGTCGATGCCGAATACATGCGCTGCGCAATCATCGTCAGGTTCTGGATGTCGTCCAGCGTGACGAGGAAGAGCATGGCAGTGATGCCCATGCTGGCTGCGACGTTGAGGCCCAGAAACATGAAAACGACCAGAACGCCGAAAATTGCAAGCGCTAGCATGCGTGTCCGCCCATCGACGTGCTCGTTGCGGGGAACGACCACCCCGTGGAGATCGGGCTCATCACGGGGTGGTCGGGAAGGACGCGCTACTTCGTGTCTTCGGCCATCTTCACGAAGGTCGCGACGTTTTCCCTGCCTGCATATTCGCCGATCTTGTCGTACGCCGGTTTCATCCTGCCCTTGAAGTCAGCCTGCTTCGGCGTGGTGACCAGCATGCCCTTCTCTTTCAGCTGACTGATCAGCGTGCCTTCTTCCTTCTGAATCTGGGCGCGCATCCAGTCGCCTGCCTGCTTGCTTTCCTCCCTGATGATCTTCTGCTGCTCGGGGGTCAGCTTGTCCCAGGTCTTCTTGCTCATCACGTGCACCCAGCTGTTGTACACGTGCCTGGTGAGGGCCAGGTGCTTCTGCGCTTCGTAGAACTTGTTGTGGTAGATGACGGAAAGCGGATTCTCCTGCCCGTCCACGACACCCTGCTTCAGCGCCAGGAACAGCTCGGGGAAAGCGATCTTGGTCACGTTGCCGCCCAGCGCTTCCATGGCGGCTTGCAGCTGGAGTTCCGGGGGCGTCCGGATCTTGAGCCCCTTGACGTCGTCCGGCGCGTTGACCGGGCGGACGTTGTTGGTCAGGTTCCGGAATCCCCAGTCCCAGTTCGCGAGAAAGACCAGCCCCTGCTTCTCGAGGTCCGGCGACGCCCACTGGATGAACGGACCGTCGAGAACGCGGAACGCGTGATTGGCGTCGCGGAACACGAAGGGCAGCATCACGACGGCGAACTTCTTGGAGTACTTGTCCAGGGCGCCCTGCGTCGGCATGCTCATGTCGATGGTGCCGAGAATGTTCTGCTCCAGCATCTCCGGCGGCGACCCCAGCTGGTTGTCCGGAAACACGGCGATCTTGACGCTGCCGTTCGTTTTCTTCGCGACGTTGTCGGCGAACATCTTCGCCGCCTCATGCCCCGGGTGCGACATGGGGGCGTAATGTCCCAATTTCATGTTCACCACGTTTTGAGCCGTTGCCGATGCCGCAAAGGCAAGCGCGGCGGCCACCAGGATCAGTCGAATGCTCTTCATGGAATGAAACTCCTTGTGAGGACTACTTGACTTGGCCATGCTTCTTCATAAGTTCGACATGCTCGGTCCTGGGGGGGCTGAAGATGTCGATGCCCTTGAATCCCGTCGACGTGCGACCTCCATGCGGGACGTTGGCCGGGTGGATGCACACGTCTCCGGCCTTCATGTGGATCGTCTGCCCGCCCACGAAATGCTCTTCGGTCCCCTCGAGCATGATCAGCATCTGTTCGCAATCGTGGGAGTGCACCGGGAATTCCGCGCCCGCTTCCTGCTCGATGAAGCTGATCAGTATCTGGTCGCCGAGCAGGAACCGCGTCTTCGCCTTGTCGTTGAAGGCGATGTAGGGAACGTCGTTGATCGAGAACACGTATTTCTTTTCTTCCGCCATCTGTTCGCTCCTTGGGTTGGATGTAAGCAACGGGCACCTCTGGACTCACGGAACCATCGTCGTGAAGTTCGTCGTCAGCTTGATCGTGGGTATTGCGAGTGAAACCGGTTCTCGATGCGCCCGGCGGCACCCGGCAGGCGGGGCATTCGATGACACGACATCCGCCGTGAGCCGTTGCGCCATGCCGTCAGGCAAGCGAGCCGAGTGCGGGCCGCGGCAGACGGCGCGACGCGGCAATGGCGAATGCTTCAGGCAATGGCTGCGATTGGCGACGATGACTACCCCGTCGACATGGACTCGGGGAGGCGCCGGCCGGGGTGGCCGGCGAGGTTGTTGCCTGGGTCATCGCTGCCTCTTCGGGAGGGTCGTGCCTATCCGCGCACGACCACCCGTATTTGTGGAACACCGTTCCGTTATGATAACATCAAAAGCGGAAAATGGAATATCGTTCGGTAATGGGCTGAACCGGGGCCCGGGGCCGGAAACGCGCCGGACGCCGCGGCGAGCCCGCGCCGCCGGAACGTTCTTGACAGGCGGTGGGCAATAGTGAAAATCGTTCCGCACCCCGCATCCGCGAAATCCTCGATGACCACGAAGATCAACACCGGCGTCGACAAGACGCTGAACATCCTGGAATTCGTGGCGCAGAACGCCCAGGGCGTGACGCTGGTCGAGATCGCCCGGGGCGTCGGCATGCCCAAGACCACGGCGTTCCGGATCCTGGAGATCCTGGCGGTGCGCGGGTACGTCGAGTGGGACGCGGACAGCCAGAAATACACGCTGGGCCTGAAGGCGCTGGAGATCGGGGTCAGCGGGCTCGTCGGACAGGACATCGTCGATGTGGCGATTCCTTACCTGCAGGAGCTCTCGACGGCGACCGGCGAGACGTCCTTCCTCGGCGTCTACAACAACGGCGACATCGTCTACCTGTACAAAGCGGAGGGCACGGGCTCGATCCAGACGACCGCGCGCCTGGGCAGCCGGCGCCCCGCGTACTGCACCGCGCTGGGCAAGGTGATCCTCGCCAATCTTCCGGTCGAGGATGCGGACCGCGTGCTGAAGAAGAAGCTCGTCCGGTTTACCGCGCGCACCGTGGTCAACCGGGTCAAGCTGTTCGAGGAGTTCGCCAACGCACGCAAGAGCGGCTATGCGACCGACGACGAGGGAATCGAGGTGGGGCTGCGCTGCCTGGCGGTGCCGATCTACAACTACACCGGGGCGGTGGTCGGCGCGATCAGCGTCTCCGGGCCGTCGGCCAGGATGCAGGAGCAGTCGGACCGGATCATCGCTGCCCTGAAGGGCGTCGGCGAGATGGTCTCGCGGCGGCTGGGCTACGTTAAGACGATCCGCTCGCGTTACCTCCAGATCATCCGCGATCGGGAGGGGGGCCGCTAGCTTTCAGTCGATCCGGTCGTATGCCGGCAATGTCAGGAATTCGACAAACGTGTCGTTGCTGACGAGTTCGCCGAAAATTTCCGCGGCATCGCCGTACTTCCCCGCGCCGTAGGCCGGGCCCAGCAGGTCGCGGATCTTCGCCAGTTCCTCGGGGATCATCGCCGCCACCATTTCCTTGGTGATCTTGCGGCCGTCGTCGAGCTTGCCCTTCGGCGAGCGGATCCACTGCCAGACCTGCGAGCGCGAGATCTCGGCGGTGGCCGCATCCTCCATCAGATTGTAGATGGGCACGGCGCCCTGTCCGGCGAGCCACGCGCCGACGTACTGGATGGCGACGTTGATGTTGAGGCGCAGCCCCTTTTCGGTGATCGGCGTTTCGGGCTCGAATTGCAGGAGGTCGGCTGCGGTCACGGTCACGTCGTCGCGCCGCTTCGTCGCGATCTGGTTCGGCGTCGGCATCAGCCGGTCGAACGCCTCCTTGGCGACCGGCACGAGCCCCGGGTGGGCGACCCAGGTGCCGTCGTGGCCTTGCGTCGCCTCGCGCTCCTTGTCGGCTTTCACCCTGGCGAAAGCCTCGGCATTCGCGGCTTCGTCGTTCTTCACCGGAATCTGCGCCGCCATCCCGCCCATCGCGTGGATGTTGCGGCGGTGGCAGGTCTTGACCAGCAGCAGCGCATAGCTCTTCATGAAATGCGTCGTCATCGTGACCAGCGCGCGATCCGCAAGGCAGAAGTCCTTGTTGTTCCGCAGCTTCTTGATGCACGAGAAGATGTAGTCCCAGCGCCCGCAGTTGAGTCCCGCCGAGTGCTCGCGCAACTCGTAGAGGATCTCGTCCATCTCGAACGCCGCGAGCAGCGTCTCGATCAGGACCGTCGCGCGGATCGAGCCGCGCGGCACGCCGAGCTCGTCCTGCGCCATGACGAAGATGTCGTTCCACAGCCGCGCCTCGAGATGGCTCTCGAGCTTCGGCAGGTAGAAATACGGGCCGCTCCCGCGCGCGAGCAGTTCCCGGGCGTTGTGGAAGAAATAGAGAGCGAAGTCGAAGATGCCGCCGGAAATCGGCTGCCCGTCGACGAGCACGTGCTTCTCGGGCAGGTGCCAGCCGCGCGGACGGACGAACAGCACGGCGGTCGTCGCATTGAGCCGGTAGGCCTTGCCTTCGGGCGACGTGTAGTCGATCCGGCGGCGGATCGCATCGCGCAGGTTGATGTGCCCCTGCAGGTTGTTGTCCCATTTCGGCGTGTTCGCGTCCTCGAAGTCCGCCATGAACACGTTGGCGCCCGAGTTGAGCGCGTTGATCACCATCTTCCGGTCGACCGGACCCGTGATCTCGACCCGCCGGTCGACAATGTCGGCGGGGATCGGCGTGCAGGTCCAGTCGCCGTCGCGGATGGCGCGGGTTGCGGCAAGGAAATCCGGAAGCGCGCCGGCGTCGAGTTCCGACTGGCGTCGTGCCCGGCGGGCGAGCAGATCGGCGCGCCGGCCGCCGAACGCGCGTTGCAGCCTGGCCGCGAGCGCAACCGCTTCCGGCGTCAGGATCTGCGCGTACTCGGGGGGGATGCGTCCGGTGATCTCGATGCCGGGGCCGTATTGGGGCGTGCTCATGGGGCGATTCTCGCTGCGCTGGGAGGGAAAGCCGGTCGGTTTCGACGGCGTCGATGCTGTCCGCACGGGATGGCGGTTTCCAGCTGCGGATTTTAGCCGATATTGCACTGCAGCGCGAGCGGGCCCGGATGCCGCGACTTGCCACGGCAATCGTCTGCGCCAACAATCACCGCCCCCGCGAGCGCGTCAGCCCCAGCTCGCGCCCGGATCGCCCGGAGTGTTTCTCGATCGTGACGTTCACGGCATCGTGATCCGCGCCTAGACCGGCACCGCGCGCTTGACCGGCCGCAGGGCAAGCCATTCGCGCTGCAGGGCGCGATTGGCCGCGCTCACGACTGCGCGCAGCGTCGCGGTGACAATGTTGACGTCGAAGCCCACGCCGTACACGGTGCGGTCGCTGCCGACGCGCAATTGCACGTACGCGACCGCCGTGGCGTCCTCGCCGCTGCCGACGCCGTGCTCGTGGTAGTTCTGCACATGGATGTCGAATCCGGCGCCCTCGCGCAGCGCCTGCACGAATGCATCCACGGGTCCGTTGCCCGCGCCGGTCAGCTCGACTTCGGCGCCGTCCATCGTGAGTCGCGCCACCATGCGCTCGATCGCGCCAGCCGCGCTGTGCTGGGTGCGATGATCGAGGAAGGCCAGGCGTCCTGCGGCGGCGGCATATTCGCGATCGAACGCCGCCCGGATCTCGGCGGACGACAGCTCCTTGCCGGTCGTGTCGGTGATCTGCTGGATGACATGGCTGAACTCGATCTGCAGCAGGCGCGGCAGCGACAGCCCGTAGTCGCGCTCGAGCAGGTATGCGATGCCGCCCTTGCCCGACTGGCTGTTCACGCGGATCACCGCGTCGTAGGTGCGGCCGATGTCGGCCGGGTCGATCGGCAGGTAGGGCACGTCCCACTCGACATTGCCCCGTTCCACCTCCTGCACGTGCGCGGCAAGCCCCTTCTTGATCGCGTCCTGATGCGAGCCGGAAAACGCGGTGAACACCAGCTCCCCGCCGTACGGGTGCCTGGGATCGAGCGGCAGCTGGTTGCAGTACTCGACGGTGCGGATGACCTGCTGGATGTCGGAGAAGTCGATTTCCGGATCCACGCCCTGCGTGAACAGGTTGAGTCCGAGGGTGACGAGGCACACGTTGCCCGTGCGCTCGCCGTTGCCGAACAGGCAACCCTCGACGCGCTCCGCGCCCGCCATCAATGCGAGCTCGGCCGAGGCTATCCCGCAGCCGCGATCGTTGTGCGGGTGCACCGAGACGATCACGCTGTCGCGGCGCGCGAGGTGCCGGCACATCCACTCGATCTGGTCGGCGTAGACGTTCGGCGTCGCGAGCTCGACGGTCGACGGGAGGTTGAGAATGGTCTTCCGCTGCGGGGTCGGCAGCCAGACGGCCGTGACCGCGTCGCACACCTCGACCGCGAAGTCGAGCTCGGTGCCCGTGAAGCTCTCGGGCGAGTACTCGAGGAACCACTCGGTTCCCGGCCGCTTCGCGACAAAGTCGCGGATCACCTTCGCCCCCTCGACCGCGATTCCCTTGATGCCTTCGCGGTCGAGGCCGAAAACGAGGCGGCGCTGCGTCGTCGACGTCGAGTTGTACAGGTGGACGATGGCGCGCCCCGCGCCCTCCAGCGCCTCGAACGTCCGCTCGATCTGCGCCGCGCGCGACTGCGTGAGCACCTGGACCGTCACGTCGTCGGGAATCAGCCCCTCGACGATCAGCTTGCGCGTGAAGTCGTAATCGGTCTGCGACGCCGCCGGGAAGCCGATCTCGATTTCCTTGTATCCCATCTTCACCAGGAGTCGGAACATGCGCAGCTTGCGATCGGCGTCCATGGGCTCGATCAGCGCCTGGTTGCCATCGCGCAGATCCACGCTGCACCAGATCGGCGCGCGCGTGATGGCGCGGGATGGCCACTGCCGGTCAGGCAGCATCACGGGCTGGACGGGGCGGTACTTGCGCATCGGGTAGGGCTTCATCGTGGTTCCTCGTTCCGGAATCTGGGCAGACAACACAGTCGTCCGACGGTGGACGACGCGGGCACTGCTGGGAAGGGAGGGGGGTTTTATCTGCGCGCGGGGCGCAGCAGAAGCAGCAGCGGGCCGCCCGCAAGGGAGGTCGGCGCGGGGAGCGCAGGACGGCCGGCAAGGTGTACGCTGCTCATTGCGAAGCACTATACCCGCAAAAATGCAGTCGCCGCAAGGGGTTGCGTCGGATCGGCGGTGAACCGGCGGACAGACGTTTTTCCCGTCCGCGGACAGCGGAACAGGGGACAGACCACGCTTTCTCCCCTGACTGCGCGCCGCCGGGCGTCGCGACGCGAACTCGCGGCCTGTCCCGTGACGCTCTATTCTGCCGGGGCCGGCGGCGGGCGCCGGCGGCGCTTATGCCACATCCACGCCGCGGCGATGTACCCGGAAAGCGCGTAGCCCACGAAGCCCGCAAAGAGGACGAGCGCCGGCTGATATGAAAGCAGCGCAATGACCAGCACGAAGACGAAGATCGCCAGGAACGGCACGCTCTTCTTCAGGTTGATGGTCTTGAAGCTGTAGTACGGGACATTGCTGACCATCGTGAGGCCCGCGAAGACCGTGACGACCCAAACCAACCACTTCAGCCCGATCGGGTCGATGTTGTAGTCGTCGATGATCCAGACCAGCCCGGCGACCAGCGCGGCGGCCGCCGGGCTCGGAATGCCGGTGAACCAGCGCTTGTCGGCGACCTCCAGCATCACGTTGAAGCGGGCGAGCCGCAGCGCCGCCCCCGCGACGTAGACGAACGCGGCGATCCAGCCCAGGTTGCCCATGCCCTTCAGCGCCCACTCGTAGACGATCAGCGCGGGGGCGGCGCCGAAGCTGACCATGTCCGACAGACTGTCGTATTCGGCGCCGAATGCGCTCTGCGTCCGCGTGAGGCGCGCGACCCGGCCATCGAGGCCATCGAGCACCATGGCGACGAAGATCGCCACGGCCGCGAGGCCGAAGCGGAAGTTCATCGCCTGCACGATCGCGTAGAAACCGGCGAACAGCGCCGCGGTCGTGAACAGGTTGGGCAGCAGATAGATGCCGCGCCGCCGGATCCGGTTCTTCTGCAGCGAGCGCTGGGTGTCGAAATCCGCCATGTCGGCGCAAAGGTAGCACAAACGGCCGATGGCGCAGCCCCGCGCCGGCCGCCACCGCCCCCGTCAGGCCGGCGGAAACTCGGCGAGCACCGTCTCGGTGGCGAACACGATGTCGCCGACGGCGACCTTCGGCTGCGCGTCCGGCGGCAGGTAGACGTCCACGCGCGACCCGAAGCGGATGAACCCGTAGCGCTGGCCGCGCGCGAGCGTGTCCCCCGGCTTCACGTAGCAGAGGATGCGCCGCGCGATGAGGCCCGCCACCTGAACGCAGGTCACGTCGCGGCCCTCGGCCGTGCGCAGGTGCAGCGCGTTGCGCTCGTTCTCGAGCGAGGCCTTGTCGAGCGCGGCGTTCAGGAAACTGCCGGCGTGGTACCACGCGGCGACGACCACTCCGTCGACGGGGCTGCGGTTGGAATGCACGTTGAACACGTTCATGAACACGCTGATCTTGAGCGCGTCGCGCGGCAGATAGGGATCGCGCGCGCGCTCGACCTTGACGACACGGCCGTCGGCGGGTGACAGCACGGCATGCGGCGCGCGCGGGACAACCCGCGCCGGATCGCGAAAGAACTGCACGACGAACAGCACCGCCAGCCACGCGAGTCCCGCGAGCACCCACAGGCCCGCCCACGACAGCGCCGCGGCGACAGCGAGCGCCAGCGCGACGAAAGGCCAGCCCTCGCGCGCGATGATGGGATGCGGATAGTCGTTGTTCAACGGCGTGTCCGGTCGGCGTGGCGATCGCGGGTCCGGCCATGCGCCACGGGCATCGCTCCGGTCATCGGGTGACGCCGTCGCCGCGCGCCGCGCGCTCGCCGGCTTGCTGCTTGACCATCGCCTCGACGCCGCGCGCCCGCTCGAGCGCCGACGCCGGCGCCGCCGGCGCCGAACCGAGATCGAGCGCCTCGATGCCACCGGCACCCGGCGCGCGGGCACGTTCCGCGGGAGTCCCCGCTTTCGTGGTCACCGCAGCGCCGGGGGCGAGTCCGTACGTCTTCAGCGCGTCCTTCGCCAGGATCGCGACGATGACCAGCGCCACGAGGATCACGATGAGTCCAACCCATCCGCGCTGGCGCGCCGGCGATCGCACGTTCCTGCCCGTTCGCATCGAGGCCCTCCCGATGGCTAATTGCGCGACTGGTCCACCAGCTTGTTCTTGCTGATCCAGGGCATCATCGACCGGAGCTTCGCGCCCACCTGCTCGATCGAGTGCTCGGCGGTGAGGCGGCGCCGCGCGAGGAGCGTCGGCGCGCCCGCGCGGTTCTCCAGAATGAAGTCCTTCGCGTACTCGCCGGTCTGGATCCGCGTCAGCATCTCGCGCATCGCCCACTTCGTCTCGTCGGTGACGATCTTCGGCCCGCTCACGTACTCGCCGTACTCGGCATTGTTCGAGATCGAGTAGTTCATGTTGGCGATGCCGCCCTCGTAGATCAGGTCGACGATGAGCTTCACCTCGTGCAGGCATTCGAAGTACGCCATTTCGGGCGCATAGCCTGCCTCGGTCAGCGTCTCGTAGCCTGCCTTGATCAGCTCGACCAGGCCGCCGCACAGCACCGCCTGCTCGCCGAAGAGGTCGGTCTCCGTCTCCTCCCGGAAATTCGTCTCGATCACGCCGGCACGCGCGCCGCCGATGGCCGCGGCGTAGGAAAGCGCCACGTCGCGCGCCTTCTTCGACGCGTCCTGATGAACCGCGATCAGCATCGGCACGCCGCCGCCCTGCACGTAGGTCGAACGCACCGTGTGTCCCGGGGCCTTCGGCGCGATCATCACGACGTCCAGATCGGCGCGCGGCACGACCTGCCCGTAGTGGATGTTGAAGCCGTGCGCGAACGCGAGTGTCGCGCCCTTCCTGATGTGCGGTTCGACACCGTCCTTGTAGACGGCGGCGATGTGCTCGTCGGGCATCAGCATCATCACGATGTCCGCACCCCTGACGGCGTCCTCGACCGCGGCCACCTTGAGTCCGGCCTTCTTCGCCTTGGCCCAGGAGGCGCCATCCTTGCGCAGGCCGACAGTGACCTTGATGCCCGAGTCGTGCAGGTTGAGCGCGTGCGCATGACCCTGCGAGCCATAGCCGACGATCGTCACCTTCCGGCCCTTGATGAGCGAGAGGTCGGCATCCTTTTCGTAATAGACTTTCATCGTTCGTTCCTTCGTGGTTATCGTCATTGCCGCGCCGCCGGGGCTCCAGCGGCATTGCCGCGACACCGGAGCCTGTCTGCGCTTGGATTGGTGTTGCGCCTGATTTGCCAGCCGCGCGCCTGGCGTGCCCGCTAGACGCGCAGTATCCGCTCCCCGCGCCCGATCCCCGACGCTCCGGTGCGCACTGTCTCGAGGATGACGCCGGGTTCGATCGTCTGCAGGAACGCGTCGAGTTTGGCGCCGGTGCCGGTGAGCTCGATCGTGTAGCTCTTGTCGCTGACGTCGAGGATGCGTCCGCGGAAGATGTCGGCGAGCCGCTTCATCTCGTCCCGGTCCTTCCCCGCCGCGCGCACCTTGACCAGCATCAGTTCGCGCTCGATGTGGTTGCCTTCGGTCAGGTCGACCACCTTGACCACATCGACGAGCTTGTTCAGCTGCTTGGTGATCTGCTCGATCACGTCGTCGGAGCCGACCGTGACGATGGTCATCCGCGACATCGTCACGTCCTCGGTCGGTGCCACGGTGAGCGATTCGATATTGTAGCCGCGCGCCGAAAACAGTCCGGAAATGCGCGACAGCGCTCCGGCCTCGTTCTCGACCAGGATGGAAAGAATGTGGCGCATGGTCAGTTTCCCCCCGTCGGCGCTTCGCGCCCTCCCCCCGATGGGGGGCGAGCGCCTTGGGACGGCCCGGCGGCGCTCGCCGAGCCCCCCCCCGTCGGCGCTGCGCGCCCTCCCCCCGATGGGGGGCGAGCGCCTTGGGACGGCCCGGCGGCGCTCACAGCTCCTCCGCCAGGATCATCTCGGTCAGGCCCTTGCCGCCCGGCACCATCGGGAACACGTTCTCGGTCTGATCGGTGATCACGTCGAGGAAGACCAGGCGGTCCTTGTGGCGGAATGCCTCTGCCAGCGCGCCGTCGACATCGCCCGGCTTGTCCACTTTGATGCCGATGTGCCCGTAGGCCTCCGCGAGCTTCACGAAGTCGGGCAGCGCGTCCATGTACGACTCCGCGTAGCGGTTGCCGTAGAAGAACTGCTGCCATTGCCGCACCATCCCCATGTACCGGTTGTTGAGGTTGATGACCTTGATCGGCAGATGGTACTGCTTGCAGGTCGAGAGCTCCTGGATGCACATCTGGATCGACGCCTCTCCGGTCACCGTGACGACCGTCGCCCCGGGATTGACGAGTTGCACGCCCATCGCGGCGGGCAGGCCGAAGCCCATCGTGCCAAGCCCGCCCGAGTTGATCCAGCGGCGCGGCTGGTCGAACTTGTAGTACTGCGCCGCCCACATCTGGTGCTGCCCGACATCCGACGTGATGAACGCGTCGCCTTTCGTCAGCTCGTAGAGCTTCTGGACGACGTACTGCGGCTTGATGAGCTTGCTCTTCGTGTCGTACCTGAGGCAGTCCTTCCGCTGCCACTCCTTGATCTCGCTCCACCATGCCTTCAGCGCGCCGGGGTCGGGCCGCTGCGGGGAGCTCTCGATCAGCTTCAGCATCTCGTCGAGGACGTCCGCGACGTAACCGACGATCGGCACGTCGACCTTGACCCGCTTGGAGATCGACGACGGATCGATGTCGATGTGGATGATCTTGCGATCGCCGCGGAAGAAATGCTGCGGGTTGCCGATGACACGGTCGTCGAAGCGCGCGCCGATCGCGATCAGCACGTCGCAGTGCTGCATCGCCATGTTCGATTCATAGGTGCCGTGCATGCCGAGCATGCCGGTGAACTGCGGGTCGGTGCCCGGGAACCCTCCGAGGCCCATCAGCGTGTTCGTGCACGGGAAGCCGAGCAAACGCACGAGGCGGGTCAGCTGCGGCGCCGCGTTGTTGAGCACGACGCCGCCGCCGGCATACACCATCGGTTTCCTGGCGTCGAGCAGCAGCTGCACCGCTTTCTTGATCTGCCCGGAATGGCCTTTGGTGACCGGATTGTAGGAGCGCAGCGAAACCGTCTTCGGGTAACTCCACTCGGTCGAGGCCTGGGTCACGTCCTTCGGGATGTCGACCAGCACCGGGCCCGGCCGGCCGGTGGCGGCCAGGAAGAATGCCTTCTTGATCGTGACCGCCACGTCCCTGACATCCTTCACCAGGAAGTTGTGCTTGACGCACGGCCGCGTGATCCCGACCGTGTCGCACTCCTGGAACGCGTCCTGACCGATGGCGTGCGTCGGCACCTGTCCCGTCAGCACGACCATCGGAATCGAGTCCATGTAGGCGGTCGCGATCCCCGTGACCGCGTTCGTGACCCCGGGGCCCGAGGTCACGAGGCAGACGCCGACCTTGGTCGACGAGCGCGAATAGCCGTCCGCGGCGTGCACCGCCCCCTGCTCGTGGCGCACCAGCACGTGCTTGACCTTGTCCTGCTTGAACAACTCGTCGTAGAGGTTGAGCACCGCACCGCCCGGATAACCGAAGACGTACTCGACGCCTTCTTCCTGGAGACAGCGGATCACGATTTCCGCACCCGTCAATTGCATGGTCACGCCTCTTGCAGAATGGTGGATCGCCCCGCGCGCATCCGGCGCGGGCCTTCGGCACAACGTTCCGGCGCGCATCGGGGATGGGCGCGCCCGCCTGGGCTTTGTCGGGTAGAAAGCCGCACTCTGGAAACACCCGTCGCGCCCCAAGGGAATCCCCGCCGACGCTCGTGGCATCGCGAGGGGGGCGCAAACGGCGGTTATTGCAGCACAACATCGACCGGTCAGGGCCGGGGGTCAACGTTACCCGTGGCGCGGGTGGCGGTCAAGCCCGCTGCGGCGCACAACCGGCGCCGCGTGACGGCGTCCGCGCGCGCGAGCGCGCCGTGCCGACCCACCTGCGCCCTATAATGGGCCTTGTCTTGCGGACGGATCCTCGCTCTGGCCTCAACTCACGAAATTTCGGTTTTTCTGGCGGGAGTCGAGCGTCGCGCGTTCAAGCAGGCGATGTTTGCCGTTCGCGACGAGCACGGCGCACTCGACATCGTGCAGGACGCCATGCTCAAGCTGACCGAGAAATATGCCGGAAAACCGGCGGCGGAGCTCCCGATGCTCTTCCAGCGGATCCTGCAGAATACGATCCACGACCATTTCCGCCGGCAGAAGGTGCGCTCGACGTGGACCACGCTCCTGTCCGCGCTGGGGAAAGGTGATGAAAAGGATGACGATTTCGATCCGCTGGAAACTCTGCCGGCGAAATCGGACTCGAATTCCAATTCCGATCCCGCGCAACAGCTCGAACAACGTCAGGTTATCGCCACGATCGAGCACGCCCTCGAGCGCCTGCCGGCGCGTCAACGGGAAGCCTTTCTGCTGCGTTACTGGGAAGAGTTGGATGTGGCGGAAACCGCCGCGGCGATGGGCTGCTCGGAGGGTAGCGTGAAGACCCATTGCTCGCGCGCCGTTCATGCACTGGCCGCGATGCTGACGGCCAAGGGAGTCTTGCCATGACCACCCGCGATGAAGATTTCGCAAAGAAAATAACGACTTATCTGGATCACGGCGCGGCCGACCTGAAGGCCGGCACCGCCTACCGCCTCCAGCTCGCGCGGGCGGAGGCATTGGCCCGGCTCGCCGACGCCCACCGCGTGGCCGAGTTCCGAATGGCCGGCGCGCAGGCGGGCGGCGGGTCGACGACCACCGGCGGCGGCCGTCGGTTCTGGGCGAGCGGCCGGGTCTGGATCGGGATCGCCTTGATCGCGGCCGCCGGTTTCGGCTATCAGCAATGGCAGGCCTACCAGCTGCAGAACGACATCGAGGAGATGGACGCTGCGATCCTGTCCTCGGACCTGCCGATCGACGCCTACCTGGACCGGGGATTCCAGAATTGGCTGAAGCACGCGAGCTCCGAATAACCCAAATTTTTCCGTGGGCTTTGGCGCTCGCGGCTTTCGTAGCCGGGGATCTGCTCGCGCAACCATCGGGTGGCGGCTCGTCGTCCTGGAACTCCCTCTCGCCGCCCGAAAGACAGGTTCTCGCCCCGCTCGCCCCCGACTGGGAGAAGTTTGACGCCACGCGCCAGCAGAAATGGCGGGGCATCGCGCAGCGGTACCCGACGATGACGTCCGAGCAGCAGCAACGCGTCCGGAAGCAGATGGGCAAATGGGCCGAACTGTCGCCGGCCGAGCGTCAGGCGGCGCGCGAGCGGTACAAGGCGCTGAAATCCCTCCCTCCGGAGAAGAAACAGGACGTTCGGCAAAAGTGGGAGCAGTACCAGAGCCTCCCCCCGGAGAAGAAGCGCGAACTGGCGACGAGGCCGCCGGCCGCAACGGCGCCTCCCGCGGGCACGGCGCCACCGCGCGGAGTGCGGCCGGCTCCCGCATTGTCGCCGCCCCCGCAGCTGACTCCCGGCAACGCTTCGCCACCCCCTCCGTCGTTGGCTCCCAGGAACACCTGGCCACCTCCGCCGGCACCCGCGCGCACTCCGCAGTGAGCCGAGCTTGACCGGCTTTGGGCCGGCAGCCGCGCCGGGCAACGCGAAACGCGACGCGTCGCTCTGGCGGCGTTACGCGGCGCTGGGCTACGAGGGTCTCCTGCTCGCCGCCATCGTGCTGCTGGTCGGTTTTCTGACGCTTGCGGCAGTGCGCCCCGCAGGTGGCGAGCAACCGGCTCTCTCCGTGCCGCCACTCCCGGCGCGCGTCCTCTCCGCCTGCTTCGTGTTCGCGGCCGCGGGACTCTATTTCAGCTGGTCGTGGACCGGAGGACGACGGACCTTGCCGATGAAGACGTGGCGACTCGCGCTGGTGCGCTCCGACGGCGGGATGGTGGACGCCAAGACCGCCGTCACGCGCTACGTCGCTGCCTGGATCGGTCCCGCGGTCTCGCTCGCCGCCTACGCGGCGCTCCAGCCGGCGAACCTGGGCGCGCACGCCGCGTGGCTGGTCGCCCTCGGATACCTCTGGCCACTCGTCGATCCGGACCGCCGGTTTCTGCACGACCGGATCGCGGGCACGCGAATCGTCATGACGCCGGCAAAGGAGTCGAACAGCATACCGGGGTCAGATGCGTAACACTCGGGGCCTCCTGCCCGATTGCCTGCGAGCGTCCCGAATGTCATGTATCTGACCCCTTTGGCTGGCGCGCCAGCGCAACCCCCACGCTGATCAGCACCATGCCCGCGACGGCGACCGCGTCGAGCGTCTCGCCGAACATGAGCCAGGCCATGATCGCGGTCACCGCAGGCACCAGGAAGAACAGCCCGGCCACGTTCGACGCCGCCCCGTTGCGCAGCAGCCAGTAGAGCAGGCTGACGGCGCCGACGGAAAGCACGACGACCGCCCAGCCGAGCGCGAAGGCGAACTCCGGCGTCCAGCGCACCGGCGCGGGCTCGAACAGGAGCACGATCGGCAGGTATGCGAGCGCGCAGGCGGCGAACTGGATGACCGCGCCGCAGCGCAGATCGACGTGCGAGCAGTACCGCTTCTGGTACAGGGTCCCGACGCTGATGCCGACCAGCGCGAGCGCGATGGCGATGAGTCCGGCGCCATCGGCGGTCAATTCCACCTTGTGCCGAACGACAAGCCAGACGCCGGCGAGCCCCAGCGCCAGTCCCAGCCATTGCCGCGGCACGACGCGCTCGCCCAGCCAGCCGCGCGCGAGGAGGACCGTGAGGATCGGCTGCAAGCCCACCAGCATCGCCGCCATGCCGGCGGACATGCCGCCGGCGATCGCGGACAGCACGCCGCCGAGGTAGATCCCGTGCACGAGCCAGGCCGAAACGGCGACGTGCCCGACCTGTTCCAGCGTGGCCGGCCAGACCGCCCGCGTGGCCACGGCAACGACGCCCATCAGGGCCGCGACGAGGACAAACCGGTAGAGGAGAAAGGTCAGCGGCGGCGCGTACGCCAGCCCGTATTTCGCGGCGATGAAGCCGGTGCTCCAGAGCAGAACGAACAGGAAGGGAAACGCGAGCTGCCGACGCGCGTGCGCCGCAGTCGTCATCGCGATCAGAAGTTCGGCTTGGGAACCGACGCCTGGTAGCGCGCGATGCCGTCCAGGATCTCCCGCTTGGCTTCCTCGGCGCCGACCCAGGTGGACACGCGCACCCACTTGCCGGGCTCGAGGTCCTTGTAGTGCTCGAAGAAGTGCGCGATCTGCTGGGTCGTGATCTCCGGCAGGTCGCGCGGCGACTGCACGGCACGGTAGAGCCCCGAGAGCTTGTCGATCGGAACCGCCAGGATCTTCGAATCGCCACCGGCCTCGTCGTCCATCTTCAGCATCCCGACCGGCCGGCAGCGGACGACCACGCCGGTGATGAGGGGCACGGGAGAGAGCACCAGCACGTCGCAGGGGTCGCCGTCGTCGCACAGCGTGTGCGGAATGTAGCCGTAATTGCACGGGTAGTGCATCGCCGTCGACATGAAGCGATCGACGAACACCGCGCCGGTTTCCTTGTCGACTTCGTACTTGATCGGGTCGCCCCGCATCGGGATCTCGATGATCACGTTGCAATCGTTGGGGACATCCTTGCCGGAAGGCACGCGGTCGAGATTCATGGGATGGCGATGTTCCTGCGCGATGGTGGATTGTCGATTATACGGGCGCCGGCAACCCCGGCGGCTTGCATCATCGGCGGCAACATGCGACCTCGCACCCGCCGCACCGAAGCTGGTCGAGCGCAGCGTGCTCGACGATTTCCGCCCGGCGTTCGGCGAGGAACCGGGCGATCTCGTGGGCATCGGCGTGCTGACCGACACCGACAACACGGGCGGCTCGGTCGAGGCGTGGTGCGGCGACATCCGATTCGGCCCGCCCGGGCGGCAGCCTCGGCGCCGGAAGATCAGCGACGCGGCGAGCGACGGTGCGACGCTCCGGCCGCGGCGGTACGCGGTGCCGTAGCCGACGTAGATCCGCGCCGCCTCGGCGAACGCGTCGCGCTCGTGTGGCTTGATCGCGCGGAATGCCAGCGCCGGCCGCCCCGCCCAGATCCAGCCCGCCTTGACCACGGTGCCGGGCGCCACCAGGGCGCGCGCGCCGATGCAACCGCCGTCCTCGACGATGACGCCGTCCCCGACCTGCGACCCCATTCCGATCAGCGCGTGGTCGCCAATCGTGGCGGCGCCCAGCCGGACGTTGTGCCCGATCGTGACGTCGGCCCCGACCAGCAGCGGACCACGGGACGCATCGGTCACGAGCAGCGAATTGTCCTGCACGTTGGTCCGCGGCCCGATGGCGATCCGGCCGTCGCCCGCGACGATCGCGCAGCCGAAATACACGCCGGCATCGTCGCCGACGGCGACATCGCCGGCGAGCACGGCATTCGGCGCGATGTAGGCCTGCGCCTTGCGCGGCTCGGCGCCGGCATCGCCGGGAGCCGCGTAGTCCCCCATGTCGAGCGGGGGCAGGTCGGTCGCCGTGACCAGCGCCGAGACCATCCGCCGCCGAATCGCCAACGCCGCCGCGGCGAGCTCCTCGGCCCCGATCTCGCGCACCGGCGTCGCGGGATTGCCTTCGTAGATCCAGCCGCCCGCGAGGCGCTTGCGCGGCGGCACGAGGCTGCCTGCGGTGATCAGCGCGCCGTCGCCCACATGCGCATCGTCCATGACGATCGCCGCGTCCCCGACCACGACCCGATCCTCGACCGTGCAAGCGTGCACCAGCGCGAAGCGCCCGACCGTGACGTCGTCGCCGACCACCGCCGGAAACATGCTGTCGGCGATGTGCGCGGTCGCGCGCTCGCCGAAGTAGGCATTCGCACCGACCCGCACCCATTCGCCGTCGGCGCGCAGGGTCGCGTAACTGCGCAGCACGAGGCCGGGGCCGGCGACGGTACGGCCGACGATCGCGGCCGTCGCCGCGCAATCCATCGGCGCCGCGATCGACGGCGTGAAATCGAGGTAAGGAATCAGCATCAGAAGACGGGCCTTTCGCGGTACGTTCCCCACAGTCCCTTCAGGCGCTCGACGATGTCGCCCATCGAAGCCCCGGCCGCGACCAGCTCGATCGTCACCGGCATCAGGTTCTGGTCTTCATCCGCCGCGACGGCCGCCAGCCGGTCGAGCAATGCCGCCACCCGCTCGTTGTCGCGCTCGCGGCGCACGCGGGCGAGGCGCGCGATCTGGCGCTCGGCGGTCGTCGGGTCGTAGGGATGGGTCTCGACGTCGAAGCGCTCGTCCGGCTCGGCATGCTTGTTGACCCCGATGACCGGCTTCTCGCCGCTCGCCTTCCGCTTGGCGGTTTCGTAGGCGAAGTCCGCGATCCGCTGCTGGAACCACCCCTCCTCGATCAGTCTGATCGTGCCGCCCCGGCGCTCGACCTCGTCCAGCACCCGGAAGATCTCCACCTCGTACCGCGTGGTCAGGCTCTCGACAAGGTACGAGCCGCCGAGAGGATCGGCGACGCTCGCCACGCCGCTCTCCTCGGCAATGATCTGCTGCGTGCGCAGCGCGATCTTCATCGCCTCTTCCGTCGGAATCGCGAACGCCTCGTCCATCCCGTTCGTATGCAGGCTCTGCGCGCCACCGAGCACCGCCGCGAGCGCCTGCAGCCCGGTGCGCACGATGTTGATCTTCGGCTGCGGCTTGGTGAGCGACGCCGCAGCGGTCTGGCAGTGGAAACGCATCCGCATGGACTCGGGATTCTTCGCGCCGAAGCGCTCGCGCATGATCTTCGCGTAGACCCGCCGCACGGCGCGGAACTTGGCGATCTCCTCGAAGAAATCGGCCTGGCAGACGTAGTAGAACGCGAGCCGCGGCGCGAACTCGTCGACGTGCGATTCCGGTCTTCGTCACCGCCTCCACGTAGGTGACGAGATTGCACATCGTGAACGCGGCCTCGTCCAGCGGCGAGGCGCCTGCTTCCGAGATGTGGTAGCCCGAGATGTTGATCGGGTTGTACCGCTTCATGTTCCGCGCGCAATACGTGATGCAGTCGCGGACGATGCGCACCGACGGCGCGATCGGATAGATCCATTCCTTCTGCGCCTGGTACTCCTTCAGGATGTCGGCCTGGATCGTGCCCGAGAGCCGGTCGAGGTCAAGGCCGCGCTTCTGCGCCAGCGCGATGTACATCGCCAGCAGGATCCACGCGGTGGGGTTGATCGTCATCGACACCGAGATCCGCTCGAGGTCGATGCCGTCGAACAGGTGCTCCATGTCGGCCAGCGTGTCGATCGCCACGCCCTCGCGCCCCACTTCGCCTTCGGACAGCGGATGATCGCTGTCGTAGCCCATCAGCGTCGGCATGTCGAAATCCGTGGACAGGCCGGTCTGCCCCTGCGCGATCAGGTACTTGAAGCGCCCGTTCGTGTCCTCGGCGGTGCCGAAGCCCGCGATCTGCCGCATCGTCCACAGGCGGCCACGGTACATCGTCGGGTAGGGCCCGCGCGTGTACGGGTACTGGCCCGGCAAGCCGATGTCGGCCGCCGGTGTGTCGGCGACGTCGAGCGCCGTGTAGACCCGCTGCAGCGGGATCCCGCCCTGCGTGCGGAATTCCGCGAGCCGCTCCGGCGCCCGCGCGAGGAAGGACGCGACCTCGTTCTTCTCCCACGCTTCGAGCTGCGCGGCGAGCGCCGCGCTGTCCGCCGCCTGTCGCCGATCGCTCATGCGTCCTCCGTGGTCATGCCGCCGCCGAGGCCGGCGAACAGTCGCTGCGCCGCGGCGTGCGGGCCGACCGTGCGCGCGCCGAGCTCGGCGACGAGCTGCGCGACCCGGCCGTCGCGCTGCCGCGACAGCGCGTCGCGCAGGATCTGCTCGCCGGCGAGGAACAGCCGGTGCTCGTTGATTTCGGCGCGGCGCACGGCCATCGCCCCGCAGGCGTCGAGGGCCGCCCGGTGGCGGTCGATCGCGACGCGCAGCGCGCCGACGCCTTCGCCCGAAGGGGCGCAGGTCGGCAGCACCGGCACCTGCCAGCCGCCGCCGCGCGCCGGCGCGGGTCCCAGCGCCAGCATGGACTTGAGATCCGTGACCGTCCGGTCCGCGTCGGGCCGGTCGGACTTGCTGACGACGTGCACGTCGGCAATTTCGAGCAGCCCCGCCTTGATCGCCTGGATGTCGTCGCCCAGGCCGGGGGCCGAGACGACGACTGTCGTGTGCGCCGCACGCACGACCTCGACCTCGTCCTGGCCCACGCCGACCGTCTCGATCACGACGACGTCGTAGCCCGCGGCGTCGAGGATGTCGACCGCGTCCAGCGCGCCGCGCGCGAGGCCGCCGAGCGCGCCGCGCGTGGCCATGCTGCGCACGTAGACGCCGGAGTCGCCCGCGACGTCGCCCATCCGGACGCGGTCGCCGAGGATCGCACCGCCCGAGAACGGCGACGACGGGTCGATCGCGACGATGCCGACGCGCCGCCCGGTGCGCCGGATCTCGCCGGTCAGCTTCGCGACCAGCGTCGACTTGCCGCTGCCCGGCACGCCCGTGATCCCGACGACGTGGGCACGGCCCGCGCGTCCGGAAGATCTCCTCCAGCGCCGGCCGGCACTCGTCGTCGCCGGCCTCGGCGCGGGTCAGCAGCCGCGCGACCGCGCGGATCTCGCCGGCCAGCACGCCGGGGACGAGCGCGAGCGAAGGGACGAAAGCCATCACCTGTCCTCCGCGAGCCGCGCGTTCAGTTCGCGGAACACGTCGCGGTCGTCGATGACGCGCCGCGCCTTGAAGTCCGTCCGCGGAAACGTTCCCGGCGCGACGACCTCGACCCTGGCCCGCAGGCCGAGCATGCGCAGCAGCTTCTGCGCGGCATCCTCGCCGAGCGCGCGCAGCGCCGCCGGTCCCGCCGCATGGATGACGGGCGACGCCTCGACGCGGATGAGCAGCTCGTCCATCGCGCCGTCGCGCGTGATGACGATCCGGTGCTCGCCGCCGTAGCCGGACAGCTCGTTGACGGCGGCGTCGACTTCACTCGGGTAGACGTTCTCGCCGCGGATCGTGAACATGTCGTCGATCCGCCCGAAGATGCCGTGCGGCAGCCGCGGGTAGGTGCGCCCGCACGGCGTCGGGCCGTCCTCCCACTGCGTGAGGTCTCCCGAGACGAGCCGGATCATCGGCTGCGACGTGCGCTCGAGGTGCGTGTACACGGGCGTGCCGCGCCGGCCGAACGGCACGCGCCGGAACGTCGCCGGGTCGCAGACCTCGGTGTAGACGACGTCCTGCCACAGCAGCATGCCGTCGGTCTCGGCCGTGCCGGCGACGTTCATGAACGGGGTCATTTCGGCCATCGACCCGCAGTCGATCACGCGTGCGCCGTACGCGGCGACGATCCTGTCGCGCACGCCCGGCACCGATGCCCCCGGCTCGCCGGAGAAGAACATCGTCCGCAACCCGAACGACCGCGGATCGAAGCCTTCCGCGCGCGCGACTTCCGCGAGATGCAGCGCGAACGACGGCGTCGAATAGAACGCGGACGGCTTCATCAGGTCGAGCCACATCGCGGCGCGCGCGGTCATTCCGGGCGCACCGGCGCCGAACGGAAACGCCTTCGCGCGAAGGCGCTCGACGCCGGCGAGCGTCCCCCACGAGCCCATGTACAGGCTGAAGATCGCCGCGATGAACACGGCATCCCCCGGCCGCAGGCCCATGCCCCAGAGAATCCGGGCGTGCGCGTTGGCGATCGCGTCCCAGTCCCCGCGGCCGATCGCGAAGGCCGTGGGCCGGCCCGTCGTGCCGGAGGTGCCGTGGATGTGATGGACCTCGTCGTCGGCGACGCACAGATAGTCGCCGAACGGAGGCACTGCGCGCCTGCGCCTCGCGCAGGTCGCGCTTGGTGACGACCGGCACCTTCGCCTCGAAATCCTCCAGCGTGCGCAGATGGTCGGGATGGAATCCCGCCTCCTCCCACTTGCGGCGGTAGAACGGCGCGCGTTCCCACGCGTAGCGCGTGAGCGCCTGCAGCCGCTCGAGGATCGCGTGCTCGCGCGCGGCGGCCGGCATCGTCTCGCGCACCGGGAACCAGTGGCGCGACGCCATGGGCGGCAGGTAATCGGCGTCGAAACGCGGCGGGAACGTCCACGCTTCCATCGGGCTGCCGCGGGTCATCCCGACGTCGCGCGGCTCATCGCCCCACGGCTCATCTCGCGCCGCGCTCGGCTACGATCCGGCGCACGGCGGCAACGATCGCATCCGGCGGCGTGTCCTGCAGGATCAGCGCCTTGACGCCCTGCGCCGTGAGCGCCGCGACGTCGTCGTCGGGTATCACGCCGCCGCCGATGACGAGGATGTCGTCCGCGCCGCGTTCGGCGAGCAGCTTCAGCACGCGCGGAAACACCGTCATGTGCGCGCCGGAAAGGATGCTGATGCCGATCACGTCGACGTCTTCCTGGATCGCGGCCTCGACGACCTCCTGCGGCGTGCGATGCAGTCCTGTGTAGATGACGTCCATCCCGGCGTCGCGCAACGTGCGCGCGACGATCTTGACGCCGCGGTCGTGGCCATCCAGCCCGACCTTGGCGACGAGGACGCGGATATGCTCCTGGCGGGACTCCATGCTAGGCCTCCGGGACCGTATCCGTCTCGCCGCCCTCGGGTCCGTAGAAGAAGACCCAGACGAGAAAATCGTCGGTGAACGCCTCGAAGCGGTGCACGGCCCCGGCCTTGACGAACAGCACGTCGTGCGGCGCGAACGGATGGCGATGCGGACCGTTGACAAACCAGCCGCTGCCGCGCGCGACCACGTACGCCTCGTCGCGCGCATGCGGCTGCTGCGCGTCGGTCCCGCGCGGCGCATAGAGCTTGACCTGCAGCGTCCCGTGCTCGAAGACCGCGGCGGAGCGCTTGCCGTCCGGGGCCGGCACCATGGCGACCGCTTCCGCGAGCGTGATTCTCTGGCGCTCGTCGGGTCGAAGGTTCGCGGTGATCTTGCGCATCAGTGCACGCCGTGCCCGGTGGAGCCGGGCATCGTATCCGGCTTGAACAGCAGCGGCAAGCCGGTGCCGGCAGCGCGATCCGCATGCACGCCGGCCACGGTCCGGATGTCGGTCACGCGGCAATCGCGCACGAGACCGACCAGCGTCGAGACGACGTCGCCGACGCGCTCCAGCGGATAGAGCGGGCAGCGGAAGCCTTCCGCCGCGCCCGGCTCGAACGGCGAGGACAGCGAAAGCCGGAGTTCGCCGCCGCCGGGAGCGTCCGGCGCACGATGCGCGCTGATGACGGCGGTCGGCTCGCCCACCGAGCCGCGGAGCTTGCGGATGGCGTTGCTTGCGAAGATCTGCGCCGCGACCTCGCGCTGCGCGACACGCCCCTGGGCCGCGGCCGGCAGCAGGCGCTGCGGAGCGCGCGGCAGCGCGAGCACCGCGGTCCCTGCCGACCCGAGTTGGGCGACCAGTTCCCGCACCAGCGGGACGCCCCACTTGCCCACGGCAGTGTCGGCGGTGAGATCGACTCCGGGCTTCGCCAGCGCGCCGCCGACGAGGAAGCGCAAGTGCACGCTCTCGCGCCCGGCGCCGTACTCGACCGGCGACGGCGCGAACGCGCGCAAGGGCGTGCCACGCGAGATGTCCGGATCGGGCAGCCGACACCATGCGTGGAGCTCGGGCAGGCGGGCAACGTCGATGGCCTCCGCGGCAACGAGCGCATTCGAAAACACGAAGGTCTCGTTGCCCGCGAGCGCACGGTGCTCGCGCAGGATCCCGGCGAGCCTCGCGGGATCGCCGACGATGCCGGTGAGCACGCCGTCGTCACCCGCGCCTTCGCGGCCGACGACGATGACGAGCGGAACGGCGAACATCGTGACGGCGAGGGAGGCATCGCCCTCCGGCGGCGCGTTGCGCGATGCCGCGTCGAGGCTGCGCCACAGAGCCCGCGCCACCGCGACCGACGGCGCGCCGGCGAGGATCGCGGCCAGTTCGGGACCGCCCGCAACGAGACGCGTCAGGAGCCCCGCCTGCAGTTCACGTTCGAACGCATCGGCCAGCTGCGCCGTTTCCGCGCGCAGCGATCGCTCCGCCAGCGAGTACAGCGCGCGCGCCGATTCCGTCGCGGCAGCGATGTCCGGAAAGACGCGGGGGTCCGGCACTGGATTTGGCGTATCGAGCAAGGCTTATCCGGAATCAGTGCCCGCAGGGCGCGGACCGCCCCCGCGGGGAGCGGCGAGCACAGCGAGCATGGGGGCAGATCATCAGAGGCAGAACGGTCCGTGGGCGAGCGACGCCGTGCCGGAGAGCGCGCGCCAGATGCCGACGGCGGCGAAACCGGCGAGCAGCGCCGCGGCCGGGTAGCGCACCACGCGCGCGTCCAGCCATTTCCGCGCGCGGGCCATGACCCAGCCGGCGGCAAGGAGATTGGGAAGGGTGCCGAGGCCGAACGCGAGCATCACCGCGGCACCCTGCCAAATCCCTCCTGCAAAGAGGGCGATCGGCAGCACGCCGTAGGTAAGCGCGCAGGGCACCAGTCCCCAGAGCATCCCCAGCGCGTAGCGTGCCGGAACGGTTCCCGCCTGCAGCAGCGGACCGAACGCGGGCATGAGCCTGGCGAACAATGCGCCACCCGCGCGCTCCAGCCACGCGAACGTCCCCTGCTTCCAGACGATCGCGAACGCCAGCGCCAGCAGGAACAGGTTGGCCGCCACATAGAGGAATCGTTGCACCGGCAGGAAGTCCGCTGCGGACAGCGCCAGCGCGCCTGTGCCTCCCGCCACGGCACCCAGCAGCGCGTAGGTCGTGATGCGCCCTGTGTTGTAGGGCAACTGCCGCCAGGCGATGGCGCGCGCCGGGCGCAGCGGGAGCGCTTCCGCCCTGGCGCCCTGCTGGACCCCTGCCATGGCCGCGACGAAGCCGCCGCACATCGCCAGGCAATGCGCCCCGCCCAGCGCACCGGCGAGCCAGGCGGCGATCAGCGCGGACAGGGCCACCGCCGGCCTCCGGTGCCAAAGTGCCGCCCCCCCCTGCCCAATGGCCGCACGACCCCGCATCCCGCCGTCCGACGCCCGATGGTCAGGACTTGCCACTCTGGGCAGTTCGGCCGCTGCGCATTGGAGTAAAATGTGTTGACCAAGATCAATATCAATCGTAATTTCCCGATCCCGGAGTCCGGCGCCATGCCGTCCATGCCCAAGCCGAAACAGGAAGTTGTCCTGCCGATTCCATCGGCGCCGGAACGCGGGACGGGGGCGGCAGGACATGCGCCGGTGATCTCGATTCGCGACCTCAAGATCCATTGCGCGACCTGCAGTATGCGCGAACTGTGCCTGCCCGGCGGGCTCAGCCCCGCCGAAATGGGCCAGGTCGACGCGATGATCGGCAAGCGAACCAAGCTCAAGAAGGGCGATGCGCTGTATCGCGCCGGCGAGCCGTTCGCCTCGCTGTTCGCCATCCGGCTGGGGTCGCTCAAGACGACGGTGCTGGCCGAGGACGGCCGCGAGCAGGTGTCCGGCTACCACATGCCGGGCGACCTCGTCGGGCTCGACGGCATCAGCACCGACCGGCATGGCTGCCAGGCGGTCGCGCTGGAGGATACCGAAGTCTGCGCGCTGCCGTTCGCGCGCATCGAGGAGCTGGCCCGGGACGTGCCGGGACTGCAGCACAACCTCCACCTTTTCCTGTCGCGCGAGATTGCGCGCGATCATGGCGTCATGCTGTCGCTGGGCAGCATGCGCGCCGAAGAACGTCTCGCGCTCTTCCTGTTGAACCTCGCCGAGCGCTACCGGCGCCGCGGCTACTCGTCCACCGAGTACGTGCTGCGCATGACGCGCGAGGAGATCGGCAGCTACCTGGGGCTCAAGCTCGAGACGGTCAGCCGGCTGTTCTCGCGGTTCCAGGGCGAGGGCCTGATCCAGGTCCAGGGCCGCGCCGTCAAGCTGCTGGATCCGATCGCGCTCAAACAGCTCGTCAGCCAGCGCGGACAGTAGGCCGCAGGCAGGGGACGGCTCGTTTTCCTGTCCCCGACCTCGCTCTTGCGGGGCCTTCCGGAAAGACGTGGTCCGTCCCCTGTTCATGCCACCGCTCGCGCGCCTTCCGCTGCTGGTTCTCGGCTTTTTCGGTCTGTTCACCGGCATCGGCGCAGGGCTCGCGCGGCTGGGCTGGAGCGTTCCCGACGTCGCCGCGTCCGTGTCGGGGATGCACGGGCCGCTGATGATCTGCGCCTTTTTCGGCGTCGTGATCTCGCTCGAGCGCGCGGTCGCGATCGGCCGGCTCTGGGCCTACGCGGGATCCCTCTTCGCCGGTCTCGGCGGTCTCGCCACCGCCGCGGGCGCCGTGAATGTCGCCCCGTGGCTGTTCCTGGCGGGCAGCATCGTGCTGCTCGCCGCGACGTTCGACGTCCTGCGCCGGCAGACGGCCATGTTCACGTTCACGCTGACGCTGGGAGCGCTCTGCTGGTCCACCGGCAACGCGCTGTGGGCGCAGGGGGCGACGGTCCATGCCGTCGTTCCCTGGTGGCTCGCCTTTCTGATCCTGACGATCGCCGGAGAGCGTCTGGAGCTGTCGCGCTTCCTTCCGCCCTCGCCGGTCGCCCGGCGCGCGTTCGCGTTGATCCTCGCCGCCATCGTTGCGGGCCTGCTGGGCGCGGCGACCGCATGGGGACCGCCGTTTTTCGGAGGAGGCCTGTTCGCGCTGGCACTCTGGCTCGGCAAGCAGGACATCGCGCGGCGCACCGTGCGCGGCAAGGGGCTCACACGGTTCATCGCGGTGTGCCTGCTGTCGGGCTACGCGTGGCTTGCGGTCGGTGGCGCGGTCATCGTCGCGGCCGGCGGGCTCGCGCCCGGCTCGCCCTCGTACGACGCCGCGCTGCACGCGCTCGCGCTGGGCTTCGTCTTCGCCATGGTCTTCGGGCACGCGCCGATCATCTTCCCCGCGGTGCTGCGCGTTGCCGTTCCCTACCATCCGACGTTCTACCTGCCGCTCGCGGCGCTGCATCTGTCGCTCGTCGTGCGCCTCGCGGGAGATGCGACCGCGCGGTTCGACTGGGTCCGCATCGGCGGCGCCCTGAACGCGCTGGCGCTGGTCGCCTTCGTCGTCGGCACGGCAGCCGCGGTGGCGCGCGGCCGGCGCCGGGCGACGCCCGGATAGCGGTCAGGACCGCGCGCCAGGCTGGGCGGGGACCGCGCGGCAGCGGATCACGGCCTGCTCGCGCCGTGGCATCCGGTCCTAGGCCGCCGCGCGCGCTTCGAGCTCGCGCAGCTTGCCGTGCCGGAACGCGCCCCAGAGCGCGGCGCCGATCGCGCCGGCGTAGATCGAATCGGGATGACTCACGGCGGTCACGTCGACCTTCTCGTTGACCATCTCCTCCTGGATCGCGGCGAGCAGCCCGTCGTCGAGCGCGAGGCCCCCGGTGATGAGCGCCGTGCCGTCCTTGATGCCGGTGACCTTGAGCAGCTTGACGATACGCGACGCCATCGACAGGTGGATGCCCTTCAGTATGTCGGGAGTGGCGATGCCGCGCGACACCATGTTGATCACGTCGGTTTCCGCCAGCACGGCGCAGATCGAGCTGCACTTCTCGGGGTTCTGCGAGGTCTTCGACAGCGATCCGATCTCCTCGACCGCGACGCCGAGATAGCGGGCGATGTTCTCCAGGAACTGGCCGGATCCCGACGCGCACTGGCTCGTCATCTTGTAGGACAGCACCTTGCCGCGCTCGTCGACGTAGATCGCGCGGCCGTTCAGCGCGCCGATGTCGACGACCGCCTTCGCGCCCGGGTGCAGGTGCACGCCGCCGCGCGCGTGCGTGGTCATCGAATAGAAATGGCCGGTGGCGAACTTGACGTTCTCGCCCTCGCCGGTGGTCGCCGTGTACTCGATGTCGGCGGCCGACAACCCGGCGTCCGCGAGCACGCCGTCGAACCCTTCCTGCGCAAGCTGCATCGGGTCGCGCCGGCGGATGCGCTCGCAGCGCTTCGCCAGCCAGTCGTGCCGGTCGCCGTCCGAGCGGAAGAGCGCCGTCTTGACGGCACCCGAGCCGATGTCGATGCCGATGGTATGGATCACGTCCCTCGCCTCCGCACGGTTTCAGTCCACGTGGCTTTCAGTTGTCGGCTCGCCGTCCGTTCGCCCGGTCGCATCCCCATGCGCTACCCGCGCATGGGGCCCCTGCTTCCCGGCTCACGTCCGTGCCTCCACGGTCTTCCCTTCCTCGACCACCGCGCGCCAGGCGAACGTCGCGCCGCCGAGCGCGCCGGTGTAGATCGAATCCGGATTGATGTTGAGCGTCAGGTCGCCGTAGTTCTCGCGGACGAGGTCCTTCAGCGCCTTCACGGCCGCCTCGTTCTTGGCCACGCCCCCGGTGAACGTGAACTCGTTGCGGATGCCGCCCGAGCGCGCGAGGATCGACATCGCGCGCAGGATGATCGCGCGGTGCAGTCCCGCCATGATGTCCTCGCGCCTGTCGCCGAGGGACAGCCGGTCGCGCAGCTCGGCCCCGGCGAACACCGTGCAGGTCGAGTTGATCCGGATGGTCTTGGTGGACTTCATCGCCATCGGCCCCAGCTCGTGCAGGCCCATGTTCATCTCGTCGGCGATGTAGCCGAGGTAGCGCCCGCAGCCCGCCGCGCAGCGGTCGTTCATCTGGAAGCTCTCGACGATGCCGGAGGGATCGACCTGGATCGCCTTGGTGTCCTGGCCGCCGATGTCGAGCACCGTCGCCGTGCCCGGATACATCACGTGCGCGCCCAGCCCGTGGCAGAGGATTTCGGAGCGGACGTGCTCCTTCGAGAACGGCAGCCGCGCCCGGCCGTAGCCGGTGCCCACGACGTAGGTCTCCTCCATGTCGGTGTCGAGAATGCCCTTGATCGGCGCTTCGACCTGGCCCCGGCGGCCGGCGGTGTCGGGGAGCTCGACGAACGTGCGCTCGAGGGCGGCGAGCAGGTGCCGCTTGATGGAATCGCCGTAGACGCGGTTCTCGACTTCGATGATCGAACGGTCGAACACGTTGAGCAGGAAGTCGTAGCGGATGCCCGCCTCCTTGGCGACCGCCTCGCCGGTCGCAAGGTACTGGCTGCCCGCGATGTCGCGGAAGAAATCCGACTTGCGCTTGGCGCCCGGCGCGAACAGCGTCGGCGCTTCCGCAGTGAGCCGCCGGAAGACTTCCGTCAGCGCCTCGCCGACGGCCTTCGTCGCGTCGCCGAACCGGGCGGTCGCGAGACTGCGCTGGCAGGTCCCTTCCAGATCGCCGAGCTGCTCCAGATACTGTTCCGAGCGGAAGTCGCGCTCGAGCTGGCCGAGGAAGCCGTCGAGCGCGCCGTTCAGCGCGCCGGTGCTCCCGAGCGCCTGCCGGAACAGGAAGAAGCGGCCGTTGACGAGCGCCTCCTGCTTGGCGATGGCGGCCGCGGTGTCGTAGTTCGAGCGCGAATTCGTGATGCCGCGCCCGAGCACGTTGCGGTTCTCGTCCATGACCACCGCCTTGGTGGTGGTGGAGCCGAGATCGATGCCGATGAAGCAGCGCATGCGCACTCCCCGTCAGTGTGCGGCCGCGGCCGCCACGCGCTTCGCGTTGACCATCTGGAAATAGCTCTCCAGCCGGTTCTTGACGTTCGCCGCCGAGAAGTAGCGCGGGTCGACGAGGTCGGTCTCGATGAAGGCGGCGGGCTTGCCGGTGCGCTTCTCCACCTCGCGCAGGATCAGCAACTGCCCTGCCGAGAAGCTGTTGCAGCTCTTGATCGAGTTGATCAGGAGGCCGTCCGCCTGGTATTCGTCGATGTACTTGCAGATCATGTCGACGCGCGACGGCAGGTTGAGGTTCGTGTAGCAGCCGAGGCAGTAGTCGGCGAGCGATTCCAGCGGGCGGTCGGGATCGTGGCGGAAGCCGAAGTCGTAGACGCCGCCGACCTTCGAATACGTCGACGCGACGACCACCGCGCCCTCGTCGTAGAACATCTTCCAGAAGTCGCGGAAGCTGGTCCAGTTGGGCGGCCCCTCGACGACCAGCCGGTATTTCTCCTCGCCCATCTCGCCGTCCGGCGTGATCGGGCCCTTGCCTTCGCGCACGCGCTGCTCGATCTCGCCGCGCAGCACGCGGTAATACTCGGACGCCTCCGGCATGCCGCGGAACGCGGTGAAGATCGGCCCGATGTAGTAGACCGCGCCGAAGTAGCCGTCGATCGGCGACGGGCGGTTCTTTGCCGACTGCAGCACCGCGACCAGGTCGTCCTCCGCCTTCGCCGATTCCCGCATGTACTGGCGCAGCCGGTCGATGTCGAACTTCACGCCCGAGATGCGCTCGAGCGTCGGGATGACGGTCTCCCTCAGCTGCTTCACCACGTACTCGCGCATGTTCGGCGCGATCCTCCCTTCGCCCTGGTACGGCACGTGCAGCATCACGGTCTCGCAGCCGTACTTGTGCCGGATCAGCTCGAACCACTTCATGAACGTGAAGCAGCCGGTGTAGCTGAGCAGAAGGACGTCGGGCTTCGGCAGCACTTCGCCCGTGGGCCCGATCTCGCCGCCCATCATCATTCCGAGGTCGGCTTTCACGTAGGTGCAGACGTCCTCGGACTGGCCGTCGCGCTCGGCGTCCATGATCATCTTCCCGGACTTCTTGCGCATCCCGTTCTGGAGCGCGTTGGTCTCCGGCAGGCTTCGCGCGAAGTCGAAACACATCAGGAGTTCGTTGAGGTTGCCGGGCACGAACGTCGCCGACACCTTGCGCCCCGACTGGTGCGCGGTCGCGAGCTCGGTGTAGTTGCGGTTGATCAGCTCCTTCTGGAGCCACATCGCGTCCTCCTTCTGAACCTGCTGTGGCTTCCTGACACTGGCGGGCATTGCGGCGGTGGCGGCCATCGGGGGATTTCCTTTGCGGTGCGGCGGCTAGGCCGCGGACCAGAGCTTGATGGAGTCGGCGAACGTGCCGGCCTGCTCGCGAATCGGGGCCATCTGCCCCGTGTTCTCGGCGTACTTGAACGCCGTGTGCGGCACCTTGTGCCTGCCCAGGACGTCCTGCAGCATCGGCCGCTCGAGCAGCGCAGGGTCGCAGAACGACGGCGCGGCGAAGATCACGCCCTCGGCCGCGCGGGTCCTGACCTGCTGCAGCAGGAACACGCCCTTCTCCTCGCGCGTCGTTTCATATTTGGCCGCGGTGGTCGCCGAGCGGTGCAGGAACGCCTTCGACAATTCCTCGAGCGGCTTGCCGTCGGCCGGAACGTCGTCGAGCAGCCAGCGCGTGACCAGCATGAAGTCATCGTCGACGATGTAGCAGCCCGACATCTCGATCGACTTGATCAGCGCGAGCGGCGGCTGCTCGCAGAAGGCGCCGGTGAGAACGACCCGTGCGTTGTCGCGCTTCGGCCGCACATTCGCGTCGGCGGCGGCGAGGTAGTCGCGCACGAGCTGCGTGTGCTCCTCCACCGGCAGCACCATGCCGGCGCGCAGCACCAGGTAGACCTCGGAAGTCGGCGCCTGCCAGGGCTTCGCGGCGCGGTAGGCATACAGGTCGCGGACCGCGCCGCGGTTGTCGTTGAAGACCCGGATCGAAGCGTTGAGCTCGGCGTCGGTGATCGGCGCGCCGCGCAGCTTCCCGAGGTCGTCGCGCAGCACGCCGAGCTCCTCGACGTAGAACGCGCCGCCGATCGCGTCCACGTAGTTCTGCGGCACGTCGAAGTAACGCACGTACTTGTCCTTGAACAGCAGCTGCCACATCCCCGACAGGTTGCGGATCACGTCGCAGATCGACGGAAACAGCACGCCGTCGAGGCAATCGAGACGGCCGGTCAGCCCGAGCTCGATCGTCGAGCGCGGAATGCGGCAGATGTAGCTCTGGTAATAGGCGTCACCCTGGATCACCTCGAGCTGGTCGCCGCCGCCGAGTATCCCCACCGAGAGCATCCCCGCGGCGTGGACCAGCTCGCGCGGCACGTAGACCGGCAGGTAGCCGATCGCCTTGCGGCCGGGCGCCTTGGCCTTCCATTCCTTGACGGCGTTGAGATCGAGGTCGTCGAACAGCGCCTGGCAGCGCTCGACGATCGGCAGGACGGGTGAAAGCGCGGACATCAGCGGTGCTCCCAGTGCGGCTTGCGCTTGGCGAGGAATGCGACCAGGCCTTCGTTGGCGTCGCGCGACTGCATGAGCCGGTCGACGTAGAGCCGCTCGACCTCCTCCAGCCGGTGGCGCACGTCACGGATCATGGCGCCGCGTGCCGCGGCCAGCGCGCAGGCGAGGGAGGCAGCGCTCTTGTTCGCCAGATGCTGCTCGAAGTACGCGAGCGCTGCGGACTCCGGCTCGGCGGCGATGGCGTGGACGAGGCCCATCGCCTTTGCCTCGTCGCCGCTCACCGAGCGGCCGGAGAGCAGCAGGTCCTCGGCGGCCGACTGGCCGATGCGGTAGGGCAGCAGGCACGAGGCCGCAGGCGCAAAAACGCCGAGCTTCATCTCGGGCTGGCCGAGCTGCGCGTCCGGCGCCGCGAAGATCGGCCCGCCCGCGAGCGCCACTTCCAGCCCGCCACCCAGGCACTGCCCGCGTACGGCGACCAGGATCGGCGCCGGAAACTCGACCATCGCCAGGATCAGCGCATGCAGCGACGCCAGCATCGCGGCGCACTGGTCGGGCAGGTGTTCCTCGACGCTCGCACCGAAGCTGAAATGAGGGCCCTCGGCGGCGAGCAGCACGCCGCGCAGGCCCGGATGACCGCGGTACGCGACGAACGCCCCGTGCAGCGCCGCGATCATCGCGGCATCGACGAGATTCGCCTTCGGCCGCGCGAGCGTCAGGCGCAGCAGCGCGCCATCACCCTCGATCCGATCGCGCAGCGGCGACTCGGCGGCCATGCGCTACTCCCTGCCCTTGTTCTTCGGCTGGATCGAGTCGTGCAGCGGACCCACCCAGCTCTCGCCGGCGGCGAGCTTCTGGCGGAGCAGCACGAAGTCGATCTCGCGGTCGTCCCTGGTGCCTTCGTTGAACGCGGTGAAGCCGGCGCGCGCCTCGGTCATCATGTTGAGCGCGAGCCAGGCGCGCGAGTTCTCCTTGTTGCGGTTCCAGGCATCGAGCTTCGGCTTGCGCAACTCCTCGATCGTCTTGGTCGTGCAGTCCGGGAACGGTGAGCAGGAGCTTCGCGCAGAGCTCGTCGACCTTCGCGTCGAGCAGCGAGAGGTCCACCGTGCCGCGAGCGAGCAGCGCTTTCGCCTTCCTTCGCGCGCATCGCCGGTCTTCGGCTCGCCGAACACGAACCGTCCGTTCTCGTCGACGATGCGCTGCGTCTCGACCAGCGGGTTCGCGATGAACTGGCCGTCGACCTTCAGCGCCGGCACGATGTCGGCGAGCATGCCCATGTAGTACGCCTTGTGCGCGGAGAACGGCTCGCACAGCACGCCGGCGACCATCGCGCGCTCGTTGCCGATCATCGGCGGCAGGAAGTCGGTGGCGCCCGCCGATCGGCGCGGAGCCGTGCTTGGGACCGGCCTGTCCGAAGCGCGCGAGGTCCTGCGCCACCGAGAAGTCGCAGGCCATCCCGATCTCCTGGCCGCCGCCGATGCGCATCCCGTTGACGCGGCATATCACCGGCTTGTCGCAGACGAGGATCGCCGCTGACCATGTCGTTGAACAGCCGCATGTACTGGCGGTATTCCTGCGGCTGGCCGGCGTAATACTCGGCGTATTCCTTGGTGTTGCCGCCGGTGCAGAACGCCCGGTCGCCGGCGCCGGTGAACACGACGCAATTGACGTCGCGGGCGTTCGACGCCGCCCGGAACGCGAGAATCACGCCCTTCACCATGTCGGTCGTGTACGAATTGAACTGCGTCGGGTTGTCCAGCGTGATCCACGCGTTGTACAGCCCGGGCGCGACCTTCCCGTCCGGGGTCCTGGCGGGCCGCGTCTCGTAGCGGACGCCCGGCTTCGACATGTCGCCGACGAGATCGTGGTTCTTGAACTCGTGTGTGTGGCGGGGGGCTTCGGGAGCATTCATTCGGGAAATCCTCGGTCAGAGGGAACGAGCACCGCGCGTTTCCTGATCGTGTGGCCGTGCACGGCGGCGAACACGGCGTTGATGTCGTCGAGCGGGTGCACTTCGACGAACGGCTTCAACGCGACCTTGCCGTCGAGCACGAGGTCGAGCGCCGCCGGGTAGTGCTCGGGCGGGCAACCCCAGTTGCCGATCGCGCGCGCGTCGAATGCCATCAGGTTGGAGAGCCGGACCTCGACCTTGTCCATCGTGAACCCGACAACCGACAGGGTCGCGCCGTGCACCAGCAGGCCGTACGCCGTGAGCTGTCCCGCTGCGGTGCCGGAACACTCGAAGATGAGCCACTCGGTCGCGCGGAGCCCGTTCTCCTTCGCGAACGTTCCGATCGCCGCTTTCATCGCCCTGCCGTCCAGCGCGCGGGCGTCGAGCGTCAACGCCGCACCGTGGTGCGAGATCGCCTCGAGCTTGGCGGCGTCGACGTCGATCGCGACGACCGCGGCGCCAAACGCCCGGGCGATCTGCGCGCAGTAGCCGCCGACCCCGCCGGCGCCGACGACGATCGCGAGTGCGCCGGGAGCGACACCCGCGCGGCGCACCGCCTGGTAGGGCGTGGTCAGCGCGTCGGCGACGATGGAAACCTCGGCGAGCGTGAGACCGGCCCGCGCGAGGCGCCCCTCGTCGACCTCGCACAGTCCGCGCCCCGGGACGACCACGTGCGTGGCGAAGCCGCCCTGGACATCGTTGCCCGGCATCTTCTGGCGTCGGCAGATCGGCGCCAGACCGCGCCGGCAGAGGTCGCACTCGCCGCAGGGCAGCACGGCCGGAATGATGACGGCCTTGCCGAGCCAGGCTTGCGCGCCGGCGCCGGCGGCGACGACGCGGCCGCTGATTTCGTGACCGAGCGCCAGCGGCAGCGGCGCGTTGGTGCGCACGCCGTCGTAGTAGTAGCCGAGGTCCGTATGGCAGACGCCGCAGCCGGCGACGGCCACGGCAACCTCGCCGCCGCCCGGCTCGGCGTCGAACGCCGCGCGTTCGAGCGGCGCGTTGGGCGCCGTCATCAGCCAGCGGTGCGCTTCGATGCCCATTGTTGTCCTTCCCCCCGCATGCGCCGCCCGCCGGAGTCCGCGCGAACCTCGCGCCGGGACTCGACCGCTCTCCGGCCCGGACCTATTCTGGTATTACAGTACCGCAATACCGTTTTTGCTGCAAATCATGATGCGGCAGCCGTCGTGGAGCCGCTTTGATCTGCATCAATTGCGACGAGGCGCAGACCCGGTCTACTGCGCCCCAGAGGGCAACGAATGCGGCGCGCGACGCGCGCCGCAGTGCGCAAGGCGGCCCGCGAGTCGCGCGAGGAGGAGCGCGAACACGTCGAACTCGTCCGTGCGCGGATGAAGAAGGTGTCCGAGCCCGTCCCTGACCCGGCGAACGGTCCGGCGCCCCCGGTTTACACCGACCAGGAGACTTTCGATGCAGGTGCTTCTTCCCGAGGGCTGGTCGCCGCCGATCGGCTACGCCAATGGTATCGCCGTCGCCGCCGGCCGCATCGTCTTCATCGCCGGACAGGTCGGCTGGGACGCGACGCAGAAGTTCCACTCGGCCGAAATTGCCCCACAGTTCGAGCAGGCGCTCGCCAACGTGCTGGCCGTCCTCGCCGAGGCGGGCGGCAAGCCGGCGGACATCTGCCGGATCACCGCCTATTGCTGCGACAAGCCCGCGTACCTCGCGGCGCGCCGCGAGCTGGGCGCGATCTGGCGCCGGCTGATGGGGGCGCACTACCCGGCCATGAGCATGATCTTCGTGTCCGATCTGCTCGACCAACCGGGCAAGATCGAGCTCGAGGCCACGGCGGTGCTGCCGGCGTGACGTCGCGGCGGGTTCCGCGATGACGCTACGGGGCGAAGCGCGCGAGCTTCGCGCGCAGGTCATCCGGGAACCGCATCGGCCGGTGCGTCTCGAGGGACAGATAGACAAGCACGAGGGTCGCCCGCACGCGCACGCTGCCACCCGCTGCCGCCTCGACCCCGGCAGTCAGCGACGAACCTCCGATCTTCCGCACCGCCAGCGTGAACGTCAGCCGGTCGCCGGTCCGCGACGGCGACAGGAAATCGCACTCCAGCCGGCGCACGGGCACGCCGCGCTTCTGCTCGCCGTGCAGGCGGGCGAAGTCCACGCCGAGCCCCCGGTCGAACCAGTCCTCGACGAGCTCGTTGAACAGCACGAAATACTGCGGATAGAACACGATCCCTGCCGGATCGCAGTGGTGGAAGCGGATCAGTTTTTCGGTGGCGAAGGGGGCGGGGGCGGCCATGGGGACGGTTCCTCGGATCGTGTGTGCCGATCGGGCACTCGACGCGCCGGCAGGGGCCGATCGGCTTCGATCGAGTTCCATTCGACGACGCAGTCCGGCGGCTTGCCGCCGGCCGCGCGCGTTCAGCCGATACTATGGCACACGGCTGCAGGGGGATCGGCCAGAGGAAGTGCGCCGGAGTTTCGGCGTGGACAGCCCTCGGTCACGCCTCTTGGCCGCGTCGTCGTGACGGCAGGTTGAAGTAACCCCGCGGTCCGGAGGCCTTAGACACCGCCGGCAACACCCCCGGAATGAGCACGACAACCGGCAGTCGCCGGCAGCGCCGGATGGAACGAAGGCGAGCGCGACATCCGGATTCATCACCCCTCAGAAACGTTCCACCCAAGGTCGCAACTCGATCTCCCACGACCAGGCGCTGCGTGGCTGGCGAAGAATGTTGAGGTAGTTGAGCGCAATCGCGTCCGGATCGAGCAGCGCATCGGGTCTGGCGGGGTCGCCGCCGCGCGCGGGGCCACGAATGCCGCCATCGATGACGAAGTGCGCGACGTGGATCCCCTGCGGTGACAGTTCGCGGGCGAGGCTCTGCGCAAGGCCGCGCAAGGCGAACTTGCCCATCGCGAACGGCGCCGACTGCGCGTACCCCTTGACGCTCGCCGACGCCCCGGTGAACAGAATCGCGCCGTGTTCCTTCGGCAACATCCGGGCGGCCGCTTGCTGCGCGACCAGAAACGCCCCGAACGCGGTGACCTGCAATGCGTGTTGCACGTCGGCCGGAACGAGCTCGACGAACGGACCGCGAGTGCGCGCGCTGGCGTTGTAGATGACCACGTCCGGCGCGCCTTGCGCGCGGTCGACGTCCGCGAACAACCGCTGCACCTGAATCTCCTCCCGGGCGTCGCAGGCGAAGGCGCGGGCACCCGTTTCGGCGCACAGCGGGGCCAGCTTGGCGACGTCCCGCGCGGCGATCGCGACCGCGAGACCTTCCTTCCTCAGCAGCCGGGCGAGCGACGCGCTCAGCCCCGGGCCCGCGCCGACGATCAGCGCGGATGTGTAGTTCGCTGATGGCATAATTCTCTCCTCTATCCTGCCCGGCCTGGGTTGCGGCGGCGGGAACCGCACTCGATGCTACAGGCCCGCGCGGCAGGGCACCATCGTCCGCGGCCCGGCGCAGGCTCGAGCGATCATCAACGAACCGGGATACCCGATGTCCATCGAATTGCACGCGTTCGACACGCCGAACGGCCGCAAGATCAGTGTCGCGCTGGAGGAAATGGCGCTGCCCTACACCGTCACCGTCGTCGATCTCCGCAAGGGCCAGCAGGCCGATCCCGATTTCCTGAAAATCAGTCCGAGCGGCAAGATTCCGGCGATCGTCGACCCGGACGGACCCGACGGGAAACCGGTCAGCGTCTTCGAGTCGGGCGCGATCCTCGTCTATCTGGGCGAGAAGACCGGCAAGTTCTGGCCGCGGAACCTGGCGGCGCGCATTCCGGTGCTCGAGTGGCTGATGTTCCAGCACGGGAACTTCGGGCCGATTCCCGGGCAGGTCCACCACTTCATCGCCCTCGAGAACGAAGTTGACCGTCGCTACGGGCTCGAGCGCTTCTCGAAAGAGACCCGGCGGCTGTACGGCGTGATGGATCGCCGGCTCGCCGAGCACGAGTTCTTCGCAGACGAGCTGTCGATCGCCGACTTCGCCATCCTCGGGTGGGCGTGGCGCCACCCGCGGCACAAGGTCGATCTGGCCGAGTTTCCGCAGGTCCGGCGGTGGTACGAAACGATGATGGCTCGTCCGGGCGTCCGGCGCGGATTCGAGGTGAAACTGAGCTGACGCGCGGCGATCCGGCTTTGCCGCCGGACATCCATCGCAGGACGGCTGAGGCGGATGCGTTTCCCGATCCGGACCTGCGCCGCCGGCACCCCGGCGAAGCGGCGTACGTTCCGCGATAGAATCACGGCGTGAAGACGCCCGCATGAAAAACACCCTGATCATTGGCGTTTCGGCCCGCATCTACTACCCGGATGGGCCCGTGCTCGATCTGGGCGGCGTCTGGACGCGCACGCTGCACTACCTGGAGCAGTCGGTTGCGCACTGGCTCCTGGCCGGCGGCAGCATGCCGGTGATGATCCCGGCCGTGGACCGCAAGAGCCTGGTCCGACGCAGCCAGATCGACCTCGACTACTACGCCGCCAAGCTCGACGCGCTGGTGCTGCAGGGCGGCAATGACGTGGCGCCCGAGAGTTATGGCGAAGCGCCGCTTGCGCCCGAGTGGCGCGGGGACAAGGTGCGCGACCGCTACGAGATGGCGCTGATCCAGGCGTTCATGGACGCCGGCAAGCCGATCTTCGGCATCTGTCGCGGCATGCAGCTGCTCAACGTCAAGTTCGGCGGCACGCTGTACCAGGACATCGCCACGCAATGCCCGCAAGCCCGCACCCATGTCGATCGCGCCCAGTACGAAAAACTGTCCCATGACGTGGAGCTCGTCGCGGGCTCGCGGCTTGCCGGCATCTACCCCGATCGCGCAACCGCCCGCGTCAACAGCATCCACCACCAGGGCATCAAGGATCTCGCGACCGCGTTCGACGTCGAGGCCCGGTGCCCGGAAGACGGCATGGTGGAGGCCATCCGGCTGCGCGCGGGAAGTTACGTCGCCGCGGTGCAATGGCACCCCGAATTCCACGAGCCGGGGAGCCCGGTGACGTTCGACGATTCGCCGATGCTGAAGGACTTTCTGGACGCCGCGCTCGCCGTGCGCGGCTGACTCTCGGCGGGGTCCGGCGCGGCCGAAGGATGCCGGATCCGGCGTTCCCGATGCGCCGCCGTCCGCGGGCACGACGCTGCCCGCCGTGCGGAACCGGCACCACCCTCCGCGGGCGAGCCTGTCGTATCATAGCGGCTCGGCGGCGTCCGCTGCCGAAGGATCGGCCCGAAGAGGCCGACGTGTATAGGAACGCAGATCGACGCGAAGTGCAGGTTGACCGCGCGACCCTGCACGACGATTTCCAGCCAAGGAGGAGTTGATGAAAACGTTTCCCCGCATTGTCGCCGCACTCGCCGCCGCCGTGTTCTGCACCGCCCCGGTGGCCGCGCAGGAAATCAAGATCTCGCACCAGTGGAAGGCCAACGCCGACGGACGCGACCTCGCGACGCGCGTGTTCGTCGACGAGGTCGTCAAGCGCGACCCGAGCCTCAAGTTCCGCATCTACCCGGCGCAGTCGCTCGGCATCAAGCCGGTGGCCCAGCTCGACGCGCTGCAGAACGGCACGCTCGAGATGGCGGTGTTCCCGATGTCGTACGCCGTCGGCAAGGCCGAGGAGTTCTCGATCATCATCATGCCGGGCACGATCCCCACGCTCGACTACGCGATGAAGCTGCGCGGCACGCCCTTCCATGCCAAGTTCCAGGCGCTGGCCGAGAAGCATGGCGTCCACGTCGTCACCTGGTGGTGGACGCCCGGCGCCTTCGCCACCAAGGATCGCGAGGTCACCGGCCCGAAGAGCGTGGACGGGCTGAAGATGCGCGCGGCCGACCCGACCTTCGAGTCCATGCTGAAGGCCGCCGGCGCGTCGGTCGCGAACATGCCGTCGACCGAGATCTACCCGTCGCTCCAGTCGGGGGTGATCAACGGCACGCTGACGTCCGCCGAGACGTTCGTCAGCATGCGCCTCTACGAGCAGACCAAGTTCGCCACGGTGCCGAGCAAGTACGCACTGTGGATGCTGCTGCAGCCGCTGGTGATGTCCAAGCAGCACTGGGACAAGCTCACGCCGGCGCAGAAGAAGATCTTCGAGGAAGCCGCGGCGAAGTCGGACGCGTTCTTCCTGAAAGACCAGACCGAGGCGGTCGGCAAGATGGTGGAGGCGTACAAGAAGGCGGGGGCCAAGATCCACGAAATGACCCAGCCCGAATACGACCAGTGGATCGCCCTGGCCAAGGAAACGGCGTGGAAGGAGTACGCCGCGAAGTCTCCCGAGGCGAAGGCTCTGCTCGACGCGCTGCAACAAGTGAAGTGACGCGCGTGCTGCGGCGCACCCGGGGCCGGGTGCGCCTGCGGAGCAGCGTGTGAGCACCTTCGTGCGCCTCATGGACCGGCTGTCGACCGCCTGCGCGGCGGTCGCTGCGGTCATGCTCGCGCTCGCCGCGCTGGTGATCACCTGGAGCGTGATCTACCGTGCGCTGGGAAACTCCACTTACTGGGAGATCGAGTTCGCCGTCTTCATGATGGTGGGCTCGCTCTTCCTGTCCTCGCCCTACACGCTGCACACGCATGGACACGTTGCCGTCGATCTGTTGTCGCACTTCCTGCCGCGGCGCATGGTCGCCGGCCTCAGCCTCGCCGTCGCCGTCATCGGGCTGCTGATCTGCGCCTATCTCGCCGTCGCCGGCGGGCTCCTGACGATCGAGTCGTTCCTCAAGGACGAGCACACGGAAAGCACTTGGGCGCCCGCAAAGTGGCCGCTGTTCCTTTCGATGCCCGTCGGTCTCGCGCTTACCGCGCTTCAATACGTCGCCGAGCTCGCGCGCATGCGGCCGTTGCGGGGCGGGAAGGCGTGAGCGAACTCCAGATCGGCGGCTTGATCCTGGCCGTCACGCTGGTGGTGCTGTTTTCGGGACTGCCCATCGCCTGGGGGTTGACGCTGGTATCGGTCGGGTTCCTGCTCGTCTTCGCGGGTCCGGCGACGCTTGCGAACGTGCCGATCCTGATGATGGACGAGCTGTCGTCCTTCGCGCTGCTGACGATCCCCCTGTTCGTTCTGCTGGGATCCGCGATCGGCGTGTCGGCGGCAGGCAAGGACATCTATGAGTCGCTGCACCGGTGGCTCGATCGCGTCCCCGGCGGGCTCGTCATCGCCAACATTCTGGCGTGCGGCATTTTCTCCGCGATCTGCGGATCGAGCCCGGCGACGGCCGCGGCCATCGGCAAGTCCGGTGTGCCGGAGATGCTGCGGCGCGGCGTCCCTCCGGCGCTGGCCACGGGATCGATCTGCGCCGGCGGCACGCTGGGCATCCTGATCCCGCCGTCGATCACCATGATCCTCTACGGACTGGTGACCGAGACCTCGATCGGGCGGCTGTTCCTGGCCGGCGTCGTGCCTGGAATTCTCCTCGTGGTCCTGTTTTCCGTGTACGCGTGGGGTGCGACGCTCTTCGCGCGCCGAACGATCGACGCCGGCGACATCCCGCGCTACACGCTCGCGCAGAAGATGGAAGGCGTCGGCCGCGTCTCCCCGTTCATCGCGATCGTCATCGCGATCTGCTACGCGATGTACGGGGGGATCGCGACACCCTCCGAGGTGGCCGCGATTTCGGCCGTGCTCGCGCTGACGCTGGTGATCGTCATTTACCGCAACTGGCGGCTCGAGCAGCAGTGGGAGATCTTCCGCGCGACGGTGCGCGAGTCGTGCATGATCCTGATGATCATCGGCGCAGCGGCGGTATTCTCGTACATGATGTCGCTCCTGTACGTGACGCAGACGGCGGCGCAGGGGCTGGTCGACCTCAACCTCGACATCTGGGTGCTGCTGGCCGCCATCAACGTCTTTCTGCTGGTCGCGGGGTGCTTCCTCCCGCCGGTGGCGATCATCGTGATGGTCATGCCGATTCTCACGCCGGTCCTCGAGGCGGCGGACTTCGACCTCATCTGGTTCGCCGTCATCCTGACCATCAACATGGAGGTGGGACTGATCACGCCGCCCGTCGGGCTCAACCTCTACGTGCTGAAGGGCGTCGCGCCGAACGTGCCGCTGACGACGGTGCTCAAGGGCTCGTTCCCGTTCGTGCTGATCATGTTCGGCGCGATGGTGCTGATCGCGGCCTTTCCGCAGATTGCGCTGTGGTTGCCGGGCCGGATGATGGGCGGGTAGGCGATGCGCCGGTCGAGCTCATGCGCCGGGGCGAACTGAGGCAGCGAATCGGCGGCAGGATCGAACTTGTTCGCAGCGAGCGCCGACGCGTCATGGCGCGCACGCGAGCCTGTGGCATCCCGCTCATTGGCAGGGGCCTCGAGCGGAGCGAAACGCCGTGCCTTCAGCTGCGGGCGGCGAAGAGCGCCTCGGCCCGCCGCGCCGCACCGAATAGCGCGGCCTTCGGCTCCAGCACGACTTTGACCGGAATTCCCGCGACCAGATGGGCGTGCCGGCCTTTGGCCAGAAAGCCCTCCATGAACGGACCCGAGCGGAGGCGCGCGACGATCTTCGGCGCGATGCCCCCGGCGACGTACACCCCGCCGGTCGCCAGAAATTTCAGCGCGAGATTGCCGGCCTCGGCGCCGTAGAGACGAACGAAGATGTCGAGCGCCCGTGCGGCGGCGGTGTCGCTCTCGGCTAGCGCCGCGTCGGAGATCGCCGCCGCCGGGTCGCCCGCCGCGATGCGGGCCGAGAGGCTGTCCGACGGCTCGCCGCGGCCGGTCTCGACCAGGAATTCGTAGATCGCGTGCAGACCGCGGCCTGAGAGGACGCGCTCCCAGCTCACGTGCCCGTGCCGCCGCGCGAGGTATTGGAGCAGCGCGATCTCGGTCTCGTTGCCGGGTCCGAAATCCGAGTGTCCGCCCTCGGAGGGCAGCGCGACCTGGCGCTCACCCGCGGTCAATAGAGCCGCCTCGCCCAGCCCGGTGCCGGCTGCGATGATCGCGAGCGCGCCACTGCCGCGTCTGCCCTCGTTCAACGTTGTCATTTGCCCGGGGTCGACGTCGGCGACGCCGTAGGCGGTTGCCATGAGATCGTTGAGGAGCTCGACACGATCGATCCCGAGCGCCTGTGCCATCGCCGCCTGCTCCACGATCCAGGGCAGATTCGGCGTCTCGACCCGGCCGTCGAGCACCGGCCCGGCGATCGCCACCGCCCCCGCGTGGACGCGGACTCCTTTCAGGAACGCGGCCACCAGCGAACACGCATCGGGGTATTCAGCGCTTCGCAGCGTCGCCTCGGCGCGAATCTCGCGGCGTCCGTTCGTTCGCTCGAACAGCCACAGATTGGATTTGGTGCCGCCCATGTCGGCAGCAAGAAGCAGGGTCATCTCACGTTTGCGGCATGGGGCTCATGGCTGACGCCAATGCCGGCCGTGCCGTTTGAGCAGCTCGTGCGCCCCCTGCGGGCCCCAGAGCCCCGCCGGGTAATTGGGAAACGGCACGTCGCCTCCGGTCGCCGCCCAGCGTTCGAGGATCGGCATCACGATTTCCCAGCCGCGCTCGGTCATGTCGTTGCGCGCATAGAGCGTCGAGTCCCCGAGGATGCAGTCGAGCAGCAGGCGTTCATAGGCCTCGGCCAGCTGGACACCGAACGACGTCCCGTAGCGGAAATCCATGTCCACGTCGCGTATCTGCGTGATCTGCCCCGGCACCTTGGCGGCGAAGCGCAGCGTGATCCCCTCGTCGGGCTGGATGCGGATGATGAGCTGGTTGGGCGAGACCTGGTCCATCACCTTGTCGCCGAACAGCTGGTGTGGCGCGGCGCGGAACACGATCGCGATTTCCGTCACGCGCTTCGGCATGCGCTTGGCCGAGCGGATGTAGAAGGGCACGCCCGCCCAGCGCCAATTGTCGAAATACATCGTCAGCAGCGCGTAGGTTTCGGTGGTGGAGTCGGGCGCGACGCCGTGTTCCTCGCGATAACCGGGAACCGGCCTGCCGGCGATCGAACCCGCGCCGTACTGGCCGCGAACGCACTCGGCGTCCACGCGCTGCGGCGTGAACGCACGGGCGGCAGTCATCACCTTGATCTTCTCGTCGCGCACCTCTTCCGAGCCCAGCGAGGCCGGCGGCTCCATCGCCACCAGCGAGAGCACCTGGAACACGTGGTTCTGGATCATGTCGCGCAGCACGCCGGCCGTCTCGTAATAGCCGCCGCGGCCCTCGACGCCGACCGCTTCCGCATTGGTGATCTGCACGTGGTCGATGTACTGACGGTTCCACAGCGGCTCGTAGATGCCGTTGGCGAAGCGCAGCGCCAGCAGGTTCTGCACGGTCTCCTTGCCGAGGTAATGATCGATCCGGTAGATCTGCGACTCGTCGAGCGACCGGAGGATCTGCCGGTTGAGCAGGCGCGCGCTGTCGAGATCCGAACCGAAGGGCTTCTCGATGATCACGCGAACCCAGCTGCCAGGCTTCGGCCTGGTGAGCCCTGCCCTGCCCAGCTGCTCCACCGCCTCGGCGAAGAAACGCGGTGCAACCGAAAGGTAGAACAGCCGGTTGCCGGCCGTGCCCCGCTCGCGGTCGATGCGGTCGAGCAGGTCGCTCAATTTCCCGTAGTCGTCGGCGTTGCCGATGTCCGAGGACAGGTAGTAGAGTCCCTGCGCGAACGAGCGCCAGGCCTCGTCGTCGACGATCTTCTCGTCCGAGAACTGCGCCACCGACTGCTTCATCCCGTCGCGGAACGCATCATCGGTGTTCGCCGTGCGCGCCTGGCCGACGATGGCGAACTCGGCCGGAACGAGGCGCTGCCGCACCAGCCGATAGAGGGCAGGCACCAGCTTGCGCTTGGTCAGGTCTCCGGACGCGCCGAAGATGATCACGGTGCAGGGGTCGGCCGCTCGTGCCGACCGGATGCCCGGACCCGACGGGCTTTCGGTGGCGGCGTTCACTGATTCTGTAGCAGGGCTTCCCACTCGGTGTGCACGGGACCCGAGCCGGGCTTGTCGGCGCGCCGATAGGTGTGCGAGCCGAAGAAGTCGCGTTGCGCCTGCGTCAGGTTCAACGGCAGGTTCGCGCTCCGGTACATGTCGAAGTAGCTGAGGCTGCACCCCATCGCCAGCACCGGCACGCCGTGCTGCATCGCGGCGGTGACCGCGAGCCGCCAGTTCGGCTGCGCCGCTTCCACCCAGGCCCTGAAGTCCGGATCGAGCAGCAGGTTGGGCAGGTCCGCGCGGCGCTGATACGCCTGCTTGATCTTGTCGAGGAACTGCGCGCGGATGATGCAGCCGCCCTTCCAGATGCGCGAGACTTCGCCGAGGTTGATGTTCCAGCTCCATTTTTCCGAGCCGGCGCGAATCAGGTTCATCCCCTGCGCGTAGGAGCAGATCTTCGACGCGTAGAGCGAATCGTGGATGGCGGCGATCACTGCCCGCTTGTCGACCGCGTGGGCGCCCCGGCGCGGACCGCCGATCTGCCGACTGGCCTCGACGCGCTCATCCTTGCGTCCCGACATCGTCCGCGCGTCCACCGACGCGTTGATCGTCGGCACGACGACACCCAGCTCCAGCGCCACTTCGCTCGTCCAGCGACCGGTGCCTTTCTGTCCCGCCTGGTCGACGATGAGATCGACCAGCGGCTGTTTCGTTTCCGGATCGATGACGCGGAGGATCTTGGCGGTGATCTCGATCAGGAACGACGACAGGCTGCCGCGGTTCCACTCGTCGAAGATGTCGGCCATCTCCGTGGCGGACAGGCCGAGCACGTTGCGCATGATGTCGTAGGCTTCGGCGATGAGCTGCATGTCGCCGTACTCGATGCCGTTGTGCACCATCTTGACGAAGTGGCCGGCGCCGCCCGGGCCGACGTAGGTCACGCAGGGTCCGTCGTCGACCTTCGCGGCGATGGCCTCCCAGATCGGCCGGATCTGCTCGTAGGCCGCGCGGTCGCCGCCGGGCATCAGGCTCGGCCCCCACAGGGCGCCTTTCTCGCCGCCGGACACGCCGGAGCCGATGAAATTGAGGCCCTCCGCCTTCAGCGCCTTCTCCCGCCGCTCGGTGTCCTTGAAGTGGGAATTGCCGCCGTCGATGACGATGTCCCCGGCCTGCAGGTAACGGCTTGATCTGATCGACGGTCCAGTCGACGGCATCGCCGGCCTTGACCAGCAGGATGATCCGGCGCGGGCGCTCGAGCGAGCGCACGAATTCCTCGGGCGACTTGGTCGGGATGACCTTCTTGCCCGATGCGCGCGCGACGAAACTGTCCACCTTCGCCGGGTCGCGGTTGAAGACGGCAATGGGAAAACCGTTGCGCTCGATGTTCATCGCCAGGTTCTCGCCCATGACGGCTAGGCCGATCAAGCCGATCTTGGCGGACTTCGCGACATGCTCGTCAGGAACCATGGTGTTCATACTCCTCAGCGTGCTGGATTACGGGGACCTGCAGGTCCGTCTCCGGGCGACTCGACCGGCGCGAGCCCCGGATCGGCCATCGGGTGATGAAGTCATCGCGAGCGCGGGCCGGAAACCACTTCTGGCACATCCGAGCCCGCGCATCGTCGCCGCCGCTTCGCTCACGGTCATTTTATACTTGGGCATTGGATTCCCGAAATCTCCGGTTCCCGCGGCAGACCGTCCGGATCGCGACGCAGAAGACCACAAGCGTTGCGCGGCCGGCAGCGCAGCATCAATCGAGGCGACCATCCGGGTCGCTGACCGACCGGCGACAGAATTCTCCTCACCACCATCCGGAACAGGGCGCCACGAGCAGGACCACCAAAGCAGAGGCGGCCGCATCCAAGAGCCCCTCGCGGCGCAGGAACTCGAGCGCATCGACGCGTGGTGCCGGGCCTGCAATTCGCTCTCGGTGCGCATGAGCTGTCTGCGGGACAACCCGCTGTTGAAGGAACTGCTCGATATCGAGCACGTCAAGCATCGCCTGCTCGTGCATCGGGGCACGAGCCCGGCGCTGTCGTATACCTGGGGGCAGCCGAACCGGATCATCAAGCGCAACGGTCCGGATCATTGCGCACATGCACGGTCATCCCGGTGGCGGCACCTCGAGCAATCCGGCGAGCAATGTGGCGATCCCGAGAAACGAGGAAAATCCGACCACATCGGTGACCGTCGTCAGGATGATCGACGACGAGGTGGCCGGATCCTGACCGAAGCGGCGCAGCAGGACCGGCGTCATGGCGCCGGCCAACCCGGCGGCGACCATCGAGATCACCATCGCCAGCGCGCACACCAGCACGAGTCCGACCGAGCGGCTCCACAGATACACGCCGAGCGCCGTCGTCGCGGCTACGGCAATTCCGTTGATCAGGCCGACGGCTGCCTCCTTGCCGACCACACGCGGCCAATGGCGCAGACTGATTTCGCGCAAGACCAGTCCGCGCATTGTCACTGCCAACGCCTGCGCGCCGGCATTCCCCGATTGCCCGGCGACCACCGGCAGCAGCACCGCGAGCGCCGTGAACTTGGCGATCGTGCCCTCGAACAGGCCGACGACCGCCGCCGCCAGGAATGCCGTCAGCAGATTGATCTGCAGCCACGGCAGGCGCTTGCGGACCGCGAAGACGGGCGACGACAGCGCCCGCTCGTCTCGACTGACGCCGACCATCGTCTGGATATCGACACTGGTTTCCTGCTCGACCGCTGCGACCAGCGCCGCCTGCCGGATCACGCCGACGAACCGGCCGTCAACGTTGACCACCGGCAGTTCGGTGATCGGTTGCTGCTGCAGCACCGAGACGAATTCCTCGCGCGGATCGAGATCCTTCACCGCGGCGATCAGGCGGCGCGTGATTTCGCGCAGCGGCAGGCTCGGGTCGGTCGTCGCCAGATCCTGGATCTCGACGCGACCGGTCAACCGGCCCTCGTCGTCGACCACGAACAACTCGCGCAGGCCGCGGCGGCGGATCATCTTCAGCCGCAAGAGCGCCTCGCCCACAGTGAGATCGGCGCGCAGCGGGTTGACGTTCGGATCCATCAGACGACCCGCCGCGTCGTCCGGATAGGCGAGCAGATCGCGCATTTCCTTGGCGACCTGCGCGTCGAGCAACGCGAGCAGCGCGGCGCGTTCGGAATCGCCGAATTGCGCAAGCGCGGCCGCGGCGACGGCAGGCTCGGCCTCGCCCAGCCATTGCCGCGCGATCTCCGGCGGCACAGCCTGCAGTGTCGCCGCAGCCGCGTCGGGCGTCAGCGCCTGCCACACCGGCAGCACCACGTTCAGCGGCATTGGCAGGAGAAGCGCCACCGCTTCGTCGGGCGCGATCTTCTCGATCTGGCGCGCTGCCTCGCGCGGGTAGTCGAGGAGATAGCGGCGACTCAGTGCCGCGGTGGCGGGAATTGCGCCGGCGCTCATCGTCGTTCACGCGGCCGGGGGGCGAGAACCGACAGCGTGGCGTCGACCAGCCCCACCACGGCATGCCAATAGCCCGTGGCGAGCATCTCCGTCAGCGACTCGGGTGCGGGTGCCTCCCCGCTGCCGCGCGCGCGCTGCGCATGATGCAGCGCGCGCCGCTGCGCCACGCCGACCAGTCCGCCGCCGCGTTCGACCACCGGCACGACATCGGCATTGAGCCAGACCGGATGCGCGGCCGCCCCGGCGAGCGGGGTCGCTGCCGGCAGCGTGGCCGGCACGGCGCTCATCAGCATGTCCAGCCGACCCTGCGCGTCCGCCCGCAACAGCACGGGCATTTCGATCTGCCCCAGCGGGCGCCGCTGGCCGTCGATCACATACACCGGACCGATGGGCATGATCCGCGCGGCGCGCACTGCCTCCAGCGCGTCGACGACACGACCTTCCGGGTTCATGGCGATGACCTCGGTGTCGACGCAGGCGCCGACCGAATCTTCCGGGTAACCGAGCAGCGCCTGGCACGCCAACGAAGCTCCCGTCGGCAGCGCGTCGAGCAGCAGGGTGCGCGCAGCTTCGGGCACATGGCGCAGCACGGCCGCCGTCGCAGGCAGGCTGATCGCCGCCAGCAGCATCGCCGCGTGCGCAGTGTCCAGGCGCTGCACGCAGCGCGCGGCCGTGTAGGGAAGCATCGCCCCCAGCGCCGGCGCGCCGAGCCGCACCGGCGCGCGCTCGAACAGGGCCGCCGCATCCTCCGCCGGCAACTGCTCCAGCACCCGCGCGGCATCGTCCGGATGCGACGCCAGAAAGGCGTTGGTCAGGACATCGGAGTCAGCCATCGCGCCCGCCCTGTGCGATCAGCACGACCGGCTGTTCGCTGAAGATGCGTCCCGGCAGCGAGACGCGGCCGTCGTCGGTTTCGAGCACCACTCCTTGCGGCGTGAGCTCCAGGATGCGCCCCTCGAATCCGGCCACGCGAATGCGCTGGCCCAATTCATGGGTGTTTCGCAGTTGCTGTGCGCCGATCAGGTTGGCCACGTGCACGCGCGCGCCGAGACTGATCGCGATGACGACGCCTCCGGCGACCGCTCCCGCCGCGATGCCGACGAATATCGCGAGAAAGGTCACCCGGATGCCGATCTGATCGGCACCGACCAGCACTGCGGCCACGACGATGGTCGCCTGTGCCGCACGCGCGACCACCTGGCGCTGCGCCGGTTCGAGCCGGGCGGTCGCGCCGAGGATCAGGTCGGCGACGAAGCGCGAAAGGACGTAGCCGGCGACGATGATCAGCAGGCCGGCGATCACCATGGGCAGCTGGTCGAGAAGACGCGTCAGCCAATGCGTAAAGGTGTCGAGACCCAGCGCATTCGACGCGGCGGCGATGAAGAACAGGAGCACGGCCCAGAAAACGATCGCGCCCAGAACGTTGGCCGAGCGCGCCAGCCGCACTCGTTCGGCCAGATGCGCGCCGAGCAGGCGGCGCAGCGTGCTGTCGAGCAGCGTCAGCACGCGACTGGTCAGAGCGCGCAGGAACTTGGCCAGCACCCATCCGGCCAGCAGAAGCAGCACTCCACCCACGACGCTGGGCAGGTACTGCACGATGCGATCCAGGATCGTGGTGGCAACCAGCATCACTTCGTCGCCAAGCGCAGTGCCTTGATTCACGTTCGTCCTCCCGTACTGGTGGTGCGCCGCGCGCGCTCGCGCCGGGCCTGGGGGCGTCTGGAAGACGGGTTCTAGCTTTCAACGACGCAAAGCGGATTGTAAGACCAATCACCGCGATTGGCATGAATGCAAATGCCAGGGACGCCCGCGATGATCGTTTCCGCTTGCGACGACCTATCGCCATCTCGGGCCCGGTGGCCCCGTACGGACTTCGGCGCGGCGCTCCTGGTTGCCCGGCCTGGCAGCGTGACGGGCATGCGCGTCGCGCGGGATGACCTGCTCGAATTTCTGCGCAAGCTCGATTCGATCGCAGCGTGGTTGCCAATACATCGCTTCGAACGCGCACTCGGCCGTCACCGTCGCGCACTACGCATTGACGCTCGCCCAGGCGACCGTGCCGTCCTCCAACAGCAAGACGCAACCGGGACGGCGATCCAGCCGCAGCGCGCGGGTCGCGACCACAGGGGCAGGAAGGTCCAGCGGCGGTTGCTCCGACCAGCCGGCCGCGGCATCGAACAGCCGCAGCTGCCGGCGGTCCTGCGCCGGAAGCAGCAGGTGCGAATCCACCCACGAGCCCAGGTCGAGCTCGCGTCGGCCGAGCAGGTGATTGCTCACGCCGGAGACCACCGCGCGTGAAGGGAGCTCCGCGCCGTCGACGCGGTACTCGTGCAGCACGCCGCCGATGTGCGGCGTGTGGACCGCCAGCAGGCGCGCGCCATCGGTGGTCGGCGCCATCCAGCGATTGGCCGTGCCGATGGGCGCGCCCATGATTCTGATATCGAGCGCGTCGGGCCGGTCACGGCTGGCGCCGATGATCGCCAGCTGTGCGCCGCCGGGGCCGGAGCGCACGGTCAGGAGGCCGGTGCGATCTTGCCAGACGACCGGACGCGGCGCGATGTCCTCGAACACGTGTGGCGCGGCCAGCGTCAGACTGCGCAGTGGCGCGAGCCCATGACGCTCCAGATAGAGCATCCGCGTGGCTTCCACCGTATCGCCCAACGCGCCGTGGCGATATCGCTGCGCATCGGGCCCTGCCAGCACGGCGATATGCCCGGCGTCGGCGCTTCCGTGGCTGTCGAGGTTCACCTGCAGGGGACGTGCGTCGGGCAGCACCGGGTCGACACTGCGTGCGGCTTCGATCCAGTCACCGCTCGCGCCCGGTTCCAGCCGCACGACGAACGCCGCGCCCTCGCTGCCCTGCATTACGCCGAGGATGCCGAATGGAAGGATCAGCAAGCCGGCATGCGGCGCCAGAACGGGGCCACGCGATATCGACACCCGATCGCTTTCGAGGACCCACAAGCCGCCCGTGGCACTGCGGCCTGCGACGCGGCCATGCCCACTGGCGATCGGCGTGCCGGAATCGAGCCGTGTTGCACGCTGCGTCCATCGGCCGCCTGCGTATCGCCACAGTGCGCCGGCAGCCGAAACGGCCAGCAGCTCGCCAGCCACCGTAACGTGGATTTGGACCATCGGCTGAGGCGCGCGCAGCGGCGTCACGTCACGCGCGGCGCTGCGCGCCGCGCTCAATGCCGGGGCACTGAGCAATCCGGCGATCGCTCGGAGAAACGAGCGTCGCGCCGGACCCTTTGCGCCGCTCATGCGCTCATCGACGCGCCATGCCCACGCCGAACCGTCCGCCGCGCATGGCAGTCGGCACCCGCCGGCGCCCGACGATCGCACAGGCGTCGTTCGGCGCGATCCTTTTCATTCGACCGCGCGGCGCGGCGCAGGGGCAACCGGCGCGAGCGTGAGGCGCAGGAGAAGATAGCCGAGCACCGCCGCCAGGAACGAGCCGATCAGCACGCCGATCACCGCGCTGATCGCCTGTTGCGGGGCGGCGTCGCCAAACGCGAGATTCGCGACGAAAAGGCTCATCGTGAAGCCGATGCCGCAGAGCAGTGAAACGCCGAGAAGCGCGGTCCAGCCGGCGCCTTCGGGCATGCGCGCGATCCCGGTGCCAATGGCCAGCGCGCTCATGCCGAACACGCCGCCGAGCTTGCCGAGGACGAGGCCGAGCGCGATGCCGAGCGGCAGCGGCTCCAGCGCCGAGCGCAGCGACATTCCCTCGAGCGACACGCCGGCGTTCGCGAACGCGAAAAGCGGCAGGATCGCGAAGGCGACTACCGGATGCAGATCGTGTTCGAGCCGGCGCAATGGCGAAACGCCGTCGGCCTCCTTCGCGCGGATCGGGATGAACAGCGCGAGCGCGACACCGGCCAGCGTGGCATGCACGCCCGATTTCAGCACTGCCACCCAGAGCACCAGGCCGACCATCGCGTAGGCCACGACCGAAGTGACATGACGGGCGTTGAGCAACGCGAGCACTGCGAGCGCGGCGCCGGCCACGCCGAGCGACAGCAACGACAGGTTATCGGTGTAGAAGAGCGCGATGATGACGATTGCGCCGAGATCGTCGAGGATCGCGAGCGTCAGCAGGAACACCTTGAGCGACTGCGGCACGCGGCTGCCGAGAAGCGCCAGCACGCCGAGCGCGAACGCGATGTCGGTCGCGGCGGGAATCGCCCAGCCCTGCAAGGCGATGGCGTCGTGCCGGTTCAGGATCCAGTAGATCGCTGCCGGCAAGGCCATGCCGCCGACCGCCGCGAGCGCCGGCAGCGCGAGCTGTGCCCGGTTCGACAGCTCGCCCTCCATCACCTCGCGCTTGATCTCGAGCCCGACCAGGAAGAAGAACACCGCCATCAGCCCGTCGTTGATCCAAAGGATGAGCGGCTTGCCGAGGACGAACGTCGCCGACGCGGACCTCGACCGGCGTGCCCAGGAACGACTGGTAGAGGCCCTCGGCCCGGGTGTTGGCCACCACGAGCGCGACGACCGTGGCGAACATGAGCAGGATGCCGCCGGCGGATTCCAGGCGCAGGAAATCCCGCAGCGCTTCCGTGACGCGCTCGCCGGCGCGGGCAATGTGCTTGATCGGCATGCCCGGAATTGTCCCGGCAGATGCGCGCGCGCGCAAGGCCGCGGCGGAATCCGATCAGCGGGGGAGCAGGACCAGCGACAGCGACGGCACGAACCCGACCACGACGGACACGACGACCATCGTGAGCACGAAGGGCAAGGCGCGCCGGGCGATGGCGATGATCGGCACGCCGGTCAGGCCCGACATCACGAACAGGTTGAGACCCATCGGCGGGGTGATGAAGCCCAGGCCGAGCGAAGTGATCATGAACACGCAGAAGTGGATCGGATCCATGCCGATCCTCTCGGCGACGGGCGCCATCAGCGGCGCGAGAATCAGGATGTTGGGCGTGGTCTCCATGAACATGCCGGCGACGATGAAGATCGCCAGCATGATCAGCGTCAGCTCGATCCGGCTCTCCGTCAGCGAAGTCAGCACGGCGACCAGCGTCTGCGGCACGTTCAGGACCGTCAGCGCCTGCGCGAACAGGATCGCGACGGCGATGATCGGCAGGATGACGCCGTTGACCCGCGCGGACGTCTCCAGCATCGCCGGGAAGTCGCGCAAGCGGAGGGTGCGCTGCAGCATGCCCACGATCAGCGCCACGGCCACCGCAACCGCGGCCGATTCGGTGGGCGTGAACACGCCCGTGTAGATGCCGCCCAGGATGATGACGGGAATGGCCAGCGCGTACTTGGCGTCGTTGAGGGTGCGGAACCAGTGCAGCAGCGAAAACGGCCGGCGCGAGTTCTCGTAGTTCCGGAAGCGATTGACCACGACGTTGGTGAGGACCACGCTGACCAGCACGAGGACGCCCGGAATGATCGCCGCCTTGAACAGCGCCGCCGCGGACAGCCCCAGCACCAGGCCGATGATGATGTACGCGATCGACGGCGGAATCAGGATGCCCGTGCACGCACCGGAGGCGACCAGCGCGCAGGCATAGGCCTTCGGGTAGCCGCGCTCGACCAGCCGATCCATGGTGATGCGTCCGATGGCGGCGGCGTCGGCGGCGTCCGAGCCCGAGATGCACGCGAAGAAGCCGCAGCCGAGCGTCGTCGAGGTGCCGAAGCCCGTGCGCATGCTGCCGGTCGTCGCCTCGGCAAAGTCGAGCAGCTTGTTCGCCAGCCCGGAGCGGACCATCACGTCGCCGGTGAGCACGAACAGCGGGATCGCGATCAGCGCGAACGAATCCACGCCCTGGAACAGCGCCTCCCCGAGCAGAGACAGCGGCAGCGCGCCGGTTCCGAGCAGCAGCGCGACCGTGCCGAGCCCGAGCGCGACCCAGAACGGCACCGCGAGGACCAGCAGCGCGACGATGAATATCAGGGCGAGCGTGAGCGCCATGAGCGGGAAGACGGGCCGAATCGTCGCACGGTCAGTCGAACAGCAGCGTGCCCGTGTAGGGATCGCGCCGATTGACAAGATTGCGCAGGTCGCGCAATGCGGACTGGATCACGCGCACCACCATCATCGCGAAGCCCAGCGGCACCGCGGCGGCGAACCAGGCCTGCGGCAGGCGCAGCGCCGGCGACAGCGCGTTGAACCGCATCATCGTCCCCAGCGTCTCGAGCGACCAGTAGAGCGCGAAACAGGCGAACACCAGTGTCGCGAGCTCGGAGAACAGGAACACGCAGCCGGCCGCGCGCGGCGGCAGCACCCGCGTCAGGAAATCGAAGCGGATGTGCGCACGCTGCTTCACCGCGTACGACGCGCCGATCCAGCCCAGGTAGATGAAGGCGTAGCGCGCCGCCTCCTCGCCCCAGAGCGACGAGAAATCGAGGAGGAAGCGGCGCACGACCTCGGTGACGATCACGAACACGATGAAACAGTAGAGGACGAGCATCAGGTAACGCTCGCCATTGCGGTCGATCCGCTGCAGCCATCGATGCATGCGTGCTCCCCGTGCCGGGACGGCCGCGCCGTCCCGGTTTCAGGCTATGAAGTGCGGGCGAAGCGCCCGGTCAGCCGGCGATGGTGATCCGGCCCTTGGTGTTCGCCGCCTGTTTGAGCTTGTCGAAGGTGGCGATCGACCCGGCGAGCTCCTTCTTGATGTCGTTCCACTCGGGGCGCTGCTCGCCGGCCGCCTCGACCCACTTGGCGCGCTCGGCCGCCGTGGGCGTGTAGAACTTGACGCCAACTTTTTCGAATGCGTCCATCGAGGCTTTGCGCGCGACCAGGATCTGCGCGAAGCTCTCGGCCTGGGTCTTCTCGCTCGCGGCCTCGAACGTGCTTTGCAGGTCCTTCGGCAGCGCCTGGAACCAGGCGAAGTTGGCGGCGAACATCTGCGCGTCGGGAACCGACTCGACCAGCGTGATCGACTCGAGGATGTCGAGGAAGCCGAACGTGTACAGCGCGCCCACCGCCGGATCGAGCGCGTCCGCCACGCCCTGCTTCAGCGCCGTCGGCGTCTCGCCCCAGGCGACGACCGTCGGATTGGCGCCGGTCAGCCGGTAGAACTGCTGCAGCAGCTTCGAACCAGGCACGCGCATCTTGAGGCCGCGCATGTCGTCGGGGGTCTTGATGAGCTTGCCGAGGCCCTTGCGCGCGGCGACGGTCCTGGGGTCGACGGTGAAGTAGAACATCGGCTTGTAGCCCTTGACGGTGACCTTGGGCGTGATCTCGTCATTCCAGACCGCCGAGGTCACCAGGTTCGCGAAGCGCTGGTTCTCGCCGCACCAGAAGGGCACGTTGATGACGTCCACGATCGGCGCGAACGGCGAGAAGTTCGACAGCGACACCGACCCGCCCTGCACGGTGCCCGCCTGGACCTTCTGCGCCAGCGCGCCGCCGACGCCCAACTGCCCCGCCGGAAAGAGCTTCACGTAGACGACGCCCTTGCTCAAGGTCTGCAGGTTCTCCTTGAACTGGGTCTGCATGATCGGATAGGTCTTGTACGCGTCCTCCTTGTACTCGGTCGCGAAGATCATCACGTGCTTCGCGGCCTTTTCGCGCGCGGCCTCGTCCGCCGCCGCCAGCGCGATCTCCGGGTTCGACCAGAGGTAACCGCCGGTGGCCGCGAGGACCGCGGTCGTGAAGCCATAGCGGCTCGTCACCTCGAGAAAGCGCCGGCGACTTTCCGACACCGGTACCGATCGTTCCGTCTGCTTCTTCATAACGCTCCTCCTGGAGTTGGAATGGAATCACCCTCTTCGTCTGTCGGCGCCGCGTGCCGCTCTTCGTCGGCGACCAGCCCGGCCACGAAAAAGGCCATGCTCGATAATACCAGCAGGAACTCGCCGACATCGCCCAGCCGCCACGGCGCCGCGCCAAATTTGACCGCGGCGATCCGCAGCCCCACGTTCAGCGCGTAGAGCAGCAGCAGCCCCCCGGCGATGCCGAACAGCCAGCGCGTGCCGGACGATGCAGTGCGTGCGCGAAGTTCCATCGGTAGTCTTCAGTGAGGCCGCAGCAGGATCTTCGCGGCTGCGCTGCGGCCGGCGTCGAGGTCCGCGAACGCCGCCGCGCCCTCGGCGAGTCTACGCTCCTCGACCCATTCGAGCCCGCCGAACGCGCCGCTGTGCAACGCCGCGACGGTCGCCCGCAGGTCGGCGGTGGAGTAGGTGTAGGTGCCGATCAGCGTGATCTCGGCGAGCGTCAGCTTGCGCATGTCGATCTCGCTCGCCCAGTCGGCGAGACCGATGTGCATGACGACGCCACCCGGCTTGACCGCGGCGAGCGCCGCGTTGCGCGTGGCCTTCATGCCCACGGCGTCGATCACCAGATCGACCGCGTTTTCGGCGCGCGTTGCCGGGTCCGCCGGATCGATCACGCGCAGACCGCCTGCCGCACGGGCGGTGTCGCGCCGCAGCGGATTGGTCTCGGCGAGCGCGACATCACGGCAACCGTAGGAGCGCGCCAGCAGCGCCGAGAGCAAGCCGACCGCGCCGCCGCCGATGACGAGCAGCCGCGCCTCCGGCAACGGACGATGCATCGCCCGCAGCGCGAGATTCAACGCATGGAGCGCGGTTGCCGCAGGCTCGGTCAACGCCGCCGCGCGCGCGGGCATGTCGGCTGGAATTCCGATCAGCGTGCGCTCGGGCACCGCGATGCGCTCCGCGAAACCGCCCGGCCGCGTCATCCCGATCATCGTGCGGTTGGCGCACAGATTGTCGCGCCCGGTGATGCAGTAGTCGCAGCGGCCGCAGGTGATGAGCGGATTGACGGTGACGCGCGTCCCGTCCGCAGTTCCGCCGACGACGCGGCCCGCGAGCTCGTGGCCGAGGATCAGCGGCGGATTGCGGCGCGGATCGCGGCCATGGTAGGCGTGCATGTCGGAGCCGCAGATGCCGACCGCCTCGACGGCGAGCAGGACCTCGCCGCTGCCGGCGACCGGGTCCGGCTCGTCGCGAAACGTGACCTCGTTGGGCGCGGTGTAGACGAGGGCTTTCATGGCATGGCGCGCCCGCCCGGCCGCGCGCAGGGCGCCCCTTGCTCCGCCGCCAAGGGACGGACGCCAGGCCGAAGCTCGCGGGACAGCCGAAGGCCGGTCCCGCGCAGCGGGATGCGGCGATGTCGTACGACGCGAGCTCCGGGGGCCGTCATCTCAGTTTGCCGTAAAGCCGCCATCCACGAACAGCGTCTGGCCGGTGACGTAATCCGAAGCGCGGCTGGCGAGATAGACGAGCGTGCCGGCGAGATCGTCCAGCGCGCCGTTGCGGCCGATCATCGTGCGCGCCGCCATCGCCTTGGCCCGCTCCGGGTCGGCGAACACCTTCGCCGTCAATTCCGTCGGGAAAAAACCGGGCGCGATCGCATTGCAATTGACGCCCCGGCCCGACCAGGCCTGCGCCTGCGCGCGCGTCAGCTGCATCACGCCGCCCTTCGACGCGCCGTACGGCGCGCCATCCGCGAACGCGCGCACCGACTGCAGCGACGCGATGTTGACGATGCGTCCCCAGCCGCGCGCGCACATCGCCGGAGCGAGGCGCTGCGCGAGGAAGAACGGCACGCTGAGGTTGATCTCGATCGTCGCGTCCCAGTCGTGCGCCGTCACGGCATCGATCGGGCGGCGCGGATTGATTCCCGCCGCGTTCACCAGGATGTCCGGCGGGCCGAAGCACGCCACGGCCCGGTCGACGGCAGCCGGCAGCGCGGCGCGGTCGGCGAGATCACAGGGAACCGCCGCCGCGCGTCCTCCGCGTCCGGTGATGTCCCGCGCGACCGCCGCCAGCTCGGACTCGCGGCGCGCGACGAGGACGACCGCCGCGCCCGCCTGCGCCAGCGTCGACGGCCAGCGCCCGGCCGATCCCGGAACTGGCACCCGTCACCAGCGCGACGCGGCCCTGCAGCGAGAACAGGTCCGCAAGCGGCGGGGTCGGGGCAGGCAAGGTCGTGGACATCAGCCCGAGGTGTCGAACGACTCGGCCGGCAGGTACCTGGCGAGCCGCAGGTCGGCGGTGCGCGCATGCCCCTCCATCCCCTCGTAGCGCGAGATCCGCGCCGTCACGGCGGCGATCTCGCGCGTGGCCTCGCGCGACATGCGCTGGTAGGTGACCGTCTTGATGAACTTGCCCACCGAAAGGCCCCCGGAATAGCGCGCGGCCTTCATCGTCGGCAGGATGTGATTGGGGCCCGACGTCTTGTCCCCGTAGGCGACCGTGGTTTCCTCGCCGAGGAAGAGCGACCCGTAGTTGGTGAGGCGGCCGAGCCACCAGTCGAGGTCGCGCGCGTGCACCTCGAGATGCTCGGGCGCATAGTCGTCGCTGACGCGCGCGGCCTCCTCACGGTCGCTCGCGACGACGACCTCGCCGTAGTCGCGCCAGGCCGCGCCCGCGGCCGCGGCGGCGTCGGGCGGCAGCGCCGCGATCAACGCCGGGACGCGCTCGATGACCTGCTGCGCGAGCGCGGCGGAGGTCGATACCAGCCAAGCCGGCGACTCGACGCCATGCTCCGCCTGTCCGACGAGATCCGTGGCCACGACGTCGGGATCGGCGCTGTCGTCGGCGATGACGCAAATCTCGCTCGGGCCCGCGAACACGTCGATGCCCACCCGTCCGTAGAGGATGCGCTTCGCCTCCGCGACATACTTGTTGCCGGGCCCGGCGATCACGTCGGCGGGCTTGCCGGTGATGAGGCCGAATGCCATGGCCGCGATCGCCTGCACGCCGCCCAGCGTGAGGATCACGTCGGCGCCGGCCAGCGCCATCGCGTGCAGGACCACCGGATGGATGCCGTGGCGCTGGTAGGACGGCGAGCAGGCGACGACGAACGGGACGCCGGCCGCCTTCGCGGTGGTGACGCTCATGATCGCCGAGGCGATGTGCGCGTAGCGGCCGCTCGGCACGTAGCAGCCGGCCACGTTGACCGGAATGAGTCGCTGCCCGGTGATGAGCCCGGGATGCAGCTCCGCCTCGAACTCGTGCAGGCTCGCCCGCTGCCGGCGCGCGAACAGGTCGACCTGGCGATGGGCGAAGGCGATGTCCTCGCGCAGGCGCGACGGGAGTCCCGCGCTGGCGCGGGCGATCGCATCGGGGCTCACGACGAACTCGCCGGTCCAGCCGTCGAGCTTTTCGGCGTATTCGCGCACGGCCGGCTCGCCGCGCGTTTCGATGTCGTGCAGCATCCGCTCGACCGTGGCCCGGGTATCGCCGGTGCCGGTTTCGGCCGTGCGGGTCGCGCGTTTGACGTAGGTCACCGCCACTTGGATCCTCCGCAATGATTCGCTCGAGGCACGCAACGTACGCCGGCTCGGGCAACGCTGTCAAACCCCGAGCGAGCACGGTCGCGATTCAGCACAGCGCCGGGGCCGGCGGCGCGACGGCGCGGCCGCAGAACAACGGCGCATCCGGCGACGCCTACGCAATCATCGGCACCAACCTGCCTGGTCCTGCCGTTCCGCTCGTTCGATTTCTTCCAGTCGAGTCGAGGCAACCACCCCGCCGATACGTGGGAAGCCGGCATGGACATCTGGACACTGATGCGCAACGCGCGCGAAATGTCGCCGCAGGTCATCTGCCGTAGTCATTCGGAGAAACTGCGGGCGCGCCGGATACGGCCGGACGGGTCGTTCGGTCCAACGTCCGCAGCCGGCACCTGCTCGATGGCGCCGGTATGGGCGCTCACAGCAGCACGCCCCTGGGCAGCGGCACCTGCAGCAGGACGTGAAAGACCGTGTACAGCCCGCCGATCACCAGCGCGCCCACCGCTGCGTAGGCCACGGCCATCCGCGGCGTCCAGCGGTCGTAATTCGCGATCACCAGGATCGCGGCATAGCCGATCACGCTGGTCGTGAGGAATCCGACATGCTCGAGCAGCAGCGCCCAGGCCAGCAGCACGATGACGAGCGCTGCGCGCCGCCAGCGCGATCCCGGCGGCGCGATCGGGGATGCCGCGGGGCGCAGCAGCGCCACCGCGACGTACACCGCCGCGAACACGATCATGGCGGCGGCGACGGTGCGCGGAAAGACGGAGCCGAGCGGCGAGAATTCGCCCGCGTGCCAGAACGCGAGGATGCCGACGACGATGGCGATCAACGCGCCGGCGATCCCGGCGACGTCGCGGCCGGGCGTCTCACTCATCCGCGGGCCTCCGGGCGCGCCGCCGCGCGGTCAGCAGCGGATAGCTGAGCCCCAGCACGATGAAGGCAATGATCGCCAGCGAGATCGGCCGTGTGAAGAATTCCGCGACGGCGGCCCGCGCGCGTTGCCGATCAGGTAGCCGCGCACGAAGCCCGGACTCGGCGATGGTGCCGAGGATCAACCCCAGAACGATGGGCGAGGCGGTGAAGCCGAAGCGCCCGGCCACCCAGCCGAAGACGCCCAGCACCACCATCTGCACCACCTCGTCCGCGTTGTTGTGCACCGCGTAGCTGCCGATGACGGTGAGAAAGGCGACCGACGGCACCAGCACCGCCTTGGGGATGGCGACGATCGACTTGAAGGCGTAGCGCCCGATGACGAGCCCGATGGGCAGCATCAGGACCGTCGCGATGAAGAGGCCGTAGATGAAGGTGTAGACGATCTGGCTCTGCTCCCCGAACAGCGAGGGGCCGGTGCGAATGCCCTGCACCAGCAGCGCACCCAGGATCACCGCATCGGGGGGCGTGCCGGGGATGCCGAGCACCAGCGTCGGGATGAAGCCGCCGCCGACGGTCGCGTTGTTCGCAGACTCGGTGGCGAGGACGCCGTCGGGCTCCCCCTTGCCGAAGCGTGTCGGATCGGGCGCGACGCGGCGCGCCTCGGAATAGGAGACGAGCGAGGCGATCGAGCCGCCGGCCCCGGGCAGGATGCCGACGAGGGTGCCGATGACGGAACTGCGCGCCAGGTTGAAGCGCGAGCGCCACGAGATCGACGCCGCCTCGCGCAGGCGAAAGCCTGCGACCTGGTGCGTGAGCTTGAGGTGAGGGTCCGGTGTCGCCACGAGGTCGATCAGCACCGGCACGCAGTACAGCCCGATCAGCGCGGCCACGACGTCGATGCCGCCGAGCAGCGACGTTGAAGTCGCCGACGTAGCGGATGTCGCCGCCCACCTCGGCCACGCCCACGGTGCCCAGCAGCAGGCCGATGCAGCCGCCGACCAGCGCCTTGAAGGTGTTGCCTTCGGCGAGGCTCGCGATGAGCGTGAGCCCGAAGACGGCGAGCCAGAAGTACTCGACCGGTCCGAAGGCGAGCGCGAAGCGCGCCAGCGGCGGAGCGAGCAGCAGCAGGAACGCCGCGCCGACGAGGCCGCCAGTCACCGAGGCGAGGCAGGCCAGCGTGATGGCGAGGTCGCCGTCGCCGCGCTTGGCCATCGGGTAGCCGTCGAAAGTGGTGGCGATCGCCGACGGCGTGCCCGGCGTGTTGAGCAGCACCGCGGAGTAGGCGCCGCCGTAGATCGCGCCGGTGTAGATCGCGCCCAGCGCGATCAGCGCCGAGTCGGGCCGCATGCCGAAGGTGAAGGGCACGAGGACCGCGACCGCCATCGTGGCCGTGAGCCCCGGCAGCGCGCCGATGACCGTCCCGGCAATGACGCCGGCGACGGCGAGCACGAGGTTGAGCGGGGTGAGCGCGTCGAGCAGGAATTCGATGCCCGGCATCGTGCAAATCCTGGTTTGGTGTCGCGCGCGGCCTCGGCAACGGACGTGCGCGGATGGAAAGCGCCGCGGGGCCGAGTGGCGGCCCCGCGGCGACCCGGATACCTACTTCTTCATGATGCCCATGTCGCGGGCGATTTCCTCGTATTCCTTCTGCTTCTCGGCCATGAACGCCGGCATGTCCGCCAGCCCCACGTCGACCATGGCGAAGCCCTTGTCCTCCATCGCCTTGATGAAGGCCGGGTCCGGTTGATCTTGCCGATCAGGTCGGAGACCGCCTGCTGCGTGGCCTTGGGCGTCGTGTTGGGCACTCCGATGCCGCGATAGGCGCCGCTCACGAGATTAAAGCCCTTTTCCTTGAACGTCGGGCAGTCCGGCAGCGCCGGGTGGCGCTTCTCCGCCGCGATCGCGAGGCAGCGCACCTGCTTGCCCAGCTGGGTTCCGACGGTCGAGTAGCTGAACGCGCCGGAAACGTGCTTGCCCAGCAGCGCCGTATTCGACTCGCCCGTTCCCTTCGCCGGGACGTAGACGGTCTTGATCCCGGCCATCTTGTCGAAACGCTGCTGCGCCAGGTGATTGGCGGAGTTCGTGCCCGAACCGCTGAAGGTCAATGACCCGGGCGCCTTCTTCGCGGCGGCGACCAGGTCCTCGAGCGACTTGAGCGGACTGTCGGCGGTGACGATGATGGCGTCGGGCGTGTAGTGGAACCAGTAGACGTTGGCGATATCCGCGGTCTTGTAGCCCACGTCCTTCTCCAGCGGTTGCAGGATGATGTGCGGTATGTTGGTGCCGATGATGGTGTAGCCGTCACCGGGCACGGAGTTGATCTGCGACCACGCCGCGGCGCCGCCGGCACCGGCCTTGTACTGGATGGCTACCGTCTGGCCGGTGAGTTTCTTGAAGAACCGGCTCCTGCAGGCGCGCGGAAATATCCGATTCGCCACCTGGACCGAAGGCAATGATGTAGTTGATCGTCTTCTCCGGATAGGCGGCGGCTGCCAGGCCAGCGGCAATTGCCATGGCGCCGATCAGGCCAAACGCAACGATCCTGTTGAAATGTCTCATGGGTAGTTCTCCTCGTTGTGATACATCGCAATTTCAGCCTTCACGGCCATCGTCGGCCGCGCCAGTTAGCCTCTGGATTCGGCATGACACTCGCCTACTATTGCTGCAACTCACTATAATTGCAAGGCTGGAAAAGCATCGCTTGTCGCAGCTTCCGGTGGCGATCGATTCAATCGAGCCGCCGCTCGTCCTTCGCCGATTCGATCTCCTGACACACCGCACGGGTGACATCGGCCGTAGTTGCCACACCACCGAGATCGCGCGTGTGCAGGGAGACATCGGCCGTGACGCGCTCGATGGCTCTGCATTACGCGTTTGGCGGCGTCAGCTTCACCCAGGTGATCGAGCAGCATCGACACCGACCAGAAGGTGCCGATGGGATTGGCCAGCCCCTTGCCCATGATGTCGAACGCCGAGCCGTGGATCGGTTCGAACATCGAAGGGTAGCGACGCTCCGGGTCGATATTGGCAGTGGGCGCAATGCCCAGACTTCCTGCCAGCGCCGCAGCCAGGTCCGAGAGGATGTCCGCGTGCAGGTTGGTCGCGACGAGGGTATCCAGGCTCGCCGGGCGGTTGACCATGCGGGCGGTCGCTGCGTCGACCAGTTCCTTGTCCCAGCTGACGTCGGGAAACTCCTTCGCAATCTCCGCTGCAATCTCGTCCCACATCACCATCGCGTGGCGTTGTGCGTTGCTCTTGGTGATGACGGTCAAGAGCTTTCTTGGACGAGATCGTGCCAGCTTGAAAGCGAAGCGCATGATGCGTTCGACACCTGCACGCGTCATCATCGAAACGTCGGTTGCAACCTCGATCGGGTGGCCGCGGTGGGCTCGGCCACCCACACCCGCGTATTCGCCCTCGGAATTCTCGCGCACAATGACCCAATTCAGGTCCTCGGCCCGGCAGCGCTTGAGTGGGGCGTCGATGCCCGGAAGAATGCGCGTGGGGCGAACATTGGCATACTGGTCGAAGCCCTGGCAAATCTTGAGCCGCAGACCCCACAGCGTAATGTGATCGGCGATGTTCGGGTCGCCGGCCGACCCGAACAGGATGGCATCCTTGTCGCGCAGTTCGTCCAGGCCGTCCTCCGGCATCATCACGCCGTGCTTGCGGAAATAGTCGGCGCCCCAGTCGAAATCTTCGAATTCGAAGCGGAGCGAGCCGTCCGCCGCCAAGGCTTCAAGCAGCCGCGTTCCTGCAGGCACTACTTCCTTGCCGATTCCATCTCCCGGAATCGTGGCGATGCGAAAGGTCTTGATGGCTCAGCTCCTATGGGAATGTCCGGCGCGACAATCGCCCTGGACATTACTTTAGCCGCTGGACGAGCGACACAAACGGCACTAAAGTAAAACCATCATTAACCTTGAGTTAATTATCAGGAATTCAGGATGAGCATCGACGTCCAACCCGCCGACCTGGACTTTCTTGCCACACTTGCCTCCGCAGGCAGCCTCAGCGCGGCTGCGCGGGAGCGCGGCATTACCACACCTGCCGTAAGCAAGCGACTCGCCAGTCTGGAGTCACGGGTCGGCATGCCCCTGGTCAACAGAACAACGAGGCGCATGAGTCTTACGCCGGAGGGGGAGCTCTGCGTCAAGCACGCTCGAAACATCCTCAGCGAGATCGACCATTTGGCCGAGCTGCTGGGGATGTCGAAAGTGACGCCCAAGGGACTGTTGCGGGTGAATGCAACGCTTGGTTTCGGGCGCGTCCACATCGCGCCGATCATCTCCCGCTACGTTCGCAAGTACCCGCAAGTCGACGTGCAGTTGCAGTTGTCTGTCAATTCGCCAGCTTTGACTGACGACGTATTCGACCTGTGCATCAGGTTCGGAGCCCCACCCGATACTCGAGTAATAGCCCGGCGCATCGCACCCAACAGGCGCCTGCTCTGTGCGTCGCCGGAATACCTGGCCCGTCGTGGCGAACCGAAAGTCCCGCACGATCTTACCCGCCATAACTGCATAGGCATTCGCCAGGGGGAAGAAGCCTACGGCGTCTGGCGTCTGTCCAGCGGCCGGGGACGCAAGCAACACGCAGAGAGTGGTCAAGACACGCGGGAATCTGACGACCAATGATGGCGAGATTGCCGTGAACTGGGCGTTGGACGGTCACGGTATCCTCATGCGCGCCGAATGGGACATCGAACGCCATCTTCGCAGCGGCCGCCTCGTGCAGGTCCTGCCGCAGTACCAGACACCCGACGCCGACATCTATGCGGTATTCCCCGCGCGTCACCAGCACTCGACGCGCGTGATGGCGTTTGTCGACCTTCTTGTCCGGTCGTTTGCGCAACAGGCTGGTTCGGTCAACCTGTAGGTGAGTTTTCGTCTTGGTCGCGAACGCCAACGGCTGAAACTGGCGCATGCAAACGCTGCGTCGCTGTCAGCGGCGGGCTTCCTCGCCACCGTCAGCGGTTGAGCGCACTTGCGCCACCGCACTTGCGCCACCAGAGTTTGCCGGTCTCGCCCGCCGGCTCGGGGCCGACTGACGCTGCCCCGCATCGCGGATCGGGACTCAGGGACAGGGGGTCGAAGAGCGACTCAGCATGCCACCTCGGCGCCCCGGCGCGCGTACCAGCGCCAGGTTCCCAGCGCGCAGCTCAGGTAGAACACGCTGAAGAAGAACAGCGCCCCCTGCGGGCCGCCCGTCAGATTGATCGACGTGCCGTAGGCGATCGGGATGAAGAAGCCGCCGAACGCCGCCACCGCGGAACTGAAGCCCAGCGTCGCGGCGCCTTCGGTGCTGCCGATGCGGCGGGCCTCGTCCAGCGCGGCCTGATCTTTCTGATCGCGCACGTCCCGCTCGCGCAGCGTGCGGAAGATGATCGGGATCATGCGGAACGTCGAGCCGTTGCCGACGCCGGCCGCCACGAACAGGGCGATGAACGCCAGCACGAAGCCGAGCAGGCTGCCGCCGCCGCCCGCCGTTGGCAGGAAGAACACGGCGGCCAGCGGCGCGAGGGCCATGACCACGAAGATGCAGACGGTGATCATCGCGCCGCCCACGCGGTCGGAGAGCCACCCGCCGACGGGCCGAACCAGCGCCGCCAGAATCGGCCCGATGAAGGCGAACTTGAAGGCGTCCACAGTCGGGAACTCGGTGTTGACCAGCATCGGGAACCCGGCGGCCAGGCCGATGAACGAGCCGAAGGTGCCGGTATAGAGCCAGCTCATCCGCCACTGCTGCCTGTGCCGGAGGATCGCCACCTGATCGGCGAAGCCGGCGCGCACCGTGGCGATGTTGTCCATGCCGAACCATGCGGCGACGACGGAGATGACGATCAACGGCACCCAGATGAAGCCGGCGTTCTGCACCCAGACTGAAATCGTTGCGCCCTGATCCACGCGGGTCTGCGCGCTGCCGCCCAGAATCAGCAGCGCGCCGCCGTACATGGCGATCGGGGCGATCAGCTGCGCCAGCCCGACGCCCAGATTGCCCACGCCGGCATTGAGACCCAGCGCCGTGCCCTGCAGCCGCTTCGGATAGAAGAAGCTGATGTTCGCCATGCTGGAGGAGAAGTTGCCGGCCCCCAGCCCGCACAGCAGCGCGATCGCCGCGAACACCGCGTAGTTGGTCGTCGGGTCCTGTACGGCGAAGCCGATCCACAGCGTGGGCAGCAGCAGCATCGTCGTGCTCCATACCGTGAAGTTGCGCCCGCCGAAGATCGGCACGGCGAACGCGTACAGCGCACGAAAGACCGCACCGGAAAGCCCGGGCAGCGCCGCCAGCCAGAACAGCTGGTTGGTCGTGAACTTGTACCCGATGTGCGGCAGCTCGACCACGATCACGCTCCACACCACCCAGACCGCGAAGGCCAGCAGCAGCGGGGGCATCGACAGCCAGAGGTTGCGGTTGGCGATGCGCCGGCCGGTCGCCGCCCAGAAGGCTTCGTCGTCCGGCCGCCAGTCGACCAGCACGTGACGGCGCCGGCGGCGGGGCTCGATGAGATCGGCGCCTGCCAGCGCCGCGCGCGCATCGGCGTGCTGCGCCATGATTTCCTCGCGCTCGTTGCGCTCCGCGACCCAGGTCCAGATCATGGTGACGACGATCACGAGCGTCATCAGCATGAAGCAGCTGCTGCGCACCCCGATCACGTCGGCGGCGATGCCGAACATGATCGGCAGCGTGAACCCGCCCAGGCCGCCGATGACGCCCACGATGCCGCCGACCACGCCCATCTGGGCCGGATAGTGGTCGGCCAGGCTGCGGTACACGCTGGCTTTGCCGAAGCCCTGCGCGAGGCCGACGATGAAGATCAGCACCGTGAACAGCGTGACGCCCACGCCGATGTCCACGGCGACGTCGCCCTTGATCGCATGGACGATCATCGTCGTCGGCGGATAGCTCAGGAAGAACATGCAGGCGAGGCTGACCCACAACACCCACCAGGTGACCGTGTTGCCGCCCCACTTGTCGGACGCCCAGCCGCCCAGCGCGCGGATCGCCCCGGAAGGCAGGTCGAACAGAATGGTCAGGAACGCGGCGGTCGCCAGCGGCAGGCCGTACTGGCCGACGTAGTACTTGGGCAGCCAGAGCGCCATCGCGACGAAGGCGCCGAACATGAAGTAGTACGCGAGCCCGAAGCGCCAGACCCGCAGATCGAACAGGGGCTTCAGCTGCTCGCCCAACGGTATGCGCTTGCGGACGGCCGCGTCCTTGCGGTGCAGCGGGTCCTCGGAGGTCAGGAACCAGAACAGCACCGCCATCACCAGCATGGCGACGGCGTAGACCTGCGGCACGGTCCGCCACGAGCCCGTGGCCGAGGCCGCGATAATCAGCGGCGCGATGAACTTGGTGAGCGACGAGCCCGCATTGCCGGCGCCGAAGATGCCCATCGCCGTGCCCTGCCGCTCCTTGCTGAACCAGGCCGAGGTGTAGGCGATCCCGACCGCGAACGAGCCGCCGGCCACGCCGATGAACAATCCCAGCACCAGGTACTGCCAGTACTCGGTGGCGTAGGAAAGGACCCAAGTGGGAACGACCACCGCCAGCATCTGCAGGAAGTACACGATCCGTCCGCCGTAGCGGTCGGTCAGGATGCCCAGCGGCAGTCGTATCAGCGAGCCGGTGAGGATTGGAGTCGCCACCAGCAGGCCGAACTCGGTCTCGTTGAGATTGAGCTCGGCCTTGATCTTGATGCCGATGACGGAAAACATCACCCAGACGGCGAAATTCACCGCAAAGGCGAGCGTGCTCATCGACAGCGCGGAGATCTGCTCGCGGCTGAGTCCCGGCTTGCTCACGGTCGTTGTCGTCACGTCACCCCTCCCTGGGCCAGCTGGTTTGCGCACCGGCGTTCGCGCCATTCAACGCCCGCCCCCGGGGATTCGCCTTGACTGGCGTCAAGGCGGTGTGATTTCACGTTCGCTGCAGTCACGGCCGCCGTCGGCCGCGATCCGGCCGCGGGATCGGATCCGGTCCGCTGTGGCAAACTCGAGCATGGCCACGACAGATCGACCGGTGGTTTCCGGCCCCGCGTTCCGTTTCGACAATTCGTTCGCCCGCGAACTCCAGGGACTCTACGTGCCCTGGCGACCGGCGGCCGCGACCGCACCGCGGTTGCTCTTCCTCAACCATCCGTTGGCGGCCGAGCTCGGCCTCGATGCCGCGTCGCTCGACGGCCCCGCATGGGCAGCGACCTTCGCCGGCAACGCGCTGCCCGACGGCGCCGAACCGCTGGCTCAGGCCTATGCAGGCCACCAGTTCGGCGGGTTCTCGCCGCAACTCGGCGATGGCCGCGCGCTGCTGCTCGGCGAGGTGATCGACCGGCAGGGTCGCCGTCGGGACGTCGCCCTCAAGGGCTCGGGCCGCACGCCGTTCGCGCGGGGGGGCGACGGCAAGGCCGCCGTCGGGCCGATGCTGCGCGAGGTGCTGCTCGGCGAGGCCATGCACGCCTTGGGCATCCCCACCACACGCGCGCTTGCGGTTGCGGCAACGGGCGAGCCGGTCCACCGCGAGCGCGCTCTGCCCGGCGCAGTGCTCACACGCGTGGCGGCGAGCCACATCCGGGTCGGGACTTTCGAGTTCTTTGCCGCGCGCGGCGATGCGGAACGGCTGCGCAGACTCGCCGAGTACACGATCTCGCGGCACGACCACGCGCTCGCAAGCGCGCCGCAGCCCTTCCTGGCACTGCTGCAGGCCGTGGCCGAGCGCCAGTCTGCCCTGGTCGCGCAGTGGATGAACGTGGGTTTCATCCATGGCGTGATGAACACCGACAACATGGCGATATCGGGCGAGACGATCGATTACGGCCCGTGCGCGTTCATGGAGGCCTACGATTCCGCCACGGTATTCAGCTCCATCGACCATCATGGACGCTACGCCTTCGGCAACCAGCCCGACATCGCGTGCTGGAACCTGGCACGCCTGGCCGAAACGCTGCTGCCGCTGCTGTCCGACGATCCCGAGCAGGCCGTGGCGATGGCGACCGGGGTCATCGACGCGTTCCCGGCGCAGTATCGCCGGCATCTGCTCCGCGGACAGCGCGCGAAGCTCGGTTTGCGTCGAAGCCAGCCGGACGAGGACAGTGCCGACGCCGCCCTGGCCGCGGACTGGTTGACCCTGCTTCAGGTCGAGCGGGTGGATTTCACCCTCGCGTGGCGGCGGCTGGCCGATGTCGCGGCCGGTGACGAAGCGCCGCTGCGCGCGTTGTTCGCCGGCACGCGCGCGCCCGACGAATGGCTCGCGCGTTGGCGGGCTCGCTGCGCCAGCGAGGACGACGGCGCGGCGTGCGGCCGGGAGCGGGCCGGCATCGAGCGCGCCGGGGCGATGCGCAGCGTCAGTCCCGCGCTGATCCCCCGCAACCACCGTGTGGAGGAGGCGCTGGCTGCCGCGTCGGACGAGGGCGACCTCGTGCCCTTCGAACGATTGCTCGATGCCCTCGGGCAGCCTTACGACGAAGCCGGCGACCTGTCCCCGTACGCCGAGCCGGCGCCGGCCGCGGTGACGGCGTGCTACCGGACGTTCTGCGGAACCTGATCAAGGGGATCCGCGCGCCAGCGCAATGTTGTCTGCCCGCGCCGTTCCTGCGATCGTCGCGATGCGTCTGTCCTATCCAGCCGACGGTCGGTCCAGGCTGTGCGCGAATCCGCGTTCCAGCAGCGCCTCGATCCCGGCAGGAGGGACCGCCTTGCTCCAGAAGAATCCCTGGCCGTAATCGACGCCGGCGGCACGCAGGAAGAACGCGTGCTCCCAGTCCTCCACGCCCTCGGCGACGGTGCGCAGGCGCAAGGCCGCTGCGAGGCCGACGATGCCGCGGAGCATCCGCGCGGCCGTGCGGTTCTCGAGAATGGGCATGAGCAGGCTGCGATCGATCTTCAGGATGTCGAGGTCGAGACCGACGAACTGCGAGAGTCCGCTGTGGCCGGTGCCGAAATCGTCCAGCGCCACCGCGATGCCCAGCGATCGCGCGGTGTCGATGGCCGCGCGCCCGAGGCGGGTCAGCGCCTGCCGCTCGGTCAACTCCACCACGAATCGCGTCCGCCACGGGTCGAGATCGAGGTCGGACAGCATCGACGCGATGCGGCCGGTGCCGAACACCGAAGGCGGGATGTTGACGCTCACGTAGAAATCGGTGTGTCGCGCAAAGACGGGAACGATGTCGCGGTGGATCGAGTCGAGCAGCTTGCGAATCAGCGCATATTGCGCCTCCGGCTCCTGCTCGAGTTCGCCCATCAAGGCCGCCGCCGATCCGGCCGAACCGTCCTCCGCGACGATGCGGCTCAGCGCCTCGAAACCCGCCACCTTTCCGGTGTTGAGATCGACGATGGGCTGATACCAGGCGGTGAGCCGCTCGATCCTGTGGTCTTTCATCCGCTACCCGTGTCCGGCGCCGTCACGCCTTGACGCTGTTCGCTTTCAACCTTGTCGGGCCATCAAATCGTACGCGTCCGCGAGGCGCCGCAGGGATTCGCCGCACCGGGTCCGCGTCGACGAGCCGTGCATGAGCGCGAGCATCTTCGGCTCGAGCGCGGCGAGACGGCGGATCGTCTTCGCGGTGGCGGGTGAAAGCGCCGTGGCATGGAAGAGTTCCTCCGCCGCAAGCGCGGGCCCGACGATGTCGGCGTCCGTGATGGGCGGCCCGTCGCCGGCATGGGTGAAGAGATCGCCGCAAAAGAGCGTCCCGGTGGTTTCCTCGAAGAGAACGCGCGCCTCCCAGTTGTGCGGGACGTGCGGGGTGTCGATATGCCGGACGCGCTTGCCGCCGAGATCGATGACCTCGCCGTCGGCGAGCTTGCGCGGAGGCCGATCGCAAAGGTCGTCGAGCGAGACCATGCAGCCGATCGCGCCGTGCGCCACCTCGGCGCGCGGCGCGGCGGCGAGGAACTCGTTCATGGCTCCGCACTCATCGGACTCCACGTGTCCGAAGGTGATCCACCGGAGCCGCTCGAGCGGAACAATGCGGGCAATCGCCTGCGACACGAGCGGAAACATGCGTCGCGGGCCCGTATGGAAGAGGAGGGGGTCGTCGGCGTTCACCAGGAACTGATTGAACGTGAAACCGCCCGGTGCCGCATCGGGCACGCACGTCGAGAGGCGGTAGATGCGGTCGGCTATTTCGTGGGTGGCGGTTTGCATGCGGGTTCTCCTCTGACAGACGACAATTATGCGCGGTCGGTTCCATCTGACCATGGCCCCCCGACCAGATCCGGATGGCTCCCGTCACGAAGCAACGCGATCGACGAAACGCGTGATGGCCTCGATCACCGCCTCCGGCTGATCCCTCTGCGGCGAATGCCGGCAGTCCTGCAGCGCCAGCAATTCGACGTCGCGAACCTGCGCGCCGATGCGCCGCATCTGCTCCATCGTCCCGTACTCGTCGTCCGCTCCCTGCAGCGCGAGCACCGGGCAGGCGATGCCGGGCAGGTATTCCTCGATGTTCCAGGCGCGGAATTCCGGCGCCAGCCAGATCCGGTTCCAGCCGAGGAACGCCGAGTCGGCGTCGGCGTGATGGCGCGCAAGCCGCGCGCGCAGGTCCGTGGTTGCGTAGGCCGTCCTCGCCGCCGCGATGCTGGCGACGGATATGTCCTCGACCAGCACGTGCGCGGCCAGCGTGACGACCCCGGCAACCGGGCGCACGCCGGCCCCGGCGTGAATCAGCGCGATCGACCCGCCGTCGCTGTGGCCAACGAGAATCGGCCGGTCGATCGCGAGCGCGTCGAGCAGCTCCGGCAGGGCGATGAGCGCCTCGTCGTGCATGTAGCGCGGCGTCCGGTCCTCCGCGAGCGGATCCGACCGGCCGTAACCGTAGCGGGAGTACACGAGGGCGTCGCAGTTCGCGGCATGGGCGACGCGACCCGGGAAATCCCGCCACATGGCGACCGACCCCAGCCCTTCGTGCAGGAAGACGAGCGTCGGCCGCGGCGCGCGCGCGACCGCGATGCGCTCGTATTCGATGCGGTGCGCCGCGGCCGTGACAAAGGGCATTGGCGCTACACGCCGAGGTGCCTGTGCAGGACATCCGGCTGCGCGAGCAGCGCACGACTGTCGCCCTCGAACACGACGCGTCCCTTGACCAGGATCACGTTGCGGTCGGTGATCGTCGTGACCGCCCGGTAGTTCTTGTCGACGATGACGGTCGCGATGCCATGCGTGCGGATGTCCCCTATGATCCGCCAGATCTCCCGGGCGATCTGCGGCGCGAGCCCTTCGGTCGCCTCGTCGAGGATCAGCAGCTCGGGATTCGTCATCAGTGCGCGGCCGATCGTGAGCATCTGCTGCTCGCCGCCGGAAAGCTGCCATCCGCCATGAGCGAGGCGCTCGGCGAGACGCGGAAAGGTCGCGAGCACCCTGTCGCAGGTCCAGTCGCGGCGGCCCTCCGGGCCGGCGCGCGCGGCCATCACGAGATTTTCGCGCACGGTGAGGTTCGGAAAGATGCCGCGGCCCTCGGGCACGTAGGCGATGCCCTGCCGCGCGATGCGGTAGGGCTCGGCCCCCGTCATCGCGCTGCCGCGCACGCGGACCTCGCCGTGGCGCGGCCGGACGAGCCCGAGCATGCTCCGCAGCAGCGTGCTCTTGCCCATGCCGTTCCTGCCCATGAGTCCGACCGTCTCGCCGCGCTCGACGCGGAAATCGACGCCATGCAGGATGTGGCTCGCACCGTAGTAGGTGTGCAGCTCCCGCGCCTCGAGCAGCCATTCGCTCACCGGACGACCCCCACGCCATCGGCGCTCATCGCGGCGCGCTCCATCGGTTCACGCGGCCTCTCCCACCGGTTCCGTGCCGAGGTACGCCTCCCGCACGGCGGCGCTCGCGCGGATCTGCAACGGGGATCCGCTTTCCAGGACCTGCCCGTTGACCATCACGGTGATCACGTCGGCGACGGCGAAGACCGCGTCCATGTCGTGCTCGACGAGCAGGATCGCGTGGCGCGGAGCGAGGCTGCGCAACAGTTCCACCATCAGCGCCGCCTCCTCGGCACCCATGCCCGCGAGCGGCTCGTCGAGCAGCAGCACGTCCGGCTGCGTCGCGAGCACCATCGCGATCTCGAGCTGCCGCTGCTCGCCGTGCGACAGCGCGGACGCGACGCGATCGCCGCGCCCATCGAGGCCCGCCGCGTCGAGCGCGCGCTCCGCGGCCTCGACCACGGGACGGTACGCGACGGCATCGGCGAACAGGTGCAGCGCGCGCGGCGCGCGCGACTGCGCGGCAAGCCGGCAGTTCTCGAAGGCGGTGAAGGCCGGGAAGATGTTCGTCTTCTGGTAGCTCCGGCCGATGCCGATCCGCGACCGGCGATCCGCGGAATGGCGCGTGATGTCCTCGCCCTTGTAGGCGATGCTGCCGCTCGATGCGGCGAGATCGCCGGACAGGAGGTTGAGCAGCGTGGTCTTGCCCGCCCCGTTCGGCCCGAGCACCGCGTGCAGCTTGCCGCGCTCGAGCGCGAGCGCCACCCCGCTCACCGCGGCGAGCCCGCCGAACAGACGCGTCAACTCCCGCGTCGTGAGCAGTACCTCAGACATCGCGTGCATCCCCAATCAGCATGCGCCGGAACCGGCCCCCGACGCTGGCGAGGCCGCCCGGCAGGAAGATCACCAGCACGATGATCGCCCCGCCCAGCAGCAGCTGCCAGTGACGGGTCAGCGACTGGAAGATCTCGGTCAGCGCGACGAACGCGAACGCGCCGACGACGGCGCCATACAGGCTGCCGAGTCCGCCCAGGATCAGCATCAGCAGCACGTTGCCGGATTGGTGCCAGGACAGGAGCTCCGGATTGACGAAGCCGAACTGCAGCGCCGACAGGTAGCCGGCGAGCCCGGCGAGCGCGCCGGCCAGCGTGAAGCTCGCGAGCTTGTACCAATACACCGGGAAAGCCGAGCGAGCGCATCCGGTGCTCGTTGCTGCGGATTCCCTGGAGCGCGCGGCCGAAGGGCGAGCGCAGGACCACGCGCAGGAAAACGAACACAGCCACGAGCAGCGCGAGCACGAAGTAATAGACATGCGTCGTGTTGCCGAGGTCGAACGGCGTCACGCCGCCGATCGTGGCCACCGGCTTGAAGTTCATGCTGATCCCGTCCGACCCGCGGCCGAATTCCGTGTCGTGGAACACGAAATAGAACATCTGCGCGAACGCGAGGGTCACCATGATGAAGTAGATGCCCTTCACGCGCACGACGAACATGCCGACGGCGAGCGCCGCCCCGCCCGCCGCGAGCATCGCCGCGGGCAGCGTGAGCCACAGGTTGGCCGCTTCGTACTTCGGCGCCAGCAGGCCGAGCGCGTAGGCGCCGATCCCGTAGAACGCCGCGTGGCCGAACGAAACGAGCCCGGTGTAGCCGACGAGGAGATCGAGCGACAGCGCGAAGATGGCGAGGATCATCACCTTGGTGACGAGCTCCGTGTAGAACCCGGCCCCCGCAAGGGGGAACAGCGCGAGCAGCGCCAGCGCCGCGGAAAGCGCGATGCGCTTGCGCATCACCGGCAGGCCCGCGCGCGGCAGCCGGCCATCACCCCACCCGCTTGAAGAGGCCTTCGGGACGCCACAGCAGGATCACCGCCATCAGCAGGTAGACGGTGATCCCCGCGGCCTCCGGAATCAGGACCTTGCCGAACGTGTCGGCGAGGCCGATCAGCAGCGCGGCGACCAGCGCGCCCCAGATCGAGCCGATCCCGCCGATCACGACGACGACGAAGCAGATGATCAGCACCTGCGTGCCCATGCCGGGGTAGACCGACGACACCGGCGCCGCGATCATTCCGGCGAACGCCGCCAGCGCAACCCCCAGCGCGAACACCAGCCGGTAGACGAGGTTGATGTTGAGCCCCAGCGCCGACACCATCTCGCGGTTCGACGCGCCCGCGCGGATCATCATGCCGATGCGCGTGCGGTGGATCAGCACGTAGAGCAATCCCGCCAGCACCAGGCAGACCGCCGACATGAACAGCCGGTACACCGGGTAGGAGAGGGTCTCGGTCAGCGGAATCGACCAGTTGAAGATGGCGGGCACCGCGACGCCATGCACGTCGTTGCCGACGATGAGGCTGCGCAGCTCCTCGAACACCAGGATCAGCCCGTAGGTCAACAGGACCTGCTCGAGATGATCGCGCTTGTACAGGTGCGAGATGAGCGCCCATTCGAGCAGCATGCCGAGGAGCACCGACAGCACGATGCCGACGACGATGGCGATGAACAGGTTGCCGGTGAGCGAGGACAGCGTGAACGCCATGTACGCGCCGACCATGTAGAAGCTGCCATGGGCAAGGTTGATGATGCCCATGATGCCGAAGATCAGCGTGAGTCCGCTCGCGACCAGGAACAGCAGGAGTCCGTACTGGACGCCGTTCAGGAGCTGGATCAGCAGCGAGTGGATGTCCATCGCGGGGTGCCGGCACTCGTCACGAAAAAATCGCGCGGGCGAACCGGACGTCCACCCGCGCGACAGTTTACAACCTGCGGCGTCAGAGCTTGCAGCCGCGCGGCGGATCAGTCAGGTCCTTGACCGCGACGCCGATCACCTTGTTCTCCTTGCCCTCGACCTTGCGCAGGTAGATGTTGTGGATCGGGTTGTGGCCCTTGTTGAGCGCGAGCGGCCCGCGCGGGCTGTCGAGCTTCGCCGCTTCCATCGCCTTGACCAGCTCGGCGCGCTTGGTCGTGTCGCCCTTCACCGCGTTCATGCCGACGATGAGGAGCTGCGCGGCGTCGTAGCCCTGCACCGCGTAGACGTCCGGTTCGATCTTGTAGGCCTTCGCGTACGCCGCGCGGAACGCCTTGTTCTTCGGGTTGTCGAGGCCGTCGCCGTAGTGCAGCGTGGTCAGCAGCCCCTGCGCCGTCTCGCCCTGCGCCTCCAGCGTGCCGTCGGTGAGGAAGCCGGCGCCGACCAGCGGGATCGTCTTGTTGAGGCCGGCCGCCGCGTAGTCCTTGACGAACTTGACGGCCCCGCCGCCGGCGAAGAACACGTAGACGACGTCGGGCTTGAGCGCGGCGATCTCGGTGAGGTAGGACTGGAACTCGACCTGCGGAAACGGCAGCGACAGCTCCTTGATCACCTTGCCGCCGCCCGCCTCGAACGATCTCCTTGAACCCGCCGACCGATTCGTCGCCGGCCGCGTACTTCCAGGTCAGCGTGACGGCCGTCTTCTTCTTCTGCTCGGCCATCACCCTGCCCATCGCGATGCCCATCTGCGAGTTCGAGAACGACGTGCGGAACACGTTGGCCGCGCAGAGCGGCCCGGTGATGTCGTCGGCGCCGGCGTTGGGGATGACCAGCAGCGTGTTGGTGTCGCGCGCGACCTTGGCCATGGCGAGGGCCACGCCCGAGTGAACCGTGCCCACCACGCACGTCGACCTGGTCGCGCTTGATCAGCTTGTTCGCGTTCTCGGGCGCCTTCGCCGGATCCGACTCGTCGTCGACGGTGAAGTACTCGATCTCGCGCCCGCCGAGCTTGCCGCCGTTCTCGTCGATCGCGAGCTTGAACGCGTTGGTGATCGACGTTGCCCAGCGCGGCGAAGGTGCCGGTGTAGGGCAGCATCAGCCCGACCTTGATCTTGCCCTGCTGCTGCGCCAGCGCCGGGCCCGCAGGCAGCAGCAGGCCCGCCGCCGCAGCCGCCGCCGCCGCGATCGCGCCGACGCGGCGCAGGTGGTTCAGGGTTCGCTTCATGGGAATCTCCTCCTGTGGCTTGGTGTTGCCGCTCCGGAGAGCGCGCGCCATCGCCCGCCCCCGCCTGATCTCATTGCGCTCTCGCCCGCAGCTTGAAGCGCTGGATTTTACCTGTTGCGGTCTTGGGAAGCTCGCCGATGAACTCGATCCAGCGCGGATACTTGTACGGCGCAAGCTGCCCCTTCACGTGCTGCCGCAGCTCCTCGGCCAGCGCCGCGGACTCCTGCTGGCCCGCCTTCAGCACCACGTAGGCCACCGGCTTGACCAGTTCCTCCTCGTCCGCCCGTCCGATCACCGCCGCTTCGAGCACGGCCGGATGCGTGATGAGCGCCGACTCGACTTCGATCGGCGACACGTAGATGCCGCCCACCTTGAGCATGTCGTCGCTGCGGCCAGAGTACACGTAATAGCCGTCCGGATCGACCGAGTATTTGTCTCCGCTGCGGGTCCAGGGGCCCTGGAACGTGTTGCGGGTCTTTTCCCGGTTGTTCCAGTAGGCCATCGCGGCGGTCGGCCCGCTGATCTGCAGCTCGCCCACCTGCCCGGCCGCAACCGGATGACCGTCGTCGCCGACGATCCTGAGGTCGTACCCCGGCACCGGCGTGCCGCTCGTCCCGTAGCGAACCTCGCCCGGGCGATTCGACAGGAAGATGTGCAGCATCTCGGTCGAGCCGAGGCCGTCCAGGATCTCGACGCCGAAGCGCTCGGTCCAGCGCCGGCCGATCTCCGCCGGCAGCGCCTCGCCCGCCGACGTGCAGCGGCGCATCCGGAGCTCGCCCTTCTTCGGCAGGTCGGGACTGGCGAGCAGCGCGGCGTAGAGCGTCGGGACGCCGTAGAAGATCGTGGGCTGGTGACGACGCAACCGGGCGAAGACCGCCGCCGGGGTCGGGCGCTCGGCCATCAGCACGGTCGTCGCGCCGACGGACAGCGGAAAGGTGAGGCCGTTGCCGAGGCCGTATGCGAAAAACAGCTTCGCCGCCGAAAACACGACATCATCCTCGCGGATGCCGAGGATCGGCTTCGCGTAGAGCTCCGCCGTCTGGATCAGGCTCGAATGCAGGTGCACGGTGCCCTTCGGCGCGCCGGTCGATCCCGACGAATACAGCCAGAAGCAGGCGTCGTCGCAGGTGGTCTCCGCCGGCGTGAAGGACGTCGGTGCCGCCGCCGTCAGGCCGGCCAGCGAATGATGGGGGGGCCTCACCGGTTCGTCGCCTGCCCCGGACACGATCACGTGCGCAAGATGCGGCTGCTTGCCCAGAAGGGGCGCAAACGCGGGCAGGAGCGCCGTCGAGACGATCAGCGCGCGGGCGCGGCTGTCGCGCAGCATGTAGTCGTAGTCGTGCGTCGTGAGCAGCGTGTTCGCCGCGATGGGCACGATGCCGGCCTTGATCGCGCCCAGGAACGCGGCGGGGAAATCGATGCCGTCGAGGTGGCAGAGCAGCACGCGCTGCTCGGGTGCGAGGCCCAGCGTCGTGAGTGCGTTGGCGCAGCGATTGACGCGCTCGGCGAGCTCGCCGTAGGTGTACGTGCCGGCGTCGTCGATGTACGCGACCTTGTCCGCGCGACCGGCAACCAGGTTGCGCTCGATCAGGTCGTGCGCGGCGTTGTAGTCGCGCGGGATTTCGACCCGCGGCGGACTCGCGCGATGATCGGCCGTGCTCAAGGACGGCATGCTGTTCTCCTCCCCGCGGCGACGTGCCGCCACCCGACGGCCGGGATGCGGCTCGCCGCCAACCGCGGCAAGCTGTCCCGCTCCTGCAATGATTATGGCAGCCACAACGCTTCCGCCAACGGCCGGCGAAAGTTTCGGCAATTTAGATCATGATTTCGGAGTAGTCAAGCATCATATATCCTTCCGAACAGGCTGCCGACGCCGAACGACGCCCGCCAGCAGGCTCGATCGCATTCACGACGTCAGTTGCGATCAGGCTTTCTTGCCGGGTGCTCCAAAGTGCTTGACGCCGATCAAGGACATGCAATATATTTCGCTGCTCCGGCCCATCCGGTCCCTGCAGGATCCTGCAATGCCCGCCACGCTGCATCATCGCCCCCCCGCTTCCGTGCCCTCGGCCGCCGATCCGGACGACGCCGAATTCCTGGTCGCGATGGGGCAAAACGTCCGCGGGGCGCGCACGCGCCGCGGCATGGCGCGCAAGGCCATCGCGCAGAACGCCGGCGTCTCGGAGCGCTACCTCGCGCAGCTCGAAGCAGGCGAGGGCAACGCGTCGGTGCTGCTGTTGCGCAGCGTCGCGCGCGCACTCGAAATGCCTTTGACCGATCTGCTGGACGCCCGCGAGCGCTCGGTCGAGCAGCGCCTCATTCGCCGCCTGCTCGACGGATTGCCGGCGCACCGCCTGGAGGAAGTCGTGTTCCGGCTGCTGCGGGACTTCGGCGAGGAGTCGGCATCGCGCCGCAGGCGCGTCGCGCTGGTGGGCCTGCGCGGAGCGGGCAAGACCACGCTGGGAAGCGCGCTCGCCGCCGAGCTGAGCCTGCCGTTCGTCGAACTGGATCGCGAAATCGAGCGTGAAGCGGGCATCGGCCTCTCGGAAGTGTTCCTGCTCTACGGCCAGAACGGCTACCGGCGCATCGAGCGCCGCTGTCTCGAGCGCGTGATGAAAGCGCACACGGAAATGGTGATCACCGCAGGCGGCGGCATCGTCTCGGAGGCGGACGCCTACGACCTGCTGCTCCGGCACTGTTTCACCGTCTGGGTCAAGGCATCGCCCGAGGAGCACATGGCACGGGTGGTCGCGCAGGGCGACCTGCGCCCGATGCAGGGGAAGGTCGAGGCGATGGACGATCTCAAGCGGATCCTCGACGCGCGCGAGCCGCTGTACCGGAAGGCGGACGTCACGCTGGACACTTCCGGCGATGACCCGCGCCAGAGCCTGTCCAAGCTGCGCCAGGCCATCGCCGCCTGACGCGCATCCGGGAGAAGCGCATGACAAAGGCAGACGCAGCAGCCGCGGAAGGCACCGCAACCCCCGCCCGGCCCTTCTACACGTTCGACACGCAGCCGGACCGATACGCGCACTGGAAGCTCGGCGTTCGATGGCGCCGTGGCCACGCTGACGCTGGACGTCGACGAGAACCGCGGCTTGAAACCCGGCTACAAGCTCAAGCTCAATTCGTACGACCTCGGCGTCGACATCGAGCTTTCCGACGCGCTGCAGCGGATACGCTTCGAGCATCCCGAGGTGCGGAGCGTGATCGTGACGAGCGGCAAGGAGCGGGTCTTCTGCTCCGGCGCGAACATCTTCATGCTGGGCACCTCGTCGCACGCGTGGAAGGTCAACTTCTGCAAGTTCACCAACGAGACGAGGAACGGCATCGAGGACGCGAGCCGCCACTCCGGGCTCAGGTTCGTCGCCGCGTGCAACGGCACGACCGCGGGCGGCGGCTACGAGCTGGCGCTCGCCTGCGACGAGATCTGGCTGGCCGACGACCGCTCGTCGGCGGTCAGCCTGCCGGAAGTGCCGCTGCTCGGCGTGCTGCCGGGAACCGGCGGGCTCACCCGCATCACCGACAAGCGCCGCGTCCGCCGCGACCACGCCGACATCTTCTGCACGCTGGTCGAAGGCGTGCGCGCGGAGCGCGCCCTGCAGTGGCGCCTGATCGACGGCCACGCGAAGCCGCAGCAATTCACGCAGAAGGTGAAGGAGCGCGCGCTGGCGCTGGCCGCCCGCAGTGACCGACCCGGCGACGCGAGCGGCGTCACCCTCACGCCGCTGTCGCGCACCGTCGACGATGCGGGCTATCGCTACGAGCATGTCGACGTCCGGATCGACCGCCCGGGCCGCAGCGCGACGATCACGGTCTCGGCCCCCGCTGCGCTTCCCGCCGGAGACCTGGATCCGATTCTCGCCGCAGGCGCGGCGTGGTGGCCGCTCGCGATGGCGCGCGAGCTCGACGATGCGATACTGCTCCTGCGCGCCAACGAGCCCGACATCGGCACCTGGATCCTGAAGACGGCAGGCGATGCGTCGCATGTGCTCGCCGCCGACGCGACGCTCGCGCGCCACCGATCGCACTGGTTCGTCCGCGAGACGATCGGCATGCTGCGGCGCACGCTCGCGCGGCTCGACGTCACGTCGCGCACGCTGTTCGCCCTGATCGAGCCGCAATCGTGCTTCGCCGGCACGCTGTTCGAGCTGGCGCTGGCCGCCGATCGCAGCTACATGCTCGCGCTGCCTGACGACGAGGCGGCAGCGCCGAAGGTCACGCTGTCCACGCTGAACTTCGGCGCGTATCCGATGGTGAACGCCCACGGGCGCCTGGCCGCGCGCTTCTACGGCGAGGATGAGCCGATCGCGCGCGCGAAAGGCGTCGTCGGGCGCGCGCTGGCCGCGGACGCCGCGCTCGACCTGGGCCTCGTCACCGCCGCTCCCGACGAACTCGACTGGGCCGACGAAGTGCGCGTCGCGCTGGAGGAGCGCGCGAGCCTGTCGCCGGACGCGCTGACCGGCATGGAGGCCAATCTGCGCTTCGGCGGCCCCGAGACGATGGAGACGCGGATCTTCGGCCGGCTCTCCGCCTGGCAGAACTGGATCTTCATCCGGCCGAACGCGGTCGGCGAGGCGGGCGCGCTGAAGGTCTTCGGCACCGGCAGCAAGCCCCGCTTCAATTGGGATCGGGTCTGACACGCGAGCCCGACCGGACCCCTCACGAGGAGTGCACGATGAGCATCGACTACAGCGAAAAGATTCCGAACAACGTGAACCTGGCGGGCAACAGGACTCTGCAGCGCGCCCTGGAGCACTGGCAGCCGGAATTCCTGCGCTGGTGGGGCGACGTCGGTCCGGAGAACACCGGTACGGCAGAGGTCTACCTGCGCACGGCAATCTCCGTCGAGCCCAAGGGCTGGGCGCACTTCGACTACGTGAAGATGCCCGATTACCGCTGGGGCATCTTCCTCGCCCCGGCCGAGGCCGGCCGCAAGGTGAACTTCGGCGCGCACAAGGGCGAGCCGGCGTGGCAGGAGGTGCCCGGCGAATACCGGGCGAACCTGCGGCGGCTGATCGTCACGCAGGGCGACACCGAGCCGGCCTCCGTCGAGCAGCAGCGTCACCTCGGGCTCACCTGTCCGTCGCTCTACGACCTGCGCAACCTCTTTCAGGTCAACGTCGAGGAAGGACGCCATCTCTGGGCGATGGTTTACCTGCTGCACGCGCACTTCGGCCGCGACGGCCGCGAGGAGGCCGAGGCGCTGCTCGAGCGCCGCTCCGGTGACGCCGACAACCCGCGGATCCTCGGCGCGTTCAACGAGCCGACGCCCGACTGGCTGTCCTTCTTCATGTTCACGTTCTTCACCGACCGCGACGGCAAGTACCAGCTCTGCTCGCTCGCCGAGTCGGGATTCGACCCGCTCGCGCGCACCTGCCGCTTCATGCTGACCGAAGAGGCGCATCACATGTTCGTCGGCGAATCCGGCATCGGCCGGATCATCCAGCGGACCTGCGAAACGATGGCCGCCCACCGCACCGAGGACCCGGGAGAGCTGCGCGCGCTTGGCGTCATCGACCTGCCGACGATCCAGCGCTACCTCAATTTCCATTTCAGCGTGACGATGGATCTCTTCGGCTCCGACGTGTCGTCGAATGCCGCGACGTTCTACACGACCGGCCTCAAGGGCCGCTTCGACGAGACCCGGATCGCCGACGACCATGTCCTGACGGGCGCCACGTATCCGGTGCTCGAGGTGCGGGACGGACAGCTCGCGAGCGTGGCGGCGCCGGCGCTGAACGCGCTGAACGAGACGCTGCGCGACGACTATGTGAAGGACGCGCAGGCCGGCATCGAGCGCTGGAACCGGATCATCGAGAAGGCCGGCATCGCCTTCCGGCTGAAGGCTCCGCACAAGGCCTTCAACCGCCGGATCGGCCCGCTGTCGGCGGCACGCATCGATCCCGAAGGAAATGTCGTCAGCGAGGCTGACTGGACGCATCGCCACCTGCAGTGGCTGCCCTCCGCGGCGGATCGCGCCTTTGTCGCCTCGCTGATGGGCCGCGTGGCGGAGCCGGGCAAGTTCGCGCACTGGATCGCGCCGCCGGCGCGCGGGATCAACAATCAGCCGGCGGACTTCGAGTACGTGCGCTTCAACTGAAATGTGGCCACGCTGAGAGAGGCCGCGATGGGCACGGGCACGCAGACGGTCGAGATCATCCGCCAGCATCTGATCGATCCGGAGATCTGCATCCGCTGCAACACCTGCGAGGAGACGTGCCCGGTCCACGCGATCACGCACGACGCGCGCAATTACGTCGTCGACCCGGCCCTGTGCAACGGCTGCAACGACTGCATCGGGCCCTGCCCGACTGGCGCGATCGACAACTGGCGTCGCGTGGAGAAGGGCAAGGCCTTCACGCCGGAGCTGCAGCTCTCCTGGGACAGTCTGCCGCCGCAGCAGGAGACCGACGATGGCGCCGCGACCGAGCTGCCGTCCGACGTGGCGCGGATCACGGCGGCCGCCACGTCGGGACAGGGCGGCGCCGTGGTTCCGCCGTGGTCGGCGGCGCACCCCTACGTCAACCTCTACACGATCGAGCGGCCCGCGCTCGCGACCGTCAGCGGGAATTTCCGGCTGACGGCCGACGGAGCGTCCTCCGACATCCGGCACATCGTGCTCGACTTCGGCGGCGCCGCGTTTCCCGTGCTGGAAGGCCAGACGATCGGAATCGTGCCGCCCGGTCTCGACGCGAGCGGCCGGCCCCATCACATCCGCCTCTACTCGGTCGCGAGCCCGCGCGAAGGCGAGCGGCCGCGCTACAACAACCTCGCCCTCACCGTGAAGCGCGTGACCGAGGATCACGACGGCCGGCCCGTCGCCGGCGTCGCGTCGAACTACCTGTGCGACCTCGCCAAGGGGAACGAGGTCCGGGTCGTCGGGCCGTACGGCACGACGTTCCTGATGCCCAACCATCCGGGCTCGAGCCTGCTGATGATCTGCACGGGCACGGGCTCGGCGCCGATGCGCGCGATGACCGAGCGCCGGCGGCGGCGGATCGCGCAGCACGAGGGAGGCGAGCTGATGCTCTTCTTCGGCGCGCGCGCCCCCGGGGAGTTGCCGTACTTCGGTCCGCTGCAACGCCTGCCGAAGGAGTTCATCGACATCAACTTCGCGTTCTCGCGCGTGCCGGGCGAGCCGAAGCGCTATGTGCAGGACCGGATCCGCGAGCGCAGCGCCGACGTCGTGCGCCTGCTCGACAACCCGGACTGCTACATCTACATCTGCGGCCTCAAGGACATGGAGGCCGGCGTCGACGAGGCGTTCCGCGCCGCCTGCCGCGCGCACGCGACGGACTGGGACCGGCGGCTGCCGGAGCTGCGCGCGCAGGGCCGCTACCACGTCGAGACCTACTGAGCGGCGAGCCCAGGGACGCGGATGACGATCGATTACGCGACGGTCAGGATGGTCCACATGGGCGCCGCGGCGCTGTCGATCGCGCTGTTCGCGCTGCGCGGAGCGTGGATGCTGCGCACGCCGCAACGGCTGCAGCGCGGCTGGGTGCGCATCGCCCCGCATCTGATCGACACGGTGCTGCTCGCCTCCGCGCTGTGGCTCGCGTGGCAGCTGGGAGCCGACGGCACGCGTGGCTGGCTCTGGGCCAAGGTGATCGCGCTCTGCGCCTACATCGCGCTCGGCACGATCGCGCTGAAGCGGGGGCGCACGCGCGGCGTTCGCGTCGTCGCCTTCGTCGCGGCGCTCGCGACCTTCGGCTACATCGTTTCGGTGGCCGTCACGAAGTCGCCGCTGGGTGCCCTCGCCCGACTATAATCGCGGCATGCCCTCCGCCGTCGCCGGCGGCACATCCCACATGGCCACCGACCTCTTCTCCGAAGCCACGGCGCCGAGCTTCGACGACCCGCTCGGAATGCTTTCGGCGTGCCACCGCCGCATCGAGCGGCAGCTCGCCACGCTCGAACGCCTGCAGCGCCACCTGCCCGAGCACGGTTGCGACACCGATGCGCGCGCCGCCGCGCGCGGTATCCTCAAGTACTTCGACACGGCGGCGCCCAACCATCACGCCGATGAGGAGGCAAGCGTCTTTCCCCGCCTGCGCGCCGCGGTGCCGCGCCGCGCCGACGCGCTGGTCGCCGACCTCGAGCGCGAGCACGCGGCACTCGCCGCACAGTGGCGTCACCTGCGGCCGCGCCTCGCCGCCATCGCCGCCGGCGTGCGCGCGAACCTGTCGCCGAAAGAAGCGGCCGATGTCCGCGCGGCCTATGCCGCGCACATCGCACGAGAGGAAGGCGAGCTGATCCCGCTCGCCGCAGGTTCCTTCGATGCGGCGATCCTCGCGGCCATCGGCAGCGAGATGGCCGCGCGCCGCGGCGTCGATCCGAACGCGCCGGCGCGCCGCCCCGGCTGACGTCCGTGCGGCCCCTGGCGCGGCGCCCCTTCCTGCCTTGCCGTCCGTGACGACCGCGAAGCACCGCAACCACCTCTCCGACCTGCGCGGCGCCAGCCGCCTCGCCATCGACGCCACCCGCGGTCTCGCCGACCTCGTCGAGGCGATGCATCACAACATCAGCCGGGCTCCCGGCCTTCTCGCCAAGCCGCCGGCAGGCCGCACGCGCGGCATAACGGGACTGGTCTACCGCAGCGTGCACGGCGTGACGCGGCTCGTGGGCGGGAGCATCGACGCCGTTCTGGGGCGTCTCGCTCCGCTCCTCGGCCACGTCGAGCCGTCGCCGGCGCGCGAAGCGATCGTCGCCGCATTGAACGGCGTGCTGGGCGACCACCTGGCCGAGACGCGCAATCCGCTGGCGATCACGCTCGGCTTTCGTCGCGATGGCAAAGCGATCGCAGTGGAACGCGAGGCGCTGGCCGCGGCGATCCCCGAGTGCACGGGCAAGCTGCTGGTGCTCGCCCACGGCCTTTGCCTCAACGATCTGCAGTGGAACCGGCGGGGTCACGACCACGGCGTCGCGCTCGCGCGTGACTTCGGCTACACGCCGGTGTACCTGCACTACAACACGGGGCTGCACATCTCGACCAACGGAAGGCAGCTGGCCGAAGCGCTGGAGGCACTGGTGGCACAGTGGCCGATGCCGCCGAAAGAATTCGTGCTCGTCGCCCACAGCATGGGCGGGCTGGTCGCGCGCAGCGCCTGCCACTACGGCGCCCTCGCCACGCACGCGTGGTTGCGGCAACTCGACTCGCTCGTGTTTCTCGGCACGCCCCATCACGGCGCGCCGATGGAGCGCGGCGGCAACTGGATCGACACGCTGCTCGAGATCAGTCCGTACACGGCGCCGCTGGCGCGGCTGGGGAAGATTCGCAGCGCGGGCATCACCGACCTGCGCTACGGGAACCTCGCCGACGAGGACTGGCAGGGGCGCGACCGCTTCGCGCGCGGCGATCGCCGGCGCTTCGTGCCGCTGCCCGATGGAGTGCGCTGCTTCGCCATCGGCGCGACCGCGGCGGCCAGGTCATCCCGCGGCCGTCGCGAGCTGCCCGGCGACGGGCTCGTCCCGCTCGCGAGCGCGCTCGGCCGTCACGACGATCCCGCCCTCGATCTTGCAATCCCGAGATCTCGGCAGTGGATCGCCCACGACTGCGGACACCTGGCGCTGCTGGACCGGCCGGACGTCTACCAGCGGATCCGGCGGTGGCTCGACACGCGGCCGACGACGGCGCCCGCGTAGGCGCGGCCCCATCGTCCGATCCGGCAGACGCCGATGCCCGACCTCCTCATCCGGTGGCGCCGGCTGTCCCGTCCCGAGCGAGCCTGCCTTGGCGTCCTCGCGCTGACGCTCGCGGCGTGGACGCTGTTGCCCGTGATCCCGCAGGATCCGGCCTATCACCAGTTCGCGGATCAGCGAACCTGGTTCGGCATTCCGCGCGCGGCCGACGTCCTGTCCAACATCGCGTTCGTGCTGGTGGGCCTCGCGGGGATCGCGCGGCTGGGATCGCGCCGCCGCGCGCGTTTTTCGGCGGCCGCCGAAGCGGGGTTGTGGTGCATCGCACTGGGTTTTCTCGGCACGGGCGCCGGTTCCGCCTGGTATCACCTGGAACCGAACGACGCCGCGCTCGGCTGGGACAGGCTGCCGATGACGCTGGTCTTCGCGGGCGTGCTGGGGGCCGCGATCGCGCAGCGCGTCGGAGCGAACCTCGCACGGCTGAGCCTTTGCTTCCTCATCCCGCTCGGAATCGCGAGCGTCGCGTACTGGCGGCTCACGGGCGATCTTTCGCTCTACGTGACGCTCCAGTTCGGCGGGCTGGCCGCGTTGCCGGTGCTGCTGGTGGCGTCGCGGCCGCGCGACGACCCTTTCTCGTGGTGGTGGATCATCGGCTGGTACGCGCTGGCCAAGCTCTTCGAGGCTGCGGACCAGTTGATCTGGGAGGCGACGAACGGCACGATCGCCGGCCACGCGCTGAAGCACCTCGCCGCCGCGGCCGCAGGCGTCGCGGCGTTCCGTCCGCTGCGCGCCGGCGCGGCGGACGCGCGCCGCCACCTCAGATGACGCGCGAGTACTGCGCTTTCTGCTGCGCCTCGCGCAGGTACCGGTCGAACTGCATCGCGACGGTGCGCACCAGGAGCCGCCCGCGCGTCGTCACCCTGAGCTCGCGTCGCGGTGAGCTCGACCAGTCCGTCGGCCGCGAGCGGCGCCGAGCGACGCCAGGTCCGGCGCGAAGTAGTCGGCGAAGGCGGATGCCGTGCTGCGTGCCCGAGCGCGGCGAAATCCAGCTCGAAATTGCACATCAGCTTCTGGATGACGTCGCGGCGGATCAGGTCGTCGGCGTCGAGCTCGACGCCGCGCATCACCGGCAGCGCGCCGCGCGTCGAGCTTCGCGTAGTACTCGTCGAGCGTCTTGCACGTTCGCGACGTACGCGGCGCCGACCTTGCCGATCGCCGAGATGCCGAACGCCAGCAGGTCGCAGTCGGGCTTGCGTCGAGTAGCCCTGGAAATTGCGGTGCAGCTTGCCTCTGCGCCTGCGCGACGGCGAGCTCGTCGCCCGGCTTGGCGAAGTGATCCATGCCGATGTAGACGTAGCCCGCCGCGCCGAGCTTCTCGATGGCGAGCGCGAGGATCGCGAGCTTCGTTTCGGGCGCCGGCAGGTCGGCCGACGTCGATGCGCCGCTGCGGCTTGAACAGGTGCGGCACGTGCGCGTAGCTGTAGAGCGCGATGCGGTCGGGCGACGCGGCGATCACCTTGTCGAGCGTCGCCGAGAATCCCGCCACCGTCTGCCTCGGCAGCCCGTAGATCAGGTCGGCGTTGACCGAGACGAAGCCGTTCGCGCGCGCGGCGTCGATCACGACACGCGTCTCGGCTTCGCTCTGGATGCGGTTGACCGCCTTCTGCACCACCGGGATCGAAGTCCTGGACGCCCACCGAGATCCGGTTGAAGCCGAGTCGCCGCCGAGGAACGCGATCGTGTCGGCATCGACCTTGCGCGGGTCGACCTCGATCGAGATCTCGGCGTCCGGCGCGAACGCGAAGTGCGCCGCGCAGCATGCCCATCAGCGTCGACATCTCGTCGCGCGCGAGAAAGGTCGGCGTGCCGCCGCCCCAGTGCAGCTGCTCGACCTCGGGCGCGCCCTCGACAGGCCGCCGACGATGCTCGATCTCGCGGCCCGACGTACCTGATGTACTTGGCGCTGCGCCCGTGGTCCTTGGTGATGACCTTGTTGCACGCGCAGTAGTAGCAGATCGTGTTGCAGAACGGGATGTGCACGTACAGCGACAGCGGCGCCGTCGGCCGCTCGCTGGTTGCGCGCGTGGAGCGCGTTGACGTACGCCTCGGCGGTGACGCCGTGTGGAAGCGGTCGGCGGTCGGATACGAGGTGTAGCGAGGACCGAACCGGTCGTACTTCTTCACCAGGGCGGTGTCGAGGACGAGGTCGGCTGCAGCGGCAATGGCCATGGCAGCTCCCGATAAGCGGTGATACTCCCGCGAATGCCGGCGATTGTCACCGACCACCGTCCCAGGCAACCTTGATCGTGATCAACCGGTGCCATGGGTCAGAGCACGATCGCGCCCCGGGCGGTCAGCGACGTCGCGGCCACTGGACCGGGCGCGGGGAAGGTCGTCGCTGACCCGGTCACTCAGACGGTCAGGCAGGCGCGCACGCCGTCCGCGTCCATGTCGGCGCCCTTGCCGGCCTTCACGACTTCACCGCGGGAGAGGACGACGTAGCGATCGGCGAGCGATCGCGCGAAATCGTAGTACTGCTCGACCAGCAGGATCGCCATCTCGCCCTCGGCGGCGAGGCGCCGGATGGCGCGCTCGATGTCCTTGATGATCGAAGGCTGGATGCCTTCGGTCGGCTCGTCGAGCACCAGCAGCTTCGGGATCCATCGCCAGCGCCCGTCCGATCGCGAGCTGCTGCTGCTGCCCGCCCGACAGGTCGCCGCCGCGCCGGTGCAGCATGTCGGCGAGAACCGGGAACATCTCGAATATGCGCGGCGGGATTGGCGTGCCCGCACGTTTCGTCGCCAGCCCGAGCTTCAGGTTCTCGAGAACGGTGAGCCGCGGAAAGATCTCGCGGCCCTGCGGCACATACCCCAGGCCGAGCCGTGCCCGCACGTGAGGCGGCATTCGGGTGACGTCGACGCCGTCGAACTGAATCGCGCCCGAACGCACGGGCAGCAACCCGGCGAGACACTTGAGCAGCGTCGACTTGCCGACGCCGTTCCTTCCCAGCACCGCAGTGACCGCACCCGACGGCACCTCGAAGGCGATATCGCGCAGCGTGTGGCTGCCGCCGTAGTACTGGTTGAGGCCCGAGATCGTCAGCACGCGCCGTCCCGCCTATCGTCCAAGGTAGACCTCGACCACGCGCGGATCGGCCTGCACGACGTCCATCGGCCCTTCGGCGAGCACGCTGCCCTCGTGCAACACGGTGACCTTGCGCGCGATCTGCGCGATGAAGTCCATGTCGTGCTCGACGACCACCACCGAGTGCTTTCCGGCGAGCGCCAGGCACAGCTCCGCCGTGCGCATCGTTTCGTCGTCGGTCATGCCGGCCACCGGCTCGTCGAGCAGCAGCAGGCGCGGCTCCTGCATCAGCAGCATCCCGATCTCCAGCCACTGTTTCTGGCCGTGCGAGAGCAGCCCCGCCGGTCGCGCGGCAGCGTCTTCGAGCCTGATCAGCTCGAGCGTTTCGGCGATCCGGCCCAGGTCGGCGGGCGCGAGCCGCGCGCGCAGGGTTCTGCGTACCCGCTTGTCGGCCTTCATCGCGAGCTCGAGATTCTCGAATACCGAATGCTGCTCGAACACCGTCGGCTTCTGGAACTTGCGGCCGATGCCGGCGTGCGCGATCTCCGCTTCGGTCAGCTGCGCGAGGTCGATCGTCTGGCCGAAGAATGCAGTGCCGGCGTCCGGACGCGTCTTGCCGGTGATCACGTCCATCATCGTCGTCTTTCCGGCGCCATTGGGACCGATGATGCAGCGCAGCTCGCCGTCGTCGATCGTCAGCGAAAGCGCGTTCAGCGCCCTGAAGCCGTCGAAGCTCACCGTGATGCCGTCGAGATAGAGGATCGGCCCGTGCGTCGTGTCGACGTCGGTGCCGGCGATGCGCATCCCCGCCTGGGCCAGCCCGGCAGACCCGCTGTCCACCGTGTGCAGTGCCGTGGCGCTCACGGCTGCGCTCCCTCGCTCGCGGCGCTCATCGCCGGCGCCGCAAGAGGCCGATCACGCCGCGCGGCAGGAACAGCGTGACCAGGATGAAGAGCAGGCCGAGGAAGAACAGCCAGTACTCGGGAACCGCCTGCGTGAACCAGCTTTTCGCGCCGTTGACGACGAACGCGCCGAGCACCGGCCCGATGAGCGTGCCGCGACCGCCGACCGCCGTCCAGATCGCGATCTCGATCGAATTGGCCGGCGACATTTCACCGGGATTGATGATGCCGACCTGCGGCACGTACAGTGCGCCGGCGATCCCGCACAGCACGGCCGAGAGTGTCCAGACGAAGAGCTTGTAGTGCAGCGGACTGTAGCCGCAGAACATCACGCGGCTTTCGGCATCGCGGATGGCGGTCAGCACGCGGCCGAGTTTCGAGGTCACGATGAAGCGACCGAGCAGCAGCGCCCCGAGCAACGCGGCGGCGGTGGCCGCGAACAGTGCCGCGCGCGTCTCGGGCGCCGTGATGGGGTAACCGAGGATGCGCTTGAAGTCGGTGAACCCGTTGTTGCCGCCGAAGCCGGTGTCGTTGCGGAAGAACAGCAGCATGAAGGCGTAGGTCAGGGCCTGCGTGATGATCGAGAAATAGACGCCCTTGATCCGCGACCGGAACGCAAAGTATCCGAACACGAATGCCAGCACGCCGGGCACCAGCACCACCAGCATCGCGGCGTACCAGAACTGGTCGGTGAAGCTCCAGTACCAGGGATAGGATTTCCAGTCGAGGAACACCATGAAGTCCGGCAGGTCGCTTTGGTAGACCCCCTCGCGGCCGATCGAGCGCATCAGGTACATCCCCATCGCGTAGCCGCCCAGCGCGAAGAAGAGACCGTGGCCCAGCGAAAGTATGCCGGCATACCCCCAGACCAGGTCCATCGCCAGCGCGACGATCGCATAGCACATGATCTTCCCGGCGAGCGTCACGAAATAGTCGGACAGGTGCAGCGGATGGCCCGGCGACAGCAGGAGGTTCTGCGCGGGCACCAGCACGACCAGCACGACGGCGGCAGCGGCGAACGCCGCCCAGCCGCCGCGCGTCAACAGCGGCGTGCTCCGGCGCGACGTGACTGCGACGCGCCTCCTGGCAACCTCCCGTGGCAGCGCCGCATTCATGTTCGCGGACCGATCGTCGGGGCGCTCTTGAATGCGCCCCGCACGCTTGCGGCCGGTCGCCGCTGCGCTGCATCCTCCGAGGGGGCGCGCGCATGAAGACGCCGACTGACAGGCCTCGACCGCATCTCATGCATCCGCCATCCTGCCCTTGAGGGCGAACAGGCCCTGCGGGCGCTTCTGGATGAAGACGATGATGAAGACCAGCAGCGCGATCTTGGCCAGCACGGCGCCCGACCATGCCTCGAGGAACTTGTTGGCGATGCCGAGGCCCATCGCCGCGTACACGGTGCCGGCGAGCTGCCCGACGCCGCCCAGCACGACGACCATGAACGAATCCACGATATAGCTCTGCCCGAGGTCCGGCCCGACGTTGCCGATCTGCGACAGCGCACAGCCGGCGAGTCCCGCGATGCCCGAGCCGAGACCGAACGCGTAGGTGTCGACGCGTCCGGTGGGAACGCCCAGCGCGCTCGCCATCGGCCGATTCTGGGTGACGCCGCGGACGAACAGCCCCAGCCGCGTGCGCACCAGCAGGAGCCCGACCAGCGCCACGACCACCGCCGCGAACGCGATGATCACGATCCGGCTGTAGGGCAGCACCACGTTCGACAGCAGGTGGACGCCGCCCGACATCCAGGCCGGATTCTCGACCTGCACGTTCTGGGCGCCGAACAGCGTGCGCATCGACTGGATCAGGATGAGGCTGATGCCCCAGGTGGCGAGCAGCGTCTCCAGCGGCCGACCGTACAGGAACCGGATCACGCTGCGCTCGAGCGCGATGCCGGTGGCTGCCGACGCCGCAAAGGCGACGGGCACCGCGACGATCAGGTACGCATCGAACGCCCCTGGCGCGTAGCTCCGGAAGAGATTCTGCACGACATAGGTCGCATAGGCGCCGACCATGATGAGCTCGCCATGCGCCATGTTGATGACGCCCATGAGCCCGTAGGTGATCGCGAGGCCGAGCGCGGCGAGCAGCAGAATGCTGCCCAGGCTCACCCCGCTGAAGACGCGGCTGATCATCTCGCCGGTCGCGAGCCGGCTTTCGATCGCGTGCAGCGACAGTTCCGCCTCCGCCCGCACGTCGCTGTCCGGCTCGACGAAGTCGCCACCCTTGCGCTCGAGCAGCGGCAGCAACAGCATCTTCGTGTTCGCGTCGCGGCTTTCCGCCAGCACGCGGATCGCTCCGATCCGCACCGCCTTTTCCGCGCTTCCGAGCTCGATCGTCGCACGGCTCAGCGTCAGCAGATCCCGGATCTCGGGATCCCGCTCCCGCTCGATCGCCCGGCGCAGCGCAGGGAGCATCTCCTCGTCGGCGCCGCGCTGCAGCTCCTGCGCGGCGGCGAGCCGTGTCCCGGCATCCTCCGACGTGAGCTTCAACGCGGCGATCGCCGTCGCCAGCTCGCGCCGCACGCGATTGTTGAGCACGACGTCGTCGCGGGCTTCCGGCAGGGGCGCGACGGACTTGCCCGTGACGAGATCGATTGCGCTGTCGCCTCTGATCTGCAGGACCCTGTCGCCGGCGGTCTGCACTTCGCCGTCGAGCAGCGCCTGCAGCACGGCCAGCGCGCCGCCTTCGCCGCCGGCCACGACCGCGGCGATCGCCGTGACCTTGGCGTCGTTCTCGCCGAGCGCAAGATCGCGGACGAGTTCGGGCGCCATCGCGCTCGTGCCGGCCGCGCACAGGAATGCGAGCATTCCGATGGCCAGCCGACCGGCGATGCGGCGAACGAGTCCGGTCGATTGGGTCATGGTCGGCGGGAGATTCGGCAAATGGAACGGCGGCAGCGGGTGATCACGGGCCGCTGCCGCCGCTGTCCTGCGACAACCCCGCTGCTACATGCTCTCGGGGCCGTCCTTCTTCTTCGCGTTGCCTTCGATGTACTGGCTCCACGGCTGCGCGCGGATCGGGCCCGGCGTCTTCCAGACGACGTTGAACTGGCCGTTCGCCTGCACTTCGCCGATGAACACCGGCTTCCACAGATGGTGGTTCTTCTCGTCCATCTTGATCGTGAAGCCGTTCGGCGCCTTGAACGTCTGCCCCGCCATCGCCGCGATGACCTTGTCGGTGTCGGTGGTCTTGGCCTTCTCGACCGCCTGCTTCCACATGTTGATCCCGACGTACGCCGCTTCCATCGGATCGTTGGTCAGCGGCTTGTCGGCGCCCGGCAGCTTCTTCGCCTTCGCGTAGGCGGCCCACTGCTTCTTGAACGCGTCGTTGGCCGGGTTCTTCAGCGACATGAAGTAGTTCCACGCCGCGAGGTGCCCCACCAGCGGCTTGGTGTCGACGCCGCGCAATTCTTCCTCGCCGACCGAGAATGCGACGACCGGCACGTCGGTGGCCTTCAGGCCCTGGTTGCCCAGTTCCTTGTAGAACGGCACGTTGGAGTCGCCGTTGATCGTCGACACCACCGCGGTCTTGCCGCCGGCGGCGAACTTCTTGATGTCGGCGACGATCGTCTGGTAGTCGCTGTGGCCGAACGGCGTGTACTTCTCGTCGATGTCCTTGTCGGCGACGCCCTTCGACTTCAGGAACGCGCGCAGGATCTTGTTCGTCGTGCGCGGATAGACGTAGTCGGTGCCGAGCAGCACCCAGCGCTTGGCGCCGCCGCCTTCCTTGCTCATCAGGTACTCGACGGCGGGAATCGCCTGCTGGTTCGGCGCCGCGCCGGTGTAGAACACGTTCTTCGACAGCTCCTCGCCCTCGTACTGCACCGGATAGAACAGGAGACCATTCAATTCCTCGAACACCGGCAGCACCGACTTGCGCGATACGCTCGTCCAGCAGCCGAACACGACCGCAACCTTGTCCTGGGAAATGAGCTGGCGCGCCTTCTCGGCGAACAGCGGCCAGTTCGACGCGGGATCGACGACCACGGGCTCGAGCTTCCTGCCCAGCACGCCCCCCTTGGCATTGATTTCGTCGATCGCCATCAGCGTGACGTCCTTCAGCACCGTTTCGCTGATCGCCATCGTTCCCGAAAGCGAGTGGAGTACGCCGACCTTGATGGTGTCCGCGGCGTGTGCATGCACCCCCACGGTGAGGCCAGTGACCGCAAGCGCGGCGGACAGCGCCAGTCGCTTCAGAGCAGTTCTGCGTTGCATGGATTTCCCCATTTCATGAGATTGACGATGACAGCATCTGGTGCCGGAGAACTCGGGAGACCGGCCCCTGATTGCTGCATCGCACGATCCATGCCACGCCCCGCGAATGCATTGCAATTCACTGTTTTTGAACGATAGTCCTCCTTTCGGTCATCGCGATCGGCGAGGATCGGGACCTCCTGGCCTTACCAGTTTGGTGCAGCGCACACAACTGTCGCACCGAATTGGATTGCCCGTGCGCGGAAGTCACGCGCCTGGTCGCGGTTGCGCCGGCGTCCCGCGACCTCCCTGCGGCGCATCAGCGGGTCGAAGCGGGCGCTGCGCCGACCATTCCGCGCTCGATCACGAAGCGCACGACGACGTCCAGGCCCTGCCCGGTCTTGAGATTGGTGAAGACGAACGGCCGCTCGCCGCGCATCTTCCGCGCGTCGCGGTCCATCACCTCGAGCGAGGCCCCGACCATGGGCGCGAGATCGATCTTGTTGATGACGAGCAGGTCGGAGCGCGTGATCCCCGGACCTCCCTTGCGCGGAATCTTGTCGCCGGCGGCGACGTCGATCACATAGATCGTCAGATCGGACAGTTCCGGCGAAAACGTTGCCGCGAGGTTGTCGCCGCCGCTCTCGACGAAGACGATGTCGAGATTGCCGAAACGCTGCGCGAGCCGGTCCACGGCTTCGAGGTTGATCGACGCGTCCTCGCGGATCGCCGTGTGCGGGCAGCCGCCCGTCTCGACGCCGATGATGCGGTTCGGCGCGAGCGCCTCGTTGTGGACGAGGAACTGCGCGTCCTCCTCGGTGTAGATGTCGTTGGTGACGACGGCGAGCTGGTAACGCTCGCGCAGCGCGCGGCACAGCGCCAGCGTGAGCGCGGTCTTGCCGGAGCCGACGGGGCCGCCGATGCCGATGCGCAGAGGTTGCATGACGGTCACGTTTGAGTTCCTCCCGGCGGAGCTACGAGCGAAAGAGCCGCGTGTACTGCGTCTCGTGCCTTGTGCTGGCCAGCGCGAGCCCGGGCGCGAACGTCGACAGGTCGGCATCGGCAAGCGTCATCGCGGTGGCGACGACCCGCGGAATCCCGGCGCCCAGCGCCGTGAGCAACCGCTGCCCCGCGACCTGGCCGAGCGGCACCAGCTTGACCGCGGCCAGCACCTGGTTTTCGAGCCAGGTCCAGACGTACGCCACGAGCGCAGCTTCGACGGGCACCGCGAAGCCGCGCGTCGCCAGCGAGTACGCCGCCGGCAAGCGTGATCGGCGCGAGCACGGGAAGCATGGCGCGCACCGGCGCGTCGAGGAGCTCGAGGTCGAGCGCGAGCTTGGCGAGCGAGCCGCCCGTCTGCTCGGTCTCGGCGCGCAGCTCCGCGGTTTCGCGCGACGCGCGAAACCAGGCATTCCAGTCCGCGAAGCGAGTCCAGTCGGAGTTCCGCGCCGCGACGAGCAGCCTCCACGCGACCGCGGCTTCGCCCGGCGCCACGACCCACTCGAGCACGTCGCCGATCCATGCCTGCGCGGTCGCGGCATCGCGCACGGTGCCGTCCTCGACCACCCACTCGAGCCCCTGCGAGTAGCTGTATGCGCCGATGGGGAGCGCCGGGCTCGCGAGCTGCAGCAGCCGCACCAGTGCCAGCTGCGCGGGTCCACCCGCATCCGGCGACGCGGCCAGGATCGGCAGCCCCGTATCAGCCGGCATGCTCACCGCGCGCGGCGAAGTCGTGGATGATTCCCGCATGTTTCGCGTCGCCCGAATGCGCGTGGTGGCCCGCCGCATACGCGCCGGCCTCGGGCTCGAACGGGGCGCGGATCGGCGTCACGGTGGCGCCGAGCCCGCGCAGCATGCCGGCCAGCACGTCGTCCGCCGCCAGGCGCAGCCAGCCGGCGCCCACCTGCACCGGCGTGTGCCGGTTCCCCAGATGGTAGGCGGCGCGGGCGAGCGCATCGGCATCCGCGCAACGAACCTCGAACAGGTCCTCGTCCGCCGCCACGACACGAACGACGCGGCCGTCGTCGGCCTGCAGGCATTCACCGTCGCGCAGGACGGTTCCGCGCACGAGGAAGAGGCCGATCTCCTCGCCGGTCGCGACGGTCGTCCGCAACCGGGTCTTCTGCCGCAGCTCGAACGGGAGCACGAGCAGGGCATCGTGCGGCGCCGGGGCGCCAAGCTTGCGCTGCACGACGAGCATCGGCGTCAGAAGAGGAAGTAACGCTGCGCCATCGGCAGGACCGTCGCCGGCTCGCAGGTCAGGAGCACGCCGTCGGCCCGGACCGCGTAGGTCTCCGGGTCGACCTCGATCCGCGGCAGCGCGTCGTTCCTCTTCATGTCGCGCTTGCCGATCCCGCGCGTGTTCTTCACCGCGACGAGCGGCTTCGCGAGGTCCAGCTTGCGCAGGGCGGGATTCTTCAGCGCGGCCTTCGACACGAAAGTGACGGAAGTCGAACGCGCCTTGCCGAACGCGCCGAACATCGGCCGGTAATGCACCGGCTGCGGCGTCGGAATCGATGCATTCGGATCGCCCATGGCCGCGGCGGCGATCATCCCGCCCTTCAGGATCAGCGACGGCTTCACGCCGAAGAACGCCGGCTTCCACAGCACGAGGTCGGCGAGCTTGCCGGGCTCGACCGAGCCGACCACGTGACCGATGCCGTGCGCGATCGCCGGATTGATCGTGTACTTGGCGACGTAGCGCATCACGCGCCGATTGTCGTGCGCGGCGGGGTCCCCGGCCAGCTTGCCCCGCTGGAGCTTCATCTTGTGCGCGGTCTGCCAGGTGCGGATGATCACCTCACCGACCCTGCCCATCGCCTGCGAGTCCGACGACAGCATCGAGAACGCGCCGAGATCGTGCAGGATGTCCTCGGCGGCGATCGTCTCGCGCCGGATCCGCGATTCGGCAAACGCGATGTCCTCGGCGATCGCCGGGTCCAGGTGGTGGCACACCATCAGCATGTCGAGGTGCTCGTCGATCGTGTTGATCGTGTACGGACGCGTCGGGTTGGTCGAGGACGGCAGCACGTTCGGCTCGCCGCAGGCGCGGATGATGTCCGGCGCGTGGCCGCCGCCCGCGCCCTCGGTATGGTAGGTGTGGATCGTGCGGCCCCCGATCGCCTTCAGCGTCGTCTCGACGAATCCCGATTCGTTCAGCGTGTCCGTGTGGATCGCGACCTGGACGTCCATCCGGTCCGCGACCTGCAGCGCCGCATCGATCGCCGCCGGGGTCGTGCCCCAGTCCTCGTGCAGCTTGAGGCCGATCGCGCCGGCCTCGACCTGCTCGACCAGCGGCGGCGTGAGGCTCGCGTTGCCCTTGCCGAGGAAGCCGAGGTTCATCGGGAAAGCTTCGGCCGCTTCGAGCATCCGCTGGATGTGCCACGGCCCGGGTGTGCACGTCGTCGCGAAGGTTCCGGTCGCGGGACCGGTGCCGCCGCCGATCATCGTCGTGACGCCGGACATCAGCGCCTCGTCGATCTGCTGCGGGCAGATGAAGTGAATGTGCGCATCGACCCCGCCGGCGGTGACGATCATCCCTTCACCGGCGATGATCTCGGTCGCGGCCCCGATCACGATGTCGACGCCGGGCTGGATGTCGGGATTGCCGGCCTTGCCGAGCTTCGCGATCCTGCCGTCCTTGAGCCCGATATCGCATTTGACGACGCCCCACCAGTCGATCACCAGCGCGTTGGTGATCACCGTGTCGGCGCAATCCGCGGCCACCCGCTGGCTCTGTCCCATGCCGTCCCGGATCACCTTGCCGCCGCCGAACTTCACCTCCTCGCCGTAGACGGTCAGATCGCGCTCGACTTCGACGACGAGATCCGTGTCGGCGAGCCGCACGCGGTCACCGACCGTCGGCCCGAACATCTCGGCATAGGCGCGCCGGCCGATCTTCACCGGCGGCCCTCCGCCTTCGCCCTGGCCGCCGCCGGTTTCTTCCCCGCACGCGCACGGCGCGCCGCGACCGTCCGTGCCCGGACGTCGAGCGGCCCCATCACCGCGCCCGTGAAGCCGTAGACGATGCGCGCGCCCGCAAGAGCCACCAGCCGGACGGTGCGCACCTGCCCCGGCTCGAAGCGAACGGCCGTCCCGGCCGCGATGTCGAGCCGAAAGCCGCGCGCCGCGGCACGATCGAAGGCGAGCGCCGCATTGGTCTCGGCGAAGTGATAATGCGAGCCGACCTGGATCGGACGGTCGCCGGTATTGGCCACCGACAGCGTGACCGTGGCCCGGCCCGCGTTCAATTCGAGCTCGCCCTCCTGCGCGATGATTTCGCCGGGAATCATGGGATGGGTCGATGGACCGTGACGAGCTTCGTGCCGTCGGGGAACGTCGCCTCGACCTGGATCTCGGGAATCATCTCCGCAACGCCGTCCATCACCTGCGCGCGCTGGAGCAGCGTTGCGCCGTGGCTCATCAGGTCTGCCACCGTCCGGCCATCGCGCGCGCCTTCCATGATCGCGGCGGAGATGTACGCGACGGCCTCGGGGTAGTTGAGCTTCACGCCGCGCGCGAGGCGCCGTTCCGCCACCAGCGCGGCGGTGAAGAGCAGCAGCTTGTCCTTTTCTCTCGGCGTGAGTTCCATGGGCGGTCGCGAGGCGTGGTCAGGTGTTCCAGATCCGGGGCGCCACCGCGTCGAGGCCTGCGAATTCCGGACGAAGCACGCGCCACAGCGAAGCAAAATACGTGCGCGCCGCCTGTGCGCAGCCGCCGCGATAGCGCGCGACGAGCAACTGCGGCAGCCGCGTCACCGCACCCGCGCCCGACGTCGGCGAAGCGGCGCGGCATGCCGCAAGGACGCCTGCTTCGATGTCCACGCCGGCCGCGATCATCGTCCCAAACACGGGCGCGCCGTCCAGGACTGCACCAGATTGGAGCGCACGGGTTCCGCCATCGAGGACCGTACGCTCGCACCAGAGCATCTCGTCGTCGCGCAGAAGCTCGACCGCCTGCTGCAAACGTCCCGTCGCGAAGCGCTCGCCCGACGCGGTGCGCCCGAGCTGCGCCACGTCCCAGCCGATGTAGCGCGCGTCGCCGTCGAGTTCGACCGTGAAGCGGATCGCCGCACGCGCGCCGTCGAACAGCATGGTTTCCTGCGGCAGCCATTCGACGAATGCGCCGGCGGCGACGCGCAGCAGGGTGTCGGAGCGCGCGGCGGATCCGGCGGAGCGGTACCACTTCGCAGCGCCCGGCGTCGTGAGCTGCGCGTGCGCCCCCAGCCCGGCGTCCACCTCGATCCGCAGCGAATCGCCCGCGACGATTCCACCGGGCGGATGCACGACGACCGCCTGGCAGACCGCGGGACCCTCGGGATAGAGCGCCTTCTGCACGCACAACGGACCGAGCGTGCCGGCGCGAGGCCAACACCGTGCGCGAAGCCACGCGCTCGAAGCGAAGCTCGAGACGCGCTTCCCATCCGGCCGGCGTCCCGCGCACCGGAGCGCGGTCCTCGACGAGCACGGTCGCAGCCATCGTCCCAGTGTAGCGCAAGGAGGCGGGTCAGCGTCGCCCGGACTTCAACGCCAGCGCCTGCGCGTAGATCGCGTCGCGCGGCAATCCCGTCGCCGCCGCGGCGACGCGCGCGGCACGCGCGGGCGGCAGCTCGGCAATGAGCGCCACCAGCAGCCGGCGCAGGTCGAGCGCGGATTCGCCGGCGACGGCCTCCGACTTCGGCGGAGCATCGACGAGCAGCACGAACTCGCCGCGTTCATGGTTCGGATCCGCGTCGAACCAGGCGGGCGCTCCGGCGAGCGTGGTCCGGGTGATCGACTCGAATTTCTTCGTGACCTCCCGCGCGACGACGAGCGTTCGCTCGCCCCCGAGCGCGGCGCCGAGATGCGCCACCGTGTCCCGAACCCGATGCGGCGCCTCGTAGACCACGAGCGCGACCGGCAGGCGCGCGACGGTCGCGAGCAGCTCACGTCGCGCCTTCGCCGCCTTGGGCAGAAAGCCCAGGAACAGGAATTCCCCGGCCGCGAGGCCCGCGGCCGAGATGGCTGCGATGGCCGCGTTCGCGCCGGGAATCGGCACCACCGGAAATCCCGCGTCGCGAACCGCCCGCACCAGCCGTGCGCCGGGGTCGCTGACCGCCGGCGTGCCCGCATCGCTGACCAGCGCGATGCTGCGACCCGCGCCCAGCTGCGCGAGGATCTGCGCGGCACGCGCCGATTCGTTGTGCTCGTGCAGCGACAGCGGACGGGTCGCGATCCCGTAGTGCCGCAGCAGCACGCCGGTCACGCGGGTGTCTTCGGCCGCGATGGTGTCGACGCCGCCGAGAACATCGACCGCGCGCAGCGTCAGGTCGCGCAGATTTCCGAGCGGCGTGGCAACCACATATAATGTTCCCGGCGCGACGCGAAAGCACATGGGTTTCGTGTCGTCGCGGCTTGCCGCATCCACGCTTTCGTCCATGCGAACTTCGACCCCGCTCTCATGACCGCCCCTCGCCGAAGTATCCGGATCGCGCGATCCGGCGCACGCTGGCTTGGGGCCGCGATCGCACTGGCGTTGACGTGCGGGCTGCCGGCATTGTCCGCCGCGCAGTCACCGGCGGCAAGCAACGGGGCGCCCGACACGAGCGCCGCGGCGGCGCCAGCCATCGAAGCCCGCGCTGCGCCCGCGCCCATCGTGCTCGTGCTGCCGCTGGCGTCGGCCGCGTTCGGCCCTGCCGCCGAGGCGGTGCAGGCCGGATTCCTCGCCGCCGCCGAAGCCGCGAAGGCAATGCCCACCGTGATCGGGCACGGCGAAGGCGACGTCGTCGCCGCGTTCGCGAAGGCGAAAGCATCCGGCGCCAGGGTCATCGTCGGGCCGCTGGTCCGGGACGACATGAAGGCCCTTGCGACGGCCGGCCTCGAGCTCCCCCCCACCATCGCCTTGAACCAGCTCGACGATGGCACCACCCTCCCGGCGAATGTCTACGCCCTGACGTTGACGATCGACGGCGAGGCGGGGCAGCTTGCCCGCCGCGCCCGCGAGGACGGTGCGGCGACGGTCGCGGTGATCGCCAGTGACTCGCCAAGGCAGCAGCGCTTCGCGAGCGCGTTCAACGCGGAGTGGATCCTTGCCGGCGGCGGCGCTCCGGTGATGTTCAGGTTCGACGCCGCGCCGGAGGTCCTGCGCCTGATGCGACGCGAACTCGCCAGGGCCCCGGTCGACGCCGCCCTCCTTGCCGTCGACGCCGCGGACGCCGCGCTGGCCAAGCCCTATGTCGGCACGATTCCCAGTTACACCAGCAGCCTGGTCAACGAGCGCCAGCCGCCCGAGGCGATGCGCGACCTCGACGAGGTGCGCTTCGTCGACATGCCCTGGCTCGTCGATGCCGGCGCGGCCGCGTTTGCCGAGCTGAAGCGCCCCGACTATCCCAACGCCACGCTCGACCGGCTCTACGCGCTCGGCGTGGATGCCTTTCACGTCGCCCGGGCGTTCGCGGACGGACCGCCGGCGAAGCTCGAGTTCGACGGTGCGACCGGCCGCCTTACGCTCGACGCGACGCGCCAGTTCATTCGCGAGGGGCGGCTGATGCAGTTCCGGGCCGGTCGCATCGTGCCGGCGGGCGCGCGCTAGGGCCCGCCCGCGCGATGCCCGCGACCGCGAGCGGCCGGTGACATGGCCATTGCGCGCGCCGAGGCCGGTGCCCGGGCCGAGGCAATGGCCGCCACGTTCCTTGTCGCCCGCGGCCTGCAGATCGTCGAGCGCAATTTCCGTTGCCGCCGCGGCGAGATCGACCTCATCGCGCGCGACGGCGAGACGCTCGTGTTCGTCGAGGTGCGGCTGCGCACGCGACGCGACTTCGGCGGCGCCGCCGCGAGCATCACCGTGGCCAAGCGCGCGCGGATCGCCGCCGCCGCGCTCTTCTACCTCGGGCGCCTGCGGCGCACGCCGCCATGCCGGTTCGACGCGGTGTTGCTCGATGCGATCGACGCGGATCGCATCGAATGGTTGCAGGACATGATGACGGGATGAGCAGCGCCGGGCCGTCCGCGGGCGCGAACGGCCCCCTGTCGCGGCGGCAGCGGCGGACTGCGCCAAGGACGCAGGCGCGCGGCATCGTCGTTGCGGTCCGCGGCGCGCGGGGGACGGCAAGGCGAAACTTGCTACAATCGAACGAGCACCGGTTTCCATCCATGGATCATGTCCCGCGCATCCGCGCCCATTTCACCGACAGCGCGCAACTGAAGCTCGCCGCGGCGGATGCGCTCGCTCCGGCCATCGCCCGCGCCGCCGACCTGCTCACGACATGCCTGCTCGGCGACGGCAAGATCCTGGCCTGCGGCAACGGCGGATCCGCCGCCGACGCGCAGCATTTCGCAGCCGAGATGATCGGCCGCTTCGAGCGCGAGCGCCCCGAGCTGCCGGCGCTTTCGCTCTCCACCGACACGTCGATCCTCACGGCCGTGGCGAACGACTACTCGTTCGAGCAGGTGTTCGCGAAGCAGGTTCGGGCGCTCGGCGCCGCCGGTGACGCGCTGCTGGCCATATCCACGTCCGGGAATTCGGCCAACGTCGTCGCGGCAGTCCGCGCGGCGCACGAGCGCGAGATGCGCGTCGTCGCGCTCACGGGCAAGGGCGGCGGCGAGATCGGCGCCATGCTGACGGCGGACGACGTCCACCTGTGCGTGCCGCACGACCGGACCGCGCGCATCCAGGAGGTGCACCTGCTCATGATCCACTGCCTGTGCGACGCCATTGACAACACGCTGCTGGGGGACGAAGGGTGATCGGAAAACTATTGCGCTCGCGCCTGCTGCCGCTCGCCTGCGTCGCGCTGGTCGTTGCCGCCGGCCCCATCGTCGCCGGTTGCGCGGCCGTCGTGCTCGGCGCGACTGCCGGCGCTGGCGTGCTCGTCGCCGTGGACCGCCGGTCGGCCAGCATCCTCGCAAGCGATCAGTCGATCGAATCGAAAGTGACGAAGGCCGCCGGCAACCGCTGGACCAGCGGCGTGCACCTCAACGTGACGAGCTACGACGGCAAGGTCCTGCTCACCGGGGAGGTGCCGACCGCGGCCATACGCGACGAGATCGGTCAGATCGCGAAGTCCACGGAGTACGTGCGCGCGGTGACCAACGAACTGGTGATCGGTCCGGAGACCTCATTCGGCGCGCGCACGCACGACACGTATATCACGACGAAGGTGAAGACCCGGCTGATCGATTCGGGGCGATTCGACGCGAACAACGTGAAGGTCGTCACCGAGCGCAGTGTCGTCTACCTGCTGGGCCTCGTATCGCGGGCAGAAGGCGACGCGGCAACCGAGATCGCGGCCTCGACCATGGACGTCGCGCGGGTCGTCAAGCTGTTCGAGTACACGGACTGACCGCGCGATGACCGCAGCGGGCGGGCTCCCCGCGCCACGCTACCTGGCCAAGATCGCGCCGCCGGGCGAGGTGCCGGCGCGCATCGCGGCGTTGCCGCGGCCGCTGGTGTTCACCAACGGCGTGTTCGACGTGCTGCACCGCGGTCACGTCACCTGTCTCGACCAGGCGCGCGCGCTGGGCGCATCGCTTGTCGTCGCCGTCAATTCCGACGCCTCGGTGCGACGGCTCGGCAAGGACGACGACCGGCCGCTGAATCCCCTGGCGGATCGGATGGCGGTGCTCGCCGGGCTCGCGGCAGTCGACCTTGTCGTGCCGTTCGACGGCGACACGCCGCGCGACCTCATCGTCGCCTGCCGGCCCGACGTGCTGGTCAAAGGCGGCGACTACACGGCGGCGACGACCGCCGGCGCGAGCGAAGTGATCGCCGCCGGCGGGAAGTTCGTGGCGATCCCGTTCCTGTCCGCGCATTCGACCTCGGCGCTCATCCGGAGGATCCGTGGCTGAGGCGAGCGGCCCCCACGCTCGCTGCGTGCGCGGCATGGCCGCTTCCCGCTGCGCGGGGCGCCGATCGCCACTTGTCGCTACTTGCGATAGCGATTGAGGAAATCGCCGACGATGCCCTTCTGGCTGCGGTCGATCGCCGCGTCGAGGGAGCGGTCGTTCGGGTCGTGCTGCTTTGCCTTGCGGAACGCGTTGAGCGCTTCCTGATGATTGCCCAGGGCCTGCTGGGCGTCGCCGAGGCAGCGCCAGGCCTCCGCGTTGGCGAGCTCGAGGTCGGCCCAGGCGCCGCACATTTCGGCGGCACGCCGGAAGTTGCCGGAGCGCAGCATGCGCGGCCCTTCCGCCTTCAGCATGGCCACGCGCGCGCGGCGCTCCGCGAACAGCGTAGCGACCTCGGCATCGAGCGGCGCTGACGACCCCGCATCCGGTTGCGTGACGGGTTCCTGCCCCGGGCGCCGGATGCCGCCCGCGACGCCGGTGATCACGCTGCCGGCGGTGAGCCCACGAGGAATGATCGATTGCACTGACGGCAGCGCCGTGCCGATCGACTCGCCCACGGTCGCGACCGCGTCCGCGAGCGGCCGGTGCCACGCGACGCCGTACAGCCAGAGCATCGCGGCGAGACCGAAGACGCCGGTGACCGTGTTGAGCGCCCCGGGTGGCGCGTGGGTCGCGAGGCAATCCTGCGCGAAGTCCCAGTCGCTCTCGTGATCCTGCAAGAGCTTCTCGTAGGCGATCGCGATCGAGGAACGGCGCGAGCAGCGGGAAGCCGCAACCCATGCCCTCCCACCAGACGCGAAATGCGCGCTTGAAGCTGCGCCAGATCTGCGACTGCATTTCGCGCCGCGCGTACGCGTCGGAGATCGAGAACTGCACGTAGCAGCCGAAGAGCCATTTGCCGGGGGTCGTGCCGACGGAAGCCATCAGCAGCGTCTCGACGCCCACCCAGGTGCCGGTGATCAGCATCGGGGCGATGAACGGATGGCCAAGCCAGAAAGCCTGGGCATCGGACACGATAGCGGCGCCGCGCAGCTCCGACAGCAACAGCGCGAGCACGATGCCCCAGAACGCGTAGTCGAACAGGCGCGCGCCCAGCCGGCTCCACGGTCGCGGCTCGCTGGTGCGGCCGGTCTTCGCGCGCTCGAGCTCGGCCATCCGGAGCTGAAAGATCCAGCTTGCGTCTTCCTGCGGCTGGTTGGTGCCGAGGAACACGGACTTCTCGCGTCGCCAGTTGAGGATCGCAAGGTCGGTCTGCGGCATCAGGACCTGCAGGGGGACTCCGCCCCGGCGGCGCGCCTTGGTCAGGCTGTGCACGATGCCGTACACGATCGTCAGGCGAGCAGCGTCAGGGTCAGCCAGACCAGAACCTGCTTGGCGACCTCCACCGTATCGAGCGGCATGACGAGCACGATGGCTCCCGCGATGAAACCGCCGAACAGCGTGCACAGCGCGATGGTCACGATGCCGGGACGGCTGAACGAGGCCACTGGCTCGGTCAGGCCGGGGTGCTGGACATTGCGCGTCTTCTTGCTGGCCGCCGGCTCGGCCGGCAGTTCGATGCGCTGGGCGTCGGAGTCGCCGACGACGGGCGGAGGAGCGACGTCGGTCCCTTCGCCGGGCAACGCACTGGCGTTGCTCGCGGCGTAGGCGATGGCCGGCGGCACCACGTCGCCGGAATGCGCCAGTTCGCCGTTGTAACGAGTGCGGCGATCCGGATCGCTCAGTATCCGGCTGGCATGATTGATGAAGCGCAGCGCCTCCTCGACGTTGCCCTGGCCGTCACGCGTCTTGGCGTAATACTTGCGGATCAACCTCCGCAATGCCGCGCGGACCTCCTCGTCGGACGCGGTCGGTGGAATCCCCAGCGCTTCGTAAAGCGAGGCTTTCATCTATCTCCGCGGGCCGGGAGCTCCCGAGCTTGATGCCCGGATCTTCGGGGAAATCCGTCCCCGAGGCAAGTCGCGGCAAGCGTCAAGCCGGGTCCGGTGCCACACGGCGAGTGGCCTAGCCCTGCTTCACCTTGTGGGTATGCGCGAGCTTTTCGCGAATCCGCGCCGATTTGCCCGACCGATCGCGAAGGTAATAGAGCTTCGCGCGGCGCACGTCGCCCTTTCGCTTGACCTCGATGCCGGCGATGAGCGGCGAATAGGTCTGAAAGGTCCGCTCGACACCTTCGCCGCTCGAAATCTTGCGCACGACGAAGGAGGAATTGAGCCCGCGATTCCGCTTGGCGATGACGACGCCCTCGTAGGCCTGCACGCGCTTGCGCTCGCCTTCGACGACGCTCACGCTGACGATCACGGTATCGCCCGGCGCGAACGCCGGTATCTTCTTGCCCAGCCGTTCGATCTCTTCTCGTTCCAGTGTTGCGATGATGTCCATGCTGCGTTCTCCATTTCGCTGATTGCTGGTCGTTGACCTTGCGCGCAGCGCAGGGCGCCCCCTGATGCGCGCGGCTTGTTGTCCGGCGCAAGGCCGTCCGCTGCCGGACGGCCGATTCGCCGCTTCCCGCTACCTGCCCTCCTGCTACCGGAGACCGGACCCCGGCAGCCGTTCGCGGCGAAACGCCGCGAGCAACTCGCTCTCTTCCTTCGACAGCGCCCGCTCCCGCAGCAGATCGGGTCTGCGCTCCAACGTGCGACCAAGCGCCTGCTGCAGACGCCACGCGCGAATCGCCTCGTGGTGGCCCGAAAGCAGCACCTCGGGCACCCTCATTCCATCGTACTCGTCCGGCCGCGTGTAGTGCGGACAATCGAGCAGCCCGGCCGCGAACGAGTCCTGCGCCGCCGACTCCTCATCGTTCAGCACGCCCGGGCGCAACCGCAGGATGGCGTCGATCAGCATCAGCGCCGGCAACTCGCCTCCCGAAACCACGAAATCTCCGATCGCCACTTCCTCGTCGACTTCGCGTTCGAGCAGCCGCTCGTCGATCCCCTCATAGCGCCCGGCGAGCAGCACCAATGCCGTCGCATCACCTCCCGCCGCAAGCTCCGCCACGCGCCGGTGCGACAGCGGCGTTCCGGCCGGCGAGAGGTAGAGCGTTCGCGTCACCGCGCAACCTGCGATGCGCTGCGCCGCCCGCGCCGCCGCCAGCGCATTCGCCAGCGGTTCCGCCAGCATCACCATCCCCGGTCCGCCCCCGTAGGGGCGGTCGTCGACGGTCCGATGCCTGTCCGTCACGAAATCGCGCGGATTCCACACCCCGAACTGCCAAAGCCCCCGCTGCAGGGCACGCCCGGTGACGCCGAACCGCGCCGCGTGGTCGACCATCTCCGGGAACAGCGTAACGACGTCGATCCGCATCCTGCGCCCCCGGAACCACCGGCCCTTCTAGTAGTCCGCACCCCAATCCACTTCGATCCTGCCGGCGGCGACGTCGACCCTGTCGATGATCGCCGCAACGAACGGGATCAACCGCTCAGGTCCGGGCGTCGTCGACGGACGCGCGACCCGCAACAGCGGATGCGCGCCGTGCTGGGTCATCCCGCGCACTTCGCCCAGCAATACGCCCGAGCGGTTCAGCACCGCGAGGCCGGTCAGGTCATCCCAGTAGAACTCCCCTTCCCCCGCGGCAGGCAGCGCATCCCGCGGCACGCCGACCTCGAATCCTTTCATCGCCAACGCAGCTTCGCGCGTCTCGACCCCTCCCAGCGCCACGACCAGCGCACCCGAGTGCAGGCGCCCGTCCCGCCGCCGGAACTCGCTCCATGCCGCCCCGCGCGCCGGCTTCAGCCACCACGCCGCGTGGTTCAGGAGCGTGACCGGGGACTCGGCAAAGGATCTGACCTTGAGCCAGCCCCGAACGCCATAGGGGCCGAGAACTTCACCCATCACCACGATGGCGTCTGCGGATGGCGCCATCGCCGGCACTGCGTTGCAGGACGGCGCCGCCGCGCGCCGCGCGATCAGGCCGCCGGCACCGCCGGCGGCACGGGCTTCGCGGACCGCTTGACCAGGCCGGCGACCGTATCCGAAAGGCGCGCGCCGCGGTCCTGCCAGAACGTGATGCGATCGACGGCGAGCCGGAGGGCTTCCTCGCCCTTCGCCGCGATGGGATTGTAGAACCCGACCCGCTCGATGAAGCGGCCGTCGCGGCGGTTGCGCGAATCCGCCACCACTACGTTGAAAAACGGACGCTTCTTGGCGCCGCCGCGGGCTAATCTGATGACGACCATGGTGGGTTCTCTAGTCTGGGATGGCGATGGAAAGCCTGTGATTATACGGCCGGATCGGCGTCTGCGGCAAGCGGCATGCCGCCGCCCTGGCGCGGCGGGGCGGCGCCGGTCAGTGCGTACGCGGGAGGAAACCCTTCATTCCGCGCAGCATTTTCTGCATCCCGCCCTTGGCCACCATTTTCATCATCTTTTGCGCCTGCTCGAACTGGTTCAGCAGCTGATTGACCTCCTGCACGGACACACCGGCGCCGGTCGCGATCCGGCGCTTGCGCGACGCCTTGAGGATCTCCGGCCTGGCGCGCTCCGCCGGCGTCATCGAGTTGATGATGCCTTCGCCGCGGGCGATCTTGCGCTCGTCGACCGCGGTGCCTTGCGCAGCGCGCGCGAGCTCCGCCGGGAGCTTGTCCAGCATCGCCGCGAGGCCTCCCATCTTGCGCATCTGCGCTATCTGGCCCTTGTAATCGTCGAGGTCGAAGCCCTTTCCGGCCTTCACCTTGCGCGCGAACTTGTGCGCTTCCTCGACATCGAGCGTCTTCTGGGCGCCCTCGATCAGCGACAGCACGTCCCCCATGCCAAGAATGCGCGACGCCATTCGTTCGGGATGGAACACCTCGAGACCGTCGATCTTCTCGGACACACCGGCGAACTTGATCGGCGCTCCGGTCACCTGGCGCACGGACAGCGCCGCACCGCCGCGGGCGTCGCCGTCGAGCTTGGTCAGGATCACCCCGGTCAGCGGCAGCGCATCACGAAACGCGCGCGCCGTGTTGACGGCATCCTGGCCCTGCATCGCGTCGACGACAAACAGCGTCTCGATCGGTTTCACCGCGGCGTGCAGCTCGGCGATCTCGCGCATCATCGCGTCGTCGATCGCGAGGCGCCCCGCGGTATCGACGATCAGCACGTCGTGATAGTGCCGCTTCGCCCAGTCGAGCGCGGCCGCCGCGATCGCCACGGGCTGCTCGCCGCTCGACGACGGGAAGATGTCCGCGCCGACCTGCGCTCCCAGCACGGCCAGCTGCTCGATCGCCGCCGGCCGGTAGACGTCGGCGGAGACGAGGAGCACCTTCTTCTTCTGCCCGCGCAGCAGATGGGCGAGCTTGGCCGCCGTGGTCGTCTTGCCGGCGCCCTGCAATCCCGCCAGCAGCACGACGGCCGGCGGCTGCACGGCGAAATCGAGCGGCGCCGCAGCGCCGCCCATCAGCGCGGCGAGCTCGCGGTGGACGACGCCGATCAACGCCTGGCCCGGCGTCAGCGAGCCGATCACTTCCGCGCCGACCGCCTTGTCCTTGATCTTCCCGACGAAATCCTTGACGACGGGCAACGCCACGTCGGCCTCGAGCAGCGCGAGCCTGACCTCTCGCAGCGCATCCTGGATATTGGCGTCGGTGAGCCGTGCCTCGCCGCGCAGTTGCTTGACGACGCGGGTCAGCCGTTGCGATAGATTGTCGAACATGAAAGCGCCGAGAGTCCTGGGAAGGTGGCGTAAGATATCCGCGACGCGCCGCCACCCGGCGCGCGTCGCCCGCCACACCGAATGATTTTACTCCACGTAATCGTCGTGGCCCTGTACGGGCTCGCCGCGTTCGCACTCTGGCCGGCCGCCGCACGGCATGGCGCCGCGGCTTCCCCGGGTTTCGGCCTGCCCGCCGGCGCCGCGGCCTGGCTCCTGCCCGTTGCGCTTCTCCTGCACGCGTGGCTGGGATGGCAGGAGGTCGTGACTCCGACGGGGCTCGACCTGTCGTTCGTGAACGCCGTGTCGGTGGTCGCCGGGCTGATCGCCGCGGTCGCCTGGGTCTCGGGCCTGCTCGCCACGCTGCCGGCGATCGGCACCGTCGTGCTCCCCGTCGCTGCGGTTGCATCGCTGCTGCCTGCGCTTTTCGCAAGCCCGCATCGATTCGAGTTCGGCGGAGCTCCGCTCGCCGCGGCGCACGTCGCCGTCGCGCTGGTCTCCTACGCGATCTTCCTCGTCGCGGCGCTGCAGGCCCTCGTGCTGATGGGTCTTGAGAAGCGCCTGCATCGGCGATTGCCGGATCCGGAAGCTGCCGCACTGCCCCCGCTCCTCACGCTGGAACGATTTCTGTTCCGGCTGGTGGCCGTCGGGTTCGTGCTGCTGACGGTGACACTGGTGAGCGGCATGCTGTTCACCGAGCAGCTCTTCGGGAAGCCGCTGCAGTTCACGCACAAGAGCGTGTTCTCGGTGCTGGGCTGGCTTACCTTCGGCGCGCTTCTGTTCGGCCGCTGGCGCTACGGCTGGCGGGGACGCGTGGCACTGCGCTGGATCATCGCCGGCACCGTTTTCGTCTTTCTCGCGTATCTCGGCTACAAGTTCGTTCTCGAGGTCGTCCTCGGCCGCTGATGGACGACATACCCCTCAGTTCGCTCGCGCTGATCCTCGCGGTCCTGCTCGCCTCCTCCGGGTTCTTTTCCATGGCCGAAACCGCCATGATGGCGGTCAACCGGTACCGGCTGAAGCACCGCGCGCATCGCGGCGACCGCGGGGCCAGGCTCGCCGTCACCCTGCTTCGCCAGACCGACACGCTGCTCGGCGTGATCCTGCTCGGCAACAATCTGATCAACGCTGCCGCGGCGACGCTCACCACGGTCATCGCGGTCCGGCTTTTCGGCGAGGGCGAGTTCGCGCTCGCCGTGGGAACCGTCGCCGTCACCTTCGCGATCCTCGTGTTCTCCGAGATCACGCCCAAGGTCATCGGCGCAGCGCATGCCGACCGCATTGCGCCGGTCGTGAGTTACGCGCTTTCCCCCATGCTGAAAGCGGCGACACCGGTCGTCTGGTTCGTCAACCTGTTCGTCCGGGCGCTGCTTACGCTGATGCGCGTCGAGCAGACGGGCGAGGTCGGCACGACGCTGAGCCAGGAGGAGCTTCGTTCGCTCGTGCTGGAGGGGCAGTATTTCCGGGGCAAGCATCGGGCCATGCTCGCCAACCTGCTCGACGTCGAGTCCGTGACCGTCGACGACGTGATGACCCCGCGCAACCAGATCCACGCCCTCGATCTCGCGGACCGGCCGTCGCTGATCGCGCAGCAGCTCGCGACGTCCTACCACACGCGGCTGCCCGCCTGCGAGGGTACGCTGGACAACATCGTCGGCATCGTGCACCTGAAACAGGTCGTGCAGTTGCAGCGGGCCGGCGACATCGGCCCGGACGAGCTCCGGCCGATCCTGCGTCCCGCGTATTTCGTTCCGGCCGGTACGCCCCTGCTCGCGCAGCTGCAGCAGTTCCAGAGCGCCCGCGAGCGGCTGGGTCTCGTCGTCGACGAGTATGGCGAACTCGTGGGACTCGTGACGATCGAGGACATCATCGAGGAGATCATCGGCGATTTCACGACGCCGGCGCCCGAGGGGACCGGGACCTTCCAGCGCGACGCCGACGGTGGCGTGGTCGTGGACGGGCTGGCGCCGCTGCGGACGCTGAATCGCAAGCTGGGCACCGCCTTTCCGGTGGATGGCCCGAAGACGCTGAACGGGCTCATCTTGGCGCAACTGGGCGAGATTCCCGACGCGGGCACGCGCATCGACGTCGCCGGCCAGGCCATCGAGGTGCTGCAGACGCAGGACCGTGGCGTCAAAGTCGTGCGGCTGCTCCCGCCGGTCGGGCGCCCGGCCTCCGCGCCTTTACAAAGCGCCGGTGCGCAGGCATCATCGGTTGGATAAGTTTTATGCGATTGGAATAATGTCGCCGTCGGCAGGTTGTAGCCGACACGGCACAGGAATTGCTTGATGCCCGGGATGCTTCCCGCACCTGCGCCACAGTCACAGTTCGCCCGACGCTAATCTGCCAATGGCCACGCACGCCGCATCGACGCGCGACATCAGCGGCCTCGCTCGCGCGCTCGCCCAGCACGGCCTCATGACGGAATTCGAGGCCGAGGCGCTGCAAACGCAGGCGCAGCAGGCCGGGACCACGTTTGTAGACCACGTCATCGCCGGCAGGAAGATCTCGGCCAACCAGCTTGCCGTGTTCGCTTCGCGCGCATTCGGCGTTCCGCTGCTGGACCTTGCGGGATACGACGCCGACCAGTTCCCCAAAGATCTGATCGATCTCAAGATTGCCCAGGCGCGGCACGTTCTGCCGCTGCACCAGCGCGGCAACCGGCTCTACGTCGCCACCTCCGACCCGGCCAACCTGCAGGGCCTGGAGGAGATCCGGTTCAAGACCAATCTCATCGTCGAGCCCGTCGTCGTCGAGAACGACAAGCTGGCGGCGGCGATCCACAAGCTGGTCGAGGCCTCGGGCGCCACGCTCAAGGACGTCGCCTCCATGGAAGACCTGGAGGTCGATCTCCAGGAAGCCGACAGCCCCCAGGGCAGCGATTCGGAAAGCTCCGAGATCGAGGACGCGCCGGTCGTCCGTTACCTCCAGAAGATACTGGTCGACGCGATCTCCGCCGGGGTCTCGGACATCCATTTCGAGCCCTACGAGAAATACTACCGGGTGCGATACCGGCTCGACGGCATACTGATGGAGGTCGCCCAGCCGCCGCTCGTGATCAAGGACAAGCTCGCGTCCCGGATCAAGGTGATCTCCAAGCTCGACATCTCGGAAAAGCGCGTGCCGCAGGACGGTCGGATGAAGATCGTGCTGTCGAAGGCCAAGGCGATCGATTTCCGGGTGAGCACGCTGCCGACGCTCTTCGGCGAAAAGATCGTCATGCGTATCCTCGATTCGTCGGGGATCAAGCTCGGCATCGAGGCGCTGGGCTACGAACCGGACCAGCAGGCGGCGTTGATGGAGGCGATCGGGCGTCCTTACGGCATGATCCTCGTCACCGGCCCGACCGGCAGCGGCAAGACCGTCTCGCTCTATACCTGCCTCAACATCCTCAACGAGCCCGGGATCAACATCTCCACCGCCGAAGACCCGGCGGAAATCCAGCTGGCCGGCGTCAACCAGGTCAACGTGAACGAAAAGGCGGGGCTCACCTTCGCCACCGCGCTGCGCGCGTTCCTGCGCCAGGATCCGGATGTGATCATGGTCGGCGAAATCCGCGACCTCGAGACCGCCGACATCGCGATCAAGGCGGCGCAGACCGGGCACCTGGTGCTGTCGACGCTGCACACCAACGACGCGCCGACGACTCTGCTGCGGCTGCTCAACATGGGGGTGGCGCCGTTCAACGTGGCGTCGTCGGTCATCCTGATCACCGCGCAGCGGCTGGGCCGCAAGCTGTGCACGCAGTGCAAGAAGCCGAAGGACATTCCGCCGGAGGCGCTGCTGCACGCCGGATTCACCGAAGAGGACCTGGACGGCTCGTGGCAGCCCTATGGGCCGATAGGATGCGACAATTGCAAGGGCACTGGCTACAAGGGCCGGGTCGGCATCTACCAGGTCCTGCCGATCAGCGACGACATGCGCCAGCTCATCATGCGCAACGGCAACGCCTTCGACATCGCGGATCAGGCGAAGAAGGAAGGCGTCCGCGATCTGCGGCAATCGGGGCTGCTGAAGGTCAAGCAAGGCATCATGTCGCTCGAGGAAATCGAAGCCGTCACCAACGAATGACGCCGCCGAAGGGATAGCTCATGGCCACCGCAACCGCGCAGCGCAGGGACGTCAAGGAATTCACCTTCGTCTGGGAGGGCGTCGATCGCAACAACCGGCAGGTGCGCGGCGAGGTGCGCGCGGCCTCCGAGACGGTCGTCACGACCAACCTGCGGCGGCAGGGCATCCGCGTCACGAAGGTGAAACGGCAGACGTTTCGCGGCGGGCGCCGGGTCGGCGAGAAAGACGTGACGTTCTTCACCCGGCAGCTGGCAACCATGCTGCGCGCCGGCGTGCCGCTGCTGCAGGCGTTCGACATCGTCGCTCGCGGCCACAGCAATGCTCGGTTCTCGCGGCTGATGCTGGACATCAAGGGCCGCATCGAAGCGGGCTCGAGCCTGTCGCAGGCGTTCCGCGAGCACCCGGTCCAGTTCGATTCGCTGTATTGCAACCTCGTGAGCGCCGGCGAGACGTCAGGCACGCTGGACGCGATCCTCGACCGCCTCGCGACCTACAAGGAAAAGATCCTCGCGATCAAGAGCAAGATCAAGTCGGCGCTTTTCTACCCGATCTCGGTCATCGTCGTCGCGATCGTCGTCGTCTGGGTCATCATGGTCTGGGTGATCCCGGCGTTCAAGCAGGTGTTCACCAGTTTCGGCGCGGACCTGCCGGCGCCTACGCTGCTCGTGATGGGCATCTCCGACTTCTTCGTCACCTGGTGGTGGCTGATGATCATGATCGTCGGCGCCGCGATCTTCTCGTTCTTCGTGCTGATGCGCCGATCGACTGCGTTCCGCTACGCGATCGACCGCCTCGGGCTCAAGATCCCGGTGATCGGCGTCATCCTCGAAAAGGCCACGATCGCCCGCTGGACGCGCACGCTTTCGACGATGTTCGCGGCCGGCGTGCCGCTGGTCGAGTCGCTCGACGCCGTCGGGGGCGCGGCCGGCAACATGGTGTACGCCGCGGGCACCAAGCGCATCCAGACCGAGGTCAGCACCGGCGCGAGCCTGACCAACGCGATGACGAACACCAAGCTGTTCCCGTCGATGGTGCTGCAGATGACGCAGATCGGCGAGGAGTCGGGCTCGGTCGACGGCATGCTGTCGAAGATCGCCGAATTCTACGAGCGCGAGGTGGACGACGCCGTGGCGGCGCTCTCCAGCCTGCTCGAGCCGATCATCATCGTCTTCCTCGGTGTCGTGATCGGCGGCCTCGTCGTCGCGATGTACCTGCCGATCTTCAAGCTGGGCTCCGTGGTTTGAGCGTGCGCGCCGGGGCAGCGATGCGACCCGGTCCCCGCGCGCGGCCGGCCCGCCTGTCCTGCGCAGCGCGCTTTGGGGCCGGCATTCCCGGAGGGCCAGTTCGCCCATGACCGGCACGCTGGATCCGCTCCTGGCCACGGCGATTGCCGCATTCTTCGGGGCTGTGCGTCGGCAGTTTTGGCTCCGGCCTGACGCGCTGCGCGCATTGGCCTCCACCAAGACCGCCGCCGAACGCCCAACCTCCGAATGACCGAACCCGTCGTCTTCACGATCGGCGCGCTGGTCCTGGGCCTGTGCGTGGGCAGTTTTCTGAACGTCGTCATTCATCGACTGCCGAAGATGCTGGAGCGCGGCTGGCAGGCGCAATGCGCCGAACTGCGCGGCGAGGACGCTGCTCCGGGTCCTGCCTACAACCTGGTCGTTCCCCGCTCCGCGTGTCCGGCGTGCGGCGCGCCCATCACCGCACTGCAGAATATTCCGGTCGTCTCGTGGCTGGTGCTGCGCGGCCGGTGCGCGGGTTGCAAGGCGCCTATTTCGCCGCGCTATCCGGTGGTCGAAGTGCTGGGCGGGCTCCTGGCCGCGTGCGCGGTCTGGCGTTTCGGCGTCACACCCCAGGGCATCGGCGCCTGCGTGTTGCTGTGGTCGCTCCTGGCGCTGACGATGATCGATGTCGACACGCAACTGCTGCCCGACAGCATCACGCTGCCGCTGCTTTGGGCGGGTCTTATCGCCAACCTCTGGCACACGTTCGTCTCCCTGCCGGATGCGGTGATCGGCGCGGTCGCCGGTTACCTGTCGCTGTGGACGATCTACTGGCTCTTCAAGCTGATACGCGGCAAGGAAGGAATGGGCTACGGCGATTTCAAGCTGCTGGCCGCGCTTGGCGCCTGGCTCGGGTGGCAGTTGCTGCCGGTGATCGTGCTGCTGTCGTCGGTCGTCGGCGCGGGCATCGGCATCTCGCTCATCGTGTTCAGGGGCCGCGACCATTCGGTCCCGCTTGCGTTCGGTCCCTACCTGGCGATCGCAGGTGCGATCGCGCTGTTCTTCGGTTCCACGCTCGTCAAGCTGTTCTTTCCATGAGCCCGCCGGGCCGTCCCAAGGGCGAATGCCGGAGTCGCAGCAGCACGAAGGCAGTCCAGCGAGCCCGCCGGGCCGTCCCAAGGGCGAATGCCGGAGTGCGGCGCGCGAAGGCGGTCCGGTGCGCCTCGTTGTCGGCCTCACCGGGGGCATCGGCAGCGGCAAGTCCGCCGTGTCCAGCGCGTTTGCCGCGTTGGGTGTGGACGTGACGGACACCGACGTCCTGGCGCACGCGCTCACCGCGCCGGGCGAACCGGGCCACGCGGCCGTGCTCGCCGCGTTCGGACCCGAGTTCCGCCGACCGGACGGAACGCTCGATCGCGCCCGCCTGCGCCGGCTGGTTTTCGAAGATGCCGCCGCACGGGCGCGGCTCGAGGCGATCCTGCATCCGCTGATTCGGGCGGCGGCGCGCCGGGAGGTTCACGCCTGGACCGGTCCCTACGGCCTCCTTGTCGTTCCGCTGCTCCTCGAGCGCGGTGGCCTTTCCACGGTCGATCGGGTGCTGGTCGTCGATTGCCCGGAGGACGAGCAGGTTCGCCGGGTCGCGGCGCGAAGCGGACTCTCCGCCGCGGGCGTGCGCGCGATCATGGCCGCGCAACTGTCCCGCGCCGAACGACTCGCGCAGGCCGACGACATTCTCGACAATGCGGGGCCGCCGGCGGCCATCGTCCCGCAGGTGGCGGAACTCGACCGCCGCTACCGGGCGCTGGCCGCGACCGGCACCGAAAATCGGGGCGCCGTGACGCAATAGACGCCCGGCGATCTCCCGGCCAGCACCACTTGAGGCAAAATGCCGGATCGAGACATTGTTCGCCCACTCGCCGTGATCCGCTATGAGCACCCGCTGAACGAGCGCATTCGAACGCTGATGCGGCTCGAGGTTCTCTATCAACCGCGCGCAGTTCTTTGCGGCGCAGAGCGAGGCGCCGGACCATCATGCCGCGCTCGCCGCGCTCTTCGAGATCACGGACGTCGCGGCGCGCGCGGATCTCAAGACCGAACTGCTGCAGGAACTCGAGCGACAGAAGCAGCTGCTCGCGCCGCTGCGCTCCAACCCGGCGATCGAAATCCGCGTGCTCGAATCGCTGCTCGCCGACATCGACCGGGCGAGCGCCGCATTGCTGGCACAGACGGGCAAGGCCGGCGTGCATCTGCGCGACAACGAATGGCTGATGACGATCAAGCAGCGCACGGCGATCCCGGGCGGGGTCTGCGAATTCGATCTGCCCGCGTACCACTACTGGCTGCACGGCGACCCGGCCGCGCGCCGCGGCGACCTTCAAGGCTGGATCGACCCTTTCCTGCCGATCTACGATGCCCTTGCGATCATCCTGCGCCTTCTGCGCGACAACGGTCGCGGGACACGACAAACCGCGTACCGCGGCGTCTTCCAGCTGATGCTGACGACCTCGAAGGTCGCGCAGCTGCTGCGGCTCACGCGTACCGCACGATCTGCCCTGCGTGCCGGAAATCAGCGCGAACAAGTACGCGCTCAACATCCGGTTCATCGGCGTCACCGGAATGGACCGAGGCTCGGTCTACGATCACGACGTGGATTTCGAGCTGGTGTTCTGCAATCTCTGAAGTTGTTCGGGATCGTCCGGTACGACCGCGGCTGGAGTCGCCGACGGCGGCGGGGTTCATCGAGGTGCTGGCGCGGCGGATGGCGTCGCTGCCGGGATGGCAAGCGCGAGAAGGTGACATCGGCCACCGGCGTCCCGATTGGCGCAATACGCGTGCGAGCGAGGACCGGAAAAGCCCAAGGCCAGGGCTCGGACCTACCGCTGGTTGCCGCTGCCCTGGTCTGCCATTGCATGTTGCTCGGCGGGTCCTCCTGCCAGGCGATCCTCGGCGATCCGGTCGCCCGGAGCGATCAACCTACGCCCGCCCCGTCCAGCCGTATCGCGAGAACCGTAATGTCATCCGACTGCGGCGCACCGCCGACGAATTCGTCCACTTCGGCGAACACGGCCTCGACCAGATCGCCGGCCGCTCGGGTTGTGGCCGCATTGACGCGGGCCAGGAGCCGGTCCTCGCCCAGAATGTTGACAGCGTTATCCTCTGCCTCGGTCACTCCATCCGTGTAGAGCAACAAGACGCTGTGCGGCATCAATCGGACTTCGCCGGACCGGTACTCGAGCGCCTCGATCATGCCCACGATCGGATTGATCGGCTCGGTCAGATAGGCAAAAGGCGCTTCGCCAAGCGCGAGCAGGGGTGCATTGTGGCCGGCGTTGACGTAATGCAGCGTCAGCGTCTCGAGGTCGAGGATTCCACAAAAGGCGGTGAGAAACTGCTTTGCATCGTTGTGAGTGCAAAGCTGTTGGTTGAGGCGGGCGGTCACTTGTTCCGCATGGCTCGCCGGCCGATTCTGCCCGCCCTGCTCTGCGCGCAGGGCAGCCATCGCACGAACCATGAAAAGGGCCGCCGGCAAGCCCTTTCCGCAGACGTCGGCGATTACAAAGAAGATGTGCTGCGAATCCAGGGCAAAGACATCGTAGAAGTCGCCGCCGACTTCGCGTGCAGTGCACATTCGCCCTACGCAATCCAGACGCGCATCGTCGGGGAACAACGGTTCCTTGGGCAGCAGGCTGGCCTGGATCGAGCGCGCGTATTGCAGCTCGCGCTGCATGTGCTCCCGCTCCAGCTCGTTGCGCAGGCGCTTGATGAGTTCCTCGTTGCCTCGCCGCATCCGGTCGGACAACGCCGAAATCAGGTTGCGCGACACGCCGGGTATGATCATCACGTCATTGAGAAATGACGCTCCGTCGATCTTGAGAAGAGTCGTTCCTGCATCGGCAACGACATAGGCGGACACCTGCTGGCTGTCGATCACCGACATTTCGCCGACGCAGCCGCCTGCCCCGATTTCGATGGAGTCGCCGCTGCCGGGCTGATCGAGATAGACCTTGAGGCGCCCGTCCAGGACGACCAGCACTTCCTTGTTCAATTCGCCGCGCTTGAGAACGGTCGTCGTGCCGACAAACCGCTCGATCGGAAAGCGGTCGACCAGGCCTTCGAGCGCGGAGTAGGGAACATTGCGAAAGATCCGCACCGTGGAAAGGTAGCCGTTTGCACGTCGATCGGGCTTGCGGCGTCGGTCCGAGTCGATCGCGGTGCCGTCCCTGTGCCGCAATGGAAACGACGGTTGCCGCGTACCATCCCGGCGCTCCGGGCCCCGGCAAATCAGGTTCTTCCGTTGCGTTGTCGTTGTCGGAACGGCCAGGTCGAACTGGATCTGGAATCGGTTTTGACCGTTGCTGCGCTCGTAGCTGCAGGCGTCGCTGAATTCGCGCACCAGATGTACGCCCTGTCCGCCGACCTGAAGGTCCTCGATCCTGCTCGCCACGCGCGGGGCCGGCACGGATAGCGGGTCGAAGGCCTGCGCCGAGTCGGTCACCGTCAACGTCATCCGCTGCTCTTCGATCGCCGCATGAAGCTCCAACGGGGTATTGGCATATTGCGCGTCCGCATAGCTGACCACATTGGTGACGAGTTCCGCGGCGCAGAGATCTATGCGGTAAAGGTCCTCATGGGTCAGGTTGAACTCCTTGGCCAACTCTTGCAGCCAGTCACTCGTGGCTGTGATCATCGAAGTGTCGATGAGCCCTTTGAGCGAGCGCCTTCGGGTAGTCAATTGGATTCACCGGGAAAGAAAAGGGGGGCCCGCACGCCCCCGTTTCTCGACCGAAGCCTCGAAGGGCTTCCTTGGCCCACGCTCTAACCAAATGACGCCAGCGCCTCGTCCAGGCCGCTGCGTACGGGCACCAGCTGATCGATCCCGGTCGTCTTGAGAATCTTTCGCGTGACCTCATCCGGATTCATCAGCACCATCTTGCCACCCAACTTGGCCTGGGTCTGCGTTCCCAACACGAGCAGGCGAATGCCGACCGAGGCGATGAACGGCACCTTGCCGAGATCGACAATGACGTTGGGCGCGGCGGCGACAGCGGCGTTGAAGTCGGCTTCGGCCGCTTGGGCACCGGCCGCATCCAGGCGGCCATCGAGTATGATGCGCCGGACATTCTGCTTGGCAATTTCAACTGAGACCTTCATTGCTGCTCTCCTTTGCCGGTAGATAATAAATCTGCGATTGCTGCCGGTCGGTCTGCCGCAGTATGGCGGCGATGCCCGCGGGCGCCCGTCCTTGCGTTCTGCAACCTCTGAGCAATGTCGAGATCGCGGACGATAGCCTGTCCCCAATGCGGCGCGGCCGTGGAATGGAGTCCGGCTTCTCGCTGGCGGCCGTTCTGCTCCGAGCGTTGCAAGCTGATCGATTTCGGCGCGTGGGCAAGCGGGGCCTACCGCATCCCGACCGCCGAAGCACCCGATCCCGACGATCCGCCGGTTGCGCCTGACGACAGCCGAAGCGGCTCCTGAGCGCGCGTTCGTGCTTCCGTGCAAAGCGCGGGCCGGCGTCAGTCGGCGGGCCAAGCCGCACGGCGCAGCGCGATTCCATGCGCGCCATGCTCGATCGCGATGGGCAGATCGGCAGGCGTGAGACCGCCCAACGCGTAGATCGGCAGTGGCGTCTGCGCGGCGATCCCCGCGAAGGCCTCCCAGCCGAGCGGCTGCGCGTCCGGATGCGACGGTGTGGGCAATACGGGTCCCAATACCGCGAAGTCGAGCCCGAGCCTGCCGGCGTGCTCGATATCCGGGCGGGTGTGACAGGAGGCCGCGCAGAGCATGCCGTCCGGTCGCCGGGTCGCGGCGGCAAGCGCGTCCGAAGTCCAGTGCACGCCGTCGCAGCCCCACGCGCGGGCCTGCTCGACGTCGCCGTTCAACAGCACCTTGGCGCCACGCGACCCCGCGAGCGCGACGAACGCCGCGACCAGCGCCTGCTGCCGCGACGCGGGCCAGCCCTTCTCCCGGAGCTGAACGAGCGCCAGCCCGCGCTCCAGCGCCACCTTCGCGCGCGCCAGAAATTCCGCCTCGCCGAGCTCGTCCGCCATGCTGATTCCGTAAACCGGCGGCAGCAGCAGCGCGCGCAGCACCGACGTATTGGCCGGCAGCAGCGGCGCGACATCGAAATTTCCCGGCGTCTGCCAGGCGAATGCCTGCCCGTCGTGGCCCACCGGATCGCCGTCCCACTCGAACACGCGGAAGAAGTGAAGGAGGACGTGGGCGTGCGGATAACGGTACCGCTGCACGAGCCAGGGTGCGGCGCGGCGCACGGTGAGGCCGAGCTCTTCGGCGAGCTCGCGGCCGAGCGCTTCGCGCGGGGTCTCGCCGGGCTCGAGCTTGCCGCCGGGAAATTCCCAGTAGCCGGCGAAGGCCTTGCCGGCAGGGCGCTGCGCGAGCAGCACCTGCCCGTCCGGGCGCCGGATGACGGCGGCCGCAACGTGCAGGAGGCCGTCGCTCACGCGCCCTCCCCGACCCGGTTCACTTGCGGACGCTGCGTCGTCGGGCGCGCGCGATCGCCCGGGAACGCGCCCTTCGGGCCTGGGCTTCGCCCCCCGTGCTCACGCGGCCTCCCGACCCGGTTCACAGTGCGGACGCTGCGTTGTCGGGCGCGCGCGATCGCCCGGGAACGCGCACTTCGCGGCCTGGGCTTCGCCCCCGGCTCACGCGCCCGATTTTCTGCGCAATCCGGCGGCGCCGGCGTAGCTCCTGGCGAACTGCCACGCGACGCGGCCGCTGCGCGAGCCGCGCTGCAGCGCGAATTGCACCGCTTCGCGCGTGCGCGCCTCGGCCTCGCGCGGGGATTTCGGCGGGCCGATTCCGAACGCGGTCAGCCACGACGCGACCGCGGCGAGATAGTCGTCCTGGCTGAACGGATAGAACGAGACCCACAGTCCGAAGCGCTCCGACAGCGAGATCTTCTCCTCGACCGATTCGCCGGGGTGGACCTCCTCGCCGATGTGCCTCGTCTCGAGATTCTCGCTGAAGTATTCGGGCATCAGGTGCCGACGATTCGACGTCGCGTAGATCAGCATGTTCGCCGCCGCCGCGGCGATCGTGCCGTCGAGCATCACTTTCAGCGCCTTGTAACCGGGGTCGCCCGCGTCGAAGCTCAGGTCGTCGCAGAACACGATGAAACGCTCACGGCGCGCCGCGACCTCGGCGGCGATGTCGGGGAGATCGACCAGATCGGCCTTGTCGACCTCGATCAGCCGCAGGCCCTTGGCCGCGTACTTCACGAGCATCGCCTTGACGAGCGACGACTTGCCGGTGCCGCGCGAGCCCGTGAGCAGGACGTTGTTCGCCGGCAGGCCGGCGACGAACTGCCGCGTGTTGGCGTCGATCGCGTGCTTCTGCTCGTCGATCGCGACCAGGTCGCCGAGACGGATCGCGTGCGGATGGGGCACGGCCGCAGATGCCCGCGGCCGGCGCGCTTGCGCCAGCGGAACGCGGTCGCGCTCCAGTCGGGAGGCGGCGGAACCGGCGGCAGCATGCCCTCGACGCGCTGGAGGATGCCTTCGAGACGAAGCAGCAGGGCAGCGAGCTCGCGCTCGGGGAGCATGTCAGTACCCGCCCGGCCGTCCGAAGGGTACTGACTGCGCCCCCGCGGGGGGCAGCGAACACCAGGCCGAAGGCCGCAGGACAGCCGAAGGCTGGTCCCGCAAGCGGGATGCGGCGAAGCCGCACCAGTGAGCGTGGGGGTCGTTTCATCCTAGCTGCGGTAATCGGCGTTGATGCTGACGTAATCGTGCGACAGATCGCAGGTCCAGACCGTTGCCGACGCGTCGCCGCGGCCGAGCGCGACGCGCACGGCGATCTCGTCGTTCTTCATGACGCGCTGGCCGGCCTCCTCGCGCATACGACGCGGCACGCCCGCCGCTTTCGACGACGAGCACGTCGTCGAGCCAGAACGACACGCGCGACGGATCGAGGTCCGGCGCCGACGCGTTGCCGATCGCGCAGACGATGCGGCCCAGGTTCGGGTCCGACGCGAAGAACGCGGTCTTGACCAGCGGCGAGTGCGCGATGCCCAGCGCGACGCGGCGGCACTCGGCGGCGTCCCTTCCGCCCTCCACCCGGAGCGTGATGAACTTGGTCGCGCCCTCGCCGTCGCGGACGATCGCCTGCGCGAGCGCGATGGCCACGGCCGCCAATGCGGCGCGCAATGGAACCAGCCGCGGATCAGCGGCGTCGGCGATCGGCGCCATCGGCGCGCGCCCGGTGGCCAGGAGCACGAAGCTGTCGTTGGTCGAAGTGTCGCCATCGATCGTCGCGCAGTTGAACGAGCTTTCCGCGATCTCGCGCGTCAACGTGGCGAGCAGGCCCGCGGCGATCGGCGCATCGGTCGCAATGAACGACAGCATCGTCGCCATGTCGGGGTGGATCATTCCGGCGCCCTTCGCGATGCCGGTGATGGTGACCGGAACATCGTCGATGACGACGCGCCGCGATGCGCCCTTTGGCACCGTGTCAGTGGTCATGATCGCGGACACAGCGGCGAACCAATGGTCGGGGGAGAGCGCAGCGCGCGCTGCCGGCAGCGCCGCGACGATCCGCGCGACCGGCAACGGCTCCATGATCACGCCGGTCGAGAACGGCAGCACCTGCTGCAGCCCGCAGCCCAGCATCGACGCGACGGCGGCGCAGGTGGCCTCGGCCGCGGCAATGCCGGCGGCGCCAGTGCCGGCGTTGGCGTTTCCCGCGTTGACGACCAGCGCGCGGATGCCCGCGCCGCGCTCGAGGTGGCGACGGCACACGATCACGGGCGCCGCGCAGAAGCGGTTCTGCGTGAACACGCCCGCCGCTGCAGTGCCTGGCTCGAACACGGCGAGCAGCACGTCGTCGCGTTCCCAGTTCTTGACCTTGGCCGCGGCCGTGCCGAGCGTCACGCCGGGGACGGGCAGCAGTTCCTCGGGCCGGGGAGGCGTGTAGCGGACAGGCATGGAGTTCGTGCCGAAATCCGACGCGCTAGGCGAGCTTCCCGTGGCACTGCTTGTACTTCTTGCCGCTTCCGCAGGGACAGGGATCGTTGCGCCCGACCTTCCCGCCTGCGCGCACGAAGGGCGGGGCCGGCGGCGGCGGCTCGGCCGCCGGGGCGGCGGCCAGCGCCGTGTCGTAATCGGCGTGCTGATACCGGACGTTCGTCACGGGCGGCGCTTCCTCGACCGCCTGCACGTCTTCCGGCGTGCGCACCTGCACGGTCATGACGACTTTCACGACGTCGTGCTTGATCCGGTCGAGCATGTCCGAGAAGAGCTCGAACGATTCGCGCTTGTACTCCTGCTTCGGATTCTTCTGCGCGTACCCTCGCAGGTGGATGCCCTGGCGCAGATGGTCGAGATTGGCGAGGTGATCGCGCCAGTGCTGGTCGACGGTCTGCAGCATCAGGCTGCGCTCGAACTGGCGCATGAGCTCGGACCCGACCTGGGCCTCCTTGTCCGCGTACTGCGCCAGCGCGGCCTCCGTCAGGCGGTCGCGCACCGTCGCGTCGGTGATTTCGGGATCGCCCTGCAGCCACTCGCCGATGGGCGCCCGCAGCTGGAACTCCGAGCAAGCGCGGCCTCGAGCCCGGGGATGTCCCACTGTTCCTCGACCGATTCCGGCGGGACGTAGCGCCTCACGGTCTCGTCGATCAGACCGGTGATCATGTTGCGGATCGTGTCCGCGATGTCGGTCGCCTCGAGCAGCTCGTCGCGCTGCTGGTAGATCACGCGGCGCTGGTCGTTGGCGACGTCGTCGTATTCGAGCAGCTGCTTGCGGATGTCGAAATTGCGCGTCTCGACGCGGTTCTGCGCCTTGGCGATCGAGCGGTTGACGATCGGGTGCTCGATCGGCTCGCCCTCGGGCATCTTCAGCCGCTGCATGATCGACCCGAGGCGCTCGCCGCCGAAGATGCGCAGCAGCGGATCGTCGAGCGACAGGTAGAACCGGGACGAACCCGGGTCGCCCTGGCGGCCGGACCGGCCGCGCAGCTGGTTGTCGATGCGCCGCGACTCGTGGCGCTCGGTGCCGATGATGTGCAAGCCGCCGGCGGCGATCACCGCGTCGTGCCGGACCTGCCACTCGGCGCGCAGCTTGCCGATCCGCTGTTCCCTCTCTTCGACCGGCAGCGATTCGTCTTCGCGCATCTTCAGGATCTGCGGCTCGATGGCGCCGCCCAGCACGATGTCGGTGCCGCGGCCGGCCATGTTGGTGGCGATCGTGATCGCGCCCGGCCGGCCGGCCTGCGCGACGATCTCCGCCTCGCGCGCGTGCTGCTTGGCGTTGAGCACCTCGTGCGGCAATCCGGCCTTCGTCAGGTGGCCGGACAGCATCTCGGAGTTCTCGATCGACGTCGTGCCGACCAGCACCGGCTGCCCGCGCTCGTGGCAGTCCTTGATGTCGGCGATGATCGCGTCGACCTTCTCCTCCAGGGTCCGGAACACCTGGTCGTTCTCGTCCTTGCGGACCATCGGCATGTGCGTCGGGATCACGACCGTCTCCAGATGGTAGATCTGCTGGAACTCGAAGGCCTCGGTGTCCGCGGTGCCGGTCATGCCGGCGAGCTTGCCGTACATGCGGAAGTAGTTCTGGAACGTGATCGAGGCGAGCGTCTGGTTCTCGCGCTGGATCGGCACGCCCTCCTTCGCCTCGACCGCCTGGTGCAGGCCGTCGGACCAGCGGCGCCCGGACATCAGCCGGCCGGTGAACTCGTCGACGATGACGACCTCGCCGTTCTGCACGACGTAGTGCTGGTCGCGGTGGAACAGCGCGTGCGCGCGCAGCGCCGCGTACAGATGGTGCATGAGCGCGATGTTGTGCGCGTCGTAGAGGCTCGATCCCGGGGCGAGCAGCCCCGCGTCTGCCAGCACCTGCTCGGAGTGCTCGTGCCCCTGTTCCGACAGCAGCACCTGGTGCGCCTTCTCGTCGACCCAGTAATCGCCGTCGCCCTTCTCCTCTTCCTGGCGGACGAGCTTCGGAGCGACCTCGTTCAGCCGGTGGTAGAGGTCGACATTGTCGTCGGCCTGCCCGGAGATGATGAGCGGCGTGCGCGCCTCGTCGATCAGGATGGAGTCGACCTCGTCGACGATCGCGTAGTGGCGGCCGCGCTGGACCCGCTGCGCCGCCTCGAACACCATGTTGTCGCGCAGGTAGTCGAAGCCGAACTCGTTGTTGGTGCCGTAGGTGATGTCCGCCGCGTACGCCGCCTGCTTGGCGGTGTGGTCCATCTGCGACAGGTTGACGCCGACCGTCATCCCGAGGAAGCGGTAGATCCGCCCCATCCAGTCCGCGTCGCGCTGCGCGAGATAGTCGTTGACCGTGACGAGGTGGACGCCGTTGCCGGCCAGCGCGTTGAGGTAGATCGGCAGCGTCGCGACGAGCGTCTTGCCCTCGCCCGTGCGCATCTCGGCGATCTTGCCGTTGTGCAGCGCCATGCCGCCGATCAGCTGCACGTCGAAGTGGCGCATCTGCAGCACGCGCTTGCGCGGCCTCGCGCACGACGGCGAACGCCTCGGGCAGCAGCGCGTCGAGCGCCTCGCCTTGCGCGCAGCGGGCCTTGAATTCCGCGGTCTTGGCCTTGAGCGCCTCGTCGGACAGCGCCGAGATCGCGGGCTCCAGCGCGTTGATCTGCCGGACGACGACGCGAATACTGCTTCAGCAGTCGCTCGTTGCGGCTGCCGAAGATGCGGGTGAGGATGTTGATCATGAGAGTCTTCAGTTGTCGACGCCGGCGCAAAAAACAAGGGGTGAGGACCGCCTCACCCCTCCTACCGTCTGCGCTTGCCGGTGTGCCGGAAATCAACTCGCGGGAGTGCAGAAACCGCGCGGGATTCTGCGGTACGCCGTTCAGCCGAACCTCGAAATGCAGGTGCGGACCGGTCGAGCGGCCGGTCGATCCCACCGACGCCACGCGCTGGCCGCGCACCACGAGATCGCCCTCTTTCACGTAGACCGCGGAGGCGTGGGCGTAACGGGAAACCAGTCCGTTGCCGTGGTCGATCGCGACGATTTTACCATACTGGGGCTGGTATCCGGATTCGATGACCTTGCCGCTCGCCGCGGCGACCACAGGCGTGCCGGTGTCGGCCGGGAAGTCGATGCCGTCGTGGAACGACCGCATCCCGGTGAACGGATCGATCCGGTATCCGAAATTCGACGAAAACCAGCCGTCGACCACCGGGGCCAGCGTCGGCATGAACTTGCGGTTGGCGGAGTTGGCGACGAGCAGCGCCTCGAGAACCCCGAGCTGGTCGGTGCGCTCTTCCATCTGGCGGCTCAGCTTCGCCAGCATTTCCGAGAACTCGTCAACCGACAGCGACCGCGACGGCAGCGAGGATTCGGCGCCGCCGCGTCCCGGGGCTTCGCCCGGCTGCAGCGACTGAAACTCCTGCGGCTGCAATCCTGCCACCTTTGCCAGCCGCTCGCCCAGTCCGTCGAGCCGCATCATTCGCGCCTGCAATTCGCCCAGATGCAAGGCCATCGCATTGAGATGCCCGTGCACCAGCTGCTGCGTCTTCAGGGCTTCCTGCCGCTGGTCGGCGAGCACGATCGCCTGCAGCCAGGGGTGCTGGATCGCCGTCGCATAGCGCAGAGCGAAGAAGTTGAAAATGCCGGTGAAGGCGACGAAGGCGACAACGAGCCCGATGCCGCCCAGCGTCCAGTGTCGCCAGTCCAGCGTGAGACAGCGGGCCTGCGCCGTGGCGCTCGAGACCAGAATGATGTTCAATCGGGTTCCTCCCAACCTTTCCCCATCGGGGCAGTCCGCGTCAGCAACGGGGATCCGCCGCCGTTTTCGCCATGGCCCGTTCCGCACAACCGCTGCAGCACGTCCTTCGTTCCGACGCCACCCTGGCTGCCTGGGCGTCTCGCCGCGACCGCGAGGAAGCTCTGGCGCAAGTCGTCCGCCGGCACCTGCCGCGGCCACTCGCCCAGCGCATTCGCGTTACCGACGAGCGCAACGGGAATCTCGACCTTGCCGCCGATGCCGGGGCAGTTGCCGCCGTGGTCCGGCAGCGCAGCGCCGAACTCCTGGCTGCCTTGAAGCATGCAGGATGGGAATTTACTGGAATCCGGGTGCGCGTGCAAGTTCGCAGCGACCCGGTGCCCCCCAGGAAACCGCTTGCAAATCCGGTAGATAGATCGTCGCTCCGGCCATTGTCGGCACTGGCGCGCACGCTGCCCCCGAGCCCGCTGAAGACCGCGCTGGACCGCTTTCTGCGGCGCGTGCGCTGAGATCGACAGCCCCGCTCACCGCGTTCGCGGCCCCCGGAGCAGCGCGCGCGAGCGCGGAGCCGACTAGAGCATCGGCCCCACGATGCGCTCAAAGGCAAAGAAAACCAGGACGACGGCCAGAATCACGACCGTGAACTTGACCACCTGCCAGATGAAACGCAGGTAGCGGCGGTCCTTGCTGAACAGGTACATCACGGCAGCGACCGCGATCGCGGCAAGCGCCAGGAACAGCAGCAGGCGGACGAGAATCACCGCGAAACCTCGGTTGCGAAAGGGACGCGTCCGGCGGCACCCGGGTCGGCCGCTGCCGACACCCGCAGCGACGCCCCGCGCGTCACGCCCGGGAGAGCTGCCAGTCCTGGAACGCGGACGGCACGTCGGACGGCTCGGCGAACGTTACGAGCTCGAATGCGTCGGGACGCGCCTGCAGCGCGCGGGCCACCGCATTGTTGAGCCCGTGCCCGGACTTGAATGCGGTGTACTGGCCGATCAGCGGGTGTCCGAGCAGGTACAGATCGCCGATCGCATCGAGCACCTTGTGCTTGACGAATTCGTTGTCGTAGCGCAGCCCCTCGCTGTTGAGGACGCGGTGCTCGTCGAGCACGATCGCGTTCTGCAGGCTGCCGCCCAGGCCGAGACCCGCCGCGCGCATCGCCTCGACCTCCTGCATGAAGCCGAAGGTGCGCGCGCGCGCCACTTCCTTCACGTAGGAGTGCTCGGCAAAGTCGATCACGACGTTCCGGTTCTCGGTCCCGAACATCGGATGCGGGAAAGTCGATCGTGAAATCGAGCTTGAAGCCGTTGAAGGGATCGAACCGGGCCCACTTGTCGCCGTCCTTCACCTCCACCGGCAGCAGGACGCGCAGGTAGCGCTTCGGCGCCTCCTGCTCGACGATTCCCGCCGACTGCAGCAGGAAGACGAACGGCCCGGCGCTGCCGTCCATGATCGGAATCTCGGGACCGGCGACATCGACGTGCAGATTGTCGATGCCGAGGCCGGCGAGCGCCGACATCAGGTGCTCGACGGTGGAAATGGACGCGCGATCGCGCTTCAACGTCGACGACAGCCGGGTGTCGCCGACGTGCGCCGCGTCTGGCCGGGAATCGACACCGGCGGCTCGAGATCGACGCGATGGAAGACGATGCCCGTGTCCGGCGGCGCCGGGCGAAGCGCGAGCTCGACTCGGGCACCGGTATGCAGACCGACACCGGTCGCCTTGATCGTGGTCCTGAGCGTCCGTTGCTTCAACATGTGCGATGGTCCGCCAACATGCGGCCGGCCGCAGAGCTGCGGCCGCCATTGTCCAAGCGGTTCAATGATTTAGGTCGATATTAGCACACTGGACGGCCCTCCGGACCCCTCGCTCCCCGGGCGGCCGCCGCGCAAGGCTCAGTCCGCCTGCTTGCGCAGGAACGCCGGTATTTCGGTCGAATCGAACGCCGATGGGGCGGGAACGCCGCGTTCGCGCTTCCTGATCACCGCCGGCGCCTCCAGATTGCCGTAGTCGACATTGCCCACGGATACCCCGACACCGTCCGTGCCCGTGCGCGCCACGACCTGGGGCTGCTCGACCAGTGTCATGTTCGGCGCCTTCTGCTCGCGCTTCGCGGCCTGCGCGCCGCCCAGCCCGGTCGCGATCATGGTCACGCGCAGCCGGTCGTCCATCGAGTCGTCGATCACCGTCCCGACGATCACCAGCGCGTCGTCCGCCGTGAATTCCTTGATCGTCGTCATGACCTCGTGGTACTCGCGCATCCGCAGCCCCGACGATGCCGTGACGTTGACCAGCACGCCGCGCGCGCCGGCAAGGTTGACGTCCTCGAGCAGCGGGCTTCTCACCGCCTGTTCGGCCGCCTGCCGCGCGCGATCGGCGCCGTCCGCCATCGCCGAGCCCATCATGGCCATCCCGACTTCGCCCATCACGGTGCGCACGTCGGCGAAATCGACGTTGACGAGCCCGGGATTGTTGATCACCTCGGCGATGCCCGACACCGCGCCGTGCAGCACGTCGTTCGCCGCAGCGTAGGCGTCGAGCATCGAGATGTCCTCGCCCAGCACCTCCATGAGCTTGTCGTTGGGGATGATGATGAGCGAATCGACCCGCTTGCCCAGTTCGTCGATGCCGGCCTGCGCGACTTTCATCCGCTTGCCGCCTTCGAGCATGAAGGGCCGGGTGACCACCGCGACGGTCAGGATGTTCATGCTCTTCGCGATGTCGGCGATCACCGGTGCCGCGCCCGTGCCGGTCCCCCCGCCCATGCCGGCCGTGATGAACAGCATGTCGGAGCCCTCGATCATCTCGGCGATCCGGTCGCGGTCCTCCATCGCGGCGTCGCGCCCGATCTCCGGCCTGGCGCCGGCGCCGAGCCCGCGGGTCAGCGCCGTGCCCAGCTGCAGCTGCATGCGGGCGGTCGAGCGCTTCAACGCCTGGGCGTCGGTGTTCGCGCAGATGAACTCGACGTCGAGGAGTCCCCGCGCGATCATGTGTTCCACGGCGTTGCCGCCGCAACCTCCGACGCCGATGACTCGGATGACGGCGCCGTTCTCGCTGGGCTGATCGATGATTTCAAACATGGTGCGCTCCTTTTTCCTGTCTCAAGTTGATGCGATGGGCTGTTTCCGACAACGTGGTGGTGCAACTGATGCGTGAACCTAGAAATTCGCCTTGAACCATTGCTTCATCCGTTCCGCGGTGCCGCCGATGCCCGCGGTGCGCGCCCGCGACTGCTGCGCGCGCACGTACTGGTCGCGGCCCTCGAGCAGCAGCCCGATCGCCGTCGCGTAACGCGGACTGCGCACCACATCGGCCAGACCGCCGAAGTACGCCGGCACGCCGACGCGCACCGGCAGGTGGAACACTTCCTCGCCGAGCTCGGTCATTCCCGCCAGCAGCGCCGAGCCGCCGGTGAGCACGATCCCCGACGAGAGCAGCTCCTCGAAGCCCGAGCGGCGGAGCTCCGCCTGCACCAGCGTGTAGAGCTCCTCGATGCGCGGCTCGATCACCTCGGCGAGCGTCTGCCGTGACAGCTTGCGCGGCGGCCGGTCGCCGACGCCCGGAACCTCGATGATGTCGTTCGGATCGGCGAGCTGGCGCAGCGCGCAGCCGTGGCGCAGCTTCAGCTCCTCGGCCTCCTTGGTCGGCGTGCGCAGCGTCATCGCGATGTCGTTCGTCACCTGGTCGCCGGCAATCGGGATCACCGCCGTGTGCCGGATCGCGCCGCCCGCAAATACCGCGAGATCCGTCGTGCCGCCGCCGACGTCCATGAGGCAGATCCCGAGGTCCTTCTCGTCCTCGTTCAGCACCGCGATCGACGACGCGAGCGGCTGCAGGATCACGTCCTTGACGACGAGCCCGCAGCGACGGACGCATTTGGTGATGTTCTCCACCGCCGACACCGCCCCGGTGACGATGTGCACCTTGACCTCGAGGCGCACGCCGCTCATGCCCAGAGGCTCGCGCACGTCCTCCTGCCCGTCGATGATGAATTCCTGCGGCAGGAGGTGCAGGATCTGCTGATCGTTGGGAATCGCGATCGCCTTCGCCGTTTCGACGACGCGGTCGATGTCGGCCTGGGTGACCTCCTTCTCCTTGATCGCGACCATGCCGCTGGAGTTGAGGCTCCGGATGTGGCTGCCGGCAATCCCGGTGTAGACCTCGGTGATCCGGCATTCCGCCATCAACTCGGCCTCCTCCAGCACCCGCTGGATCGACGCCATGGTCGCCTCGATGTTCACGACGACGCCCTTCTTCAGGCCGCGCGATGGCTGCGTCCCCAGCCCGATGATGTTGAGGCCGCCGTCGGGCGCGACTTCGGCGACGATCGCGACGATCTTCGACGTGCCGATGTCGAGGCTGACGATCAGGTTCTTCACTTCCTTCACCATCGCTGCTCCATCCTCATTGCCCTGGCGTCGTCCGCCATGCTCACTGCAGCACCTTCGCGCCCGCGGCGGCCTGCCGCGCTCACTGGACTACCTTCGTGCTGCGCACTCCGGTATTCGCCCTTGGGACGGCCCGGCGGGCTCATGCGCCCCTCTTCACCGCACGCTCGCGGAAGCCGGGCACGCGGGCCGCGAATCCGTTGCGATAGCGCAGGTCCACGTGCTCGATGCGGGTACCGGCGCGCTCGAGCGCCCCGATCGTGCGCTCGTAGGCCGCGACGAAATGCGCGAGCCGCGCCGCCGGCTCCTCGCGCCCGAGCTCGATCGCCAGCGTTCCATCGCCCCCCCGGGCGGCGAGCCGCCAGCCTCCGCGCGGCGAGAGCCGGATGCCCTCCAGCACGAGTTGCAGCGGCTGCAGCGCCGCGCTCCATTCGCGGAATCGCCCGGTCACCCTCGCCGCGCTCCCATCCGGCCCTTCGAACAGCGGCAGCTCGCCGTTGTAGTCGGCGACGAACGGCTCGCCCTCGGTGTTGACGAGGCCGGCGTCGTTCCAGCGCGCCAGCGGCGCGTGCTCCTCGATCGTCACCTCGAGCCGCTGCGGCCATTGCCGGCGCAGCGCGACACTGCGCACCCACGGGATGGCCGCCAGCGAGCGCCGCGCGCGATCGAGGTTCATCGTGAAGAAGGTGCCGGTGAGCTCGCCGCGGATGGCCGCCTCGAGGTGCGCCGCACTCGCTCGCTCCAGCGGGCCGCGGACGATCACCTCGCGGAACTCGAACGGCGGCTGGCGCAGTGCCCACGCGAGCGCGCCCCAGACGAGGCCGAGCGCCGCGAAGAGCGCGAGCATCGCGGCCACGACATTCAACTGCCTCGCGTCATCCCACATGCGCGCCCCGCAGAATTTCCACGCACAACTCGCCAAAGGCGAGCCCTGCCTGCTGCGCGGCCATCGGCACCAGCGAGTGGCCGGTCATCCCCGGCGAGGTGTTCACCTCCAGAAACTCGAACGAGCCATCCGCCTTGAGGATCAGGTCGAGCCGGCCCCAGCCGCTGCAGCCCACGACGCGGAACGCCGCGAGCGCGGCCTCCCTGATTTCCCGCTCCTTGGGCTCCGCGAGCCCGCAGGGACAGAAATATTTCGTCTCGTCGGAGAAGTACTTGTTGTGGTAATCGTAGTTGCCTTGCGGCGCCTCGATGCGGATCAGCGGCAGCGCCCGCTCGCCCAGGATCGACGCGGTCAGCTCGGTGCCCGCGACGAACTCCTCGGCGAGCACCAGATCGTCGTGCCGCGCCGCCTCGCGATAGGCGAGCGCAAGCTCGCCGCCGTCCGCGCCGGTCACCTTCGTGATGCCGATCGTCGAGCCCTCGCGCGCAGGCTTCACGATCAGCGGCAGCCCCAGCTCGGCGACAACCCGCATCCAGTCCGTCGCTGCGTCGATCACGCGAAAGCCCGGCGTGGGAATGCCGCTCGCGAGCCACACGAGCTTGGTGCGCCACTTGTCCATCGCCAGCGCCGATGCCATCACCCCGCTCCCCGAGTAGGGGATGCCCATCGTCTCCAGCGCGCCCTGCACGGTCCCGTCCTCGCCGAACCGGCCGTGCAGCGCGATGAAGGCGCGGTCGAAGCCCTCGCGCGAAAGGTCGCACAGCGGCCGCAGCTTCGGGTCGAACGCGTGCGCGTCCACGCCTTTCGCGACGAGTGCGGCGAGCACGGCGTTGCCGGACAGGAGCGAGATCTCGCGTTCCGCGGACGGCCCGCCGAGCAATACGGCCACCTTGCCGAACTCGCTCATGTGCCCTCGCCTATTACCTGAACCTCGGGCTCCAGCTCGACGCCCGTCCGCGCGCGGACGACTGCGCGCACATGAGCGATGATCGCCTCGATGTCGGCGGCCCTCGCCCGACCCTGCGGGTTGACGATGAAATTGGCATGCTTCTCGGAGACGCGCGCGCCGCCGACCGCGTAGCCCTTGAGCCCGCAGCTCTCGATGAGGCGCGCCGCATGGTCGCCGTCCGGGTTGCGGAAGACACTGCCGGCGTTCGGCAGATTGAGCGGCTGCGTCGCGATGCGTCGCCGCAGGAGCTCCGCGATCCGCTCGCGCGCGGCACGTCCGTCTCCCCGCGGAAACGCGAACCACGCCGCGGTGAAAATGCCGTCGGCAGCACCGCCGTCGGCGCGGCGCACCGTGCGGTATCCGATGGCGTATGCCGCGGGCAGCCGCGCCTCGAGCATTCCGGCGGGGGTCAGGACTTCCACGCGCGAGACGTAGCGCCACGTCTCGCCCCCATAGCAGCCGGCGTTCATCGCCAGCGCGCCCCCGACGGTGCCCGGAATCCCGGCCAGGAATTCAGCCTCGGCGTAGCCGTGCGTCGCCGCGAAGCGGGCGACCTTGGGGCTCGCGACGCCGGCCTCGGCGTAGATCAGGCCATCCCGCAGTTCCAGTGCGTTGAGCGCGGCGTGCAGCACGACGACGGTCCCGCGGATGCCGCCGTCGCGCACGAGCAGATTGCTGCCCAGCCCGATCGCCGTGAGCGGCTCGCCCGGCGGCAGCTGCCGGATGAATGTCGCAAGGTCGTCGCGATCGGCGGGCACATAGACGCGGTCGCCCGGGCCGCCGCAGCGCCAGCTCGTATGCCGCGCGAGCGGAACGTCGCGCGCCAGCGTGCCGCGAAGCGCCGTGAACGTCAGCGGCTCGCTCATCATCATCCCGCACCCATGAGCATTCCGGGGACCTGCCCGATCGAGCCCGCGCCCATCGTGACCACGACGTCGCCATCACGCGCGAGCGCGCGGATCGCGGCTGGCAGCTCCGCGACGGATTCGACGAACACCGGCTCGACCTTGCCGGCGACGCGAACCGCACGGGCAAGCGCGCGCCCGTCCGCCGCCACGATCGGCGATTCGCCCGCCGGATAGACCTCGGTGAGCACCAGCGCGTCGACCGTCGAGAGCACCTTCACGAAATCCTCGAAGAGGTCGCGCGTGCGCGTATAGCGATGCGGCTGGAACGCAAGCACGAGCCGGCGCCCGGGGAAGCTGCCGCGGACGGCCTCGATCGTCGCGGCCATCTCGGCCGGGTGGTGGCCGTAGTCGTCGATCAGCGTGCACGCGCCCCCACCCGCCGCTTCGATCGCCCCGCAGCGCTGGAAGCGGCGCCCCACTCCGCGGAATTCCGCGAGCGCCGTCGCGATCGCCGCATCGGCGACGCCGACCTCGCGCCCGATCGCGATGGCGGCGAGTGCGTTGCGCACGTTGTGCACGCCGGGCAGGTTGAGCTCGACCGCGAGGTCGCGCGCCCCTTCGGAGCAGGCTACGAACCGCATCCGCCCGCCGTGGTTCGCGACGCCGATGGCCCGGACGTGGGCGTCCGCGCTGGTCCCATAGGTCACGATCGGCTTGGTGATCGCGGGCAGGATCGCGCGCACGTGGGGATCGTCCACGCACAGCACCGCGACACCGTAGAACGGCAGCCGCTGCGCGAAATCGACGAAGGCGCGCTGCAGGCGCTCGAAATCGTGACCGTAGGCCTCCATGTGATCGGCGTCGATGTTCGTGATCACGGCGAGCGCCGGCGTCAGATAGAGGAACGACGCGTCCGACTCGTCGGCCTCCGCGACGAGGAAATCGCCCTTGCCGAGCCGGGCGCTGGCGTCCGCCGACAGGAGCCGGCCGCCGATCACGAAGGTCGGATCGAGGCCGCCCTCCGCCAGCACCGACGCGATCAGGCTCGTCGTCGTCGTCTTCCCGTGCGTGCCGGCCACGGCGATGCCCTCCTTCAGGCGCATCAACTCGGCCAGCATCAACGCGCGCGGCACGACCGGAATTGCGTTCTGGCGTGCCGCCACGATTTCAGGGTTGTCGGGCGGGATCGCCGTCGACACGACGACCACGTCGGCGCCGGAGACGTTCGCCGCCGCATGGCCGATCGCAACGGCGATGCCGAGCCTCGTCAGGCGCGCGGTGACGGCGCTCGCGCCGAGATCCGATCCGGAGACCTGGTAGCCCTGCGTCGCGAGCACTTCCGCGATGCCGCTCATCCCGGCGCCGCCGATGCCGACGAAGTGAATGCGCCTGACCTTGTGCTTCATGGACGCGGCCCCAGGGCGACACAGGCGCCGGCGACACGCTCTGCCGCATCGAGGCGCGCGAGCGTTCGCGCGGCGGTCGCCATCGCGAGCAGCTGCGCGCGCGTCAGTGCTCCCAGACGCGCGGCCAGCCGGTCGGCCGTGAGCTCGTCCTGGGCCATGGCGAACGCCGCGCCCGCGTCGACCAGGAACCGCGCGTTCGCGCTCTGCTCGTCGGCAATGGCCCCCGGCAGCGGCACGATGATCGACGCCACGCCGGCCGCGGCCAGCTCGGCAACGGTGATGGCGCCGCCCCGGCAGAGAACGACGTCGGCGTCGGCATAGCGCGCCGCGATGTCCTCGATGAACGGCACGCACTGCGCCACGACACCTGCCTGCTCGTAGGCGGCGCGCAACGCGTCGACGTGCCGCGCTCCGGACTGGTGCACGACCTGCGGGCGCGTGGCCACGGGCAGCAGCGCGAGCGCCTGCGGCACGCAGCGGTTGATTGCCGCCGCACCGAGGCTGCCGCCGACGACGAGCAGCCGCAGCGGCCCCGAGCGGCCGGCGAACCGCGCCTCGGGGGAAGGCAGGCCACTGATCGCGTCGCGCACCGGAATGCCGACCCACTCGACTTTCGCCGCGTGCCGGCCGCGCATCGCGTCCGGAAAACCGAGCAGGATCCGGTCGGCGACATAGGCGAGCACGCGGTTCGCGAGTCCCGCGATCGCGTTGGCCTCGTGCAACACCAGCGGCCGCGCGAGCGCGACGCCCGCGAGCGCCCCGGGGAAGGACGCGAAGCCGCCGAATCCCAGCACGACGTCCGGCGCGCGGCGCCGGATGATCCTTCCGCTCTGCCAGCAGGCGGCGAGCAGGACGAGCGGCCCGAACACGGCGGTCTTCCACCCCTTGCCGCGAACGCCGCCGAACGCGACGCCCTCGAACTCGACGCCGTGCCCGCGCACGAGAGCCCCCTCCATGCCGTCGCGCGTGCCAAGCCAGAACACGCGCCAGCCGCGACCGACGAGCTTCGCCGCGACGGCGAGCCCCGGGAAGACGTGGCCACCGGTGCCACCGGCGGTGATCATCACGGTGCCGCTTGCATGACTGTGCCTCCACGCCCGCCGCCGTCGCCGCTGCGCTGCCCCCCAGGGAGGCGCCATTCGCGCCCCGTGGCGTTCCGGCGGCGCTCACCGGAGCACCTTCGCGCTGCGCGCTCATGCGGCGAACCCCCGGAGCAGGCGCCTGTTCTCGTAGTCCACGCGCAACAGGATCGCCAGCGCGATGCAGTTGGCGACGATCCCCGACCCGCCGAACGACAACAGCGGCAGCGTGAGACCCTTGGTCGGCAGCACGCCCATGTTCACGCCGATGTTGATGAGCGTCTGCACGCCTATCCAGACGCCGATGCCCAACGCCACCAGCGACGCGAACGGCCGCCCGAGACGAGCCGCCTGCCGTCCGATCGCGTAGGCGCGAAACAGCAGCCAGACGAACAGCCCGATCACGACAAGCACGCCGGCGAATCCGAGTTCCTCGGCGATCACGGCGAGGAGGAAATCGGTGTGCGCTTCCGGCAGGTAGAGCAGCTTCTCGACCGAGGAGCCCAGCCCCACGCCGAACCACTCGCCACGGCCGAAGGCGATCAGCGAGTGGGACAGCTGGTAGCCCTTGCCGAACGGATCGGACCATGGGTCGAGAAACGCGACCAGCCGCTGCAGGCGATACGGAGCGGCGACGAGGATCGCCGACAGCCCCAGCGGCAGCAGCAGCAGCGAGCCCGAGGAAGAGCCGCCAATCGAGGCCGCCGAGGAACAGGATGCCGAACGCGATCCCGACGATGACGACGAACGCGCCGAAATCCGGTTCGAGCAGCAGCAGGCTGCCGGACGCGACCATGACCACGAACAGCGGCAGAAAGCCCCTGACCAGCGTCTGGCGCAGCGGCTGCTCGGCGTGCAGGAACGCCGCCTTGCGCACCGCGTAGCTCGCGGCGTACAGCACGACCGCGAGCTTCACGAATTCGGACGGCTGCAGGTTGACGACCACCAGCGACAGCCAGCGTCGCGAACCGTTGACCGACTTGCCGATGCCGGGCACGAACACGAGCGCGAGCAACACGACCCCGCCCAGGAAGATCCAGGGCGCCAGCTTCTGCCAGCCTTTCATCGGCACCTGGAACGTCACGAGCGCCGCGACGGCGCCTGCCGCGAGGAACGTCGCGTGCCGCGCGAGGAAGTACCACGACCGGAATCCCGCATGGGCCGACGCCTCGGCCATCGCGATCGACGACGAGTAGACCATGACGAGTCCGATGGCGAGGAGCAGGATCGCCGACCAGGTGAGCGACGCATCGTAGATCAGCATCGACCGCGGGTTGTGCGGCAGCGCGCCGATCGAGCCCGAACGGCCTTCAGCATGCCGAAAGGGCGCAGCGCGCCGGTCGCCGTGGAGTCCCTAGGCATGGGCGCTCCTCGGCAAGTTGCGCGAGCACATGGCGCCGGAATTGCTCGCCGCGCTCGACGTAGTTGGCGAACTGGTCGAGGCTCGCGCACGCCGGCGAGAGCACGACGGCGTCGCCGGGTTTCGCCATCTGCACCGCGCGCGCGACGGCCACATCGAGCGTGCCCGCGCATTCGATCGACCACCGCGGTTCCGGCGAGCGCGCGCTCGATGACCGGCGCGTCGCGGCCGATCAGCAGCACCGCCCGGCAACGCTCGCCCACGGAAACGGCGAGCGGCCGGAAATCCTGACCCTTGCCGTCGCCCCCGGCGATGAGCACGACGGGCCGCGAAAGGCCCGCGAGCGCCGACGCGGGTCGCGGCCACCGTCGTGCCCTTCGAGTCGTCGACGAACAGCACGCCCGCCCGCCTCGGCCACCTTCTGCATCCGGTGCGGAAGCCCTTCGAAGCGGGCAAGAGCGGCGAGCAGCGTGTGGTCGATCTTCGCGACCGCCGAGACAAGCGCCAGCGCGGCCAGCGCGTTCAGCGCGTTGTGTTGCCCGACGAGCTTCAGGTCCGACGCCGGAACGAGCAGCGCGCCGCCGCGCGCGAGCCACAGTCTCCGCCTGCCCGTCGCGCGCCAGTCCGCGATCGACGAGGCCCCAGGCCTCCTCCGACTCCGGCACGCCGCGCCGAAGGTCTGCACGACGCGTCCCGGGATCCCATCGCGAGCGAACGCGGATCGTCGCGGTTGAGCACCTGGATGCCGCCGCCGTGAAAGATGCGCGCCTTGGCGGCGGCGTACTCGTCCATTCCGGCGTAACGGTCGAGGTGATTGTCCGTGACGTTGAGCACCGTGGCCGCGGTCGGCGCAAGCGCGGAGGTCGTCTCGAGCTGGAAGCTCGACAGCTCCAGAACGAAGACGTCCGGCCAGGGCCCGCCCGGCCGCCCGAGGGGGACTGCGCGCCCGCCGGTGGGCAGCGCGCGGACCGAGCGTGGGGGTCGTTCCAATCGTTGCCCGCCGGCAGCATGTCCAGCACGGCGTCGCCGATGTTGCCGGCGACGACGGTTGCGAGACCGGAGGCGCGACAAAGCGCGCCGGAGAGTGCGGTCACGGTCGACTTGCCGTTCGAGCCGGTGATCGCCAGCACCTTCTGCTCCGGCGGCAGCGCGCGGGCGAAGAGCTCGATGTCGCCGACGAGTTCGACGCCGCCGGCAACCGCCGCCGCGATCGGCCGGCTGGTCCTTGGCGATGCCGGGACTGATCGCGATCAGATCGGCGCCGGCGAACGTATGCGCGGTGAACGCTCCGGTGGCCACCTCGATGCCCGGCAGCGCCGCGGCGAGATCGGCGGCGAACGGCGGCGTCGTCCTGGTGTCCGCGACGCGCACGATCGCCCCGCGCGCCGCAAGATGGCGAGCGAGCGAGAACCCGGTGAGCCCGAGTCCCAGCACGACGGCGTGGCGTCCCGTGTAGTCCATGATCAGCGCCCGCCCGGGGCAGCGAACAAAGTGAGCGGGGGGTCGTTCTCTGCCCGCCCGGCCGAAGGGCGCTGTGCGCCCCCTCGGGGGGCAGCGAACAAAGTGAGCGTGGGGGTCGTTCATCTGCCCGCCCGGCCGTCCGAAGGGCGCTGCGCGCCCCCTCGGGGGGCAGCGAACAAAGTGAGCGTGGGGGTCGTTCATCTCAGCTTCAGCGTGGAAAGGCCGAACAGCACCAGCAGCATCGTGATGATCCAGAAGCGGACGACGACCTGGTTCTCCTTCCAGCCCTTGAGTTCGTAGTGGTGGTGGATGGGCGCCATCCGGAACACCCGCTTGCCGGTGAGCTTGAACGAGGCGACCTGGATCACCACGGACAGCGTCTCGACGACGAACACGCCGCCCATGATGAAGAGCAGGATCTCCTGCCGGACGATCACGGCGATCGTGCCGAGCGCGGCGCCCAGCGCAAGAGCGCCGACGTCGCCCATGAACACTTCCGCCGGATAGGCGTTGAACCAGAGGAAGCCCAGCCCGGCGCCCGCCATGGCGCCGCAGATCACGGCGAGTTCGCCGGCGCCCGGGATGTACGGAAACTGCAGGTACCGGGCGAAGATCGCGTTGCCGCTCACATAGGCGAAAATCCCGAGCGCGGCGCCGATCATCACGGTCGGCATGATCGCGAGGCCGTCGAGGCCGTCCGTCAGATTGACGGCGTTGCTGGTCCCCACGATCACGAAGTACGTGAGCGCGATGAAGCCCCAGACGCCGAGCGGGTACGAGATCGTCTTGACGAACGGGACGATGAGGTCGGCCTTGGGCGGCAGCGCGAGGTTGAAGCCGCTGCCGATCCACGCGAAGAACATCTGGATGAAGCGCGCGTTGTCCGGCGCCGAGACCGAGAACGCGAGGTAGACCGCGGCGACCAGTCCGATCACCGATTGCCAGAGGAACTTCTTGCGCGCCGACAGGCCCTTCGCGTTGTTGTGGACGACCTTTCGATAGTCGTCGACCCAGCCGATCGCGCCGAAGCCGACCGTCACCAGCAGCGTCACCCACACGAAGCGGTTTTCGAGATCGGCCCAGAGGAGCGTCGTCGCCGTGATCGAGACGAGGATCAGGGCGCCGCCCATGGTCGGCGTGCCGGCTTTCGCGAGATGCGTCTGCGGGCCGTCGCTGCGCACAGCCTGGCCGATCTTCATCCGCGTGAGCCACGTGATGACTCTCGGGCCGACGATGAACGAGATGAAGAGCGCCGTCATGCAGGCCAGCACGGCGCGCAGCGTGAGGTAGCTGAAGACGTTGAAGGCGCGGACATCCTTCGCCAGCATCTCGGTCAGCCAGAGCAGCATCAGTGCGCCCCTTCCGTCGCCGTTGCGCACAGCGCGGCGACCACCCGCTCCATCCGCATGAACCGCGAGCCCTTGACGAGCACGGTCGTGCCGGCGCGCGCGGTCGCGGCAAGGTGCGCGGCGAGCGCGTCGACCGCCGCGAAGTGCTCCGCGCCCTCGCCGAATGCCGCCGCGCTCTCCGCCGCGAGCACGCCGACCGTAAGCAGCCGGTCGATGCCGGCATCCCGCGCGCGCACTCCGACTTCGCGGTGAAACTCCGGGCCGCTCGCGCCCACCTCGCCCATGTCGCCGAGGACCAGCCAGCGCGGCCGCGGCGCCGCGCTCAGCACGTCGATGGCGACCCGCACCGAATCCGGGTTCGCGTTGTACGTGTCGTCGATCACCGTGGCGCCCGTGCCGGACTGCAGCGCGACGAGGCGGCCCGCGACAGGGCGAAAGGCTTCGAGACCGCGGACGATGGCGCCGAGCGGAACGCCGATCGCATGCGCCGCGGCCGCCGCCGCGAGCGCGTTGGACACGTTGTGGCGGCCCGGCGCCGCGAACCGCGCCGCCGCGTCGCCGGCAGGCGTGGCGAACGCCATGCGGCCGCCGGCCGGCGCCCACTCGCCGCGCAGGTGGATCGCCGCCGGATGATCGAGCGCGAACTCGACCACGCGCACGCCGGCGCGCGCGCGCGCGGCGGCACGCCAGACATCGACGCTGGGGTCGTCGGCATTCAGCACCGCCGTGCCGCCGGCGGGCAGCGCGCCGATGAGCGCGGCATGCTCGGCCGCGACTTCGGCGATGTTCCGCATGAATTCCTGGTGCTCGCGCTGCGCATTGTTGATCAGGGCCACCGTGGGTTGCGCGATGGCCGCGAGTTCAGCCGTCTCACCGGGGTGGTTCATGCCGAGCTCGATCGCCGCCGCCTCGTGCTCGGCACGCAGCCGCAGCAGCGTCAGCGGCAGGCCGATCGCGTTGTTGAGATTGCCTTCGGTCGCGAGCACCTGCGCCTCGCCGTAGTGCGCCCGCAGGATCGCCGCCAGCATTTCCTTGACCGTCGTCTTGCCGTTGCTGCCGACGACGACGATGAGCGGAACCGCGAAGCGGGCCCGCCAGTGGGCAGCCAGCGCCCCCAGCGCCGCGAGCGGGTCCGGCACCGCAACGAGATTGCCGGAGAGCGCGGCGGCGCGGTCTGCGGCGACGAGCGCGGCGGCGGCACCGCGCTCGAACGCGGCCCCCACGAAATCGTGCCCGTCGAAGCGCTCACCCTTGATCGCCACGAACAGGTCGCCCGGCGCGAGCTTGCGCGTGTCGGTGGCCACGCGCGCAAAGCGCACGTTCGCGCCCAGCATGCGGCCGTGCACCGCGCGCGCCGCGGTCGCCGTGTCCATCATGCGCGCCCCTCGACCCGGGCTTCGTCCCTCCGCTCGCGCAGCGCGGCGGCGGCGACGGCGGCATCGGAAAACGGCGTGCGCTCGCCCTGGCGCTCCTGGACGTTCTCGTGCCCCTTGCCGGCGACGAGCACGACATCGCCGCCCCGCGCGCTCGCCACCGCCGTGCGGATCGCCGCGGCGCGGTCGGGCTCGAGGGAATAATTCCGCTGCCCGGTTTCGCGAATTCCGGCGGCGATTGCCGCCGCGATCACGGCCGGGTCCTCGCTGCGCGGATTGTCGCTGGTGACGACGACGCGATCGGCGCCTCTGCCCGCGACGCGGCCCATTTCCGGCCGCTTGCCGGCATCACGGTCGCCGCCGCAGCCGAACACGCAGATCAACCTGCCGGCAACGGCGACCGCGGGGCGCAGTGCGGTGAGCACCTGTTCCAGCGCGTCGGGCGAATGCGCGTAGTCGATGACGACGAGCGGCTCGAGCCCGCCGCCGAGGCGCTGCATGCGGCCAGGCGGCGGCGTGACGCGCGCCAGCGCCGCGAGCGCCGCCTCCAGTTCGATGCCGCACGCGAGGAGGACGCCCAGGACGCCCAGCGCATTCGACGCGTTGAACGTGCCCGCGAGGCCCGTCGCGACCTCGCCGCGCCCCCATGGCGTCGTGACCGACAGCGCCATTCCATCCGGCGTGTTGACCACCCGCGTCGCTGCGATGTCGGCGCTGGCCAGTCCGTAGGTCAGCACCCGCTGGCCGCGGGCTCGCGCCCCCTCGGCAAGGCTGCGGCCGAAAGGATCGTCCGCATTGAGCACGCACGCGGGATGCGTCGGCCAGGAGAACAGCGTCGCCTTTGCCGCACCGTAGGCCGCCATCGTCCCGTGATAGTCGAGATGATCCCGGGTCAGGTTCGTGAACAGCGCGACGTCGAATTCGACCGCGTTGACGCGCCCCTGATCGAGCCCGTGCGACGAGACCTCCATGGCAACGGCCTGCGCCCCGTCGTCGCGCAGCCGTTTCAGGATCTCGTGCACTGCTGCGGCGTCCGGCGTCGTGCGCGCCGAGGCCTCGAGCGCGCCAACGAGCCCGTTGCCGAGCGTGCCGATAATCCCGCTCTTCCGGCCGCAGGCATCGAGGCATTGCGCGATCCAGTGCGCGCATGACGTCTTGCCGTTCGTTCCGGTGACGCCGATCACGGACAGGGAGTGCGACGGACGGCCGTAGACTTGATGGGCGATCGCGCCGAGCTTCGCCTTGAGATCGTCGACCGCGACATTGGAGACTCGCCATGCGGCGTCCCAGCGAAAGGAGAGCGCCTCCCACAGCACCGAGCCCGCGCCGCGCGCGATGGCGTCGGGAATGAACGCGCGGCCGTCGGATTGCTGTCCCGGGTACGCCGCAAACGCGTCGCCCGCGCGGACCTGCCGGCTGTCGGCCGTGATCCGGCGCGGCTGCAGCGACAACCGGGCGAGAAGCGCCACGGCGTCGAAATCGGGGGCGAGCGCGGCGGCGATCACGTTTCCTCGCGCACCGCGCTGCCTTCCGGCGGCAGGATCACGTTGTCCGCGGCCGCATCCAGCGGCGTGCCGAGCATGCGCAGCGCTGCGCCCATCACCGTTGAGAACACCGGGGCGGCAACCTCGCCGCCGTAGTGCGCGCCGGCCGACGGCTCGTCGATCATTACCGCGACAATGAGCCGCGGGGCGGACACCGGCGCGAAGCCCACGAACGACGAAACGTACTTGTTCGTGTAGCCGCGGCCTTCGAGCTTGTGCGCGGTGCCGGTCTTCCCGGCGACCCGATAGCCGGGCACCTGCGCCTTCGGCGCCGTGCCTCCCGGACCCACCGCGAGCTCCAGCATGCGCCGCACGGCGCGCGCCGTTTCGGCCCGGAGCACCGGCCGGCCGGCCGTGACGCCGCCGCCCTTGAGCAGGGACACCGGCTTCAGCTCGCCGTCGCTCGAGAACATCGTGTAGGCGCGCGCGAGCTGGACGAGGTTCACCGAGATGCCGTGGCCGTAGGCCATGGTCGCCTGCTCGATGGGCTTCCAGGTCTTCGCCGAGCGCAGCCTTCCCGAAACTTCGCCGGGGAAACCGGTGTTCGGCGCCGTGCCAAAACCGGAGTCGGACAGCATCTGCCACAGCGTCGCCGACGGCAGCGACAGCGCGATCTTCGCGGCGCCGACGTTCGACGATTTCTGGATCACCTGCTCGACCGTCAGCGCACCCTGGGGATGCGCGTCGTGGATCGTGTTCGGCCCGAGCGTGAGGTGGCCGGGCGCGGTCTGGATAACGGTTTCGGGGCGGATGCCACCGCGCTCGAGCGCCGCGGCAATCGTGAACGGCTTCAGCGTCGAGCCGGGCTCGAAGACGTCGGTGAGCGCGCGGTTGCGCATCTTTTCGCGGGCGACGCGGTTGCGCGCGTTCGGGTTGTACGTGGGCCAGTTGGCCAACGCCAGGATCTCGCCGGTCTGCGCATCGAGGATCACGAGCCCCCCGGCTTTCGCCTTGTGCAGCTCCGCGGCCGCCTTCAGTTCCCGGAACGCCAGATACTGCAGGCGGGCGTCGATCGCGAGCGACAATTCGCGGCCCGCCTGCGGCGCGCGAATCGACTCGACGTCCTCGACGACGTCGCCGCGCCGGTTGATGATCACGCGGCGGCTGCCGGGCTTGCCGCCCAGCCATTCCTGCTGCGTGAGCTCGATGCCTTCCTGCCCGATGTCGCGGTCGCCGGTGAACCCGACGACGTGGCTTGCCATCTCGCCTGCCGGATAGAACCGCCGGTATTCGTTCTGGTCGTGGACACCCTTGATCTTCAGCGCCGCGACCCGATCGGCGACTTCGGGCGGAATCTGCTTCGCGAGGAAGACGAAGTCGTTGCCGCCGGCGAGCTTTTTCGCGAGTGCCCGGGGCGTCGTCTCGAGCGCCTGCGCCAGCAGCGCGAGCTGTTCCGGCGAGGCATCGACCTGGCCGGGGAACGCCCATATCGACTTGACGGGGGTCGAAATGGCGAGCGGCTCGCCCGTGCGATCCAGGATGCGGCCGCGATGCGCGGGCACGTCGATCTCGCGGCTGTGACGGGAGCTTCCCTGTTCCTGCAGGAACACGTTGTCGATCCACTGCAGGTAGAGCGAGCGTGCAATCAGCGCCGCGAACAGCAGGAGCAGTATCCCGAAGACAACCGGCGCGCGAAAGCGCGGCAGTTCCGGCACCGGCGCCTCCCGCTTCCGTGCGGCGGACACGCTCCTCATCGCGGCGCCTGGTCGGTGACGACTTCGATGCGCCCCGGTCCGGGTATCTGCATCCGGAGCTGTTCCCGCGCTATCTTCTCCACGCGCACCGGCATCGCCCAGGTCGACTGCTCGAGCTGCAACTGGCCGAATTCCGTCTCGTAACCGCGCGTGCGCGCCTGCTCGCGCTCCAGCTCGACGAAGAGCTTTCGCGCCTGATGCCGCGACGTGACGAGCGACAGCGCACAGACGACGAGCACGGTCAGCAGCAGCAGATTCAGGCGAACCATGTTCCGCTCATCGTCCCGGCGCAGCGCCGGATGCCGCGGGGACGGGATGCGCTGTGCGTTCGGCAACGCGCAGCGTGGCGCTGCGGGCGCGGGGATTCGCGCCGACTTCGCGTTCCGAGGGCCGGATCGCGCGTCCCACGAGCGCCATCGGCGCCGGCGGCAGCGCGTCGGCCCGGATCGGCAGCCGCGCGAGGCGGGGATCGCCGCCGAACGGCTGCGACGCCGAGGCGAGGAAACGCTTCACGATCCGGTCCTCGAGCGAATGGAAACTGATGACGGCGAGCCGGCCCCGGGTGGCGAGCATCGGAACGACGCGAGGCAGGATCAGCGCGAGCTCCGCGAGCTCGCGATTGACGAAAATCCGGAGAGCCTGGAAAGTCCGCGTGGCCGGATCCTGACTCCGATCACCCCGCGCGCGCGCGCCGACGGCTTTGGCCACGATCGCGGCAAGCTGCCGCGTGCCGACAATGGGTGCGACCGAGCGAGCCGCAACAATTGCTCCTGCAATCGATTGAGCAAACCGTTCTTCACCATAGTCGCGTATCACCTCCGTCAATTCGCGCGCGGTCACGCGCGCCAGGAATGCGCCTGCCGATTCGCCGCGCGCGGGATCCATCCGCATGTCGAGCGGGCCGTCGGCGCGAAACGAGAAGCCGCGCGCGGGGTCGTCGATCTGCGGAGAGGAAATGCCAAGGTCGAAAAGGATGCCGTCGACGCGATCGACGCCGAGTGCAGCGAGCTCGTCCGCAAGCTGCGAGAACCAGCACGACCGAAAGACGAAGCGCGCGTCGTCGATCGCGCGCGCGCTTGCCGCAGCGTCGGGGTCGCGATCGAAGGCGAAGAGCCGGCCCGCCGGCCCGAGCCGGGCAAGGATCGCGCGCGCGTGTCCGCCACGGCCGAAGGTGGCGTCGACGTAGGTGCCGTCCGGTCGCACCGCCAGCGCGGCAACGGCTTCTTCGAGCAGGACGGGGACATGTTCAACGCCACCCATCAAAGACTGAAGCCGTCCAGCTCGGGCGGCAGATCGCCGGCGGGAAACGTGATCGCGCGGGCCGTTTCCTGCTGCCACTTCGCCTCGTCCCACAGCTCGAACTTGCTGCCTTGGCCGACGAGCACGACGCGGTGATCGAGCCCCGCGTACTGGCGCAGCGCCGGCGGGACCAGGATGCGGCCGGCGCCGTCAATGTCCACTTCGTCGGCGTGACCGACGAGCAGCCGCTGCAATCCGCGGATCTGCTCGTTGAACGACGAAAGCGCCATCAGGCGCGCCTGAATCGGCTCCCACGTCGCGCGCGGATAGACCAGCAGGCAGCGGCTGGGATCGGCGGTGACGATGAGCGTGCGCTCGGGGCTGTCCGCGGATCCCGCCAGGGCGGCGCGATGCTTGCCAGGTATCGCGAGACGTCCCTTCGCATCGAGGGCGAGCTGGGTCACGCCGCGAAAAACGGCTGCCCCGCCTGCCGGTCCCTCCCCTCGCTCGCCCACCGCGTCGCTCCTGCCGGCCAAAGTGATAGTGAGTACTTATAAACAGGCGCTGTCCGTTTCCAGTGACAGCGCCCGCAAAACACCACTTACACCCACTTTTCACCACTCAGCGCCACTATAAAGGAACAAAATCCCGGCGGTCAACTGATTTCGGTTTCAGGACGACAACTCGACGAAAGTGTTGTTTTGAATATATTAATTAATAATAAACAATTGCTTATATCTATAACTAAATGTAAAACCAGAGATATCGATCCGTATCGGAGCCTTTTGTCGCACGATCGTTCTATGGCCGACCGGCCGAGCGCCCTCGTCTGGCGAAGAGCCGGGCTCGACCAACCCTGCCGGACAGGCTCGCAAGCCTGCCGTCGGCTGCGCACGGTAGGTCGAGCACAGCCTCTATGCCGGTATCGTGCCCTTTGGCGCCAAGCGTCGCCTTTTATGCCATTGGGATGGCCCTCCGCGGCAGTTGAATTCCGTGTTTACAAAGACTTGGAACGACGTCGCGAACACTCCCCGCGGGTCGTGTTGCGCGAAAAGGTGCCGCGGCCGCGGCAACCGCCGGGAGGCGGAAGGACCTGCCGTTCAGGTAAAATCGCGGCGCGTCCAGACGCCAGGAAACATCGTGCGCCCGACCCGCTACCGATGAAACCGGAGTTCCGCATGCCCTGCCGTGCCCTTTCCCGTGCCGCTGCCACCGCGTCCCTCGCTGTCGCCCTGCTGCCGACGCATTCGCTCGCGGCGACGCCGCAGCCGGGCGAGGTCAGCGCGTCAGCGTCGCTGTCCGGCATCTATCAGTTCGACACCGATCTCGACGACGGCGGCGAATTTCGCTGGGGAGCCGGAATCGCCAGTGGCAGCTTCACGCGCCAGGTCACGCCGCAGGTCTCCGCCGGGCTCGGTCTGCGCTACGACTACGAGGACTGGAAATTCTCGCGTCCCGTCGCGTTCGGCGGGGCGGCACCGTGGAGCCATCTCAATGCGCCGAGCATCTCGGCCAATCTCGGCTACGCATTCGATGCGGGCCTGCAGATCGGCATCTCGCCTCTCTTCGGGTGGGCGTTCGAATCCGGCGCGAAGACGAGCGATGCGTTGAACTACGGCGCGATACTCGTCGCGACCAAAGCGTTCTCGCCGGGCCTGATGGTCGGTGCGGGCATGGGCATCATCCGGCAGGTCGACGACACCAAGGTGTTTCCGTTCTTCATCGTGAACTGGCAGATCGACGACCGGTGGCGGCTCGGCAACCCGTTCCCCGCGGGTCCCGCGGGCGGCGCGGGCCTCGAACTGACCTATGCGCCCGACGACCATTGGGAGTTCGCCATCGGGGGCGCGAAACGGTCCACGCGTTACCGACTGGATGACACCGGCGTGGCGCCCGGCGGAATCGGCGAGAACCGGCTCTTCCCGCTGTTCGCGCGCGTGGCGCGCAACTTCGGCCCGCAGACCAGGGTCGATTTCTATGCAGGCGTTGCGCTGGCGGGCCGCCTGAAGGTGGAGGATGCCAACGGCACGACGGTCGGCAGGGACGATTATTCGACCGCGCCGCTGATCGGACTGACGCTTTCGCACCGGTACTGACACGATGCCCGGCGCGGCGCGCGATTCGACGACGCGCGACGCGGCGCGCGCTGCCCTCATCGCGCTGACGGTGCTGTGTGCGGGCGCCTGCTCGATCCGGCAGGACGCAAGCGGCGTCACGCGCACCGGCATCATGCTGTGGGGATTCGGCGATCCGCCGGGCGTCGACTGGAATCTCGACTGGCCGCGCCGCGCAGTTCCCGACCTCCCCGCAACCCGGCATCCGGAGCTGCCGCCGCGCCCCGTCGAACCCGGATGGCGGAGCAGCGATGCGCGGAACGCGGAACCGCACGCGGGCGCATTCGACCGTCGCGGATCCGCAATCGGGGATAATCGCGGCTGTGTCTCGCGCAATCCTCCCGAAGTCGCCTGTCCGCTGGTTGTTCGCGCTGTCGGTCGCCCTGACGTGCCCGTTCGCGGCTGACGCGATCGCGGCCGATCCCGTGCCGCTGCCTCCTCCGACCGAGGCCACCGGCTCGCCACCGGCGCTTGCCTACCGCGTCGAGGTCGTCGCACCCTCGCCGCTGAAGCAGACGCTGGAGCGCGATGTCGGCCTCGTGCGCTGGCAGGACTACGCGGAAATGACCGTCGAACTCCTCGATCGCCTGGCGCTGGAGGCAGTCGAAGAAACGCGCAACGCCGCGGCCGCCGTGGGCTATTTCTCGGCCCAGGTCGACGTCAGTGTCGATCGCAACGCGGACCCCGTGGCAGTGACGCTCAAGGTGGATCCCGGCGCCGCGACGCGCGTGGCCTCGGTGCGCATCGCCGTGACCGGCCCCGCTGCGACCGACGAGCCGGGCGCGAAGGGCGTGATCGCCGGGCTCACCCGCGACTGGAGCCTCGCCGAAGGCGAGGTCTTCCGGCAGTCCGCGTGGACGATCGCCAAGGAACGCGCGCTCGCGGCGCTCGCCGGCACCGTCTATGCGGCCGCCCGCATCGAGCGCAGCGAGGCCCTGATCGATCCCGAATCCAGGAGCGCCGACCTCGTCGTCGAGCTCGCCAGCGGACCGGCGTTCCGGTTCGGCAGCTTCGACATCACGGGGCTCGCCAAATACGACGCATCGCTCGTGCGCAATTTCAGCACCATCGCGCCCGGCGAACCCTACAGCGCCGTGGCCTTGAATCAATACGTGCGGCGCCTCAATGCATCGGGCTATTTCGCGAGCGTGCAGGCGAAGATCGATCCCGACACCACGCACCCCGAAGACGCGACGGTGGACATCGCGGTGATCGAGGGCCGCACGAAGCGATTCGAGGGCGGGGTCGGCTATTCGACCGACGTGAAGTGGCGCGCGAACGCCAGCTACCGCGACGTGAACTTCGACGGCGACGGGCTGCAGCTGCTGGCCGACGGCCGGGTGGAAACCAGGACCCAGTCGGGAACGGTCCGCCTCACGCGCCCGCCCAACGGCTCCGGCTGGATCGCGACGTTCGGCGGCGGATACGAGCGCACCGATATCGAAGACCTCGTCACGCGGACGGCCGCGGTGGGCACGCGCTGGCACACGATCGAAGAGCGCGACGAAACTGCGCTCTCCGCGACGTACTATCTCGATGAGCAGATGCCCGCAGGAGGCTCGACGCAGACCGCGAACGCTCTCTACGCGGAATACGAGCGGCACTGGCGTCGCGTCGACGACCTCGTCGCGCCCGCCACGGGCTGGATGGCGAGCGCGTTCGCCGGCGCCGGCATCCCCGGCGTTTCCACGCGCACCTTCGGCCGTCTGCGCGGCCGCTTCGCGTGGTGGCTGCCTTTCGGCCGGTCGAACCAGCTCGACGTACGCGCCGAAGGCGGTGCGGTGCTCGCCGGCAGCCGCGACGGCGTCCCGTCGAAACTCCTGTTCCGGACCGGCGGCGCCACGACGGTGCGCGGCTATGATTTCGAAAGCCTCGGCGTGACGGACGGCACCGCCATCGTCCCCGGCCGCTACTACGGTGTGGCGAGCGTCGACGCCATCCACTGGGTGGATGAATTGTGGGGGCTCGCCGTGTTCATCGATGCGGGCAACGCCGTCGATTCGCTGTCCGGCGCCCGCCTCGCGCTCGGCTACGGCGTCGGCGGGCGCGTGCGCACGCCGCTCGGCCCGTTCCGCCTCGACGTCGCCTACGGCCACGACGCGCACACGGTGCGCGTTCACTTCTCGGTTGGCCTGACGTTCTAGCGTCGCGCCGTCACGAACCTCACACTCGAACCGATGCCTGAACCGCACGCGACATCGCGAGACGCGACATCGGCGCCGGCTTCGCGCCGATGGATCGCGCGTGCGCTCTTCGCCGCCGCGGCGCTGCTGGTCGCGCTGGTGGCCGCGGGCTATGCGTTTCTCTCCGGACAGGCCGGCCTCGACTTCGTGTCGCGCGAACTCGTCATGCGCAGCGGTGGCGCGCTCGAGATCGACGGGGCGGCAGGCTCGCTGTTCGACACCGTGCGCATCCGGCGCGTGGCGTGGCGCGGACCCGACACCCAGCTGAGCGCGGACGAGGTCGCGCTCAGCTGGAGTCCGACCGCGCTCCTGTCCCGTGGCATCGTCGTGCGCGGACTCGGCGCGCAGCGCCTCACGCTCGCAATGAACGCGGGCGCGGGGGATGTTCCGCTGCCGCGAACCATGGCCTTGCCGATCGAGGTCAGGATCGAGCACATCGGCGTCGGGGAGATCGACTGGCGCGTCGGCACGAACCGGGGCGCCATTCGCGGCCTCGCGTTCGGCTACGCCGGCGGCGCGACGGGGCATCAGGTTTCGGATGTCAGTTTCGTCGCGGCGATGGGTGCGATCACGGGCAACGCGACCATCGGCGCCGACGCGCCGTTTCCGATCGCCGGACGTATCGAGGGGAAAGGCGATGCCGCGCTCGCGGGTGCCGATGCCGGCGTCGTACTCGGCGGGTCGCTTGCCGCGCTCACTCTCGACGGCAGCGGCAAGGTGGGCGCCGCCCGTTTCCGCGGGCGCGCGTCGCTCGCGCCGCTTGCCGCGGCTCCATTGCTCGAAGCGGCGCTCGACGCGAGCGGCATCGACCTCGCCGCGTGGAATGCGACGTTGCCGGCGACCGAGCTGACGCTCGCCTTGGAGGCCCGTCCCGCGGATGGTGCGATTGCCGGCGCGATCGACGCGGTCAACGCCACGCCCGGCAGCATCGACGGCGGCCGCATCCCCCTGCGCACCCTGGCCGCCCGCTTCGCCTGGCGCGACGATGCGCTCGCCCTCGATTCGATTGCCGCGACACTGGCCGGCGGCGGCACGCTCGCGGGGCACGGGCGCATTCCGCTCGGCACCGCCGGCAACGCCGGAGCGTGGACTCTCGACGTCCGCGACGTCGATCTGCGGCAGCTCTATGCGCCGCTGATCGCGACGCGCCTGTCGGGCAAACTCGTCGCGGACCTCGACCGCGAGCAGCAACGGATCCGCGGCGACATCGCGGATCGCTCCATCATCGGCGGAGTCGCTCTCGATTTCGCCGCGGTCGTGGCGAAAGGCTCGGTCGTCGTCGACGGGTTCCGCGTTCGATCGGGAAAGGGCGAGCTCGCCGGCCGCGGCCGGATCGCGCTTTCCGGCGAGCGCGCCTTCGAGCTCGATGCGACCGCGCTGCGACTCGATCCCGCAAGCTACGGCGCCTTTCCCGCCGGCGCGCTCGATGGCCGCGTTGTCGCCTCCGGCACGCTGAAACCCGCCTGGCGCGTGCGCGCGGACGTCGCGCTCGCGCGCGGCAGCCGGCTTGCCGGCGTCGCGGTGGCGGGCACGGCGCGCGGCGCCTTCGCGCCCGACTCCATCCGCGATCTCGCGCTCGATCTCGCCGCCGGCCGGTCGAATTTCAGGGCCACGAGCGAGACGGCCGAGCGCATCGCCGTCGTGCTCGAGGCGCCCGATCTGGCCGAGCTGGCGCCGCTGTTTCCGGCCGGTTTCCCGAGCCCGATTTCGGGTGCGCTCCGCGGCAAAGCGACGATCGCCGGCGCGCCGGCGCAGATCGGCATCGATCTGGAAGCCGGCGGCGAGCGTCTGAAGCTTCCCGGTGGCATCGCATTCGACACGCTCGGCGTTCGCGCCAACGTCGCCCCGGGAACGACCGCGGACGCTCGCGACGACCTCCTCACGCGAGCGCTGCGGATCGACGTCACGGCGACCGGCTTCGTCGCGCCGGCGGCAACGTTCGGCACGATGCGCGCGGGCCTCAATGGAACGCTCGCGCAGCATGCTCTGACACTGGCGATGAAGGGCGCAGACTTCGATTTCGACGGGTCCGCCCATGGCGGGCTCGACCTGATGCAGGGACCCGCCGGCGTGACGGCGACTGCCTGGAACGGCACGCTCGACACAATGGAAAACCGCGGGCCCTGGGCGTTGCGGCTGGCGGCGCCGGCCGTGGTGCAACTGGCGCGTTCGCGGGTTCGGGTCGGTGCGACGCAGCTTGCGGTGGCCGACGGCAGCGTGCGCCTCGCCGAGTTCGCGTGGGACGACGGCCGGATCACGACCTCGGGCACCTTCACGGCCGTGCCGCTCGGCACGGCGGCACGGCTTGCCGGCGCGCCGCTTCCCTTCGGCTCCACGGTCACGCTGGGCGGCGAATGGTCGATCGCGGCGGCGCCGCGCCTGACCGGCAATCTGACTATCCGGCGCGAAGCCGGCGACTTCTTCTTCACGCGCGGCGGCGCCCCCGACGCCGGGATTGCCGCAGGCATCACGACGCTCGCGGCGGTCGCGCGGTTCACCGACGGCGCCGTCGACGCCACCGCGTCGCTGCGGTCGGCACGGGGCGACGCGGCCGACGCGAAGCTCGCCATCGGAACGGTCGCGGATGCGCCGGACGGACGCATCTCGCCCGCGGCGCCGCTCGATTTCTCGCTCACCGGCGACGTTCCGTCGCTGCAGGTCCTGCAACCCTGGATCGGCAGCGCCGCGGTCGTTTCGGGACGGGCGCACCTTGACGTCGCCGCCCGCGGAACCGTGGGGAACGCGGCGCTGTCCGGCGCGCTCAAAGGCGAGGGTCTGCGCCTCGACGCGCCCCAATACGGCCTTCACTTCACGGATGGCCGCCTCGCGGCGCGCGCGGCCGATGGGCGCGTCGTGATCGACGAAATCGTGCTGGGGGCGGGAGCCGGCACGTTCCGCGCGTCGGGGGAGATCGCCGGGCTGGCGCCGGGCGGCGAGCGGCCGGTCGCGCGACTTGCCTGGCGCGCCGAAAGGTTTCGCGCGTTCAACCGGCCTGACCTGCGCCTCGTTGTCGGAGGCGAGGGCACGGCCACGGCGGAAGGCGGAAAGATCACCATTTCCGGCAAGCTGCGCGCCGACGAAGGCAGCATCGTCTATCTCGCGACGCCCGATGCGACGCTCGGCGACGACGTGGTCGTCAAAGGCCGGCCGCGTCCGGGTGCCGAGACGCGGCGCGCCGAGAATGTTCCGCTGGCCATCGACCTGGCACTCGACCTTGGCGACAGGCTCACGTTCTCCGGCGAGGGGCTCGAGACGGGGCTGTCGGGCGTCGTGCAGGTGACGACCAGCCCGCGCGGGCTCCTCGGCAGGGGCACGATCCGTACCGTGCGCGGAACCTATTTCGCGTTCGGCCAGCAACTTGCGATCGACCGCGGGCGGCTCGTCTTCGACGGTCGCCTGGACAATCCGGGGCTCGACATCGTGGCGCTGCGCAAGAATCTCGCCGTCGAGGCCGGAGTGACGATCACCGGCACGGTGAAGGTTCCGGTCATCCAGCTCACGTCGAACCCGCCCGTTCCGGACAGCGAGAAGCTGTCCTGGCTGGTGCTGGGACAGGCCCTCGACGGGACGTCGGGCGGGGACCTCGCGGCGTTGCAGGCCGCCTCTGCGGTGCTCCTCGGCTCCCATGGCCGGCCGGTTTCCGCCACGATCGCGCAGCGGATCGGCCTCGACGACATCTCGCTCAGGAGCGCCTCGGCCACGCAAGGCGGCGCACAGCCCGGGGCGCCGGGCGCCGAGGGACAGGTCGTCGCCGTCGGCAAGCGGCTGACCGACCGCCTGTCGCTCGTCTACGAGCAGGGCCTCAGCGTGGCGACCAATGCGCTCCGGCTCGAATACGAACTGACGCGCTCGCTCCGGTTACGCGCGGAGGCGGGCACGGTCAGCGGACTGGGGCTCTATTTTCGGCGTTCGTTCGATTAGGACCTGTTTCCCTCGGGACCCGGCGGGACATTTCACTCCAGGCGCCCCCCCAACCGGGTAGTGGGTCGATCCCCCGTCGCGGTTATAGACGTCGAGCATCTCCGCTCCCTCTAATGCCGGCGTGCCCGCGGGGGGCCCGGTGGGCATTTTCGCAACACGCGCCGCCCGAAGTTGACCGGAAGCAAGGCTGGCCTTCAGGCTGGGAGGATAATGTGCCGGTGGGCCTCCGGCGAGGCGGCGCGCGTTGGGGGTGTGGCTCGCCGAACCAGCCCCGATTTCAAACCTGCAACGGAGGAGGCTTCAACCGTGGATTTCGACAAAGAGCTGGATGCGCGCGGGCTGTCGTGCCCGTTGCCGATTCTCAAGACCAAGAAGTCGTTGAACGAGCTGACATCGGGTCAGGTGCTGAAGGTCGTCGCGACCGATCCGGGCTCGATCAAGGACATGCAGGCGTTCGCCACGCAGACCGGGAATCCGCTGCTCTCGACGACCGAGGAAGACAAGACCTACGTGTTTTTCCTGAAGAAGAAATAGCCCGACCGCGCGCATCCGCGCCGATTCCGCCTGACGCGAAGGAGTTTCCATGGAAACTGTCACCGAAAAGATCTCCGGCACCGCGACCGACGCCGCGCTCGACCGGGCCATCAGCGAACGCATCGACCGGCTGCTCGACCAAAGACTGGAGGCGAAGCTCGCCGAGCTGAAGGCGGCGAAAACACCGTCGATGACGATCATCGCCACCAAGGGCACCCTCGATTGGGGCTATCCGCCGTTCATCCTGGCGTCGACCGCGGCGGCGCTCGGCTGGGACGTGTCGATGTTTTTCACGTTCTACGGCCTCGAGCTGCTGAAGAAGGATCTGAAGAAGCTGAAGGTCAGCCCGCTCGGCAATCCGGCGATGCCGATGAAGATGCCGATGGGTCCCGCCTGGTTCAAGTCGATCCAGTGGAACATCCCGAACGCCGTGCAGTCGATGATACCGACCTACGAGGCCTTCGCCACGAAGATGATGAAGAAGACGATCAAGAAGAGCGGCGTGGCCGACCTTGGCGAGCTGCGCAGCCTCTGCATCGAAGCCGGTGTGAACCTGATCGCGTGCCAGATGACCGTCGATCTCTTCGGTTACAAGCACTCCGATTTCATCCCCGAGGTCAAGGATTACGTCGGCGCCGCCACGTTCCTGCCGATGGCCAAGGACGCCGACGTCAGCCTGTTCATTTGAGACTTTGCCCCGGCGATTGGACGACGCCCGGGATCGGAACGACCACTTAAAAAGGGAACTGAGATGAAAACAAGGCTGATCCTGGCGCTCATCGCCGCTGCGCCGATGGCGGCGCAGGCGACCGATGGCTACTTTTCCAACGGTTACGGCATGAAAGCGAACGGGATGGGCGGCGCGGCCGTCGCCGTCGCGCAGGAGCCGTTCGGCGGCGCGGTGAACCCGGGCGCGATGTCGTTTCTCGGCAACGAGTGGCAGTTCGGCGTCGCCTGGTTTCAGCCGCTCCGCGAAGCCTCGCGCACCGGATCGGGACCGGCCGGCATCGACGGCGCCGTGGGCAGCGAGAGCCGCAGCTTCTTCATCCCCGAGTTCGGCATCAACTGGAAATACCGGCCCGACCTCGCGTTCGGCGTGTCCGTTTACGGCAACGGGGGAATGAACACCGATTATCCCGGCGGCCAGATCTCCGTGCAGAGCGCCTGCGGCGCCTTCCGTCAGGGCCAGGGCGCGCCCTACAACCTGCTCTGCGGCAGCGGCGCGCTCGGCGTCAACATGTCGCAGCTGATGATCGCACCGTACGCGTCCTGGGAATTCACGAAAGGGCACTCGGTCGGCATCGCGCCCGTCATCGCGTACCAGATGTTCAAGCTGAAGGGCATGCAGGCGTTCGACAACCCGATGTTTTCCACCAGCCCCGGCGACGTCACCAACAACGGCACCGACAGTTCCTGGGGCCTGGGCGTGCGCGTCGGATACATGGGCCAGTTGACCGATGCGATCGCGGTCGGCGTCGCGTATGCGAGCAAGGTCAACGGCAAATTCGACGACTACAAGGGAATCTTCGCGCAGGGCGGCGGCTTCGACATCCCGTCGAGCTTCACCGCCGGCATCGCGGTCAGGCCGACAGCCCAATGGCTGCTCGCGTTCGATTTCGAGCGCATCTGGTACGACGACGCGCGGTCGGTGAACAATCCGGGCTCGCTGATCTTCAACTGCGTGCAGGGCCAGGCGGATGCGTGCCTGGGCGGCAGCAACGGCGCCGGCTTCGGCTGGCAGAACGTCAATGTGTTCAAGGTCGGCGCCCAGTACATGCTGAACGACAGCTGGACGCTGCGCGCGGGCTACAACCACACGCAGAACCCGATCGGGCCGCAGGACGTCACGTTCAACATCATCGCGCCGGGCGTCGTGCAGGATCAGTGGTCGCTGGGCACGACCTACCGGATCGACCGGCAGTCCGAGGTCACCGGTTCGTTCATGTTTGCACAGCATAACGAGGTGACCGGACCGAGCCTCTTCGTCGGCTTCGGCGCGCCGCCGACGACGACGGAAACCATCGGCATGAAGCAGTACCTGCTGGGCCTCGCGTACTCGCGCAAGTTCTGACCGAGGCTGCCCCGCAGGCCGGGGAACATGGAAACAACCACGCGGCGGGCGCAATCGTTCCCGCCGCGTTTTTCTTGGGGATCGGCGCTGCAGGTCGCCGTCCCTCCGTCAAGTCCACGAAGGAGAAAGCAGATGCGCAAGAAATCGATAACCGCCGCGCTGGTCGCAGTCGAACTCGCCGCGCCGGCACTTGCCGCACCTGTCCCGATGACCGGCGACTGGGGCAAGGACGCGTGCATCGCGTGGAACACGGACCCGGTGCTCACGGACAGGCTGGAATAGGGGGAATCCCGTGCATCCCTATCCCCACCTGTATGCCGCCAGCGCCGCGGGGCAACCGACCGGCCCTGTCAGCGTGACGTCGCCACGTCTGCCGGCGATCGCGACGGCGCCTCCTGCCGAGTTCGACGGTCCGGGCGACGTCTGGTCGCCCGAGACGCTGTTGTGCGCGTCGATCGCCGACTGCTTCATTCTCACTTTCCGAGCCATTGCCAGGGCGTCCAGATTCGAGTGGACGGGCATCGCGTGCCGTGTCGAAGGCAAGCTCGAGAAGGTCGACGGCACGGCGCAGTTCACGGAGTACACCACTTACGCGACGCTCGAGATCCCGCAATCGGGAGACGCCGCCAGGGCACGCGCCCTGATGGAGAAGGCCGAGCACGGGTGCCTGGTGGCCGCTTCGTTGCGCGGCACACGAGCCCTGGTGGCTGAAGTCGTCCGCGCCCCCTGAACAGAAGGCGCCCCAAAGGGGGCGCCTCCGCATCCTGCGGACGGCCAGGCTGCGCTCAGCCCAGCAGGCCGCGCGCCTTCATCCGCTCGCAGACATTGCCGCGTTGCGGTGGCGGCGTGAGGCCCTTTTCCTGTGCGCGTTCCGCGATCATCTTCTGATGCTCGGCGAAATACGCATTGCACTCCTCGACGGTTTTCAGGCTGCGCATTGCGTTCATGTGCGCCGTGCGCTCCTCGGGTGTCAGCAGCATCTGGCCGTATCCGCGCCCGCCCATGCCGTGACCCGGGCCCATCCCTGCGCCAGGCCCCATCCCCGCGCCTGGACCCATGCCTGCGCCAAGGCCATAGCCGCATCCACCTCCGGGAGCCGCGCCTTCAACACAACCGGCGCCTGATCCTGGTCCATACCCGGGACCGGGACCACCGGGACCCGCCAGCGCCGCCGTTGCGGCGACTGCCGCAGCGAACATGCTCAGTGCAATCGTCATTCGTTTCATCACGTGCTCCTTCTTGCGTCGTCGAAGTTCCGGCCTGGGCCGAACGAACCGGTCTGTTCCGGTCCTGTTCATTGGAACGCACGACGACGCCGAAAGTGCACGGCGGAAACAGATCGTTACACCAGGCGCGGGCAGGATTGACGCCGATCAAACACGCCGGGGGTTTCCCTCCCTCTCCCGGTCAATGCGCCGCGGCTGCGGCGATCCTCTGCGCCGATGTTCTCTTGAGATCCCGGGCGAGACCGAGCCTCGACAGCAGATAGATGCACCACTTCGAGGGGTCCCAGTGATACCAGCGATAGCCGTTGCGGTAATCCATCGGGAAACGATGGTGAAAATTGTGGAAACCCTCGCCGTTGGTGAGCAGAGCGCACAGCCAGTTATCGCGCGCCGACTGGGAGGAATCGAAAGGCCTCTTGCCGAAGGTGTGCGCAAGAGAATTGATCAAGAACGATGAATGCAGGACGACGACGATGCGCAGGCAGACCGCCATGATGAATCCTCCCAGCGGATGCCCGATCCACCAGGCAACGAGCATGGGGAGAACAAGGCCGCCGCCGACCGACCACCACGGGTGATGCTCATGCTGATGCGTCACGAGCCTGGATCTGCGCAGGTCCTTCACGTTGTTGTAATTGGTGCGGTGGCGCCAGAACATGATCCAGCCGATGTGGGCATGCCAGAACCCGCGGTTGACCCCGTAGGGATCGTGCTCCGTATCCGTGAAGAGGTGGTGCTGACGATGCTGCGACGCCCATTTCAGCGCCGACTCCTCGAACGTCGCCGCGCCAAACAGCAGAAAAAAGAACCGCACCAGCGGCGACGCCTTGTAGGTCGGATGCGCGAACAGCCGATGATAGCCCATCGTGATCGAAAATCCGGTCGCCGCGCAGAGGGAAAAGAACAGCACGAGCTCGGGTGTCGTGATGCCGCGGTAATAGATGTAGAGAGGCGTACCGACGATTCCGACGACGTGCAGAAAAACGAAAAAGAACAGCCCGAGCCATCGGACCTTGCGTTGGGGCAAGGGATAATCGTCGGCGACGTCGCTTGCGATCGTTGTCATGGAGATTCCTGAAGGTGCGTGCTGCGATCCATCCTCGCCGCGGCGGGAAATCGTTTCCTGCCGCCAGTGACCCTCGGCGTTCGGGGGGCCTGCGGATTGTGACTCGTCCGCGACATCAGAGCCGCGTGTCGCCGGCGGCGGCCAACGCTTCGATCGCGCGCTCCGCATCGCCGTCGGCACCATCGGCAAGCGCGAGCACCGCGTCGCAGACGCGCCGCCAATGCACGGCGCCAGCCGCCGTGGCTGCGACCAGCGCACGACCGCCGTCGCCGCGCCGCCAGAGATCGTAAGCCCCGCGTGCCCGCGGAAAGAGCTCGCCACGCAGGCTGTCGAGCCCTGCGAACCAGAAATGGATCGACGACGATGCGTCTCGCGCCAGCAGCGCGGGCAGCGTGACCGTGCAATCAGCCAGATGATCGCGCGCCGCACGCGCGAAGACCTCGGCCTTGCGGCGCGCGAATCCGCCGAGCATGCGCTCCCACGCCGGGGAAAGCGAGGCTCCCGCGGCCCGCTCGCCCAGCTCGTGCAGGATCAGCGTCTCGGTTTCGGACTCGACCAGCCGCTCCAGCGCGGACATCGGATGGTCGGCGAAGCCACAGGCATCCAGCACGGCCTTGAACGCTCCCCCGGCCCGCCGGTGCGTCCACAGCGTGGCCCGTTCCCAGAGCAGACGGCGCAGCACATCGGTGCGCACATGGATCGTGTCGCCGAGAAGCGCCGCCGGGGCGGGTGCCAGGTCCCGCGCAAGCTCGCGTCCGGCGACGAGGATATGCGCGCCGTCCCTCCACTCTTCCCGCTCGAGCTCGGCCAGGAAGAACTGCGGCTTGCCGAAGCGCCCGATGCCGGCGCCGTACAGCAGCCCGCGCGGGACCAGCGTGGCGTTGATCGTGGTGGCGGCAAAGGGATCGACGAACGTGTCACCGCTCGGCAACGGCAGGTAGTCGCCATGCTCGAGGCGGTCCCACTGCGCCTCGCGCTCGGACAGCCACGCGCCGACTTCGCCGCGCGGCAGCGCGGCGTCCAGCGTGAAGCCGCGCTCCCAGCGATACTGCTCGCGCATTTCGAGCAGGTAGGTGCACATCGTCATGTTGCGCGCATGGCGCGCGTCGCTGAGCCGGCAATTCCCCTGCACGGTGCCGACCAGCACGTCGAGACTCGCGTTCATCGCCGGCGTTCCCCGCCGGCGGCCGCGCGCGCTGGAAATCGTCGGTCCCCGGTCATTCGTCGCCATCGAGGCCGGGCGCCTTCGCGCGGGCCTGCGAAAGCAGTTGCTCGGCCTCGGTTTCGTCCGCGGCGAAGACGACCCTGATCGTGCAGCCAACGGGAAGATCGGGGCTCGCGCGAAGGGTCTTCGCCTCGGCCGATGCCTCGCCGAACGACTGTTTGCCGGTCACCTTCTCGAGGCGGCGCGGCGCGAAGATGCGATAGATGTAATAGGGCACGGCTTCCTCCGGTGGCTGTCTTCGGCTCGTCAGTCCACGTAGCGCTTGACCGAGCGCCGGCGCCCCGGCCTGCTCTTCTGGATGACCACGCCGCGCACCGCGGCGAGATCGGCGAGCGCGGTGGCCGCGTAGGCCGGGTTCAGCGCACGGAGCTGCCAGCCGGAGTCGCAGCGGACGAGCTGCCGCATCGTCCAGCCACCCTCGATCGCGGCCACGACGAAGGCGCCGTCCGTCGCGTGCCCCTCGGGCTCGACGACGATGATCTCGCCTTCGACGAACTCCGGCGCCATCGCGTCGCCCAGCACCATCAGCGCGAACGGCTCCGCACCGGCGCAGTCGCCGGCGGCAGCGGGCGCGATGGGGATGTTCCGGTGCTCGCTCATGTCGCCGTTCTCAAAGCACCAGCGAGTGCAGTTGTGCCGCGGGCAGCCCCTCTGCCCGAAGCGCTTCGTCGAGCGCGGCCACGAACGCAGCCGGTCCGGCGACATAGACGTCGGAACCGGCGAGGGGCGTCGTCGCCGACATCGCGCCGACCACGCGCCGGGCGCCGGCGGCAGGATCCGGGTCCACGTGCGGCGCATAGCGGAACAGATCGAAGGCGGCAGCCCAGGCGCGGCACTGGTTCGCGAGGTAGTGTCCGTCGGGGCGCGTGGCAAGCCAGTCGAGGGAGAACGACTCGACCGCGTCGACGGCCATCGCGTGCTCGATCAGGCTCTTGATCGGCGCGAACCCGGTGTCGCAGGCGACGAAGGCGAGCGGGCGGCCGGTGTCCGCCAGCACGAACTCACCGACCGGGCCCCAGACGGTCAGGGGATCACCCGCCTTCAACGCGCCGTCGAACAGCATCTGCGCGAACGCGTCGCCGTCGTCGCGGCCGACGTGGAAGTGCAGGTTGCGGTCGTCGCAGGGACAGCTGGCGATCGGGTAGACGCCCTGCGCGTCCCGGCCGCCCGCGCCGCCGAACAGCGTGACGCTCTGGCCGGCGAGGAAGCGCAGCCGGCCGTTGCGCGCGGTCTGCAGGTGCAGCAAGCGCGTGTCCGGCGCGAGCGCCGTGACGCCGCGGATGCGCACGCCGATCTCCTGTTCGGGAATCTCGCCCGGGCCCATCGCCTCGAGCGTCTCGATCGCGATCTCGCTCGATCCCGCCGAATGCGCGCACAGCAGCGTGTAGCCCTGCAGCCGCTCCGCCTCGGACAGCGGGTAATCGGACGGCATCGTCCGCACGACCTCGCCGGAAACGACGCGCGCCTTGCACAGCCCGCAGGTGCCGTTGCCGCAGCCGTAGTTGAGCTTGAGACCGGCCTTCAGGCCGGCCTGCAGCAGCGAGTCGCGCCCGTCCACGAAGAACTCGTGGCCGCTCGGGCGCAGCGTGACGTGGGCCGATACGATATTCAGCATGTCGTCCATGATCGAGAGGGCGTCGGCCGTTTCGGAGGCGAGAACTTCGGCGAGGCCGCGCTCGAGCGCGGCGGAGAGCTGCGCGAGGCCGGCATCGGAGCGTCGCGGCGGCAAGCTCATCGATGCGGCGCTGCGTCGTCGACGACGAGCTCGTGATAGCGCTGCAGGTGCCGGCGGGTGTCGGCGAGCTCCTGGCTCTGCGCGAAGAGCCGCTGCGCCAGCACCGACTGGCTCGGCAGCACGCGCTCCTGCACGCGCCGACCGAACGCCTCCTCCTTGAGCCGGGCGACGCGCTCGAACGCACCGGATTGCTCGAGGCTGAAATCCGGGTACAGGGTGCCGAGGCTCGCCGTCGAGATCAATCCGTCGGAAGTCGCGAGGCGACCTTCGCGGATCTCCTTCTGCAGCACGCCGCGCGCGACCCCGACGAGGCGCGCGGCGCGGGAAAGGGAGAGCCATTGCGTCATGCATCGCTTCCGCGCAGGCGCCGTTCACGTGCCCGCGACGCGCTCGCAATAGCGCGCGCGATAGAGCAGACGCGGTGCCGCGGCATCGTCGACGAATCCGGCGCGCTCGTGCAACACGTTGTTGCAGACGATGCCCATCCCCGGCTGCAGAGTGAGGCGGTGATGGTGCGGCGAAGGCGTGGCGAGCACGCGCGCGAGCGCGGCCACGGCGGCCCCGACCGCGGTGTCGCGCTTCCACTCGATGCTCTTCGTCCGCGCGGTGTAACGCATGTGCAGCGCTCCGCTCTCCGGTTCGATCGCGAACACCGGACCGGTCTCGGCCGGTCGCGCGACGCCGTCGTCGTCCTCGCGGGCGGGGATCGTCAATGCGTCGGGCAGCATCAGCGCGCGCACATGCGCGGGATCCTCGTCGCGCAGCCGCAGGTAGGCGATCTCGTGGTCGAGCAGCGTGTTCTCGCCGCCTGCCGCGGCGCGCCGGACGCAATGCAGCAGCATGGCGCGAATGCGTCGCTCAGGCGGATTGTAGTAGCCGTCGGTGTGCCAGCCGATCGGCCGGTTCGTGTAGGGGATGAACTCGCCGGGCCTCTTCTCGCCGGCGACCGTCACCCGGCTCACCCCGTCGTCGTCGGCGAGGAAGTTGCGGTCGAGCCGGGCGAGGCCGAGTTGCCGGCCGAGCGCGCGCGGGAGGTCCGGTTCGGCAGCATGGATCCCGCAGGCGTACACGACCAGGCCGGCGCGCCGGATCGCGGCGACGAGCGCGTCCCGCTCGGCGGCGGTCAATGCGCGCGGGTCGCGGATCTCCACCGTGAGCGCGGACAGGCTCGCCGGATAGCGGGCGAGCTTCTCCTCGCGCCAGTCGCCGGTAGCCGAGATCGTTGTCGGGATCGAACGGGCTGGCCGTCCGCGCAACGCGCTGCAACGCCGCGATCATCTCAGTGCCCGCCCGGCCGCCCGAAGGGCACTGACTGCCCCGCGGGGGGCAGCGAACGCAGTGAGCGTGGGGGCCGTTCATCTCACTCGCCCCGGGTCGCGGATCCGCGGCGCGGAGGTCGCGGCGCGTCGTCCAGCAGGCCCGTCATCGCCCGCTGCAAGGTTTCGGTAGCCTCCGGGGCTTCGCTGTCGATCACCTGCGTCACCGCCCACGTCCATTCGTGCCCGGCCATGACTTCCGCGACGCGATGGCCGAGGCAGCGCAGAAACGCGTAATCGGGGCCGGCGTCGCTCCAGCGGCAATCGGAGTAGTCGGCCGACCGCTCGTTGACCAGCGCGACGAAACGCCGCTTGACCTCCTCCGGCGTGTCCACGCCCAGCAGGCTCGACTCGTTGTCGGCAAGGAATGCGCCGACGCGATTCGCCAGCGCCGTGGTGAACTCCATCCGCCACGCCTCGTCACCGCGGCCATGCGCGATCCGGTCGGCGACGAGCGTGAGGAAGGCGAGAAACTCGGCAAGGAACGCGAAGTACGTCGCACCCGCCGGCAGCTCGAAGCGGGCGTTGCGCATGTTCTTCAGGGAATTTTGCGCGATCCGGAACACGATGAACGCGGCGGCGCCCGCGATCTCCGTCGCGCTCTTCGGCGTTTCGGACTTGAACCATTGGCTCTTGACGCGCATGGAGAAAGGAGAAGGAGGCAGTCAGGCTCGATAATCGGACAGCGCGGGCAAGCCGTCGGACCAAGCGCAGGCCGAAAATCGAGGCCGGTCCGTTGCGCTCATTTTCCGATATGGAACTCGAATTCGCCCGGCCCGGTCTCTTCGGACGCGAGGAGCGTGAGCCCCGTCGCGCGCACCCAGTCCGTGACGTCCGCGCTGATGCCCGGACAGTTGCTGACGAGCTTCAGCGTCTCGCCGGCGCGCATGCCGTTCAGGAGCTTCTTGGCTTCGACAATCGGACCGGGGCACACGGTGCCGCGCAGGTCGAGCGTCGCATTCGCGACCAGCGCGCGCGTTCGCCCTTTGCGTATGAAGAAGCCGTGCCCGCCGCCCGGCCGCCGCTCGGTCTTCACGATGTGGTTGTCCGTGAACTTGATCCATGCGAAAAGATCGTCCGGCGTGCCGGGGCAATCCGAGAGCAGCAGCAGCACCTGGCCGGGCGCCATGTCGTCGATCAGGCGTTTCGCGCCGATCAGGGGGCCGGGGCAGCTCAGGCCGGTGAGGTCGAGCGTCACGTCCGCCCTGACGCTGGTGTCGTCGGTCATTCCTGCTTCCCTTTCGTCATCCTGCGCAACCGAAGGTGGGCGCCGTTCGTCAGTATCCCCCCTTGCCGAACGGCTGCGGCAGGCCGGCCATTCGGGCACCCTGCTTCGCCGGGCCCAGCGGAAAGAGGTCGTACAGGAACTTGCTGTCGGCCTCCGGACGGATCGCCTGGAAACCCTTGAGCATATTCCGGAAATTCGGCGTGTGACCGTTCTCCTGATACTCGTCGCGAAGAAACCGGATCACCTCCCAATGTTCGGGGGTGAGCGCGATGCCTTCGACCGCCGCAATGGCCTCGGCGGCCTCGTCGGTGAAGTTGGCCTCCAGCAGATAGCCGTCGGCGTCGGTTTCGAGCTCGACTCCTTGAACCAGGTACCCCATCGCGTTCCTCCTTGTGCCCGGCAAACCGGCCGGAATTCCTGCCTCACGCCTCCGAAGGCGTCAGGCGACGGCGGCGATCGACTTGTAGGGAACGAAGATCCCGCAGCCCAGCCCTCGCTCGCCACCCATGCCCTCGGACTGCATCCTGAGCGACCCCTCGGGCGCCAATCCATGCAATACGACGCTGAATCCAATGATGTTCCGCGTTCCCGCCGCCACGGTCCGGCGGCGGCCCGTGATGAACTGGCAGGCCAGACCCTGCGCTCGCAGCGATGCCGCAACTTCGTCCTGAAACGCCGCTTCGTCCCCCGTGGCCGCGGCCACCAGCTGCGCATGCAGCGTCGCCCAGGGTCGCAGCGGCCGGGCCACCCCGGCACCGACAGCAAGCGGGCAGCCACCGACGTCGAGTGTCCTGTTCGACAGCGCCAGGGTGTCGCTGGTCCTCCGGACCGGCACTCGCAACGCGAGCTTGGCGCGTCTGGCCAGAAGCGCCACACCGTAACCCGTCGGCGCGGTGCGGAGCCGATGGATCCCGGCGCCAGGCTCGCCTTCCAGCCACGGCAGCCACGGCAAGGTTGCGCGCCACAGCGCGAACGCGTGTTCGGCCGGGAGGGTCGTCCCGGCGACGTCGAACACCACATCGATCATCGGCCCGCCGTGCTCCATGGGGGCTGTCAGCGCCCGCCCGGCCGCCCGAAGGGCGCTGTGCGCCCCCCCGGGGGGCAGCGAACGAAGTGAGCGTGGGGGCCGTTCATCCACCCACCCGCCCGCCCGGATCCGCGCCAGTCGGCTGGCCGTCACTCCAGCGCCGCATCGCGTCGGCCCAGCGCCGCGCCGTGAGGGGATCGACGTCGAAGATCGTGAACCGGCTCTTCTCCCTGATGCGCACGCGCAGCAGATGCATCCCTCCTGCATCGTGGACGACTTCCTGCAGTTCGATGTCCTGCCCGCCCAGCGGCACCTGGAACCGCGTCAGGCTGGTGATTTTCGGCATGGCATGCTCGTCGGGGCCCGGTGGACAGGCATTGTCGCAATATGCGAGTGTGCGCCTCGGCGCGGCCCGCCGAAAGCCACCGGGCGGAGGCCGTATTGGGCGATTCCGGCGTCCTGCGCGTCCATAGCCAATGGGGGTTATGGGCAGGTACTCCATTTGGGTGATTCCGGTTCCCCGCTATCCGGCTTATTCAAGGTAGCCGGGCAGAGTGATGGCGGGGAGGACGGGGCGCCTGTAGCATCGCACCCTTGTGCGCCGTCAACACGAACCGGCCCGGCGCCCGTCACAATGTATGCGTCCAACCCTTTTGCGGCGCAGACAGGGTGATCGCCTGTTTCGTTCACCGCATGCGCGAGGAGAAAGCTGTCATGGCGAAAGAGATGCGTCCCACTCCCATGCTCGACCAGCTCGAGAGCGGCCCCTGGCCCAGTTTCGTCACCGGATTGAAGCGGCTGGCGAAGGACAAGGACTACATGGTCGACCTGATGGGTCAGCTCGAGCACTCCTACAAGACGCGCAAGGGGTACTGGAAAGGCGGCACGGTCGGCGTGTTCGGCTACGGCGGCGGCGTGATCCCGCGCTTCACCGAGGCGAAGGACACCGACAACAAGCCGCTGTTTCCCGACGCCGCGGAGTTCCACACGCTGCGGGTGATGCCGCCGGCGGGAATGCACTACAACACGGACGTGCTGCGCAAGATGGCCGACATCTGGGAGGAGCACGGTTCCGGCCTCATCGCGTTTCACGGCCAGTCCGGCGACATCATGTTCCAGGGCGTCACCAGCGCCAACGTGCAGCCGGCCTTCGACGCGATCAACGAGCTGGGGTTCGATCTCGGCGGCGCCGGCCCGGCGGTGCGCACGTCGATGTCCTGCGTCGGCGCCACGCGCTGCGAGCAATCGTGCTACGACGAGGCCAGCGCGCACCGCACGGTCATCAACAGCTTCCTCGACGACATCCATCGTCCTTCGCTGCCGTACAAGTTCAAGTTCAAGTTCTCGGGCTGTCCGAACGATTGCATGAACTCCATCCAGCGCGCGGACATGGCGGTGATCGGCACCTGGCGCGACAACATCCGCACGGACGAGGACCTGGCGAAGAAGTGGTTCGCGAAGCACGGCATGAACGAACTGGTCAACGACGTCATCGCCCGCTGCCCGACCAGGACGATCCAGCTGAAGGAATTGAAGGATCTCAAGCCCGGCCCGACGGTGTCGACGGTGGCGCTATCGGAGACGCACGGCCTCGCGATCGACAACCGCGACTGCGTCCGCTGCATGCACTGCATCAACGTCATGACCGGTGCGCTCGCGCCGGGCAAGGACAAGGGCGCGACAGTCCTGGTCGGCGGCAAGCGCACGCTGAAGATCGGCGACCTGATGGGCACGGTCGTGATCCCGTTCATGAAGCTCGAAACGGACGAGGACCGCGAGAAGCTGGTCGAGCTCGGCCAGAAGATCATCGACTTCTTCGCCGAGAACGCGCTCGAGCACGAGCGCACCGGCGAGATGATCGAGCGCATCGGCATCGTCAATTTCCTCGAGGCGCTCGAGATCCCGATCGATTCGAACATGGTGGCGGCGCCCCGCACCAATCCGTACGTGCGCACGGACGGCTGGGACGACGAAGTGGCCAAGATCAACGCCGCAAAGCAGGCGGCCTGAGGAGTCCCACGATGGCTCAACCGCAGATGCGAAGGGCGACCGAGAGCGGCGTCCCCGACGAAGGGCAATTCCTGCACCCGCTGCTCGCGAAGAACCGCGGCAACTGGCGCTATCACGACCGGCCGCGGCCGGGGGTGCTCCACCACGTCGCGCACGGCGGCGACGAAGTGTGGACGGTGCGCGCCGGCACCCAGCGGCAGATGGACGTCTACACCATCCGCAAGCTGTGCGACATCGCCGACCAGTACGCCGAGGGCCACGTCCGCTTCACGATCCGTTCGAACATCGAGTTCATGGTGTCGTCCGAGGCGAAGGTCGCCCCCCTGATTGCCGAGCTCGAGACCAGCGGCTTTCCCGTCGGCGGCACCGGCAACTCGGTGTCGATGATCGCGCACACGCAGGGCTGGCTGCACTGCGACATCCCCGGCACCGACGCTTCGGGCGTCGTGAAGGCGCTGATGGACGACCTCTACGACGAGTTCCGGCGCGAGGAGATGCCCAACCGCGTGCATCTGTCGACGTCCTGCTGCGAGATCAACTGCGGCGGCCAGGCCGACATCGCGATCATCGTCCAGCACACGAAGCCGCCGGTCATCAACCACGACCTCGTCGCGAACGTCTGCGAGCGTCCGGCGGTGGTCGCGCGCTGCCCGGTCGCCGCCATCCGTCCGGCGCTGGTCAACGGCAAGCCGTCGCTCGAGATCGACGAGAAGAAGTGCATGTGCTGCGGCGCCTGCTATCCGCCGTGCCCGCCGATGCAGATCAACGACCCCGAGTACTCGAAGCTCGCGATCTGGGTCGGCGGCAAGAACTCCAACGCCCGCGCGAAGCCGACGTTCATGAAGATGGTCGCGGCCGGCCTGCCGAACAACCCGCCGCGCTGGCCCGAGGTGTCGGAGGCGGTGAAGCGGATCCTCTACGCGTACAAGGCCGACGCGCGGCCGTGGGAGCGCCTGTCCGACTGGGTCGAGCGCATCGGCTGGCCGCGCTTCTTCGAGAAGACCGAGTTGCCGTTCACCAAGTACCTGATCGACGACTGGCGCGGCGCGCGGGCGAACCTCAACGCGTCGACCCACATCCGTTTCTAGCATGAAACTGCCCCCGAAGCTCACTACGTTCGCCCCCCCCAAGGGGGCGAGTCAGTCGCTTGGGGCGGCCCGGCGCGACTGACATGAAACTACCCCCGAAGCTCACTACGTTCGCCTCCCCCAGGGGGGCGAGTCAGTCGCTTGGGGCGGCCCGGCGCGACTGACATGAAGTTCGGCATCCTGGTCAACGAAGGGCCCTACCAGCACCAGGCAAGCGATTCGGCTTACCTGTTCTGCAAGGCGGCGCTCGCGAAGGGGCACGAGATCCATCGCGTGTTCTTCTATCACGACGGCGTCAACAACTCGACCCGGCTGACCGAGCCGCCGCAGGACGACCGCAACATCGTCGTCCGCTGGTCGAAGCTCGCGCAGGAGCACGGCGTCGACCTCGTCGTCTGCGTCGCGGCGGCGCTGCGGCGCGGCATCAAGGACGAGAACCTCGCGCCGGGCTTCCGCATCTCGGGGCTGGGGCAACTGGTCGAAACCGGCATCCAGACCGACCGCCTGGTCGTCTTCGGCGATTGACGGAGCATCCGTGAGCGCCCCCAAGAAATTCATGTTCGTCAACCGCAAGGCGCCCTACGGCACCGTCTATGCGCTGGAGTCGCTCGAGGTCGTGCTGATCTCGGCCGCGTTCGAACAGGATGTCTCGCTCGTGTTCGTCGACGACGGCGTCTACCAGCTGAAGAAGGGCCAGCAGACCAAGGGAATCGAGACCAAGAACTTCTCGCCGACCTACCGGGCGCTCGAAGGCTACGACGTCGAGAAGCTCTACGTCGAGCGCGAATCGCTCGAGGCCCGCGGGCTGACGGAAGGCGACCTCATCGTCGACGTCACCGTGCTCGGCGCCACGGAGCTGGGCGCGCTCATGGAGGAACAGGACGTCGTCGTGTCCTGCTGACCACGCGGAAAACCGATGCTGCACATCGTCAACAAATCGCCTTACGAGCGCAACGCGCTGGACGCGGTCCTGCGCATCGCGCAATCCGGAAGCCTGCTCCTGATCGAGGACGGCGTGTACGCCGCGACCCGCGGCAGCGCGGCCGAAGCGAAGCTTTCAGCCGCCATGTCGAGGCTCAAGGTATATGCGCTGCTGCCGGATCTCGAGGCGCGCGCCGTCGCCGACCGGGTCATCCCCGGCGTCACGACGATCGATTACGGCGGCTTCGTCGATCTTGTCGCCGCGAACCGGAACTGCCAATCCTGGCTCTGACCACCCCGCCATCCTTCAATCGCTACAGGAGACGCTGATGCCCACCATCGAAGTCAACGGCAAGTCGTACGAAACGGACGAGGAAGGCTATCTCGTCAATCTCGGCGAATGGAACGAGGACGTCGCGAATCACATCGCGAAGACCGAGAACGTCGAGATGTCCACGAACCACTGGGAGGTCGTCAACTTCCTGCGCAAGTACTACGACGAGTATCAGATCGCGCCGGCCGTGCGCGTGCTGACCAAGGCGATCGGCAAGCAGCTGGGCCCGGAAAAGGGCAACAGCCAGTACCTGTACGAGCTCTTCCCCTACGGCCCCGCCAAGCAGGCCTGCAAGATCGCCGGGCTGCCGAAGCCCACCGGCTGCGTCTGACCGACTCGCCGGCGCGCGGGCACCCGCGGGCGGGCCCACCGGGCCCGCCGCCGCTCGCCAGGACCGCCGTCCATGACTGCCGCGACCATCGCCTACGCCCTGCTCTTCTGCGGCGCCGGCCTGGTGTTCGCCGGCGGGCTCGCTTACCGGATCTACGACTACGCGCGCACGCCCGCGCCGCTCAAGATCCCGACCACGCCGGCGCCGACCACGCGCGCGCGGCGTTGCGCTGCGGCTCGCGCGCGAGGTCGTGCTGTTCGAGAGCCTGTTCAAGAGCAGCCTCTGGACCTGGCTGTTCGGCTGGCTGTTCCACGCCGGGCTGGCGCTGGTGCTCGTTCGTCACCTGCGCTACTTCACCGAACCGGTGTGGGGGTGGGTCGCCTTCGCGCAGCCGTTCGGGATCTACGCCGCGTTCGCGATGACCGCGGGCCTCGCCGGACTCTGGGTGCGGCGCTGCGCGGTCGCCCGCGTCCGCTACATTTCGACGCCGTCGGACCACCTGATGCTGGCGCTGCTGCTCGCGATCGCCGTCTCCGGCCTCGCGATGAAGTACGTCGCGCACACGGACGTCGTCGCGGTGAAGGCCTTCTTCCTGGGGCTCATGGTCGCCGACTGGCAGCCGCTGCCCGCCGACGGCCTCCTCTACGTGCACCTCGCGCTCGTTGCGCTCCTGATGCTGATCTTTCCGTTTTCCAAGCTGCTGCACGCGCCCGGCCTCTTCTTCTCGCCGACGCGCAACCAGATCCGACGATCCGCGCGAAAAGCGCCATCTGTCCGCATGGGCCGGGAAGCTCGAGAAGCAGGACTGATGATGAGCCCCCATGCTCTCGTTGTTCGCTGCCCCCCGAGGGGGCGCAGAGCGCCCTTCGGGCGGCCGAGCGGGCGCTGAGATGGCCGCCGACGTCAAGGCCCCGCCGCTGCGCGAATTCCCGGGCGCGCCGCAGGCGCTCGTGCCCGGCGCGATGGCGGCGTCGAAGCCCTTTGTCGCCACGGACAAGATGCAGCAGGCGCTGGGCTTTCCCGGCGAGCTCGCGGACGACTGGCAGGAAAAGGCGCTGGGCAAGATGGGCGAGCTGCTCGGCAAGTACCGCTCGCTCAAGGTCTACATGGACAGCTGCGTCCACTGCGGCGCCTGCGCCGACAAGTGCCACTACTTCATCGGCACGCAGGATCCGCTCAACATGCCGGTCGCGCGGCAGGACCTGATGCGCAGCGTCTACCGGCGGCACTTCACCCTGGCCGGCAAGCTGTTCCCGAGGCTCGTCGGCGCGCGCGAGCTGACGAAGGACGTGCTCGACCAGTGGTACACGTACTACAACCAGTGCTCGGAGTGCCGCCGCTGCTCGGTGTTCTGCCCGTACGGCATCGACACCGCCGAGGTCACGATGGCCGCCAAGGAGATCATGGACGCGGTCGGCTACGGGGCGAAGTACACGAACGAGATCATCGGCAAGGTCCACCGGATCGGCAACAACCTCGGCCTGCCCGGCCCGGCGCTCGCCGACACGCTCGAGGGCCTCGAGGAGGACGTGAAGGAAGAGACCGGCGCCGACGTCCGCTTTCCGCTGGACGAGAAGGGCGCCGAGGTGCTGCTCATCACGCCGTCGGCCGACTTCTTCGCCGAGCCGCACGTCGACAGCCTGATCGGCTACGCCAAGGTCTTCCACGCCGCGGGCATCCGCTGGACGCTGTCGTCGCACGCGTCGGAGGCCGGCAATTTCGGACTGTTCATCGGCAACTACGAACAACTGCAGAAGATCGCGCTGCGCATCCGGGAGGCGGCGCTCGAGCTCGGCGTCAAGCGCATCGTCGTCGGCGAATGCGGCCACGCGTGGCGCGTGGCGTACAGCATGTGGAACACGCTCGCCGGCATCGGCGCCGGCGCCAACGACCCGTTCGCGAGGGCGCTGCAGGATCAGCTCGATCCGCGCTACCGGCAGCCGATGCACATCTGCGAGCTGACGTGGGACCTGATCGAGCGCGGGGCGCTGACGCTCGAGCGCGAGGCGAACGACCACCGCGTCGTCACGTTTCACGATTCGTGCAACGTCGCCCGCGCCTCGCGGATGGGCGATGCGCCCGGCGGCCAGTTCGAGATTCCGCGGGCGATCATCCGGGCGGTCGCGAACCACTACGTCGAGATGCGCCCGGGCACCACGCACGAGGCGACGTTCTGCTGCGGCGGCGGCGGCGGGCTCCTGACCGACGAGATCCTCGACCTGCGCGTCAAGGGCGCGCTGCCGCGCATGGAAGCGCTGCGGCAGGTGGCGGACCGCGACGGCGTGAACTTCATGGCCACCATCTGCGCGATCTGCAAGGCGCAGTTCACGAAGGTGCTGCCCTACTACGGCTTCAAGATGGGCATGGTCGGCGGGATTCACCAGCTCGTCAGCACGGCGATCCGTCTTTCCCCCAACCGGTAACGACCCCCGGTCACCAAGCAATCCGGAGAGCAACCGATGTCATCGACCACCGAACCTCGCACCGAAAAGCTCACCTTCCGGCGGTACCAGGAAGGCGACACGAAATGGAAATCGTGGCGCGACCAGATCTTCCAGGCGAGCTATACGCACAAGTGCCCGACGTACATCCAGTCGACGCCGCCGTGCCAGGGCAGCTGCCCGTCCGGCGAGGACATCCGCGGCTACCTCAACATCGCGCGCGGCATCGAGAAGCCGCCCGCGGGCATGCCCTGGCAGGAATACGCGTTTCGCCGCCTGACCGAGGCGAACCCGTTTCCGTCGGTGATGGGCCGCGTCTGCCCGGCGCCCTGCGAGACCGGCTGCAACCGCAACGAGGTCGAGGACCACGTCGGCATCAACTCGGTCGAGCACTTCCTCGGCGAGTACGCGATCGCGAACAAGCTCGGCGTTCGTCGCGCCGCAGGCGAAGACCGGCAAGAAGGTCGCCGTGATCGGCGGCGGACCGGCCGGCCTGTCGTGCGCCTACCAGCTCGCGCTCAAGGGCCACGCGGTCACGATCTTCGACGAGCACGAGCTGCTCGGCGGCATGATGCGCTACGGCATTCCGGGCTTCCGCACGCCGCGCGAGGTGCTCGACGCCGAGATCCAGCGGATCGTCGATCTGGGCGTGGACGTGCGCCTGAAGTGCCGGATCGGGACCGACGTCACGCTGGAGCAGCTGCGCAAGGACTACTCGACGCGGTGTTCCTCGGCATGGGCGCGCAGTCGGGACGGCCGCTGCCGGCGCCGGGCGGCGACGCGCCCAACGTCGTCACCGCCACGGCGTTCCTCAAGGCGTTCAACGACGGCCGGCTGCGGCACGTCGGCAAGCGCGTCGTCGTCATCGGCGGCGGCGACACGTCGATCGACGTCGCGACGGTCGCGCGCCGGCTCGGCCACATCGGGCACGCGAAGCCCACCGACTTCCCCGAGCTCGCGATCGGGGGCCACATGGCGCACGACGTCGCATCGGTGTCCGCGAAGCAGGGCGCCGAGGTGACGCTGACCTCGGTGTTCGACGTCAACAAGATGCAGGCCAACAAGCACGAGATCGAGCAGGCGCTGGCCGAGGGCATCGCGATCCGCGGCGGTCTGGCGCCGGTGCGCGTCGTCAAGGACGCCGACGGCCGCGCGACCGCGCTCGTCGTCGCGCGCTGCGAGGCGAAGTTCGTCGGCCCCCGGCTCGAGATCAAGGTGCTCGAAGGCACCGAGGAGGAAATCCCCGCCGACCTCGTCGTCTCCGCGATCGGGCAGGCGGTCGACTTCACGGGACTCGAGGAGTTCGACATCGGCAAGGGCGCCGTCGCCACGGACAAGAACTACCAGATCCCCGGCAAGCCGGGAACGTTCGCCGGCGGCGACGTCATCCGGCCGCACCTGCTCACCACGGCGATCGGCCACGGCGCGATCGCGGCGGACGGCATCGACCGCTTCCTCGCCGGCGAAGGCCTGGAGAAGCGGCCGAAGGTCGACGTCCACGTGTTCGACCTGAAGCGCAAGATGATCGAGAAGGGACTCGCCTTCACCGAGACGCACGAGCCCCTCCGGGGCACGGACGCGAGCAAGGCGGCGATCCACAACTACGACAACCGTTCCGACCGCTACGTGATTCCGCACGAGGAGCTGTTCCTCGGGCACTTCAACTACGTGCCGCGCTTCCGGCGCAAGGTGATCACGCTGACGCGGGAATCCGCGCTGGGCAATTTCGAGGAGCGGCTGGAGCCGCTGGCCGAGGCCGACGCCATCGCCGAGGCCAAGCGCTGCATGAGCTGCGGCCAGTGCTTCGAGTGCGACAACTGCGTGGTCTACTGCCCGCAGACGGCGGTCGCGCGGGTGCCGAAGAAGGAGGCGACGATGGGCCGCTACGTGTACACCGACTACGACAAGTGCATCGGCTGCCACATCTGCGCCGATGTCTGCCCGACGGGTTACATCCAGATGGGGCTGGGCGAGTAGGACGACGCGCATGGCCGACGGATCTCGCGCCCGGCGCTGGCGGAGGACCGCCCTCTTCGCCGTCGCGCTCCTCGCAACGGCCGCGTCGCTCGCGGCGTCCGAAACGGCGCGGGCGCCGTCGCGCGTCCCGCTGCCGGCGCTCGAGACGAGCGCGGGCGAGCGCTGCGTCGAGGAGACCGCCGTTCATGCGCCGCAACCACATGGAACTGCTCAAGCATCAGCGCGACCGGACCGTGCACGAGGGCATCCGGACCACGAAGCACAGCCTCGCCAACTGCGTGACCTGCCACGCCGGCAAGAAGACGGGTCGCGTCACCGGCGCCGACGGCTTCTGCGCGACCTGCCACAGCTACGCCGGAGTTGCGCTCGATTGCTTCGAATGCCACGCCGACAAGCCCGCCGCGACGGCGGCCGCCGCCCGACCATGAGCGTGGATCACGGCCGCCGGAAGTTCCTGTGGGAAACGGCCGCGCTCGCCGGCGTCGTGCTCGCGCCGGGCATCACGCTGTACGAGCTCGCGCAGGGCCGCGCGCCGGAGGCTCCGGCGCCCGCCACCGTGCGCTGGGGCCTGCTCGTCGACATGAACCGCTGCGCGACCGGCTGCGACGCCTGCGTCGCCGCCTGCGACAGGGAGAACGGACTGTCCGGCGGCAAGGCCATCACCGACTCCCAGTGGATCCGCAAGATCGACCTCAAGGACGGGCGCGGGTCGGTGCGCTCGCTGCCGATGATGTGCCAGCACTGCGCGGAGCCGCCCTGCGTCGACGTCTGCCCGACCGGCGCCTCGTTCAAGCGCGCAGACGGCATCGTGCTGGTCGACAGGCACACCTGCATCGGCTGCCGCTACTGCGTGATGGCCTGCCCGTACGGCGCGCGCTCCTTCGTGCACGAGCCGGTCACGAACCAGAAGCCGGAAGTCCCCCGCGGCAAGGGCTGCGTCGAATCGTGCACGCTGTGCGTGCACCGCATCGACCGCGACCGGATTCCCGCCTGCGTCGAGGCCTGCGCCGCAGAGGGGCACAAGGCGCTGCTGTTCGGCGATCTCAACGACCCGGCGAGCGAGATCTCGCAGCGGATCGCCGCGGTGGCCACGACGCAGGTCCGCGCCGACCTGAATCTCGGCACCGCGGTGCGCTACCAGGGCCTCTGAACTTCGCGACGCGATGACGCCGGTCACCTCCCCTCCCGCCGCGCGCCGCTTCTGGACGGTGTTCGCCATCGGCGCGCTCGTCGTGCTCGCCGGGCTCTTCGCCGCGCACGTGATGGAAACGCGCGGCCACATCGTGACCGGCATGAACAACCGGATCGTCTGGGGCCTCCCGCACGTGTTCGCGATCTTCCTCATCGTCGCCGCGTCGGGCGTGCTCAACGTCGCGTCGGTCGGGTCGGTGTTCCGGCAGGCGGCGTACAAGCCGCACGCGCCGCTGTCGGGCCTGCTGTGTCTCGCCATGCTGGCCGGCGGGCTCGCCGTGCTGATGCTCGACCTCGGCCGGCCGGAGCGCATCATCGTCGCGGCGACGCACTACAACTTCACGTCGGTGTTCGCCTGGAACATGTTCCTCTACTCGGGCATGGCCGCGATCGTCGCCGTGTATCTGTGGACGCTGATGGCCCCGCGCCGCGTCGACCGGTCACGCGCGGCAGGCATCGCGGCCTTCGCGTGGCGGATCGTCCTGACGTCGGGCACCGGCTCGATCTTCGCCTTCCTGGTCGCGCGGCAGGCGTTCGGCTCCGCGATCCTGATCCCGCTGTTCCTCGCCATGTCGCTCGCGTGGGGGCTCGCCGTGTTCCTCGTCGCCCAGTCGGCGCTCTGCCGCTGGAACGGACTCGCGCTGCCCGCGGAACTGCGGCAGCGCATGCAGAACCTGCTCGCCCTTTTCGTCGTCGCCGCGCTGTTCTTCGTCGCTCGTCTATCACCTCACCAACGGCTATTTCGCGAAGCAGGCCGCGTTCGAGCGCTTCATTCTGCGCGACGGCGGCGTCTACCCGCAGCTCTTCTGGTGGGGCTATGTCGTCGCCGGCAGTCTCGTGCCGCTGTTCCTGCTCTGGCGGCCGGGCGCCACGAGCGCGCCGGGCGGGCTGGCCGCGCGCGTGGCTCGTCATCGGCGGCGGTTTCGCGCTGCTGTACGTGTTCATCATCGGCGGGCAGGCCTACCCGCAGGATCTCTTTCCCGGGTTCGCCATCACCAGCAGCTTTGCGGACGGGATCGTGCAGGCCTACACGCCAAGTGCCTACGAGCTTGCCGCTCGGCATGGGCGGAATCGGCATCGCCTTCCTGATCACGCTCGTCGGCGCCCGCGTGCTCGACTTCCTGCCGGATGCCGAGATCGCCGCGCCGCAGGGCGTCGGCGCCGATTGATGAACGGCCCCCACGCTCACCTTGCGCGGCAAGGCCGCATCCCGCTGCGCGGGACCGGCGTTCGGCCTGGCAGGCGCTGAGGGCCCTCTCGATGCGCCGATTCCTCGTCTCCGCGGCACACAAGTCTTCGGGCAAGACGACGGTCGCCGTCGGGCTCGCGGCGGCGATGCGCGCGCGCGGGCTCACGGTCCAGACCTTCAAGAAGGGACCGGACTACATCGACCCGATGTGGCTCACGCAGGCGAGCGGCCGGCGTTGCCGCAATCTCGATCCGTATCTGACCGACGCGGCCGAGATCACGGCGGCTTTCGCCTGCCACGCGGCCGGCGCCGACGTCGCGCTCGTCGAGGGCAACAAGGGCCTCTACGACGGGCTGGCGCTCGACGGGAGCAACAGCAACGCCGCGGTCGCCAAGATGCTCGACCTGCCGGTGGTGCTCGTCATCGACGCCCGCGGCATGACGCGCGGCATCGCGCCGCTCCTCCTCGGCTACCAGGCGTTCGACCGCGACGTCCGGATCGCCGGCGTGATCCTCAACCAGCTGGGCGGCAGCAGGCACGAGGCCAAGCTGCGCGCCGTGATCGAGCACTACACCGACGTTCCGGTGCTGGGTGCCGTCCACCACGATCCAGCGCTCGCCATCGTCGAGCGGCATCTCGGCCTGATGCCGTGCAACGAAGCGGGCGACGCGGCGGCGCATGTTGCGCAACTCGGCGCCGCCATCGCGCGTCAGGTCGACATCGACCGGCTGCTCGCGCTCGCCGCCGATGCGCCTTCACCGGCGCCGGAGCCCGATCGGGCGATGTCCCCGGGCGCCGTGGTCGCCTCCGACCTCCGGATCGGCATCGCGCAGGATCGTGCGTTCGGGTTCTACTACGCGGACGACCTCGACGCGCTCCGCGCCGCCGGCGCGACGCTCGTCGCGTTCGACACTCTCGCGGACGCGCATCTGCCCGACGTCGACGCGCTGGTCATCGGCGGGGGATTTCCCGAGCTCTTCGCGCGCGAGCTCGAGGCCAATGCCGCGCTGCGCGGCCGGATCGGCACGATGATCGACGCCGGGCTCCCCGTGTATGCCGAATGCGGCGGGCTCATGTATCTCGCGCGCTCGCTGACGCTGGAGGGACACGCCTACCGGATGGTCGGCGCGATCGACGGGGACGTCGTGATGCACGAGCGGCCGATCGGACGGGGTTATGTCGTGCTCGACGAGTCGCCGGCGTTTCCCTGGCCGACCGACGCACCGGCGAGCGCCGGTGTGCGCGCGCACGAATTCCACTACGCCAGCCTCGAGAACCTGCCGGCCGACACGCGCTTCGCGTACCGGGTGCGCCGCGGCCACGGCATCGATGGCGAGCGCGACGGCATCGTGACGAAGAACGTGCTCGCGTCGTTCGTGCACCGCCGCAGCACCCGGCGCGACAACTGGGCGGCGCGCTTCGTCGCCTTCGTCCGCGCGAGCGGCTATCGCCGGCGCCGTGCCGGCGAGCCTGCCCCGACCCGCACCGCGCGCGAGCGCGAGGTTCCCGTTGACTGACGCCGCGCCCGATCCGGGTCCCGCGCGGCGCACCGGTGCGGTCGCGCCGCATGTGCTGGACGTGAACGGCATCGCGGTCGAAACCGACGCCGAGGGCTATCTCGTCCACCGCGAGCAGTGGTCCGAGGACTTCGCGCGGGCGCAGGCCGCGCGCGAGGAGCTTCCGCTGACCGCCGAGCACTGGGAGGTCATCCGCTTCCTGCGCGAATACTTCGATGCGCACGGCGTGCAGGCGCAGGTCCGCGTGATGATCCGGCACTTTCGCGCGGCCTGGGGACCCGAGCGCGGGACCAATCACCATCTGCACGACCTGTTCCCGCGCGGCGGACCGCAGAAGCAGGGCAACCGTCTCGCAGGACTCCTGAAGACCAAAGGCGAGCACTGAATGAAGCGTCCCGACATCGCCACCATCACGTTCCACAAGCAGGTCCCGCGCGCGACGCCGTTGATCACCGTTACGCCGGACGCGGCGCGGCAGATCGTCACCGCCGCCGGATCCTCCGACGCCAACGGGCTCGCGCTGCGCATCGCCGCGAGCCGCGAGGCAGACGGCTCGCTCGACTACGCGATGGGTTTCGACAACGTGCGCAAGGGCGATGTGGCGTTCATGTCCGAAGACATCCCGCTCGTCGTCGCCGAGGAGCACCGTGAGCTCCTCGCGGGAATGACGCTCGATTTCGTCGAGTACGAGCCGGGAGACTTCCGCTTCATCTTCATCAACCCGAACGACGACGCTGCCGCGACCGTGCCCCCGGCATCCGATGGCAACGCGTGACGCGAAGCGCCGGTCGCCGGCCAAGCCCCGCACCGGGAGCTCCCGCCGGTCGTCGCGCTGCGCGCGGCGAGGTCTACCTCGTCGGCGCCGGGCCGGGCGAGGCGGACCTGCTCACGCTGCGTGCGGTCAAACTGATGCGACGGGCCGACGTCGCGCTGTACGACAGCCTCGTCTCGCCCGACGTGCTCGCGCTGCTGCCGGCGCGCACCGAGCGCATCTACGTGGGCAAGCAGCGCGCCAACCACACGATGCGCCAGGAAGCGATCAACGATCTGCTGGTCGAGCATGCGCTTGCCGGCAAGCGCGTGCTGCGCCTGAAGGGCGGCGACCCGTTCGTGTTCGGGCGCGGCGGCGAGGAAATCGACACGCTGTCCGCCCGCGGCATCCGGTTCGAGGTCGTGCCCGGCATCACCGCGGCCCTTGGCGCCGCCGCGTACGCCGGCATTCCGCTCACGCATCGCGACCACGCGCAATCGTGCGTGTTCGTCACGGGGCACCTGAAGGACGGCAGCGTGGACCTCGACTGGCCCGCGCTGGCGCGGCCGCGGCAGACCATCGTCGTCTACATGGGGCTGCTGAGCCTGCCGGCGATCTGCCGCAAGCTCGTCCAGCACGGCCTCGCCCGCGACACCGGGGCAGCCGTCGTCCAGCAGGGAACCACGCGGACCCAGCGCGTCGTGACCGGAACGCTCGGGACACTGCCGGCGCGCGTCGCCAGAGGCGAAGCTCCACGCCCCCACGCTCATCATCGTCGGCAACGTCGTGCGCCTGCGCGAGAAGCTCAACTGGTTCGCGCCGGAAGCGGAGGAATAGGCGCGGCGGCGCCTGCCCGCTCGTCCCGGTCCCGCGCAGGGGAGCGCGCAGCGCGGGCGTCTTGCCCGTCGACGAGAAGCATGCCGCGGCACCGGCCAGGCCGGCCCCGGGCGCAGCGCAGGCCGGCGCGTCAACCCGACGCGCGCTCTTTCCCGCCGGCTTCCATCGACACGCGGTGCTCGACCGCGAAGACCGCGGCCTCGACGCGCGACGTCAGTCCCAGCTTGGACAGGATATGGCGAACGTGCAGCTTCACCGTGTCGTGGCTGATGTCGAGCACCTGCGCGATCGCCTTGTTGCTCTTGCCGCTCGAGAGGTGCTGCAGGATTTCGCGCTCGCGCCCGGTCAATTGCCGGAGGTAGTCGTCGCGGGTCTTGCCCTCCTTGCCCGGCACCAGCAGATCGACCAGCTTGGCGGCCATCAGCGGCGCCACGACGATCTCGCCGCGGGCTATGCGGCGGATCGCATCGATCACGTCGTCGGGGTCCATGTCCTTCAGCAGGTAGCCGCGAACGCCGGCCCGGAAGGCGCGGGCGAGGTCGTCCTTGACGTCGCTCATCGTCAGCACGACGACCGGGGTGTCGATGCCTTCGGCGCGGACCCGCGCCAGCAGCGTGAAGCCGTCGACCGGCGCCATCCGCAGGTCCATGATGACGAGGTCCGGCCTGCCCTCGCGCAGCAGCCGGACCGCCTCGTCGGCGTTGCCGGTGGTGCCGAGCACCTTGATGCCGGCGCGCTGCTCCAGGAGCTCGGCGAGGCCGCGTCGGCACAAGCCCGTGATCGTCGATCAGCACGACGCTGACGGGTTCGCTCACAGGACCGCCCCCGCGCCGACGGCGTTCGCCGCGGCGCTCACAGCCCGCTCTCGGTCTGGGGTTCCATGGCCGGGAAGTATAACCGCACGCGCATCCCGCTCCCCGGGGCGCTGTCCAGGGTCAGCTCGCCGCCGAGACGCGACGCCCGTTCGCGCATGATCGCGATGCCGTAGTGGCCGGACTCGCCGCGGTCGCCGCCCGGGTCGACGGTCATGCCGATGCCGTCGTCTTCGACCACGATCTCGTACCCTGCCCCCTTGCGTTCCAGTGTCAGGCGCGCCCGCCGGGCGCTCGCGTGCTTGCAGACGTTGGCCAGGGCTTCCTGCACGATGTGGAAGACCTGGACCTCGCGTCCGACGGGAAGGTCGAGTTCGTCGACGTGGTTCGCGAACTCGAGCGCGACGCCGGTGCGGTCGAGAAAGGTCTCGGTCATCTCCTGCAGCGCGTGGAGCAGGCCCTGCGGATCCATCCGGCTGCGGAAATAGGTGATGAGCTCGCGCAGCCGCCGGTGCGCGTTGGTGAGCGACGTGTCGACGTCGCTCCAGTACTTGAACGCCCGCGTGTCGTCGCCGTCGCGAATCGCGTCGCGCAGGAGGCTCATCCGCATGCGCATGTACGTGAGACCCTGCGCCAGCGAGTCGTGCACCTCGTTCGCCATCATCTGGCGCTCGTTGGCGAGCGCGGTGCGCAGTGCCTCGCGTTCGACTCCCGCGCATGCGGGCGCCCCGGTGGAACCGGATGCGGCGGCATCACCTGCCGGCGGGCCGAGCCCGGTATCCGCGGCCGCGGTAGCGACGGGCCGCGGATCGGGATCCGCCGCCGCGTCAGCCGCGATCTTCGGCCGGCTCTCCTGTTGCGGCTCCACCGGATCTCCTCAATTCGCTGCGCCGAGGCGCCTGGCCGCCCGGAAGCCTGCCGCGCCGTTGCCCCCGAGAGGGACGGAAATTATCGGCCCTGCCCGGATAACCCGCAAGTGACGGTGTCCCTATCCCAACGGAGTATCCCCTTTCCCCCATTCTGGTAATGGACACACCGTGGCCAGTCTGGGGTAAATGACGGTACTCTGTGGTATCGGGGCGCCGCCAGCCGCGCGGTTCATTGTCCGCGCGGCGTCGATGGACCCCGCTGCGCCGCAATGGCGGTCTGAAACCATGCCTTCGACACCTGTCCACGATCCGCTCGCCGCGCCACTGCCGGGCGCCACGACGGAGATCCGCAATACGACGTGCTACATGTGCGCCTGCCGCTGCGGGATCCGCGTGCACCTGCGCAACGGCGAGGTCCGCTACATCGAAGGCAACCCCGATCATCCGCTGAACAATGGCGTGCTCTGCGCCAAGGGCAGCTCGGGGATCATGAAGCAGTATTCGCCGGCGCGCCTCACCAGGCCGCTGAAGCGCAAGCCCGGCACCGAACGCGGCGCGGGCGAGTTCGAGGCGATCGGCTGGGACGAGGCATTCCGATTGCTCGAAGAGCGCCTCGGCCGGATCCGGGCGACCGATCCGAAGCAGTTCGCGCTCTTCACCGGCCGCGACCAGATGCAGGCGCTGACCGGCCTCTTCGCGCGCCAGTTCGGCACGCCCAATTACGCGGCGCACGGCGGCTTCTGCTCGGTCAACATGGCGGCCGGGATGATCTACACGATCGGCGGGTCGTTCTGGGAGTTCGGCGGCCCCGACCTCGACCGCGCGAAGCTGTTCGTGATGGTCGGCACCGCCGAGGACCATCACTCGAACCCGTTGAAGATCGCGATCTCGAAGTTCAAGCGCGACGGCGGGCGGTTCATCTCGATCAACCCGGTCCGCACCGGCTACTCGGCGATCGCCGACGAATGGGTGCCGATCCGGCCCGGCACCGACGGCGCGCTGCTGCTCGCGCTGATCCACGAGATCATCGCCCTCGGGCTCTACGACCGCGAGTTTCTCGTCCGCTACACGAACAGCGGCCAGCTCGTGAACCTCGACACGACGAGCGACGAGTACGGCATGTTCGTCCGCACCGAGGTGCCGGAGGAGGAAGGCTGCTTCGATCCGCAGAACAAGCTCTGGTGGGATCGCGCGACGAACCGGCCGGTGGTCACGCACAGCGAAGGCGCGGATCCGTTCCTGCTGGGTGAATTCACGCTGTCCGACGGCACGGCGGTGAAGCCTTCGTTTCAGCTGCTGAAGGAGCGCGTCGAAGCCAGCACGCCCGAGTGGGCGGCGGACATCACCGGCATTCCGGCCGACGTCATCCGCCGGCTCGCGCACGAGATGGGCGTGACCGCGCGCGACCAGAAGATCGAGCTGCCGATTCCGTGGACCGATGTCTGGGGTCACGAGCACGATACGGTCACCGGCAATCCCGTGGCGTTCCACGCGATGCGCGGGCTCGCCGCGCACTCCAACGGCTTCCAGTCGATCCGCGCGCTCGCCATCCTGATGACGCTGCTCGGCACGATCGACCGGCCCGGCGGCTTCCGGCACAAGGCGCCGTTCCCGCGTCCGATTCCGCCCTGCGCGAAGACGCCGAACACGCCGCTCGCGATCAAGCCGAACCATCCGCTCGACGGCCTGGGGCTGGGCTGGCCGGCCGAGCCCGACGATCTCTTCGTCAACGACGACGGCACGCCGGTGCGCATCGACAAGGCGTTCTCCTGGGAATACCCGCTGTCGGTGCACGGGATGATGCACAACGTCATCACCAACGCGTGGCGCGGCGACCCCTATCCGATCGACACGCTGCTGATCTTCATGGCGAACATGGCGTGGAACTCGACGATGAACACGTCCGAGGTCCGCCGGATGCTGAACGACAAGCGGGAGGACGGCGAGTACAAGATCCCGTTCCTCGTCGTCTGCGACGCGTTCCAGTCGGAGACGACGGCGTTCGCCGACCTCGTGCTGCCCGACACCACGTATCTCGAGCGCCACGACGTGATGTCGATGCTCGACCGGCCGATCTCGGAATTCGACGGCCCGGTCGATTCGGTGCGCATCCCGGTCGTGCCGCCGAAAGGCGAGTGCAAGCCGTTCCAGGAAGTGCTGATCGAGCTCGCGTCGCGGCTGAAATTTCCGGCTTTCGTGCGGCCCGACGGCACGCGCAAGTTCCGCGACTATCCCGATTTCATCGTCAACTACGAGACGGACCCGGGCTCGGGCATCGGCTTCCTCTCCGGCTGGCGCGGCAAGGACGGCGACAAGTTCATGCGCGGCGAGCCCAATCCGCGGCAGTGGGAGATGTACGCACAGAACAACTGCGTCTACCACCACAAGCTGCCGCCGTCCTACCGGTACATGCGCAACTGGAACAAGGGCTACCTCGAATGGTCGCAGAGGAACCGCATCCAGCGCTACGCCGAGCCGATCCTGATCCACGTCTATTCCGAGGTGCTGCAGAAGTTCCGGCTCGCGGCGCAGGGCAAGGGCATCTCGCGCAAGCCGCCCGAGCACCTGAAGGCGCGCCTCGTCGAATACTTCGACCCGCTGCCTTTCTACTACGAGCCGCTCGAGGCGCAGCAGACCGATGCGGCCGCATTCCCGCTGCGCGCGATCACGCAGCGGCCGATGGCGATGTACCACTCATGGGACTCGCAGAACGCCTGGCTGCGCCAGATCCACGCCCACAACCACCTGTTCGTCAATCCGGGCGTCGCGCGCGCGGCCGGCATCGAGGACGGCGGCTGGATGTGGGTCGAGTCGCCCTGGGGCAAGGTGCGCTGCCTGTGCAGCTATTCCGAGGCCGTCGAGCCCGGCACGGTCTGGACCTGGAACGCGATCGGCAAGGCCCCGGGCGCGTGGAATCTCGCGCCGGACGCCAACGAATCGCAGCGCGGGTTCCTGCTCAATCACCTGATCGCCGACGAATTGCCGGATGTCGGCGGCGGCCGCGTCTCGAACTCGGATCCGATCACCGGGCAGGCCGCGTGGTACGACGTGCGCGTGCGGATCTACAAGGCCGAGGCCGACGAGCCGAAGAGCACGTGGCCGCAGTTCGAGACCGTGCCGGCGGCGCCGGGGACCGCGGCGACGCGGCCGCGCTGGCAGGCGTTCTTCGCGGGCAAGGGGGGCTGGAAATGAGGCTGCGCGGAATGGGGACAGACCACGCTTGCCATCGTCGACCTCACGTTTGGCCGTGTGGCACCGGGAAGACGTGGCCGGTCCCCATTCCGATGCGTCGCCGGGGAAACGTGGTCGGGCCCCATTCCCCATGACCCAGCTCGCCCTGGTCATCGATCTCAACGTCTGCGTCGGCTGCCACGCCTGCGTGACGAGCTGCAAGCAGTGGAACACGTCGGGCTCGGCGGGCCCGCTCGCCGACTTCAATCCGTACGACCGCGATCCGACCGGCACTTTCTTCAACCGCGTGCAGACGTTCGAGGTCGGCGAATATCCGAACACGCAGACGGTGCACTTCCCGAAGTCGTGCCTGCACTGCGAGGATCCGCCCTGCGTTCCCGTGTGCCCGACCGGCGCCAGCTACAAGCGGGCCGAGGACGGGATCGTGCTCGTCGACTTCGACAAGTGCATCGGCTGCAAGTATTGCGCGTGGGCGTGTCCCTACGGCGTGCGCGAGCTGGACGAGGAGCGCAAGGTGATGACCAAGTGCACGCTGTGCGTGGACCGCATCACCGACGCACGCGCTGCCGGAGCGCGAGCGCAAGCCCGCCTGCGTGCTCGCCTGTCCGACGAACGCGCGCCTGTTCGGCGACATCCACGACCCCGACTCGGTGGTGTCGGTCGCCATCCGCGAGAGCGCCGGCTACGCGCTGATGCCGGAGTGGGGGACACACCCGGCGAATCACTACCTGCCGCGGCGCAAGAACCGAACGGCACATCCACGCCGACGAGCTCGAGCGCGCCGACAATCCGCTGAAGGTCGACGGGCTGCTGCCGAAACCGGCGAAGTCCGAGCCTTCGCTCGACGACGTCATGTCCTGGTAGGCAATCTCCCGCGCCTCATGCATCCGCAGTTCTCCGTGCTCTTCCTGACGACGCTGATCGGCGCCGGGCAGGGCCTGTTCGTCGCGCTCGTCGCGGTCGAGGCCGGCGTGCTGTTCGACCTCCTGCCGTCGCCGCACCGGCCCTGGTTCTATTTCTACGGCAGCCTGATCGCGTTCCTGTTGACCGGCGCCGGCCTCCTCGCGTCGTTCTTCCATCTCGGCCGGCCGGAGCGGGCGTGGCGCTCGGCGGCGCGGTGGCGCACGTCGTGGCTCTCGCGCGAGGTGATCGTCCTGCCGGCGTTCATGGGCACCACCCTGCTGTACCCGGTCGCGCATTTTCTGCACCTCGGGGAAGCCTTTGCGACGCTGCCCTCCGGGGCCGCCATCGACGCGACCCTCGTCATCGGGCTCGCCGGCGTCATCCTTGCGTTCGCGCTCTTCGTCTGCACGGGGATGATCTATGCGTGCGTGGCGTTCCTGCGCGAATGGGCGACGCCGCTCACGGTGGTCAACTTCGTCCTGCTCGGATGCGCGTCCGGGTTTACGCTCGCCGCCGCCTATGCCACGGCGAGCGCGCCGGCGCTCGTCCGGTTGCTGACGACGCTGGCCCTCATCCTCACCCTGCTCGGATTCGCCGGCCGCGTCGCGGCGCTCGTCCGCAATGCCCGGCTGCGCCCGAAGTCCACGCTGCAGACGGCCATCGGCATCAAGCACCCGCGCATCGTCCAGAAATCGCAGGGGTTCATGGGCGGCTCGTTCAACACCCGTGAGTTCTTCCACGGTCGCAGCCCGCCATTCGTCCGCTCGATCAAATGGCTCTTCCTGGCGGGCGCCTTTGCGCTGCCTGCGCTGCTCCTCGCCGCCGGGCTGGCGGGCGCGCCGAAGGCGGCGATCGTCGTCGCGTTCGGCATCCAGTACGTCGGCCTCCTCGCCGAGCGCTGGTACTTTTTCGCGCAGTCCAACCACCCGCAGAATCTCTACTATCAGGCGATCGCGTGAAACCGCGCTGCCAAAAACGCTCTGCGGCCCGCTCATCGTTGGTTATAATGTTATTTCCATTCGGAACAACGGTTCCGTTCGACACGGTCCCCCGGCGATTCGCCGCAACTCTACGCCCATGCCGACACCCGTAAACATGCCGCTTGTCAGTCCCCACGGCGGCACCGGCTTGCGCCCCCTGCTGCTCGAGGGCGAGGCGCAGGACGCGGAGCGCCGTCGCGCGGCAACGTTGCCCCGGCTGACCGTCAGTTCGCGCGAAAAGGGCGACATCATCATGCTGGGCATCGGCGGATTCACGCCGCTTTCCGGCTTCATGTCGCACGCCGACTGGCAGGGCGTCTGCGACGGCATGCGGACAGCGAGCGGCCTGTTCTGGCCGATACCGATCACGCTGTCGGCCCACGCGGCGCGCGCCGCCTCGATCCGGACGGGCGAGGACATCGCGCTCGTCGACCCGGACAGCGGGGAATTGCTGGCGACGATGCTCGTCACCGAGAAATACGCGATCGACAAGGCGCACGAATGCGCGAGCGTCTTTCGCACGACCGACCCCGCGCACCCCGGCGTCAAGCTCGTGCTGGAGCAGGGCGACGTCAACCTCGCCGGCACTGTTCGCGTGCTGTCGACCGGCGGCTTCGCCGAGAAATACGGGGCGCTCTTCATGACGCCGGCCGAAACGCGGGCGCTGTTCACCGCGCTCGGCTGGTCGAAGGTCGCGGCGTTCCAGACGCGCAATCCGATGCACCGCTCGCACGAGTACCTCGCCAAGGTGGCGATCGAGGTCTGCGACGGCGTGCTGATCCACTCGCTGCTGGGCGCGCTCAAGCCCGGCGACATCCCGGCCGAGGTTCGCACCAGGACCATCGCGACGCTGGCCGAAAAGTACTTCGTGCAAAAGACGGTGGTCCAGGCGGGCTATCCGCTCGACATGCGCTATGCGGGCCCGCGCGAGGCGCTGCTGCACGCGCTGTTCCGGCAGAACTACGGCTGCTCGCACCAGATCGTCGGCCGGGACCACGCCGGCGTCGGCAGCTACTACGGTCCGTTCGACGCGCACCACATCTTCGATGAGATTCCACGGGACGCGCTGGAGACGGTGCCGCTCAAGATCGACGTGGCGTTCTGGTGCTACGCTTGCGGCGGCATGGCGTCCGGCCGGACCTGCCCGCACGCCGACGCCGACCGGCTCCAGGTGTCCGGAACCCAGTTGCGCAAATGGCTGGCGGAGGGGGCCGACGTGCCCCCGGAGTTCAGCCGGCCCGAGGTGCTCGCGATCCTGCGCGAGTATTACTCGGGGCTTTGAGTCATCCGCAAGTCTTCGGATCCAGAACGAGGAAGCAATCCCGACACTTGCAAGCACCGACAAATGCGACGGCTGCAAGGGGCAGGAGAACACCGCCCGCATGTATATCTGCCCGCACGACCTGATGATGCTCGACAAGGACGGCTCGGTGACGACGCCGACCTGATGCTGTTTGCCTTCCAGACGCATTTCGGCGACGCGACGATCCCGGCGCCGAAATAACGGCGCGCCTCGAGCGTGACGCGGCGGCGCGGCTCGCGCGCGAGGAAGAAGGTGACGCCGGCCCGGATTGATCGTGCACCACGGCGGCCCGTCACGACACCCGCCGGAGAATGGATGACCGGAGCTGATGCATGAGATGGTCGGTGCTCGACCAGTCGACCGCGGCGCAGGGCTGCGCGCAGGAAGTCGCTATCCGCGAGTCGATCGCGTTGGCGCAACTGTGCGACGCGCTGGGCTACCACCGTTACTGGGTCTCGGAGCACCACAACAGCGCCAGCATCGTCGGCACGGCACCCGAGATCCTGATGGCCGCCATCGCCGCGACCACCCGGCGCATCCGCGTCGGCAGCGCCGGCGTGATGCTTCCGCATTACTCGGCGCTCAAGGTGGCCGAGCAGTTTCGCGTGCTGGAGGCCATTGCTCCGGGCAGGATCGATCTGGGCGTGGGGCGCGCGCCGGGTTCGGATCGGCTGACCGCGTTCGCGCTGAATCCCCACGCCAACGCGGCCGACGAATTCCCGCAGCAGGTGCAGGAGCTGCAATGCTGGGTCGCAGGCGTTCCTCTGCCGGAGGACCACCCTTTCCGCCAGATCGCGGCCCACCCGCTGGGACCGACCAGCCCCGAGATCTGGATACTCGGCAGCTCGGATTACGGCGCGCGACTCGCGGCGCATCTGGGCCTGCCCTATGCGTTCGCTTATTTCTTCAGCGACGGCCGGGGTGTGGACGAGGCCCTCGCGCTCTACCGGCAGAACTATCGCCCCAGTGCGCGCTATCCGGCGCCGATCGCAACGATCTGCGTCTGGGCGCTGGCGGCGGACACGGACGCCGAGGCACGGCGGCTCCTGCAGACGCGCGAATTCTGGCGCGTCGGCTTCGAGCAGGGCCGGCGCAATCCGCTGGTGTCGCCCGAGCAGGCCGCCGCGCATCCGTACACGGAATCCGAGCGCACGCTCGTCGCGGCGCTGCGCCGGAAGGCCTTGGTCGGCACCGCGCAAGACGTGGCAGGGAGGCTGCTCGAATTGGCGCGACGCCTCGAGCTGCAGGAAATCGTCATCAACACCTGGACCTACGACCCGGCCGCACGTCGCCGCTCCTACGAGGTGCTCGCGGCGGAGCTCGGGCTCTCGCCTGCGGGCGAATGAGGCCGGTTTCCTGCGATCGCGCGCGCCATGCCGGCGATCGTCGCGGCTTCGCCGAAAAGGTCCTTGATCTGCAGCTCGACACCGAACGCCGCGTTGACGCGCAGCAGGAGCTGCGCCCCGCTGAGCGAGTCGCCGCCGAGCAGAAAGAAGTTGTCGTCGCGACCTGCTGCGCGACCGCGCAACGCCGTCGACCACAGTCGCGCGAGCGCCGCTTCCAGCGGCGATCCGGCGGCGCGCGCCGACGTCGCACCGGCGTGCGGGGCGCCATCGGCATCGTAGCCCAGCTCCTGCGCCAGCGCGTTGCGCCGAACCTTGCCCGAATCCGTGCGCGGCAGGCGCTCGACGAAATAAATCCGGCGTGGCGTCTGCCGCGACCCCATCCGTCGGCGAACATGATCGATGACGTCGGCTTCCTCGATCGCGGCGCCGGCGGAGCGCACCACGGCAGCGACCAATTCCTCGCCCAGGCTCGGGTGCGCGACGCCGAACGCGGCCGCCTCGACGATACCCGGCAGTGATTCGAGCACGCTGTCGACTTCGACGGGGGATATCTTTTCGCCGCCGCGGTTGATCAGCTCGCTGATCCGTCCGCCCAGGAAGACGTACCCGTCCTCGTCGATCCGGCCAAGGTCCCCGGTTCGAAACCAGTCGCCGACGAACGATCGGGCTGTGAGCTCCGGATCGTCGAGATAGCCGTCGAAGACCAGCGGACCCCGGACCACGATCTCGCCGACCGCGCCGCGCGCGCCGAAACTGCCCGACGCATCGATGACTGCGACCTCGTTGGCGGTCGCGATGCCGACGGCACCGCGCTTGCGCCGGTGGGGCGGCAGTGGATCATGGGCGATGCCGCAGGCCTCGGTGGAGCCGAGGCCCACGACCATCGGCGCGCCGAAAATCGCCTCCAGGCGCTCGATCTCGTCGGGCTCGAGCCGCCCGGCCGACGTGCGCAGGAACCGCAATCGGCTGCGCGCAATCTGCTCCGGGAAATCGTCGCACCGGCGCAGCAGCGCCCGGTGGATCGCGAACCCGGCGCTGAGATACGTCGGTCGGAATTCGTCGACGGCGCGGAAGAACCCCTCGGTATCCGCCTCGTCGAGGCAGATCACCGCTCCTCCGCCGAGCACGGGAATGAGCAGCGTCGCGCGCAGCCCTCCGGCGAGATGGAACGGCGACAGGGCGCAGCCGATATCCTCCGGCGTGAAGCGCAGCCAATCGATCATCGTTCGCGCAAAGGCCAGCATCTGCCGGTGGCCCACCGGCACCAGCTTGGCCTGGCCGGTTGTACCGGAGGTGACCAGAACGTACGCGAGGTTCGCGCGTGCAGCAGGTCGGTCTGCATCGCGATCGACCGCCGCGCCCGGGATGATGACGAACCGCCCGCCGCCCGCGGCCGGATCGGCGGCGATCCGGATCTCGGCGATTCCGCGGCTCGATGCGGCGGCACGCAGCGGATGATCGACGGGCACTCCGACCAGCACGGCCTGCGGGCGCAACCGCGCGAGCAGCGTCGAATAGGCTTCCTCGGACAGCGCCGGGCTCAACGGTGCGAACGTCGAGGCGGCCGGGAACGACAGGCAGGCGAGCGCCATCTGCGGGCGCGAGTCGACGCAACCAGCGATGATGTCGCCCGGCGCGAAGCCTTGGCGGCGCAGGCTTTCGCGGACGAGCGCGATCTGCTCGCGCAGGCTCCCGAACGTGAGCGCCGGCCGCCCGGAAAGATGGAGCAGCGGCGCGGTCGGCTGGACCGCCGCAATCACGTCCAACGCGTCGGCGATGTTTCCTGCCGCAGGATCCAGGCTCTCCACGAACTTCCGTCAGTTGGCCTTGATTCCCGCGGTCGCGATGACCTTCGCCATCTTCGCGTAGGTGCTCCGCGTCAGTTCCTCGAGCTGTTCCGGGGTCGTCGGCCGCGGCGTCGCCCCCCGCGCCAGCAACTGCTCGCGCACGACGGGATCGCCGAGCGCCCTCCGCACCTCGGCGTTCAGGCGCTCGACGATCGATCGCGGCGTTTGCTTGGGCACGAAGATTCCGGTCCACGTGGAAAAGACAAAGCCGTGCACCCCGGACTCCGCCAGCGTCGGCACCTCGGGAAGCAGCGGCGAGCGCGCTTCCGTGGCGACCGCAAGCGCACGGAGCCGTCCGTCCCTGATGGACGCCAGCACCACGGACAAGGCGGAGAACATCACGGGTACGCGCCCGCTCTGCACGTCCAGCGCCGCCTGCGCGGCGCCGCGAAACGGGATGTGGGTCAGATCGGAACGGGTCGCCGCCTTGAACATTTCCATCACGACGTGGTGCGACCCGCCGACGCCGGCGGAGGCATAATCGAGTTTGCCGGGCTCGGCGTGCGCGAGCGCGAGCAACTCTTGCACGTTGGTCGCCGGGACCGACGGATGGACGATCAGCACCCAGGTGCTCTCGGCGACGAGGCTTATCGCCTCGAAAACGGCGAGCGGATCGAAACCGGTGCGGCGCTGGACGATCGGCACGTAGGTGAGCGTGCTGTCGCTGATGCCGCCAATCGTGTAGCCGTCCGGCACTGCCTGGGCCAGGCGGTCGGCGCCGATCATCCCTGCCGCGCCAGGAAGATTCTCGACGGCGATGGCCTGCCCCATGTTCTGCGCCATCTTCTGCGTGAGTATCCGCAGTGAAATGTCACCGGCGCTTCCCGCCTGCACCGGGGAGATTAGCTGGATTGTTCGCGATGGATACCCCTGGGCCGCCACCGTGCCCGCCAGCATCAGCCAGAAACCGAGCACCGCGACGTTCCAGATCGGCATCATGTCATTCCCCTGAAACCGCAGCGAGCGCCGCCGTCGTCAAGACAGAGCGGGACGAGCGTCACCGGGGGGAGGTTCCCGCCGCGCCTGCTTCCTCCATCGCCCGGCGTATCACCGGCAGCAGCGCCGGCGGCGGCGAGATCAGCGTCAGCGCCGATTCGCGGCCCCGGGCCGACATCTTCCGCCCCGTCTTCTTCAGGATGTCGACGAACTTCGCCTCGTCGTAGCCGGAATGCCCCGCGACGAAATCCGCCAGGTAGCTTTCCAGGAACACGAGGTCGACGACGTCCTCGAGCGTCTGCGCTTCGGCATCGGTCTTCAGCGCCTCCTTGCGGATCAGCGAGCCCACGCGCGCGATCGTCGCGTCGTCGTAGCCGGCATCGCGCAGGATCGCGCCGGACAGCTCGGCGTGGAAATCGCGCAGGCGCACGCGCCACTGCTGGTAGCCCGCGCGTGTCATCGGGTAGTCGCCACGGGGGATCCGCCAGCGCTGGATATGCTGGCAGCGCGCGGCGAGCCGAAGCATCTCGGAGGCCTCCGGCGCATAGCGCCCGAGCATCGCGGTGAGGCGCTCGGCGTAGAGCAGCTCCTTCGGCCGCGGTCGGCCGTCGACTGTCTCGACATTCGGATCCTCGGCGTTCGCCGCATCGAAACGCGCGATCGCCCGGGTGAAACGCTCCTGGTCGGTGCCGGTCATGTTTCGCGATGCTGGATTGCGTGGGCGCGCTCCGCGGGCCAGCGCGTTGGTCGCCGGATGCGGCGCACGACGCGAAGCCGCGTCACGGCGTTCGCGGCATCTGCCTACTCCTTGACTTCCTTCCAGCCGGGTCCCGGGTCGAACGTCGTCATGTTGAGCCCGAGCGTCGTCGAATTACTGCCGAGGTCCCTCTCGTAGATCCTGCCGTTGCCGCTGACGATGAAGCTCATCACGCCGCTGTCGCCGTACTGGGCGGGGTACGCGACCATCGCAAAGCCCGCGATCATGCGGCCGTTGATCAGGTAGCTGTAGGCGTCCGCCCGGCGCGTTCTTTCCCTGACGCGTCAGGATCTTGAAATAGTATCCCCGGTACGCATCGCCCTTCTTGTGCCCCTCGAGATATGGAGCGCTCTCGGCGACCAGCGGCCCGAAGGGGCTCGCTTCCTCGCCCTTGGCGGCATCGGCGGGCCAGTAGAGGCCGTCGCGCTTTCCGGGCGTGCTGCGCAGATTCTGCGCGTACTGAAGCACGCCGTCACCATCGCGATCGCGCGACGCGTACTGGCGTTGCGCGTCGATGTAGGCGCGCAGCACGACGAGCGCATTGCGCTCGTTGGCGCCGATGCGGCGATTGAGGATCTCCTCGGCGCCGTCCTCCGTCGCGAAGCGCCATGCGCCCTTCTCGTTCACCACGGGTATCGGAAACGGCCATGCTTGTTCGCCGATCAGCAAATTCCGGCGATCCGGACCACGCTCGGCGAGCACCCGGAAGGTCTGCAGGGCAGCCAGCAATTTCGCGCGATTGGCGCTGTTGGCAGCGGCGTCCGGCGTGACGACGAGACTCCTGTGCTCGGCGCCGAAGATCGCGATCAGCGCGGCGTCGTCGTCCGCCTTGAGCGCTCCCATGAATGCGTCCACCGCGGCGTCGGGCGTCGCAAACGTCTTCTGCTCCGCCGCCATCGCCGCGAGCGGCATTGCCAGCAGCGCCACCGCCGCCGCGCGCCGCGCGACGGTCATCATCTGGATCAGCTTCATCGGAATCATTCCTTGTTGGTCGCCATGAGTCGGTTCATGCCGCCGCTGTCTAGCGGCGTCCCCCGCCGCCCCGACCGCCACCACCGCCGCCACGCGCCCCGCCGCCCGACATCGAGCGCGATGCGCCCCCCGACATCGAACTGCGGCTCGAAGCCCCGCGCGAGCTGTCCATCCGCGTCTGGCGACCCGAACCGTAGCCGCTCATCGCGCCGCCTCCCGAGGCACCGCCGAAACTGTCGCGCGGCGATGCGCTGACCGATCCCGCGCGCTGCGCTGCGCTCGCCGAACCGGCGCGGTTGCTCGCCGCCATGCCCTGCCCGGCGCCCCCGCCAAGGCTGCCCGCGGATGTTTGCGCCGGACGTGCGCCGGCGCCCCCCGCCCCCCCCGCTCGCGCGTCGCCCACGCGCGCGGTCGACGCCGTCCGGCCGACCGTGTTGCTGACCTGCCCCGGTCGCTTGTCCGATTTCCACGCGGTACCGCCACCCTGGGCAGGCCGCGTCGCCGCACCTCCCCGGTTGATGTTTCCGGTGTTGATGTTCGTGTTGCGATTGATGTTGATGTCACCGCCACCCCAGTTGGTGTTCCAGCGGCCGCCGTTCCACGCCGCGCCGATCGCCGCGCCCCAGATGAGACCCGTGGCGAAGGCGGCGCCGGGCGGGTACGGGTAGTAGTAGACCGGATACGGCGTCGGCCAGTAGCCCCACGGATAGCCCGGGGAGACCACGACCGTCACCGGGTTGTACTGCGGCACGTAGATCACCTCCGGATTGGCCGGGACGATCTTGATGACTTCCTTCTCGACCACGACGACCTGCTTGTCGTCCGATTTCAGATTGCCCACTGCCTGCGTCTTGCGGCGGAACACCTGGACTGCCTCGAGCACCGCGCCTTGGTCGGCCACCACTGCCTCGCCCAGCGCCGCCGTCCAGTCGAGATCGCCGCTCATGGTCTTCACGACGTCGGGGTAGTTGAGCAGCGCCTTCACCGAATCGTCCCACTTGTCGTCGACCGGCAGCTTGGGATCCGTCTTGCGCTTGTCGAGGAAGCGATCCGCCTGCACCAGCTGCAGCGGATTCGTTGCCGCGGGCAGGATGATCGCGACGAGATCGTCCGGATACAGCGCTATCGGGGCCACGAGCTTGTCCAGTTCCTCGGCCGGAACGGGCGGTGCCGCGCCGCCTTCGACCGCCGGTGCCTGCGCAATGACATGGCCGGCAAACACGACCGCGACGCAAGCCGCGACAAAGGCACGCCATGCGGGTCGGGCCGGGGAACTCGCGTTAGCACGGGAATTCGGATGCATCGATGCTGCCTCCTTCGTTGCCGGTCGGTGTTGCGGGTGTCGCCTCTGCGCCAGGACGGCAAAGTCGTGGCCGCCCTCTCGCCGAACGCGGGCACAGGCCTTTCGCCGCGTTGTCGCGATCGCGGCTGCGTGCGGTGAGGTCCCGGATCTGGCGCGCCCGACAGGAGTCGAACCTGTGACCTTTGGCTTCGGAAACCAACACTCTATCCAACTGAGCTACGGGCGCTTAGCCTGTCATTCTACCGTGTCCGCCGAACGAGCGTCCAGCCGACATTCCTGTGCCGGACAAGCCCCGGTATAATGTGTCGATTTTTCCGGCAGCTGCCAATAGCGCCATCCACGCCGGCCGACCCCTCGAAGCGGGATCCAGCACCGACAACACGTCACCGAATCAGGAACGCCATGCACGAATCGGATCAGGACTCCTCCCCGATCAAGAACTGGAAGCAGCTCGTCGTCGTCGTCGTGCTGGCGTTTGTCGTGCCGATCACCGTCATCGTCATGCTCTCCCAGTACATCACCAGCGCCCCGACGGGCGCCGAGGAAAACGACGAGGCGGTGCTGCGGCGGATCAAACCCGTCGGCGACGTCCAGCTGGCGCTGCCGAGCGGACCCAAGGGCCAGTTGGGCGGCGAGCAGGTCTACAACCAGGTGTGCAAGACCTGTCACGAAGGCGGGCTCGCCGGGGCGCCGAAGGTGGGCGACAACGCGGCCTGGGCCAAGATCATCGCGCAGGGTCTGGCGCCCACGGTCGACCATGCGATCAAGGGCATACGTGCGATGCCCCCGAAGGGCGGCAATCCTGATTTCGAGAACATCGAGGTCGAGCGCGCCGTCATCTTCATGGCCAACAAGTCCGGCGGAACGTGGAAGGAGCCTCCGCCTGCGGCAACGGCCAAAGGCGCGGACCGGACCGGCGAAGAGGTCGTCAACCTCGCCTGCGCAAAATGCCACGCTACCGGCGAGCGCGGCGCGCCGAAGATCGGCGACAGCGCTGCGTGGACGCCCCGCGTGGCCAAGGGCCTCGCCACCGTGACGCAGGCCGCGCTGAAGGGACACGGCGGCATGCCCGCGCGTGCCGGGATGGCGGATCTGTCCGACGTCGAGATCAAGCGGGCCATCGAGTACATGTTCAACTCCGGCCTCGCGAAGGCTTCGGCTCCCGCGCCGGCCGCCGCGCCGGCCGCCGCGCCTGCGGCGGCGGCAGCGGCACCCGCGGGCGGCAAGGCGGACGGCAAGAAGGTCTACGACACCGCGTGCGCGGCATGCCACGCCACCGGGGTCGCCGGGGCGCCAAAGCTCGGCGACAAGGCGGCGTGGGCACCGCGACTGAAACCCGGCATCGACGCCCTGTACGCGAGCGCGCTCAAGGGGAAGGCGGCCATGCCGGCAAAGGGCGGCAACGCGTCGCTCGCCGATGCCGACGTGAAGGGCGCAGTCGACTATATGGTCGGCGCCGCGAAGTAGCGGGACCTCGGCTTCGCCGAGGTCTGGCGAAAACGGGGCCGGCAGGCCCCGTTTTCTTTCAGCTGATGGTCGGGCCGTTGTCAGCCGCCCGCTGCAACCGGCTCGCTGGCGTCGGCATCGAACTCGATCTCGCCCCGCTCGACGTCGCGCAACACGGCGAGCTGTGACAGGTAATCCGCTGTCACGTCCCCGGTGATGTACTTGCCGTCGAAACACGACGCCTCGAATTCCGCGAGCTGCGGATTGCCCGCCCGCACAGCCGCCTTCAATGCGGCAAGATCCTGATAGACGAGGAGGTCCGCGCTGATTTCGCGCGCAACCTCGGTCTCGGTGCGCCCGGTGGCCACCAGCTCACGCTCATTGGGCATGTCGATGCCGTAGACGTTCGGAAAGCGCACCGGCGGGCTCGCGGAGGCGAAATACACCTTGCGCGCGCCGGCTTCGCGCGCCATCTGGACGATCTCGCGCGACGTCGTGCCCCGGACGATCGAGTCGTCGACCAGCAGGACGACCTTGTCCTTGAATTCCATGCCGATCGGGTTCAGCTTCTGGCGCACGCTCTTCTTGCGCAACGCCTGCCCCGGCATGATGAACGTGCGGCCGATGTAGCGGTTCTTGACGAAGCCCTCGCGATACGTGAGGCCCAGCGTGTTGGCGAGCTGCAGCGCGGACGGACGGCTCGAGTCCGGAATGGGGATCACCACGTCGATGTCCCGCGCCTCGGGAATGGCGCGGATCTTGTGCGCGAGCTGCTCGCCCATGTTGAGACGCGACTCGTAAACCGACGTGCCGTCGATCACCGAGTCGGGCCGCGCCAGGTAGACGAACTCGAAGATGCACGGCGCGAGCACGGCGTGCTCGGCGCATTGGCGCGCGTGGAACTTCCCGGTCTGGTCGATGAAGACAGCCTCCCCCGGCGCGACATCGCGCAGCACGGTGAAGCCCAGTGCCTCCAATGCGACCGACTCGCTCGCGATGACGTACTCGGTGCCCCCCATCGCCTCGTTGGCGCCGACGATGAGCGGGCGGATTCCGTACGGATCGCGGAACGCGACGAGCCCGTAGCCGGCGATCAGCGCGACGATCGCGTAGGCGCCGCGGCAGCGCCGGTGCACGCCGGCGACCGCGGTAAAGATGGCGGCGGCGTCGAGGCGCGCGTGATGCGCCGCGCGCTCGAGCTCGAGCGCCAGCACGTTCAGCAGCACCTCCGAATCCGAGTTGGTGTTGACGTGGCGGAAGTCGAGCTGGAACAGCTCGCGCTTCAGCGCCTCGCTGTTCGTGAGGTTGCCGTTGTGCGCGAGCGTGATGCCGAACGGGGAATTCACGTAGAACGGCTGCGACTCGAGCTCGGACGACGCGCTGCCCGCGGTGGGATAGCGGCAGTGGCCGATGCCGACGTTGCCCGAGAGGTCGCGCATGTTGCGCGTGCGGAAGGCGTCGCGGACATAGCCGCTCGCCTTGTGCATGTGGAACGACGCGCCGTCGTTGGTGACGATGCCGGCCGCATCCTGCCCGCGGTGCTGGAGCAGCAGCAGGCCGTCGTACAGGATCTGATTGACCGGCGTGTGCGCGACGACGCCTATGATTCCGCACATGAGCGATATTCCCCAGGGCGCGCGGAGAATATCCCCGCCGCCGAAAAATCAAGCCTCTCCGCCCACGCCCGCGGCAAATACGGCTTCACCGCGAGCGCCGCATGCGCCAGCGGCTCTCCCAGAGTCGAATTCTGCCACCAATCGTGCTTGGGCAGCGTGGTGGCCCCCGCAATCAACGCAAACGCGACGACGGCCACGAGCCCGCGCCCGATGCCGAACACGGCGCCCAGCATCCTGTCGGTGAAGCCCAGCCCAATGGCGCGAACGACACCCGCTAGCATCCGCAGCGCGATGGCGCCGACGATCATCACCGCGATCAGGATCAGCCCGAACGCGAACGCCTGCTTCAACACCGGCGCCACGTCGAGCCACGGGACCTGATCGGCCAGCGGACCGGAGAAGCCAATCGCGACGACGAAGCCCACAACCCACGTTGCGAGCGCGATCAACTCACGGATGACGCCACGGGCAAACCCGAACAGCGTCGACAGCGCGACGACGGCAACGAGAGCAATGTCGAAACCGTTCATCGGCGGCGGCGGATGCGTACGCGGATTTTCGTGCCGGCGACGCCTCGTGTCACTGCGCGGGCGTCACGATCCCGATGTAGCCCTCACCCTTGAGGGTCGCGCGCGCGGCGTCCGCCTCGGATCGCGATCCGAAGCCGCCGACCCGGACCCGCCAAAGCGTGCCGCGCGACGTCTCGACCGGCTGGACGAACGCGGCATGACCGGTCTTCTTCAGTTTGCTGGCGAGCGCATTGGCGCCCTTGTCGTCGGCGAACGCGGCGAGCTGCACGACGAAGCCCTCGGCCTTGGCGGGCGCCGCCGCGTCGCCGGTCGGCGAGGATTTCGCCTCGGTCTTCCGTTCCGGCGCAACCCTGGGTTCTGCGCTCGGCGCCGACTTCGCCTCGCTCGTCGGCGCGGGAGCATTCTTGGCTTCGGCCTTGGGGGCGCCCTTCGCCGGAGGCGCCAGCACCCGCTGTTCCGCGTCCGTCACCGACTTCCTCGGCCCGAGCGGCTCGCCCATCGCCGCAGCGGTCGGCGCAGGCGCGGCACCGGCGGCCCCTGGCCCCTGCGCGGGGGCTTCGACTTTCGGCTCGGCTTTGCTCGCCGCGGCAGCGGCGTTCGTCTTGCCCTCGGCTTTCGGCAACGGCTTCGTGTCGTCCGCCTTGCCGGTCAGGCGGTTGACGAACCTGCCCTCGTCGACCGCCGGGATCTTCACCGAAACGTCGTCACCGAGCGGGCGGGGCTCCTTTTCGAGCAGCATCGGCACGATGATCGCCGCCGCGAGCGCCAGCACGATCGCGCCGACCAGGCGCCGGCGCGCCTTGCGCTTCATCTCGTCGACGATGAGCTCGGGGTTGTCAGCGATTCGTTCAGCCATCGTGCAGGGGCCCGGTTCCCGGCTTCGCCGCGGCCAGCGCAGCCGCCACCGTCAGGAACGATCCGAAAGCGATGATTCTATCAGCTTCACGCGCCTCTTCGCGCGCGGCGGCGAACGCGGACCCGATGTCGTCGAACGCGCGGATGGCGCGCGCGGCGATTCCCGCGCGCGCGAGTTCGCCGCGGATCGCTTCGGCGCTCGCGCCGCGCGGGCCCGGCAACGTGCGCAACGAACCAGCGGTCGACGCGCGCCGCGATCGCGGCGATCACACCGCGGACATCCTTGTCGGCAAGCATGCCGAAGACCGCCAGCGTTTCGGGGAAATAGCCCATCGCCCCAAGCGTTGCGGCCAGCGCGCGCGCCGCATGCGGATTGTGCGCGACATCGAGCACGATCGCCGGCCGTCCGGGGAGCACCTGGAAACGACCTTGCAGATCGACCCCGAGGAGGCCGTCACGGATCGCGCCCGCGGAGACATGGAGACGATCGCGCAGCAGATCGACGACCGCGAGCACGGTCGCCGCGTTCGCAAGCTGGTACGCGCCGCGCAGTGCCGGATAGGGCAGGCCGAAACGCGAGCCCCCGGGCCCCCAGTACCGCCACTGCCGCTCCTCGGCGACGAAGCCGTAGTCGCGACCGATCTGGGTCACCGGCGCCCCGAGGGCGCGGGCGTGCCCGGTCAGCGAGCGACGGCGGATCGGGCTCGGCACAGACCACGGGACACCCCGCGCGAAAGATCGCCCGCCTTCTCGCGCGCGATGTCCTCGCGCGTCGGACCAAGGTAATCCATGTGGTCGAGATCGATGCTCGTCACGACGGCGACGTCGGCGTCGACGACGTTGACCGCGTCGAGGCGACCGCCCAACCCCACCTCGAGGATCGCGACGTCGAGCCCGGCGCGCGCGAAGGCAGAATGCCGCCAGCGTGCCGAACTCGAAATAGGTCAGCGGAACGTCGCCGCGCGCGTCCTCGACCGCGTTGAAGGCGGCGAGCAGCGCAGCGTCATGCTGCGGCTTCGCCGTCGATCCGCACGCGCTCGTTGTAGCGCGGAAAGATGCGGCGACGTGTAGAGGCCGGTGCGGAAACCGGCGCGGCGCAGCATCGCCTCCAGCATCGCGCAGGTCGAGCCCTTGCCGTTGGTGCCGGTCACCGTGACGACCGGGCAGGCGAGGCCGACGCGCATCTTCGCGTGCACGGCGGCGACGCGTTCGAGGCCCATAGCGATGGCCTTGGGGTGCAGCGTCTCGAGATACGCGAGCCAGGCTGCGAGCGTGGCGGGGCGGGCCTTCTTCATTCGATTTGCGCCAGCGCCGTGACGGGCCGCCGCAGATCCGGGCAGTGGACCGATTCGGATCCGCCGGTCGAATCGCGAGCGCGGCGGCAGGCCGCCCGTTCAGGACGCCGGCGCCGGCTGGCCGGTCAGCAGCGCGAGCAGCCGCGCGAGCTCGTCCTTCAGCTGCCGGCGGTCGACGATCATGTCGATCGCGCCCTTTTCGATCAGGAATTCGGCGCGCTGGAAGCCCTTCGGGCAGTTTTTCGCGGACCGTCTGCTCGATCACGCGCGGACCCGCGAAACCGATCAGCGCGCCGGGCTCGGCAAGCACGAGGTCGGCCACGAAGGCGAAGGACGCCGAGACGCCGCCCATCGTCGGATCGGTGAGGATCGACACGAACGGCAGCCGCGCCCGGGTCAGCTCCTGCAGCACCGCGGTCGTCTTCGCCATCTGGAACAGCGAGTTGACGCCCTCCTGCATGCGCGCGCCGCCCGAGGCGGAGACGCAGACGAACGGGATCCGGTTCTCGTAGGCGACGCGCACGCCGCGCACGAAGCGCTCGCCGACGACCGAGCCCATCGAGCCGCCCATGAAGTCGAACTCGAAGCACGCGAGCACCAGCGGCACGCTCTTCACGCTGCCCTGGATCACGACCAGCGCGTCGGTTTCGCCGGTCTCGTCGAGCGCGGCAACGAGCCGCTCCGGATATTTCTTCTGGTCCTTGAACTTGAGGCTGTCGACGGGCACGACGTCGGAGCCGATCTCGAAGCGGCCTTCCGGGTCGAGCAGCTGCTCGATGCGCTCGCGCGCCGGCACGCGGACATGGAAATTGCACTTCGGACAGACGAAGAGGTTCTTCTCGAGGTCGGTTCGATAGAGCACCGCTTCGCACGCCGAGCACTTGATCCACAGCCCTTCCGGCACGGCCGTCTTCTTGCTGCCGGGCGTGCTGCTGATCCGCGGCGGCAACAGTTTCTGCAGCCAGCTCATCCCGCTCCCCTTGCCCTATGCCGCCCGCTTCCGCACCGCATCGAGCGCGGCGCGGATGCCGGCAAGCCATGCCCGGGCGCGTTCCGCGGCCGTCTCCGGCGCCCCGGACTCGATCTCCTGGATGATGCCGGCTGCCGATGACGACCGCATCGGCGTGCGCGGCGATCGCCTGCGCGCTCGCCGCATCGCGGATGCCGAAGCCGACGCCGACGGGAATGCGCACGTGGCGGCGGATCTCGGCGAGCTTGCGCGCGACCTCGGCGGTGTCGAGGTGCCCGGCACCGGTGACCCCCTTCAGCGAGACGTAGTACACGTAGCCGCGCGCGATCTTCGCGATCGCCGCGATGCGCGCCTCGGGTGTCGTCGGCGACAGCAGGAAGATCGGCGCCAGGTCGCGCTCTCCGAGCAGCGCCGCGAAATCGGCGGCCTCCTCCGGCGGGTAGTCGACGACCAGCACGCCGTCGACGCCGGCCTCCCTTGCGCGGTCCGCGAACGTCGCGGTGCCCATCGCCTCGATCGGGTTGGCGTAACCCATCAGCACGACCGGCGTCGTCGGGTCGACGCTGCGGAACGCGCCGACCAGCGCGAGCACCGCGGCGAGTCCGACACCCTGCGCGAGCGCGCGCTCCGACGCGCGCTGGATCACGGGACCGTCGGCCATCGGATCGGAGAACGGCACCCCCAGTTCGATCACGTCCGCGCCGGCGGCGACCAGGCGCCGACATGATCGGCAGCGTCAGCCGCCGGCGACGGGTCGCCGGCCGTGACGTAGGGAATGAGCGCCGTGCGGCCCGCGGCGCGGAGCCGGGCAAACGTGGCGTCGATTCGGTTCAAGGCAGCTTTCCTACCCGCGCGCGTCCGGATCGCATTCGGGCCGGCAGAAGAACTTGAGTCCCGATCGCTCGGCGACCGTGTTCATGTCCTTGTCGCCGCGGCCGGAAAGGTTGACGAGCAGGATCTTGTCCTTCGGCAGCGTCGCCGCGAGCCTTGCGGCGTACGCGAGCGCGTGCGCCGACTCGAGCGCCGGAATGATGCCTTCGATCCGGCAGCATTCGTGGAATGCCGCGAGCGCCTCGTCGTCGGTGATCGACACGTATTCGGCGCGGCCCGAGTCCTTGAGCCAGGCGTGCTCCGGGCCCACGCCCGGGTAGTCGAGTCCGGCCGAGATCGAATGCGTCTCGATGATCTGGCCGTCGGCGTCCTGCAGCAGGTACGTGCGATTGCCGTGCAGCACGCCGGGGCGCCCGGCCGTGAGCGATGCCGAATGCCGGCCGGTGGCAATGCCCTCGCCCGCCGCCTCGACGCCGATCAGGCGCACGCCCGGGCGGGAAATGTACGGATGGAAGATGCCCATCGCGTTCGAGCCGCCGCCGACGCAGGCGATCACCGCGTCCGGATCGCGGCCCGCCGCTGCCGGCATCTGCGTCAGGCATTCGCGGCCGATCACGCTCTGGAAATCGCGGACCATCATCGGGTACGGATGCGGCCCGGCGACGGTGCCGATGATGTAGAACGTCGTCTCGACATTGGTCACCCAGTCGCGCATCGCCTCGTTGAGCGCGTCCTTCAGCGTCTTCGAGCCGGACAGGACGGGCACGACGGTCGCGCCGAGGAGCTTCATCCGGAACACGTTCTGCGCCTGCCGCTTCACGTCCTCCGAGCCCATGTAGACGACGCATTCCATGCCGAAGCGCGCGGCGACGGTCGCGGCCGCCACGCCGTGCTGCCCGGCGCCGGTCTCGGCGATCACGCGCTGCTTGCCCAGGCGCTTGCGCGAGCAGCGCCTGGCCGATGCAGTTGTTGATCTTGTGCGCGCCGGTGTGATTGAGATCCTCGCGCTTCAACCAGATCTGTGCGCCGCCCGCCTTTTCCGACCAGCGCTTCGCGTGGTACACCGGCGACGGCCGGCCGACATAGTGCGCGAGCTCGTCCTCGAATTCACGGATGAAGTCGGGATCCTTCCGGTAGCGCGCGTATTGCGCCGTGAGCTCGTCGAGCGCGCGCATCAGCGTCTCGGCGACGAAGACGCCGCCGTAGGGCCCGAAGTGGCCGCGCGCGTCGGGGAGGTCGTACGGTAGATCAGTCATCTGCATGGCGCACTTCCTCGATGAACGCGGCGATCCGCGCCGGATCCTTGTTGCCCCTGACCGGCTTGCCGTCGGGGCCGATCGCTTCGACACCGCTCGAAACATCCACCGCCCACGGCCGCAGGCGGCGGATCGCCGCGCCCACGTTGACGGCCGTGAGCCCGCCGGAGAGCACGAGCGGCCGGGGCAAGGCAACCGGCAGCGCGTTCCAGTCGAATGTCTGCCCGGTGCCGCCCGGAAGGCCGGCGGACGGTGGCGCGTCGAACAGGAGTCCGCAGGCATCCGGGTAACGGGCTGCGTATTCTAGCAAATCGGCCCTTGCCGCCTTGCCGCCGACCGGCACGGCCTTGATGTAGGGTCGTCCGAACGCGCGGCAGAACTCCGGGGGCTCGCCGCCGTGGAACTGGAGGAGATCGAGCGGCACCGCGGCGAGCGTGGCGCGCACGTGGTCGGGCGCCGGGTCGACGAAGAGTCCGACGATCGTGACGAACGGCGGCAGCGCCGCGGCGATGGCGCGCGCCCGCTCGACCGCCACGGCGCGCGGCGATCCCGGCCAGAAGACGAAGCCGATCGCGTCCGCACCTGCGTGGGCCGCGGCGACGCCGTCCTCGATGCGAGTGATGCCGCAGATCTTGACGCGGGTGCGGGCCATCGGCGCGGGCGGTTCAGGCAAGGGGAGCCGCCAACGGCCGGCGCGTCGGCGGCAGCTCCCACCCGGCGTCGTATTCCGCGCCGGTGAAATGGAGCCCGTCCGGCGCGAACGTCGGTGCCGCGCGCGTGCGATCGCGGCCGGCGAGGAGTTCGCCGATCCACGCCGGCGGGCGCTTGCCCGCGCCGACGTACACCAGCGCGCCGACGATGTTGCGGATCATGTGATGGAGGAACGCATTGGCGGAGAAATCGAAGCGGAGGAGTTCGCCGGTCATCGTGACCGAGACGGTCGACAGCGTCCGGATCGGGGACTTCGCCTGGCACTCGGCCGCACGGAACGCGGAGAAATCGTGCGTGCCGACGAGCGCGCCCGCAGCCTCGGACATCAGCGCGGCATCAAGCGTTCGATGGTACCAGCCTACGCGCCCGGCGAGGAGCGCGGGTCGCACCGCGCGGTTCGAGAGCAGGTAGGTGTAATGGCGCCGGGTGGCGTGGTAACGCGCGTGGAAATCGTCGGCCACCGGACGGGCCCAGAGCACGCCCACGGCGGCCGGAAGATTCGAATTGACCCCGCGCACCCACGCCGTGTCCGGACGCGTGACGCCGGTCTCGAAATGGACCACCTGCATCGTCGCGTGGACGCCGGCGTCGGTACGCCCCGCGGCAATCGTGGCGACGTCCGCGGCGGCAATCGCCGCGAGCGCGCGCTCGAGCGCGTCCTGCACGCCGCGGCCGTCGGGCTGGGTTTGCCAGCCCGTGAAGGACGTGCCGCAGTATTCGAGTCCGAGGGCGATGCGCATGAGTTGGCAAGACGGGTCGGCCGCTGCGCCTGTGCGCCCTGGACCGCCGCGAACTCATTAGACCATGACGGAAAAAACAGCGGGCGGCGGATGTCGCGTCCGCCGCCCGCTCATGCCACGTCCGCGCTCAGCCCAGCTTCGCCAGCAGCACCTGCGCCTCGGACTTCTGCGTGTCGTCGCCCTCGTGCAGAACTTCCTGCAGGATTTCGCGAGCGCCTTCGACGTCACCCATTTCCTGGTACGCCTTCGCGAGATCGAGCTTGGTCGCGGCATCGTGCCATTGCCCGTCCAGCGCCGAAGGCGTCGGGTCCTCGAACGTCGTCGAATGATCGGGACCGAAGGCGAGATCGAGCTTGTCGAGATCGATCGCGGACTGCGGCCGTGCGGGCGCCGGTGAGACCGAGGCATCCTCGTCGGCTCTTGCCGCCGACGCGCCGGTGGCCATGGAACGGTCACCTTCGTCGAAACGGAAATCGAGATCACCCAGCGGCGGAGCCGCTGCCGGCGGGGACTCTGCAGGGGCCACCCCTTTCGCCGCCGCCGCGACCGCCGCGACGACCGCGGCGGCCTTCTCCGCGCTGCCTTGGCCGCCGGCGCCCTGCGGTGCCGGGGGAACGAGCGTCTTCGCGGATTCCTCGAATTCGCGCTCGGCGGCATTGATCATGTCGATCTGCGCCCTGGTCGTGTTCCCGGTCCGCGAAACCGATACGTCCTCGTCGAACCGGAAATCGAGCGCACTGTCACTTGCCAGCTCCTGGGCAATCGCCGGCGATGTCCCGCCGCCGCCTCGCGCGTCATCCCTTGGCTTTGCGATTGGCGCGCCACGCGCCGCGTCACCAGCGGGCATCTTGCCCGCGCCCGCCGCGCCTAGCGGCCGCAGCCGCCGCCGCTGCCGCCCCGCCTTCGCCGAACATCGGGTTGTTCGGATCGAGCTGGCGGCCCAGCGAGACGGCCTTCCGCCAGGCCTCACCCTTGCCCTGGGAGACGGAATAGAGTTCGGCGGCGACGGTCTCGAAGGCCGAAGGCTTGTTGTGCTGGGCGTGGATCTCGAGGAGCTTGAGGTGGATTTCCTGGCGCTGTGGATCCTTCCTCAGCGCGTCCTTCAGGATTTCCTCGGCCTGGGCGTCGCGCCCGTAGGCGAGATAGACCTCGGCTTCGGCGATCGGATCGACCTCGTCGGTATCGATGCTGCCGAGACCCTCCCGGCTGAAATCGGTCGCGAGCGAGTTCTCGCCGGTGTTCACGACGCCACCGCCGGTCGAGCCGAATACGGTGTTGGTCTTGATGTCGGTGCCGCCGATGATGCTGTCTTCGAACTTCACCGTCCTGCGCCGCCGTGCGGCGATCAGCAACAGACCGGCCACGGCCGCGAGAGCGCCGCCGCCGATGACCAGCCCCGGCTTGCCCCCCGGGAAATCGTCGATGAACGACGGTTCGCTCTTCGGAGGCGCCTTCGCGGCGTCGGTCTTCGGCGCAGGCACCTTGGCCGGCGCGGCGGCCTTCGGCGGCTCCGGGACGGCCGGCGCGACGGCCTTCGGCGGCTCCGGGACGGCCGGTGCGGCCGCCATCGGCAGCTCTGGCGGCCTTCACCGGCTCCGGCGCCTTGCCTTTCGCCACATCGGCTTGCGCCTGCAACTGCGTTCCGGTCTGGCCCTTGAGCTCGAGCGCACGCTGCAGGTCCTTCAGCGTCTTTTCGAGCTCACCGATGCGCGCTTGCGCTTCCTTGAGCGCCTGGTCGCGCGCAACCACTTCCTCGGTCGCGGGGCTGAGGGCCGCGCCCTTGCCGACCTGGGGAGACACCTTGAGCTGATCGCGCCCCGGCTCGGCCAGCCGGCAATTTCTCTTCGACCGCAGTGCCGATCTTTCCGCCCGCGACGCGTCCGGCTCCGACCTCGGCCGCGGGCGCCGCCCCGGCAACGCGATCCTGGTAGCCGCGCCAGTCTCCGGCCTGGATGCGTACGATCCTGGTCGCCTCGCGCCGTGGCGTCGCGGCCGCTTCGTCGGGACTCGGAATGTCGAGGATCGTGCCGGCACGCAGCCGGTTCATGTTGTTGCCGTCGAACGCGGGCTGGTTGCTGTTGTAGAGCGCGACCAGCATCTGTTCCAGCGTGACATTCGGCGCCTTCGTTTCCGCGGCGATGCGCGACAGCGTATCGCCACGACGGACCGTGTAACGGCTTCCTGCCGCTCCACGCGGCTCGGCGGCCGCTCGCGGAGCCGGAGCCGCTGCGGGGGCCGCAGAAGGCGACGCGCCGGCGCGCGGCGGCGTGACGGGATCAACCGCCGGGGCCGCCGGCATTCCCGGCGGATCGAGGAGAAAGGTATAGGCGCGCACGACGCGGCCGGACGCCCAATTGACCTCGACCAGCAAATCGAGATACGGCTCAACGACGCTCGACGAGGTCGTCACCTTCAGGACCGCGTCGCCGTTGGGCAGGCGCTCCATCGTCACGCGCGCCCGCGAGAGGACCCCCTGGTACGCAAGGTTGTTCTGGCGATACAGCGACGAATCGGCGATGCGCGCAGTGACCGAGCCGAGCTCATCCTTCGCGACGGCCGTGAGCTCGATCTGCGCCGAGAGAGGTTGCCCCAGCGACGATTGCAGCGTCAGTCTGCCCAGTCCGACGGACGCCGCGATGCCGGGCATGGCGAGCGCGGCCGCCAGCAGGGTCAATGAAAGGATGGGTTTTGGTCGCATGCCGCCCCTTCCGAGAATTCGGATTGTCCAAGGTAACATAACATCATGGGTTTAGCGGTGCAAGCTAAACCTCGGTATTAGCTTGGGTTTTTCCGCCCCCTGCGCGCCACGACGACACAACGGTGGTCGACGGCATCGTCCCGCAGGTCCAACCGCTAGCGCCGCCAGCGTCGCCCGGCGCAAGATCTTGTGCCGGAGGCCGGCATTTCGGGCGCTCGTGGGCCGTGCACGCTGTTGCAAACGTGTCGCGCGCGCCGTCAGCCGCCGACCAATAGTCGGACCATCCGCCGCAGCGGCTCGGCCGCCCCCCACAGCAACTGGTCGCCGACGGTGAACGCGCCCAGGTATTCGCCGCCCATCGCGAGCTTGCGCAGCCGGCCGATCGGCACTTCGAGCGACCCGGTCACCGCAGCCGGGGTGAGCCGCCGGATGCTCTCCTCGCGGGTGTTGGGAATGACGCGCACCCAATCGTTGCCGGCAGCGAGCAAACGTTCGATTTCCGGCAGCGGGATGTCGCGCGCGAGCTTGATCGTGAGCGCCTGGCTGTGGCAGCGCATCGCCCCGACGCGAACGCAGATCGAATCGACCGGAATCGCGCGCTTGCCGGAACCGGGGACGCGACCGAGGATCTTGTTCGTCTCCGCCCCGCCCTTCCACTCCTCGCGGCTCATCCCGTCTCCCAGGTCCTTGTCGATCCAGGGAATGAGGCTGCCGGCGAGCGGGACACCGAAGTGCTCCTTCGGGAAACCGGGGTCGCGCAGGATGCCGGCGACCTCGCGGTCGATGTCGAGGATCGCCGACGACGGATCCTCGAGCAGCCCCCGCGCCGCCATGTGCGCCTCGCCCATCTGCACGAGCAGCTCGCGCATGTTCTGCGCGCCCGCGCCGGACGCCGACTGGTACGTCATGCAGGTCATCCACTCGATGGCGTCGTGCCGGAACAATCCGGCGAGCGCCATCATCATCAGGCTCACCGTGCAGTTGCCGCCGATGAAATTCCTGACACCCCTTCGCAAGCGCGGCATCGATCACGTCCCGGTTGACGGGGTCGAGGATGATCACCGCGTCGTCCTTCATCCGCAGCGCCGACGCGGCGTCGATCCAGTAGCCGGTCCAACCGGTTGCGCGCAAGTTCGGCAGCACTTCGTTCGTGTAATCGCCGCCCTGGCAGGTGACGATAGCTTCGAGCGACGCCAGCGCACGAAGGTCGGTCGCGCTCGCCAGCGGCGGCGTATCCCGGCCGATCGCCGGGCCTTTGCCGCCGATGTTCGATGTCGTGAAGAACACGGGCTCGATGCGATCGAAATCGCGCTCCTCGAGCATCCGCTGCATCAGGACGGAGCCCACCATTCCACGCCAGCCGACGAAACCTACACGCATGATCGATCCCGGTTCAAGAAGATGTTTCGCAAATCGGACTATGCCGCCAGCGCCGCCACCACCGCTTCGCCCATCGCCCGCGTGCCGATTGCCTGCTCGCCCGGCAGCGCGATGTCGCCGGTCCGCAGCCCCTTCGCCAGCACCGCGCGAACCGCCCGCTCGATCCGGTCGGCGAGGTCCGCCCGCGCGAACGTGTACCGGAACATCATCGCGAGCGACAGGATCGTCGCCAGCGGATTGGCCTTGTCCTGGCCGGCGATGTCCGGCGCCGAGCCGTGGATCGGCTCGTAGAGCCCCTTGCCGTCGGCATCCAGCGATGCCGACGGGAGCATGCCGATCGAACCTGCCAGCATCGACGCCTCGTCGGACAGGATGTCGCCGAAGATGTTGCCGGTGACGATCACGTCGAATTGCTTCGGGTTGCGCACGAGCTGCATCGCGGCGTTGTCCACGTACATGTGCGTCAGCGCGACGTCCGGATAGTCCCTGGCCATCGCCGTGACCACCTCGCGCCACAGGATGCTGGTGTCGAGCACGTTGGCCTTGTCCACCGAGCAGAGCTTCCTGCCGCGGCGGCGCGCCGTCTCGAAGCCCACGCGGGCGATGCGCCGGATCTCGCTCTCGCTGTAGAGCATCGTGTCGAAGCCCTCGGCCTCGCCGGCGGCGTTCCTGCGGCGCCCGCGCGGCTGCCCGAAGTAGATGTCGCCGGTGAGCTCGCGGATGATCATGAGGTCGAGCCCGGCGACCACCTCCGCCTTCAGCGTCGATGCCGCCGCCAGCTCGGGATACAGGAGCGCGGGACGCAGATTCGCGAACAGGCGAAGCGCCTTGCGGATGCCCAGGATGCCCTGCTCCGGCCGCAACGCCCGCGGCAGCGTGTCGTACTGCGGTCCGCCGACGGCGCCCAGCAGCACCGCGTCGGCATCACGCGCGAGGGCGAGCGTGGCGTCCGGGAGCGGCTGCTTCGCGGCGTCGTAACCCGCGCCGCCGATCGGCGCCGTGCCGGTCTCCAGCGCAAGCCCTTCGCGCCGCAGCGCATCGAGCACGCGAACGGCCTCGGCCACGATCTCGGGACCGATGCCGTCGCCGGGAAGGATCGCGATCTTCATAGCGGCCGGGCGACCGCGGCGCCGCGGAAAGCGCGTACCCTGCGGCGCCGAGAGCCTTCTAGAGGAGCCATGGCTGCTCCGCGAGGCGCTTCGTCTCGAAGGCGCGGATCGCATCGGCATGCTGCAGCGTGAGGCCGATGTCGTCGAGGCCGTTGATGAGGCAATGCTTGCGAAAGGCCTCGATCTCGAATCCGAACGCCATCGCGCCGTCGGGCGTGGCCACCGTCTGCCGCTCGAGATCGACGACGAGCCTGAAGCCCGGGAACGCCTTCACGGCGCCGAACAGCCGGTCGACGTCCGGCTCGGTCAGGACGATCGGCAGGAGGCCGTTCTTGCAGCAGTTGTTGTAGAAGATGTCCGCGTAGGAGGGCGCGATCACCGCGCGGAAACCGTAGTCGGCGAGCGCCCAGGGCGCGTGCTCGCGCGAGCTCCCGCAGCCGAAGTTGCGGCGCGCGAGCAGGATGCTGGCCCCCTGGTAGCGCGCTTCGTTCAACACGAAGTCCGGATTCCGGGGCCGCCGCGCGTTGTCCATGCCCGGCTCGCCGCGATCGAGATAGCGCCACGCGTCGAACAGGTTGGGGCCGAACCCGGACCGCCTGATCGACTTCAGGAACTGCTTCGGGATGATCGCGTCGGTATCGACGTTGGCGCGGTCGAGCGGCGCGACCAGCCCGGTGAGGAGGCGAAATGGCTCCATCAGTAGGTCTTCGTCTTCTCCGCGGCCTTCTCGATCGCTCCACCCGCGGCCTTGACGTCCTTGCCGGCACCCTCGATCGTGTTGCACCCCGTCACCGCAAGACCCAGACAGCGACAGCACGAGAAGCATGAACGGTTTTTTCGGCATCTGCACTCTCCTCCGGGGACGATTCCTAGACGAGTCGACGCACGTCGACGAAATGCCCGGCGATCGCCGCGGCGGCGGCCATCGCGGGACTCACGAGATGGGTGCGGCCCCCGGTGCCTTGCCGACCCTCGAAATTGCGGTTGGACGTCGATGCGCACCGCTCGCCCGGTTCGAGCCGGTCGTCGTTCATCGCGAGGCACATCGAGCACCCGGGTTCGCGCCAGTCGAAGCCCGCGTCGCGGAACACCCGGTCGAGCCCTTCGCGCTCGGCCTGGGCCTTCACGAGCCCCGACCCCGGAACCACCATGGCCAGCTTCACCGACGGCGCGACGCGGCGCCCGCGCGCAACCGCCGCCGCGGCACGCAGGTCCTCGATCCGCGAGTTGGTGCACGATCCGATGAACACCTTGTCGATGCCGATGTCGGTCATCAATGTGTTCGGGGCGAGTCCCATGTAGGCGAGCGCGCGCTCGATGCCGTCGCGACGCCCCGCGTCCTTCTCCCGGTCGGGGTCCGGCACGCGGCCGTCGATCGGGACGACCATTTCGGGCGACGTGCCCCACGTGACCTGCGGGACTCAACGCCGACGGGTCCAGCGGGACGACCGCATCGAAGCGCGCTCCGTCGTCGGTGACGAGCCCGCGCCATTGCGCGACGGCGCGATCCCAGTGCGCAGCACCCGGCGCAAAAGGGCGTCCGCGCAGGTAGTCGATCGTCCTGTCGTCGACGGCGACCATGCCGGCGCGCGCACCGGCCTCGATCGCCATGTTGCAGAGAGTCATGCGCCCCTCGACCGAGAGAGCGCGAATCGCGCTCCCGGCGAACTCGATGGCGTGGCCGGTGCCGCCGGCGGTGCCGATCTTTCCGATCACCGCGAGCGCGATGTCCTTCGCGCTCACACCTGCGGGCAACCCGCCTTCGACGCGGACCTGCATCGACTTCGCCTTTTTCATCAGCAGGCACTGGGTCGCCAGCACGTGCTCGACTTCCGAGGTTCCGATGCCGAACGCCAGCGCCGCGAACGCGCCATGCGTGCTCGTGTGCGAATCGCCGCAGACGACGGTCATCCCCGGCAGGGTCGCGCCCTGCTCGGGGCCGATCACGTGGACGATGCCCTGCCGTCGATCGCGGAACGGAAAATAGGCCTTGGCGCCGTGCGCGCGAATGTTGGCGTCGAGGGTCTCGACCTGGAGGCGCGAAATCGGATCGCGGATGCCCTGGTCCCAGTCCTTGGTCGGCGTGTTGTGGTCCGCCGTGGCGACGATCGACCCGACGCGCCACGGTTTGCGGCCGGCGAGCTGCAGACCCTCGTACGCCTGCGGACTCGTGACCTCGTGCACCAGATGGCGGTCGATGTAGAGCAGCGCCGTGCCGTCGGCCTCTTCGCGGACGACGTGGCTGTCCCATAATTTGTCGTAGAGCGTGCGCGCGTGCATGGGCGGCGAACCGGACCGGACTACCCGCCGGCGACGATCGTAAAACGCGGATTATTGCACAGCAGCAATCGGCTGTCAGGCGCGGGGAAGTCCCGCGCGCGACAGGAGGTCCGCGACGGCATCGGCAAGCGCCGGCGCCGAAGGCTCGAATGCGCTCGCCGGCATCCTGCGAAGCCACGTGAACTGGCGCTTGGCGAGTTGCCGCGTCGCCGCGATGCCTTTCGCGCGCAAGCGTCGCGGCATCGATTCTGCCGTCGAGGAACTCCCACGCCTGCCGGTAGCCCACGCAGCGCATCGAGGGCATGTCGGGCGTCAGCGGATGGCGCGCGCGCAGCGCGGCGACCTCGGCCACGAGACCGGCAGCGAGCATGGCGTCGAACCGGGCGGCGATCGCCAGATGCAATTCCGAGCGGTCCCCCGGCACGAGGGCCACGGCGATCATCCTGCCCGGCAGGCCTTCGGCCTCCCGCGCGCCCTGCAGTTCGGACAGCGGCCGGCCCGCGATTTCGTAGACCTCGAGCGCGCGCTGGATGCGCTGCGCGTCCGTGCGCTCGAGGCGCGCGGCCGTCGCCGGATCGATGCGCGCGAGCTCGGCGTGCAGCGCGGGCCAGCCTTCCGCCGCCGCACGGGCGTCCAGGCGCGCGCGCACGGCCGGATCGGCGGCCGGCAACGCCGAAAGTCCCTCCCGCAGCGCCTTGAAGTAGAGCATCGTCCCGCCGACGAGCAGCGGAACGGCGCCGCGCGATCGGATGCCGGCGATCGCACGAATCGCGTCGGCGCGAAAGCGTGCCGCCGAATAGGCCTCGACCGGATCGATGACGTCGATCAGGTGATGCGGCACCCGCGCGCGCGCCGCGGCGTCGGGTTTCGCGGTCCCGATATCCATCCCGCGATAGACCTGCGCGGAGTCGACGCTCACGATCTCGACCGGGAAGCGCTCCGCGAGCGCCATCGCGAGCGCCGACTTGCCGCACCCGGTGGGCCCCATCAGCAGCACCACGGGGATCAAGGGTCGGCCCCGGCGCTTGCGGCGGCGGCGCAGTCGCGCCGGCCGCAGCGTGCGGGTTCGCAGGCGGGCGCATGCATCATCCTAAGCCCGCCTGCGAACCCGCACGCTGCGGCCGACACGGAATGCAGCCCGACGGACGCCCATCGGCCTACCGTCCGCGCATGAACAGGCGGTCGAGATCGGCGAGCGTGAGCTGGTACCACGTCGGCCGCCCATGGTTGCACTGGCCCGCGCGCTCCGTCGCCTCCATCTCGCGCAGCAGCGCATTCATCTCGGGCACGGTCAGGCTGCGGTTCGCGCGCACGGCGGCATGGCAGGCCATCGTCGACAGCAGCTCGTCGCGATGCGCGGTCAGGACCTCGCTGCCGCCGAATTCGCGCAAGTCGGCAAGCACCGCGTGCGCCAGCGTGGCCGCATCGGCATCCGCAAGCGGCGCCGGAATGCCGCGCACCGCGAGCGTGGCCGGCCCGAGAGCCGTGATCGCGAAGCCCAGGCGATCGAGCGTCGCGGCATGCTCGTCGGCGGCCGCGACCTCGAGGGGCGACGCCGTGAACGTCGCCGGCACCAGCAGCGGCTGCACCGGCACGCTGCGATCGAGCGCCAGCTTCAGCCGCTCGTAGACGATGCGCTCGTGCGCCGCGTGCATGTCGACGAGCACGAGGCCCGCGCGGTTCTGCGCCAGCACGTAGACGCCGTGCAGCTGCGCCAGCGCGAAGCCCAGCGGATGCGCGTCATCGGTGGCAGGCAGATCGGGGCGATCCTCGGGCCTCGCCTCGCGCGGGCCGAAGAGCTTCGCGTAGAACGCCGCGGATTCGGCCGCGCCCAGCGCGATCGGATCGCTGGAAAGGGACGCCCTCGGACGCGCGCGCGCGAAACCGATCGGCGACGGCCGGCACTTCCGGCATCGAGCGGCGGCACCCGCGCCGACGCGAGGCCGAGCTTCCCGGCCGCGGAGACCGCCGGCTGGGCGGCGCCGGTCGCGGCGAGCGCACGGGCGACTGCGTGCTGGACGAACTGGTGCACGGCGCCGGATTCCCGAAAGCGCACTTCGCTCTTCTGCGGATGCACGTTCACATCGACGTGCCGCGGATCGAGCGTGAGCCAGAGCGCGTAGGCGGGCTGGCGCTCGTGATGCAGCACGTCGCGGTAGGCTTCGCGCAGCGCGTGCGCGAGCATCCGGTCGCGCACGAAGCGACCGTTGACGAAGACATACTGACCGGACACCTGGGTCGCGTACGCCGGCTGCACCGCGAAGCCGGCGATCCGGAGCGGTCCGGCCTCGGCATCGACCGTCGCCCCGCCCTCGACGAACGCGTCGCGAGCAGCGCCGCGACGCGGGCCCGCCGGCCGTGCGCCTGCAGCCGATACACCACGCGACCGTTGTGCTGCAGCGTGAACCCCGTGTCCGGGTGCGCGAGCGCCAGGCGGCGGAACGCCTCGTCGCAATGACCCCATTCGGTGGCTTCGGTGCGCAGGAATTTGCGCCGCGCCGGCGTGTTGAAGTAGAGCTCCTGCACCGTCACCGTCGTGCCGGCCGCTATCGCCGCAGGCGCCGTCGGGCCGACGCTGCCGCCGTCGACCTCGATCCGCCAGGCGTGGGGGGCGCCCGCCGCGCGCGACGCGAGCGCGAAGCGCGACACCGCGGCGATCGACGCCAGCGCCTCGCCGCGAAAGCCCAGCGTCGCGATCGCCTCGAGATCGTCGGCGGTCGCGAGCTTGGACGTCGCGTGCCGCTCGACGGCGAGCCCGAGGTCTTCACGGCCGATGCCCTCGCCGTTGTCGGCCACCCGGATGCGCCGGATGCCGCCGCCCTCGAGGTCGACGTCGATCTGCGTTGCCCCCGCGTCCAGCGCGTTCTCCAGCAGCTCCTTCAATGCCGCCGCCGGACGCTCGACGACCTCGCCGGCAGCGATCTGGTTGATGAGATGGTCGGGGAGCGCCCGGATCCGAGTCATGAAGTCGAGAGTAGCGCAGTTGCGGGCATCGCGGCCCGATCTTACAGACAGCGGGGCGTTTGCGGTCGGCCGCGAACTTCCCGCCCCGCTTATGATAAGTTCGACGCCTCGCAATGAATACGCATGCCGGATCGCCACGGGACATCGAGTCCCCCTACGCCTGGACGCGGCTGATCGTATCGCTGCTCCTGATGACCGTCGGTGGCGCCGGCATGTACTCGGTCGCCGTGGTGCTGCCGCGCATCCAGTCCGAGTTCGTGGTGGCGCGCGCCGATGCGTCGTTGCCGTACACGCTGACGATGATCGGCTTCGGCATCGGCGGCATTCTGATGGGTCGGCTGTCCGATCGTTTCGGCGTGATGGTCGCCGTGCTCGTCGGCACACTGGGCCTCGGTGCCGGCTTCATCGCGGCCGGGTCGGCGGGAACCCTGTGGCAATTCAGCGTCGCGCAGGGCGTGCTGATCGGATTGCTCGGCACCTCGGCCACGTTCGTCCCGCTGGTGGCGGACACCTCGCAGTGGTTCGCGCGGCGGCGCGGCATCGCCGTGGCGATCTGCATGAGCGGCAATTACACGGCGGGCGCCGTGTGGCCGCCCATCCTGCAATATTTCGTCGACAGCGCCGGCTGGCGCCAGACCTACATCGGCGTCGGCGTCTTCTGCCTGCTGTCGATGCTGCCGCTCGCGCTCGTCCTGCGCCGCCGTCCACCGGCATCCGTGGCGCCCTCGGCCGGCCTGGCGCCCGCGGCAGGAGAACCGGTCGCCGCGGCGGTTTCGGAGCGCCCGCTCGGATTCTCGCCTGCGGCGCTGCAGGCCCTGCTGTGCGTCGCCGGGGTCGCCTGTTGCGTCGCCATGTCGATGCCGCAGGTGCATATCGTCGCGTACTGCAGCGATCTCGGCTTCGGGGCGGCGCGCGGCGCGGAGATGCTCTCGCTGATGCTCGCCTTCGGCATTGTCAGCCGCCTCGTCTCGGGCTGGATATCCGACCACATCGGCGGGTTGCGAACGCTGCTCCTGGGCTCCGTGCTGCAAGGCGTCGCGCTGCTGCTGTTCGTGCCGTACGGCGGCCTGACCACGCTCTACGTGGTCTCGGCGCTGTTCGGACTTTTCCAGGGGGGAATCGTGCCCGCCTATGCGCTGATCGTGCGCGAGTATTTCACGCCGAGGGAGGCGGGCGCGCGGGTCGGCACCGTGCTGATGGCCACGCTGTTCGGCATGGCGCTGGGCGGCTGGATGTCCGGCGCGATCTTCGACCTCACCGGCTCCTACCGTGCCGCGTTCCTCAACGGCATCGGCTGGAATCTGCTCAACATCAGCGTCGTCGCTTTCCTGCTCTACCGGGCCCCGCGCCGGCTGCGTCCGCTGCGCTCGGCTGCGGCCTGATCCGGGCCGCCGCGACGACCCCCGGTCGCTCGCCAGGATCCTAGGGCGCCAGGCCCCGCGCCCACCGCGCGTAGACGTCGTCCGCGACCGCATGAAGCGCCTCGACGCGCGCGTCGAGGTCGCGGCGGATTTCCGCAGGCGCTCTGCATGGCCGGGTCGGACTGCGCGGGAAGCTCGTGCGCCCCGGTCGCAAGCCACGTCTCGACGAGCGCGCGCGTCATCTCGATGTGGCATTGCAGACCGATGTGCCGACCGTCGACGACGTAGGCCTGGTTGCCGTTGAACGCGTTGCTCAGCACGGTCGTCGCGCCGGCGGGAAGCGCAAACGCATCGTAGTGCCACTGGAAGGTCGTGAACGCCGCGCGGCCGCCGAACCATTCGCGCTGCGCGGGAACATCGCAGACGTCGACGTCGAGCCAGCCGATCTCGGCCACGGGGGCGCGCGCGACCGGAGCACCCAGCGCCTGCGCGAGCAACTGCCCTCCGAGACAGTGACCGAGCACCGGGACCTCCCTTTCGACCGCCGCGCGCAAGAACGCGCAGACCGGCGCGGTCCAGGCGAGGCCGTCGTTCACGCTCATCGGGCCGCCCATCAGCGCGATACCGGCGAACGCGCGCGGGTCGGCGGGCACCGCCGCGCCCTCGTCGAGCCCGACCTGCTGCCAGGCGAGTCCCCGCGCGTCGAGCCAGTCGGCGAAATACCCCGGGCCCTCGGTGGGGGAGAAACGGAAGATCGCGATCGGACGCACGGACCCGCGCGGCGAAGCGCTACAACCCGCGCGCGATGCGCGCGTACACCGAATGGTTGTGGATGGACTCGAAGTTCTCGGCTTCCACGACGAACCCGTCGACGCGGGGATCCGCCTCCAGCCGAACGGCGACGCCGCGGACCAGGTCCTCGACGAAGCGCGGGTTGTCGTAGGCGCGCTCGGTGACATACTTCTCGTCGGCGCGCTTGAGGATGCCGAAGAGCTCGCACGAGGCTTCGCTCTCCGCGACGCGAATGAGCTCGGTGAGGTACAGCGGCTCCCGCGAGCGCGCCGTGATCGTGATCGTCGAGCGCTGGTTGTGCGCCCCATACTCGGCGACCTCCTTCGAGCAGGGGCAAAGCGAGGTCACGGGCACCGCGACCGACACGGTCTGCCGGTAGCCCCCGCCATCCTGCTCGCCCACGATCCGCACTTCGTAGTCGAGCAGGCTTTCCACGCCTGAGACCGGCGCCGACTTGCGCACGAAGAACGGAAAGGCGATCTCGACCCGACCGCCGGGAGCGTCGAGCAGCACGACGAGCGTGTCGAGCAGCTGGTGGAAATTCACGACCGAGAGCGGCGGCTGCGCCTCCTCCCCGCGCGCTTCGAGCAGCGCGACCAGCCGCGACATGTGCGTGCCCTTGCGGTCCGCGGCGAGGGCGACGTAGACGTTGTACGTGGCGATCGTCGGCCGCGCTGCGCCGTCGCTGTCCGCGAACAGCAGCGGATAGCGCAGGCCGCGGATGCCGACCTGATCGATCGCCGTCCGCCGCGCGTCCGGCCGCGACTGAACGTCGGGCATCGGGAATGCGGTGTGCGGTGTCTCGGGTCGATTCATCGCGGCGGGACGACCTATGCCGCCGGCTTCGCGAGCGGATCGCCCCGCCGCTGCCCGAACCGCGCGTTGATCGACGCGGCGACACCCGCGGCGTCCAGGCCGCAGCCGGCGAGGAGCTGCGCCGGATCGCCATGGTCGACGAACGCGTCCGGCAGGCCCAGTTGCAGCAGCGGAATCAGGATGCCCTGCGCGACCAGCGCCTCGCCGACGGCGCTGCCTGCGCCTCCCGCCACGACGTTCTCCTCGACAGTGACGAGCGCGTCGTGCTCCAGCGCGAGGCGCGACACGAGGTCGGCGTCGAGCGGCTTGACGAAGCGCATGTTGACGACGGTCGCGTCGATTTCTTCCGCGGCGCCGATTGCCGCCTGCAGCATGCTGCCGAACGCCAGGATCGCGATCCGGTTCGTCCGCCGCGACGTCGTACGGCGCACCTCGCCCTTGCCCACCGGCAGCGCGGTCATCGTGGCGGCGATCGCCACGCCGGGGCCGCTGCCGCGCGGATACCGCACTGCCGAAGGCGTGTCGAGCGTGAACGCCGTGTAGAGCATCTGCCGGCACTCGTTCTCGTCGGCGGGCGCCATCACGATCATGTTGGGAAGACAGCGCAGGTACGACAGGTCGAACGCGCCGAGGTGCGTCGCGCCGTCGGCACCGACGATGCCCGCACGGTCGATCGCGAACACGACCGGCAGATTCTGCAGCGCGACGTCATGGATCAGCTGATCGTAGGCGCGCTGCAGGAACGTGGAGTAGATGGCGACGACCGGCTTCATCCCCTCGCAGGCGAGACCCGCGGCGAAGGTGACCGCATGCTGCTCGGCGATGCCGACGTCGAAATAGCGCTCCGGGTACTCCTGGGAAAAGCGGACGAGCCCCGAGCCCTCGCGCATCGCCGGCGTGATCGCGACGAGGCGCGGGTCGGCCGCCGCCATGTCGCAGAGCCAGTCGCCGAAGATCTTCGTGTAGGCCGGTCTCGGGCTCGACTTCGGCGCGTAGCCGGCAGCCGGGTCGAACTTCGTGACGCCGTGATAGAGAATCGGATCGTCCTCCGCCCGCGCGTAGCCGTAGCCCTTCTTGGTGATCACGTGCAGGAGCTGCGGTCCCCGCAGCGCCTTCACGTTCGCGAGCGTCTTCACCAGCGCATCGATGTCGTGACCGTCGATGGGGCCGATGTAGTTGAATCCCAGCTCCTCGAACAGCGTGCCGGGCAGCACCATCCCCTTCATGTGCTCTTCCCAGCGCCGGGCGAGCTCCTGCATCGGCGGGAGCTTCGACAGCACTTCCTTGCCGCCCCGGCGCACCGAGTTGTAGAAGCCCGAGGCGAGCAGCTTGGCGAGGTAGCCGTTCAGCGCGCCCACCGGCTCCGAGATCGACATCTCGTTGTCGTTCAGGATCACGAGCAGGTCGGCACCCGCCGTGCCGGCGTTGTTGAGCGCCTCGAACGCCATCCCGGCGCTCATCGCGCCGTCGCCGATCACCGCGACGACGCCGCGCGCTCTCGCCCTTGCGCTTCGCGGCGACCGCCATGCCGAGCGCCGCCGAAATCGACGTCGACGAGTGCGCGGTGCCAAAGGTGTCGTATTCGCTTTCCGAGCGCCGCGGAAAACCCGACGGCCCGCCGGCCATCCGCAGCCGCCCCATCGCGGCGCGCCGGCCGGTCAGGATCTTGTGCGCGTAGGTCTGGTGGCCGACGTCCCAGACGATGCGGTCGCGCGGCGTGTCGAACACGTAATGCAGCGCGATCGTGAGCTCGACGGTGCCGAGGTTGGACGACAGGTGCCCGCCCGTCTGCGCCACCGACGTCAGCAGGAACGCCCGCAGCTCGTGCGCGAGCTGCGGGAGCGCGTCGCGATCGAGGCGGCGCAGCGCCGCCGGGTCGTGGACCTGGTCGAGGATCGGGTGCATCAGTGCGTCCGCAATACGATCCAGTCGGCGAGCTCGGCGAGCCTGCGCCCGGCGCGCGCCGAACGGGGCGAGCGCGGCGCGGGCTTCGACCCGCAAGTGCCTCCGCGCGCGTCCTGGCCGCGGGAAGGCCGAGGCAGGTGACGAAGGTCGGCTTGCCCTGAGCGACATCCTTGCCGGCGGTCTTGCCGAGCGACACGGCGGAGCCTTCGACGTCGAGCACGTCGTCGACCACCTGAAAAGCCAGACCCGCCGCTGCCGCGTACGCATCGAGCGCAGCCGCTTCGCCCTCGGCGAGCGGCCGGCCGCAGGCAGAACCCAGCCGCACCGACGCGCGAATCAGCGCGCCCGTCTTCATCCGGTGCATCGATTCCAGTTCCGGCTGCGCAAGGGTCGCGCCCACGCTGGCAAGGTCGACCGCCTGCCCGCCCGCCATCCCGCGCACGCCCGGATGCGCCGGCGAGCAGCGCGCAAGCGCCGCCGGCATCGGCCAGGCCGCCGTCGGCCAGGACACCGAACGCGAGCGCCTGCAGGGCGTCGCCGGCCAGGAGCGCCATGGCTTCCCCGAACGCGACGTGGCAGGCCGGCTTGCCGCGGCGCAGCGCGTCGTCGTCCATGCAGGGAAGGTCATCGTGAACGAGCGAATAGGCGTGGACGAGCTCCACGGCCGCGGCAACGCAATCCACCCGGTCGGGAGGCGCGGCGACGAGCTCGCCGGCCGCGTAGGCAAGCAGCGGGCGCATCCTCTTCCCGCCGTCCAGCACGGCGTAGCGCATCGCCTGGCTGAGCGGAACCGGAGGCAGATCCGCCGCCGGCAGCACGCGCTCGAGGACGTCCTCGACCCGACGCTGCCGCTCGCCGCACCAGACCGCCCACGCGAGATCAGGATTCATCGGTGCCGGCAACGCTGGCGGCAGGCGCGTCGAACGCCTTGAGCAGCCCGTTTTCGTAGACCTGCACCTGCTGCTCCGCGTCCTTCAGCGTCGACTGGCAGTACTGGAGCAACTCCGCGCCGCGCTTGTACGCGACCAGCGATTCCTTGAGCGGCAGCTGTCCGCCTTCCATCGCCGCGACGATCTCCTCGAGTTCCGCCAAGGCAGTCTCGAAGCTGGCGGGAACGGCGCTGGGCTTTGCCATAGGCTTGGAATGATTTCGGGTCCACGGGCGCCGGAGGGCGACCCGATGCGTCGCGAACGAAACGACCAGCAAGTTAGCGATTGGAGGTCACCGCCGCCGCGCCTTGAAAACCGGCAGCGACAGCGCCAAATTTGACCCGCCTTCCACGGCAGCTTTATACTAGCATTTTTTGACGACGCGGCCTTACGCGATCCTTTCGCGCGGCCGACTTAGCAAAGCGGTCCGGGGCGGCCAGAGCGCCGTAATCGTCCCGGGTTGTTGGGTTGGGTTGGTTGGTCTGACTCGATGAGTGGGTTGACCAAAATTCGCGATGAAAGGGCAGGCTGATGTCTGATCTTGCTACGGTCGAGCGTCTGCGGCGGGCAACATCGCAGCTCCCGGCCTCCTGGTACTGCGATCCCGCGGTCTACGACGCCGAGCAGCGGCTGCTGTTCGCGCGCGCGCCCGGCTACGTCGGGCACGAGCTGATGGTGCCGAACCCGGGCGACTATCACGCCCTCGCGTGGCGCGACAACGCGCAGGCGCTCGTGCGCAACGCGCAGGGCATCGAGCTCGTCTCGAACATCTGCCGGCACCGGCAGGCGATCATGCTGAAGGGCCGCGGCAACGTGCCCAACATCGTCTGCCCGATCCACCGCTGGACCTACGACCTCAGGGGCGAGCTCCTCGGCGCGCCGCACTTCGCCGACAAGCCGTGCCTGAACCTCGGCCGGTCGCCGCTCTCGAACTGGAACGGCCTGCTGTTCGACGGGCCGCGCGACGTCCGCGCCGACCTGGCCGGCCTCGGGCGTGCGCGATTTCGACTTCAGCGACCACGTGCTCGACCGGGTCGAGATCCACGAGTGCAACTACAACTGGAAATCGTTCATCGAGGTCTACCTCGAGGATTACCACGTCGTCCCGTTCCATCCGGGCCTCGGCAACTTCGTCACCTGCGACGACCTGCGCTGGGAATTCGCGCCGTGGGCGTCGCTGCAGACCGTCGGCATCACGGGTCTCGGCAAGGCCGGCAGCAAGACCTACGAGCGCTGGCACAAGGCGGTGCTCGACTACTACCGCGGCGAGCTGCCGAAGCACGGCGCGATCTGGCTCACGTACTACCCCAACGTCATGCTCGAGTGGTACCCGCACGTGCTCGTGATCAGCACGCTGATCCCGCGCGGCGTCGACCGCACGACCAACGTCGTCGAGTTCTACTACCCCGAGGACATCGCGCTGTTCGAGCGCGAGTTCGTCGAGGCCGAGCAGGCCGCGTACATGGAAACCGCCGTCGAGGACGACGAGATCGCCGAGCGCATGGACGCGGGCCGCCGCGCGCTCTATCGGCAGGGCCGCAGCGAGGAAGGGCCCTACCAGTCGCCGATGGAGGACGGGATGCAGCACTTCCACGAATTCCTCCGCCGCGAGCTCGACGCGCACATCGCCCCGCGCTGATGTTCACCACACTCATCTCCACGGCGGATCTCGCCGCGCGGCTCGATGACCCGGCGTTCGTCCTCGTCGACGTGCGGCACGATCTCACGCAACCCGACGCGTGGGGAGAGTCCGCGTACGGGCTCGGCCACCTGCCCGGCGCCCGGTTCGCCCATCTCGACCGTGATCTGTCCGCGCCGAAGACGGGCCGCAACGGGCGCCATCCGCTGCCCGACGCGCACGCCTGCGCCGAACTGTTCGGCCGCCTCGGCATCGACGCCACGAAGCAGGTTGTCGCGTACGATCAGGGCAGCGGCATGTACGCGGCGCGCCTGTGGTGGATGCTGCGCGCGCTCGGGCACGACGCGGCGGCGGTGCTCGACGGCGGCTATGCCGCGTGGACGCGCGAGGGACGGCCGGTCACGACGGCGCCACCGGCGCACGCGCGCGCGACGTTCATCGCGCGCCCCGTCGCGTCGAACGTCGACGCGCGGCGGTCGCCGCGAGCCTCGACGACCCGCTCGCTGCTCCTCGTCGACGCCCGCGCTCGCGAGCGCTATCGCGGCGATGTCGAGCCGCTCGATCCGGTCGCCGGGCACATTCCCGGCGCGCTCAATCGGCCCTACGTCGAGAATCTCGATGCGGAGGGCAGGTTCAAGGCGGCGGCGACGCTGGCCGCCGAATTCGGCGCGCTGCTGGGCGGCCGGGCTCCCGCCGGCGTCGTGCACTACTGCGGATCCGGCGTTTCCGCGTGCCACAACCTGCTCGCGATGGCGCACGCGGGGCACGACGGCGCCCTTCTCTACCCGGGCTCCTGGAGCGAGTGGTGCGCGGATCCGGCGCGACCCGTGGCGCGCGGCGACGCGTGACATGGACGCATGCACCCGGAGATTTCCGTGATGCCCTCGATGTCTCGATTGCAGAACCGCATCGCCATCGTCACCGGCGCCGCGCGCGGCATCGGCCTCGCCTGCGCGCAGCGCTTCGCGGCCGAGGGCGCGACGGTCGTGCTCGCCGATCTCGACGAGACCGCAGGCAACGCGGCGACGGCCTCGATTCCCGGCTCGGCGTTCGTGCGCGCCGACGTCTCGCGCAAGGCGGACGTCGACGCGCTCGTCGAGCACACGCTCGCGCGCCACGGACGCGTCGACCTCCTCGTCAACAACGCGGGTGTCACGCACGCCTGCGACTTCCTCGATCTCGCCGAGGCGGATTTCGAGCGCGTGCTCGCGGTCAACCTCAAGTCGATGTTCCTGTGCGGCCAGGCGGTGGCACGGACCATGGTGAAGCTCGGCATCCGCGGGTCGATCGTCAACATGTCGTCGGCGAATGCCGTGGTCGCGATCGCGAACCAGGTGCCCTACGTCGTTTCCAAGGGCGGCATCAACCAGCTGACGAAGGTCATGGCCGTCGCGCTCGCGCCGCACGGCATCCGCGTCAACGCGATCGGCCCGGGCACGATTCTCACGGAAATGGCGAAGCAGGCGGTGCTCACCGACGACGCGGCACGCCGGAAGATCCTGTCGCGCACCCCGCTCGGCCGCTGCGGCGAGCCCGAGGAGGTGGCCGCCGTCGCCGCATTCCTTGCCAGCGACGATGCGTCGTACCTGACCGGCCAGACCATCTACCCTGACGGCGGCCGGCTCGCACTCAACTATACGATGCCGGTCGCCTGAGCTCACCGCCCCGGTTTCGGTCGCGGCGGCAAGGGGCTGCGCGCGAGCATCGGCCGCGGGCCGAAGCGCGGCTTGTGTGGTGGCGTCGCCTCCAGCATCTGCAGCGCGGTCGCGAGCGCCGTTTCCAGCTGCCGGTCCCTCTGCGCCGCGGCGTCCTGCGGCGCGTTGTCGATCTCGATCTCCGGATCGGTGCCGTAGTTCTCGACCGCCCAGCCCACGTCGTCGAACCAGAACGAGAATTCCGGCTGCGTGGTCTCGCTGCCGTCGACCAGCGGATGGCGCGGCCAGATGCCGACGACCCCGCCCCAGGTGCGCGTGCCGACCAGGCGCCCGATCCCCATCAGCTTGAAGCAGTGCGAAAAGATGTCGCCGTCCGAGCCGGCGTGCTCGTTGGTCAGCGCGACGCACGGGCCCGCGCGCGATTCGGCCGGATAGGGAACCGGCGGCCCCCAGCGCGACAAGTCGTACCCGATTCGCCGGCGCGCCACTTTCTCCAGCAGCAATTGCGAGACGTGTCCGCCGCGGTTGTAGCGCACGTCGACGATCAGCGCGTCGCGGTCGCACTCGGCGACGAAGTAGCGATGGAACTCGGCGAACCCGGCCGACATCATGTCGGGCAAATGGAAATACCCGACGCGCCCGCCCGATTGCTCGTGCACGAAGCGGCGGTTGCGCTCGACCCATTCGCGATAGCGCGCCGGGACCTCGTCGGCGAGCGTGGTGACGAGCGCCACGCGTTTCTTCCCGGGCGCGCCGTCGGCATCCGGCGCCAGCAGCGTCAGTTCGACCTTCGCGGCGGCCTGGTGCACGAGCAGCGCCTGGGGCGGCAACTCGGGCGTCACCGGCTGGCCGTTGACGGCGACGACGCGCTCGCCGACCGTCGCGGCGACGCCGATCGCGTTGAGCGGCGAATCGGCGTCGGCGTCCCACGGGTCGCCGGTCACGATGTGCGCGATCTCGTAACCAGCGCCGTCGGCCGCGAGAGCGATATCGGCGCCCAGGAATCCCAGCGCGACCTGCGGCGGCCGGCGGTGGTCGCCTCCGCCCTCGTAGGCATGCGACGTGCCGAGTTCGCCCTGCATTTCCCAGATCAGATCGGAGAGCTCGCCGCGAGTGGCAACGAGATCGAGCAGCGGCTCATAGCGATGGTAGACCGCTTCCCAGTCCACGCCGGACATGTCCTGCACCCAGAACTGGTCGCGCTGCAGGCGCCACACTTCGCGCAGCATCTGCCGCCATTCGCTCTTCGGCTCGACGGAAACCCGGATGCGATCGAGGTCGATCCACCCGCTTCTTCGTGACGGCGCGTCGCCGGCCTGCGCCGGCGTCGAGTCCGCGGGCGGCTCGGCCTTGCGCGTCGCGTCGATCGCGCGCAGCCGATCTTTCACGCGCACGACCAGGCTCGCGCCATCCGCCGCGAGCGCGAAGCCGTCGGTCTTGTCGACCAGCACATCCACCTTGAGCGTCGCGAAGTCGAAGACTTCCAGCCGACCGGGGGTTTCCTTGTGGCCGCCGCGGCCGTGGGCGCCGGGAATGGGGAAGGATGTCCACAGCGCCTTGCCTTCGACGCCGGCAATCTGGCCGTAGCGGCCCTCGGCCACCGGAAAGGCCATGACGCGTTGCACGATGCCGTCGAGGTCGATCGCGAACGCCGGTCGCGTATCGGCTGGATCCGCTTTCTTCGCCGGCGCCCCGTTGTCCGACTTGAGCCCCCTGGGCTCCGGATCGAACGGGGGCCGCTGCCCCGCCTGCAGCGCGATCAGGTAGGGCCGCGCGGCACGCGGAAAGCTCAGCTCGAACTGCACGTTGTCGTAGACCGGGTCGAACGTGCGCAGCGACAGGAAATAGAGATACTTTCCCTCCGGATCGAACGCCGGGCAGTAGTCGCGGAATTCCGGCTGCGTGACCAGCGTCGATTGCCGCGTCCCGACCTCGTGCAGCTTGATCGCGCAATGCCGGAGGCTCGTCCAGAACGAATAGGCGAGCCACGCGCCGTCGGGTGACCACGCGAGGTCGTCGCTGCGCCCGGCGTCGCTTCGATCGGCCACCGTCAGCTCACCGGTTTCGAGATTGCCGATCAGCACTTCGTTGCGATGGTTGGCGATCGCGATCTGCTTCCCCTTGGGTGCGGCGCGCATGGCGAGCACCCGTCCGATGTCCCACGCCAGCGTTCGCACCTTGCCGGCCTCGAGCACTTCGATGCGCTCCTCGCCGGAGGCATCGCTCACGCTCACCAGCGTCGCGCCGTCGGCGAGCCACTGCCCATGCCGGTAGCGCACGCCGGCCGCGGTGCCGTGCTGGCTGACCGCGCCTTCCCACAGCGCGAACGTGAAGAGCATGCCGCGCACGTCGGTGGCGAGGCTGTGCCCGGCCGGATGCACGTTGAATCCGGCGAGATGGCGGGCCGCCGGCACGAAGCGCCGCGCCGCCTGCGTGCGATGCGACGGCACCCGGATGTCGACGCGCCGCGTGCTGTCCGTCGCCGGGTCGAACACCCAGAGCGCGGCGCCGCACTGGTAGACGATGCGCCGGCCGTCGGACTGCGCGTGGCGCGCGTAGTAGTCGTCGTGATCGGTGTGCCGACGCCGATCCGAGCCATCGGACAGGCACGAGTAGAGGTTCCCCACGCCCTCGCCGTCCGACAGGTAGTAGATGCGCCCGCCGACCCACATCGGACTCGTGATGTTGCCTGTCAATTCGGTCATCCGGCGGAACGTGCCCCGCCCGGCGGCATCGACCCAGAGGTGGCCGGCCGTCCCGCCGCGGTAGCGCTTCCAGCGTGCCGGATCGGCGGTGTTGCGGCCGATCACCTTGGCGCCATCCGGTCCGTACGCCAGGTGGTTGACTTGCCCAAGGGGCAGGAGCTGCGGCAGGCCGCCCGCAACCGGGAGCGTGAACGCGCGGTAATTGCGAAAGAACGGTTGCCCGTGGGTCGTCACGAACAGGATGTCGCCCTCGGGCGTGAAGCCGCGAACCATCACGTCGGGGCCGAGCCAGGTCATCCGTCGTGCCGGTCCGCCCTCCGCGGGCATCAGAAAGACCTCGGGATGCTGCTCGTCGCGACCGACGTAGGCGATCCACTTTCCGTCAGCCGAGAACACCGGAGTGGCCGGCTCGCCCAGGCCCGCCGTCAGCCGGCGCGCGATGCCGCCTGCCGCGTCGGCGCGCCACAGATCGTCGTCGCAAATGAACACGACGGCGTCGCCGCAGATCGAAGGTTGCCGCAAGTAGCCGCGATCGGACATGGTTTGTCTTCCGGGTGCGTGGGAGTGCGCAGGTCGCAGGACGGGTGCCGGAGCCACGCTTGGCGCGTGCCGGCGACCGTCCGTCGAACCGCATGTTACGGGATATGGCGCCGTCAGGCGCGGCGAACGCCGACGGAAGGCGACCCCGAGCCGGATGTGGCAGCCGTGTCCGGCCCCTTGTCCCCAGTCATTGGCCGGATCGTGCGGCCAAGGCGGGACGGCGATACCGGGACTTCCAGGCCGCCTCCTCGTCCTCAGAGCAGGACCAGCGTCGCCAGGCCGAGAAAGGTGCCCATGCTCACGACGTCGGTCGCGGTCGTGAGGAAGATCGACGAAGCGGTGGCCGGATCCGCGCCGAGGCGCCGCAGGGTCGTCGGCACCAGCACGCCCGATATGCCGCTGACCACGCACGCAATCACCATCGCCAGCCAGGTGACGGCAGCGAGCATCAACGCCTGCGGGTTGCCCTGCATCGACGCGTAGAAGAACATGCCGAGACCCGCGGAAACGCCGACCGCCGCCCCGTTCGCGAACCCCAGGGTCGCCTCCTTCGATCACCGCGGTTCTCGTGCTCCCGGACTTGAATTCGCCCAGCGTCATCCCCCGCAGCGTGACCGCGAGCGCCTGGCATCCGGTGTTGCCCGACTGGCCGGCGAGCACCGGAAGGAAGACCGCGAGCAGCACGATCTTTTCGAGCGTGCCCTCGAACAAGCCGACGACCCCCGCGGCAACGAACGCCGTCAGGAGGTTGAGCTGCAGCCACGGATGGCGAAGCATCAGGCTGCGCGGCCAGCGCGTGACGAGCCGCTCCTCGTGGTCGACACCCACCATGGTCCCGGCCTGCGCGGTCAGTTCGACCGCCTGCGCCTCGAACAGGCTGTGCCCGCGCACCGTGCCCAGGAGCCTTCCCCCGCGGTCGACGACGGGATAGACGGGAAAGTGCTTGTCGAGGGTGAGCTTCATCGCATCGAGCACCGGCACGGACGCCTCGAGCGCGAACGGCGAGCGCAGCATCACGTCGGCAAGCTTGTGCGACCTGGGCGAGAAGAGCAGGTCGCGCATCGTGATGACGCCGACCAGCGTGCCGTCGGCCTCGAGCACCCATGCGTAGGTGATGAACGCGCGCTTGACCTGTTCCCGAAGCGTCTCGATCGCCTCCTCGATCGTCTGCGTAGGCAGGAACACCGCAAGCGGCGGCTCCATCAGAAGGCCGACCGACCCTTGCGGATACAGCGACTCCTTCGTTGCGATGTGCTTCTTGCGCTTGAGTCGCATCAGTGGTCACTCCCGGGAGTGAAGCGCGCGTAGACGGCACGAACCCGTGTTTCCGCAATCTTGTCGGTGCGTCGCTCAGCGGGGCCCCGAGCAACGGCGCAGTTTCCAATGTTCACCGAAAGCAGAAGGCGAAATATACCTTGCAGATCGGCGAAGGATCGCGGCGCGCATCCCGCGCCTGGCCGAAGGTCGGCGGAGATCGGTGGAAGCGGCGCCCCGGCAGCAGACCGTCGGCGGGGAATGGGTGGCCGGGGGCCGGAGCCGGCTCAGGCGGCCGGCGCGCCGTCCAGCACTGCCCTGATCTTCCTCGCAAAGGCGGCGCTCTCCTGAATCGCCCGTCACCAGTTCGATCTGACCGGGTCCGGCGACCCCGAGTCCCAGCTGCACCGCGCGCGCGATCTGTTCCTGCTCGAAGATGGCGCCGCGACTGACCTCGGGCGTCGTCCCGAAGTGCCGCAGCAACGCCACGCCCACGGCGTCCATCGCGACGCGATCGGTGGCGGCCAGCACCACGCCGGCATCGACCAGGTCGCCGTGGTCGGGTCCGCCGCTCACGAACGCTTCCACGCCGTCGAGCACGATCAATTCGGGACGATACGCCGCGTTGATCTCGGCGATCATCTGGCGCTGGTGGGGCGAGGAGTGCAGCTCGCGCATGAAATCGTGGGGATTGCCGGGAATGCTCTTGGCGGCCAGACCCACCGAGTTCTTCAGCGACAGGGTGAAATGGCCGCCGTAACGATGGGTCTTGAGGCAGCAGGTCTGGACGATGCCTCCCGCGTTGCGCACCAATCGCGGGAGCGCGAATCCCTGTTGCCAATGACTGCCGGGCGGCTTGATCAGCTCCCAGTCGTCCGCACCCAACTCGTCGAAGACGACGACCTTGGCGCCGAATTCCTTCGCGATCCCGAAGACCCGCTTGCGTTCCATCACCTCGCGGGTGTTGCCCATGCCGCTGCGATCGCCGATGGTCAGCGGACCCGCGCCCATGGACCTGAGCGTTCGCAGCAGCGCCGTCAGCGTGTCTTCATGCGTGGAGCCGGGCGCCTTGTCGGCGCTGTTGAAGTTGGGCTTGACGAACAGATCCCTGCCGTTGAAGTGCCCGATCCCCAGGAGGTCGATCGCGCGGGCCACGCCCGCCGAGCGATCCATCGTCCTCACGAAGGCGACCCGCGCGGAGGGCGCCGCGCCCGTTCGCGGCTCCACGGTCTGCCGCAAGGGAGGGGGCCATGACGGCCCCCGAAAGACCCGTTGCGTTCCTGATGAACTCCCTGCGATTCATCGTCCACCTCCAGACGACGCGGCGTTCAGGATGATGATCCGATCATGATGTCGTCGGACTGCCGACCGTGCCTGCGCCCGCCCGCGCCGGCTCACGCCGGAATGCCTCGTCCCTACAGACGCGCTTTGACGTCGGCGGCAAAGTCCTCGTAGCGCCGCAGTGGCGTCACGTCGACCTGGATGTGCTGGCCGTGCAGCTTCATGATGGGCAGGTCCAGCAGAATCCGATCCAGCGTGTCCGGGCCATCCACGTCCACCACCGCCACCACGCGGCGCTCGCCCACGCATTTCCACAGGTCCACCACGGCCCCCGCCTTCTTGGCGCCGATCGCGGCTTCCGCTTCCTCGGCCCAGATGACGAACAGTTCCTTCTGGCTCATGGTTGCCGGGTACTCCACTCGAAAATCCAGCAAGTAAAGCATCTCATCCTCCCTGGTTCGCTCGTCGGCGCGATCGGACCCGGGATCGGATCCGCCGCAGGGTCGACGGTACATTCTAAAGCGTACCGGGACGTTGTGCCGCGGCACTACGGCGTCGTGCCGCCGGGCAATTGCGGCCCAAGCGGCCAGGCGTCAAGCTCGCGATATCGCGGCCCGTGCGGCGAGCGCTCGGACGCGTTCAGCGTGATGCGCTCGACATTCCACGCGATCGGCGCGACAGCTGCCAGCGCCCGCGGGGCTTCGGCAGCGCCGCGCCAGCGTCACATGCGGGTGGAAGGGCCGGCGTTCGGTTGCGGAATCCCTCCCTTGCCAGTGCGCCGCTCAGCAACTGCACCAGCCGCCCGAGCTCGCGTGGCGGCGCGGACGCGCCCGCCCACGCGATTCCCGCACCGCCGAACGCGCCGACCCGATCGAAAGCCAGCGCGAACGGAGGCACCGCCGAAGCGACGGCGCGACCGATCGCACGGAGATCCGCGAGTCGCGTCAGCGCGACGTCGCCGAGAAACGCGAGCGTGAGATGCAGGTTTCCGGCTGCCGGGGCGCGACCCAGGGCCCGCGCCGCGATGTCGCCGGCAAGCGCCGAAAGCGCGTCGCGCGCGCCGGCATCGGGCCACAGCGCGAAGAAGATGCGCAGCGGCGTTCCATTGCGCGGTCCGGATTCGGGCAACGACGGCGACACGGCGCAAGCGGGCAGCCGTCAGCGGCCCACGGCAACAAAAGGCCGTGCGGTCCTCGTGGACGGCACGGCCCTTTCGCTCGCGCGGTGCGCGGCGCTACTCGTTGGCGGCTTTCTTCTTGTCGAAGAACTGCTCGTCCTCGGTCGAGTGGGAGAGCGCCGTCGTCGACGACTGGCTGCCCTGCACGGTCGTGGTGACCGCGTCGAAGTAGCCGGTGCCGACCTCGCGCTGGTGCCGCACCGCGGTGAAGCCCTTGTCGGCGGCGGCGAACTCGGCCTCCTGCATCTCGACGAACGCGCTCATGTTGCTGCGCGCGTAGCCGTGCGCCAGGTTGAACATCGAGTAGTTGAGGCTGTGGAAGCCCGCGAGCGTGATGAACTGGAACTTGTAGCCCATCGCGCCGAGCTCGCGCTGGAACGCGCGCGATCGTCGCGTCGTCGAGGTTCTTCTTCCAGTTGAACGACGGCGAGCAGTTGTACGCGAGCATCTTGCCCGGGAACTTCGCCTGGATCGCCTCGGCGAACTGCTTCGCGAACGCGAGGTCGGGCTTGCCCGTCTCGCACCAGATCAGGTCCGCGTACGCGGCGTAGGCGAGGCCGCGCGACACCGCCTGGTCGAGGCCCGCGCGCGTCTTGTAGAAACCCTCGACGGTGCGCTCGCCGGTGCAGAACGGCTTGTCGGTGTCGTCGATGTCGGAGGTCACGAGGTCCGCCGCCTCGGCGTCGGTGCGCGCGAGGACGATCGTCGGCACGCCCATGCAGTCGGCGGCGAGCCGCGCCGCGATCAGCTTCTCGACGGCCTCGCGCGTCGGGACGAGCACCTTGCCGCCCATGTGGCCGCACTTCTTCACCGACGCGAGCTGGTCTTCGAAATGGACACCCGCCGCGCCCGCATCGATCATCGCCTTCATCAGCTCGAACGCGTTCAGCACGCCGCCGAAGCCGGCCTCGGCATCGGCGACGACCGGCGCGAAGAAATCGATGTCGCCCTTGCCTTCCATGTGCTGGATCTGGTCGGCGCGCATCAGCGCGTTGTTGATCCGGCGCACGACCTGCGGCACCGAGTTGACCGGATAGAGCGACTGGTCCGGATACATCTCGCCGGCGATGTTGGCGTCGGCGGCGACCTGCCAGCCCGAAAGGTAGATCGCCTTCAGGCCGGCCTTCACCTGCTGCAGCGCCTGGTTGCCGGTCATCGCGCCGAGCGTGTTCACGAACGGCTCGTCGTGCATCAGCTTCCACAGCTTCTCCGCGCCGCGGCGCGCGAGCGTGTGCTCGATGTGAACCGATCCGCGCAGGCGCACGACGTCCTCCGCCGTGTAGCCGCGCTTGATGCCCTTCCAGCGGGGGTTTTCCGCCCAGTCCTTCTTGAGTCTTGCCGCTTCCAGATCGTAGCTCATCGACACACTCCCATCGTCTGCGTCATGGCCAATCCGCGGCCGCCCCTGCGGGCAGCCCGGAACCTTGGTCAGCGATCCCCGCGGCGCCACCGAAGTTCGCGCCGCGACAACCGCAGCGTGAAGCGAATGGCGAGCCCAGCCGCCAGGCGCTTCACTGCACGGACCGTCGAGGATCACTCGGCCGGTCGGGCGGGCATGGATGGGGTCGAGACACCAGGCCCTTCATGCAGCCGAGACCGAGGTTGGTCGGCGGCTGCTCGTGACATGGCCGCAAATTAGCAAAGTCCGGCCGGTCTGACAAGGGAGTTGCCGCGTTGCAATATACAAAATATTTCATAAAAATCATATGCTTAAAAATTGATTTCACAGGATGGAATAACGAGTGGCTATTTTCATTGAGATGTCTGCTGCATTGCAGGATGGAGCGCCGGGAAAGATGTCTGCAAGAACGAGCGATGGCGATTCATGCACACTGAATATATTGAATATTTTTTGTAGCTCGCCACGATCGTCCGCGCCAAGCCTGGCGAGTGTTTCGGAAAACATTTCCATTTTCCGATGGCCCGACATCCTGCCGGCATTTCTCCGCACGGGCACGTGGCCCACGCCGACGGTCCCCCGGCACGCGCGTCACTCGAGGTGGACGCAGTCGCCGCGCTGCGGCACCTCGACCGAGGGCCAGCGCAGCCGTTCGCGCACCAGCCCGGCGAAGCCGACGGCGGTCGCGCGCTCGCCGTGCACGACGAACGCGCGTGCCGGAGGCGCCTGGAACGCCGACAGCCACGCGAGGAGCGCCGCCTGATCGCCGTGCGCGGATAGCCCGCCGATCGTGTGCACCGACGCGCGCACCGGCACGTCTTCGCGAAACAGACGCACGCGCGTGGCACCGTCGACGATCTCGCGCCCCAGCGTTCCGGCCGCCTGGAATCCCGTGAACACGATCGCGCATTCCTCGCGCGGCAGGTTGTGGCGCAGATGGTGCCGCACCCGCCCTCCTTCGCACATGCCGGATGCCGCGACGATGATCGCGCCGCGCGTCACGCTGTTGATCGCCATCGAATCCTGCGGCGTCTCGGTGAAGCGGACGCGAACCTTGTCCGTGTTGCGCGCGACCCATCCTGCGAGATCGCGGCTCTCCCGATCCAGGATACCGGCGTACTTTGCCGTGATCTCGGTCGCGCGCGTGGCGAGAGGCGAATCGACGAAGATGTTCAGCGGGGGCGCCCGGCCGTGGCGCACCAGGTCGGCCAGCACGTGCAGCACTTCCTGCGTCCGGCCGACGGCGAACGCGGGAATGATGACGTTGCCGCGCGGGAGCGTGGACGCCAGCACCTGCGCGAACTCGTCGTAGGTCGTCGCCAGCGCCTTGTGCAACCGGTTGCCGTAGGTGGATTCGACGATGACGGCGTCGGCCTCGGCGATCGGCGTCGGATCGTCCATCACCGGCCGCCCGGGCTGGCCGAGATCGCCGGAGAAGACGAGCTTGCGCGTTCCTCCCTCGACGTCCGCCCACAGCTCGACGATCGACGAGCCGAGGATGTGCCCGGCGTCACGGAAGCGGAAGCGAATGGATGCCCTGGGCTCGAACAGACGGTCGTAGCCGACGGGCACCAGCAGCGACAGACTTTGTTGCGCGTCGGCCACGGTGTACAGCGGCGCCGCGGCCGGATCGCCGGGAGGTCCAGCGCGATTCGGCGACCGCGCCGCCCGGGACGGCGGCGCGGCGCGACCTCATGCGCCCGCGCGAACTCCATTTCGTGGATATGCGCGCTGTCGGGAAGCATCACGCCGAGGAGGTCGATCGTCGCCGGCGTCGCGTAGACGGGGCCCGCGGAAGCCGCGCGCCGCCAGCCGCGGCAGCAGTCCGGAATGATCGATGTGCGCATGCGTGATGACGACGAAATCGATGCTCGCGGACATCGAAATCCAGTGCCGCCGCGTTCTTGTCGTCGGCATCGCGGCCGCCCTGGAACATTCCGCATTCGACGAGGAACCGGCGCGCCGCCGGGTCTCCACGCGATAGCAGGATCCGGTGACCTCGCCGGCCGCGCCGAGGAAACGTGACCGCGATGCCGGTTCGTTGCGCCATCCCACCGAATGTAGCAGCTTCCCGCCACGGCGGGCGGGGCGCTTCCTTGATCCGCCGGGCTTGACATCGAAGCCAGAGGATGCAAACGTCCACAACTGGCGCTGCGCAAGTTCTAGTCCTTGCGCAGCGCCGGCCCTACGGGGTCGACTGCGGGAGCCAATTGCGTGCCGCCTGGCGGCGAAACCAACGGTGCGTGCAAGCGGCAGGCGTCCGTCGCGCGACCGAGACAAGGAGAGCATCGTGCGTTCCACTTCCATGATCGGCGCGGCCCTGGTCGCCGCGCTGGGTGCCGCCCACGCCGCGGGCCAGGGCAGCGACCCCAACGCTCGCCCGGAACCTCGCCGCCACCTGCGCCAACTGCCACGGCACGAACGGCGTGAGCGTGGGCGAGGTTGCGTCGCTCGCCGGCAAGCCGAAGGACGAGATCGTGCGCAAGATGCAGGACTACAAGAAGGGCACCGTACCCGCGACGATCATGCCGCAGCTCGCCAAGGGCTACACCGACGCGCAGATCGACCTCGTCGCCGGCTGGTTCGCGGCGCAGAAGGCAAAGTGAGGGAGCGGCCATGACCATGCAACGACGTGATTTCCTGAAGACGATCGGCGCGGCCTCGACGGTCGCCGCGATTCCGGGCTGCGCGACGATGGGCGGCGCGAGCGGCAAGGTCGTCGTCATCGGCGGCGGATACGGCGGCGCGACGGTCGCGAAGTACATCCGGATGTGGAGCGACGGCGGGATCGACGTGACGCGTCGTCGAGCCGAACCCGGAATTCATTTCCTGCCCCATCTCGAATCTCGTGCTCGGCGGCAGCAAGACGCTCGCCGACATCACGGTGAGCTACGACAACCTGACGCGGCGCCACGGCGTGAAGATCGTCAAGGACACGGCGACAGGGATCGACGCCGACGAAGCGCGTGGTGCGGCTCGCCGGCGGCAGTGAGCTGCCGTACGACCGCCTGGTCCTGTCGCCGGGCATCGACTTCATGTGGGACAAGGTTCCCGCACTCAACAATGCCAGCGCGCAGGAGACGATCCTGCACGCGTGGAAGGCCGGCGCGCAGACCGTCGCGCTGCGCCGTCAGCTCGAGGCGATGCCCGACGGCGGCGTCTACGCGCTGTCGATTCCCGTCGCGCCCTACCGGTGCCCGCCCGGGCCGTACGAGCGGGCCTGCCAGGTCGCGTGGTATTTCAAGCGGGCCAAGCCGAGGTCGAAAGTGCTGATCCTCGACGGCAACGGCGACGTCACGTCGAAGGGGCCGCTGTTCAAGAAGGCCTGGGCGGAGGAGTACAAGGGCATCGTCGAGTACCGGGGCAACCACGTGCTCACCGACGTCGACGTGGCGACGCGGACCGCGAAGTTCGAGGTGCAGGACGCCGTCAAGGCCGACGTGCTGAACGTCGTGCCGCCGCAGCGCGCCGGCGCCATCGCCCGCTCGGCCGGCGTGGTCACCGCGAACGACCGCTGGTGCGACGTCGACTTCCTGACCTTCGAGTCGGTCAAGGTGAAGAACGTCCACGTGCTGGGCGATTCGATCCAGGTCGCGCCCGGCATGCCCAAGTCCGGGCACATGGCGAACCAGCAGGCGAAGGTCTGCGCGGCGGCGGTGGTCGCCCTGCTCGCCGGCCAGGCGCCGAACCCGACGCCCGGTGCTCACCAATACCTGCTACAGCTTCATCACCGACAAGGACGTCGTGCACGTCGCCTCGGTCCACCAGTACGACACGGAGAAGAAGACGGTGCTGGCCGTGCCCGGCTCGGGCGGCGTGTCGCCGGCCATGAGCGAGATCGAGGGCAGGTACGCGTTCAACTGGGCGAAGAACATCTGGGCCGACACGCTCGGCTAGCGGAGCGCCGGCGCAACGCAGGCACCCCCCGCCGCAATCCGGAGCCGGGTTCTGCCGAGGCTTTCTGCACGATGCCCGAAACAAAACGGCGCCTGACGGCGCCGTTTTGTTGCCTTCGCCCGCTCGCGGAAGGCGCATCCGACCCGGATCTTCACGAACGCATTTTCACGCCACCGGCTCGGGTTCCTTCGTCTCCTCGAACACGAGGCGCACCTTGTCGTCGTCGTCCGACGTCGATCGTCACCTGACCGCCGCCGACCAGCCGTCCGAACAGGAGCTCGTCGGCGAGCGCCTTCCTTATCGTGTCCTGGATGAGCCGCGCCATCGGCCGCGCGCCCATCTGCGGGTCGAATCCCTTCTTCGCCAGGAACGTCTTGAGCCTCGGGCGTGAACGTCGGCTCGACCTTCTTCTCGTGCAGCTGGTTCTCGAGCTCGAGCAGGAACTTGTCGACGACCTTGAGGATGACGTCGTGGTCGAGCTGCGCGAACGAGATCGTCGCATCCAGGCGGTTGCGGAACTCCGGCGTGAACAGCCGCTTGATCTCGGCCATTTCGTCGCCGGACTCCTTGGCGTTGGTGAAGCCCATCGTGCCGCGGGCGAGCTCGGCGGCGCCCGCGTTGGTCGTCATGATGATCGTGACGTTGCGGAAATCCGCCTTGCGGCCGTTGTTGTCGGTCAGCGTCCCGTGGTCCATCACCTGCAGCAGGATGTTGTAGATGTCAGGGTGCGCCTTCTCGATCTCGTCCATCAGCAGCACGCTGTACGGATGCTTGGTGATCGCCTCGGTGAGCTGGCCGCCCTGGTCGAAGCCGATGTAGCCGGGCGGCGCGCCGATCATCCGCGACACGGCGTGCCGCTCCATGTACTCGGACATGTCGAAGCGGATCAGCTCGACGCCGAGGCAGTACGCGAGCTGTCGCGCGACTTCGGTCTTGCCGACGCCGGTCGGGCCGCTGAACAGGAAATTGCCGATCGGCTTCTGCGGATTGCCGAGGCCCGAGCGCGCCATCCGGATCGCCGCCACCAGCGCGTCGATCGCCCGGTCCTGCCCGAACACGACGTTCTTGAGGTCGCGGTCGAGCGTCTTCAGCGCGTTGCGGTCGTCGGAGGTGACGTTCTTCGCCGGGATGCGGGCGATCTTCGCGACGATCTCCTCGATCTCGGTCTTGCTGATCACCTTCTTCTGCTTCGACTTCGGCAGGATCTTCTGCGCAGCTCCCGCCTCGTCGATGACGTCGATCGCCTTGTCCGGCAGGTGGCGGTCGTTGATGAACCGCGCCGAGAGCTCGGCCGCGGTCGTGAGCGCCGCCGGCGCGTACTTGACGCCGTGGTGCTGCTCGAAGCGCGATTTCAGGCCCTTGAGGATCTCGATCGTCTCGGCGATCGACGGCTCCGGCACGTCGACCTTCTGGAAGCGCCGCGACAGCGCGTGGTCCTTCTCGAAGATCTGCCGGTACTCGCCGTAGGTCGTGGCGCCGATGCACTTCATCGCGCCCGTGGACAGCGCCGGCTTCAGCAGGTTCGACGCGTCGAGCGTCCCCCCCGACGCAGCGCCGGCGCCGATGATGGTGTGGATCTCGTCGATGAACAGGATCGACTTCGGGTTCTCGGCGAGCTGTTTCAGCACCGCCTTGAGACGCTGCTCGAAATCGCCGCGATATTTCGTGCCGGCAAGGAGCGCGCCCATGTCGAGCGAATAGACCTGGTAGTCGTAGAGCAGCTCCGGCACCGCCTGCTCGTTGATGCGGCGGGCGAGCCCCTCGGCGATCGCCGTCTTGCCCACGCCGGCCTCGCCGACGAGCAGCGGATTGTTCTTGCGGCGGCGGCACAGCACCTGGATCACGCGCTCGAGCTCGTGCGCGCGGCCGATCAGCGGGTCGGTCTTGCCCTGCTTCGCCATCGTGTTGAGGTTGATCGTGTACGAGTCGAGCGCGCCTTGCGTCTCGCTCCCGCCCTCGCCCTCTTCCTTGGCTTCGGCCTTCTCCGGCTTCTGCTGCGCATTCTTGCTGATGCCGTGCGCGATGTAGTTGACGACGTCGAGCCGCGTCACGCCGCGCTGGTTGAGGAAGTAGACGGCGTGCGACTCCTTCTCGCCGAAGATCGCGACCAGGACGTTGGCGCCGGTGACCTCCTTCTTGCCGGACGACTGCACGTGCAGGATCGCGCGCTGGATCACGCGCTGGAAGCCCTGCGTGGGCTGCGTGTCGGCGTCCGAGTGCGGCGACAGTCGCGGCGTGTGCTCGCTGATGAAGTCGGTCAGCACGCCGCGCAGCTCGTCCAGGTCCACGCCGCAGGCCTTGAGCACTTCGGCCGCCGACGGGTTGTCCAGCATCGCCAGCAGCAGGTGCTCGACGGTGATGAACTCGTGCTGCTTCTGCCGGGCCTCGACAAAGGCCATGTGGAGGGAAACTTCCAGTTCCTGCGCGATCATCTCGATTGCCTCTTTCGCCCGAATCCGCCGCGCCGCGGGTTGCGGCGACAACGTACCTCGCTCAAGTCTCCTCCATCGTGCACTGCAACGGGTGCTGGTGCCGCCGCGCCAGATCGACCACCTGGTCGACCTTGCTGGTCGCGATCTCGCGCACGTACGTCCCGCACACCCCCATCCCCTCGCGATGCACCTGCAGCATCACCTGCGTGGCCTTTTCCCGGCTCATCGCGAAAACAGTCTGCAACACGACAACGACAAAGTCCATCGGCGTGTAATCGTCGTTCAACAGCAGCACCTTGTAGAGCGGCGGCGGCTTGGTCCGGATTTTCTCAGCCTCGAGTAGGCTGCCGTCCTGCTGCTGATTGGCCATTGTCCCCTAATTCCCGGCAAACCCAAGATGGGTCTATGTTTGACGATTGCAACAGATTATTCAAGGGGAAGCGCTGCGTGCGACCGCGGGCCTGCCGCCAGCGCAGATCATGCGAACCACGGAAAAATCCATGTTCGGGCGCGTGGGCATTCCCCCCGCCCGCCGCAGACGACTCCGTCCGACGCGGATGGGACCGGCGGGCCAGGCGGGAGTTCCTGGGCCCGGACGTCGGCACCGTGCGACCGCCGGTCGGCCCGGCACCGCGGCGGTACCGCAGGGGCGCACCCGCCGTGAGACCCGGGGCGGCGGCGGTCCGGCGCGCCCCGGGGCGTATTACATGCGCTCGATCATGGCCTTGCCGAAGCCGGAGCAGGACACCTGGGTGGCGCCGGGCATCAGGCGCGCGAAGTCGTAGGTCACCACCTTGTCGGCGATCGCCTGCTCGAGGCTCGCCGTGATGCGCGCCGCCGCCTCCTTCCAGCCCATGTGCACGAGCATCATCTCGGCCGACAGGATCTCGGAGCCGGGGTTCACGTAGTCCTTGCCCGCGTATTTCGGCGCCGTGCCGTGGGTCGCCTCGAACATGGCGACCGTATCGGACATGTTCGCGCCCGGCGCGATGCCGATGCCGCCCACCTGCGCGGCGAGCGCGTCGGAGATGTAGTCGCCGTTGAGGTTGAGCGTGGCGATGACGTCGTACTCCTCCGGCCGCAGCAGGATCTGCTGCAGGAAGGCGTCGGCGATCGCGTCCTTGATGACGATGTTGCGGCCGGTCTTCGGGTTCTTCAGCTGGCACCAGGGGCCGCCGTCGATCGGCTGCGCGCCGAACTCCGCGTTGCGCCAGCGCGTAGCTCCAGTCGCGGAAGCCGCCTTCGGTGAACTTCATGATGTTGCCCTTGTGCACGATCGTCATCGACTTGCGGTCGTTGTCGATCGCGTACTGCAGCGCCTTGCGCACCAGCCGCTCGGTGCCTTCGCGCGACACCGGCTTGATGCCGATGCTGGAGGTGGCCGGAAAGCGGATCTTCTTGACCCCCAGCTCCCGGATCAGAAAGTCGATGACCTTCTTCGCCCCCTCGGATTCGGCCTCCCATTCGATGCCGGCATAGATGTCCTCCGAATTCTCCCGGAAGATCACCATGTCGGTCTTCTCCGGGGCCTTCAGCGGACTGGGCACCCCGGCGAAGTAGCGCACCGGACGCAGGCAGACGTACAGGTCGAGCTGCTGGCGCAGCGCCACGTTGAGCGACCGGATGCCCCCGCCCACCGGCGTGGTCAGCGGGCCCTTGATCGACACCACATACTCCTTCACCAGCGCCAGCGTCTCCTCCGGCAGCCACACGTCCGGACCGTAGACCCGGGTCGACTTCTCGCCGGCGTAGACCTCCATCCAGTGAATCCTGCGCTTGCCGCCGTAGGCCTTGGCCACCGCCGCGTCCACGACCTCGATCATCACCGGCGTAATATCCAGGCCGGTGCCATCGCCCTCGATGTAGGGGATGATGGGGTTGTCCGGAACGTTGAGGCTGAAATCCGGGTTGACCGTGATCTTCCGGCCGCCGGCCGGGACCTTGACGTGCTGAGACATGGGTTCTCCTGAGAGGGTCTTCGCGACCGCCGCCGCCCGGGCCGCCGGCGGCGCGAACACGCGATTCGAGTGCAATGCGGCAAGCCCTTAATTATCCTGGATTCCGATGAATCCTGCCACGAGCCGGCACGATGCATCTTGGCATGGATCAAGCACAGGCCGCGGCGGCGCAGCGACAGGGTGCCCGCCGGGCGTCGGGCGCCCCTGCGGCGGGCGGCGGGCAACGCGATCGGGGAGGCTCTTCTTCGGCGTGCGGCCGGGTCATCCTGCTCAACAAGCCTTACGGCGCACTCTGCCAGTTCACCGCCGACGCCAGCGGCAAGCCGACGCTTGCCGATTTCGTCCAGGTTCCCGGATGTCTATCCGGCGGGACGGCTGGATGCGGACAGCGAAGGGCTGGTGGTGCTGACCGCCGACGGAGCGTTGCAGGCGCGCATCACGAGCCCCTCGAGCAAGCTCGCGAAAACGTATTGGGTACAGGTCGAAGGCACGGCTGCTTCAGCGCAGCTCGAGGCGCTTGCCGCCGGCGTCGAACTCTCCGGCGCCGTCACCGCGCCTGCCGGAGCCAGAGTGATCCCGGAACCCGACGGCCTTTGGCCCCGCCAACCCGCGATCCGGTGGCGCAAGGCGATCCCGACATCCTGGCTGGAAATCATCCTTACCGAAGGCCGCAATCGGCAGGTGCGGCGGATGACGGCCGCCGTGGGCCTGCCTACGCTGCGTCTCATTCGCCACGCCGTCGGTCCGTGGACGATCGATGGCATCGCCCCGGGCACGTGGCGCGAGGATTGCGCGAGACCACGCGTGCTATGATCGGCGCCGGTCCGCTCCACTGCTTTCGGTGCGCCTTGCGCCGCCGCCCGCCGCAACCGTCGGTCTCCTCGTCCGCACCGGTCGGACGCGCCACCCTCATGCCACGATGATCCGCCGCCTCCTTGCACGCCTGCTACCCCGCAAGAAAAGCGGGGCACGGGATCCTCGCATCTATGGTCCCGGCGACCATCCCATCCGCCGGAGTCAGCTGGGGCGCGGGGCCATCGAGGTGACCCGCAAGCTGCACGAAGCCGGCTTCAAGGCCTTCGTCGTCGGTGGCGCCGTGCGCGACCTGCTGCTCGGCATCGAGCCGAAGGATTTCGACATCGCCACCGACGCCCGGCCCGAACAGGTGAAGCCGCTGTTCCGCCGCGCCTTTGTCATCGGGCGCCGCTTCCGGCTCGTGCACGTTCACGTCGGTCCGGAAACGATCGAAGTCTCGACGTTTCGCGCGGCGCAGACCGGCGATGACGCGACCGACGAGCACGGCCGGCTGCTTTCGGACAACGTCTACGGCTCGCAGGCCGAGGATGCTGCGCGACGCGACTTCACGATCAACGCGCTCTACTTCGACCCGGCCACCGAGCAGGTGTGGGACTACGTCGGCGGCGTCACCGACATCCGCGCGCGCCAGTTGAAGCTGATCGGCGTGCCGGTGACGCGGCTGCGGGAGGATCCGGTGCGCATGCTGCGGGCCGTGCGGCTCGCCGCGAAGCTCGGCGTGGCGATCGAGCCGAGGACGGCCGCCCCGATCCCGAAGCTCGCGCCGCTGATCCAGAACGTCCCGCCGGCGCGGCTCTTCGACGAGATGCAGAAGCTGCTGCTCTCCGGCCATGCGGTCGAAACGCTGCGGAGCCTGCGGGCGCACGGCCTGTCCCACGGCCTGCTGCCGCTGATCGACGTGATCCTCGAGCAGCCGCTTGGCCAGCGCTTCATCGAGCTCGCGCTCGCCGAGACCGATCGGCGCGTGCGCGAGGATCGCGGCGTCTCGCCCGGCTTCCTGTTCGCCACCCTCCTCTGGCACGAGGTGCTCGCGACGTGGAAGGCGGCACGCGCGGGCGGCGGAAAATCGATTCCCGCGCTGTTCGAGGCGATGGACGCGGTCCTGGGCGAACAGGCCAAGAAGATCGCGATACCGCGCCGGTTCGAGGCCACGATCAAGGAGATCTGGTCGCTGCAGCCGCGCTTCGAGCAGCGCGCCGGGGGGCGCCCCTTCCGTCTGCTGGAGCATCCGGGTTTCCGCGCCGGCTGGGATTTTCTCGACCTGCGCTGCCAGAGCGGCGAGCTCGAAGGCGAGCTCGCGGGCCTTGCCGACTGGTGGGATCGCTTCGCCAACGCCGGCACCGACGAGCGCGAGGCGATGCTGAAGCCCGATGAAGGCCCGAAACCGCGCAGTCGCGGCCGCGGCCGCGGGCGCAAGCGCCGCGCCGACGGCGAGACCGCGCAGCCGGACGGCAATCCGCCGGCCGGAGAGGCATGACCCTCGCGTTCGTGGGACTCGGCAGCAACCTCGCCCATCCGCGCCGGCAGCTCGCCCGCGCGGTGCGCGCGATCGCGCGGCTGCCGCGGACGCGCATCATCGCCGTCTCCCCGAACTACGCGAGCGCGCCGATCGGCTGCGACACTCCGCAGCCCGACTACGTCAACGCCGTCGTCGCGGTGCGCACCGCGCTGGCGCCGCGCGCTCTGCTCGCCGCGCTGCATTCGATCGAGCGCCGCCAGCATCGACGGCGCGACCGCGAACCGAGACGCAACGCGTCGCGCACGCTCGATCTCGATCTGCTGCTATTCGGCCGCCGCCGCATCAGCCTGCCGACACTGACGGTCCCGCATCCGCGCATGCACGAGCGCGCTTTCGTGCTGCGTCCGCTCGTCGATGTCGCCGCGCAGGCGACCATCCCCGGGCGCGGGCTCGCGCGTCGCTTCCTCGGCGCCGTGCGCGACCAGCGGATCGCCCGCACCCGCTCCCAGCGCCTGCGCTGACGCCGCATCCGCCACGGATCTGCCGATGGACCTCGAGAAGTGCCGCTACGTCGTCGTCGAGGGGCCGATCGGCGCGGGCAAGACGAGCCTCGCGCGCGTGCTCGCGCATCACGTCGGCGGCGAGGAGCTGTTCGAGCGGCCCGAGGACAATCCGTTCCTCGAGCGCTTCTACGGTGACATGCCGCGCTTCGCCCTCGCCACCCAGCTCACGTTCCTGTTCCAGCGCGCGGACCAGCTGTCCGGGGTCGGCCAGTTCGACATGTTCCGCCAGCTGACCGTCGGGGATTTCCTGCTCGACAAGGATCCGCTGTTCGCGCGGATCAACCTGTCGGATGCCGAGTACCTGCTCTACGAGAAGGTCTACTCGCACCTGAAGCCGCAGACCCCGACGCCGGATCTCGTCGTCTACCTGCAGGCGCCCGTCGACACGCTGATCGAGCGGGTGCATCGGCGCGGCGTCGATTTCGAGCGCAAGATTTCCGCGCCCTACCTGACGCGCCTGGCCGACGCCTACAGCCGTTACTTCTACGCCTACGATGCCGCCCCGCTGCTGATCGTCAACAGCGAACGGCTCAACTTCGTCGACAACCCCGAGCATGTCAGGCTGCTGCTGGCGCGCATAGGCTCGATGCGCGGACGCCGCGAGTTCTTCAATCTCGCGTCCTGACGATCGTGCACCTGCGAGGATCAAATGGAAATCGTACATAGCGCGGCCGAGCTGGCGGTGTTCCTGAGGCGCGCCAAGCGCGTGGCCTTCGTGCCCACGATGGGCAACCTGCACGCCGGCCACCTGTCGCTGTGCCGGATCGCCCGCCAGCACGGCGACGTGGTCGTCACCAGCATCTTCGTCAACCGGCTGCAGTTCGGGCCGAACGAGGATTTCGACCGCTATCCGCGAACGCTGGAGGCCGATCGCGCGGGACTCGAACGCGAGGGCGTCGACGTGCTGTTCGCGCCGAAGGAACACGAGATGTACCCGACGCCGCAGGTCTACCGGGTGCAGCCGCCGCCGCTCGCCGAGGAGCTCGAGGGCGCGTCGCGCCCCGGATTCTTCCACGGCGTGTGCACCGTGGTGCTCAAGCTGTTCAACCTCGTGCAACCCGACGTTGCCGTGTTCGGAAAAAAGGACCGCCAGCAGCTGAAGATCGTGCGCGGCATGGTCCAGCAGTTCAACATGCGCATCCAGATCGTGCCGGCCGAGACTATCCGGGCGGACGACGGGCTCGCACTCTCGTCGCGCAACAACTACCTGTCGGCGGGCGAGCGCGCCGAGGCGCCGAACCTCTACCGGGTGCTGCGCGGCATCGCCGACGCCATCGCCGGCGGTCGCACCGATTACGCGAACCTCGAGGCCGCCGGCCGGATGGAGCTCGCGAACCGCGGGTGGAAAGTCGATTACGTCGCGATCCGCCACGGCCTCGCGCTGCGCATTCCGCATCCGGAAGGGTTCGATCATCCGAACCTGCTGATCGTGCTGGCCGCGGCGACGCTCGGCAACACCCGCCTCATTGACAATGTCGACGTGATCAAGAAGGATGGAGAGGACTGACGACCGTCAGATCGCGTCAACATTGTGGCGCAGGCGGCGCGATCATCGAAACCGGCCTCGCCAGCGGGCAGAAGCTGATCGCGGACGCGAAGCTGCAGCTGGAGCAGCCTCGCCGCCGCGGGACCCGGCGGCCTCGGGCGCCGGGCGCAACGCGAGCCAGTTGCCGAACACGGCCAGCAACACGCCGAGCACGGCCACCCAGGTCCAGCGATACCCTTCGAACAGCGTCGAGACCAGCAGCGCGATCACCGGTGTGGCCACGGCGATGTAGGACGACGGGCCCGCGCCCACGCGCTTGAGCAGCGTGAAATAGGTGACGAAGGCCACCACGCTGCCGAACACCGCGAGATAGGCCAGGGACAGGACGTACGCCGGCCTCGCGTCGAAGGTCCAGGCCGCGCCGTTGACCCACGCGAGCGCGGCGGCGAACAGCGTCCCGTAGGCCATCGCCCACGCGGTGCCGGGGATCGTCGGGATGCCCGCGTTGTGATTGCGCACGGCGATCAGGTTGCCCGCGGCGCAGGCGGCCACCGCGGCCAGCACCAGCACGATGCCGAAGGCCACGCTGCCGCCCTGCCCGGCCGCCCTCAGCTCCGGCAGGAACAGAAGCGCGACGCCGGACACGCCGAGCGTCGCGGCGACGAAGATCCGCGGTTGCAGCGGAACGCCGAACGCGATGCGCATGCCGATCGGCGTCATGAACACGATCGTCGAGTACACGACGGCCACGAGCCCGGAGACGACGATGCGCTCCGCCCAGTAGATGAGGTTGTAGTTGACGCAGATCATCAGCAGGCCCAGCCCCGCCAGGAATGCGTGATCGCGCAGCGAAAAGCGCAGCGACCGGCGCGTCGCGACGCACCCCAGCGCGAGCAGCAGCGACGCCGCTGCGAACCGATAGGTGACGGAGACCTCCGCGGCCACCATGCCCAGCTGCCAGGTGATCGCGTGCCACGTCGAGCCCCAGATCAGGGCGGGAACGAGAAAGAGCGCGGTATTGCTCATCGGCGCGCCCCTCCGGGGCTGCCCGTCTTCCTCCAGCCGAGACGAAGCACCCGCCCGTCGGCCTGGCACCGCTCATGGGCGCGTCGGGTGGCGAGCCGGCATTGCCGCTAGGCCGCCCGCAACGCGTCGACGATCTTCATCCGCGCCGCTCGCGCGGCCGGGAGGAAGCCGCCGACGAAGCCCATCACCAGCGCGAACGACAGCGACGCGACGACGATGCCTGGCGTGAGCGTGAACGTGAACGCAAGCTCGGCGAACGTCTGGAAGTTCATCGTCGAGATCGACAGCGCCTGCATGAACGACGCGGCGACAAGGCCGGCGACGCCGCCGATGAGCCCGAGCAGCAGCGCCTCGACGAGGAATGCCGCCATGATCGCCCGCCGCGGAAAACCCAGCGCGCGCAGCGTGCCGATTTCCGCGGTGCGCGAGGCGACGCTCGCATACATGGTGATCATGGCCCCGATCACGGCGCCGATCGAGAAAATGACCGAGATCGTCGTCCCGAGGTAGCTGATGAACTTCGACAGCATCTCGGACTGGTCGGCATAGAACCGCGTCTCGCGCTTGGCCTCAAGCGTGAGCCGCGGATCGGACTCGATCTCCTGCTTCACCGCGTCGAAGCGGTCCGTATCGGCGAGCCTGAAGACGAGCACCGAGAAGCCGAGCCGGCGGAATGCCTGCAGCATCTGCTCGGCGTCGCCCCAGATCTCCGAGTCGAATCCGGTGCGACCCGCGTCGAAGACGCCGACGACCGTCCAGTCGCGCGAGGCGAAGCGCAGTGTCTCGCCGACACCGGCGCCCTGAAAGCCGTTGGCGATCGAGCGCCCGGCGATGATCTCCGCCGTGCCCGGCTGGAACATCCGGCCCTCGACCAGCTTGACCTGCGGGCGCAAGACGAGCCCGTTCGGCGTGACGCCGCGAATGACCACGTTCGACGGCTTGTTCGAATCGCGCTTCGGCAGATTGATGAGGACGACAGGCTCCTTCGAGATGAGCTTCTGGCCGTCCCCCCCGATGGCGATGCCCGGAAGGCTCTCGACGACGCCCGCCTGCCGCCGGTCGACACCGCTCTGAACCTCCGTCTGCGCGGCGCGCCGGATGACCACCACGTTGTCGTCCTGGCCGGTCGCGACCAGCGTCCGCTCGAGTCCGGCGGCCAGCATCAGCACGGTCGCGAACACGTAGACGACGAGCGCCATCCCGCCGGCCGTGAGCGTCGTCGTCAGCCGGCGCGCGGCGACGTTGCGCACGATATAACTGAACGGGATGGTCACCGCGACCGTCCGACGGGCGCTGCGCGAGCGCGGGGGTCGTTCCAGTGCGCGCCCGGCCGCCCGAAGCGCACTGTGCGCCCCCTCGGGGGGCAGCGAACACGCGGCGCGGGGGCCGTTCCAGAGCGCGCCGACGGCGGTCCCGACGCAGCGGGATGCGGCGGAGCAGCGAGCACAGCGAGCGTGGGGGCCTTTCATCTCATCCGACCGCCCGCAGGCCGTCCACGATGCGCACCGACGCGGTGCGCCAGGCGGGAAGCGCGGCCGCGACGACGCCGACGGCGAGCGCCGCTCCCGCCTGGAGGAGCATCGTCTGCTCGCTGACGAAGAAGATCGGAAAGAGCGAGCCCATTCGTTCCGCGAACGCGCCGGCCAGCGGAATCGTCAACGCCACGGCCGCAAGCCCGCCCGCCAGCGCGATGCCGACCGATTCGGCGAAAATCAGCAGCGCGACGAAGCCGCCGGAGAAACCCAGCGCTTTCATCGTCGCATACTCGGACCCGCGCTCGCGTGCCGTCATCGCCATCGTGTTCGCCATCACCGCCATGATGATGACGATCACGACGAAGGACACCGCCTGGATCGCGAGCAGGATGGCCTCGGTCATGGCGACGAACGACAGCTGGAAGGCCTTTTCCGTTTCGGTCAGCGTCTCGGCGAGCGAGTTCCTGAACACGGCGTCGATCGCCGCCGAAACCTCGGCCGCTGCCGCGGGATCGCGCAGCTGCACCACGAACACGCCGGTCTGGTCGCCCCGGCGCGGGTAGAGCTTCTTGATCGTCTCGTTCAGCAGGTCCCAGTGCATGAACATCGTCGACTGGTCGGTGCCCTTGTCGGCGCCGTCGTAGATGCCGCGCAGCGTGAAGGTCCAGGTTCCGGTGTAGATCGTGCCGCGCAGCGGAATCACGTCGCCGATCTTCCAGCCGTACTGCTCGGCGAGCTTGCGGCCGACGATGGCGCCCTTGCGGTCCGCGAGGAAGGCCTTGCGTTCCGCCGCGGAAAGGATGAACTCGGGGTACATGTCGAGATAGCTCGCGGGGTCGATCGCGAACTGCGGGAAGAAGTTGCGCTCCGAGACGTAGACGCCGCCGAACCAGTTGGCCCAGGACACCGACTGCACGCCGGGCACTTGCCGGATCTTCTGGGCATAGGTCAGCGGCAGCGGGAACACGAGCGACACCGCGCTCCGCGTGACCAGTCGCGCGCTGGAACTTGCATTGGCGCCGGCGTACCATGCGTCGACGATCGTGCGCAGGAGGCCGAACGCCGTGATCGCGACGACGATCCCGACCATCGTCAGCGCGGTTCGCAGCTTGTGCCGGAACGCATTCTTGGCGACGAGACGGGTGAGGAGCATGGTCGAGCGGGGGCAACGTGCGCGGCGCCGACGGCGCAGATCGGGTGTCCGATAGTCTAAACTACGGTCTGCGCACGACCTGCGCGGAGGGGTTCCGGGCCGCGCGGCATCGCCGCCCCGCCTTCGAACCGAACCCATGACTCTGCGCTCCCCCGGCGTCCACGCCGCAACCGCCCGCGCCGCGACCCGCGCCGCCCGAACGCATTTCGGGATGCGGCTTGCCGCCGCCGTCACGGGCGTCCTTGGCGCGCTCGCGCCGCTGTCGCTGTCGGCCGTCGGACTCGGCCCGATCACGCAGCAGTCGGCTCTGGGAGCCCCGCTGCGCATCGTCGTTCCGGTCACGCTCGCCGCGGGAGAAAACGTTCCGTCCGAATGCTTCAGGCTCGCGTCGGCACGAAGCGACGCGGACGGCATCCCGCAAGTCCTGTTCGGGCGCGTCTCCGTCGAGCGCACCCCGGCCGTGGTGCAGCTCGTCGTCAGCAGCCCGCGCCCGGTGCGCGACCCGGTCGTCAGAGTCACGATACAAGCCGGCTGCGAGGGCTCGTTCCAGCGTGAATACACGCTGTTCATGGATCCTCCCGCGATCGAAACCCCGGTCGTCGCCGCGGAATCCGCGCCGCGCGAAGTCGCGGCCGCGCCGCAGACCTCGACCCGCCGCGCGCGGTTCCGCGCGCGCGGCCGGGACTTCGGCGCGCGGCGCGCCACGCGGTGCGCAAGCCTCGGGCGCCCGGGAAGGCGCGGGCAAGGCGCGCAAGGCGGTCCCGCCCAAGGCGCGGTCCGCACCAAAGCGCCCGCCTGCCGTCGCCGCAGACCGGCCGCGACTCACCGTGTCCAGCGCGGGTCCGGCGAGCGGCGCTGGCGCGGTGCCTGGCGCAACCAGCGAAGCGGACCGGGAGCGGGCGCAGCAGGAACTCGCGAACTCGATCGAAGCCGAGACGCTCGTCCTGCGGCAGCGCATCGTGGAACTCACCGCGATGGTCGAGCGGATGCAACAGGAATTGCAGGCGCAGGAGGCGGCCGAAGCAGCGGCCAAGGCACGACCTCCTGTGCCGGAGCCCGATTGGTGGGAAGCCAACGCATCGGTGCTCGCGATCATCGTCGGCCTGCCGCTCCTGATCGCCGTGGGCCTGCGGTGGATCCGCCGGCGCGACGCAATGCGCGAAGGCCCATGGCGCCCGCGGCGCGCGCCGGCACGACCCGCGCCGCGAAACCGGGATGCACGTCAGCCGGCGCCCGCACTGCGCAACGCGCCGGCCGGGCTTGCCCGGACCGGACCGGAAGTCGCGGCGCCGGCACCCGGACCTGCGTCCAAACGGGCTCCCGCCATGGCTCGCGCCATCGACGCGCTTGCCGTTTCCGAGCTGTCGCAGGTTACCGAGGAAGCGCGCGTCTATGTCGAGCTCGGCCACCACGATCGCGCCATCGAGGTCCTGCAAGAGCACATCCGGCAGGTTGCCGCGATCAACGCCCGCCGCGTGGCTGATGCTGCTCGGCCTCTACCACGTCACCGACCACCGGCAGGAGTTTCGCGAGCTGGCAGAGGACTTCCACCTGCACTTCAACGTACAGACTCCGTCGTGGGAAGGGTTCGCTCCCGATGATCCCGGCAGTGACGGACTCACCGTTTTTCCCCACATCGTCAGGCAGGTGGCGGACCTGTGGCGCAAGCCCGAATGCCGGATCTATCTCGAGCGACTGCTCTACGACAACCGCGAGGGACGGCGGACCGGATTTCCTCTCGCGACCTACTCCGACATCCTGATGTTGCTCCAGGTTCTCGACACGCCCGAGCCCGTCGATATCGATCTCGACCTCGTGGACGACGGGAAGCTCGATCTTCCGCCGCGCGCGCGGGCGGCACCGCCGCCCCCGTCCCGGGACCCGGCGAAGCCGGCGGCCCCGACGCGCGCACGCAAGCCGGTGCCACCGGATCCATCGGCGTCTGCACGCCCGGTGCAGCAAGCGCATCAGGTTCGAGCTCGACCCGGAGCAGGTGACGCGCGACCCGGTCGGAAAGCCGCGGTCGTAGCCGACAGCACCGGCCGTGCACCGGGGGTCAGGTCAGTACACCCTTTTCCAGATGGATCACGCGGTGCGCCTTCTCGGCCGCCTTCGGGTCGTGTGTCACCATGACGATCGTCTTGCCGACCTCCCGGTTCAGCCGTTCCAGCAGGCCGAGAATCTCTTCCGCGGTCGTCCGGTCGAGGTCGCCGGTGGGCTCGTCGGCGACGATGAGCGTCGGGTCGCCGATGAGCGCCCGGGCGATCGCCACGCGCTGCTGCTGGCCGCCGGAGAGTTCGTTCGGGTAGTGCTCCTTCCGGTCGGTCAGGCCCACCAGCGCCAGCGCCGTCTCGACGCGTTCGCGGCGGTCCTTGCGCGACAGCGACGTCAGCAGGAGCGGCAGCTCGACGTTGTCGAAGGCATCGAGCACCGGCATCAGGTTGTAGAACTGGAAGATGAAACCGACGTTGGCCGAGCGCCATTCGGCGAGCTCCGCCTCGGAAAGTCGCGCGATGTCGACGCCCGCGACGCGGATTTCGCCCGACGACGGCTTGTCGATCCCGGCAAGCAGGTTGAGCAGCGTGGACTTGCCCGAGCCGGAAGGTCCCATCAGCGCAACGTAGTCGCCTGCCTGGATGTCGAGATCGATGCCGACGAGCACGGGGATCACCTGGTCGCCGCGGACGTAATACTTCGTCAGGTCGCGGATCGCGACCAGCGGGACGCGTGCAGGCACGGCCGGCTCCACGGCGGCAACGCGATCAGGATCGCTCATCGGCAAGGCCTCGCCTCCGGCGCGCTACTTCTGCACTATCTTGACGAGCGTCCCCGGTTTCAGGTCCGCCGGCGGCTTCAGCACGACCTTCTCGCCCGTCTGCACGGCGCCCGCAATCGCGACGAGATCGCCGAGCCTGATCCCGCGCGCGACCGGAACTGCGACCACCCTGCCGTCGCGAATCACGAACAGCGACGTCGCGGCATCGCGCAGGACGAGCGCGTCGGGATTGACGGCGAGCAGCGGCTTCTGCTGATCGGCCGTCACCTCCTGCGTCAGGAAGGACACCTTGGCACTCATGTCGGGGAGGATGCGCGGGTCGATGGCATCGAATTGAACTTTGGTCATCACCGTCGCCTTCGCGCGGTCGACGGTGGGCACCATCCGGCTGACGCGGCCGCGAAAGCGTGCGTCGGGCAGCGCGTCGAGCGTGATTTCGCAGGGTTGGCCGACGCTGATCTTGGCGAGGCTCGACTCCGACACATCGGCCTCGACCTCGAGCGTGCTCATGTCGGCCATGCTGACGACGGCGCCCTTGGAATCCACCGCCGACGAGAACGGCGTCACCATGTCGCCGACGTTGGCAGCCTTCGCCACGATCACGCCGTCGAACGGCGCCCGGATCACCGTGTAGTCGACTGCGACCTGTGCGTTGCGCGCGTTCGCCTCGGCCACCGCGATCGCCGCGTTCGCGCTGGCGATGCCGGCGACGGCGCGATCCGCGCGCATCTGCGCGGTATCGAGCGACGCCTGCGCCAGGAAGCCCCTGGCGACCAGCTCCTGGTTGCGTTTCAACTGCGCGCTCGCATCCCGTTCCTCGGCCTGCGCCTGCAGGAGCACGGCGCGCGCGGCGCGGACGGCGGCTTCCGCGCTCTGCGCCTGCGCAACGACGTCGCGGTTGTCGAGACGGGCGATCACTTCGCCGGACTTGACCCTCGACCCTTCGGCGACGCCCAGCCACTCGAGGCGCCCGGTCGCCTTCGATGCGATGGCCGCCTTGCGCTGCGCGACGACATAACCGGTGGCATTCAGCACGACGTGCTGCTGCGACGGGTACGACGTCACGATCGTGGTCGCCTGGACCGTCACCGGATGCGGCTGCGCCGCATACCAGGCTGCGCCGGCGAGCGCAGCAACGACGGCGCCTCCGAGCCACAGCCATTTCCGGCGCCGCGAAGCCCTGACCGGCGCGCCGCTGCGGTCGATCCTGAGCTTGGCGATGTCGGGTTGCGCTGAGGCGGTCATACGAGGGGGTCGAACTTCCGGGCAAAAATGCGCCGGCAACAGCGCCGGCGCGCGCACATTCTACTCCGCGCGCCGGTGCGCCCCCGTCGCCGGTCTCCTAGCCGCCTTCGAGCGGGATCGGCTTGGCGGATGACGCTCGCCGCGGCGGTTAGCCCGCCAGGCCAGGAGCGACATGACGACGAGGCCGGCGCCGATGCAGCCGATGCCGGTCCATTCGCTCGCCGACAGTCGCTCGCCGAATACCGCCATCGACGACAGGAGCGCGATGACCGGGATGGCCAGCAAGTTGAGCGATGCCGTGCCCGCGGTGAGAAAGCGCAGCACGCCGATCCACAGCACGAAGCCGAAGCCCGACGCCAGCGCGCCGGTCCACAGCAACAACCCGACGTAGGTCGCGCTCCAATGCGTGTCCGGCAAGCGGCAGGGCGAGCGGCAGCAGGCACAGCGGCAGGATCCCGATGAGCATCTGCCACGCGATGAAATTGAGCATGTCGAAGCCGCGCGCGCGCTGAAAATGCTTCATCGCGATCGTCCCGCACGCCCAGCCGAAGCCCGACAGAACGGCCCACGCCTTGGACTCGAGCTCGCCCTCCCAATGCCACGGCTCGATCGACGAGCGCAAGCCCGGCGAAGGCGAGCGCGAGCGCGATCCACTGGACGCCGCGCACGCGCTCGCCAAGGACCGGCCAGGCCAGGAGCACCGTCCAGAACGGCATCGTGAACACGAGAACCGCCGCGCGGCCGGCGCCGCCGTCCGCAATTGCCATCGTGGTGGAGCCCATGTTGACCGTCGTCTGGAAGAATCCGGTGACCGCGACCGCCACCCACGATTCCGGGAGCAGCGTACGCCGGCGGATGACGAGGACCGCGAACAGCACGGCGATGGCGACCCAGGTGCGCTCGATGTTGAAGATGATCGGATGCGCATGGGTCAGCGCCAGCTTCATCGCAATCCAGTTGGTGCCGAAGAGCGCCGTGAGCACCCCGAGCGCGACATAGGCGCCGCGCTGCGACTGCACGGAAAAGTACTGCGCGATCACGCGGGCGTCCTTGGCGTCGCGACTGTCGTCAGGGTGCCGCGCCTGCGCGCGGCAGCGGCAGGCTGCGCGATCCGCCCGCGCCGCTGCGCTGCCCCGCGACGGCCCGGCGGGCGCTCATTGCGCGAGAAACGCTTCCATCGCCGCCGCCACCGCCGCCGGCTGATCGTGGTGGAGCATGTGGCCGGCATCGGCGATCGTCACCATTCGCCCGTGCGGGATGTGCGCGAGCCGCCGCCTGATTCCGGCGAAGCTGTCGGTCGCACCCTCGCCTTCGGGATGATCGTCGAGCCACTTCGGGATGTGCGACTCCGCCGCGGCGATCCACAGCGTCGGCGCCTTGATGTTGCGCCACACCGCGTACGTCTCCTCGATCCGGTAGACCGTGGGAAACGGTAGCTTGTGCCGCGGATCGGAGGCGAGACGAACGCGTCCGTCCGGAAGCGCTTCCGCCCAATGCGCTGCAAGAAACAGCGCCTTGTCGCGCGGCAGTCGCGGATTGTTCTTCTGCAGTCGGCCGGCGACTGCGTCGAAGCTCGCATAGGTGGCGAACGCCTGCGGCGCTGCGAGCGCATCGAGCCAATGCGCGAGCTTGGCCGGCGCCTGCGCCGAATCTTCGCCGCGAATTCCGAACCCGTCGAGCGAGATCACCGTGCGCGCCCGCTCCGGGCGCACGCCGGCGTAGTGCAGCACGACATTGCCGCCGAGGCTGTGTCCGGCGAGATTGACGGCTTCGCCCGGCGCGAACGCCTGCAGCAATGCCTCGAGATCCGCGATGTAGTCCGCGTACCAGTAGCCCTGCGGCTGCCACGCGCTCTTGCCGTAGCCACGCAAATCCGGCGCGATCACGTGCCACTCGCTGGTGAGCGCGTCCACCAGGAACTGGAACGACGCCGCGACGTCCATCCAGCCATGCAGCAGGAACAGCTTCGGCGCCGCGGGATCGCCCCAGGTCAGCACGTGCGTGTCCAGTCCGCGCAGCGCGACGCGATGCGCGCGAAACGGCCTCATCGCCCGCGGCACGGTTGCACCCGGTGCGCCCGATGATCCGCGCGAGTTGCCAGGTCTCACTTCTTTCTGCACAGCGCGAGCCCGTCGACCCAGCCCGTGCGGTAATTGCCGTCGGCGCCGTAGCGCACGGCGTCCTTGCGCTCGGGTCCGGTCGCGCTCGCGCAGCCGTCCGCGTAACCCTGCCGGTAGGGGAGCGGAAAGCCGGAAAGATTCACGGCGGGCGCGGGCGGCTCGACGTTGACGGGCAGAGGCGGCGCGGTCGGCCGGGTCGCGCCATCCGGCGCCGTCCCGAAGGGACCTGTTCCCGTCTGCGCGCAGCCGCCGACCGCAAGCGCCAGCGCCAGCACGATCAGCATCGACGCAGGACGCGAACCGGCAGCAGGGACGACGGACAATCGACGGGGCAAAGAAGCAAACGCCGCGAGGGGATCGGGGTAAAATTCTAGCACCCTTTCGAATGCGCTCATGACCGCACCCCACTTCGTTCATCTGCGCCTGCACAGCGAATTCTCGATCGTCGACGGCACGGTGCGCATCGACGACGGCATCGCCGCGGCGGTGGCGGATGCGATGCCCGCGCTCGCCATCACCGACCTCGCCAGCGCATTCGGTCTCGTCAAGTTCTATCGGGCGGCGCGCGCGCGCGGCATCAAGCCGATCATCGGCTGCGACGTCTGGCTCACGCACGAGGCCGAACGCGACCAGCCGTTCCGCGCGCTGCTGCTCGCGCAGTCGCGCGAGGGCTACCTGCGACTGTCCGCATGGCTGACGCGCGCGTACCGCAGCAACCAGCATCGGGGCCGCGCGGAGCTGAAGCGCGACTGGTTCGGCGAGGGCACCGACGGGCTGATCGCGCTGTCCGGCGCCCGCGACGGCGAGGTGGGCGTCGCGCTGCTGCAGGGCAACGCCAGCGGCGCGGCGGCGGCCGCGCGCGCATGGGCGAGCCTGTTTCCGGGCCGCTATTACCTCGAAGTGCAGCGCGCCGGCCGCGCCGACGACGACGCTCTCGTCGCCGCCACGGTGCGCCTCGGCAGCGAGCTCGAGCTGCCGGTGGTCGCTACGCACCCGGTGCAATTCCTCCGCCGCGACGACTTCCGCGCGCACGAGGCGCGCGTCTGCATCGCCGAGGGCCACCTGCTCGCCGACCCGCGCCGGCCGCGCCGCTTCACATCGGACCAGTACTTCAAGACGCAGGCGGAGATGGTCGCGGCGTTCAGCGACCTGCCCGAGGCGCTCGCGAACGCGGTCGCCATCGCACAGCGCTGCAATCTCGCGATCCCGCTCGGCAAGAGCCACCTGCCCGATTTTCCGACGCCCGCCGGCGTCACGCTCGACGATCATCTGAGGAGCGAAGCCGCCGCCGGGCTGGAGCGGCGCCTCGCCCTGCTGTACCCCGATGCGGCGCTGCGCGACGCGAAGCGGCCCGAGTACGTCGCGCGACTGGACTTCGAAGACCAGGACCATCATCCAGATGGGATTCGCCGGCTACTTCCTGATCGTCGCCGATTTCATCAACTGGGCCAAAGGCAACGGCGTCCCCGTCGGACCCGGCCGCGGCTCGGGCGCCGGCTCGCTGGTCGCGTACGCGCTCGGGCATCACCGATCTCGATCCCATCCGCTACATGCTGCTGTTCGAGCGTTTCCTCAATCCCGAGCGCGTGTCGATGCCCGACTTCGACATCGACTTCTGCCAGGACGGCCGCGACCGCGTCATCGATTACGTGAAGAAGAAATACGGCGCGGACTCGGTGTCGCAGATCGCGACGTTCGGCACGATGGCGGCCAAGGCGGCAGTCCGCGACGTCGGCCGCGTGCTCGACCTGCCCTACCTGTTCTGCGACGGCATCGCGAAGCTGATCCCGTTCCAGGCCGGCAGGCAGATCACGCTCGCCGAGGCGCGCGAGCAGGAACCGCTGCTCGCGGAGCGCGCGCAGAAGGAGGAGGAGGTCGCGCGAGCTCCTGGCGCTCGCCGCGTCGCTCGAAGGGCTGACGCGCAACGTCGGCATGCATGCCGGCGGCGTGCTGATCGCGCCGGGCCGGCTCACCGACTTCTGCCCTCTCTACACCCAGTCCGGGTCCGATGCGATCGTCTCGCAGTTCGACAAGGACGACGTCGAGGCGGTCGGCCTCGTCAAGTTCGACTTTCTGGGACTCACCACGCTCACGATCCTCGACTGGACGCTGCGCTACGTGAAACGGCTCGATGCGCAAAGCGATCTCCGGCTCGAGACGCTGCCGCTCGACGACAAGGCAGCCTACGAGATCTTCAAGACCGCCAACACGGCGGCCGTGTTCCAGTTCGAATCGCACGGCATGCGCAATCTCGTCACCCAGGCGCCGCCGACGCGCCTCGAGGACATCATCGCCGAGGTCGCGCTCTACCGGCCGGGACCGATGGAGCTCATCCCCGACGTACACCGCGCGCAAGGCCGGGCGCGAGCATTTCGACTACGCCGATCGCCGACTCGAGCCGATCCTCAGCCCGACCTACGGCGTCATGGTCTACCAGGAACAGGTGATGCAGATCGCGCAGGTGATCGGCGGCTACACGCTGGGCGCCGCCGACGTGCTGCGCAAGCGCAATGGGCAAGAAGGACAAGGACGAGATGGCGCGGCACCGCGACGTCTTCGTCGCTGGCGCGGAAAGGAACGGCGTGCCGCAGACCAAGGCCACTGCGCTCTTCGACCTGATGGAGAAGTTCGCCGGCTACGGCTTCAACAAGTCGCACGCGGCCGCCTACGCGCTCATCGCCTACCAGACCGCGTACCTGAAGGCGCATCACCCGGCGGCCTTCATGGCGGCGAACCTGTCGCTGGTGATGGACGACACCGACAAGGTGCGCGCGCTCTACGACGACGCGGTCGCGAACGGCCTCACGATCCTGCCGCCCGACGTGAACGCGTCGAACTACCGGTTCGAGCCCATCGACCGCCAGCGGATCCGCTACGGGCTCGGCGGGATCAAGGGCACGGGCGAGCAGGCCGTCGCGGCGATCGTCGCCGCGCGCGAGAACAGGCGGCGCGTTCGTCGACCTGTTCGATTTCTGCCGTCGCGTCGACAAGCGCCATGTCAATCGCCGCGCCGTCGAGGCACTGATCCGCGCCGGCGCCTTCGACGCCGTCGAGCCCCGCCGGTCGATGCTCTTCGCTTCGGTCGGCATCGCGCTGAGCGAGGCGGAAAAGGCGGAACGCTCGGCAGCGCAGGTGTCGCTGTTCGGCGATTCGCGAGAAGAGGCGGGCCACGCGCTCGTCGCCGCGCGCGAGTGGACGGAAACCGAGCGTCTGGCGCACGAGAAGGCGGCACTCGGATTCTACCTGTCGGGGCATCTCTACACGGCGTTTGCGCCGGAGCTGGCGTCACTCATCCGGCAGCCGCTGTCCGGCCTGCAGCCGAGCAGGGAGCCGGTGCTCGTCGCCGGCATCGTGATGGCGATTCGCATGCAGAATTCCCGGCGCGGCAAGATGGCGATCGTCACTCTGGACGACGGCGGCGGGTCGGCCGAGATCGTCGTGTACAGCGAGGTCTTCGATGCGGCGCGCCATCTGTTGCGCGAGGATCAGCTCGTCGTCATCGAGGCCAAGGTCGCGCCACGCACCGGCGACGACGGCCAGGTCGCAGGGCTTGCGCATCGTGGCCGAGGCCGTGCACGACATCGCGGCGATCCGCAAACGCTACGCGAAGAGCCTGCGCCTCGCGTGCAATGGCGGCGCCGACGCCGAACGTCTCGCCGAGATGCTGACGCCATTCCGCGACGGCAGTTGCCCGATCGTCGTCGAGTACCGGAACGGCGGCGTCGGCGGCGAACTCGAGCTGCCCGAGGCGTGGCGCGTCAACCTCGAGGACCCGCTGCTCGCGCGACTGAAGGACTGGCTCGCCCCGGAAAACGTGCGCGTGGTCTATTGAGTCGCGCCTGATGCGCCGGGCTTCGAGCGCCGGCGATCGAGGTCGCGCTGGCTGCGTCGCGGCGGGTCGCGGCCCGCGGCACGGTTCCGGATCGCGTCCAGCTCGCACTCTGCGCGACGAAGACGTGCCGGCAACGGAACCGACCTCATCCCGCAGACAGCTTCCGGCGCAGCTCCGTCTTCAGCACCTTGCCGGTGTTGTTCTTGGGCAGCGCGTCGAGAAACACGTAGTCCTTCGGCCGTTTGAACCGCGCGATGTGGCCGAGGCACAGCGCGTCGAGCGAGTGCAGCAGGCCCTGCCGCGCTTCCGGAGTGGCGGGCGGCCCGCCGCGCGCGACGATGCAGGCGATCACCTCTTCGCCCCAGTCGGCGTGCGGGCGACCGATAACGGCCACCTCGGCGACATCGGGGTGCAGCAGCAGGACTTCCTCGACTTCGCGCGGATAGACGTTCGAGCCGCCGCTGATGATGAGATCCTTCGAGCGATCCTTCAGCGTGAGGTAGCCGTCGCCGTCGAGGCTGCCGACATCGCCGGTGTGCAGCCAGCCGTTGGCCAGCGCGCGCCGGCTTGCCTCGTCATTCATCCAGTAACCCTGCATCACCGCCGGACCGCGGACGAGCACTTCGCCGGTTTCGCCGGCGGGCATGGCACGGTCATCCGCGTCGCCGACGCGCACCTCCATCCCTTCCTGGGCGATGCCCACGGAGCCCAGTCGCGCGTCGTCGCCGCGCGCGACGGCCTCGGCCACGAGCGCGCGGCTCATCGCGGTGATGGTCATCGGCGACTCGCCCTGGCCGTAGATCTGCGCGAGCCGTGGACCGAGCGCGGCGAACGCGGACTTGGCATCGGCGACGTACATCGGTCCTCCGCCATAGACGATGCACTGCAGCCGGTCGAGCCGCGCAGTGCCGAGCGCCGGTGCGGTTACGAGGCGGTTCACCATCGTCGGGGCGGCGAAGAAGCGCACGCGGCCCCATGCGTCGAGCAGCCTGCAGATCTCGTCGGGGTCGAAGCCACCCGATTCCGGGACGACGTTGACCGCGCCCGATTCCACGTGCGGCAACAGGTACAGCCCCGAGCCGTGCGACAGCGGAGCCGGATGCAGCAGCGCGTCCCCCGGCGCGACCGCCTCGACGCAGGCGAGGAAGCTTCGGCTCATCGCGCGCAGGTTGCCGTGCGCGATCACGACGCCCTTCGGTCGCCCGGTCGTGCCGCTCGTGTAGAAGAGCCACGCGGGATCGGCGGCGGCGCAGGGGGCCGGCTCCGATGACGGCGAACCCGCGAACAGCCCTGCATATTCGGCCGCGCCGAATTCGACCACGCGATCAAGGGCGATCCCGTCATCGGCGCCGCCGATCGCCGAACGCCACGCCGGCGTCGACGAACGCCCAGCGCGCGCCGCAGTTCGCAAGCACGTAGGCGAGCTCCTTCGGATGGAGCTTGGCGTTGACGGGGACCGCGACGAGGCCGGCCCACCAGCAGCCGAACAGCGTCTCGACGTACGCGGGGACGTTGCGCGAGACGAGCGCGACGCGCTCGCCGCGCGCGAGCCCCGCTGCCGCGAACGCGCCGGCCAGTCGCGCAACTCGCGCCGCCAGCGTCGCGTAGTCGCAAAGCACGCCGCTTCCGAGCGCCACCGCCGGCAACCGCGGCCAGGCGCGAGCGCTGCGCTCGAGCAGCGCAGCCACGTTCGCGTTCGACAACGATCGGCACGGCGGGCGTCACGATGAGCGATGGACCGGCGCTGAAGGGGCTGAGGGGGAGTCTAGCGCAACGACATCGGGCCGCGTGCGGCCCATCGGCTAGAATCGCCGGCAGACCCTTCCCCGGAGCCGCCATGCCGATCGCTCGCCCCCTGCCCGCCACCATGCGCTACATCGCCGCCCGCGAACCGGGTCCACCCGACGTGCTCGCGCTCGCCGAAGGCCCGTTGCCCGCACCGAAACCGGATGAGGTGCTGATCGAAGTGAGTCATGCCGGCGTGAACCGGCCCGACTGTGCGCAGCGTGCCGGCACCTACCCGCCGCCGCCGGACGCGTCGCCGGTCATCGGCCTCGAAGTCGCGGGGGTGGTCGTCGGCTGCGGGAGCAACGTCACGTCGTGGCACCTGGGCGACACCGTATGCGCGCTGACGCCGGGCGGTGGCTACGCCGAATACTGCGTGACGCCCGCGGCGTTCTGCCTGCCCATCCCGAAGGGCCTGTCGCCCCTGGAAGCAGCGAGCCTGCCCGAGAATTTCTTCACGGTATGGAACAACCTTTTCGACCGCGGTCGCCTGAAGTGCGGCGAGAAGGTGCTCATTCACGGCGGCTCGAGCGGAATCGGCCTGACCGCCATCCAGTTCGCGAAGCAGATCGACGCGACGGTGTTCACGACGGTCGGCAGCGACGACAAGGCGGCGTATTGCCGCTCGCTCGGCGCCGATCACGCGTTCAACTACCGGACGCAGGACTTCGTCGCGGAGATCGCCCGGATCACGGGCAAGCGCGGCGTCGACGTCGTGCTCGACATGGTCGGCGGCGACTACATCGAGAAGAATCTGAAGTGCCTCGCGCTCGAAGGAAGACTCGTCATCATCGCCTTCCTGCACGGCGGGCGCGTCGAGGTCGACTGGCGGCCGATCATGATGAAGCGCCTGACCGTCACCGGCTCCACGCTGCGCGCCAGCCCGACCGAGCGCAAGGCCGCTCTCGCCGCGGCGTTGCGGGAGAACGTCTGGCCGCTCCTCGAAAGCCGCGAGGTGAAACCCGTCGTTCACCGCGTGTTTCCGCTGGCCGAGGCCGCAAGCGCACACGCGCTGATGGAATCCTCCCGGCACATCGGCAAGATCATGCTGGCCGTGCGCTGACCGGCAACGGGGACAGACCACGCCGATCGGGATGACCCGAAAGGCGTGGTCTGTCCCCGGTCAATACGTCGCCCGCCCGCCCGAGAGGTCGAACACCGCGCCCGTCGAGAACGAGCACTCCTCGCTCGCGAGCCAGCAGACGAGCGCCGCGATCTCGTCGACCGTGCCGAAGCGCGCCAGCGGGATCTTCGACAGCATGAAGTCGATGTGCTGCTGCGACATCTGGTCGAAGATCGCCGTGCGCACCGCCGCCGGCGTCACGCAGTTGACGCGGATTCCGGTCTTCGCGAGTTCCTTGCCTAGCGATTTCGTCAGCCCGATCACGCCCGCTTTCGACGTGCTGTACGCCGAAGCGTTCGGATTGCCCTCCTTGCCCGCCACCGAGGCGATGTTGACGATCCGGCCGTAATCGCCCCTCAGCATGACGGGCACGACCGCGCGGTTGCAGTAGAAGAGTCCGTTGAGGTTGACATCGATCACCTGCCGCCACGCTTCGATTGGATACTCCCACGTCGGGGTGTTCGGGCCGGTGATCCCGGCCGAGCAGACGAGGACATCGATTCTTCCCAGCGCGTCCGCAGTGGCGGTTGCCACGCGCGCCACCGCGGCGGGGTCGGAGACGTCGAGCGCATGCGTCAGCGCGCCACCCGGCAGGGCCGCGCTCGCCGCAGCGAGCGCGGCCGCGTCGCGGTCCCAGAGCGCCAGCGCCGCGCCGCTCGCCGCGAGGCGCTTCGCGATCGCGAAGCCGATGCCGGCGCCGCCGCCGGTGATCACAGCCGTCCGGTTGCGGAAATCGAGTTCGTTCATTAAAGGCCCGCCTACTTGATGATCAGCACGAGATTGATGAAGAGAAGCAGAACGCCTATCACCGCGACGACCGACACGACGGCCGTCAGCGCGTTCTTCGTCTCACCCTGGAACACCGCGAATTCGTCCGCGAGCTCCGCGACCTGGTCGTTGCTGGCGATCGACTCCGCGATGGCGCGGTCCTCCTCGAAGGCCGGGCTTTCCGGCGCATCGGGCACGGTGATCGGGAGAATGACGGAGAAGTTCGTCACCGGCAGCGTCCGGTACCGCTTGTTGTCCCAGAACTTGGTCCTGACCCCGGCGCGAATGGCGTAGCCCATCCCGCGCGTCTCGCGCGCGGATGCACGCTCGCCGGCGTTGACGAAGAATTTCGACGGCAGCCGCCCCGAGATGGCGACCTTGAGCAGCGCCTCGAACTTCGCTGCGGACATCGAGATGTTGATCTGGAAATTGGCGGGGCTGCGCTCATCGCCATCTCCGACCGCCGGCACGAAGACGATCGATCCCACCGCCTTGTTCTCGTTGCGTCCGCGCTCCTCCTTGCGTTCGCGAATACGCAGAAACCCCGTCGTCGATTCCAGTCGCCCGCCCACCGCGAGCGCGACGGTTTCGCCTTGCGCGACGACGACGCGCATGACCAGGATGCTGTCGCGCCCCTGCTCGATGACGAGCCGCGCCTTGGTCGGCTTGAAGGCGACGAGAGGCATGGCTAGCGCGTCATCCCGGGATCACGGTGCGGCATGGACGAGAGTCGGCACGATTCGCCGGGTGCGAAACTGTCATGACGGAGCTTGTTCGTTCGCACGCCATTCTTCGCCTTCGTCCCGCACCGAAATTCGCCGCGCGTCCGCCGGCGCGAAAACGGGTGCCGGCAGTAGGAATCGAACCCACGACCAACGGTTTACAAAACCGCTGCTCTGCCAACTGAGCTATGCCGGCGCAGGGATTGATTTTACTCGCGCCTGCGCCGCCGAAGTGACAATCGGCGGTGGAGCACGGTGTGCTCGTCGTCGTGGCGCGAAATTTCTGCCGTGTTCAATTCGTAGACGACAACTCGCGGTAGGCACGTCGGCGCGCGCCGGACCCGGCCGCGGACTGGGGATGCCCGCATCGCCTCGCGCGGGGCACCCGCGCGTGCCGGGTCCTGCCGCCTACTTGATGATCTGCAGATGCGGCGGACGCGATTTCGGCTTGCCGCCGCGTCGCGGTGTCTCGGCCGCCCGCTGGTCGCGCTCCGGCGCGGAACCGCTGTCCGGCTCCGGCGGCGCGGTGGCGGCCGCAAGCGTCGCGGTCGGATCGCGCGCGAGCGTGAACGCGAAGCCGTACCCCGTCTCCTTGGCGAAAACACCGGCTATCGCGTCGAGGGGCACCGCGACCTCCTGCGACGAGCCGGAAAACCGCGCCGAAAAGCGCACGCCGCTGCTGTCGACGGTAAGGTGGCGCGTCGCCGATGCGCTGATGTTGAGCACGATCTCGCCGTTCTTGACGTAGGCGGCGGGCACGCGCGTCTGGCCGTTCACCCTGACGTTGAGTAGGGCGTGAGGCCGTTGTCCGCGCACCATTCGCAGATGGCGCGGACCAGATACGGCTTGGCGGACTGCTCGGACATGCGGTCAGGATACTACGCGCCGCGCCGCGCCGGTCAAGAGGCGCGACCGTCCGGATGCGCAGAGGGTCGCGCCAGTCCCCGTCTGGACTGGCGCCTCACTTCCTCATGCCGCGCTCGGCCGAGGTCATCGCCTCGGAAAATGCCGGCCGCGCGAACAGCCGTTCCGCGTACTTCAGGAGCGCCATGGCCTGCTTCGGCATCTGGATGCCGTAATAGTCGAGGCGCCACAGCAGCGGCGTGATGGCGACGTCGAGCATCGAGTATTCCTCGCCCAGCATGTGCTTGTGCTTCGCGAAGACCGGCGCGATCTGCATGAGGCTGTCGCGGACGTGACCGCGCGCCTTCTCGAGCTGCTTCTGGTTGTTGCCCTCCAGCGCGTCGATATGGCAGAAGAGCTCCTTCTCGAAGCGGTGCAGGAACAGCCGGGCGCGGGCGCGCATCACGGGGTCGGCCGGCATCAGCTGCGGATGCGGGAAGCGCTCGTCGATATACTCGTTGATGATGTTCGCCTCGTGCAGGACGAGGTCGCGCTCGACCAGCACGGGAACCTGGTTGTACGGGTTCATCACCGCGAGGTCCTCCGGCTTGTGGTCGCGGTCGACGTCGATGATCTGAAAATCCATGCCCTTCTCGTGCAGCACGATGCGGCAGCGCTGGCTGAATGGATCAGTGGTCCCTGAATAGAGCGTCATCATAGGTGGAATCTCCTCGCACGCGGCGGGTTGGACACGCGACCTGGAGGCGTCGGGTCCGGAAGACAATGGTTAGGCGGAGGTGCCGCGGCAGCGACGCGGCGGTCGGGCCGCCCGGGCGGCGCCGCCTCAGTGAACGTCCTTCCAGTACTCGCGCTTCAGCCAGTACGCAAACACGAACAGCACGCCCAGGTACAGGAGCACGACCAGCCCGAGGCTGAGCCGCTGGTTCTTCGCGGGCTCGCCCATGTAATCGAGAAAATTGACGAGGTCGGCGATCGTGCGTTGATACTCGACCGGGGACAGCACGCCCGGCGACTCGACGGCGAGCGTCTTCACGAGATAGGTATGGTCCTTGCCCGGGGCGAGCACCGAGATGCCGCTTGCCGCCAGCGCCGCGGCCTGCGCTTGCTCGTGGTCCTTGAACTCGCGCAGTGACGAGCCGGTTCGTTCCGGACAGCTCCGCGAGCACGTGCGGCATCGCGACGTTGGGAAAGACGATGTTGTTCCAGCCGCTGGGCGTGCCCTCGTCGCGATAGAAGCCGAGGAAATAGTTGTAGAGCCAGTCCGCGCCGCGCACCCGCGCCTCGACGGTCAGGTCCGGCGGCGCCACGCCGAACCAGGCCTTGCCGTCGGCCGGGCGCATCGCGATGGTCATCGTGTCGCCGATCTTGTCGGTGGCGAACATCAGGTTGTCGCGGATCTGCGCCTCGGTCAGGCCGAGGTCCGTCAGCCGGTTGTAGCGCATGTACTTCGCGGTGTGGCAGTTGAGGCAGTAGTTGACGAAGATGCGCGCGCCGCGCTGCTGCGACGCGCGGTCGAGCCGGCTGATCGGTGCCGGTTCCATGCGGATGTCGGGACCGCCCGATGCCAGCGCCGTGCCGGGAGCCGCGACGATCAGCGCGGCGAGCAGAATGGCGAACTTGCTCGTATTCATCATCCGGTCACCCTTTCCGGCACCGGCTTCGTCTGGTCGCGCGCGGTGTACCAGGGCATCAGCAAAAAGAACAGGAAGTACGTGACGGTGAGCACGCGCGCGATAACCGTCGCGCGATCGGCCGTGCCGAGCAGCGGCCAGCCTTCCGGAAACTGCCCCCAGACGGTCACCGGAACGACGCCGAGGTAGCCCAGGACCAGGAAGCTCACGACGAACAGCGCGAGCCAGAGCTTGTAGCCGGTGCCGCGATACCGGATCGACTTGACCGCGCCGCGATCGAGCCACGGCAGCGTGAAGAAGATCATCACCGCGACGCCCATCACGATCACGCCCCAGAACTGGCTGCCGAGGAACGAGGGCACCGCGCGGAGCATCGCGTAGTACGGCGTGAAGTACCACACCGGCGCGATGTGCTCGGGCGTCTTCAGCGGATCCGCCGGGATGAAGTTGTTGGCCTCGAGGAAATACCCGCCCATGTCGGGCATGAAGAACATGATGATCGAGAACACGGCGAGGAAGACGATCACTCCGACGATGTCCTTGACCGTGTAGTACGGATGCGAATTGATGCCGTCCAGGGGAAGCCCCGTGGCGGGATCCTTCGGCTGCTTCTTGATCTCGATGCCGTCCGGGTTGTTCGAGCCGGTCTCGTGCAGCGCCATCAGGTGCGCGGCGACGAGCCCGATCAGCACCAGCGGCACCGCGACCACGTGGAACGCGAAGAACCGGTTGAGCGTGATGTCGGAAATCGTGTAATCGCCGCGGATCCAGATGCCGAGATCCTCGCCGATGATCGGGACTGCCGAGAACAGGTTGACGATCACCTGGGCGCCCCAGTAGGACATCTGTCCCCACGGCAGCAGGTAGCCGAAGAACGCCTCGGCCATCAGGCAGAGATAGATGAGGCAGCCGAAGATCCAGGTGAGCTCGCGCGGCTTGCGGTAACTGCCGTACATCAAGCCGCGGAACATGTGCAGATACACGACGACGAAGAACATCGACGCGCCGGTCGAGTGCATGTAACGGATGAGCCAGCCCCACGGCAGATCGCGCATGATGTACTCGACGGACTCGAACGCCTTGGCCGCGTCGGGCTTGTAGCTCATCGCCAGGAAGATCCCGGTGACGATCTGGAGCACCAGCACGAACGCGGCCAGCGAGCCGAAGTAGTACCAGAAGTTGAAGTTCTTCGGCGCGACGTATTTGCCCCACTGCGATTCCCAGAGCGCGGTCAGCGGGAAGCGGTCGTCGATCCAGGTCAGAATTTTTTGCATGGCCGGGGTTCCCTTACGCCGCCTTGCCGCTGTCGCCGATGATGATCCGGGTGTCGGTCAGGTACCGATGCGGCGGCACGGGCAGATTCGTGGGCGCCGGCACTCCGGAGTAGACGCGGCCCGCGAGGTCGAACTTGCTCTGGTGGCAGGGACAGAAGAAGCCGCCGAGCCAGTCCGGTCCAAGATCGGCAGGCGCGATCTCGGGCCGGTAAGTGGGCGAGCAGCCGAGGTGCGTGCAGATGCCGACCATGACGAGCACGTTGTCCTTGATCGAGCGATGCTCGTTCTTCGCGTATTCCGGCTGCTGCGACTTGTCGGAATTCGGGTCTGAGAGCTTCGGGTCGAGCTTGGGGAGCGAAGCCAGCATCGGCGGCGTCCGGTTGATGATCCACACGACCTTGCCGCGCCATTCGACGTCGATCTTCTGCCCCGGCTCGAGCTTGCCGATGTCGACCTCGACGGGCGCTCCGGCCGCCTTGGCGCGCTCGCTCGGGAAGAACGACATGACGAATGGCGTCGCGGCCGTCACCACGCCGACTCCGCCCACGGCGCTCGTCGCGCCGATCAGGAAGCGGCGCTTCCCTTGATCCACTGTGCCTTCCGCCATGACCACCCGTCCCCTGTCGCTGTTTGGCCCATCCGCGCCGCCGGAACGCACGCCGAATGGCAAACCGTTCAATTATAGAGGATTTGCCGCCCGACCCGGAAGCCCGGCTCTGGCGGGCAGAGAAATCATGCAAAATATCAATGAGTTGACCAGGAACTGACCGGCCGGAGGCGAGACGCTCGCCGGCCATCCGCACCTGCGCCGGCATTGGCACGGCAGCGCGCTGTCGCAGCGCAGCAACTGTCTATAATTGTTTCGCCCCACCTATTGTTTCGCCCCCACCTGCGAGGTTCCCTTGCTCCGCCGTTTCTGGCTCGTGTTCGCGCAGGCCTGCACGCTGTGTCTCGCCGCGCTGTTCGTCGTCACGACGCTGCGACCGGATCTCGTTCCCCGCTTGAGCGAGAAGTCGGGGCAGGTCGTGCTGCTGCAGGAAACGTCGACGCCGGTGAGCACGCCGACGGTCGCGAGCTTCTCCGACGCGGCGAAGAAAGCGATGCCCGCGGTCGTGGGCATCTACACGAGCAAGGAAATTCGTCAGCGCGGATCGCTCCAGGACGACCCGCTGCTGCGCCGCTACTTTCCCGACCTCGCCGAGCGGCTGCCGCGGCAGCGCGCGACGAGCCTGGGCTCGGGCGTCATCGTTTCGCCGGAAGGCTACGTGCTGACGAATAATCACGTGATCGATGGCGCCGACGACATCCAGATCGTGCTCGCCGACGGCCGGCGGGTCGCGGCGCGCGTGCGAGGGAACGGACCCCGAATCCGACCTTGCCGTGCTCAAGGCGGACGGCGAGAACTTCCCCGCCATCACGTTCGGCACGCTCGACCGCGTGCAGGTGGGCGATTTCGTGCTCGCGATCGGCAATCCCTTCGGCTTCGGCAGCACCGTGACGCTCGGCATCGTCAGTGCGCTCGGCCGCAACCATCTCGGCATCAACCGCTTCGAGGACTTCATCCAGACCGATGCGGCGATCAATCCCGGCAACTCCGGCGGCGCCCTGGTGGACACCGCCGGCAACCTGATCGGCATCAACAGCACCATCTTCTCGCCAGTCGGGGGGCTCGCTCGGCATCGGTTTCGCGATCCCGGTGTCGCTCGCGCGCACCGTGCTCGAGCAGATCATCCGGGACGGGGTCGTGACGCGCGGCTGGCTGGGGCTCGAGCCGCAGGATGTCACACGCGGAGATCGCCCGCACGCTCGCGCTCGAGAACGTCGGCGGCGTGCTGATCCGCGGCATCGTGAAAAACGGCCCGGCGGAACGCGCCGGAATTCAGGTGCGCGACGTCGTGCTCGAGATCGATGGCAAGCCGACGCGCGACACACCGGCGCTGCTCGCGCGGATCGCCGAACTCCCGCCGGGCAGCACGGTCATGTTGAAGGTCTGGCGCGACCGCAAGCTGCAGGGCATGGCCATCATCGTCGGGCGTCGTCCGCCGGCCCGGTAACCGGCTCCGCCGGGGCTTCCTCCCGGACCGGCGTCACGAAAAAGCGCGCCATCAGAAGCCCCAGCTCGTAGAGCAGCCACATCGGCACCGCGAGCAGCAGCTGGGACACGACGTCGGGCGGCGTGAAGATCGCGGCGATGACGAACGCCCCGACGATCACGTACGAGCGGATCGACCGCAGCTTGTCGAGCGTCACCATGCGCAGGCGCACGAGCACGATCACGACGACCGGCACCTCGAACGTGAGCCCGAACGCGATGAACATCGTCAGCACGAACGACAGATATTTGTCGATGTCGGTCATCATCGTGACGCCCTCCGGCGCGTACGAGGCGAAGAAGCCGAACGCGATCGGGAAGACGACGAAGTAGGCGAACGCCATGCCGAACAGGAAGAACACGAAGCTCGACACGATCACCGGCGTCGCCAGCCGCTTCTCGTGCTGGTAGAGGCCCGGCGCGACGAACGCCCACACCTGCCACAGGACATACGGCAGCGCCAGCAGGAAGGCCGCCATCATCGTGACCTTGAGCGGCACGAAGAACGTGCCCGTGACGTCGGTCGCGATCATCGTCGCGCCCTTGGGCAGCGCGCGCAGCAGCGGAGCCGCCAGCGCCGCGTAGATGTCCTTCGCCCAGGGAAACAGGCAAAGCAGCACGATGACGACGGCGAGGAGCGCGCGCACGAGCCTCGTGCGCAGCTCGAACAGATGCGAGAGGAAGGTCTCCTGCGGAGCGTCCGGCGGCGGATGCGGATCGCTCATCGGCGGCAGCGCGCGTGCTCGCGCCGAAAGGTCCGAAGCCCCGCCGGCGGGTGTTTGCCTGCGCTCGTCAACCACGGTCGAAGCCCGGCAGCGACGCCTGTCGCGGCGGATCCTGGGCGGCAGGGGCGGCGGGCGACGATTGCGGCAGCACCGCGGGCGCAGCGCGGCTGGCGTCTGCGCGCCGCTCCCCGCAGCCGCCGCATCGAGTTCGGTCTCGACGGCCCGGACGTTCGACTGGATCTCGGTCGCCGCTGCGGACATCGACGACTGGAAGTCGGTCGCCGCGGTCTGCACCTGCGCCTGCAGCTTCTTCAATTCCTCGAGCTCGAACTCGCGATTGATGTCCGCCTTCACGTCGGCGACGTAGCGCTGCAGACGGCCGAACAGGTGGCCGAGCGTGCGCGCGGTCTTCGGCAGCTTTTCGGGGCCGAGCACGATCAGCGCGACGACCGCGATGACCATGATCTCGCTGATGCCGATGTCGAACATGGAGGTCAGGCGTCGAGCGACGGGCGTTCAACGCGGGTATCGGGATGCGCCCGACACCGGAGGTTCAACCCTGGGACGCCGTCTCCTTCTTGACCTCGCCCTCGATCGTCGTGCCGCCGAGCTTCGCGGCGGGCGGCTCGGATTCCTTCGCCGCGTTGGCGGCGTCATCGGCGCCCTTGACGCCTTCCTTGAATCCCTTCACGGCGCCGCCCAGGTCCTGGCCGATGTTGCGCAATTTCTTGGTGCCGAAGATCAGCAGGACGACCACCAGTACGATCAGCCAGTGCCAGATGCTCAATGAGCCCATGCGATTCTCCTTGCCAGCGTGTTCAGTCCGGTTTTCGCGCGATCATGGCGCCCAGCGGGTTCGGCTCCGCCGAGCACGTGCACGTGCACGTGCATGACATCCTGCCGGCCGATCCGTCCGGTGTTGACGATCGTGCGATAACCCTCCGTCGAACCCTGCTCGCGCGCGAGCCGGCCCGTCAGCACCATGATCCGCCCCAGCACGCCGGCGTCGTCGGCCGTGGCGTCGGCCAGCGAAGCGATGTGCCGCTTCGGTATCAGCATGAAATGCACGGGCACCAGCGGCTGGATGTCGTGAAACGCGAGGATCTCGTCGTCCTCGTAGACCTTCCGCGCCGGTATCTCGCCGCGCACGATCTTGCAGAAAATGCAGTCCTGCACCGTTCCGTCTCCATCTCCGTCTGTCAGCAATCTGCCGTCCCGCAGCTCGCACTCGACGCCGCGGTCACGTCCTGCGCGCGGCCTTCTCGGCAAGCCCCGAGGTTCCTTCGCGCCGCGCGAGTTCGGCGCGCACGTCGGCGGGGCCGAGCCCGTGCCGGGCGAGCAGCACGAGGCAGTGGAACCAGAGGTCGGCGACCTCGGCGGTGATCCGCAGTTTATCACCGTCCTTCGCCGCCATGACCGTCTCGGTCGCCTCCTCGCCGATCTTCTTCAGGATGGCGTCGTCGCCCTTGGCGACGAGCGCGGCGACGTAGGACGTCGCCGGGTCCGCGGAAACGCGCGATGCGATCGCCGCCGCCAGCCGGTCGAGGATGTCCGGCCGGGGCGTCTCGCGCTCAGCCGTGCCCATAGATGGCCTGCGGATCCTTGATCACCGCCTCGACGCCGACCCAGCGGTCGCCTTCCAGCCGCTGGAAAAAGCAATGCTCGCGTCCGGTGTGGCAGGCGATGCCGCCGACCTGCTCGACTCGAAGGAGAATCGCGTCGCTGTCGCAATCGAGCCGGATCTCTCGCACCCGCTGCACATGTCCGGACGCCTCGCCCTTGCGCCACAGCCTGCGGCGCGAGCGCGACCAGTAATGCGCCTCGCCGGTCTCGGCCGTGCGCGCCAGCGCCTCGCGGTTCATCCACGCGAGCGTGAGCACGCGGCCGGACGCCGCGTCCTGCGCGATCGCCGCGACGAGGCCGTCGTTCGCCCATTTCACCTGTTCGAGCCAATCCATGGCGAGAATCGCGAGGTCCGTTCTGCGTGTCAGGCGCCGAGTGTTCTGCCGATTCGAGGGATAGTCAAGGAGGCGCCGCCGGACGCGCGCCGGCGCGCCCCAGGCGGCGGCTTGGCCGCCACCCCGGACCGCCGCCGGACGCGATGTGTCAGATGCGCACCTCGATGCCCGCCGCGGCCATCGCGGCCTTCGCCTGCCCGATCGTGAACTCGCCGTAGTGGAAGATCGATGCCGCGAGAACCGCGTCGGCGCCGCCGGCGACGATGCCGTCGACCAGGTCGGAGAGCGAGCCGACGCCCCCCGACGCGATCACCGGAACCTCGACCGCTTCCACCACCGCGCGCGTGAGCGCCAGGTCGAAACCGGTGCGGACGCCATCGCGATCCATGCTGGTGAGGAGGATCTCGCCGGCGCCGCGGGCGACGACCTCGCGCGCCCATGCCACGGCATCGAGCCCGGTGGGCGTGCGGCCGCCATGGGTGTAGACCTGCCACGCGCCGGGGGCGGATTGCTTGGCGTCGATCGCCGCCACGATGCACTGCGCTCCGTAGCGCCCGGCAGCCGCCTCGAACAATGCGGGGTTGGCGACGCCGGCCGTGTTGATGCTGACCTTGTCCGCGCCGGCATTGAGCAGCGCCCGGATGTCGTCGATCGAATTGACGCCGCCGCCGACGGTGAGCGGAATGAACACTACGTCCGCGACCGCCTCGATCATGTGGTAGAGCAGATCCCGCGTCTCCACGCTCGCACGGATGTCCAGGAAGGCGAGCTCGTCGGCGCCCTCGCCGTCATACCGCCGCGCGACCTCGACCGGGTCGCCGGCATCGCGGAGGTTGACGAAGTTCACGCCCTTGACCACGCGGCCGGCGGCCACGTCGAGGCAGGGGATGATGCGTTTGGCGAGGCCCATGCGGGGATTGTTGTGCCGTGCGGTGCGTCAGCGCGGGCGCGGCGGCCGGCGGCGGGCGCCTGGGGTTCGAAGTCCGCTGCCCGCCGCTGCGCCCACGCGGGTCGAGTGCCACGCCTTGCCGGTCAGCTCGCCCTTGGCCGCCTTCATCGCGGCCCTGAAGTCGAGCTTGCCCTCGTACAGCGCGCGCCCGGCGATGGCGCCGATGATGCCTTCCTTCTCGTAGGGCACGAGGTGCAGGATGTCCTGGATCGAGGCGATGCCGCCCGAGGCGATCACGGGAATCCTGAGCTCGCGCGCGAGCTTGACCGTGGCTTCGACGTTGACGCCCGTCAGCATGCCGTCGCGGCCGATGTCCGTGTAGATGATCGCCTCGACGCCGTAGTCCTCGAACTTCTTCCCGAGGTCGACGACGTCGTGGCCGGTCATCTTCGACCAGCCGTCGGTCGCCACCTTGCCCTCGCGCGCATCGAGGCCGACGATGATGTGGCCGGGAAATGCGTAGCAGGCGTCGTGCAGGAAGCCCGGATTCTTGACGGCGGCCGTGCCGATGATCACGTAGGTGATGCCGTCGTCGAGGTAGCGCTCGATCGTGTCGAGGTCACGGATGCCGCCGCCCAGCTGCACCGGTATCTCCTCGCCGATGACGCTGACGATTTCGCGGATGGCCAGCTCGTTCTTCGGCACGCCGGCAACGGCGCCGTTGAGATCGACGATGTGCAGGCGCTCGGCGCCCAGCTCGAGCCAGTGCTGCGCCATGGCCGCCGGATCCTCCGAGAATACCGTGGCCGAGTGCATCTCGCCCTGCTTCAGGCGAACGCAGTGACCGTCCTTGACATCGATCGCGGGAATGATCTGCATGGCGGCGGGAAACGGCGGCGGTGTGGAAAGATGGGGAGCCGGTGGTGCCGGCGGCAAGACGAGGACGGCTCAGCTCTGTCCGTCCCACACAGCGAAATTGGCGAGCAGCTGCAACCCTGCGCTTTGGCTCTTTTCCGGATGGAATTGCGTCGCGAAGATATTAGCCCGTGCGATGGCGCAAGTAAACGGCGCCGGATAGTCAACCGTCCCGACGGTCAGCCCGGGGTCGTCCGGCACCGGGTGGAAGCTGTGCGCGAAATAGAAGCGCGAGTGGTCGGGGATGCCGCCCCACAGCGGATGCGGCCGGCTCTGGCGCACCGGGCTCCAGCCCATGTGCGGGACCTTGAGCCGCTGCCCTCCCCCCAGCGCCATCGCCTCGTCGCGAAACCGGACGACGCGTCCCGCAAGGAGCGCCAGACCCTGCGTCGGGCCCTCCTCGCTCGTCTCGAACAGCATCTGCAGCCCGAGGCAGATGCCCAGAAACGGGCGCGTCGCAGCCGCCTCCAGGACGACGTCGCGCAATCCGGTCGCGTCGAGACCGCGCATGCAGTCGGGCATCGCGCTCTGGCCGGGCAGCACCACCCGGGCCGCGCCGCGTATCACGGCAGGATCGGCGGAAACGACGATGCTGCATTCCGGCGCGACATGGGCGAGCGCCTTCGCCACCGAGCGCAGATTGCCCATCCCGTAGTCGACGACGGCGATGTCGGTCATCAGCGGCTCACGCACAGCCGTTGGCTGCAGGGGGCTAGAGCGCCCCTTTCGTCGACGGCACGGCACCCGCCGCGCGGGCATCGCGGGCGGCGGCCATCCTGAGTGCGCGGGCGAATGCCTTGAACACGGTTTCCGCCTGATGATGGGCGTTCTGCCCGCGCAGGTTGTCCACGTGCAGCGTGACCTGCGCATGATTGACGAAGCCCTGGAAGAACTCGTGCGCAAGGTCGACGTCGAACGTGCCGATCATCGCGCGGGTGAAGGGCACGTGGAATTCGAGCCCGGGCCGCCCCGAAAGATCGATGACGACGCGGGACAGCGCCTCGTCGAGCGGCACGTACGCATGCCCGTACCGCGTGAGTCCCCGCTTGTCGCCCAGCGCCTGCGCCACCGCCTGTCCCAGCGTGATGCCGATGTCCTCGACCGTGTGGTGCGCGTCGATGTGCAGATCGCCCGTGGCGCGCACGACGAGGTCGATCATTCCGTGCCGCGCCACCTGGTCCAGCATGTGATCGAGAAACGGCACGCCAGTCGCGAGTTCGGCGCGGCCGGCGCCGTCGAGCTCGACCTCGACGGCGATCCGGGTCTCGTTCGTGTTGCGCTCGACCTTGGCGCGGCGTGAATTCGGCATGGGAGGGCCTATCGAAGGGTTTGCAGCGCCGCGAGCAGCGCATCGTTTTCGGCCGGCGTGCCGACCGTGATGCGCAGGCAGTGCTCGAGCGATGGGTGCCAGCCGTGCAGGTTCTTCACCAGTATTCCCTCCTCCCGCAAGCGATCGAACCAGCGCGGTGCGTCGGGAACTCGGGCCAGCACGAAGTTCGTTTGCGTCGGAAAGGCAACCACGTCGGGCAAGGCGGAGAGTGCCGCATGCAGGCGCGCACGCTCGGCCTTGATCCGGGCCGCCTGCTCCGCGAGCAGCGCGTCCTCGGCCAGCAGCAACGGCGCCGCCGCCTGCGTCAGCGCGTTGAGATTATACGGCGGGCGCACCTTGTTCAATTCCGTCGTCCATTCGGGAGCCGCGACGGCATAGCCCAGCCGCAGCCCGGCCATTCCGATCTTCGAGACCGTCCGCAGCACGACGAGGTTCGGAAACTCGGCGAGGCGGGGCAGGAAGCTCGCCTCGGCGAACGCATGGTAGGCCTCGTCGACGACTACCACGCCTGGCGCCGCCCGCAGGATCGCCTCCAGGCCGGCGGTCGCGAAGAGGTTTCCGGTCGGGTTGTTGGGATAGGCGAGAAAGATCAGCGCGGGCCGCTCCCGTTCGATCGCCCTGATCATCGCCCCGGCGTCGAGCGCGAAATCCGGCGCCAGCGGCACGCCGACGAAGCGCACGCCGGCATAGAGCGCGTTCAGCCGGTACATCACGAACGACGGCTCGGGCGCCACAACGACGGCGCCAGGCCTCGCCACCGCCACGGTGAGGATCTGGATCAGTTCGTCCGATCCGTTGCCGAGAATGAGCCCCGCGGTCTCCGGGATGCCGAACGCCCGGCGCAGCGCCGACTTGACGGCGTCCGCGCCGCCGTCCGGATAGCGATTGATCGGCACCGCTGCGACGGCGGTCGCGATCCTCTCCCTGACCGCCTCCGGCAGCCGGTAGGGATTCTCCATTGCGTCGAGCTTGATCATTCCCTCGGCGTGCGCGACCGCGTAGGCGGACAGTGCACGAATCTCGGGACGCACGGTGGCGGCGACGAAGTCGGAGGGGGTGCGCATCGTCAGTGCCCGCACGGCCGCCCGAAGGGCGCTGCCCGCCCCCCGGGGGGCAGCGAACACCAGGCCGAAGGCCGCAGGACAGCCGAAGGCTGGTCCCGCGCAGCGGGATGCGGCTGCGCCGCACAAAGTGAGCGTGGGGGCCCATCGTCAACCCGCACGGCCGCCCGAAGGGCGCTGCCCCCCGGGGCGGGCAGCGAGCGAAGCGAGTGCGGGAGCCGTTCATCTCATTTCCCAGGCACGCGATAGAGCGCGCTCTGCGCGTGCGCGGCCAATCCCTCTCCCTGCGCGAGCGTCGCGGCGACGCGGCCGAGCGCCGCTGCCGCGCCGATCGAGATGCCGAGCACGCTGGACCGCTTCTGGAAATCGTAGACGCCGAGCGGCGACGAGAACCGCGCGGTGCGGCCCGTGGGCAGAACGTGATTCGGGCCCGCGCAATAGTCGCCGAGCGCCTCCGACGCGTGGTGCCCCATGAAGATCGCACCGGCATGGCGAATCTTCGGCAGCAGCAAGCCGGGATCGGCGACCGCGAGCTCCAGGTGCTCCGGTGCGATACGGTTGGCGAGCGTGCAGGCCGCGTCGAGGTCGGGCACCTTGATGAGCGCGCCGCGGCGGGCGAGCGCCGCCGCTATGATCTCCCGCCGCGGCATCCCGCCTATCTGCCTCTGCGCGCTTGCCGCGACCGCCTCGAGCATCGCGTCGTCCGGCGTGACGAGGATCGCCTGCGCGAGCTCGTCGTGCTCGGCCTGCGCGAAGAGGTCCATGGCGACCCAGTCCGCGTTCGCGCTCGCATCGGCGATGACGAGAACCTCGGAGGCGCCGGCGATCATGTCGATGCCCACGGCTCCGAACACGCGTCGCTTGGCCGCGGCGACGTACGCGTTGCCGGGCCCGCAGATCTTGTCGACCGACGGAATCGTGGCGGTGCCGTAGGCGAGCGCCGCGATCGCCTGCGCGCCGCCGAGCGCGAAGGCGCGCGTGACGCCGGCGAGATGCGCGGCGGCGAGCACCAGCGGATTGCGCGCGCCGCCCGGCGTCGGCACGACCATCACGATCTCGGCCACGCCCGCGACGCGCGCCGGAATGGCGTTCATCAGCACCGACGAGGGATAGGCCGCCTTGCCGCCGGGCACGTAGATGCCGACGCGATCGAGCGGCGTCACCCGCTGGCCGAATTCGCTGCCATCGCTGTCGACGTACGACCAAGACGCGATTTTCTGGCGCTCGTGGTAAGCGCGAATGCGCTGCGCGGCCGTCTGCAGCGCCGCGCGCGTCGCCTCCGGCAGCGCAGCCCAGGCGCGCTGCATCTCGTCCGCGGTGATCTCGAGCGCCGCCACCGACGGCGCCGCGATGCCGTCGAGCTCGGCCGTGTATTCGAGCAACGCCGCGTCGCCGCGCGCCCGCACGTCCGCGACGATCCGCGCTACGGTCGCGTCGACCCCGGTATCCTGCGCCGCTTCGAAGGCCGTGAGCTCCGCGAGATCGCGGTCGAAGCCCGACGCCATGGAGTCGAGCCGGCGCAGGGCGAGCGTCGCCCCGGTCATCCCGGCGCCCCCGGTACCTTGCTCCGCCTGGCGACGATCGCCTTCGCCATCGCGTCGAGCAGCGGCTGCACCAGATTCCGCTTCAGCTTGAGTGCGGCCGGATTGACGATGAGCCGCGCGCTGATCGGCAGGATGTCCTCGACCACGACGAGATCGTTCGCCTGCAGCGTGCGTCCCGAGCTCACGAGGTCGACAATGGCGTCGGCGAGGCCCGCCAGCGGCGCGAGTTCCATCGAGCCGTAGAGCTTGATCAGGTCGACGTGCATGCCCTTTGCCGCAAAGTGCTCGCGGGCCGTCTGCACGTACTTGGTCGCGACGCGGATGCGCGCGCCGCGCTGGACGGTGCCCGCCCAGTCGAAGCCGCGTTTGGTCGCGACCACCATCCGGCAGCGCGCGATCTCGAGGTCCAGCGGCTGGTACAGGCCTTCGCCGCCCTGCTCGAGCAGCACGTCCTTGCCGGCGACGCCGATATCGGCGGCGCCGTGCGCAACATAGGTCGGCACGTCGGACGCGCGGACGATCACGACCGAGACATCGCCGCGGTTGGTGCCGACGATCAGCTTGCGCGAGGTCTCCGGATCCTCGGCCGGCACGATGCCCGCGGCGGCAAGGAGCGGCAGCGTCTCGTCGAAGATGCGCCCTTTCGAAAGCGCGAGGGTGAGCGTCGGCACGGTTGGCAACGGGTGGGCCACCGGCACATTCTACCGGACACGACGATGCGTCCTGCCGTCACTGCCGCGCCGTGCGCACGTGAAGGGGCGGCCGGCCGCCCTCGCTGCTCCGCCACGGGTTGATGTCGATGCCCCCGCGCCGCGTGAAGCGGGCGTACACCGACAGCGCCTCGGGTCGGCACCGCCGCCACACGTCGGCGAAGATGCGCTCGACGCAGTGTTCGTGGAAACCGGGATGCCGGCGGAACGACACGAGGTAGCGAAGCAGGCCCGCACGATCGATCCGCGCGCCGCGGTAGCTCAGCTGCACGCACGCGTAATCGGGCTGCCCGGTGACCGGGCACACCGACCTGAAAAGCCGCGTGTACAGCGATTCGGCGCACCCCGGCGCCGCAGCCGTGAGCGCAGCGGGAACGGGGAGGCGATCGTCGACGGCGAGCGGCAGCGCGTCGAGGCAGACGCCGGTGAACCCGGCCTGCGGCATCGCCCCGGTCTCGTCCGGTGGCGCCAGCGTGATGTCGACGGCCGCGCCGATCGCCGCCGACAGGTCGCGGGAGAGCGTCGCGCGCACCTCGGCGGCCGAACCGAAGCGCGTCAGGTTGAACCCGGCGAGATAGAGCTTGACCGACTTCGACTCGACGATGCGCGGCGAGTCCGCCGGCACCGCGAACGTCGCGATCGCGACCTCGGGCTTGCCCGCGGCGTCGAGCCAGCTCAATTCGTAGGCGGTCCACAGGTCGACGCCGCCGAACGGCAGCGCGGCGCCGAATCCGAGTTCTCCGCGCTGCGGCGCGCGGTCGACCGGAAAGAGCAGCCCGGCGTCGAGCCGGTCCGGGTAGGTCGCGGCGCGGGCCAGCGGCGACGAGCGAAGATCCGTCATGGCGGCATCCTGGGCGCTGCGCGTCTTCCTTTCGAGTGGGAGCCATTCACGTCGGCCGCAGGGGGCGGATTCGTGGCGGGCGCATGCATCATCCCGAGCCCGCCGCGAGTCCGCCCCCTGCGGCCGGCGCCGTGGGACCGCCCTCCGCCACGCGCCGGATCCGCGCGCCCAGAAGCGCCAGCTTCTCCTCGATCCGCTCGTAGCCGCGGTCCAGGTGATAGATGCGGTCGATCGTCGTGGTGCCTTCGGCGATCAGTCCGGCGATCACGAGGCAGGCGGAGGCGCGCAGGTCCGTCGCCATCACGTTGGCGCCCGTCAGCTTTCCCGCGCCGCGCACGATCGCCGCATTGCCCTCGACTTCGATGTCGGCACCGAGGCGCACGAGCTCCTGCACGTGCATCATCCGGTTCTCGAAGATGGTCTCGGTGACCACGGTCGTCCCCGCGGCGCGCGTCGCGACCGCCATCATCTGCGCCTGCATGTCGGTCGGAAATCCCGGGTAGGGCGCCGTGCGCAGATTGAACGGCGCGAGCGGACCATGCCGCACGACCCGGATCACGTCGCCCGCGACGCTGATGTCGGCACCCGCCTCCGCGAGCTTGCCGAGGACCGCGTCGAGCGTCTCCGGTTGCGTGCCGGCGACCGTGGCCTCGCCGCCGGCTGCTGCGATCGCCGCGACGAACGTGCCCGTCTCGATCCGGTCGGGCATGACCGCATGGGTCGCGCCATGCAGCCGATCGACGCCCTCGACGACGATGCGATCGGTGCCCGCCCCGGAGATCCTCGCCCCCATGGCGCCGAGGCAGCGCGCGAGATCGACGACCTCCGGCTCGCGTGCCGCGTTCTCGAGCGTGGTCGTGCCCTGACGCCAGCGTCGCGGCCATCATCAGGTTCTCGGTTCCGGTCACCGTGACGACGTCGAACACGAAGCGCGTGCCCGCCAGCCGCCGCGCGCGAGCGCTGATGTAACCGTGCTCGAGGTCGATTTCCGCGCCCATCGCCGCGAGTCCCTTCACGTGCTGATCGACGGGACGCAGGCCGATGGCGCACCCGCCGGGCAACGACACGCGCGCCTCGCCGCAGCGGGCGACGAGCGGCCCCAGTGCCAGGATCGAGGCGCGCATGGTCTTGACGAGCTCGTAGGGCGCGAGCGGCCAGTCGATCCGGCCGGCTTCGAGCGCGACCGTTCCGGGAGTGCCGGCGTCCAGCGCGACGCCCATCTGCGCCAGCAACGTCTGCATCGTCCGCACGTCTTTCAGTCGCGGCACGTTCGTGAGCACCAGCGGCTCCGGAGTGAGCAGCGCCGCGCAGAGGATCGGCAGCGCCGCATTCTTTGCGCCGGAAACGCGGACCTCGCCCACGAGCGGCCGGCCACCCTCGATCAGCAGCTTGTCCATCAGCGCCCGCCCGGCCGCCCGAAGGGCGCTGCGCGCCCCCGCGGGGGGCAGCGAACGCAGTGAGCGTGGGGGCTCATCATCTGCCCGCCCGGCCGCCCGAAGGGCGCTGCGCGCCCCCGCGGGGGGCAGCGAACGCAGTGAGCGTAGGGGCCGTTCACCTCAGGAACCCTGTGCCGCCGCCCACTGCGCGGGCGTCAACGTGGTCATCGACAGCGCATGGATCTCCTCGCGCATCCGGTCGCCGAGTGCAGCATAGACAAGCTGGTGCTGGCGCACCTTGGACAGCCCCTCGAACGCCGCGCTGACGATCACGGCCTCCCAGTGATGCCCGTCGCCGCGCACGTCGACCTGCTCGCAAGGCAGGCCGGCGGCGATCGAAGTCTTGATGGATTCCGGCGTGACCATGGGCAAACCTCGCTGCGATGACGGGATGACGAGACGAAGGGCTGAACAGATCGCGAATGTGCGGAAAGGCGGTGGCGCGCCGTCAGGGCCGGAGTTTCCAGCCGCGCCGCAGCAGCGTCAACGCAAGGAGCGAGAGCACGAGCGCGCATCCGGCGACGACCCCGAGGCTCAGTCCGGGCGGCACGTCGGACAACCCGAAGAAGCCATAGCGGAACCCGTCGATCATATAGAAGAACGGGTTCGCGCGCGACAGCGACTGCCAGAACGGAGGCAGCGAATGGATCGAGTAGAACACGCCGGAAAGGAACGTGAGCGGCGTGATGAGGAAGTTCTGGAACGCGGAAAGCTGATCGAACTTTTCGGCCCAGACGCCCGCGACGAGCCCGAGCGTGCCGAGGATCGCGCTGCCTAGCAGCGCGAAGGCCAGCGCCCAGAACGGGTGCGGCATCGCGAGCAGCGACGGCACGAAAAACAGGGTGACGACGAAGACGCCCAGCCCCACGACGAGACCGCGCACCATGGCGCCCAGCACGTACGCGGCGAAGAAATCGGCCGGCGACAGCGGCGTGAGCAGGATGAAGATCATGTTGCCGGTGATTTTCGACTGGATGAGCGACGATGAAGTATTGGCGAAGGCGTTCTGCAGCACCGACATCATCACGAGCCCGGGCACCAGAAAGGCGGTGTAGCCGATCTGGCCGCCGAACACCGACACGCGCGACTCCAGCACGTGCGAGAAGATGAGCAGATAGAGGAGCGCGGTGATCACGGGGGCCAGGATCGTCTGGAACGCGACCTTCCAGAAACGCAGCAGCTCCTTGTAGAACAGCGTGAGCCAGCCCGCTCCGGCGACGCGGATCACGACGGCGACCCCGTCGCCGGCGCGCGCGCTCCGCCCATGATGCGCAGGAAGACCTGCTCGAGGTCGGTTTCCAGCAGCGCCAGCTCGTCGATGCGGATGGATTCCTCGCGCAGCGCAGCGAGCAGCGCTTCCAGGTCCGCGTAACTGTCGAGTCCGACCACGAACGCGTGCGCGTCGCTGCTCGTCACCCGGTGCTGCCAGGAGGCCGGAACGCGGTCGACGACGAGACGCACCGTGAGTCCGGCGACATTCGCCAGCAGGTTCCTCGTCGTGTCGAGCGCGACGACGCGGCCGGCCTTCAGCATGGCGATGCGGCCGCACAGCGCCTCGGCCTCCTCGAGGTAATGCGTGGTCAGGATGATCGTGTGGCCGTCCCGGTTGAGCTTGCGGATGAACGCCCACAGGCTCTGGCGCAACTCGACGTCGACCCCCGCGGTCGGCTCGTCCAGCACGATCACCGGCGGCTTGTGCACGAGCGCCTGGCCCACCAGCACGCGGCGCTTCATGCCGCCGGAAAGCGAGCGCATGTTCGCGTCGGCCTTGGCCGTGAGATCGAGGTGGTGGAGAATTTCGTCGATCCAGGCGTCGTTGTGCCTGATGCCGAAATAGCCGGACTGGATCTCGAGCGTTTCGCGCACCGTGAAGAACGGATCGAACACGAGCTCCTGCGGGACCACGCCGAGGGCGCGTCGGGCCTTCCGGTAGTCGGCGCCGACATCGTGCCCGAGCACGCGCACGGTCCCGCTGTCGGCCCGGGTCAGCCCGGCGAGAACCGAGATCAGCGTCGTCTTGCCTGCACCGTTCGGGCCCAGCAATCCGAAGAACTCCCCCTCCTCGACCGCGAGGCTGACACCGGCGAGCGCCCGCACGTTGCCGAAGCAACGGACGACGTTGGCGATGTCGACGGCGAGCGACACGATCAGCGATTGCCGCGGAGGCGGTGAGCGCCGGGCCCGCCGCAAATCTCACGCGCCAAGGATCTCCTCGACGCCGTACAGCTCGGCGAGGGAGGCCAGCGACGCGGGGATGCCGACAAACCGCAGCGGCGGGCTCTTGTCGGCCGCGCGCCGCTTGAGCGCGAGCAGGACCGCGACGGCGGCAGAGTCGATCTCCTCGACACCGCGCAGATCGACCTCGCCGTCCGCCGGCAGCGTCAGCGCGCCCGCGGCGGCCAGCACCGCGCCGGCATTGGCGGACGTGAGTTCGCCCCTGTAAGTCCAGCGCGCGCCGTCGGCGTCCGGCACGAAGCCCGGCTCGGCGCCGGCGAGCGCGTCGCGGATCGCGCTCATTTCGCCGCCACGCCCCGGTTGCGATCGGCGAGCGTCTTGATGAGGCCGTCCACGCCGCCGGTCTTGATCTGCTCGTTGAACTCGTCGCGATAGTTGGTGACGAGCGAGACGCCGGCGACGATGACGTCGTAGCACTTCCAGGCGTCCGCCTTCTTCTCCATGCCGTAGTCGATCTGGATCGGGGCCCCGGACCTCCGCTGCACCAGCGTGCGCACCGTGACCTCGGTGTCGCCCGCATGCATCCGCAGCGGCCTGTACTCGATCGTCTCGTCGCGGTACTGGTTGAGCGCGCCGGAGTACGTGCGCACCAGCAGCGCCCGGAACTCGTCCGTGATCCGCTTCTGCTGTTCGGGCGTGGCCCGCCGCCAGTTCCTGCCCATGGCGAGCGCCGCCATCCGCTCGAAGTCGAAGTTGGGCAGCAGCTTCGCTTCGAGCACGTCGCGGATGCGCGCCTCGTTGCCCGCCTGGATCGCCGGATCGGACTTGATCGTCGCCAGCACGTCCTGCGCGACGCGCTTCACCATGACGTCGGGCGCCTCCTGCGCGGCGGCGGGCAGGACAGCACCGAAAGCCGCGGCGGCCGCGATCAGGACCGGCGCGATCCACCGCGCGTACGAGTGCACGCTCGCCATCTAGGGCTCCTCGGGTTCGGGCGGCGGCTTGCCGTCGTAGAGCAGATACCGGCGCCGCTGCAGATAGGCGTTGCGGATGAAAAGGTAGCGATCCAGCGCGGCGGTTTCGACCAGCTGGCCGGCGCCGAGCGCCTGCGCGCGGAGGTCGACGGCGCCCAGCCCGTAGAGGCTGTTGCGCACCGGCACGTCGCCGATGTAACCAACCGGACCCACCATGACGCGCACGATGGTTCCGGTGCCGTCGCGCACGGTCGTCGGCCCGAAGAACGGCACGAACAGATAGGGCCCCTGCGGCAGGCCCCACGCCCCGAACGTCTGCCCGAAATCCTCGTTGCCGCGCTCGATGCCGACCATCGACGCGAGGTCGAAGATTCCGCCGATGCCGAAGGCGGTGTTGAGCACCACCCGGCCGAGGTCGTCGCCGAATTTGTCGAGCTTGCCCTGCAGCAGACCGTTGAGCGCCGAGAAGAGGTCTTCGATGTTGTTGAAGACATTCGAGACGCCCGTGCGGACGAGTTGCGGCACGACGTCGATGTAGGCCTGCGCCACGGGCTTCACGATGGCCGTGTCCACGGTATCGTGGAACTGGTAGAGCCCCCGGTTCATCGGCTCGAACGGGTCGTCGCGCGACGGCGCCGCCGCACAGCCGGCGAGCAGCGCGACGGCCACGGCGATGGCGGCGCGCGAGCAACCCCGTCCGTCCCCGGTCGAGTGCAGTGCTCATTTCGCGTCTCCCGCCGCGGCCTTGTCGAACAGGAACTGGCCGATCAGCTTTTCCAGGACGATCCCGGATTGCGTCTTCGTCAGCTCGCCGCCGTCGGCCAGCATCTTCGTATCGCCGCCCGCGTCCAGTCCTATGTAGACATCGCCGAGGAGGCCCGACGTGAGGATCGACGCGATGGTGTCCGTCGTGAACTTGTAGTCGTCGTCGATCTTGATCGTGACGACCGCCTGATAGGTCGTCGAATCGAGCTGGATGCGCTCGACCCGGCCGACGACGACGCCGGCCGCCTTCACCGACGCGCGGAGCTTCAGGCCTCCGATGTTGTCGAAGCGCGCCTCGAGCCGGTAGCCCGGCGTCGATCCGAAGCTGATCAGGTTGCCGACCTTGAGCGCCAGAAAGAGGATCGCCCCGATGCCGATCGCGACGAACATGCCGACCCAGAGATCGAGTGCGGTGCGGTTGAGGTTCATTGAACGATCTCCACGTCGGTTTTCACAGCCCCACCCCGGAACATGAACACGGTGAGCACGAAGTCGAGCCCGAGGATCGCGAGCGAGCTCTCGACGACCGTGCGCGTCGTCGCCGTCGACACCCCTTCCGCGGTCGGCTTGGCGTCGTAGCCCTCGAACACCGCGATCATGCTGACGGCAATGCCGAAAACGACGCTCTTGATCACGCCGTTGACAATGTCGTAGCGAAAGTCCACGCCGGCCTGCATGTTGCCCCAGAACGCGCCGGGATCGATGCCGATGAGCTTGACGCCCACCAGGTAGGCGCCGAAGACGCCCAGCGTCGAGAACAGCGCGGCGAGCAGCGGCATCGAGACGACGCCGCCCCAGAACCGCGGCGCGACCACGCGCGCGAGCGGATCGACCGCCATCATCTCCATCGCCGACAACTGCTCGGTCGCCTTCATCAGCCCGATTTCCGCGGTGATCGCGCTGCCGGCGCGGCTCGCGAACAGCAGACCGGCGACCACCGGCCCCAGCTCGCGGACGAGCGACAGCGCGACGAGGACGCCGAGCGACTCGGCGGCGCCGTAGCGCTGCAGCACGTCGTAGCCCTGCAGCGCCAGCACCATCCCGACAAAGAGCCCGGAGACGAGAATGATCACGAGCGAGAGCACGCCGGCGAAGTAGATCTCGCGCAGCGTCAGCGACAGCCGCGCGAAGGCGGCCGGCGTCTCGAGCACGACCGCGACGCCGAACCGCGCCGCATACCCCAGCCAGCCGATGGCGGCAACCGTTCCGCCGCCCAACCGCCGCAGCATGGTCGCAATTCCGGCGAGGACGGCGTCAAGCACGGGCAAACAGCTCGGAGCGGTACGGTGGCGCGGGGTAATGGAACGGCACCGGGCCGTCCGGCTCCCCGTCGACGAACTGGCGGACGAACGCGTCGCCGGACGCCCGCACGTCGGCCGGCGTGCCCTCGGCGATGATCTTTCCGTCCGAGACGAAATACAGGTAGTCGACGATCTTCAGCGATTCGTAGACGTCGTGCGTCACGACGAGCGACGTGATGCCCAGCGCCTCGCTCAGGCGCCGGATCAGCTGGCCGACGACGCCGAGCGAAATCGGATCGAGACCGGCGAACGGCTCGTCGTAGAGGACGAGCATCGGGTCGAGCGCGATGGCGCGGGCGAGCGCGACCCGGCGCGCCATTCCTCCGGAGAGCTCGGCGGGCATCAGCCGCGCGGCCCCGCGCAGACCGACCGCGTGCAGCTTCATCAGCACCAGGTCGCGGATGAGCTCCTCCGGCAGATCCGTATGCTCGCGCAGCGTGAACGCTATGTTCTCGTACACCGACATGTCGGTGAACAGCGCGCCGAACTGGAACAGCATCCCGAGCTTGCGGCGCATCGCGTACAGCGCATCGCGGTCGAGATCGGGCACCGATTCCCCGGCGACCAGCACGCGGCCCGACTGGGGCCGCAGCTGACCGCCGATGAGGCGCAGGATCGTGGTCTTGCCGCAGCCGGAGCCGCCCATGATCGCGACCACCCCGCCGCGCGGGATCCGCATCGAGATACCCGTGAGTACCGGCCGCTGGTCGTAGCCGAACGTCACGTCGTCGAGCTCGACGGCATGATCGGGTCGCGCGGGCGTCAGCGCGGACCCCGGCGCGGTGATGTTCGGACATCGGAATGGGAATCGGTCTTGAGAAAACGATCATTGTAGCCCGCCGGGTTGGCCCCCACAATGCGCGCCGCTCCGGCCGCAGCCCGGCGCGGAGCCTTGGCGCAAACGCCTCCTACCCCTCCAGGAGGCGCTGCTCGGCGAGCGGCAGATTCTCCGGGCGCCCGAGCAATACGACCACGTCACCGGACTCGAAGACCCAGTCCGGATCCGGACGCCGCGAGCGCGCGCCCTTGCGCCGCACGCCGGTGACCTCGACCAGGCCGTCGAGACCGAGCATGGACAGCGTCTTGCCCACCGCGCGGGCGCGATCGGGCAGGTGAACCGAGTGCAGCCTGGGCTGCAGGTTCTCCGCCGCGTCGGCCACGTCGGACGCACCGTGAAAGAACCCGCGGAACAGGCTGTAGCGCTCCTCCCGGATCGCGCGGATCCGCGCCAGCACCCGGTTGAGCGGCACGCCGAGCAGGAGCAGCGAATGCGTCGCCAGCATCAGGCTGCCCTCCAGCACCTCGGGCACGACCTCGGCGGCGCCGGCGGCAAGCAGCCGGTCGAGCTCGCTGTCGTCGAGCGTGCGCACGACCACCTGCAGCTCCGGGCGTGCCGCATGCACATGGTGCAGGATCTTCAGCGCGGCGGCCGTGTCCGCGAACGTGATCACGACGGCGCGCGCCTTCGCGAGACCGGCGGCGAACAGCGTCTCCTTCCGGCCCGCGTCGCCGTAGACGACGGAGGAGCCGTCGCCTGCCTCGCGCACGCGCTCGGGATCGTCATCGAGGGCGATGAAGGCGATCTCCTCGGCCTCGAGCAGGCGCGCAAGGTTCTGGCCGCTGCGTCCGTAGCCGCAGACGATCACGTGGTTCTGGCGCGCCATCGTCGTCGCCGCGATCCTGGTGATCTGCGCCGCGCGCGCGAGCCAGTCGTTCGCCGTGAACCGGCGCACGATCGGCTCGGCGAAATGAATGAGCAACGGCGCCGACAGCATCGACAGCACCATCGCGGCGAGCACGACCTGCGCGACGGGTCCCGGCACGAGGCTGTCCCGGACGGCCAGCGCCAGCAGCACCAGCGCGAATTCGCCCGCCTGCGCGAGGTAGAAGCCGTTGCGCAGCGCCGTGCCCATCGACGCCCCGAAGAACCGGGACAGGGCCACGATGAGCACCAGCTTGGCGCCGACGGGAACGATGAGCAGCAGCACCACCCAGCCGATGTTGTGCGCGACGACCGCGAGGTCGAGCGCCATGCCGACCGTGACGAAGAAGAGGCCGAGCAGCACGTCGCGAAACGGCTTGATGTCCTCCTCGACCTGGTAGCGGTACTCGGTCTCGGCAATCAGCATGCCGGCGAGGAAGGCGCCCAGCGCGAGCGAGAGGCCGGCGAGCTCCGTGAGCGCCGCGAGCCCCAGCGTGATCAGCAGCAGGTTCAGCATGAAGAGCTCGGAGCTTCGCTGCCGCGCGACCAGGTGGAACCACGCGCGCATGGGCTTCTGCCCGGCGAAGAGGATGAGCGCGAGCGCGACTGCCGCCTTGACCCCCGCGCCCGCCAGCGCCAGCGCGAGCGCGCTGCCTCCCAGGGACAGCGACGGGAGGACGATCAGGAAGGCGACGACGGCCAGATCCTGGAACAGCAGGATGGCCATCACGTCACGACCGTGCGGCGTCGCGAGTTCCATGCGCTCGGCGAGCATCTTCGACACGATCGCCGTCGAGCTCATCGCCAGCGCGGCGCCCAGCGCGAAGCCCGTCTGCCAGCCGAAGCCCAGCAGCTGCAGCACCAGCACGCCGCCGAGCGTCGTGATCGCGACCTGCGCGAGTCCCAGTCCGAACACCGCGCGCCGCATGGACTTCAGCTGCGGCAGGCTGAACTCGAGGCCGATCGAGAACATCAGGAACACGATGCCGAACTCGGCGAGATCGTGGACCGCCGCGGTGTCGGGCACCCACGCGAGCGCATGCGGGCCGACGGCCATCCCGACCAGCAGGTATCCCAGGATCGGCGGCAGCCGGACGAGCCGACAGACGACGACGACGACGACGGCGGCGGCGAGCAGGACGAGAATCAGTTGCAGCGTCTGCGGCATCGGGCAGGTGCGGCGGCAGCCGGCGCGGCCGGCCCCGACGGGATGATCGAATGTAGCATGGCCCCGCTCGGTTATACTTCATCGATGAGCACGCCGGGCCGTAACATGTGCGAATGGTCCCGCTCGGCGGGCGGGCGCGCAGCGCCGGGAGTGTCCCATGAGCACACCGGGCCATCCGATGTGCGAACGGTCCCGCCGGGCGGTGCAGCGTGCCGCACGCGAGGTGCGGGCATGAGCGTCACCGCCCCTGCCGCTCCCGTGGCAGCGCCCGGCCGCGTCGAGGTCGATCCGGCGCAGGTGCTGGCACTCGCCCGCCACGTGCTCGCGATCGAGGCCGACGCCATCGCGGGACTCGGCGCGCGGCTCGGGGACGCCTTTGTCGCCGCCGTCGTTCTGATCCTCCATTGCCGCGGTCGCGTGGTCGTGTCCGGCATCGGCAAGTCCGGTCACATCGCGCGCAAGCTCGCGGCGACGCTGGCCTCGACCGGGACCCCCGCGTTCTTCGTCCACCCGGCGGAAGCCTCGCACGGCGACCTCGGCATGATCACGCCGGACGACGTCGTGGTGATGCTGTCCAATTCCGGCGAGACCGACGAGCTCGTGCTGCTGACGCCGCACCTCAAGCGCCAGGGTGCCGCGATCGTCGCGCTGACCGGCAACGAGCAGTCGTCGCTCGCGCAGGCCGCCGATGTGCATCTGGATGCGGCGGTCGACGCCGAAGCCTGCCCGCTGGGGCTCGCGCCGACGGCCAGCACCACCGCCACGCTGGCGCTCGGCGATGCGCTCGCGCTCGCGCTGCTCGACGCGCGCGGCTTCTCCGTCGAGGATTTCGCCCGTTCGCATCCCGGGCGGCCGCTCGGGCGCCGCCTGCTCACCCGGGTGCGCGACGTGATGGTGAGCGGCGCCGCGCTGCCCATCGTCGGCCGTCGACGCGACGCTCGGCGAGGCAGTCGTCGCGATGACCGGCAAGGGCATGGGCATGACGGCCGTGGTCGACGCAGGCGGGCGCATCGCCGGGATCTTCACCGACGGCGACCTGCGCCGCTGCCTCGATCGCGTGCGCGACATCGGCGCGACGGGCGTGAGCGGCGTCATGACGCCCACGCCCGCGAACCATCGGTCCCGATCGGCTGGCGATCGAGTGCGTGGATCTGATGGAGGCGCTGCCCAAGGTGACGGTGCTGCTGGTCGCCGACGACGACCGCAGGCTCGTCGGCGCGCTGCACCTGCACGACCTCTTCCGCGCGCGGGTCGTGTGATGAGCGCCAGCGACGACGAGCGCGCGCGCGGCATCCGGCTCCTGACCTGCGATGTCGATGGCGTGCTGACCGACGGTCGCATCTTCGTCGACGACGATGGTCGCGAGTTCAAGGCCTTCAACGCGCTGGACGGCGTCGGACTGAAGATGCTGATGCACGCGGGCATCGCGGTCGCGTTGATCACCGGCAGCAAGCGCGCCGACGGTGATGCATCGCGCCCGGTCGCTGGGCGTGGGCCGCGTCATCCAGGGCGCAGAGGACAAGTTGACGCCATGGGAGGCATTGCGCCGCGAGCTCGCGCTTCCGCCGGCCGCCTGCGCCCATATCGGCGACGACCTTCCCGACGTCGCCGTTTTCGTCCGCTGCGGATTCGCCGTCACCGTGCCCCACGCGCCGGCTTCGGTGCGCGCGCGCGCCCATTACGTGACCAGCCGCGACGGGGGCAAGGGCGCCGTGCGCGAGGTCTGCGAAATGATTCTCGCCGCGCAGGGCGCTCTCGCGGCGCAGCATGCGGCCTTTGGCGCCTGAGATGAACGGCCCCCGCGCTCGCCACGTTCGCCGCCCCCCGCGGAGCGCAGAGCGCCCTTCGGCGGGACGGACGGACGCTCGAACTGCCCTCGGGCAAGGGAGCGCTGAGCCGATGCCACCCCCGCGCGCGCGCATCGATCGGCTGGTCGCCTGGTCGCCGGCAATCCTGCTCGGCGGCCTGGCGGCGCTGACGTACTGGCTGGATGCGCAGATACAGACACCCACCCGCCGGGACGACGGATCGGCGCGGCACGACCCGGACCTCTACATCGAGCGCGTCAGCGCGGTCAGCTTCGATGCGGAGGGTCGCGTCCGGCAAATGCTCACGGCGGCAAGCGCCCGGCACTATCCGGACGACGACAGCGTCGAACTCGCGGCGCCGTCGTTCGAAATGACCGATCCGGGCCAGGCGCGCCTGGCGGTCCGCGCCGAGACCGGCACCGTCTCCGGCGACCGGCAGACGGTCACGCTCCGGGGCGCCGTGCGCGCCACGCGGGACGCATTCGCGGCCACCTCGCGCGACCGCGGTCCGACGGGACCCGTGACCTTCACCACCGACCTGCTGCTGGTCAAGCCGAAGCTGGGGCGCGCGGAAACCGACCGGCCGGTGACGATCGAGGATCCGCGTGGAATAATCCACGGCGTCGGCATGGTCCTCGACAACAACGCGCGCACGATCAAGCTCCGGTCGGCCGTGCGCGGAACCCTCCAACCCACCTCGGTGCCGAAGTGAATTCCGCCCGCCAATCCCGTCCCGCGAAGCGCCGCATCGCATGCACGACGGCATGGGTCGCGTTCGTCGCGACGCTCGCCGCCGCGCCCTCGGCATGGGCCGAGAAATCCGATCGGGACAAGCCGATCAATTTCTCGGGCGACACGGGCGACGCCGATCTGCAGGCGCGCGGCGGCACGCTCGCCGGCAACGTGATCATCACCCAGGGCACGCTGTCGATCCGCGCCGACCGCATCGTGTTCAAGCAGAATGCCGACAACTCGCTGTCCGCGACGGCTCACGGCAACCCGGTCGTCGTCCGGCAGAAGCGCGACGGCGTGGACGAATACTACGAGGGCTACGCGCAGCGCATCGAGTACGACGGCGCGAAGGAGCTGGTGGAGCTGTTCGATCGCGCGCTGCTGAAGCGCGGCCAGGACGAGATCCGGAGCAACTACGTCTCGTACAACGTCGGGACCGAGGTGTTCAAGGCGGAAGGGCGCGCGAGCAGCCACTCCGGATCCGGCGGGACCCGGCGCGCGCGTGCGCGGCATGTTCCAGCCCAGGTCCGACGCGTCGGCGCCGGGCAAGTCCAAGGACGGGGCGAAGGTGGCCGCGCCCGCGGCGACCGGGCCGCCGGTGACGCTGAAGCCTGCCGGCGACCTCGCGCCGCCGGCCGCCAAGTGAGCGTGGACGAAGCGTCCCTCGCGCCGCGTCCGACGAGCCACCTGTCGGTCATCCGGCTCGAAAAGCGCTACAAGGCGCGCACGGTCGTCCACGACGTCTCGCTCGATGTCGCAAGCGGCGAGGTGGTCGGCCTGCTCGGTCCCAACGGGGCAGGCAAGACGACGTGCTTCTACATGATCGTCGGGCTGGTCGCGGCGGACGGCGGACGGATCGAGCTCGACGGACGCAACCTGTCGCGGTTGCCGATCCACATCCGCGCCCGGCTCGGGCTCTCCTACCTGCCGCAGGAGGCGTCGATCTTCCGCAAGCTGACGGTCGCCGAGAACGTCCGCGCGCATCCTCGAGCTGCAGGACCTCGACGCCGATGCGCTTGCCAACCGTCTCGACGCGCTGCTCGAGGATCTTTCGATCTCCCATCTCGCCGAGCGCGACCGCGCTCTCGCTCTCGGGCGGCGAGCGCCGTCGGGTCGAGATCGCCCGCGCGCTCGCGACCCGGCCGCGCTTCATCCTGCTGGACGAGCCGTTCGCGGGCGTCGACCCGATCGCGGTCCTGGACATACAGAAGATCATCGGGTTCCTGAAACAGCGCGGCATAGGCGTGCTCATCACGGACCACAACGTGCGCGAGACGCTCGGCATCTGCGACCGCGCGTATATCATCAACGAAGGGCGCGTCCTGGCTTCCGGCGCTCCCGGCGAGATTGTTTATAATGATGCGGTCAGGAAGGTCTATCTCGGAGAGCACTTCCGGCTCTGAGGCAATGCATGTTCCGTAACGCATGAAGCAAACCCTCCAGCTCAAGCTCAGCCAGCACCTCACGCTCACCCCCCAGCTGCAGCAGTCGATCCGGCTGCTGCAGCTGTCCACGGTCGAGCTGAACGCCGAGGTCGAGCGGATGCTGCAGGAGAACCCGCTGCTCGAGAAGGCCGAGGGCGAGGACGAGCCGCCGCCCACCGCCGCGCAGCTTGCCGGCGCCGCGCAGTCGGCGACCGAGGCGGCGCCGACGCACGACGACGATCGCGCCGGCGGCAAGGAGGCCGGCGACGAGGCGCGCGAACGGCCGGAGGCGGTCGACCGCGCCGATTTCGAGGACTACACCGGCGGCGACTCGGACTGGGGCGGCGGCGCGTCGTCCGACGACGACGACGACGGCTTCTACCCGCAGCAGGTCGCGACCAGCTCGCTGCGCGATCACCTGCTGTCGCAGCTGGCCGTGCTCAACCTGCCGCTGCGCGACCGGCGGCTCGTCGGCGCGCTGATCGACGCGCTGGACGACGACGGGTATCTGCACCTCTCGCTCGAGGAGGTGGCGGAGATGTTTCCGGAAGAGCTCGAGATCGACCCGGACGAGCTTTCGATCGCGCTCTGCTATCTGCAGAGCTTCGAGCCCGCCGGGCATCGGCGCGCGCGACGCCTCCGAATGCCTGGCGCTGCAGCTGAAGGCGCTGCCGGAGACGACGCCCTTCCGCGCCGAGGCGCTGACGGTCGTCACCGAGCATCTGCCGCTGCTGGCGGCGCGCGATTTCGTCAAGCTGAAGCGCCTGCTCCACACCGACGACGCGGGCGTGCGCGCGATGCGCGCCCTGGTGATGAGCCTGAACCCGCGGCCCGGCGCGGCGTTCGCCAAGTCCGAGGCGAATTTCGTGATTCCCGACGTCGTCGTCAAGAAGGTGCGCGGCAAGTGGGTGGCGGCGCTGAACGAATCCGCGATGCCCAAGCTGCGGCTGAACCGCATCTACGCCGACATCCTCACGCGCAACCGCGACTCGTCGAACCAGCAGCTCTCCGCCCAGCTGCAGGAGGCCAAGTGGCTGATCCGCAACGTCCAGCAGCGCTTCGAGACCATCCTGCGCGTGGCGCAGGCCATCGTCGAGCGGCAGCGCCGCTTCTTCGAGCACGGCGACGTCGCGATGCGGCCGATGGTCCTGCGCGAGATCGCGACGATGCTGAACCTGCACGAATCGACGATTTCGCGCGTGACGACGCAGAAGTACATGCTCACGACGCGCGGCACCTACGAGCTCAAGTACTTCTTCGGCAGCCACGTGGCGACGGACACCGGCGGCGCGGCTTCGGCGACCGCGATCCGCGCGCTGATCAAGCAGCTGATCGCCGCCGAAAATCTGAAGTCGCCGTTCACCGACAGCCGGATCGCGGAACTGCTCGGCGAGCAGGGGATCATCGTGGCCCGGCGCACGGTCGCCAAGTACCGGGAGGCGCTGCAGATACCTCCCGTCAACCTGCGCAAGGCGCCCTGACGGCACGCCCTGGCGCGAATCGAGGAGATGCCTGATGAACCTTAACCTCACCGGTCACCGACTGGAAATCACGCCCGCGATCCGCGACTATGTCATGGCCAAGCTCGATCGCGTGACGCGCCATTTCGACGACGTCATCGACGTCAATGTCGTGATGTCGGTGGACAAGCTGCGGCACCAGGTCGAAGTCAACCTGCACACGCGCGGCAAGGACATTCATGTCGAGGCGGTCGAAGCGGACATGTACGCGGCGATCGACGCCCTGGCCGACAAGCTCGACCGGCAGGTGCTGAAGCACAAGGAGAAGCGTGAACTGCACCGGCACGAGGCCGCCGCGATCAAGCGCACCGCCACGGAGGCGTCCCCCGCATCGATCCCCGGCGCCGGCGGCGTCCCCGGGACGACGCCCGAGTAGAACCCTCCGGTCCGCCGGAGAGCATATCCAGCCCCGACGATCGCCGCCGTCCGCGCCACCATCCCCCAGCTGCCGATGAGCCAGATCGCCGAGTTGCTGCCGACCGGGAACATCCTGCCCGATCTCGACGCAGGGTCGAAATCCCGCCTGTTCGAAGCGGTAGGTGCACTGTTCGAAACCAACCACGGCCTTTCCCGGCAGGTCGTCATCGACAGTCTGCAGGCGCGCGAGAAGCTGGGTTCGACCGGCCTGGGCCAGGGAATCGCCATTCCCCACGGGCGCATCCGCGGACTGCGCGAGGCGCAGGGTGCTTTCGTCCGCCTCAAGACGCCCATTCCCTTCGACGCCCCCGACGGCAAGCCCGTTTCCCAGGTGTTCATTCTGCTCGTCCCGGAGCAGGCGACCGAACAGCACCTGCAGCTGCTCTCGGAGCTCGCGCAGATGTTTTCCGAAGCGCGTTTTCGCGACAGCCTGGCCGGCCCCGCCGATGCCGCATCCTTGCGCGCGGTGTTCGAGCAATGGACGCCCGCGCCGTGAGCGCCGAACGCGGCGTCGTGCGCCAGGTCAGCGTCGAGCGGCTCTTTGCCGACAGCCAGGCCCGCCTCGGCCTGCACTGGGTTGCCGGACGCCAGGGCGGAAACCGCGTGCTGACCGGCGAGGCGGCGCTGAAGCCGACGATCGGCCAGGTCGGCCACATGAACTTCATCCATCCGTTCCGCATACAGATCCTGGGCGCGGCGGAGCTCGCGTACCTTCGCGCGCTGGCCGAAGGCGAGCTCGTGGCGTCGATCGACCGGCTTTTCACGGCCGAACTCGTCGCGATCGTCGTCGCCAACGGCGAGGCGGTGCCGCCGCATCTGGCGACGCATGTGCGACGCCAACCACATCGCGCTCTTCACGTCGACGCAGCCGTCGCCCCACCTGGTCGAGGTGTTCCGGCTCTTCCTTTCGCGGGTGCTCGCCGAATCGACCACGCTGCACGGCGTGTTTCTCGACGTGCTCGAACTGGGCGTGCTCGTCACCGGAGCGTCGGCGATCGGCAAGAGCGAGCTCGCGCTCGAGCTCATCTCCCGCGGCAACGGGCTCATCGCCGACGACATCGTCGAGATCTATCGCATCTCGCCCGATACGCTCGAAGGCCGATGCCCCGCGGTGCTCAGGGATTTTCTCGAAGTGCGCGGCATCGGCATCCTCAATATCCGCACGATCTTCGGCGAGACCGCCGTGCGCCCGCGCAAGCTGCTGAAGTTCATGGTTCATCTCGAGGATCACAGCAACGAGGCATTTTCCGAGCTGGACCGCCTGCAGGTGAACGCGACGTTCCAGGAAATCCTGGGCGTGCCCGTGCGCAAGGTGACGATCCCGGTCGCTGCCGGACGCAACCTCGCTGTGCTGGTCGAAGCCGCGGTGCGCAACTTCGTCCTGAACCAGCGTGGCATCGACAGCACGAAGGAGTTCATCGACCGGCAGACGCAGTTGATGGAGGACGGCGGCTGACGCCTCGCGGCGCCGGCTTGCGGCGATGGATCTCCTGCTGATCGGCGGCGTCTCCGGCTCCGGCAAGAGCGTCGCGCTCGGCGCGCTCGAGGACTGCGGCTATTACGCCGTCAACAACCTGCCGCTTCCCCTCGTCGCCGCGACCGCCCGCTATCTCGCGAGCGCCGGGCGCGATCGCGTCGCGATCGCGCTCGACGTCAAGACCGCGCCCGGCCTGGCCGGCCTGGCCGACACGATAGCGGAGCTGCGCGCCCTCGCCTGGAACGTGCGCTTCCTCTATCTCGACGCAAAGACCGATACACTGGTCAAGCGCTTTTCCGAGACGCGCAGGCGCCACCCGTTCTCGAGCGACGCGCGAACGCTGACCGAGGCGATCGACTACGAACGCGGGTTGCTGGCCGAGGTGCGGCCGCTGGGCTTCGCCTTCGATACGAGCGAGCTGCCGGCAGCCGCGCTGCGCTCGTGGATCAAGGACTTCGTCAGCGTCGACGCGAGCAGGCTCACGCTGCTGCTGGAGTCGTTCGGCTTCAAGCACGGGGTGCCGCTCGACGCGGATGTCGTGTTCGATGTCCGCTGCCTCGCCAACCCCCACTACGAACCCGCGCTGCAGCCCCTCACCGGGCGCGATCAGCCGGTCGTCGCGTTCCTCGAACGGGAGCCCGCCGTCGAACGCATGTATGGCGACATTCATCGCTTCGTCGGATCCTGGCTTCCCGATTACGCGCGCGACAACCGCAACTACCTCACCGTCGCGATCGGATGCACGGGCGGCCGGCATCGCTCGGTCTACCTGGTCGAGCGGCTGGCCAAGGCGTTCGCGCCGCACAATCAGGTTCTCATCCGGCACCGGGAACTCGGCTGACCCGCTAGAATGCGTCGGATGGCCGAGCCGCAGACGATAACACTCGCATGGACCGGCGCGTCGGGCCTCGCCTACGGGCTCCGGCTGCTCGAATGCCTGGTGGCGGCGGATCGCCGCGTCTTTCTGCTCTACTCGGCGGCAGCGCAGATCGTCGCCAAGCAGGAATGCGATCTTGCGCTTCCCGCGCAGCCGCGCGAGGCAACACGCTACTTCAGCGAACGCCACGGCGCGCGCGCTGGCCAGATCACCGTGTTCGGCCGCGAGGACTGGATGGCGCCGGTCGCATCGGGCTCGAATCCGGCCGACGCAATGGCGATATGTCCCTGCACGATGGGCACGCTCGCCGCGGTCGCCTGCGGCCTCGCCGACAACCTGATCGCGCGCGCCGCCGACGTCATGCTGAAGGAGCGCCGGCCGCTCGTGCTGGTGCCGCGCGAGACGCCGCTTTCGACGATACACCTGGAGAACATGCTGCAACTTGCGCGCGCCGGTGCCGTGATCCTTCCTCCGGCACCCGGTTTCTACAGCCGTCCACAATCGGTCGCGGACCTCGTCGACTTCGTCGTCGCACGCACGCTCGACCAGCTCGGTGTCCCGCATTCTCTCGGCCCGCGCTGGGGAGACGGGCACAGGCGCGACTGAAGCAGCGGGTCCGTGCTGTGCGCGGCAACGCGGGCAGCTACAATCACCCATTCAGCAAGCGCGATCCAACGGGAGCGACCATGGCTGGCCACAGCAAATGGGCGAACATCAAGCACAAGAAGGCGGCCACCGACGCCAAGCGGGGCAAGATCTTCACGCGCCTCATCCGGGAAATCACCGTCGCCGCCAGGATGGGGGGCGGCGACCCGGCGATGAATCCCCGGCTTCGGCTCGCGATCGACAAGGCGATGGACCAGAACATGCCGAAGGATACGATCGAGCGCGCGACCAAGCGCGGCTCGGGCGACCTCGAGGGCATCGCGTACGAAGAGATCCGCTACGAAGGCTACGGCATCAATGGCGCCGCGGTGATCGTCGACTGCATGACCGACAACCGGACGCGCACGGTCGCCGACGTGCGGCACGCCTTCTCCAAATACGGCGGCAACCTCGGCACCGACGGCTCCGTCGCGTTCCTGTTCGCGCATTGCGGCCAGCTGGTGTTCGCGCCCGGCACCGACGAGAACGCGCTGATGGAGGCGGCGCTCGAGGCCGGGGCCGACGACGTCATCACCAATGACGACGGCAGCATCGAGGTGATCACCGGTCCCTATGCCTTCGCCGCGGCGAAGGACGCGCTCACGCGGGCGGGGTTCAAGCCCGAATTCGCGGAGATCACGATGAAGCCGGCCACCGAAGTGGAGCTCGACGGAGACGACGCGGTCCGGATGCAGAAGCTCATCGATGCGCTCGAATCGCTTGACGACGTGCAGGACGTCTATACCAACGCCGTCCTCGAAGAGCAGGAATCCGGCCGGTCCCCGCGTGGATAGCGAGTCCGCGGCACGCCGGATTCTCGGCATCGACCCCGGGCTGCGGGCGACGGGGTTCGGTGTCATCGCGGTGGCCGGCAGCCGGCTCGCCTACGTGACCTGCGGCTGCATCAGGAGCGGCGAAGGCGAGCTTCCGGTGCGCCTGCGCGTGATCCTCACCGATCTCGCGGAAGTGATCAGGCGGCATCGGCCGACGGAGGTTGCCATCGAGAAGGTGTTCGTCAACGTCAACCCGCAGTCGACGCTGCTCCTCGGCCAGGCCCGCGGCGCGGCGATTTCGGCGGCGGTGCTGGCCGAGTTGCCGGTCATCGAGTACACGGCATTGCAGGTGAAGCAGGCGGTCGTCGGCCACGGCAAGGCGGCGAAGGAGCAGGTCGCGGACATGGTGCGCCGGTTGCTCGATCTTCCCGGCGCGCCGTCGCCGGACGCGGCCGACGCGCTGGCCTGCGCCATCGCGCACGCTCACGGCGGGCAGGGCTTCGGCGGGCTCGCCAGGGACGGCTACCGTGTGCGTCGCGGGCGGCTCGTCTGACATGGATGGCCACCACGCTCGCTGTGGGCGGCTGCGCCGCATCCCGCTGCGCGGGACCAGTCTTCGGCTGTCCTGCGGCCTTCGGCCAGGTGTTCGCCGGCCGCCGCGCGGGCGCTGATGTCACCGCGGCCCGTCCGTCGACCCGCGGCGGTGATCTTCGACATGGACGGGCTCATGCTCGATACCGAGCCGCTTGCCGCGCGCGCCTGGGGCGACGCCGCGGCGGCGCTGGGCGTCGATTTCGACATGGCGCTGGCGCAGGCGATGGTCGGGCGCAACTTCGTCGATTGCGCCACCATGGTCCGCTCGCATTACGGCACCGGATATCCCGCCGATGCGCTGCTGGCGCACTGGCATGCCACCTACGACGGCATCGTCGCGCGTGAAGGCCTCACGCTGAAACCGGGCGTCGAAGAGCTGCTCGCCTGGCTGGAGCGCCGCGCGCGTGCCATGCGCGGTGGCGACGTCGACACGCCGCGAGCGCGCGACCCGCAAGCTCTCGCACACGTCCCTGCTGCCGCGCTTCCGGGAACTCGTCGGCGGCGATGAAGTCGCGCGGGGCAAGCCTGCGCCGGACATCTACCTCGAAGCAGCGCGCCGTCTCGGCGTGAGCGCCGGCGCGTGCCTGGCGCTCGAGGACTCGGAGCCCGGCGTGCGCGCCGCCCTCGCCGCCGGGATGATGCCGATCATGGTGCCCGACTCGCACCTGCCTTCCGCGGACCTCGTCGCGATCGACCTGCTCGTGCTGCCGACGCTCCACGAGGTCCTGCGCCACCTCGCGGCGCTGCCCGACTGATGGCGCGATGCAAAGTGCGCAGCGCGCGACCCGATTCGACCCGTCCCGCGCTCACGGCGCGATGCAATCACGCATGCGATAATCGAGCGAACGGATTGCACGCCCCATGATCGGTCGCCTCACCGGAATCCTCGTCGAGAAGAACCCGCCGCAGCTGCTGCTCGACGTGCAGGGTGTCGCCTACGAGGTCGACGTGCCGATGAGCACCTTCTACAACCTGCCCGCGACCGGCGAGCGCATCGCCCTCTTCACGCATCTCGTCGTGCGCGAAGATGCGCATCTGCTCTTCGGCTTCGGCACCGAGCACGAGCGGCGCGCGTTCCGTCAGCTCGTGAAGATCAGCGGCGTCGGAGCGCGAACCGCGCTGTCGGTGCTTTCGGGCCTGTCCGTCGCCGAGCTCGCGCATGCGGTGACGATGCAGGACGCAGGGAGACTCATCAAGATCCCCGGCATCGGCAGGAAGACCGCCGAGCGGCTGCTGCTCGAGCTCAAGGACAAGCTCGGCACCGACGTCACCACCGCGGTCGGAGTCCATCGCGCGCCGCCGGCGTCCGCGGATATCCTCCACGCGCTGCTGGCCCTGGGCTACAGCGACAAGGAGGCGGTCGCGGCGGTCAAGCGCCTGCCCGAAGACCTCGCCGTCGGCGACGGCATCCGCCAGGCGCTGAAGCTGCTCGCCAAGGTCTAGTGGACTGCAACGATGGCCATCGAAAACGACGAGCTCAATCGCCTGGTCACCGCCAAGGTCGCCGGCGTGCAGGAGGAGGTCGTCGAGCGGGCGCTGCGCCCGCGCATGCTCGACGAGTACGTCGGGCAGGAGAAGATCCGCGGCCAGTTGTCGATCTTCATCGAGGCGGCGAGGAAACGCAAGGAGTCGCTCGACCACGTGCTGCTGTTCGGTCCCCCGGGGCTCGGCAAGACCACGCTGTCGCACATCATCGCGCACGAGCTCGGCGTGAACCTGCGGCAGACGTCCGGCCCCGTGCTCGAGCGCGCCGGCGACCTCGCGGCGCTCCTCACCAACCTCGAGCCGCACGACGTGCTGTTCATCGACGAGATTCACCGGCTTTCTCCCGTGGTCGAGGAAATCCTGTATCCGGCGCTCGAGGATTTCCAGATCGACATCATGATCGGCGAGGGGCCGGCCGCGCGCAGCGTCAAGCTCGATCTCCCGCCTTTCACGCTGGTCGGCGCGACGACGCGTGCCGGCATGCTGACGAACCCGCTGCGCGACCGCTTCGGCATCGTCGCCCGGCTGGAGTTCTACAGTCCGGCGGAATTGACGAGGATCGTCACGCGCTCGGCGGGGCTGCTCAAGATCGCGATCGATCCGCAGGGCGCGCTGGAGATCGCGTGCCGTGCGCGCGGCACTCCGCGCATCGTGAACCGGCTCCTCCGGCGTGTGCGCGATTTCGCGGAAGTGCGCGCGGATGGCGCGATCACCCGCACCGTCGCCGACGACGCGCTCGCGATGCTCGACGTGGATGCCGCCGGGCTCGACGTGATGGACCGCAAGCTGCTGCGCACCGTGCTCGACAAGTTCGCCGGCGGACCCGTCGGCGTGGAAAACCTCGCCGCCGCCATCGGCGAGGAGCGGGACACGATCGAGGACGTGCTGGAGCCGTTCCTCATCCAGCAGGGCTTCCTGCAACGCACCTCCCGCGGCAGGTTGGCCACCGCGCTGTCGTACCGGCATTTCGGGCTCACCCCGCCCGCACCTGGCGCTGCCGCCGACCTCTTTCCTGGCGGGAGCGTGCGCTTGAGCGCCGCCGGGCCGTCCCAAGGCGCGAAGGGCGCCCCCCGGGGTGCGTCAGCGCCGGGGCGCCAGGCGCGATGCGCGGCCTCGAAGGCCGCGGCGCAGACCCGCAAGACCTTTCGTACTCCCCATCCGTGTTTACTACGAGGATACCGATGCCGCCGGCGTCGTCTATTACGCGAACTACCTCCGGTTCATGGAGCGCACGCGCACCGAGTGGCTGGGGTCGCTGGGTTTCGACGTCGCGACGTTCGAGAGCGTCCATGGCGTCGTGTTCGTCGTCCACCGCGTCGAGATCGATTACCGGCTTCCGGCGCGACTGGGCGATCGGCTCGACGCCACCCTGGCGCTGGTCGAACTCCGCCGCGCGCGCATGGTCGCATTGCAGCAGGTGTGGCGCGGCGCGGACATGCTGACGGAGGCCCTGGTTGCGGTGGCCTGCATCGACCGCGCGACCTTCCGGCCGGCGCGCATTCCGCCGGCGCTGCACAGCCGACTGGAGGCTCTCTCTTGAACGTCAACGCCGACCTTTCCTTCCTCACGCTCGTCGCGCAGGCATCGCTCGTCGTCCAGGCGGTGCTGCTGCTGCTGGCGGCGCTGTCGCTGTGGTCGTGGTGGCGGATCTTCCTCAAACTGTTCCAGCTGAAGCGCACGACCAGGGACACCGACGCGTTCGAGAACGAATTCTGGAAGGGCGGCGACCTGAACGAGCTCTATCAGAGCTCCAGCAAGTCGCGCACGGGCAGCGGCCTCGAACACATCTTCACGGCGGGCTTTCGCGAATACGCCAAGCATCGGAAGCAGGGCAGCACCGCCGCCGCGACGATGGACAGCGCGCGCCGCGCGATGCGCGCCACTTACCAGCGCGAGATCGATGCGCTGGACGCGCATCTCGCCGGGCTCGCCACGGTCGGCTCGGTGTCCCCGTACATCGGCCTCTTCGGCACCGTATGGGGGATCATGAACGCCTTTCGCGGCCTCGCCAACGTGAGTCAGGCCACGCTCGCCCACGTCGCGCCGGGCATCGCCGAGGCACTGATCGCAACCGCGATCGGCCTCTTCGCCGCGATCCCGGCCGTCGTCGCCTACAACCGCTACACGCACGACGTCGACCGTCTGGCCGTGCGCTACGAGACCTTCATCGAGGAGTTCTCGAACATCCTGCAGCGCCAGGGCTGACGGTCATGCACACACTGCGTCGCACGCTCAGCCTGACATGCGCCGCGCCAGGAAATCGATCAACCAGATCAACGTCGTGCCGTACATCGACGTCATGCTGGTGCTGCTCGTGATCTTCATGGTCACTGCGCCGCTCATCAATCCGGGGTCGATCGACCTCCCCTCGGTCGGCAGCAGGCTCACCGTGCCCACGTTGCCGATGGAAGTGACCTTGCGTCCCGACGGAACGTTGTGGCTTCTCGACAAGCAGACGGCGACGCCGAACGCAAAGGTGTCGCGCGACGAACTCGTCGCCCACATCAAGTCAAAGCAGGCGCGCCTTCCCGATCAGCCCGTCGTCATCTCCGCCGGCGGCAGCACCCGTTACAAGGAAGTCATCGAGCTGCTCGATCTCCTGCAGACGAATGGCGTGCAGAAGGTCGGACTGCTCGCGCAGCCCACCGGACGCTAGATGAACGGCCCCCACGCTCACTGCGTTCGCTGCCCCCCAAGGGGGCGCGCAGCGCCCTTCGGGCGGCCGGGCGGCGGCGCTGAGGCAGGCTACCGATGGCCTGGGATCGTCCCCGGCGCCCCGCGCGCGTGTCGGGCCAATGGCCGGCGCTGGCGCTGGCAATCGCCGTGCACGTTGCCTTCATTTCCGTGCTCGTCTTCTCGTTGCGCTGGCAGAATCGCAAACCCGAGCCGGTGACAGTGGAGCTTTACGCCCCCGCGCAGCGGTGGCGCTCGCCGAGCCGGTGGTGACACCTGCGCCGGTTCCGCCACCGGAGCCGGCTCCGGCGCCCAAGCCGGTTCCGGTGCCACCCGCGGAAGCGCCCCCGAAGATGGCCGAGCGACCGCCGGAATCACCTCCCGGCAAAGCCGCGCCGAAGCCCGAGCCCAAGGTCGAAACACCCGATCCCCGCGCCGCCGAGATCGCGCAGAAGGCCCGGAAGGACGAGGAGGATCGGAAGAAGCGCGAGCAGGCAGCGCGCGAGAAACAGAAACGCGAGCAGGCGGCGAGAGAGAAACAGGAGCGCGAGAAGAAGGAAGCCGACCAGCTCGAGGCCGAAAGAAGAAAGCGCGACGAGCAGCAGCGTCTGGCCGAAGCGCGCGCGCGGCAGACGCGCGAAGCGGAAGCGCTGCGCGAGCAGGCCGAACTGGAGCAGGCTGCGCGGGCACGACAGCAGAAAGCAGACGCGGCAGCGGCAGCCCGGACCCGCGCCGAGGCGGACTACGTCCGCCGCATCCAGAGCAAGGTCAAAGGCAACGTGGTCCTGCCGCCGGACATCGCCGGCAACCCCGAAGCCATCTTCGACGTGATCCAGCTGCCGACGGGCGAAATCATCGATGCCGTGCTGCGCAAGTCGAGCGGTTCGCGGGCCTACGATGATGCCGTGCAACGCGCCATCGTCAAGTCGTCGCCGCTGCCGCGACCGGATCGGCCCGATCTGTTCCAGCGCACGTTGACGCTCAAGTTCCGGCCACAGGATTAGGCGGCACGGGGCTGCCGATCCGCAGTGCCGCGTCAGAATCCGTCGGATCCGTCGGCTTCTTGTCGATGATCTGGAACGCCGCCCAGCTCCACTCGGCACGTTGTTCGACCAGGTGGCGAAGCGCGATCGTATAGACCGAATGCCCGGTCGTCAGTATCACGTTGCGCCCATCCGCATATTCGGACGTGGGCACGATCAGCGTCTTGACCGCGAGCGGCCTCTCCGGCCGCGACGGCGGGGGCAGATAAAGCGCGTCGAAGCGCGTCCCCATCACCGAAACGTCGACGCCGTTGACCACCATGCCGAGGTCGTCCTGTGTCGGACGTTTGGCGTGGACCGTGATCGGCACGATCCGGTCGGCGATGATCGACACGCCGGCTTCGACTTCGTCGTTCGAGACCTTGTTGAGGCGGCGCACGGCGCCCAGCACCCAATCGACCGCATCCGACTGCCGCACCGCGACCAGCGCACCCAGCACCAGACTTTGCCCGATGCCTCCCGCGGCCGAGATGCGCAGGCCGGCAACGCTGCGATCCTTGATCTGCCAGGCCGGGTCGGCCACGGGCGCGATGGACGCCGACAGCGAGTCGTGTTCGTCCGGCACCCGCCGCCGGTTCCGTGGCCGGTCGGCAACCGCGTACACCTCGATCTGCTCGTTGCCGGCATCGGGGTCGTTCGCCGGCTCGACGACTGCCTTGGGAGCGAGCTCGACGCATATGCGCGCGAGTCCGACACGCACCTTGGCGGCCATCGTGACCGGCGTCCGCGGGGCGCGCCGCAGATCCCCGTAGAGATTCGGCGCCACGACCGGGCGCACTTTCTCCAGGACTCCGATGCGTTGCTGGCTGAGGGCGGCGGCCGCGCCCGGCTCCCCGATATCCGCCTGACGCAACGCGTGAATCGCCCGCTCCAGCTGGTCCGCCAGGGGCGTCGTGTCGAGGAAATGCATCGTCGGTCCGGCTTCGCCGCCGGTGCGCCGCGCGAGGCCGCGTTTGCTCGCAAGATCGACGTAGAAGCCTTCGGTCGACCGGGGAATGGCCTCGAACTCGAGCTTGCGGCCCCAGGCACGCATCTGGGCGCTCGCCCAATCGATCTCGACCGGAGACAGGCTGCCCATGTTGAGCTGCTGGATCAGCAGCGCGTAGATGTACTCCTGCTCGGCGCTCCACTGCATCGCCCCGGGTCCGGCGCTCGCAAGCGCGACCGGCACGCGGGCGACACCAAGCTCGAGCGCGCGGGCGTACAGCTGGTGGACGTTCGTCCATTTGGCCGGAATCCAGCGCTCGTGCCGAAAGGAGCGCAGCTTGGCGTCGGTGCCGTGGTAATGCAGCAGCCGCGCGAAAAGCTGCGGGATGACGGGTTTCCAGCGCGGGTTCCCGCTTTCGGACAGCGCCTGCTCCAGAGACGTCTGGTACGCATAGACGAAGCCCTGGCTCATCTCCTGCGCCGCCTGCCAGGCGCGATCGGCGACGCGCGCCAGGTGGTCGATGTTCTCGACGTACTGCTTCACCAGCTGGCGGCGATCAGCGCCCAGGGCGGTGTCCAGGAACTGAATGGCCGTGACGCGGGCGAGGTCCACCGGTCGGCTCGACTGGCGCATCCCGTCGAAGACGCGCATCACGTTGTGCTGCCGGGCGATGACGTCCTGCGTAGGCAAGTGACGCAGCCAGGCGGAAACCGTCCGCGCGGAAACGAGCGGATCCGCGTCGTCCTTGGCGTGCGGCGTCAGAAAGCCAAACATGTTGTGGATCCGACCCGTTCAGCGAGCCCGGCGACGGTATGGCCCGGCGCCGGGGATATGGGAATGCGCATGCCGAAAGTCATCATATGTCACCCCGCAAAGCACGCACCCCACGATCTTTGCGGCAAATTCATTTATAGCCCAGTTCGGGACGGGGGAGCAAAAAAAACGTGTCGTGCGCTACAATTGCCCGCCGCATCTGTTGCACGCGAGGACTCCGCGTTGCCCGTGCGGGGAGCAAGGGTGCTCATTCTGTCCGGACCGGACTTCTCGTCAAGGCATCGCCATGTCATCGCAAGCATACCCGGAGATCGCGTCCCCGACGTTTTCGTACGGCCTGCGCCGCGCCCTGCTCGCCACCGCGCTTGCCGCTGCAGTTCGGACTCGCGCACGCGCACGACCCGCCCAATACTCCCGCAAACCACTCAACTTCATCGTCCACTACAAACAGCAAATTTGGTGCCAAAGTGAATGAACTCCAGACGATCGACCTGAAACAGGGCACGGGCGCCGAAGCCGTCCGCGGCAAGGCCGTCATTGTGCACTACACCGGATGGTTGTACGACCCCGCCGCGGCCGATGGCCACGGCGCCAAATTCGACAGCTCGCTCGACCGGAAGGTCCCATTCGGTTTTTTCCTCGGCGCCGGCAAGGTCATCAAGGGCTGGGACGAGGGAATCGTCGGCATGATGGTCGGCGGCAAGCGCACGCTCGTGATCCCGCCGCACAAGGCCTACGGCGAACGTGGTGCCGGCGGCGTCATCCCGCCGAACGCAACGCTGCTGTTCGACGTCGAGCTGATCGAAGTCAAGGGTTGATCCGACCCGGATCGCGAAACGGTCCGGCCTTCGCGCCGCGGGGCCGGGACGTCCGTCGCGCCGGCGCGCTTTGTTCCGCCGCCGAGCAGCCTGCCGCATCACTACCAGTAGGTCTCGACAGTGATGTGCCCTGGCTCGCGCCGCCGGTGCCGCCGCATCCCGCGCGCCTCGAGAGCCTTCTGCGTATCGTCGACCATCGCCGGATTGCCACAAAGCATGACGTGCGAGTTCGTCCCGGCCAGCGCAAGCCCCGCCCGGGATTCGAGGCTGCCCTCGCGGATGGCATCGGGGATGCGCCCCGCCAGCGCGCCAGGGTGCGGTTCCCGACTCACCATCGGAATGTAGGTGAACGCGCCCGGATGACCGGCGCCAATCCCCGCGATGACGTCACGATAGGTGAGCTCGTTCCCGCGCCGGACCGCATGGACGAGCACGACCCGGCCGAATCGCGCCCACGGCTCCGGCGTGCGCAGGATCGACAGAAAGGGGCCGAGACCGGTTCCGGTCGACAGACACCACAGCGCGTCGGCATCGGGCAGTTCCTTCACCGAAAAAAAGCCGTTCGCAGTGCGCAGCAGCCAGACCGGATCGCCTGGAGACAGCCCCGCGAGCCGGGTCGTGAGCGCTCCTTCGGGGACAATGACGAAATAGAATTCGTGCGGCGCGGTGCCGGGAGCATTCACGAACGAGTAGGGTCGACCGAGCATCTCCTCCTTGGACCCCGGCGGCGCCGGCAATGCGAGGCGCCCGAACTGGCCGGCGATGAACGTCACCTCGGGCGCCGCGACCTGCAGCGAATGCAGGCTGTCGGTCCAGCGTTGATGTCCGACGACGCTTCCCTGTACCCATTTGCTCATGCCGGCCTTCCCAGGCGGGTAATATTGCAATTATGCCCGCCCGCCGATCCCACCCCGCGGCGACGATCACGCGCCGCGGCTTTCGCGTCTACCTGCGGGCGCCGGCGGTGTCGGATGCCGCCGAGTTCCTGGCCGCCGTCAAGGAAAGTCGCAGGCTGCATGGAGCCTGGGTGCAGGCGCCGGCGACCCGCGAGCGCTACCTCGCGTTCGTGCGCCGTTTCGGCGGTCTGGCGCGGGGCGATCCGCTTGCCGCGACCCACGCGGGCTTCCTCGTCTGCCGGTGCGAAGATGACGCCATCGTCGGCGCTTTCAACATCAGCGAGATCGTCCGCGGCCTCTTCCAGAGCGCCTACCTCGGCTACTACGCGTTTGCTCCCTACGCCGGGGCTGGCTACATGTCCGAAGGTCTCGAGCTGGTGCTTCATGTCGCATTTCGCGTGCTCAAGCTCCACCGCCTCGAGGCCAACGTGCAGCCGACGAACCGGCGCTCGCTCACGCTCGTGCGGCGCGCCGGCTTCGTGCGCGAAGGGTACTCCCGACGCTATGTCCGGGTCGCGGGCCAGTGGCGCGACCACGTGCGGATGGCGCTCCTGGTCGAGGACTGGCGCGCGCGACGGATGACGAAAATCCGATGAGATGGGACAGTCTGCCCTGCGTCGCGGCGCTCGCGTTCTGCGGCTGCGCCGCGCCGGGCATCACGGCCGAGGCACCGAAGACCGTGCGCGCGCATCCGCTGCCGTCCTACCAGATCCACGAGGAATGCTTCACACTCGAGCCGGGCGACCGGGTTGAATACAGATTCGTGAGCACCGAGCCGGTCGCTTTCAACCTCCACTATCACGCCGGATCGGCCGAGGTGATGCCCGTGGTGCGCGACGGCTCGCGTGAAGATGCCGGCATCTACGAGGCCAGGATTCCGCACGATTACTGCCTGATGTGGGAAGCCGGCCCGGCCGGGGCGATGATCGACTACCGCATTCGGGTCAGGCCGCGCGATACCTGACCAACCCATGCCCCGCCGATCCGCGCTTCTCGTCGATCTCGACGGCACACTGACGGACAACTTCGTCGGCATCGCACGCTCGATCCGCCACGCGCTCGTCGCGCTCGGCGCGCCGGAACCTGCCGACGCCGCGCTGCAACCCTGCGTCGGGCCACCGCTGCGCGTAACATTCGCGCAACTGCTCGCCAACGACGACCCGGCGTTGATCGAACGTGCGATCGTGCTCTACCGCGAGCGCTACGCCGACCTCGGCTGGCAGGAGAACGTCGTGTACGACGGCGTCGCTGCGGCCCTCGCCCGGCTCGCGGAACGCGGCGAGACGCTTTACCTGTGCACCTCCAAGCCCGCGCCCTACGCCGAGAAGATCGTGGCCCGCTTCGGCCTGCGTCCGTTCCTCGATGGGGTTTACGGGGCCGACCTCGCCGGCACGCTCGACGACAAGGCGATGCTCGTCGCTCATCTCGTCGCGCGCGAAGGCCTCGATCCCGGGTCCTGCACGATGATCGGCGACCGCGTGCACGACGTCCGCGCAGCGCACGCGAACGGCGTGCGGGCGATCGGCGTGCTGTGGGGTTACGGCTCGCGCGGCGAGCTCGCGGCCGCCGATGCGCTCGTCGCGTCTCCCGCTGCGATCGCCCCGGCGCTCGATGCGCTGCGCGCAGGCTAGCGCACGCGGGGGCGGCGAGCACGGCGGGCATCGAGGCCGCACCGGGATCAGAGATCGGTGTGACTGTAGGTCCGCCCGTTCTCGACGGGCCCCAGCACCAGCCTGTCGACGATCCGCGCCGCGACGTCCGCGGGATCCTTCAGCAGCCCGTTCTCCTTGAAGCCGCGAAACAGCCCGGCACTCGGAAACTCGACCGGATCCCGGCTGCGCATGTGCGCCTGCATTCCCGTCTCGAAAATTCCCGGCCTCAGCGAGATGCACCGAAGCTGCGACGCAGAGTTCTCGACCGCGATCGACCGGGTCAGCATTTCCAGCGCCGCCTTGGACATGCCGTAGACGGCGGTGCCGGCAAGCGCCGTCTGCGCTGCGCCCGAAGAAATGTTGATGATCCGGCGCTCGACCGCGTCGTCGGGGAAGCTCCGGCAGAAGAGGTCCGCCATCACCACCGGTGCCGCCGCGTTGATGGCGAGCGCCGACGCGATCGCGGCCGAGTCCAGGTGCCCGACGAGGCCAGTCGGCGTGGCGACGGCCGCGTTGTTGATGAGCGTCACCGACGTGGGCGCGCCTTCGGCAAGGCGGCGCAACGGCGGGGCTAGCGCGGCAGCGAGCAACGCCGGCTGCGCCAGATCGCACTCTGCGTGGCGGTAGAGCCGGCTCTTGAGTCTTGGACTCGCCGTCCGGCCTACGCCAAGCACCGCGAATCCCCGCGCGAGCATCGCGATGGCCAGCGCTTCCCCCAGGCCCCGCGAGACGCCGGTGACGATCGCTGCGTGCATGTCTTTCCTCCCAGAGCGCCGATTCCGAACCGCGCTTGCCCAGCCCGAATGGGCCAAGCACCGCTTGCTGTCAGCGTAGCATGCGTGGCCGGAACACGGCAGCGTCGTCGTAGAGCCGGGCTCCGCTCTCCTCGATGTCCCAACCGGGCAGCGCCGCGACCGGGAGAGCGCAGCAGATCTTCGGGAACGAAGGCGACACCGCGAGCCTTGATCGTTGCCGCGGCGGCGGCGTCGAGCGCGGCCGCGAGCAGCGCGGCATCCGCGGGCAACGCCGCTCCGTCGAGCGCCAGCACCAGGACCTTGGCGGTGATGGAGCGGAAGGGTGCGGTGAGTTTCGCGAGCAAGCCGTGCCCGACGACGACCGCACGCATCCTGTCGGCAACGGTGTCGCGCCGGTCCCAGAAGGCGGCGCGCCATTGATGCGCCCGCCAGAGATCGAGGAGCCCGGTGTCGGCGCACGCGACGATCATGCCGTATTCGTCGAGCAGCGTCGCCGCGTCGCGGCACCGGCCGCGACGGCCGCCGGAATCGGCCACTGCCACCGCGTGGATCGCGTTCAATGCCGCCTTCGTTCGGGGAAAGGCGAGCCACGCAAGGGCATTGCATGCGTCGTGGAGATTCCCCGCGCGGGTCGCAACCACGCCGGTCGCCGCAATCCGGCGTTCGTACGCCAGCGCCGAGGTCCTGAACGATGGGGTCGGCTGGAACGACAGCGACCGGCCCTCCCGGGAGCGTCAGATTCGCCGCACGCGCCCAGCTGTCGAACGCGACGGGCGCGGGAGGCACCCCATCACGACGGGGGACCCACCAGCGCGCATATGGCGCGAACGCCGGGTGCGCAAACGCGTCGGGGGCGGCCGGGCGCAGTGCGCCGCCCGACGCTGCTTCGCCGCGATCGCCGCGCACATGCAAGCCCGCGGGCACGCGTCAACGCGATCCGGTCGAGAGCACGATCGCGAGTACGATCAGGATCGCCAGCACGAGCAGCGCGACCTTCCACGGACTCTTCGGGTACTCGCCGCGGATCGTGCCGGTGACGCCGTTCATCGCACACTGAAAGACGCGGGCACCGTAGGTGTAGGAAAGGAGCCACACGGGCGCGAGAATGTGCTTGAACGTCTGTGCCGAATAGTCGGCGGAGACGGCGAGGTTGCGGAACGTGTCGCCGGGAATCTGCTGCGCGCAGAGGTCCCGCAATTTCGCGTCCATGGCATCGCGCGCACGGCGTGCAGCGGCGGCGAGATCGATCTGGTAGCGCTCGACGATCCAGCCCGCGACGAAACCGGCGTCATACGGCCGCAGGTCCGCCGTCGGAAACGGCTCGATCCCGCGCAGCAACTGCGGGTGGATGCCGACCGACGCGCAGACGAGGTCGTCGTCGAAGGCGTGCTGGATCCGGCCGGCCGCGGGCTCCCAGCGGACGTGCTGCACCTGGCGGGTGCGGATGCGTCCGTTCTGCTCGTAGGTTTCGGTCGTGTAGTAGTAGTGACCGGCCTCGGCCGTCCACTGCGCATCCACGCGCGCATCGAACGTCCAGTACGGCAGATAGACGCCGCGCACCGTGTCGGTCAACGCCCTCTTCGCGAGCGCGGACGGCGCCAGCCAAAGCCGCCCGTACCAGGCGCGAATGCGATCGCGCGCATCGGACTCGCGCACCCGGAACGGCAGCACGCTTTCCGGGGACAGCGCCGGCTTCGCTTCCGCATAGGGCACCAGCTGCGCCGAACCGCAGAATTCGCAGTTCTGCGCCTGCCGCGAAGGGTCGAGCACGGAGATCGCATTGCAGCTCCGGCACTTCACCTCGCGCCGGTCCGCGCGCCAGCCGAGCCCTTCGGCGCCAAGGTCGCGCAGCGCGCCGACGAGGTCGTGCTCGACGATCGCCTCCGCCGCATCCGGCTTCGCGGCAGACTCGGTCCCGCAGAACGGGCAGGCGAGCCGCTGTCGCGCGGGATTCCAGACAGCCTCGCCGCCGCAACCGGGGCAGGCGAATTTCGTCAGCGCGACAGTCTCGGCCACGGCGGGGGCTGCCAACGAAGTGAGCGCAGGGGTCGCTCAGAGCAGCCGGAAGCCGATCACGCGCCAGACGCAACCGGGTTCCAGCGGCTCATCCCTGCAGGAAAGCATCGACCGCCGCGCGCGTGATCCGCCACTGCGTGCCGATCTTCTTGCCCTTGAGGTCGCCGGAATCAAGGCTCGCGGCGACGTCCGCTTCGCCGACACCGAGCATCTGCGCGACCTGCGCCGGGGTGTAGAGTTCCGGCACGCCCGGGGCAGGCGCCGCAGCCGCTGTCACGCCGGGCGTCGATTGCGCCATCAAGCCGCCGGTCTGCTGCATCATCTGCTGCGCCATCGCCATGCCGACCGCCATTTCGGCCGCCATGCCCCCGGGGCCGCCATCGCCCTTCTCGAGCCCCTGCGCCATCTGGAACTTGACGTAATCGTTGAGATTTCCTACGGCGGCCATGCTCGAACGCTTGTCGATCGCCTGCTCCACCTCCGGGGGCACCGAAACGTTCTCGACGATGAACGTCGTCATCTCGAGGCCGTACTTCGCGCCAATCGCAGGATTGATGAGCGGCAGCAGCGCCTCGCCCAGCTCGGCATAGCGCGACGCCACATCCAGTGCCGGGACCTTCGCGCCCGCCAGCGCGTCGGAGAACACGCTGACGATGCGCGAGCGCATCGCATCGGCGAACTCGTCGAGGCGAAAATGGTTGTCGGTGCCGGCGACCTCCTTGAGGAACTTCTTCGGATCGACGATGCGAAAATCGTAAGTGCCGTAAGCCCGAAGGCGCACGATGCCGAAATCTGCATCGCGCATCATCACCGGATTCGCCGTGCCCCACTTGTTGCCGGCGAACAGGCGCGTGACCACGAAATAGACGTCCGCCTTGAACGGGCTCTCGAGGGCGTATTTCCAGCTCTTGAGATTGGTGAGGATCGGGATGTTGTCCGTCGTGAGCGTGTGCTTGCCCGGGCCGAATGTGTCGCCGAAGTCTCCCAGATAGACGAACTGCGCGACCTGCGACTCGCGGACCACGAGCTGCGCGCCGTTCTTGATCTCCTTGTCCTCGTCGGGGAACCGGTACGAAAGCGTGTCGCGCGAATCGTCGGTCCACTCGATGATGTCGATGAACTGTTTTTTCAGGAAGTCGATGATCGCCATCGCGAATGGCTCCTTCAGCTGGTCAGCGCCGCGGCGCGGGTTGCGTCACTTTTTAGCCGCGGCGAGCCGCGCGGCCTCCGCTTCGCCCTGCGTGATCTCGGCCTCGATCTGCGGCGCCGGGAGCGCGCCCGCGATGACGGTTCCGTCGGCGAAGACCAGTGTCGGCGTCGCGGCGATCCGCATCTTCTTCCCGAGCTGACCGATGGCGGCCACCGGATTGTCGCAGTCCCCGTTGTTCTTCGGCAGAGCACCCGACTCGAAGAACGCGTCCCAGGCCTTCGTCCTGTCCGGCGCGCACCAGATGAGCCTGGACTTCCGGGCGGCATCCGGGTGCAACTGGTCGATCGGGTACAGGAACGTGTAGATCGTCACGTTGTCGATTCCCTTGAGCTCCTTCTCGAGTCGGGCGCAGAACGGACAGTCGGCGTCGGAAAAAATCGCGATGCGGCGCGCTCCGTTGCCCTTGACCTTCCTGATCGCGAGATCGAGGGGCAGGCTGTCGAAAGCGACGCGAGTCAGTTCCCGCAGCTTCGCCTCGGTGAGGTTCTTCTTGGTCGCGGCATCGTAGACGTTGCCGACGAACACGTACGAGACCTTCGCGTCGGTGTAGACCAGCTGATCGTCGAACAGCGCTTCGTAGAGTCCGAAATAGGGGCTCTTGGTCACGCTGCCGACCGTGGCACCCTGGAATTTCTGCTCGAGCAGCTTTTTCACCTGAGCGGCCTCGCCCGCGACGGGCGTCGCCTTGGCGGGGGCCTGCGCCACTGCAGGAGCGCCGAGCAGCACCCCCGCCGTCAGGACGAGTGCGCGTGCGAGCCGGCGGATCGGATTCGTGGCAGTGGATGGCATCGGGACTCCGGTAGGTGAAAGGGTTAGCGCAGCGCCGACTGCGCGAGCAGCCGCTTGGCGTGAGGAAGTCCGTCGAGGGCCGCCATGCCGAGATTGCGCGCGGATCGCACCCACGGCGAGGTCAGCCGGAACAGGCGGGCCAGCGCGTCGGTGACGGTCTGCATCGCGAGCACCGGCTCCGCGCGCCGCCGCGCATAGCGCTCCAGCAGCAGCGGCAGGCCCGGGTCGGCCACGGGGCCGCGCGCGGCCAGGACGGCGGACAGCGCGTCGGCATCGCCGAAACCGAGATTGACACCCTGCCCGGCGAGCGGATGAACGCCGTGCGCCGCGTCGCCGACCAAGGCCAGGCGATGGGCCACCACAGTCGGCAGTTTCTGGCTCTGCAGCGGGAATCCGGCGCCCGGCGTGATCGATTCGAGCGTGCCGAGAGCGTGCCGGCCGCACGCGGCAACCCGCGCCGCCAGCGTCTCCGGCGGGAGATCGAGCAACTCGCGCGCAAGGGCATCCGGCGCCGACCAGACGATCGACACTCTGCGCCCCGGCAGGGGCAGCCAGGCCAGGATACCGCCGTCGGCGTGAAACCATTGCAGGGCACGACCGCGATGCACGCGCTCGCAATCGAAATTGGCGACAACCGCGGTCTGGCCGTAAGGCCTGGTCGCGGCCGCAATGCCCGCCGCCTCGCGCACCCGCGAGCGCAGGCCGTCCGCGCCGACGACGAGACGAGCCGACAGCGAACTCCCATCGGCGCAGCGCAGCCGTCCCCGGTCCGGGCCGAACGTCAGCGACTCGAATGCGCAGGGGGCGTGGACGGCGACCCCCGCCGCCCGCACGAGGGGGACGAGCGCAGCGCGCAGCGCGCGCTCCTCGACGATCCAGGCCAGCGCGCGCTCGCCCAGGTCACAGGCCGAGAAGTCGAGGCGCGCGCCCGTATCGCCCTCGATGCGCATCGACTCGACAGGCGCGATGCGATCGCAGGGGACATGCTGCCACGCGCCGATGGCGCGCAGGAACGCGGCGCTGCCGGGGCTGATCGCATAGACGCGCGCGTCCCAGCCCCCACCGTCCGGGGGTGGCTCCGGCGTCGTCACGCCGGCACGATCGACCAGCGCGACCGAAAGGCCGGACCTGACGAGCGCCGGCGCAAGCGCCAGCCCCACCAGTCCGGCGCCGACAATGACGACATCACAGTCCGTGGACGGCCCGTTCAAGCGTCGCGCTCCAGGGTCTCGATCACGTGGTTCTGGTTCGTGTAGATGCAAAGGTCGCCCGCGATGGTCAGACTCCGTTTGACGATGTCTGCCGCCGAAAGTGCCGTGTGCTCGAGCAATGCCCGCGCCGCCGCTTGCGCGTAGGGTCCGCCCGATCCGATGGCGACGATGCCGAACTCGGGCTCGAGCACGTCGCCGGTGCCAGTGATGATGAGTGACGCACTGCGGTCGGCCACAGCGAGCATCGCCTCGAGGCGACGCAGGATCCGGTCCGAGCGCCAGTCCTTCGCGAGTTCGACCGCCGCGCGCGCGAGCTGGCCCTGATGCTTTTCGAGCTTCGCCTCGAAGCGCTCGAACAACGTGAAGGCGTCGGCGGTCGCGCCGGCAAAGCCGGCGAGCACGCGGTCATTGTGCAGGCGCCGCACTTTGCGCGCAGTCGCCTTGATCACCACGTTGCCGAGCGTCACCTGGCCGTCGCCGCCGAGGGAGACCGTGCCCTCACGCCGAACCGAGAGAATCGTGGTGCCGTGGAATGTGTCCATGTCCGGAGAGCCGCGCGACAAGGCGGGCTGCCAGTGTCCCGTCGCAGCGGCTATTGTGGTTTCTTGACGAAGTGGCGCGGAGAAACGCCGATCAGCAGCAACAGCGCCCGGATGATCGGCGACGCGCCGACGATCTGCACCGCCTTGCGCTGCGCTTCGATACGATTGATCAGATTGAGCAGCGCACCGGCACAGACGAAATCGATCCGCTCGACCTCGCTCATGTCGACGGGAATCACCTGCTGCGCATGCGTGGCATCGGCGAGCCGCCCAAGCTGGGGCGCGAGCGTTCCAGCCATTACGCCCGACCACTTCAGCATTTCCGGCTCGGACGCGTCGACGGCGCCCGGTGCCGGCGCCGCGGTCTTGCCCTCCGCCGCGCCCGGGAGCATCGGCGACTCCTCCCAGGAGGGAGGCGAAAGCTCGAACGCCACGGCAAACTCGATCGCGCGATCCTCGAACGCCGCGCGGTCGCCTGCCCACTGGAGGATCTCGAGCGACAACAGCCACGCGCCCTCGCCCGCATCCCGGCCGTTCTTAATCGCTGCAGTCAGCGCGCCGGCCAGTTTGGTCCCCGCCTGCAGCCGCATTCCCAGCCCCGCCCGCCTTGCATCGGCCAACGCCCTGGCGAGCAGGCGCGCTCCATCGTCGTCGAAATCGGTCACCGAGGCGAGATCGAGCCGCGCCCCGTGCGACTGCCGTGCTATCGCGCGCCGGATACCCTCGATCTGCGTCGCCGAGGTCGCGGTCAGCCGCCCGGTCACCGCGACGGTGCCGCCGAACACGCGCCGCGTCGGACCTGGCTCTTCGCCCGCCTCCCATGCGGGCGCCGATCGCTCGAACTGCACGACGTACAGCAGCGCGAGCCGGTCGAACGCCGCCTTGTCGCCCTGGCGCTGCAGCACATCGAACAGCGCGAGCCAGGCGAGCACCGAAAGCTTGGTGTCGGTGTCGTTTTCGATGCCCTCTTCGAGTTCCCGGCGGGCGTCGGCGGTTTGGCCTCCGGCATAACGAAGCGCGGCGTTCTCGAGTACGGCGCACAACCCTGGATTGGCCTGTGCGACCTCGAAGGACGATTGTGCCGGGGTCCACTGGACAAGGCTCGCGCCGGTTACGGTGAGATCATCGCCAGCCGGCTCCACATGCCGGCGGCCACCCCTGTCCGCCGCGTGCGCTGCAAGTTCGCGAGCGGATGGGGCACGACCGCCCGCCCCGCCGGATCCGGCAGCGGAGCCGACGTCGGCTTTGGCCGGGTCCGGCTTTTTTTTCCTTGTCGGCGGTCTCGAGAAGAAGGCCATTCGGGTATCGGGTTCGCGGCCGGCGCATCAGCCGCCCCACAGCAAAGGAGCGCAGCCGACCTCCCGGTTCCGGAAGCGGAAGGGGGAATTATGTTCCCGTCATAGCCTTCCCACAAGCGGCGAGGTTCGTCCCGCCAGCGGCGCAGCACCCGCATTGCAGTCGGCGCAGCGAGCAGCACATCGCGGCGAGCCCGCCGCCAATTCCGCCGATCCTGGTGGCCCGATCGGGTTGCAGTCGCTAGAATGATCTGCGGCATCATCGCAATGCGGCAAGACGAGGAGGGTGACGATGAAGAACCCGCTTGATTCGATCTGGGGCACGATCATCTCCGGCCTGGTCCTGACGGCCATTCTCTATGCCGCAGTCAAGATTTTCCTGATGTGACGGAGGCGACAGACATGGATTACGTACCCATGCTCGCGCGGTGGCTCCACTTTCTGGCCGGCATCATGTGGGTCGGTCTCCTCTACTACTTCAACTTCGTGCAGGTCCCCGCGCTCAAGGCGGCCAACGCGGACGGCACGGGGGCGGGCATCACCAAGCACGTCGCGCCGCTGGCGCTGCTCTATTTTCGCTGGGCAGCGGTCGTAACCTGGCTTGCGGGCGCCGCGCTGCTCGGCCCCAACTTCGGGCGCGCCTTCTTGCTGGCGCCGGGCTATGCGGGAATCGGCATCGGCGCGTGGCTCGGCACGATCATGCTGCTCAACGTGTGGGTGCTGATCTGGCCCAACCAGCAGAAGATCCTGGGCATGAAGCCCGCGACGGACGAGGAGAAGAACAAGGCGCGCCGGATCGCGCTGCTCACCTCGCGCGCCAATACGATGCTGTCGATACCGATGCTGTTCTTCATGGCCGGCGGCCTCACGCACAAGGCGGCCTTCGGACTGTAGCGGGGACTTTGCGGATGGACGCGCCGCGACTGCGGCGCGCTCCCGCGGCCCGCGCCGGCAATCGGGCGTCAGGCCGGTCAGTCTCCGTAGAGCTTCTGCACGCGCTCGCGGCGTTCCTGGGCCTCGAGGGATAGCGTCGCCGTCGGGCGCGCGAGCAGGCGCGGGATGCCGATGGGCTCGCCGGTCTCCTCGCAATACCCATAGCTGCCATCGTCGATCAGCTTGATCGACTTCTCCACCTTCTTCAGAAGCTTGCGCTCGCGATCGCGCGTGCGCAGCTCGAGCGTGTACTCCTCCTCGAGCGTCGCCCGGTCGGAAGGGTCGGTTGTCGTCTCGTTCTCGCGCAAGTGCTCGCCAGTGTCATCCGCGTTCTGCAGCAACTGGTCACGCAGCTCGATCAGGCGCTGCCTGAAAAAGGCGAGTTGCGCGTCATTCATGTAGTCCTTGTCGGGCGCCTTCAGCAGATCCGCCTCGGTGAGGATCTTCACCTTCTTGGTGGCTGTCGCGCTTGCGGTTGCTTGCTTCGCTGCCATGCTGTCCTCTGACCTCTTCTGGAACGCCGCCGGTGAGTGGCGCGAGCCACCGCCCGGGCCGCCGGGCAATTGCCGTTCGCCCGGAATCACTGTCTGCACTAAATCGGCCATTATAGCGCGCCGGCTGCATTCGCGACCATCAATGGCGCCGACCCGCGCCCGGGCGCCGGACCGGCACCCCCCGGGAACGTATAATCGAGGAAAAACAAGGCCATTGCACACTCATGCCCTCCCCCGCTGCGCCGACGCTGACCCTGGCCCGTCCGGACGACTGGCACGTCCACCTGCGTGACGGACCGGCAATGGCCGGAGTCCTGGCCGCAACGGCCGCCGTATTCGGGCGAGCAATCGTCATGCCAAACCTCCGGCCTCCCGTGACGACGACCGAGGCCGCGCGCCTTTACCGCGGGCGCATCCTCGCCGCCCTTCCGGCAGGCTCCCGCTTTCTGCCGCTGATGACGCTCTACGTCACGGACAATACGAGTCCCGCCGAGATTGCGCGAGCGAAGGCATCGGGCTTCGTCCACGCGATCAAATATTACCCGGCGGGGGCGACCACCAATTCGGACTCCGGCGTCACCGCGCTACAGCGCATCTACCCCGTGCTCGAGGCGATGCAGGCCCATGACGTCGTGCTGTCCCTGCATGGTGAAGCCACTGCCCCCGACATCGACATCTTCGACCGCGAGCGCGTCTTCGTCGAACGCTCGCTGACGGCGATCGTGCGCGATTTCCCGGGCCTCAGGATCGTGCTCGAGCACATTACCACCGAGGAGGCGGCCGCATTCGTCGCTGCGTCCGGTCCCGGCATCGCGGCCACGATCACGCCGCAGCACCTGCTCTATTCGAGGAACGCGCTCTTCGCCGGCGGCATCCGCCCGCACCTGTACTGCCTGCCGATACTCAAGCGCGAACGGCATCGGCGCGCGCTCGTTGCCGCGGCGACCGGCGGCAACGCGAAGTTCTTCCTCGGCACGGACTCCGCGCCGCACACGACGGCAACGAAGCAGAACGCGTGCGGTTGCGCAGGTTGCTACACGGCGCCCATTGCGCTCGCGCTGTACGCCGAGGCGTTCGAAGCCGCCGGAACGCTCGATCGGCTCGAGGCTTTCGCGAGCCATCACGGCGCGGATTTCTACGGACTGCCGCGCAACGACGACACGGTGACGCTCAGGCGCGAGACCTGGACCGTGCCGGCCGAATATCCCTTCGGCGAAGGCGGGGTCGTGCCGTTGCGCGCGGGCGAGACGGTGTTCTGGCGCGTATCGGCACCGGGATCGGATACGTGACGTTTCTGACGCCGGATCCATCGGCGTCGGCGAGTCGGCGGAATCGTTGCCTGTCTGCTCCCCTCGACGCCGATGGGGAACCTTGCGGCCCGGATGCTATCCTAGTTGACCGAAGCCAGCCAGACCGTCGCCGCCCGGGAAACCGGGGGGAGGAAAGTCCGGGCTCCGCAGAGCAGGATGCCGGGTAATGCCCGGCCGCGATAAGTCGCCGCCAGCGCGGATGACGAAGGCGAGGAACAGGGCCACAGAGACGAGTCGCCGCGGGTCAAACCGCGGCGGGTGAAACGCGGCAACCTCCATCCGGAGCAACACCAAGTAGGCGGACGCGCATTTGGCAACACAGGCTGCTCGTCTAGTCCGCGGGTAGGTGGCTTGAGCGCATCGGCAACGATGCGCCTAGAGGAATGACGGCCATAGCGCGCAAGCGCCGTAACAGAACCCGGCTTATCGGCTGACTTCGGCTTTATTCAGAAACGGCGGCGCCGCGCATCCCTCAGGATCTCGCGCGCCGCATTGTGCCCGGGAGCGCCGGTCACGCCGCCGCCCGGGTGCGTTCCGGCTCCGCACAAATACAGTCCGCGTACCGGCGCGCGGTAGTTGCCGTGACCAAGCACCGGGCGTGCCGAGAACAGCTGGTCGAGCCCGAGCGCACCGTGGAAGATGTCGCCGCCGATGAGACCGAAATCGCGTTCCAGATCGAGCGGTGTCAATGCCCGGCGGCCAAGGACGCTCGCCTTGAAATTCGGCGCGACGCGATCGACGGTCTCGATCATCAGATCCGCGACCTCATCGCGTGCATCGTCCCAGCTCCTGCCGGGAAGGATCTGCGCGAGGTCCGGATTCGCGTGCTGGCAGAACAGGCTAGCGACGTGCATGCCGGGCGGGGCGAGCAGGTCATCGACGACCGACGGCAGCAGCATCTCGACGATCGGTGCGGCCGACCAGCCACGGGTCCTGGCATCGAAGAACGCGCGCTCCATGTAGGCGAGCGACGGCGCGATCACGATGCCGCTCGCGTGATGCGGAAGCGCATCCGCCCCGGGCAGCGCCGTGAAGTCGGGCAGCGCGGACAGCGCGACGTTCATCCGGAACGTGCCGGATCCGCAACGATAGCCGGCGATGCGTGCCCTGAAATCGTCGGGCAGGTCCGCGGGCGCGACCAGCCGCTCGAACAACAGCTTCGGATTGACGTTCGCGATCACGCAACGCGCGCGGACGATCTCGCCGTCGGACAACGCTCGACGCCGGTGGCTTTCCCGGCCTCGACGATCACCCGCGCGACCGGGGCGCCGGTGCGCAGCACCACGCCGCGCGCCCTGCATTCCGCCGCCATCGCCTGCGTGATCGCGCCCATCCCGCCGCGCGCGTGGCCCCACTGCCCCCGCTTGCCGTTCACCTCGCCGAACACGTGGTGCAGCAGCACGTAGGCCGACCCCGGCGTATACGGGCTCGCGAAATTGCCGACGACCGCGTCGAAGCCGAGCGCCGCCTTGATCGGGGCGGACTCGAACCAGCGGTCGAGCACCTCGCCCGCGCTCTTCGTGAACAGGTCGAGCACGTCGCGCCGGCCCGCGAGGTCGAGGGCGCGGAAGCGCCGCGCGACCTTCCATGCGTCCAGCATCGCACCGATGCCGCCGCCGATGGCCGGCGGCGTCTCGAGCACGAGTTCGCGCAGGACGTCGGCGACGCGGTCCAGCATCGCGTAATACCCGGGAAGCTGCAGCGCGTCGCGCCGCGAGTGCCGCCCCACCTCCGCCTGCGTGGCCGCGAGCCCGCCGCCGACCTTGAGATGTCCGCCGTCCGGCAACGGGAGGAAGTTCGCGAACGGCCGCTCGACGATCACGAGCCCGTGCTGCGCGAGGCGCAGGTCCCGAATCACCTTGGGATTGAGCAGGCTGACCGTGTAGCTCGCCGTCGAATTGCGAAAGCCGGGATGAAATTCCTCGGTGACCGCCGCGCCACCCAGGACCGCGCGACGCTCGAGCACGCAAACCGACAGCCCGGACCCCGCCAGATAGGCGGCGCAGGTGAGCCCGTTGTGCCCGCCACCGATGATGGCGGCGTCGAGCCGCGCAGTCGCGGCGGTCATCGCGGCAACGCCATCGCTGCGCGCCAGCCCCGCGGGTCAGGCGTCGTTGAGTCCCGCGGCCACGGTCGAGAAACCATTATCGACGTACGTGATCTCGCCGGTGACGCCGCTCGCGAGGTCCGACAGCAGGAAGGCCGCGACATTGCCGATCTCCTCGATCGTGACGTTGCGGCGCAGCGGCGCGTTCGTTTCGACGAACCGGAAGATCTTCGAAAAACCGCCGATGCCGGCGGCCGCGAGCGTCTTCACCGGTCCCGCCGAGATGCCGTTGACGCGAATGCCCTCGGGGCCGAGGCAGGATGCCAGATAACGGACGTTCGCCTCGAGACTGGCCTTCGCGAGGCCCATCACGTTGTAGTTGGGCAACGCCCGCATCGCGCCGAGATACGAGAGCGTCAGCAGTGCGCCTTTGCGCCCCTGCAACAGCGGCCGCGCCCCCTTGGCGAGCGCCGCGAAGCTGTACGAACTGACATCGTGCGCCATGGCGAACGCGGCGCGCGACATGCCATTCAGGAAATCGCCGGACAGCGCCTCGCGCGGCGCGAACGCGATGGCGTGCAGCAGCCCGTCGAGCGCACCCCACTCGGTGCCGAGGGCCCCGAACAGCGCGTCGACATCCTGATCCTTCGTCACGTCGCAGGGCAACACCGGCACGGATCCGAACTCGGCGGCGATCTTGACGACCCGGTCCTTGAGTTCGTCGTTGACGTAGGTGAAGGCGAGCGTCGCGCCCTCGCGGTGGCAGGCCTGCGCGACGCCATAGGCAATCGAACGATTCGACAGAATGCCGGTGATCAGGATCTTCTTGCCTGCGAGAAAGCCCATCGTGACTCCGGAGGTGGCCCGTTGCGTGGCGGGAATGGGGAACGTGTTCAGAAGATGAATGAAGGTATGGCACCGATCACGCCGCAGGCCGCCCGGTCGTTGGCAACCCCGGGCGAGGCGTCGAGCGATCCGGACCGACCGGCATGCAGCACGACGGACCTGCCCTCGATGCCCGCGGGGCCGCTCAGGGCAAGCCCCGGGACCCGGGTGATCAGGCTTGCCGTGCCCTGATGGAGAATATTCATCGCAACGATCACCGGCGCGCCGGTTTCCGGCAGCACGAGCGGCGGCCCGGCCGAAAACCCGTTCGGCGACGTGCAGACCGGGTTCGCATGAATGACGATCCGGTACGGTCCCGGGCTGAAGCCGCCGATCTCGGCGTTCATCGTGAGGCCCCCGTCGTAGGGCCGGAAGGTGATGAGCCCATGTCCGACGGCGCCGGCGATCGGCGCGATCCGCGCGCCGGTCGCGCTCGCCGACCCGGATCCGCGCGCATCCTTGTCGTCGGCCGACGCGCAAGCTGCGATTGCCGCCGCCAGGACCATCGCCGGCACAGGGTGCATGCCTTGGCGAAGCCGGTGCCCGCAGCTTTGCCGCGCAGGTGGCCATGATCGACAGGAGGACGCCACATGTGCTCCGCGATCAGGACTTGCGGATGACCCCGCAGGCGACACGGGCGCCGGCGTTGCCCGTGGGCTGCGTCTTGAAGTCGTCGCCGTCCTTGTGCACGATCACGGCCTTGCCGACGATATCCGTCGCGCCTCCGCCGATCGTGATCACGTCCAGCTCGGCGTCGAGCACCGCGTTGCCGGCGGCATCGGCGGCCAGCATCGGCATGTCGCCGGCATGCCGGTCCGCGACCGTCGGGTACGAGTGCGGCTTGCCGAGCGGATTGAAGTGGCCGCCGGCGCTCATCCCGTCGCCGGAGCTGCAATCACCCTTCTCGTGGATGTGGAAGCCGTGCGTGCCCTGGGCGAGCCCCGAGACCCTGGCGTGGACAACGACCCGGTCGCCCTTCTGCGTGAAGGTCACGGTCCCCGCGGCCTTGCTTTCCCTGGTCGGCGCGAGATCGGCGACCGCCGACGGTCCCGACGAGGACATCGAGGCGCAGCCGGCGAACAGCGACACGATCGCGATGCAGGAAAGAGCCCGTTTCATGCTGCCTCCTCGGAGGGTACGATGGGTTGGTCGCGCGCCCCGCGTCACGGTACCGCGCATCCATTGGTGGATGCGCATCATAAGCGATGCCCGGCGCGCTGGCGAATTCTCGCGGCGGCGTGACCGGCGGCGCGGTGCAGCGACGCAGGTGAACGGTCATGCGCGCAGGTCGCGGTAGAATGCGCGAGTCGCCGCATCGCGGCGACCGTTTGCCACCTGTCGCAGGATGCCGATGTCGCACATGACCCCTTCCGAAATCGTCAGCGAGCTCGACAAGCACATCGTCGGGCAGGACGCGGCGAAGCGGGCGGTCGCGATCGCGCTGCGCAACCGCTGGCGCCGCCAGCAGGTGCCCGAGCCGCTGCGGCAGGAGATCACGCCGAAGAACATCCTGATGATCGGCCCGACCGGCGTCGGCAAGACCGAAATCGCGCGCCGGCTCGCCCGCCTGGCCGAAGCGCCGTTCATCAAGGTCGAGGCGACCAAGTTCACGGAGGTGGGCTACGTCGGCCGCGACGTCGACACGATCATCCGCGATCTCGTCGAGGCCGCGCTTAAGCAGACGCGCGAAGCCGAGGCACGCAAGGTCCGCGACCGGGCGGCCGATGCCGCCGAGGAGCGGCTGCTCGACGTCCTGCTGCCCCCGGCGCGCGAGGTCAACCTGCACGACATGCAGCCGACGGACTCGACGACGCGGCAGAAGTTCCGCAAGATGCTGCGCGAGGGGAAGCTCGACGATCGCGAAGTCGAAGTCGAGGTCTCGCTGCTCTCGCCGCAGATGGAGATCATGGCGCCGCCGGGCATGGAGGATCTGACGAGCCAGCTGCAGGGGATGTTCCAGCAGATGGGCGGCGCGCGGCGCAAGCTGAAGAAGATGACGGTCACGGAGGCGCTGAAGACACTGACCGAGGAGGAAGCCGCGAAGCTCATCAACGACGACGACATGAAGGCGAAAGCGCTCGCCTCCGTCGAGCAGAACGGCATCGTGTTCCTGGACGAGGTCGACAAGATCGCGAGCCGGCAGGAGACCCACGGCGCCGACGTTTCGCGCCAGGGCGTGCAGCGCGACCTGCTGCCGCTGGTCGAGGGCACCGCGGTGTCGACCAAGCACGGCATGGTCCGCACCGACCACATCCTGTTCATCGCTTCGGGCGCGTTCCATTTCTCGAAGCCGTCGGATCTGATCCCCGAGCTGCAGGGCCGCTTTCCGATCCGCGTCGAGCTGTCGCCGCTTGTCGGTCGACGATTTCGAGCAGATCCTCACGGCGACCGACGCCTGCCTCGTCCGCCAGTACCAGTCGCTGCTCGCCACGGAAAACGTGCACCTCGACTTCCGGCCCGACGGCATTCGGCGACTGGCGGAGATCGCGTTCGCGGTCAACGAGCGGCAGGAGAACATCGGCGCGCGCCGCCTGCATACCGTGATGGAACGCCTGCTGGACGACCTTTCGTTCCACGCGACGCGGCACACCGGCGAATCGTTCACGATCGACGCCGCTTACGTCGACGCGAGGCTCAAGGGCATTGCCGGCGACGAGAATCTGGCCCGCTACATCCTCTGACGCGATGGACAGGTCCGGTGCCTGATCCGGCAGTTCGCTCCGGTCATGCGCATCCGCGGCCCTGAATGCGGCCGCCCGGCACAGGCCCGGGGCCGGGCGAGTGATCCATGCTAGAGCGCGTTCTCGGCATCATCCTTCCGGTGTTCTCGGTCATCGCGCTGGGCTGGCTCTACGCGCGCCGCGCGAAGCCCGACATGGAATGGGTCAACCGGATCAGCATGAACGTGCTGGCCCCGGCGCTGATCTTCTCCGCGCTCGCGAGCAAGGATTTCGACGTCGTCGCCAACCGGCTGCTGATCCTGGGCAGCGTCGGCGTCGTCCTGGGCTCGGGTCTGCTCGCCTGGCCGCTCGCGAAGCTGCTGCGGCAGGATCACCGGACCTTCGTGCCGCCGATGATGTTCAACAATTGCGGCAACATGGGACTGCCGCTCGCCGTGCTCGCATTCGGACCGTCGGGCTTCTCCGCCATGGTCGCGGTGTTCACGATCTCGAATCTGCTGCACTTCACCGTCGGGGCGTGGATGATCGATCATCATGCGCGCTTCGGCCGGCTGCTGAAGAATCCGATGGTCTGGTCGACGGTCGTCGGTTTTGCGTTCGCGCTGACGCAGCCCGCCGCTGCCGGAATGGGCATCGACCACGTTCAGGATCGTGGGCGACGCCCTGATCCCGATGATGCTGCTCTCGCTCGGGCGTCCGCCTCATGGACGTGCAGTGGAGCGACTGGCGCATCGGCGTCGTCGGCGGCCTCGTCTGTCCCCTGACCGGCATCGCGATGGCCGTGTTGCTCAGCCCGCTCCTCGGATTGGACGAGGCGCAGCGGGGACTGCTCATCCTGTTCGGCTGCCTGCCGCCCGCGGTGCTCAACTTCATGGTTGCCGAACAGTACCGGCAGGAGCCCGGCAAGGTCGCCTCGATCGTGCTGATCGGCAACATGATGTCCGTCGCCTTCGTGCCGCTCGGGCTGGCACTGGCGCTGCGCTGAGGTCGGGCGCGATAATCGACGCCGTGAACCTCCACCGCATGCTCCTGGCGCGAGCCGCCGAAGGCCGTCCGCTCAAGGTGGGCCTGATCGGCGCCGGAAAGTTCGGCGCGATGTATCTCGCGCAGGCGAAGCACACGCCGGGCACCCACATCGTCGCGATCGCCGATCTTGCGCCGGATCGCGCAAAGGCTTCGCTCGCGCGCATCGGCTGGGCGCCGCAACGCCATGCGGCGTCATCCTTCGCCGCAGCGGCGAAAGCCGGCGCCACGTTCGTCACCGACGACGCGCTCGCGCTCGATCGCCGCGCCGGAAGTCGAGATCGTCATCGATGCGACGGGCAGCCCGGCCGCGGGCATCCGTCACGTGCTCGCCTGCTGTGCGCACGGCAAGCACGTCGTGATGGTCAACGTCGAAGCCGACGCGCTCGCCGGCCCGCTGCTCGCGCGGCGCGCGCGCGAGTCCGGCGTCGTCTACTCGCTCGCCTACGGCGACCAGCCGGCGCTCATCTGCGAGATGGTCGACTGGTGCCGCGCCGCGGGCTTCGAGGTGGTCGCCGCCGGCAAGGGCACGAAGTACCTGCCCGAGTATCACGCGTCGACTCCCGACACCGTCTGGCCCCATTACGGCTTCACGCCGGAGACGGTGGCCGCGGGCGGTTTCAACGCGCAGATGTTCAACTCGTTTCTCGACGGAACCAAGAGCGCGATCGAGATGGCGGCGGTCGCGAACGCGACGGGACTGACGCCGGCGCCGGACGGCCTCGCGTTTCCGCCTTGCGGCGTCGACGATCTGCCGCGCGTGCTGCGCCCGCGGGACGAAGGCGGGCAGCTGCATCACGCCGGGCAGGTCGAAGTGATATCCAGCATCGAGCGCGACGGCCGCCCGGTCTTCCGCGACCTGCGCTGGGGCGTCTACGTGACGTTCCGCGCCGGGCGAGGCGACCGGCGAGGACTACGTGCGCCGCTGCTTCCGGGAGTACGGCTTCTCGACCGATCCGTCGGGCCGCTACGCCACGATGTACAAGCCGTATCACGCGATCGGGCTCGAGCTCGGCATCAGCGTCGCTTCGGTGGGCCTGCGCGGCGAGCCGACCGGCGCGCCGATCGGGTGGCACGGCGACGTCGTGGCGACCGCGAAGCGCGATCTCGCAGCGGGCGAGATGCTCGACGGCGAAGGCGGCTACACGGTGTACGGGAGGCTGCTTCCCGCCGCGAATTCGCTTGCGCTCGGCGGCTTGCCGCTGGGACTTGCGCACGGAGTGAAGCTGCTGCGTCCGCTCAAGGCGCACGAGGCCGTGCGCTGGGACGACGTCGCCGTCGACACGGCGAACGACGCCGTCAGGTTCCGGCGGGAGATGGAAGGCGAGTTCCGCGGGTGAGGCGTTCGCTGCCCGTGTCCGGCGCCCGCGATCGCAGGCTTTCCGGCGCGAACCGAAGCAGGCGCCCGGGTCAGCGGCCGGCGGGCGATGCGGGCTTGCGTGGCCCGACGCGGCCCGCAACCACCGCCACGCTCTCGCCGTCGCTCAGGCCGGGGCAGCTGCCGTCGGCGGAAATGGCCCGCCTTGCCATCGCATCCGCGTCTTTCGTCCGCCCCAGTCTGTGCGCGGCCAATGCGGCTCCGCAAAGCGCATCCGCATCCTCGGAGCGCAACGCCAGTGCCCTGTCGAATGCGCTTGCCGCTTCGGGCAGGCGTTCCACGTTCAGGTTCAGGTGTCCGAGATTGCGCCAAAGCAGCGCGTCCTGCGGCGACAGCGCCACGGCCTTTTCGGCGGCGCCTAGCGCGTCGTCGAACTGCCGCAAATTGGCATATCCGATGCTGAGCTCGCTCCACGCGGCCGAATTGTTCGGCTCCTTGCGCGTCCACTCGGAAGCGTAGAGCACGAGGACGTTCCAGTTGCCGGCATCCTTCAGTTGCCGCACCATGGCCTCGAGCGACGGGCGCGCGTCCGGTTGGCTTGCGCCGACGCTCGTCGCTCCGGACGACCGGCTGCGCGCTCCCGACCGGACTTGCCGGCGCGGACCCTTCGGCAGGCGGAGCGGCAGCGGACACGCTCGGCGATCCGACCGGCCCCCTGTCCTGCGGCGACGCGATCAGCCATGCCACCGCGACAACGGATGCCACTGCCGCTGCCATCGCCGCGACGTATCCGGGCTTCAGCTGCACGCCCCGGAGCCGGACTCCGACAGCCTCGGCCGGCAGGACTTCCGAGTGTGGTTCCGGGTCGACAATGTGCTTTCTCGTGTCCGGTCCCGCGTTGGCTCTGCGCGACATTGCGCTTTCTCGCGTCTTGCCTCGCTTTGGCTCTGATCGCTCGCCGTTCCAGCCGCCGCTCTCGCTTCTGGACGTGCAACGCGGTCGCGCGGGCCCGCAGATAGGCAGCAATCACCAGCGATTTGTCGTCGCCGAACTGGGCCGCAGCCCTGGCCCAGAGCGCCGGATCGATATGACCCTCCTCGTACTCCTTGGTCGCCGAGGCGAGGAAATCGTCCGCGCTCGTCACGTGGAGCTGGCCTTGGCCCAAGGCAGGCACGTTGTATCCATCGCCTGGCGGATGTGCCGTGTCACCGCCGGCGGTCGGCACGTCCATGGGCTCGAGCGCCAAGGGGCTGCCATGGGGTTGAACATCATCCATGCGCCGTGACCGAGCAAGTGCCATGCCAACCGATTTGACGCGAACATCCCGTAGTCTTCAAATGCGCCGCCGGAATCAGGCAACGGCCGCTCCGGGCAGCATGCCGGTGGACAGGCGGCCGGGTCGCGATCGCGGGCAGCGTGGCGTAGGGTGGCAAGCGCAGCCTCCACTCCCCCGACCATGACCGATGTCCTGACACCCTTCGCCGATGCGGCGACCACCGCCGACGTCGATCGTTGCGACGCAGCGCTGGCTGGAGCGGGCGGTCATCGGGCTCAACCTGTGCCCGTTCGCCAAGGCCGTCCACGTCAAGCGGCAGATTCGTTACGCGGTCACCGCGGCGGCGTCGGCCGGGGAATTGCTCGCGGAACTGAGGCACGAGCTCGAGCTGCTGGAACAGACGAAGCCCGAAGAGCTCGAAACCACATTGCTGATCCATCCGCAGGCGATGACGGATTTCATCGACTTTCACTTTTTCCTGCAGGAGGCCGAATCCGCGATCAGGGACCTGGGGCTGGAAGGCTTCTGCCAGATCGCGAGCTTCCACCCGGCCTACGAGTTCGCCGGCAGCGCGCCCGACGACATCGCGAACTGCACCAACCGTTCACCGCACCCGATGCTCCACCTGTTGCGCGAAACGAGCATCGACCGCGCCGTGGCCGCGTATCCCGATGCTGCCGTCATCTATGAGCGGAACATCGAGACGCTGCGCCGCCTCGGGCATGAGGGCTGGCAGGGCTTGTGGACGCGCGAAACTGACTGAGCGGGCCAAGAGCCGCGGCAGGCGCGTGCGAACCGAGGCTGATCGCCGGTCCAAGCCCGGCTGCACGATTCAGTCCAGCGTGCTGCGGAACGTGCGCAGTCCGATCAGCAGCACGACCGCCATGAACGCGACGATCGGCCACATCTCGGGCAGCACGTCCGCCAATTCATTGCCCTTCAGCAGGACGCCCCGCACGATGCGCAGGAAGTGGGTCAACGGCAGCACTTCGCCGATCACCTGCGCCCAGCCCGGCATGCCGCGGAACGGGAACATGAAGCCCGACAGCAGCATCGACGGCAGGAAGAAGAAGAACGTCATCTGCATCGCCTGCAGCTGGTTGCGCGCCACCGCGGAGAAGGTGAGCCCCAGCGTCAGATTCGCGGCGATGAACAGCAGCACGGCCAGATAGAGCATGCCGAGATTGCCGTGCATCGGCACGGCGAAGATGAGGCGCGCCAGGATCAGCACGAGCGTCACCTGGACGAGGCCGATCATCACGTAGGGCACGATCTTGCCGGTCATCACCTCGAGCGCGGTCGCGGGCGTGGACAGCAGATTCTCCATCGTTCCCCGCTCCTGCTCGCGGGTGATCGCGAGTCCGGTCATCAGCACCATCGTCATGGTCAGGATCACGCCCATCAACCCCGGCACGATGTTGTACTGCGTCACGGCTTCCGGGTTGTACCGCGCGTGCACGACCACGTCGAACGCGCCCGGTTTCGCCGCGAGCGGCGCGAGCGGGCCGGTGAGATCCTGTGCCAGGGCCGATTGCGCGAGCTGGCCGAGCGCTGCAACCGCGTTGCCGGTCGCGGTGGGATCGGTGGCGTCGGCCTCGACCAGCACTGCGGGGCGTTCGCCGCGCACCAGCGCGCGCGAAAACCCGGCGGGAATGGTGACGACGAACTGCGCGCGCCCGGTGGCGAGCGCGCGATCCGCCTCCGCCTCGCTCCCCGCGTCGCCGATGAAGGCGAAGTACCCGCTGTTGGCCAGCGCGCTCCCGATGCTGCGCGAGAACTCGCTGCGGTCGACGTCCTGGAGCATCGTCGGCAGGTGCTTGGGATCGGAGTTGATGGCGAACCCGAACAGGACGAGCTGGATGACCGGGATGCCGACGATCATGCCGAACGTCAGCCGATCGCGCTTCAGCTGGATGAACTCCTTGCCGACGATGCCGAGCCAGCGCGAGAGGGAAAAGATCTCGCTCATCGCCGGACCACCGCGCTTGCGGCCGTCGCCGCTGCGCTGCCCTTCACGCGGGGCGCGAATCGCGACCCGGGGCGGCCGTGCGCCGCTCATGGCGCGGCGCTCCCGCGCTCGGCGGCTCGTGGTGCCGCGCCGTCTTGCATCAGGTGGATGAACACGTCCTCGAGACCGGGCTCGATCCGGCGCCAGCTGCGGCCCGGTTCGGCCTGAACGGCGCGAGCGCGGCGGCGAGCGCGCCGATCATCGTCGCCGGTGACGTGCAGCGCGGCGCCGAATGCCGCCACCTGCTGCACCGCCGGCAGCGCCCGCAGACGGGTCGCGAGCGCCGCCAGCGCGGGACCATCGACGGTCCACGCGACGAGCGACTGGCTCGCGACGACCTCGCGGGCCGTGCCCTGCACCAGCAGCCGCCCGCCGAGGATGTAGCCGAGCTGGTGGCAACGCTCGGCTTCGTCCATGTAGTGCGTGCTGACCAGCACCGTGATGCCGCGCGCGGCGAGCTCGTGCATCTGGTCCCAGAAATCGCGCCGGGCCTTGGGGTCGACACCGGCGGTCGGCTCGTCGAGCAGCAGCAATTGCGGCTCGTGCAGCAGGCAGGCGGCGAGCGCCAGGCGCTGCTTCCAGCCGCCGGAGAGTTCGCCGGCGAGCTGGTTCGCGCGGTCGGCGAGGCCGAGCTGCGCCAGCGCCGGCTTCGACGCGCGGTGCGCCGTTGGCCATCGCATACATGCGCGCGACGAAGCGAGGTTCTCGCGGATCGTCAGGTCCTCCCACAGCGAGAAGCGCTGCGTCATGTAGCCGACGTGGCGCTTGATCGCCTTCGACTCGCGCCGGATGTCGAAGCCGAGGCAGGTGCCCTTCGCCGCTGTCGGGCGTCAGCAGCCCGCAGAGCATCCGGATCGACGTCGTCTTGCCGCTGCCGTTGGGCCCGAGAAAGCCGTAGATCTCGCCGCGGCGCACCTACAGCGCGAGATCGCTGACCACGTGATGGCCGCCGAAGCTCTTGTTGAGGCCGCGCACGTCGATGACGATCTCGTCGACCATGGCGCGCGGCGTGGTCACGGCGCCGGCACGGTGACGTCGACCGGCTGTCCCGGATGCAGCTTCGCCGCGTCGGCCGGCGCGGGTCTTGCTTCGACGAGGTAGACGAGCTTCGAGCGGTTTCCTTCGAGTAGAGCACCGGCGGCGTGAACTCCGCGCGATCGGCGATGAACGCGATCGTCGCCGCAACGGGCGTCGCGCAGCCGTCGCAGGTCACCGTCACGGTCTGCCGCGCTGCAGGCGCCCGAGGACCGTCTCCGCGACAAAGAAGCGCACCTTGACGTTGCCCGGCGGCAGCACGCTCGCCACCGGGCTGCCGGCCGGCACCCAGTCGCCGGCGACGTAGTACGTGTCGTGGACGAGGCCGGATGCGGGCGCGACGACCGCGCGCTGCGCAAGTCGCCACGCGCTCTGCGCCACCACCTCGCGGGCGGCCCCGGCATCGGCCTCGGCTGCGCGGATTTCGTCGGCACGCGCCGGCATCTTCGTCGTCGCCACGACGGCCTCGAGCTCCTTGACGCGAGCCTCGTCGCGCTTGACCTGCGCCCGCGCGTCGTCGAGGGCGGCGCCGCTGACGAATCCGCTCGCGAAGAGCTGTTGCTGGCGCTTCACGTTGGCCGTCGACAGCTCGCGCATTGCGCGCGCCTGCTGCAATTGCTCGGTGGCGGCCTCGACTTCGGGCGGCCGTTTGCCGCTGCGCAGGTTGGCAAGACGCGCCTCGGCCGCGGCGAGCCTCTCCTCGGCCTCGCGGCGCGCGGCGGACTCGTTCTCCCGTTCCAGTGCGAACAACGGCGCCCCGGCGGCGACCTGATCGCCGCGCCTGACCGATAGCTCGGTGAGCGTGCCGGCGAACGGCGCCGCGACGCGTACGTATTCGCCTTCGATGTATCCCTGCAACGGGCGCGCGGCATCCGGTCCGCAGCCGGCGACGAACAGGGCGGTGGCTACCGCCGCAACGACCGGGCGCAAGGCGTCAATACTTGACGCTGCAGCCGTAGGGCGTCGTGCTGGCGACCGTGACCGGCTTGCCTGCCGTCGCTTCGGTCAGCGCCGCGCGAACGTAGTTGTGCGCGGACTTCGCGTCGGCGGGATTCGCGGACCGCTTGTCGTCGATCGCCCCGGCGTAGATCACCTGTCCCGACGGGTCGACGACGAACATGTGCGGCGTCGTCTTCGCTCCATAGGCGCGCCCGGTGGCGCTGGTCGAATCGAGCAGCGTGGCCGCCGGCGCCGCGCCCTGTGCCTGCATCCAGTCGCTCATTTCGCGCGGAGTCTTGAATTCCGAATGACCCGCATTGGTCGAATTGATCGCCAGCCACACGACGTCCCGTCCGCCCCATTCCTTCTGCAGTGACTGCATGTTCCCGCTGGAATAATGCTTCCGCACGAACGGACACTCGGGATTGGTCCATTCGAGCACGACGTACTTCCCCTTGTAGTCCGCGAGCCGCACCGCCTTGCCGGCAGTGTCGGTGATCGTGAAGCCGGGCGCGGCAGCACCGGCAACCACGACGGCGGCGGCGGCGCCGGCCGCGAACAGCAGGGACATGGCAACACCGGACGGAACCAGACGTAGGCGCATCACGACCTCCCTTGGAATGCAGGATTGTCTTTGCCGGCGATCGGATGCGAGCCGCGCTCCGCGCCGGTCAGAGCGTGGACAGCGCATCGTGTATCGTGCTCCGCTGCAGGACCTCCGGCAACAGGAGCGGCTCCTTGCCGGGCCGGTACAGCACGTAGACCGGAACGCCGTTGCGCCCGAGCGCCGCCAGCGCCTGCGTGATCGCGGGGTCGCGGCGCGTCCAGTCGGCACGCACGAGCGCTACGCGTTTCTCGGCGAAGTGCGCGCGCACGTCTTCGGCGTTGAGCACCAGTCGCTTGTTCACCTGGCAGGTCACGCACCATGCCGCGGTGAAGTCGATGAATACCGGGCGCCCGGACGCCGTCAGCGCCGTGACGGCCGCCGGCGTGAACGCCGTCCATTCGCGCTCATCGCTGGCCGCTGCGGCACCGGCCGACTTGGCCACCGCGGGCGGTTCGCCCGCGAACAGGGGCCAGGCGACGGTCATCGCGCCCGCAAGCGCGATGAACCCGGCGATACCCCATGGCCGAGCGCCGCCGGTGCGCACGATGCGCCACGCCCACAGGGCAAAACCGACGCAGAGCAGCACGATCAGCAGGCGCGACAGCGCGTCGTTGTCGCGCTGCGCCCCCAGCACCCAGGCGAGCCAGATGACCGTCGCGTACAACGGAAACGCCAGCGCCTGCTTGAAACGCTCGAGCCACGGCCCGGGACGCGGCAGGCGGCGGCGCCAGCCGGGGAACCAGGCAAGGCACACGTACGGCAGGGCCATGCCGACGCCAAGAGCCACGAACACGACCAGCATCGTCGCCGTGCTGCCGGTCATCGCGAAACCGAGCGCCGCGCCCATGAACGGCGCAGTGCACGGCGATGCGATGACGACCGCGAGGACGCCGGAGCCGAACGCGTCGAGCGTCCGGTTCTTCGAGGTCCAGCCGGTCACGCCCGACGGCGCGAGCTGCCCGAACTCGAACACGC